>JBELAH010000005.1:0-383422 GCA_049509035.1 Acidobacteriaceae bacterium
AGATCGGGATACGCGGAGAACTCCCGCGTGGCCGCGCCATGCAGGCTGGCAAGCGCCGCAGCTATCGGTTCCCGGCGTGCATCCGTAGGACCAATCAATCCAATCGACAACACGCCACTGCCCAGCGCGTCCGGAAGTCTGGTAATAGGCGAATTCATGGGCAGTCCACCCCCCACGGTCTCCCACCTCTCCGGCGATTTGACTGACATACTGGCGACCTCACCATGTGCGTCTTCCATTCCCTAACGAGAAAAAAAAGAGATCAGCGTTCCAATCGCAATCGCGGGCGCGTACGGCATCTTGCGCGCCTCCGGATTGTCGAGCACCAGCTCGGGATGGGGACGAAGCCCCCGCTCCTTCAGGCCGAAAACAAGGTCCCCCGTGTTCTTGAACAGGTCCCCCAGAAACCCGCCGGCGACCGCCCAGCAAATCGCCATAATGCCGCCCGTAATGCCCGTCAAAACCAGCGCCACCAGCAACTGCGATGGTCCAATCCAGGCGCCGATCGCCGCGCACAGTTTTACATCGCCCATCCCCATGCCTCCCATCCAGCAGAGAATGCCGAACAACAGCGCACCCAGCCCCAACCCCGAAAAACTCTGCCCGATCCCGTGCCATCCGTGCTGCCAGCCGGAGACGGCAATGCCCGCAACCATGAAAGGAAACACCAGCCAATTTGGAATGCGCCGGCTGCGCAGGTCCGTGAAGGTCGCCACCGCGAGAACAATCAGAGTCGGCCACCACGCAATCGAGTGCATAACTAAGCCATTCCTCCCGTTAGGGGGATCATACCTTCGAACTGCAATTCCTCATCCAAATGAACCTAACCCCCAAACACCTGATTTCAATAGCTTACGGCCCATTCTTCCCAGCCCGGTGTTCACGGCTGTTTACATCCCTCTCTCCCGAGTGACGGAAGATATACACCCTTTACCAGTTACCTTAGCACCCTCGCCAAACTCCTGTGCCGGCTTTCCCTGGACTCCCGCGAAACACGCGGTACGGGCCAGACTACATGCAGGCTCCAACGCCGCAAATACCACTTTCCACTCATCAAAACCGGTCCGCAAGATGCGTTCTCCTCAAACCCGGGAAGGTACGGGCCTCCCATGGAGCAAATTTAGCGACCGGCCCCCGCGCTGATGGAGCAGGAACTCGCATGCGAATCTGGCCGGACCAGCCAAAATCGTCGCGCTGTGTAGGCTGCCTAACGCAACCTCCGGCAGCCATAACTTGTTTTTCACAGGACTACGCAAAGTCTTGCAGTCGCGTGAAATTGACTAGATGCTGTTCGCTGATTCTATGAGAGTTCCGCACGTCGTCACTCTGGCATTGCGATTGCTTAATAGATGGGTGGACTTGCCTCCTGCTGTTCGGGCCCCGCACCCACATTAGTTCTCAGATTATTGATAGCGTACCTCATTGGATGACCCCCTGGGAGATTGTCTCCAGCACCACCCAGAGTTGGTCCTATCATGGCTAGGCCGCACTTCGCGCCGAACCCTTTTCTTCATCGCACCTCGCGAATAGCGATAACTGGCGATGGTTATCTCCCAGGCGATTAGTCGCCTGCTGCTAACAGAACGAGATCGGGGGACTAGTTGATGATCCGCATCGGACTGCATTCTGACGACCGCACCCTGCAGCCACTCCTTTCATCCGCTTTGGGCAAGGAATTTCAGGTTCTCTTCGAGTCCAGCGAAGATGGCATCCAACAACTGCTCTCCACCGGGAGTTGCGATGTTGTGGTTCTGGACCTCGACGCCAAACCGGAACTGCTGAAGCAGAGAGTCGAGTCCTACCGCCGCATCATCTCCTTTCGCGACTCTTCGGTCATCGTCGTTCTGGCCGACGACGGCTTGCGTTCCACTGCGGCCGAACTGGTTCGCCTCGGCGCTTTCGGCTACTGCCGCAAGCCACCCTCCGTCCGCGACCTCAAGGCAATGCTGCGCCGGGCGTACGAGAACTCCTCGCTCAAGCGCGATCTCCAGATAGCCCAGCAGCGGCTGGAGGCAGCCACCAATTGCGATCGAATGATCGGATCCAGTGCGCGTATGCAGGAGGTCTACGATCTCGTGCGCCGGGTCGCCAATATCAATGCCACCGTGCTGGTTACCGGCGAAAGCGGCACCGGCAAGGAGCTCATCGCCAGTGCCATCCACAATCTGGGCGGCCGCTCCGCTCATCCATTTATCGCCGTCTGTTGCGGCGCTATTCCGGAAACCCTGATTGAGGCCGAGCTCTTCGGTCACGAAAAAGGCGCCTTCACCGGCACCGTCGGTGCCCGCGTCGGCTTGCTCGAGCAGGCGGGCGAGGGCACGGTATTCCTCGACGAAATCGGAGAACTCACCCTCTCCACCCAGGTCAAACTCCTGCGTGTGATTCAGGAGCGCCAGTTCAGCCGGCTGGGCAGCAACCGCCTCATCCCCTTGCGCGCGCGCCTGGTCTTTGCCACCCATCAGGACCTCGGGGAAATGGTCACCCGCGGCGCCTTCCGCCAGGACCTCTATTACCGCATCAACGTCATGCGTATCGACGCTCCCGCGCTCCAGGACCACCGCGAAGATCTGCCCCAGCTCGCCAACTATTTCCTGCATCACTACGCGGATATGTACGGCAAGCCCATGGAGGGCATCGATCCAGAAGCCATGCTCATGCTGGAGTCCTACTCCTGGCCCGGAAATGTGCGCGAACTGGAAAACGTGATTCAGCGCGCCATCATCATGGCCCACGGCACCCGCATTGGAGTTGAGGAACTGCCCCAGAACATCCACGAAGAGGGTATCGTCAGCATCGACGACTACCAGCCCGCGGGCTCGTTCGAGCGCCAGCTCCGCGACTACAAACTCAAGCTCGCCGTCGCCGCTGTGCGCGAACACAATGGCAATAAGACCCTCGCCGCCCGTAGTCTCCAGATCTCGCGCGCCTACCTCCATCGCCTCATCCGGGGCGCCGGACCGGAGCTGGTTGGTGAAGCGGAGAACCCCAAGCTGGAGATCGCGTGACCACAGCACCACCGGCCCCCAAACCAAGTCCAGTGCTGGCGGGGCCGGGAATCTTCCATAGGGTCTTCTCCTTCCCGGTAGCCATTGCCGGCCTCCTGGTCGTGCTCGCAGTGCTCACCATGCGGTCGCGCTTCGACGACCCCGACATGTGGTGGCACCTCAAGACCGGCGAAGTCATCTGGACCACCCACGCCATCCCCACCACCGACATCTTCTCCTACACCACCAACCACCACGCCTACATCCCGCACGAGTGGCTCGCGCAGCTAAGCATCTTCGCCGCCTATAAGCTGGGCGGCTACTCCGGCCTCATGCTTTGGCTCTGCTTCTTCACCTCCGCCATCCTCATCGCCGGCTACGCTCTGTGCTCGCTCTATTCCGGAAACGCCAAAGTGGCTTTCCTTGGCGCCATCGCCATCTGGCTGTTTGGGACTATTGGCTTCTCCATCCGGCCGCAGACCATCGGCTACCTCCTCCTGGTTGCCGAACTGTTGCTGCTCCATCTCGGCCGCACTCGCAATCCACGCTGGTTTCTGGCGCTCCCGCCTCTGTTCGCCCTGTGGGTCAACTGCCACGGGTCTTTTCCCCTCGGAATCGCCGTCGCCGCAATCCTCCTCTTCAGCTCCTGGTTTAGTTTTCAACGCGGCTCGCTCCTGGCCATCCCCTGGGATGCACCACGCCGGCGCATGCTCACCTGGGCACTGGCTCTGTCTGTCCTGGCGCTGTTCCTCAATCCGGTTGGTGTCAAGCAGGTCCTCTACCCGCTGAACCTCATGCTGCATCAACCAATCAACCTAGGCAACGTACAGGAGTGGCAGCCGCTTCGCCTGTCCGATCCGCGCGGACTCGCGTTCCTGGCAACGCTCGGCGGCCTGTTCCTCTTTCTTATCGTCCGCCGGACACAGCTGCTTTGGCATGAGCTCCTGCTGTTGGCCCTGGGCGCCTACCTGGCCGCGACCCACGAACGCATGCTCTTCGTCTTTGGCATCCTGGCTGCCCCCATTCTGTCGCGAGTCTTCGCAGGTTCCTGGGATAGGTATGACGCCAGGCAAGATCGCCCAACGCCCAACTTGGTGCTCATCGCAGCGTCCTTGCTGGTCGCCTTCTGGGCCTTCCCCAGCCGCCAGAACCTCACCCGCCAAGTCGAGGAGCAGAGTCCCGCAAAGGCCGTGGACTTCATCCACACCCACCATCTTTCCGGTCCTATGTTGAATGATTGGATCAGCGGCGGATACCTGATCTGGGCTGCGCCCGATCATCCCGTCTTTATCGACGGCCGCGCCGATGTCTTCGAGTGGTCCGGCGTCATGACCGAATTCGGCAAATGGGCTACCCTCCAGAGCCCCCCATCCGCCCTGCTCGACAAGTATCAGATCAACTTCTGCATCCTGTCCCGGGACTCTTCCATGGCTTTCGTCTTGCCACTGCTGCCGAACTGGAGCACCGTCTACTCCGACGACAATGCCGTGATCTTCGTGCGCATCCCACCCGTTACTCATTGAGCTGATTCAGGGAGCCAACGGAGTTTGTTACCCCCCAGGTCGCCGTCCCGCAACCGCTCCGTAGCAGGCTCCGTCGCCCCCTGCCCAGCGCATACCAAAAAGACTGCGTGGCCTCCTCCCCGGAAAGCCACGCAAATGGTAGAACTTTGAAACTCTTGGTGCCGCTGCCTGAGCAGCCTCTACACCCGGGCTGCCAGCATCCGCCGGCGCACTATCCACGCCAGCCCGGCCATCCCCGTTCCCAGCAGCAGCAGCGACGACGGCTCCGGTGTCTCCGTGGGAATGTACCCCAAAAACGGCTGCGGCTGCCCATTGTTCCCCCAGTCGCCATTCTGCTCACTGGTGGGAACGTAGAAAGTGAACTGGGAATAGAAAGCTGACGTCTCCGTCGTGCTCTGGCCGACGATGGCCTCGGCGAGAGCGTAGACCTTGCTCGCCGGAGTGTTTGGTCCGCCCAGGTTCACGGCGCTAGGATTTAGAACATCCCACATAGCGTTCTGAATGTCCTGATTGTCGGTGCCGTCGAACCCGGTGCCATAAAGGGTATCGAGGTACGCATCTCCTTCCAAGTCACCCACCGTCAGTCCACCCGACAGTCCACTGACAGTTGACGTTGAAGAGGCCATGTGACCACCCGGGTCGATTATGCTAGTCCACAGATTCTCCACGTTCACGTACCATGTTTCGTTCGTTGAGACATGGAGTGAGTCGCTGAGGCACGACAGAAAGACGTTGTTGGTGATCGTACTTGTCGTTATGTCGTCGACGGTGAATTTGTACGGAGATGAGCTGCCATTCACCAATTGAATCGTAACCGTGTCGGCGCGGGCTGCCAGGGGAGTTATCAAAGCAACAATGCTGGCGAGATAGAGGAACTTTTTTGCTGTCGTCATTGAGGGATTCCTTCTATAGAAAACTTCAGTACTTCAATCGTAAAACTCAGACTTAACTGCTTCGACAAATCGAGTATATAGTGCTTCGTCCACTACACTTGCATTTTGATAGCCAATCCACGGCGTTTCCACACACTACCAAACAACTCAATGTACAGGGGTTAGCGTCCACTTCGGACCCCTCGCGGGCAGCGCCAAATCCCCAATGTGCAGACTATTGCACTTCGATGGGTAAAACCGTAGCCACACCCAAACGCCCCAGCACCTGGCCTTTAGCACTTCGAACTTAGCACAAACGCTATCATCAACCCAGTGCCCGCACCCCCTCCAGCCTCCGCCCTCACCCAAGACCGCATCCTCGCGGCCCTCCGCGACTGCTACGACCCCGATATCTCCCTCAACATCGTCGACCTCGGCCTCGTCCACTCCATCGCCATCACGCCCGATCCCGACGCCCCCGGCGCAGGCATTCCCGGCGTCCCACCCCGCCATCGCGTCTCGATCGCCCTCACCCTCGCCCAGATCGCCGATCCCTCCGGCTTTCAAGACACCCCGGATTCTCAAGACACCCCCCTCATCGCCCAGATTCAGAACCGCCTCGCCGCCTTCGACACCATCAGCCGCACCGACGTCATCCTCCTCCGCGAGCCTGCCTGGAATCCCGGACGCATCACTCCCGAGGGCCGCGCCCGCCTCGCCAATCATCTACCATCAAGTAAGCCCGCGAATGCCCTCATCCAGATCCAAACCCGCCCCGCCAAACCGGAATCCTAGCCTCGTCCCCGCGCCCGCCCGTCCCCGCGACCTGCTCCACCTCACCGAATTCCCCATCCATCCCTTCGATCAGATGCACGGCGTCGACACCAGTGGCCTCGTCCCCGCCAAAAACCTCGTCACCGGCCACGCCAACGACGAGCACGTCACCGCCTACTACGGCGTCGCACCCAGCATTCTCCGCGCCCTCATCTCCCAATGGCGCGAGACCATCCCGCCCCACCCCATCTCCAGCTACACCTTTATCGACATCGGCGCCGGCAAAGGCCGCGGCCTGCTCGTCGCCAGCGAATACCCCTTCCGCAAGGTCATCGGCATCGAACTCAACTCCGCGCTCGCCGGCATCGCCCGCGCCAACGTCGCCCACTGGACCCGCACCCGCGCCGCCGACCCGACCGCCGCGCCCCTCGCCCCCATCCAGGTCCTCGAGCAGGACGTGCTCGACTTCGATCTCCCCGCCACACCCGTGCTCCTCTTCCTCTTCCACCCGTTCGAAGCGCCCGTCCTCCGCCAGTTCCTCCGCCGCATCGAGACCCGCTTCGCCGCCCGCTCCGAATCCAGCCCCGAGCCAGCCCTCGACCTCATCTATGTCAACGCCGAGTGCGCCAACGTCCTCGACCGCAACCCCGCCTTCGAACAACTCTTCCTCGACAACGTCAAGATGACCCCCGAGGACCACGCCGCCGACCTCGCCGCCATCGCCCGCCAGAAAGAATACGGCTCCACCGGCGACGAAGAGTGCGCCATCTACCGCTACACCGGCCGCACCCGCGGCCCCATCTTCACTCCTGCCGCTTAAGCCCGCCCATTCTATTTGTCATTCCTTTTTGTTTGTCATTCCCGAAGGGAATCTGCTTTTCACCACCGCCGCCGCTCGGGAGCCCCATTCATCGCGGCACTATCGCGATGAGTGGAATGTACACGTCCCGCTCACTCTAGTCCTTCAGTTTCACAATCAACCCCCGCTCATCCCCCTCGCCGTGCTCCATATAAATCTCCCCACCCGCCATCTTCACCACGCTCTCGAACCGCTCACCCCACTCCACCAGCACCAGCGCGTTCTCATAGCCCGCCATCTCCTCCAACCCCAGCACCGCGATCTGCTCCTCCGTCTCCAGCCGGTACAGGTCCAGATGAAACAGCCGCACCTTCGTCCCCACATATTCGTGAACAATAGTGAACGTCGGGCTGGTCACCTCATCCTCGGCCGCCGCGCCCAGCGCCGCTGCAATCCCCTTCACCAGCGTGGTCTTCCCCGCCCCCACCTCACCCCGCAGAATCACCACCAGCCCATGCTCTTGTTGTTGGAGCCCAGCCGTCAGCATCTCCGCAATCCGCCCGCCCAACTCCAGCGTCCCCTCCACCGACCTCGTCCTGAACCGCCGCTCCCTCATCCAACTCCTCTGTCTTTCCTCAAAAAAAATCGGTGCCCGTCGGTGGCAATCGGTGTTAAGCCTTTGTCTCGTTCAGCCCGCAGATCCACGTCATCCCCGCATCCTTCACCCGGTACCGGAACGCATCCGACAAATGTGTAACCGTATCGGTTGCAAGAACCGTATGCTCATCCATCGCCCGCGCCGTCCCGTTGTTGCCTCTGACACAACAGTCTCCCGCCAGCCCATGCAGATAAACCGCCGCCTCTACCGCTTGCGCCACATCGTCCCCATACTGCGCCAGCATCGCCGCCACAATCCCCGTCAAAATGTCCCCGCTCCCACCCTTCGCCATCGCCGGATTCCCGCTCGTATTCACCGCCACCCGCCCATCCGGATGCGCCACCAGCGTTCTCCATCCCTTCAACACCAGCGTCAGCTTATGCTCCATCGCAAACCGCCGCGCCAGCCCCACCCGGTCCACCTCAACTTCCTTGATCGTCATCCCTGCCAGCCGCGCCATCTCCCCCGGATGCGGCGTTAGAACCATCACCCTCCCCTCGCCATTCGGTTCCGTAGCCCGCCCCGCAAACGCATTCAGCCCATCCGCATCCACCACCAACGGCAGTCTGCAATCTGCAACCAATTCACGCACAAACTCCGGCGTCGTCCCTTCCTGCCCCAACCCCGGCCCCACCGCAACCACATCAATCCCCTTCAACAGCCTCGCCAGCGCCTCATCCTTCAATTGCTCCAGCGACAAGCCGCCCTCGCCTTCTGTTCCCTGTTCCCTGTTCCCTGCTCCCTGCTTCAAAGCCGTCATCATCAACTCCGGAGCCACCCTGCCCACGTCGCTCACAATGCTCGCCGGAACTGCCGCCGTCACCAGCCCCGCGCCCGCGCGCAGCGCCGCCAGGCTGGCCATCGCCGGCGCGCCCGCCTTCCCATAGCTCCCACCTACCACCAGCACGTGCCCGTACATCCCTTTGTTCGAATTCACATCCCGCGGTCTTTCCGCGATCGCCTTCGCCGCGCCCGCCCACGTCAACCCGCTCTCAGACACCAGCGGGGCCCCCGGCAAGCTTGCTTGCTGGGGTGGAACCACCGCCGCATCCGGCGATCCAATATCCGCCACCACCACCGGCCCAAAAGCCCCACCCGTCAAGTTCCCAAACACATGCGCCAGCTTCGGCCGCGTAAACGTCACCACCGCGTCCGCGCGAAACGCTCCTTCCGCCCTCTCCTCCATCGAATCCGCATCCCACCCGCTCGGCAGGTCCACTGCCACCACCACCGCATCCACTTTCGCCACCATTTCCCGCAGCCCCACCGCCAACCCTCGTAGCGGCGGCTTGAACCCCGTTCCCACCACCGCATCAATCACCAGCTCCGCCCGCTCCAACACGCCGCTCGCCGCAGTCAACCCTGCCTCATCCACCACCTGCCGCAGCCGGACCTCCTCCGCAGGAAGCCTCCGCAATGCAATCGCGGCCTCGCCTTTCACCTCATCCGCGCGCCCCAGCAGCAGCACTTCCACGTCCACGCCTGCCGCCGACAGCATCCGCGCTGCCACCAACCCATCGCCGCCGTTGTTGCCCTTGCCGCACAGCACCACCACCCGCTCCGCCGCCGCATACTGCCGCAGGCAGAACCCCGCCACCGCTGCACCCGCGTTCTCCATCAACTCCGTCAACGGCACGCCGAACTCCTCTGCCGTCCGCCGGTCCACCGCGCTCATCTCCGCCGAAGTCAAAATCTGCATGTGTCCCTTCTACGCCACTCTCCCCGCCCGCGCCACTCGCCTCCGCGCTACACCGCCGCAGCGTAAAAGTTGCGCACAACCCACTCACCCAAGCCCGTGTTCATTCGTGTGTAGTCAGGAGGGTCGTTATGAAACTCGCAAACCTAAAAGGACTCATTACCAAATCCATCGTGGCCACCGTAGCCGCTGGCGCGCTTCTGTTCGCGGCCCCAATCAAGTCTCAGGCGCAGGTTTTCATTGGCGCTCGCTTCGGCCGTCCCGTTGCCCGCGTCTACGTCGCTCCCGCACCCGTCTACGTCGCGCCCTACGGCTACGGCTATTATGCCCGCCGCGAAGCCATCATCCGCCACGACCAGTGGCTCCGCGCCCACCGTTTCGCTCGCCCCTACGGCTATCGCTGAGTTCGCGGCCCCGCACTCCCCACGGAGCCGCCCAAATGTCAGGTGAGGTCTGCACGCGTGCACCACTGTAAGCCCCTACCTTGTACCCTCAACCTCGTTACCTGACGTTCGCGAGGCTGCCAGCGGAACAACTTCCGCGGCGGCCTCGCCGTTTGTTTGTCACCGCATTCAATCCAGCTTCTGCCTTTAGTGCCTTTACGCGAAGCGTCGAGAACGGTATGAAGTACCGCGAAGCGTCGAGAACGGCACGAAGTGCCCCATCGCAAGCGTTTCCCAATCAAATACGCCGCAGTGTATAACTCTCCTGCGATTCGCACACCCGCACCTCGCTCGCCGTGCCAGGCGAATTCCGCGCTCGTGGATCCCAACCTGTCTGTTCGCGTCTTTTTCCCCGACGCCGCCGTCTCAAGGAGTAATCCCTATGCGCCCCAACCTAATCACTACCCTCGCCGCCGTCCTGCTTGCGCCAGCCCTGTTCCCACCCGCCTCCGCCGCCCAGACCCGTCCCGGCGACCCCATGCCCCCGCGCTCCTGGGTCGATAAAGACACCGGCCATCGCGTCTGGCGCCTCTCCGACGAGCCCAACTCCGGCGCCTTTTATTTCAACATCAACGGCTACACGCCCGACAACAAGCAAATGATCTACTCCGCGCCCGACGGCATCCATGTCCTCGACCTCGCCACCCGCGCCACCAAGCTCCTCGTCGCCAACCCGCGCAAGCCCGACGGCACCCCCGCCGACGGCCGCGACCCCGGAGTCGTCCACATCCTCGTCGCCGGCCACAAAACCAACAGCGTCTTCTACACCTCCACCGACGCCGACCACGTCACCGCCGTCTACAAGGCGGACACCAACACCGGCGCCGTCCGCAAATTGGCCGTGGTCCCGCATCCACCCAACACCTCCGGCTGGTCGGTCGTCAGCGTCAATGCGGACGAAACCCTCATCGCCGGAACCTACGTCGAAGGCGACGACACCGGCCGCCAATACGGCTCCAACCTGCCCGCCGCCTCACCCAGTTCCCAGCCTGCTGGCGCAGCGCCCCCAACTGCGTCCGGCGCCGCCGGAAATCCCGACAACCGCGTCGGCAGCGCCGCCCAGGGCCCGCACTATCAGCCCCCCAACAAGAGCGCAATGATGGTCGCGCGCCTTGCCGCCAAGCTCCCGCTCGTCCTCTTCACCCTCCGCCTCGAGCCCGGCTCCAACGGCGAGAAGCCCGGCGACGTCAAGCCTCTCCTGCACTCCACCGACTGGGTCAACCATCTCCTCTTCTCCCCCACCGATCCCACTCTCCTCATGTATTGCCACGAGGGCATCTGGCAGGATGTCGACCGCCTCTGGATGATCCACACCGACGGCACTCACAACACCCTCATCCACAAGCGCACCATGTACATGGAGATCTGGGGCCACGAATTCTGGGGACCCGACGGCGAGACCATCTGGTACCAGTGGGATTATCCCCGCAATGTTCCCGACTCCGCCTTTATTGCCGGCTACGATGTCAAGACCGGCAAGCGCTTCGCCTATAAAACCAACCACGACGACGGCTCCATTCACGTCAACGTCACTAAGGACCTCTCCCTCTTCGCCGGAGACGGCAGCTTCGGCAGCAAGGCTCCCGGCGGCCAGGATGACTCATGGATCATGGTCTTTCACCCACAATTGATCCGCGGCGACGCCCTCGCGGTCAACGAGCCCGACTTCTGGCAGCCCGGCACCCTCCGCACCGAACGCCTCGTCAACATGGAGCACCACAACTACCACGAAGAGCCCAACGTTCGCTTCACCCCGGACAACAAGATGGTCATCTTCACCGCCAACCTCTTCGGCCCCAGCTACGTCTTCGGCGTCGAGGTCGACAAAGCCGTCAACCCGCCCGCAGCCGACGTGATGTCCACCACCGAGCTCGCAAAAAGGTTCAACCCCGTCGATCCACCCCAGAGATGACCCCGTAAGCGGGTGCCCCATCGCGGAAGCGATGGCCTGCCCTGAGCGAAGTCGAAGGGATCACCGAGTGGACTCGCAGAGTCCCTCGGTTATCGTGGGGTTATTCTTCTCCACTCGCCGCGAGTTATGAGGGCTCCCCTCAAAGCCGTCATCCTGAAGCCGGGTGCCCCATGATCGCCAAAGCCGACCATGTCATTCAATTAATGTTGAGTCGTCACTCTGGTAGTGTTGCGTCGTCATTCTGGGCCGCTTCTGGCCCAGAATCTCCGTATTTGCCTTTCGCCGTCGCCCCTGGGTACCCCAAGGCTTCAGCCTTGGGTCTCACAGGACCAGAAAGTGCGCGGGCTTTAGCCCCTGGGGTATGCTCTCTGCCAAACCTGAGACTTCATCGAGGACCAAATCAGACACATCCTCACCCCCACCGTAGTTTTAAGGGCATGGGTTCACCCGTGCCGTAGACTTCCGCTAACAGGTTCGGGCTTTGGTCCCGCGGGGCCAATTCGAAGGGAGAAGCAGTCATGCGACTCGGTAGACCAATTCTGGCCATTGCCCTTCTTGTAGCTGGCCTCCCGGCCCTCACCGATAGCGGCCTCCGCCCGGTCGAGGCCAAAGACCGCATGGCCCCGTTCGCCGCCCAATCCCCACAACCCGCACCCACCGCCCCAACCCTCAAGGTCTACTCCCGCGAAACCATCGTCGACGTCACCGTCACCGACTCCAAAGGCAAACCCGTCCACGGCCTCACCCAATCCGACTTCACCGTCAAAGAAGACAACAAACCCCAGCCGATCCGCAGCTTTGAAGAGTTCGGCAGCGCCGCACCCACCCCCGCGCAGCCCCTCC
This sequence comes from Acidobacteriaceae bacterium, assembly GCA_049509035.1. Classification (GTDB taxonomy): domain Bacteria; phylum Acidobacteriota; class Terriglobia; order Terriglobales; family Acidobacteriaceae; genus Edaphobacter. Next base: position 12,505 of record JBELAH010000005.1, read on the forward strand.
CCAAACTCCCACCCAACGTCTACACCAACCTCCAACCACCCGCCGTAACCGGTGCCACCAACATTCTTCTGCTCGATTTCCTGAACACCGCACCCCTTCTGTCGCCCGCTTGCTGCGGAGTTACTGATCCGGCAAATACGGACGTCACCAAGATGGGAGCGGAAGACTTACGGCTCGCTGCCAGGGCGGAACAGCTCGTTAAGCAGGAAGCGATGAAATATCTGTCCACCTTGTCGCCAGGCACGCGGGTCGCAGTCATGGGCCTTTCATCCAACCTTCGCCTGCTACAGGGGTTCACCTCGGACCCTGCACTCCTTCGAGCCGCGGTCGATTCGATGGCACCCTACCTGGATGGCCGCGCCGACAATGGCCCTCAACTCTGTTCCGAGATGGATACACGCATCCATTCCACGTTGGAAGTTCTCAATCAAATCGCCGCCGACAGCTCTGCGATCAAGGGAAGAAAGAACCTCCTCTGGTTTTCCATCGGCGTCCCAGCGCTCGTCGACCCCGCGCAGAGGCCGACGTGTCTGCCCGACTACCAGTCCGAACTCGACAAGACTCACGGCCTTCTCATGGCGGCCCAGGTTGCGCTGTTTCCCGTCGATCCACGTGGCGTGCCTCCTATTCCCATTTACATCCACCCCCTGCAAATACCGAGCTTCGAGCAGCAGGTCGGCACGGAGCAGCTCGCATTGGAAGCCTGGGCCGAGGCCACCGGGGGCGCCGCCTTCTACAACTCCAACGACATCGCCGGCGAAATCTCCAAAGCCGTCGACAAAGGCTCCGACTACTACACCATCTCCTACGTCCCTCCCGGCATGAAGTACGACAACGCCCACCACACCATCAAAGTCACGGTCGACAAGCCCGACCTCCATCTCGTCTACCGCCAAACTTACGACGCCGTCGATCCCGCCACCATCAAGCCCGCTCCCGGCCTCACCCTCGCCGCCGCCCTGCCCGAAGCCGGCCCGCACCCTGACCCCGAAGCCGCCATGCGTCTCGCCATGGGCCGCAGCATGCCCACCTCCCAGCAGCTTCTCTTCGACGTCCAGGTCGAACCCACCACCGAGCCCGCCAAACCCACCGACCCCGCAGTGTTCGGCATGTTCGATCCCAAACTCAAATCGAAGCCCCTCACCCGTTACGGCTTCCAGTTCGCCATCCCCGGCCGCCAGATCGCCTTCACCGACGGCCCCAACGCCACCCGCCACGCCTCCCTCGAATTCGACCTCGCCGCCTACGACGCCGATGGCAAGCTCATCTCCAGCCTCAGCCAGACCGTCAACCTTCCCCTCACCGCTGGCCAGGCCGCCCAACTCGCCCACTCGCCCTTCCGCTTCTTCCAGCAGCTCGACCTGCCCAGTGGCCCACTCTTCCTCCGCCTCGGCATCCTCGACCGCACCTCCTCGAAAATCGGCACCCTCGAAATCCCCCTCACCATACCCAGGAAATAAGCGTCTCCCTCTCCGCTCTCTTTTTCCTCCGTAATCTCTGTGATTCGCTCTTTCTCCTGGCGCCACAAGCCTCGTTTTCCACCTCAAATCCTTGACACCACCCATATAATTTAAGCAGGCCTAAACAAAGCCCAGCGTCGTGCCCGAGCAAGCCTCGGACCGGACTTGGAGCCTGCCAACCTCAAGCGAGTGAAAACCAGAAAGAGTCTATACACCGGGGTATATACGCACGCACAAGCCGTTTACCATCAATCACCATTTGTATATACAAAGGCCGAACCCCAATGCTCTCTAGACTTTGACAAAAACAATACCCCGGGGAGGTGCGCACGCCACACGCATAGCGGATGCATCCAGACGCAGTTCAGATCCGCCCCGACCGAAGCCCGGACTAGTCCAGACTTAACCCATTTAGAAGACATACTTTAGGGTTTTCCGGAGGAAGGGGCCCAGCAGCCACCGCAAGCCCCGTCAAAAACCGCCGACAAGCACCGCAGTGGCCATCTGGCGCATCGTCCGCCCCGCGCCTCGCACTAAAGTTGCAGACTACTCGCTAAAGTGGAATGGTGCTCTCCCGCAGGCACTTAGTAGCTTTGCTGCAGGAGAATCCCCGATGAATCCGCACCGCTCCGCGTCCCCGTTCCTGTTTCTGGCATTGCCGATCGTCCTTTTGCTTGCCGGTTGCAACGCGCTCAAGACCATTACCATTACGCCTGCAGCAGGCACCGTCGTCTTGACCGCAGTGGGGCAGACCGCTCAGTACATCGCTTCGGGTCAGAGCCAGATGGGGACAGGCCTTCCCACCACCTCCAACGTCACCGGTGCGGTGACCTGGTCGGTGACCAATCCGAGTGTCGCGACCATCAACTCTTCCGGGCTCGCGACCGCATTGGGCGGCGGCTACACGCAGATCATCGCAGAGTCCAACGGAATCACTGCGACCTCAGACCTGACCGTAAGTCTCCCCGCCACCACCACCGGAACCAGCGGAGGCGGTGTCGCTTCTCTCGCCATCATTCCCGACACGCAGACGATAGCGGCGGCGGGTCAGACCGCCCAGTTCATCGCCATTGGGACCACCTCGACCGGCGCCACCGTAGACCTGACCAACGACGTGGTCTGGAGCTCCAGCAGCAACCAGATCGCCACCATCGGCGTCAGTTCCGGCCTGGCCACGGCCGTCGGTCAGGGAACAGCCACCATTAGCGCCATCTACATCAACCCCACCGGCGGGACCGTCGTAGCCGGCACTGCGACCTTCATCGTGTTGGCCGGGACCACCGCGGAGTACACCTCGGTGACCATCACCCCAGCCTCGCAAAACCTGTCGGCGTCCGGCCAAACCGGGCAGTTCATCGCGCTCGCCACCTCCGGGACCACCGGCGAGCTGACGGACGTTACCAACTCCCCGCAGATCAAGTGGAGTTCCAGCATTCCCACCGTTGCTTCCGTCAGCGGGACCGGATTGGCCACAGGTGTAAGCGCGGGCACTACCAGCGTCAACGTAGAATTGACCAACGTCGGAGGCGGTCTGGTCACCGCCAACGCGACCATTGCGGTTACGTCCACGCCCCCGCCGGAGCCGCTGCTTTCGCTCACGATCATTCCCGCCTCAATCACGGTGGATAATCTGCAGGGCACCGGGCAGTTCCTGGCGATCGGGACCTACTCCACCGCTCCCTACGTTCGCGACCTTACCAACTCGCCCAACCTCGCCTGGATTTCCACCTTCCCCAGCGTCTTCCCCGTCGACAGCAACTCTGGTGGCAACTCGGGCGCAACCGCCGGGCTGGTCACCGCCTACGGCAGCGGCAGCGTCACCATCATTGCGGAAGCAACCAACCCCAGCGACGGCACCATCCAGACCGCCACTGCGGTATTCAACTGCCCACTGTCGCTCCCCAACCCCACCGGCAACCCGCCAACTCCGGGTACCTGCTATCCGGGTACGCAGTCGCCCGCTCTTCTGTCCACTCTCACCGTGTACAACGAGGGCTTGAACACCACCAACTGGGAGATCACCGCTTCGTCTTCTACCGGTACGCCGGACGTGATCCATTGCGGCCCGGGCTGGGCCCTCAACGGAGGAACTGGCGGCTCGGTCTGCACCGCGACCTATCCTGTTGGCACCACGGTCACCCTCACCGCACCAAAGACCGGGGCCAATTTTGGCGGATGGTCGTACAACTGCGCAGCGCAAGGCACGGTCACTGCAGCCGGCCCCAATAGCTGCACCGTCACGCTGACCACCAACGACACCGTTGGCGCAATCTTCAACTAGCCGCCGGCAGCTGCATGACTTTTCACTCCGAGGGGTCGATGCGAAAACCAGCGCATCGGCCCCTTAGAATTTGTGGAACATAAAAAATGCGCCCGCCACCAGGCATCCGAATGCCACCGCGTGGTTCCAGTGCAGCCGGTCGCCGAAGTAATACACGCTGAACACGCCAAACACGCTCAGCGTAATCACCTCCTGGATCACCTTCAACTGGTCCACCGAGTACACCTGCGAGCCCATCCGGTTGGCAGGCACCTGCAGGCAGTACTCAAAGAACGCGATCGCCCAACTCACCAGAATCACCTTCCACAGCGCCACTTCCCTGAACTTCAGGTGTCCGTACCACGCAAAGGTCATAAACAGATTCGACCCAATCAGCAACCCAATCGGCCACACGCGCGCGCCCATCCACAACCCTCCTGAAAACCCATAAGATGCTTCTAGGATGCCTCTCGCCGAAAATCTCGCCCGCATCCGGGAACAGATCGCCAACGCCTGCCGCCGCGTCAACCGCCCCGACTCCGCAGTCGCCCTGATGGCCGTCAGCAAGATGCATCCCGCCGAAGCAATTATGGAAGCTTACGCGGCCGGCCTGCGCCTCTTCGGCGAAAACCGCGTGCAGGAGTGGCAACAGAAGTCTTCCGCTCTCAGCCACCTGACCGACGCCGAGTTCCACCTCATCGGCCCGCTCCAATCGAACAAGACCGCCCGCGCCGCCGAACTCTTCCACGCCATCGACTCGGTCGATTCGCTGAAGATCGCGACCCGCCTCAACGCCGCCGCGGCCGCTCTCGGCAAGCGGTTGCTTATCCTGATCGAGGTCAAGCTCAGTCACGAGGAGTCCAAGCACGGCATCGCGCCCGCCGAGTTGCCCGTGCTGCTGGCTGGCCTTGCCCCGCTCGAATCGCTCATCCCCTCCGGCCTGATGACGGTGCCTCCCTGGTCCGAGGACCCCGAGCCCGCGCGTCCTTACTTTCGCGAGCTGCGCCGCCTGCGCGACGCATCGCTCGCCGCTTGCCCCACCCTCACCGGGCTGTCCATGGGCATGTCCAACGACTTCACCGTCGCCGTCGAGGAAGGTAGCACCTGCGTCCGCATCGGCACCGCCCTCTTCGGCAAACGCCAATATCCGCCACGCATTCTGGACAACGAATGACCGCGCCGATCGCACTTCGCCAGACACCCGACGGCTGCACCTTGCCCGTCCGCATGCACCCTGGCGCCCGCACTAACGCGGTTACCGGAGTCCACGACGGTGCGCTGAAGATCTCGCTCACCACGCCGCCCACCGATGGCCGGGCCAACGACGCTCTCATCGCCTTCCTCGCCGGGCGCCTGCGCGTCCCGCGTTCCCGCATCAGCCTCGTCAGCGGAGCAACCAGCCGCAGCAAAACCCTGCGTATTACAGGAAAAAGCGCGGCCGAGGTTCAGGCCGCGCTCGATCCCACCGTCAGTTGTTGAACCCTATTTCTTTGCCTCGATGGTCTTGCCCTCCGGTCCAAACGTGACCGGCTGGCTGCCGTCGGTCGTCGAAATAATCAGCCCATCGATCGTCACATCCGCGTATCCGATCTGCAGCCCCTTCTTGGCCTGAATGTTGACGTTCTTCAGCACAATGTCGTCCACGTGCGACTCTGGCAGCCCCACAATCGCACCCGCCCACGCCGCGTTCACGCCCTTCACATTCTCAATGCGAATGTTGTGGAAGTGCGGCGTCAGCGGTCCCACGGGTTGGGCCGCAACCGGTCCAGAAGGCATCACCTGGGGGTAGTACTCACTGATCGAAATCGATGCCTTCGTCACCCCATCCATGATGATGTCCTTGTACGAGATGTTGCTGACGTCATTCCCCCGGTCGCGATTCGCCTTGATCCGGATCGCCTGGTCCGTCCCTTTGAAGGTGACGCGCTCCACGTGGACATTCTGCACGCCGCCGGCGATCTCGCTCCCGATCGACACGCCATGCCCGTGGTCAAACGTGCAGTCGGTGATGGTGATGTTCTTGCTCGGAGCGTCCCCTCCCTGGGAGCCGGGCTGACCGCTCTTGATCGCCACATTGTCGTCGCCCACGTCCGCGTACACGTGGTCGATCACCACATTGCTGGAGCTGAACGGATCGATCGCGTCCGTATTTGGCGAAGGCAGCGTCGCCGTTATGCGGACGTTCCGTATCACCACGTCATCCGAGTAGTACGGCACCACCGTCCAGAAAGGAGAGTTCTGCACCGTGACGCCGGTAAGCGACACATGCTTGCAGTGGTCGAACACGATCAGCCTCGGCCGCTCCGCTCGCCGCGCGAACCCACCCGCGCCTGGCGCTCCAACTGCAGCAGCTCCCGGCCTTCCAGCCCCCGGTGCCCCCGCACCCGGCGCACCAGCTCCTGGCCCCGCTGCACCCGGTCCGCCAGCTCTGGCCGCTCCGGCTCCCGGCCCGGCTGCCCCCGGCGCGCCAGCTCCCGGCGGCGGGCCAAACAGATTGTGCCACCACGACGCACCGTTGCCATCGATCACGCCTTCGCCGGTGATGGCCACGTTCTCCGCGTTCACCGCGCTCACCAGCGCCTGGTGTCCCTGCTCGCGAAACTCCGGAATCTCCGGATAGTCGTCATGGTCCGGAGAGCCTAGCAGCGTCGCGCCTTTTTTCAACTCCAGCGTCATGTTGCTCTTCAGCAGGATCGGCGCGCTCACATAGGTGCCCGCCTCCAGCACCACCGTGCCGCCGCCTTTGCCTGCCGAGCACTCATCGATAGCCTTCTGGATCGCAGCGGTATCCTTGGTCGTGCCATCGCCCTTCGCGCCGTACTTCTTCACGTCGCATACCTTACCCGCCGCCAGCGCCGGCATCGCCGACATCGCCAACATCACCCCAACTGCCGCCACACACTTTCTCGTTTTGATCCTCATATCGTCACCTCGTCCATGCATACCCGCAGCATCTTAATCCGTTGGGTCCAACCGCTGAACATATTTCTTCGTTACGGTAGCCGCTGTACCGTAGCCGTCGGCGCAACCTTGAATGCGTCGCCCGTCTCTGCTTTCACGGTTACGTCGTCCATCTTCACCTTGGCGTAGGCAATCGACATCCCCGTCTTTGCCTCGATATGCACATTCTTTAACGTCAGCCCCAGCACCGGCGACTCAGGAAGCCCCACAATCGACGCCGCCACACCGCTTCCCGTGGCCGTGACATTTTCCATCGTGATGTCGTGAAACTTTGGAGTCAGCCGCGTCACCGGTTCCGCCGGCACCTCCCCTTCGGGATCCCGCGACGCATAGAACTCCGTAATGTAGATGGCTATCTTCACGTTCTCCATCGTGATGTCCTTGTATGAGATGTTGGAGACATCGTTCCCGCGGTCGCGCGCCGATTTGATCCGGATCCCGTTGTCGGTCCCCTTGAAAGTGACGCGCTCCACGTGGACATTCTGCACACCGCCGGCAATCTCGCTGCCAATCGATATCCCGTGCCCCCGCTCGAACGTGCAATCGGTAATGGTTATGTTCTTGCTGGGGTCGTCCGGGCCCGGAGAATTGATCTCCCCGCTCTTGATTGCGACGTTGTCATCGCCCGTGCTCGCAAACACGTGATCAATCACGATATTGCTCGAACTGAACGGATCGATCGCGTCCGTATTCGGCGAAAGCGGCGCCAGCACGCGCAGGTTGCGGAACACCAGGTCGTCCGCATAGTACGGCACGATCTGCCAGAACCCGGAGTTCTGCACCGTTACCCCCTCCATGCGGATGTGCTTTGAGTGGTCGAAGACCACGCCCATCGGTCGCGGATGATCGTTCCCCAGCACTCCGGCATTTCTCGTGCCGCGCACATAGTCCCACCAGATGTGGCCATTGCCATCGATGGTGCCCTCGCCATCGATCGTGATGTTCTCGGCATTCACCGAACCCACCAGTGGTTGAATCGTCGGATGCCGCGCAAACACCACCTTGGAATAGTCCGTCATGTCCGGCGACCCCAGCAGGGTGGCGTCCTTCGCAAGATGCAGCGTCATATTGCTCTTCAACACGATCGGCGCAATCACGTAGGTTCCAGCCGGGACCTCCACGGTTCCGCCGCCCTTGCCCGCGGTGCACTCGTCGATCGCCTTCTGCACCGCGATCGTATCCTTGGTGGTGCCGTCGCCCTTGGCGCCATACGTCTTCACGTCGCAGACTTTGCCCGCCGCCATCGCCGGGACAGAGGCCATCCCCGCCCAGATCACTGCACCAACCGCCATCAACCGCACTCCCACCGCAATCTTCATCGCATCTCCTCGTGTCAAAAACAGGCTCGCAGCATCTTACCCCGCTGGTCCTACCACCCGCCACCGTGCCCACCAATCTGACTCGGGAGTCCGCGGTGTGCTGCGGAAACCGCCGTCTCGCCCTGGATTTGCCGTTATCCTTTGATGTAGAGGAAAAGAATGGTGATATTCCGGGGATTTACGACCGCCTTGCTGGGGTTCGCAGCAGCAGCACTCGCGTCAGCACAGGCACCGGCGGTGCGCGAGATTGGACTCAGCGTGGACTTGACCGACGCCCCGCGCAAGATGATCCATGCGACCGAAACCATGGCGGTGTCTCCCGGGCAATTGACGCTGGTTTATCCGGAATGGATCCCAGGCGAACATGGGCCGACCGGGCCGATCGACGATTTGGCGGGAGTGGTGATTGCGGCGAGTAGAGCGAACGGCCAGGCCTGCATGCCAGGAACTGACCGGAGGGTGAAGTGGGAACGGGACAAGGTGGATATGTACGCCTTCCATCTGACTGTGCCGGAGGGCTGCACTGATCTTGAGATCAAGCTGGATTTCCTCGCCACGGCGGCGCCGACCGGATTCTCAGCCGGAGCATCCACCAGCGAAAACCTGGCACTGCTGAGTTGGAATGAGGTCGTCTTGTATCGGGAAGGAGCGAATCCGGCCGATGTGAGGGTAGCGCCGTCGATCACGCTGCCTTCGGCCTGGCAATTCGGCACCGCGCTCCATCGACGGGAAACTCCAAGCGTTGACGCGCCCACATATTCTGTTTCGTTCGAGCCGGTGAGTCTGGAGATGCTGGTGGATTCGCCGGTGCTGGCGGGCAAGTATTTCAAGGAAGTGGCGCTGGCGCCGGAGATTACGCCAAAGCACTTTCTCGACATGGCTGCGGATGGGCCGGAAGACCTTAATCTGCCGCCCGAGCGCGTAGAGAACTTCAGCCGGCTGGTGCGCGAAACCGGGGCGCTCTACCAGAGCCGGCACTATGGCGAGTATCACTTCCTGGTAACGCTCAGCGACTCGGTGGCGCACTTCGGCCTCGAACATCATCAATCGAGCGACGACCGGGTTGCCGCAAACACCTTTGTCGAACCCGACCATTTTGTGTTGGCCGGGGACCTGCTGCCGCACGAGTTCACTCATAGCTGGAACGGCAAGTACCGGCGCCCGGCGGGCCTTGCCACCAGCGACTACCAGAAGCCGATGCAGGGCGACCTGCTGTGGGTCTACGAGGGTCTAACCCAGTATTTCGGCGATGTGCTGGCTGTACGCTCGGGCATCTGGACGCCGGAGCAGTTCCGCGGAATGCTGGCGGACAAGGCCGCAAAGCTCGACAACTGGCCGGGACGCACCTGGCGCGACCTGCAGGATACCGCCACCATGGCCCAGGTGCTCTACAACACCGGCGGAGGATGGGAGAACTGGCGGCGCAACGTCGATTTCTATCCTGAGGGCGACCTGCTCTGGCTCGACGTGGACACCACCATCCGTAAGCTCTCCGGGGGAAAGAAAAGCCTGAACGATTTTGCCGCGGCGTTCGAAGGACTGGGCGGAAATACACCTCCGAAAGTGGTGCCCTACACCTTCGCCGACATCGTGGCTGGTCTGAACGCAGTGGTGCCCAACGATTGGGCCGGCTTCCTGCGCCAGCGGCTGGATACAAACCAGGCCCACGCTCCGCTGGGCGGGATCGAGAACGGTGGCTACAAGCTGGCGTACGAGCCGCGGCCGAACTCATGGAGCGAGATGGAGAATATGCAGAATGGGACGGTGGATTTCTGGTTCTCTCTGGGGTTGCAGGTTAATCCGGTGGGAACGCTGGCGGACGTGCTGAAGGGTGGTCCGGCGGACAAGGCCGGACTGGCGCCGGGCATGAGACTGGTCGCGGTCAACGGGCGTGGCTTCACTCCGGCATTGCTACGGGCCGCGGTGCATGACGCGGACGGGACCGACGCGCCGGGGATCGAGCTGATCGTCGAGAACACCGGCTACTACAAACTGCTGAAGTTGGACTATCACGGCGGCGAGCGCTATCCCGTGCTGAAACCGGTCGCAGGTGTTCCCGACACGCTGGATGACATTCTGCAGCCGCTGGTGGTGAAATAGCCGCAACGAAGATGGCCGTGGTCAACCGCGACTCCATTCCGCTCGTGGTCCGCGGGAATCATCGCAGACTGGCCTCGAACGCAGCGATCCGGCGCTCAAGTTCCCATTGCTGGGCAGCCTTCTCGTTCGCATTGAGGAGTTGCCGGCACCCATCTGTGGGTTTGCTATTCGCGGTAACAGTTGCGGCACATGCGGCCTTCGGATGGTCGTAATCGTCGAGCTGGGCCCACAAGCTCTCACCCGGCAGAAAGCTGTGCTCCAGCGAATCGCGCGCGGAGTGCTTGAGGTCGACGTAGCTCAGGTCCTGCTCGTCGACTGCGCGGGCGTACTCGTGCGTCAGGTCGATGCGGGAGACACCCTCGTCGTCGGTGGAAAGCGAGAAGGGGACGTGCGCGGCCATATACGCTGCCAGCGGATGATCGCTGCCTTTGACACCCAGAATGCCGTCGTTGGAGGTGAGATTGATCTCGACATCGACGTGCCTGGCAGCCATCTCTTTCAACAGATCGAACGGATGGTCCTCGTAGAGCACATCGACGCCGTGGCCGATGCGCTCGGCGTGGCCAAGCTCGACCGCCTCGCGGATATGGAACCTCAAACCCTCGGGCGGCACCAGGCCCGGAGCGAGTTCTCCGGCGTGCAGCGAGATATGCACCTTCGGATACACGCTGTGCAGATAGTCGAGCATTTGCATCTGCAGGTGATAGTCCCGCATGGATATCTCGCCGTCTTCCGGCATCACGAAGTTAATCCCGACCACGTCAGGGTCCGCCGTCGCCACCTCAAATCCCAACAATGTCTGCGCGAAAACCTGTTGCGGTGCAAAGCCGCGCAGCACCTGGTAGAGGAAGTGAATCCTCACACCGCACGCTGGACTAGCCACACCCCCTCCGTTGCAGTGCTCCATCGACTCGCGCGTGGCCTGGGCATCCCCCAGATCCTTCTCGTCCACCGCAACCTCACTGCGCAGACCCGCCGCCAGCAACTTGTCGCGCAGCCCAGCTAACGTCTGCGGCGTCACGCTATTCTCCGAGCCCGCCGGCCAGCCGATCTGATTCCCAAGCTTCGCCGCATTCGAGAAGGGCGGCGTCTGCATGATCTCCAGATACTGCTCGTTCTGCGCCGCAGCGCGTGCGGCAACCTCATCCAGCCACTCGCCCGCGACATCCTTCAGGCCGCCAAAACGGGCGAAGGTCGAAAAGAACTGATCGTGTCCATTGATCCCCTCGATCGGGACGAACGCCCGCATGGAGAAGCTGTCGATCAGGTTGTCATACAGCCCCTGGTTGGTAAGCGCAGTGGAAGCAGGAACAGCGCCAGCCCCGCAGCGGGAGCCGCCGACTGGCGCTACGAACTTCACTGCGTCCTGCCCGATGGGAGAGGCTGGCTTTCCAGTATCGACGGGTGTAACACAGAGACCCTGTTTGATGGCCTCAGCGATGAAGGTCTCCGCATACACCGCGCCCGACAGATGCATGTGCAGATCGGCGCCCTTGGGGAACGGCTTGAGAAAGGCATACAGCTCAGGCATGCCGTAGTGCTTTGCGGCATTCAGGTGATTCTCGGCGCGGGTCTCATTCGCGGTCGGCACGTGCTGCCGGAACTGCGCGTTGGTTTGTGACGGACCCGTGCAGGAGATCAACACCGCTGCGGGCAGCGTGATCCCGGCCGCGGCAATCACTGCAACGAGTGCGCGCGCCGTGGTGCGGCGAATGCGAGTCATGCATCTCTCCACAAATAGCTTATCGACACTCAGCATACCGCGCGCATGGTCGGGACGGACACCCAGCGAGCAGCCTTGCAGCGCGAGGGTTCGGAGGCTTGGTCTAGCTCCTGAGCATCGCCGGCCTCGGTCGAGCTTTGCTTGGCGATCGATGGAATGGATTGTTATACTCGAAGGGACGCTGGAAACCCGCCGAAATACAGTCTTACGCGGATGTCCTGCTTTCGCCGCGGGTTACACTTGGCTGTCCCGAAACAGGCGCTTCATGCCAAGGCCAGGTAGCTCAGTGGTAGAGCGCGGCCCTGAAAAGGCCGGCGTCGGCGGTTCGATCCCGTCCCTGGCCACCATCTCTCAATTTACATACAAGCCCTACGGCGACCGATTACGTTGCAGGAAGATCAGGCGGGGACCGGCACGCCCGGCAAGGAAGCCTCCATCCTCGCCAGCCTCTCGTCCAGCTTTGCCAGCGAAGCTTCCAGTTGTCCCTGGGGGGCCTGGCTGCAGAAGACCGGGTTGTTGACCCACCAATCCATGCCCATCTCCTTGGCCTTGTCGACCGAACAGATCACGAGTCGAATCTGGATGGAGAGCAACTCGATATCCACGATCTTGATCTTGATATCGCCGGCGATGACGATGCCTTTGTCGAGCACCCGCTCAAGCACATCCGACAAACTTGAACTCTGCAACGCGTGTGGAACTGACTGCTGGGCCATGGTGTATCTCCTCTTTCAGCAAAGCTTTCCTAACGGACCCAGGTCGAGATTCAGGTCCTCCTCTTCGAGCCCGAATTCCCTGCGCATCCGGTCAATCTCTTCCGCCTGCCGCATCAGCGTCAGACCCAGCTTCTCGATCTGCTCTTCCGTAAGCGAGCCAAGGTCAATACGTCGCAGTGCCTGCCGCTCCAATAATTCATGCAGCAGCTTGACCACGGTGAGGACGAGCGCTCCCAGCCCGTTCTTCACCTGGTCCGGGTCCAACTCGATACGGGCGCGGCTTGGGGTCCGGCCGTGGTCGCGCGGCTGGATTCCGCCCTCCTGCTGCATGACCAGGGCAAAGTCGCGAATCGAATCGGACTCGACGTGCGTGGATTCAAGCTGCAAGGTTTCTCCTCTTTCCGATATCGATTGAAAGCCCGCCCGTCGGCTGACCATTTTGCATGCTTCGGGCCGTCTCGACCGAGGTCAATACCACTTGCAGGCCCAGGTAAACGAGGTCCACGCCCGCGACCGAGATGGTTATTTCGCCGGCCACGACCATACCCTTGTTCAAAACGCGATCCAGGACCTCGCAAATGGAGACGCGCTGGTTCTCCTCGAACTCGCGAAGTTCAGGCGCGAAGCGGTTTTTGCCGGGAATGACGTCAGGCTGGGACACAGTCGGTCAACTCCTGTCCGGCAGCCGCGTAGAGGCTCTGTCCCAGCTTTTCCAACTGCAGAAGGCCGGCGATCTCCGGCTGGCGGTAGACATGAACCTGCTGCATCTCCGGAAATGCCTTCGGAAATTCCCTCGCCATCGCCGACTCACGGCGGCGCAGCCCCACGCACAATTGGCAATCGCACGGCGGCGTCAGCAAATTTATGAACATCACGGGGACAGCAATGCCCATGCGATCGCAACCGGCAACCAGGTCTTTGGTCTCTTCCAGCGCCATGCGGGAGGGAATGCTGATAGCGTAAAGCGCGGAAGCCGCAGGGTTCCGGAGCAACTCGCGAAATTTCTTCAAGTTTCGGGAGATGACGACCAGCTCCTCCGCGAATCCCGGCATGGGTATGATGTGCTCGTATTTGAGAAAGAGGTTGAAGAAAGCTTTCAGCCATTCGTTGATCAGCTCTGGTAGCTCCAGCAGCCGCATCAAGTGGCCGGTCGGGGCGCAATCCAGAACGAAGAAGTCATAGCGTCCCTCGGCCAGGAAACCGAGAATGCGGGTAAGCGCCATCACCTCGTCCAGACCGGGCGGCGCAAGATCCAACATGCGTTCCAGCACCACGCGGTCGAAGGTCAGATCGAAACCGCGGGAGACGGACTCGAGAAAGCGCTCGAGGTCTTCGGCGTAGCGAGCTTTTAGTTTTTCAAACTCCGCTTTCGCGTCGATCTCCATGGCCCATAGCCCGCGGAGCAAAGGAGTAGGCTGGGGGCCAATCTTCGTTTGCAGGCAAGCGGAAAGAGAGTGGGCCGGATCGGCGGAAAACAGAAGCACCCGCTTGTCCGGAAAGTCCTTGGCGATGCGAATTGCGGAAACGCAGGAGAGCGTGGTCTTGCCCACGCCGCCCTTCCCGGCAAAGAGGATGAATTGCATTTGCTCCGAAGGCGCTGGCGGCGGATCCAGCACACGCGGCCCGCAATATGGGCGGCTGCTAAGTGCGATTGGCTGCCGCCCGTCCATCAGCCGCGCGTGGTCCCAGAACTCTGCGAGCAACTGCGGCCCCCGAATCTCTTCCGCCAGCAACCCGATCCCCCATAGCCGGCAGGTTAACTCGATGCCCTTCAGCAGTTCCTCGATTTGAAAATGTTCCGCCGACCTGACCGCGGCGCAGGTGTTGCAATCGCACTCCAGGTGAAGCTGATTCAAGACCAGTTCCGAGACTGGCACCTTGCGAATCTTCAGCTCGCGAATCAGTGCGACGGTCTCAGCGATGCTGAGCGGCTCGGCGATTGCAACCGGAACGAATTGAGTGCGCTCGGGATCGCGCAGCAGCCTTTCGGTCAACAGCAGCGTTGACTTCCACTTGCTCACGAACAAGTCGAGCCGATCCGGACCCGCATCCCGGCTGAACACCCGCCGCATGTACCTGCGCTTGGCCAGCAACACCTCCAGCATGCTGAGCCATCGCCGAATCAGTTCGGGCATGGCCAGCAGCCGCAAGGTGTGGCCGGTGGGCGCGGTATCCACCACGATGCAGTCGTATTGGCGGCCCTCGACCCATGAGCAAATTTCAAACAGAGCCATCAACTCGTCCAGACCGGGCAGAGAGAGGCACAGGAATTGATCGATGTCTTCGTCGTCAAGGAAGGTGCCGGCGGCGGCAATTTCGCGCAACATGCCGCCGTTTTTCTCGCGGAAATCGGCCAGACATCGCTGCGCATCCAGTTCGAGAACGTGCAACTTACCAGGGGGCGCGTATCCGCCGAGCGCGTCGCGCACAGAATGGGCCGGGTCAGTGGAGACCAGCAAGATAGAACGGTCTGGCGCCAGCGCCGAGAGGCGCAGCGCGGCAGCCGTAGCGCAGGTGGTTTTGCCCACTCCTCCCTTGCCCCCGAACAGCAGGAGTTGGAGGCCTTGCTTCGAGAAGAACGATGGCGTCTGCCGGTCCATTCCGCCACTTCCTAGTTTCTCGCCGGGGATCCGCCCTGCCGGTCGGGTTCATCGGCTTCGTCGTCGTCCGACTCTTCCGCGTTGCCTTCATCGTCCATGCGGCTCTCGATCAGATCGAGCCGGTCCAGTAAGACTTTCTCTGCGGCCTCGAACTCGGCCTCGGTAATTCGCCCGGTCTCCAGTTGCATGTAGAGGATCCGAAGTTGCTCCGTAATCGACGTGGCCTCGCCCGCCAACTCCTTCTGGGCGATCTCGCCAATCTCCTTGAACACCCACATGATGCTGTGGATCGGAAAGAAGAGGATGTCATCCACCAGCAGCATCACTGCTCCAGGTCGAGATCCACAAAGTTATGGGGCGCCCAGGGCCCGCTGTAATCGAATGAGAAGTTATTGTCGAAGAGCTTGGCTGCGGCAAACACGCTGGCGGAGAAGGTCTCCTGCGCGTCGCGTCTTACCAGACAAGCCAGATTGATCGCCTCATTCTCGTTGCGGCATGGGTTGGCTTTGAATTCCGCGCACAGCGGAGAGAGGATGCGCTCGACCTTTTGGATGTGGGCCTCCCGGTCGTCGTTGATCAGACGGTCGAACATCCGGCCGAGTTCAATCTTCTCCTCCTGGGTGAACTCGTGACGGGCGCCCATCAGGCGATCGCGCGCCATACGAAGTTCCGCGTGGGTGTTGACCAGGTACTCGAAGATATTCGGCACATCCCAAGTGACCCGCAATCCCATCTCCACCTTATCGGCGACCCGTGCGAGTTGTTCAGTAAACGCACGGCGATTCCGCGCCAGGATCTTGTGAATGGCTTGTGGGCTATTGGCAATGGTGCCGAATGCCATGGGCAGGGGCGTGGTGTCGGCGATCAGGCGATTGAGCACAGCCTGATGGGCCTTCAGGTTGGCCCGTTCCGGACGAATCTTCGCGCGGGTCAAGCAGCTGACCACTGCAGCTATGCCGCCGTCGGCAATGGTGTAGACATCGCTGCCCTCGACGCCCAGCGAAAGATAGGTCGGCGCTGCCTCGGTTGCCACGATAGCGTAAAGATAATTCCTTCCACTGGCCGCTGACACGCTTGGATCATCCTGGACGATGCCTGGAGTTATGGTTGCCTGCTCGCAATTGGTCATGACCTGCTCCTCACCCGTGCCGCCCGCACCCGTCCCAAATGCGCTCTCCAGCGCGCCTCCAGCCAAAGACGCCGCGACTCAGCGTCGAGTAGTCTTAGCCACTCCGCAAGCAGACGCAGCGCTCCGGCCCTGGCCAGTGGAGCGCCGGTGGATGCAGGGCTGGAACGGAAGCTCCTGCGCTGGCGGTTGGCAGGGATCTGAGTGGAAGTCTTGATGGTCAGCATTGGCTCTTTCAGTAACGGATCTTGAATCCGCCGGTGCTGCATCGGGGGGTGGGTTTCAGTTCGAGACCGGTGCGGCGTGCCGGGATACTCCGGCCGGAGGTAGCCACCGCCAGCAGAAGGTCCTGCTTCGACCTCTCAATCTCTTCGATACGTACGTCGATCAGCGCAACTCTCCGGCTGGCGCTCTTGCGCTCCATGTTCCGTCGCGCCCGCTCCATCTCAAGACAGGTGATCTGCATGTAGCTTCGGTAGGGCAGGGAGAGCTGATCCACCCGGCCGGACAGGGTACGCAGCTGATTCAAACCTCTGGTGGGGATAGCCATTCGATCACTCCTTCCCTTTGGTCGCGAGGCTAAGCCGCCGCGCCTTATGGGCTGCGCTGCAAACGCGAGCGATGGTCTCGTCGATTTTGTGCGGCATCAAAGATTGCCCGTCGCAGGTGACCTTCGCCGTCTCGGTAGTAAGAACGTCATGGCAGACCCATTGAAAAACTGGATCAGTGATTGCGGCCCGCGCATGGCGGTGCACCAGGATTTTGGCGATGGCGATGGTGGCGCGAATGGTGGGCCGGTGGTTATTGACGCCGGTGCCGCGAAGCTCGTTCACAATGTCCACAATGATCTCGGCATCGTTGCGCGATACGCCCGACTGAGCAACCGCGATCGCAATCTCCGTTTCCCGGTCGAAATTGCCCATCTGGATCGTGATCAGCCGATCCATGAGAGCGTCCTGGGTCTTGTGTACCCCCGCATACTCCTCCGGGTTGGAGGTGAAGATTGCGCGGAAGTCCGGGTGAACCTGGAGATAACCTTCGCCGTTTTGCCGCAGGCTGGGGAGATTCAGCACCTTCTCCTCCAACACGCTCAGCAAAGCATTGTTGGCTTCCGGCCGGGAACGGTTGAACTCGTCGTAGATCAAAGTGTTCCCGTTCGCACAGGCAGTCGTGAGGCGGTTGTCCACCCACAACGTATTCATGTTCTCTTCGGTCTTCAGTACGGAGTGAATATAGTTGTCGACCAGTTTCGACTTGCGATAGCCGGCATCCTTGCCGACCAGGTCCGAACTGCCAAACTCGTCGTCGCCATGAACCAGCGTGACCGGGCGGCCAAGTCTGGACGCAACATGGAATGCCAGCGTGGTCTTGCCGGTGCCTGCTGTGCCGGCAAAATGCACTGCGTACCCCACTTCCAGGTACGCCAGCGCTCGCTCGGCAAGAGCCTGGATCTTCGGAGTGGCCACGAACTGTTCGCTGGCCTCAGCCTCGATCGAGTCCCCACCCGGCTGGACCCTGACGACCGCGTTCCCAGACTCTTTGCTAACCATATCTTCCGTTGCACTGCTCATGATTGGAACGCTCTCTTTTTGTCTATCGGCTCATCCGCCGGCAGGATTAGTGCTTCGGAGATTTCGTTTTGAGTTTGGAGGTGTTCGCCACGTGTCGAACTCGCGTCTTCATCGCTGGCTTTGGCGCTGCGTGACGTTTCGGCATCGCTTTGGCCGTCGCACTCACAGGCTCGGCCGGCCGGCGCCGACCCTGTTTCCCTCTAGTATCGACGGTGGTTCGGCCAAGCCACGCACGCTGGGCGCCGGCGCGGTCCCGCGCGAAGGCGGTGCATAGAGTGGACACTTGCGAGCGCCGATCTGCAGTCTGCTGTTCGCGCTCCTCCTGGGAAGTCTGCCGGGCACGCCTCCCCGACATAATCTCGTTTCGCAGCTTCGTCATCGTTTGGGTTAGGACACCCATGATCGTTCTCCTTTTTTTGCAGCATTGGTTACTGTGTGTGGGCTCGAGCTGCCGGCTAGTCCTCGCCCGAGTTGGTCGGAGCAAGCTTCAGAAAGAAGCGGCCGGCGCTGCTGGGCCAACAGATACCGCCGGCGCGGAGCGTTGAGCCGGCGGTTTGCTAAGCGGCTTCTCCGGCCCAGGCTGCGCGGGCGCCGGCCAGATCGTTCTTCATCTCGCGACGCTGCGCGTTCACTGAACGGCGCAGACCCTTGAGAAAGGTCATCCGTGCTTTCTTGGTCCGGTTCGCCATGTCCTTGCGGTCGGCGTGGATTTGAGAGCAGAATTCCGCGACCGCCTGTTTCCGTTCCTCGGTCTCATTCTGCAAATCATTCATCGCGCTGGCGCGCATTCCGCGCAGATCGACGATCTCGCGACACAAACGTGTCATATCATCCGTCAACATGTCCTCACTCCTGTCTGGGTTGGTACTGGGGGAGATTTCCGCGCCGGAGAGGCCTCTGAAGCGAAGCCTCCTACCGGCGGATTGGAAACCGTTCGAGCGTATTCCTACGCCGGCTGCGCTGCGCTGGCAGTCAGGCCGATAGCTTCTGCATACTTCAGGTAGGTTTCAACCGAAGCGATTACGACGCGAGCTTCCACCGAAAGCAGCTCGATGCCGACCAACGACACCTTAACCCAGGCATCGATCACAATGCCCTTGTCGAGGATGCGGTCAACAACTTCTGCCAAGCTGGATGAATCTGTAGACTTATTTACCTTCGCCATTTCCTTGTTCTCCTTGTGTGGGGACACTTGCTGTGTCCGACTTGCCTATGCTGTTGCAAGCAGAGGGCCAATGTAACCTTGGAACGATCTAAGCTAACCACGGTGCAAATGAGACGGATGGAAGCAGCGGCACCCGGACCCGGAGGCTCCCGTGTCCACAGGTAAGCTATTGAAACGATGGCATTGTGCGGATTCTATTAAGTTGACATTTGGTTACAATTAGGCGGCTGCGAGGAATTCGCACGTCAGCTGCCACCAGCGGCAGCGAGCCGCGATAGTAACCATAGGGAATCTGTTCCATAGCGTGGGTTCCGTGGAATCAATCGGCCGGAGCGACGAAGTTGTACGGCGGCCACGGTCCGCTCATCAACAGTTTCACGCCAGACGGCGTAGAAACCTTCCGCACCGTCTCGCGAAACTCGTCGACGTGGACCTTCTGCACCAGAAACGAGAGCGATAGCAGACGGCCCTGGTCAGACGACGAGACCTCACGCCGCTGCTCGACGAACCAGCGTGCAAGCGCGGTCACGATCCTATCGGCAAGCAGAATTTCCTCCTCGGCAAGGGCGTCCTGCTGGTAACGATTGCGCAGAGAGGTCAGATAGGCGGCTCCCGGTGACTTGGGATGGTCCGGCAGGTGAGGAACAGATGCGGGCCACAGCAGACGTATCCCCATTTCAGTCATGCCGCAAAGGCGGACCAACAGCGCTTCGTACTCTTGGCGGTGATCCCCGAGCAGCTGAACGACCTGTTCCTCGCTCTCCATCAGGCAGCCATAACGCATGGGAACCACGGTCTGACGGACAGCGACCGCCTCGACGACTTTCTCAAACGCCAGCAACGAGGAGATGCTTGGGCCCCGCGTCGACTCCTCCACCTGGGACACTACAGCCGCAAAGCCGTGCCCGGTCACAATACGGATTCCCAGGTCTTGAGGCACCTCAGCGACATCCTGCTGGCAGATGCAGTTGACAAGGTACTTCATGCCTTCGCACCGCCGGAGAGATCCGGAACAAAACTATACGGTGGCCACGGACCGCTCACTGCCAGCGCCAAGCCGGGAAATGTCTCGTGATTATTGAAGCGTTGCAGGCTGGCCTTGAAATCCTCGAGATCTTCCGGCGGGACCAGGAAAGCCCAGTTCAAGACGACCTCGGCCGTGGCTTCTTCGGCTGCAGGCGTCACTACCTTGCGTTCTCTGAATCCTCCGGCGTGCGCTCCCAAAACCGCGGCCACATGCTGACAAAACGTTTTGAGCCGCTGATTGAGCTCTCGCTCCGCCTGGGCCTTCATTCGCCTCTCCTGCAAGTAGCGCCCACCCAACGATCCGGCCGGCTCTTCCTCCGCGGGATGACACAGCCCCTCAAGCGCGCCGGCACGATCGAGCAGCCCTTTGACCGCCCACTCCTGTTGGCCGCCTAGTTCGGCGAAGAATTTGGCAATTCCCTCCCGATGTTCGAGAACGAAATGGTCCAGGCTTTCCAGAGAGGAGAAGAGGGTTGCAAAACGTGCCGGCAACACTGGTGCCTGGCGCATAATCTCTTCGATCACCGCCTCATGGCGACAAACCCTCGGCCCAAGCCACTTGAGGTCCTGCAGCTGCGCATCAGCTCGCTCGCCCACGAACTCATCCAAATCGACTTCGCAATACGCTGCGCAACTCTCGTCACGAGCCCGCAACTGGGTTACATGGCGTCCGTCGACCCCGGTCGCGGAAGCCTGGATACCGCGGCCGGAGGGCACAAGGCAATACAAGTAATAAGCCGGATCGGCGCCTCTCATTCACGATGCCGCGCTGCTTCCAGCTCCGCCTCCAGGTCGTCCGGTCCGATCAGCACGGCTGCCGGATCTTCCGGACTTTTGATCCTTCCCGCAACCGCTCGGCGCACCGCGCGGAGTGCCGCCCTGGTGCACAAGCCCTGAATCTCCGCGCCGCTGAAATCCTGGGTAGCCGCGGCGAGCATCTGGATGTTGATTCCCGGCGCCAGAGGTTTATTGCGCAGATGGACCTCGAATATCTCGCGCCGGCTCTGCTCGTCCGGCAGCGGAATGTCCACGATCACATCGAAGCGTCCCGGCCGCAGAATGGCCGGATCCAGCATGTCGGGCCGGTTGGTCGCGCCCAGGAACAGCACTCCCTTCAGCTCCTCAACCCCATCCACTTCCGCGAGGAACTGGCTCAGCACTCGCTCGGACACATGGGCATCTGAGCCGCCCGCGCCCCGCGCTGGCACCAGCGCGTCGATCTCATCGAAGAAGATAATGCACGGTGCAGCCTGTTTGGCTTTATGAAACATCTCGCGCACACCTTTTTCAGAGTTTCCCACGTACTTCGACAGCAGAGCCGGTCCTTTTACCGAGATAAAGTTGACCTTGCTCTCGCTGGCGATAGCTTTGGCCAAAAGCGTCTTGCCACAGCCTGGCGGCCCAGTCAGCAGAATGCCCTTGGGAGCACGGATGCCGGCCTGGGTGAACAGGTCCGCATAGTGCAGCGGCCACTCTACCGCTTCGATCAGCCGCTCCTTGATCTGGACAAGCCCGCCCACGTCCTCCCAGCGAACGTTGGGCACCTCCACGAACACCTCGCGCATTGCGGAGGGCTCGACCTCGCGCAAAGCATCCAGGAAATCTTCCTTGCCCACTTCCAGCTTGGCCAGTTGTTCGTAAGGTATGCGGGCCAGCGCAAAGTCGATGCTGGGCATGATGCGGCGCAGGCAGATCATTGCCGCCTCTCGACACAATGCTTCGAGATCGGCGCCCACAAAACCGTGGGTGATCCTGGCCAGGTGCCCGATCTCCACATCTTCCGCCAGAGGCATGCCCCGGCTGTGCACGGAGAGTATCTCCTCGCGCCCGACGCAGTCCGGGATCGGGATCGCGATCTCGCGGTCGAACCGGCCAGGCCGGCGCAGCGCGGGGTCCAGAAGGTTGGGCAGATTGGTGGCCGCGATCACAATCAGATGCTCGCGTTTGGCCAGCCCATCCATCAGCGCCAGCAGTTGCGCGACCACACGCTTTTCCACCTCGCCGACCACGTTCTCGCGACGCGGCGCGATAGCATCGATCTCATCGATAAAGATGATGCTGGGACCCTTGCGCGTGGCCTCTTCGAAGATTTTGCGCAGGTGGGCTTCGCTCTCGCCATAGAACTTGTGGATGATCTCCGGGCCGCTAACCGAAAAGAAATTTGCCTCTGATTCGTGCGCGATCGCGCGCGCAATCAGGGTCTTGCCGCATCCCGGAGGGCCATGCAGCAGCACGCCCTTGGGCGCGTCGATGCCCAACTGCTCGAAAACTTCCGGATAACGCAGCGGCAGCTCGATCATCTCGCGAATGCGCTGCAGTTGCGGCTTCAACCCGCCAATGTCTTCATAGGTAGTGGAGCGGGCCGCCACTTCCTGGGCCTGCTGCGGGTTGCCAATCACCAGCACCGTGGTGGGATTGATCAGCACCGACCCCTTGGGAGTGGTGGTGCCCACGCGGAAGTCCGCCCACCGGCTGCCAAACAGCGGAGCGCGGATCCTGCTTCCCTCGCGCACCGGCAAGCCATCCAGCAGGCTGCCGATATAGTCCAGATCGCGATCGGCGGGCCGGACGTTGGACGGGGCGAGCACGACACGCTCGGCAGGGCGGCAGAGCGTCTTCTTCACCGCCACGATCTCATCCAGCCCCGCCCCGGCGTTTTCGCGGACCAGCCCGTCAATCTGGACGCGCGATTGTCCCCGCAGTTCCTTGTGCGCGGGCATGGCCTTGCACACGGTCACGCGCTTGCCGGTGATCTCGACCGTATCGCCGACGGCGATCCCGAGTTTGTCGAGGTCTTCCGGACCCATGCGGGCAATCCCGCGCCCAACATCCCGGCTTAACGCCTCCGCAACCCTCAGCTTCAGGACGGCAACGTCCACACTCTCCGCGTTCATGTCTGCTTCCTCACTTCACGCACTTGATTTCAACTACGCCGTTGTTGCAGGTGATTTGCATCTTTTCGCGAGCGTAGCTGGCCGATAGCAGCACTTCTTTGCGGTACTGCTTCTCGCCATGCACCGCCGAGATGATCAGCAGATCGTCTTCCACGTTGAGTTGCACATCTTCCACGCTGATGCCGGGCATCTCCGCGACGATCAGTACATGGTCGTCTTCTTCGAATACATCCACTACGGGCTCGCGGACCTCCTGCACCACCGAGCGCCCGGACTCCCGGTCCTTGCGGATGTTCCCGAAGGGTTCGATGCGCGGACGCTCATCTCCCAGCCCCACCTTGACGGTGAACCCATAGATGCCTTTCACTTCCTTGCCCGCCCCGTGGATCTCGCCATTGCGCGAAAGTTGTTCCCCGGTCTCGGAGAGCTCTCCCAGTTTCTCAACCAGGTCTTCGAAACCCTTGAGAATCCCGCCCAGCCCCAGATCGAAGCTGCCTACGCCTTTCTTCTCATCGTTTTTCTTAATCATTTGCATGTACCCCTTCTTCAAACCGAATTCCGTACTCCTTCACCTTGGTGTGAAGGTTTTTTAGTCCACCTGGAGAAGACGCGAGGCCTTGGCCTTGTTTCCCCCCGTTCTATGCAGGGCGTGGACGATGGCAGTCCGCTCGACATGGACCGTGCTGCCGCGGACGATCTCCCGCAGCGACAGATCGCTCCGCCCCGGGCCGGCCGTGGCAGAGTGCTCCGCCACCGCCTCCTTCACCACCACCTTGCTTGCCGTGGTCCCCAATCCCAGATGCCTCTCGTCAATCACCTCTTCTGCCAGCAGCACCGCGCGGCGGACCACCGACCGAAGCTGGCGCACATTTCCAGGCCAGCGGTAGGCCAGCATCGCCTCGACCGCCGCCGTCGAGAATCCCCGTATGAACTTGGAAAGCTCGATATTCGCGATGTCCATGAAGCGCTTGGCCAGGTAGGGGATATCTTCGCAACGCTGGCGCAGCGGCGGAATAAAGATGGTGTATTCGTTCAACCGGAAGTAAAGGTCTGAACGGAACGAGCCGCGGTCGCAAAGCGTTTCCAGGTCCGTCCCGCTGGCCGTCAGCATCCGGGTGTCGACCTTGATCGGCTTGACCCCGCCCAGCCGGTACAGAGTTTTTTCCTGGAGCACGCGCAGCAGCTTGGCCTGCGAGGCCAGCGGCATGTTGGGGATTTCGTCGAGAAAGAGCGTGCCGGTGTGCGTTTCCTCGATCTTGCCCACCACCATTTGATTGGCCCCGGTGAAGGCCCCCCGCTCGTGGCCAAATAACTCGCTCTCAAACAGCGCCTCCGGGACCGCGCCGCAGTCCACCGGAACGAACGGCTGCCGCGCGCGACCGCTGGCCTGATGAATCGCCCGCGCCACCACCTCTTTGCCGGCGCCGGTCTCGCCGACGATGAGCACACTGAAATTCGACTTTGCCACTTGCTCGATCGCCAGAATCACTTTGCCGATTGCCTCGCTCGGACCGAAGCTCTCACGCGGCGAAAGCACCTGGTGGACGTGGGCGGTCAAGTGCTTCAACTCCACCTTCAGGCGCCGCTCATTCAAAGCCCGCAGCACCACCCGGGTGACCTGCTGATGCTGAAACGGCTTGGCGATATAGTCGTGCGCCCCGGCGCGGATTGCCTCGACCGCCCCGAACACTTCGGCGAACCCCGTAATCAGGATCACCGGCAGATCGGGGTCGAGTTCCTTCGCCTTGCGCATTAACTCCATGCCGTCCATTCCCGGCATGCGCAGGTCGGCAAGCACGACATCGGGGTCCGCGGCGCGGATCATCTGCAGCGCCTCGATCCCATCCTTTGCCAATAGCGGCGTCAAACCTTCGAGTTGCACCACCTGGCCCAGCAGCCGGACCATCTCGCGGTCGTCGTCGACGATTAGTATTCTGCCTTGCACCGTCTTCATGCGGTCTTTCTTTACTTCACCCTGGGTAACCCGAGTGGGTAAGCGACGCGAATGTCCGAATCCAGAAACCGTGAAAGCGAGTGGAGCATCCCTATGAATAAGATTCCGGTTTCCCCATCACTCAAGGTCACGTTGATGCGATCCGCAATAAAGCGATCACGTTTCTCCAGGACCGTGTCGCGCAGCTGGCGCTGGCGACTGGCGTCCTCCGCGGTTACTCCAGAGCCAAGCGAAGCCTTGGCCAGTTGATATTCCTCCACCAGCAGTTCGGGCGATTCCGTACCCATCACCCTCGCCCCACGGCTCTGCAGTTGCAGCAGCAGCCGGTGGTTTCGGCTGCCAGATTCTGCCAGCTCCGACACAATCTCCTGTTCGTGCTGGCAAATCGGCAAGCCGTCCTGATAGACACGCACCGTGCCCGGGTTCAGTGCCAGGCGCGAAGCCGCAAGCTCGATCTTGTCCCACATCTTCTCGATCGCGGCCGCGTTGCGCGCCAGACCCTGCCGCCCCATCATGGACAGCTTCTTCCCGCGTACGGAAGCTGCCAGCGTTCCCATGTCCGCCGCGGTGTGAATGATCGGTATGTAGACGAGCTTCCGTTGCCGGTCGCCCAGTGGGCCGGTATTCATTTGAGTGCATCATGATACTCCGGTCTCCAGACCGGGCCTCGCATCGACTCGCGGCCCACGACCTCCTCTTTTCTTGCGTTACCAACAAGAGGACAGCCAGCGTCATCCTTCACATCGACCTGGGATATGTATCGGCGGGTTTCAGATTTGCATGAAGAATGTCAATTCGAAGGGACCGCGGAGGTGCATCAGCTTAAGCAGAGCGTTCCCCAATCGGCAGGGTTGGACGTATCATGCCATCTGGACCTAACTCAATCTTCTCGTATGAGTCTGGACCCATTGGAAAGGCCAAATCACTATGGTCCGCGACGAAGATGCATTCGAGTATCACTCCTCCAACCCGCCAGGAAAGATTTCGATCGCCGCGACCAAGCCCTGCCTGACCCAACGTGACTTGAGCCTGGCCTACACTCCCGGAGTGGCCGCTCCGTGCCTGGCCATCCAGCGCGAGCCGGATCTCGTCTACAAGTACACCGCCAAGGGGAACCTGGTTGCCGTAGTTTCAAACGGGACCGCCGTTTTGGGCCTGGGCAACATCGGTCCGGCCGCAGGCAAGCCGGTGATGGAGGGCAAGGGGATCCTCTTCAAACGCTTTGCCGACATCGATGTCTTTGATCTCGAGCTGGCCGCCAACGACCCTCAGGACGTCATCCGCGCCTGCCAGATGCTGGAGCCCACATTCGGTGGAATCAACCTGGAGGACATCAAAGCTCCCGAGTGCTTCATCGTTGAGGCCGAACTGCGCCGGACCCTGAAGATTCCCGTGTTCCACGATGACCAGCACGGCACCGCGATTATCTGCGGCGCCGCATTGCTGAACGGCCTGGAGATAGCCGGCAAGCAGATTAGCAGCGCCCGGATCGTCGTAAACGGAGCGGGTGCCAGTGCGATCTCATGTGCGGGACACTTCCTCCTGCTCGGCGCACTCCCCGAGAACATTCTGATGTGCGACTCCAAGGGGGTTCTCTATGAGGGCCGTCAGGAGGGCCTCAATCCGTACAAGGCCCGGTTCCTGCGCAAAACCGAACGCCGCACCCTTGCCGAGGCCCTGGTGGATGCCGATGCCTTTGTCGGGCTCTCCGCGGAAGGCTGCGTTACCCCGGACATGCTGCGCCGAATGGCGCCGAACCCTCTCGTCTTCGCCTTGGCCAACCCCAATCCGGAGATCCCCTATCCGGATGCAATTGCGGCGAGGCCCGACGCCATCGTTGCCACCGGCAGGTCAGACTATCCGAACCAGGTAAACAACGTTCTTGGCTTCCCGGGAATCTTTCGCGGAGCTCTCGACGCCCGCGCCACCGGGATCAACGAAGAGATGATGCTCGCCGCCACCCGCACCCTTGCCGACCTGGCCAAGCAGGATGTGCCCGACTCCGTTTGCAAAATCTACGGGCTCGATGACCTCACCTTTGGCCCGAACTACATCATTCCGAAACCATTCGATCCCCGGGTCGTGGTTCGTGTAGCAGAGGCCGTAGTTGCGGCCGCGATGCAGTCGGGAGTCGCCCGGGTCGACCTTAACCTGGAGGACTACCGTCATGGCCTGGAGAAGCGTCTGGGCAGCGATCCCGGAGTAACCAGGGTCCTCATTCAAAAGGCGCGAGCGAGATCCTGCCGCATTGTGTTTCCTGAGGGCGAGAATCCAACCGTCCTGCATGCCTGCCGCGTCCTGGTGGACGAGGAGATTGCCAGGCCCGTGCTGCTCGGAGACGCCCAGAAGATACGCGAGCGCGCAATAGGTCTACACCTCGATCTTGGCGCCCTGGAGATCATCGACGTCGAAACCCATCCCCGCCTGTCGTTTTATGCCGATGAGCTTTTTCGCCTGCGGCAGCGCAAGGGGGTTACGCGAACGGAAGCGACCGGACTCGTTCGAAACTGCAATACTCTGGGCGCTTTGATGGTCCAGCTCGGAGACGCTGACGCGCTCGTAACCGGTTTGACGACCCACTATCCGGACACCATTCGACCGTTGCTGCAGATCATTCCCCTGCGGCCGGATGTGCGGCGTGCATCCGGTTTGTACCTCACCATCACGCCCCGAGGCAAGCTCTACTTTCTGGCCGATTGCACGGTCAACATCCAACCCTCTTCGGAGGACCTGGCTGAGATTGCGATCTGCGCAGCGGACACCGCCGGCCGCTTCGATGTTGAACCACGGGTTGCCTTGCTCTCGTTCTCCAACTTCGGCAGCAGCCGCCATGAGTCCTCCGACCGCGTGCGCAGGGCAGTTGAGATCATCCACAGCAGGCGTCCCAAGCTTCTGGTCGATGGTGAAATGCAGGCAGACACCGCTGTGGTGCCCGAACGGATTGAACAAACCTATCCATTCAGCCCGCTCCGCGGCGGGGCGAACGTCCTCATCTTTCCCAGCCTGAACTCCGGCAACATCGTCTACAAGCTGCTCGCTTCCCTGGGCGGCGCGCAGCTGATCGGACCCATCCTGATGGGCCTCGCCCGGCCGGTTCATGTCTTGCAACGCGATTCGTCGGTGTCCGATGTTGTCAATCTGGCAGCGTTGGCCGCGGTCGAGGCACAGGAGAATCTGCGCTCCACCTAGCCGTGCTGATACTCTTCATCCCATATGCCCAAGCAAGTATCTACTACAAGTAAAGCTCTGCTCGGAATGGGAATTCCAGCACTGCTGCTTGGTTCGGGATTGCAGCTTGTGCCGGGTATGCATGTCACTGCGCTGGCAGTGCGCTGGCTGGGCTTACTATTGCTAGCCGGCTTTGCCTTCCGCAGACGCAGCTTGACGCCGTGGATCTTTGTGGCGATGTTGGTAGGAGCCGAGCTGGGATTCGACGCTCCCCATTTTGCGGTCAGCCTGCGATTCCTTTCCGACATCTTTCTGCGGCTTATCAAGACCATCGTCGCACCCCTCATCCTCGCAACCCTGGTGGTTGGGATCGCAGGCCACGGTGACCTCAAGAGCGTCGGGCGCATGGGCGTGAAGGTGCTGGTGTACTTTGAGGTGGTAACCACCCTCGCGCTCTGCATCGGCCTGCTCGCTATCAATCTGACCAAGGCCGGCGTGGGCCTTGTCGTCCCCGCGGCCGACGCGGCGCAGGCGGTGGCCGCTCCCATGCCGACCCGGTGGGACGATTTTCTCATCCACATATTTCCAGAGAATCTCGCCAAGAGCGTCGCCGAGGGGCAGATTCTACAGGTCGCAGTCTTTGCAGTAATCTTCGGCATAGCTCTGTCAACCCTGAGCGAGTCCAAACGAGCGCCGGTCCTCAAGCTGTGCCAGAGCTTGAGCGAGGTGATGTTCCGCTTCACCAATGTCGTGATGTACTTTGCGCCGCTTGGCGTAGGTGCGGCCATGGCCTACACCGTGGGCCATATGGGATTGGGCGTGCTCGTCAATCTGGGCAAGCTCCTGCTTACCCTTTATGGTGCGCTCGCGGTCTTTGCCCTGGCGGTCCTGCTGCCCCTGGCGCTGCTGTTTCGAGTCCCTATCGCCAGGTTCCTTGCCGCGGTGGCTGAGCCCGCCACGCTGGCCTTTGCCACCGCAACCAGCGAGGCTGCGCTGCCGCGCGCGATGGAGCAGATGGAGGCCCTGGGAGTTCCGCGCCGCATCGTCGCATTTGTAATCCCCGCCGGGTACAGCTTCAATTTGGACGGATCTACGCTGTATCTCGCGGTGGCCAGTATCTTCGTTGCGCAGGCGGCCGGAATCCGTCTTTCCATTGGTCAACAATTGCTCATGATGGCCACCTTGGTGCTCACCAGCAAGGGCGTTGCGGGAGTGCCAAGGGCTACGCTGGTGGTATTGCTGGCAACCGCATCGACGTTTCATCTGCCGACGGAACCGATCTTTGTCATTCTCGGCGTCGACGCCCTGATGGACATGGCGCGCACCATGGTCAACGTAGTCGGCAACTGCCTGGCAAGCGTGGTGATCGCGCGCTGGGAAGGCCAGTTTGGAACTGAACTTCCCAGTGCAAGCGTGATCGAAGGCGTAGAAGCGTAAGCACGGGAACGTATGATGGGGAGCCTCTTGCCTGTGCTGTGACACGGGTCACTTGCTCCAGAGGGATTAAGCGCGTTAATGGGTGCGGCATCCTCATGGAGGTACCGCATGTCGTCAACAACGTCTCGCCGCGACTTTTTGTCTGCCGGGCTGGCGCTTCCAGTCCTGGGTGCAGGTTCCCGCATGGGATTTTGGAGCCCCGACACTCCCGCTCCGGAAACAGGTTCCCCCATCAAGCTCAGCTACAGGACCCTGGGCAAAACCGGCCTGAAGGTCACCACTGTGGGATTTGGATGCATGATCACGTCCGACCCCAGCGTGGTTCAGCGCGCGGTCGATCTTGGCATCACTTACTTCGACACCGCACGCGGCTATCAACGCGGCAACAATGAGCGCATGGTCGGCGCGGCCCTGGGCAGTAAGCGCAAGCAGGTGGTGCTCTCCACCAAGACGGAGGCCCGCGACAAGGCGGGCCAGTTGGCCGAGCTCGACATCAGTCTGCGTGAGCTCAACACCGACTACGTCGACATCTGGTATCTCCACGGCAAGGGCAGCCCGACCGATATTCACGACGATATGATCGAGGCGCTCCAACTCGCCAAGCAACAGGGCAAGGCCCGCTTCGTCGGCGTCAGCACCCACAGCGGCCAGCAGCAACTGCTTCCCTGGATGGCGCAGAAGGGTGTCTTTGACGTGGTCCTCACCGCCTTCAACTTCTCCATGGATCCAGGCATGGAGCAGGCCATCGATACCGCCGCCAAGGCGGGCATGGGCGTGGTCGCGATGAAGGTCATGGCCGGAGGCTCGCGCAACCAGAAGCTCGCGCAGAATGGCGCCATGTTGGCGGCGCTCAAGTGGGTCGTCAACCATCCCAACGTCGCCACCACCGTTCCCAGCATGACCGACGTGGACCAGTTGGAACAGAACCTCAAGGCTATGGGGAGTCTGCTCTCCGACGACGACCACAAGCTGCTGGCCGCTCACCTGGAACTCATCCAGCCGTCTTATTGCCGCATGTGCGGCAAGTGCGAAGGCGCCTGCGCGCAGGGTCTGCCGGTCGCGGACGTGCTGCGCTTCCTCACCTATGCCGAGGGCTACGGCCAATTCGCCCTAGGCCGCGAGAAATTCCTCGAGCTACCCTCCACCCAGATCTCAGTCCGCTGCACTCACTGTGCCGAATGCACGGTGAAGTGTCCTTTCGGCGTCCAGGTGTCGAACCGGATGGCACGCGCGCAGGAATTGTTCGCATGAGGGTCAGCCAACTCGCTTCGCTGCCAATCCTGCTCGCCGCGGGAGTGGCCCACGCTCAGGGCTTCCTTAGTTGCCAACTCGTACCCGGCTGGGCACAGTCCGAGCCGAAGCGCCAGTACACCCCCGACAACCTCTACGACTATAAGGACGGCGGTGCAGAAGGGTACCTGATCTACGGTTTTGTGCGCATGGACGGAATCACCTGCAAGTCAGGAGCCAGCACGCTGACCATCGATGTCTCGGAGATGAGCGACGACGACTCGGCGTACGGCGTCTTCACCGCCAACCTCGACCCCAGGCTCCCCATCGCCAGGATCGGGATGGGCGGCCAGATTCAACCCCAGAGCGCTCTCTTTGCCAAGGGCAAATACTACGTTGAAATCGTCGCCATCGACCCCAATCCGAGCGGCGACCACACCGCGGAGTTCAGGGCCTTCGTAACCGCCATGAAGCAGCACCTTGAAGGCCGGGACACCCCCCCGGAGGCGCTGGCGTGGTTTCCCCAGAAGGACCTCGCCTCCATCCGCCTTGTTCCCGAAAGTGTGTTCGGCCTCAAGCAACTCAAACGCGGCTACGTGGCTACCTACAAGCAAGGGCAGGCGTTCGTTGTGCTGGAGACTTCTCCGGAAGCTGCCGCAGAGGTTCTGAAGGAACTCCGCTCGCGCTTTGACGGTACTTCCACCGCACCGGCGGGTGACGAAGCCTTCCAGGCGATGGCGCCGTATCTGGGTGGAATCTGCATCTTTCGCAAGGGACGTTATCTGGGGGGCTATGCCAATCTGCCCGGCCCTCAGGAAGCTGCCTCCCAAGCCGCTAAACTCGCCGCGAGGCTCCCTTAAGCGACCGTCAGGCTGTCTCCCGCATCGTAGGTACCCGTAGCTGCGGGCATATAATCCGAAGCCTGAGGCGCAACGCGGAATTGCCGTTTCCGGCAAGTGTGACCAGGAGGAACGCCGAACAGATGTCGATCGCGCTGGAAGACCGTACCGGCAAGCCGGCCGTAGCTGCCGACGCGCTGCAGCCGCCGTTTACATTGCAGGGCCGCACCGCGCTGGTCACCGGCTCGGGCCGAGGCATCGGTCGCGCAATCGCCAGACGCTTGGCCGCGGCAGGCGCCAACGTCATGCTGAACGATATGGATGAAGCCCTGCTGGTGGAGGCGGAAGCCGATCTTGGCCATGCCGGCCGTGTCCGCCACGTGACCGGAGATCTTACCGACCCGGCTACGCCGGAGGCGGTCGTACAGGCCGTTCTGGGTGCCTTTGGCGCCATCGACATCATCGTCAACAACGCCGGCTACAGTTGGGACAGCGTGATCCAGAAAACCTCGGATGAACAGTTTCAAGCCATGCTGGATATCCACCTGGTCACTCCGTTCCGGATCCTGCGCGCAGCCTCGGGTTACATCCGCGAAGCAGCCAAAAACGAAGCGGCGAATAACCGGCGCGTCATGCGCAAGGTGGTCAACATCACCTCCATCTCCGGGACCGACGGCAATCCCGGCCAAGCTGGCTATTCCTCAGGAAAGGCGGGTGTCATCGGCCTGACCAAAACCCTGGCCAAAGAGTGGGGCCGCTACAACGTAAACGTCAACGCGGTTGGGTTTGGCCTGATCGAGACCCGCCTGGTGCAGCCCCTGGATGGTCCCGACGCAAACCTGCAGATGCATGGACACGACATTCGCCTCGGCGTCCAGCCATCCCTCCTGGAGTCCCTGAAGAATGCCTGCCCGCTGGGGCGCCTAGGCACCCCGAACGAGGCCGCCGGAGCGGTCCTGTTCTTCTGCTCTCCCCTGTCAGACTACGTCACCGGCGAGGTCCTGATCTGCGGTGGAGGAATGCACTTTTAGCCCGCATCGCTCCCGATTCAGTTGATCTTCTTGATCCAGATATTGCGCACGGAAACTTTAGCCGGAGTGCCTTCGAGTTCAATGCCGATCTTGCCCGCCTGGTTGTTGGAGGAAGCCGGATCGTCGTCGATAAGCACCGCCATCAACTGGCCGTTGAGGATGTGGATCATGGTGCCGCCGCGCGCGATAATCTCGTACTGGTTCCAGTCGTTGATCTTCACATAGCCGCCCAGCGCGCTGCGATCGCCAATCGTGCCGACCAGTTGTGGACCAGCCCCGGCAGTAGAGTTCACCACTTCCCCCCGCCACGCAACAATTCCCAGAGGAGTGTTCTCCGAGTAGAACTGCCCGGAGTAGGAAGCATGCAGCGGGTTCACCGGAAACCAGAAATCCGCCTGCGGGCCGGTCATCATCCAGTCCAGATTGCGCTTTTCTCCCGGATGCAGCGGCTTGGTCCACGGCAGCCCGGTTTGGCTGCGGTACTGAATGCCGCTGCCTCCGGCGATCTCGCATTTGATTTCGAGTTTCAGATCGAAATCTTTCGCGATCAGGTCCTTGCGCCAGATGTACGCGTTGTAAACAACATTGTCTTTGCTGGATTCGCCAACAATCGCGCCGTTTTCCACGCGCCAAACCGTGGGATCTCCCTCCCAGTCCGCGAGACTCTTGCCGTCGAAGATCTGCGTGAAGCCGGTGTGGTCGCTAAAGTCCATCGCGGCCGGCTCATGGAACTGCGAGCGCACCGTTTGCGTGCTCGGCTGGGGCGCGGCGGGCGCCTGGCCGCCGGCGATCGCAGTGGAGACGGAGCAGACAAGGAGCCCCCCAAAAAAGGCGAGGCTCCGCCCGGTTTGTCGCAAGCGGTTCGAGCCAGTGCTGAATAGAAGCATTGAAACCCTCGTGGTACAGCATGGGCAGGCCAGAAAAGTATAGCGAAAAAGGAAGATCGACCGATTCGCCAGGATACGGTCCACCGTGATATTGAGTTTGTCTAAGCTTTTGCTCTTCCATCGAAAGGAAGCCATGAAATCCCTTCTTGTTGCAATCCTGATGTGCGGCGCTCTTCTCACCCCGAGGGCGCCGGCTCAAAAGCCGCTCGATGGGGTCATCGATATCCACGTTCATACGGCTCCCGACTCGACCCCAAGAAGCATCGACGCCATCGACCTTGCGAAGCTCGCCGAAAGCCGCGGCATGCGTGCCATCGTCCTCAAGAATCACTTCGCGCCGACCGCGTCGGATGCCTATCTCGTCCACAAAGTGGTTCCCGGCATTCTGGTCTTCGGAGGTATCGACCTCAACCTCAGCGTAGGCGGCATGAACCCCGCGGCAGTCGAGAAGATGGCGCTTACCACCGGCCACCTGGGCAAGCTGGTATGGATGGCGACCTACGACACCCGCGCCCAGGTCCTCGCCGCGAAGGTCGACCGCCCCTACGTTGCCGTCTCCCGCAACGGCGAACTTCTTCCTGAAACCAAGGCCGTCATCGCCATGATCGCCAAGTACGATCTCGTGATGGCTACCGGGCACAACTCGCCGGAGGACGACCTGCTGCTCATTCAGGAGTCGCGCCGACAGGGCGTCAAGCAGATGGTCGTAACTCACCCCATGCTGTCCCCGATATCCATGACAATTCCGCAGATGCAGCAAGCCGCGCAACTCGGCGCTTACATCGAATTTGTCTACAACGGCCTAACCGGCGCGTCGAAACAATTCGACTTCGCCGACTATGCAAAGGCCATTCGCGCAATCGGAGTGGAACACTGCATCCTCTCCTCCGACATGGGCCAGCCCGCCAACCCGCTCCACCCGGACGGGTTGCAGCTACTCTTCGACGGCCTCAAGAAACAGGGGCTTTCGCAGACCGACATCGATCAGATGTCAAAGATCAACCCCGCGCGCCTGCTAAGTCTTCCGTAGCACTAGAACGCCGCTCGCGGATCGTGGCGCTTGAGCCGCCCCAGCAGGTAGTCGATCTCGGCTCGTGCCGCCGCGCTTAGCGTTGAGGCGGAAGCGCGTTGCGTGTCATAGGCAATCGCTCCCCGCTTTTGCAGCACATACTTGCGTACGGCCAATCCGATGCCCTGCTGCTGCTCGTATCGGATTAGCGGAAGATGCGCGTCAAACAGGTCCTGCGCCGCATCGCGCCGGCCTTCCCGCGCCAACTTCACCAAGTCGACCAGCATGTCCGGAAACGCGTAGCCGGTCATCGCGCCATCCGCGCCGCGCTCCATCTCGAAGTCCAGAAACAAGCCGCCGTTCCCGCAGAGAATCGACAGCGGCCGCAGGGACCCGTCGCGTTGAAAACCGCGCAGCGCAGAAATTTTCTCCAAACCTGGCCAATCTTCATGCTTCAGCATCACGCACGACGGATTGTCCATCACAATCTGGCGGATCACCTTCGGCGTCATCACCACGGTCAACGCCAGCGGATAGTCCTGCAGAACCCATGGAACATCCGTTCCAATCGCCGCTACCGCCTGCGCAAAGTAGTTGACGATCTGATCGTCTGTGCGCAGGGCAGGTGGTGGCGCAATCATCACGCCCGCCGCGCCGGCATCCATCACTCCGCGCGCCAGCGACCGCATCGCCGCAAACCCTGGCGCGGAGACGCCGACCACCACTGGTACATTTGCCCGGCCGACAACTTGCTTCGAGATCGCCAACGCCTCAGCCGGATCGAGCTTCGGCGCCTCGCCCATCATTCCCAGAATCGTCAGCCCCGAGACGCCGCAGGATAGATAGAAATCCGTCATGCGATCGACCGACTCCACATCGACCGCACCGTCCGGCGTGAATGGCGTTACGGCGATGGCGTAAACGCCTTTAGCGGCATGGTCGAGTTTCATAATCAGTTTCCGTCCTGGTTCAGAATAGCAACGATTCGACAGACTCAGCTTCACAGCGGTCCCGGGCCGGGGTTCGCATTGGCAGGTGGATTCGCTGTGCCCGGAACGCCCGTGGGTCGTGCGCCGCCGGGTCGGGGCCCACGCCCGCCTCCACCACTGCTGAAAAGCGGCTCGAGGTCCAGTGCCGCAGCGCTGTCAGGATGCGCCGGATCGAAACCCTTGAAGCCGTCCACGATGAACTTCGCCAGATCGAGCCCATTCTGCTTGATCCCCATCACAATACACTTGGCAAACTCGTAGCCGCCATACGCAGTCGAGTGCGTCCCATCCGCCAGAATCTTCCCAGCGTCCGCGCCGGCCGATTCATAGAACGTGTCGCTCATGCTGTACAGGTCGATCAGCGCCACATGCTCCTCCTGCGCGACCTCGCGCATCGCCTGCGGATAGCCGTCATGGCCATGCGTTGGTGCGCCAGTGCCGCGAGCACCGCGGTCCATCGCCGTCACCAGCACCGGCGTCGCGCCCCGCAGCCGCGCCTCCGCAATATAGACCTTCAGATACGCCTTGTAGGTCGTCTCCGGCTCCACGTAGGTCTGCGGCCAGCTGATCTTCGAATCGTTATGTGTGAACTGTATGAACAGATAGTCGCCCTTCTTCATCGTGCTCAGCATCTTGTCCAGGCGCAGCGCATTCATAAACGACTTCATGGTCTCGCCCGACTGCGCGTTGTTCGAAACCGCAACCCCCGGCTTCAGAAACACCGGCAGCAACTGTCCCCAACTCACGTCGCCGCCGCCGTCGCGGTCCGTCACCGTCGAATCGCCCGCGATGTAGACTGTCGGCACATTCGGCGCCGACGTTATCTCAATCGTTCGCAGTGCTGCGTGCGGACTCACCACCTCCACCGTCAGTTTGCCGTCCCAGTCGCGCGAGCTGCTGCCGTCGAACTGATCCAGACTCACCTCTTCGCGACCGGTTGCGTTCAACGGCAGTTTGGGCAGTTTCGGCGTGCGCACGTTAGTGGTGAAGGTCCGTTCCGCAACTTGGCCCGCCGGGACTTCAACCCGTTCCAGCATCAACCGCCCAGACTCCGCCTTGAACGTCGTGGTGGTCGCGGTAGTGGAATCGCCAAACGTGACCGTCACATTGAAGTTGCCTTCCGGCACCTTCGCGGAAAACAGGAACGGCTTATCGCTGGTCGTAGTCTGGCTACTGTCTCCCGTGGCAACCTGCGCGCCGGGCTCGTACCCGTAGCCCACATCGTCCGCGTAAACAGCCGTCGGAGTCACTCGCGTAAAACCCGCCTTGGCTGGGCCGGCGCTAAAGTCGAACTTCAAATCGACGGGCGTTGCCAGGGCAGCAGGCGAGGGCGCACCCTGTGCCCCAGCCATGGCCGACACGACCAGGCAAATCAGGACGGTGGAACGGATAAGAGAAAGTCGTAGAGGTTTCATGCGGTGTCGCGCCCCCCGCGCTGGAGAAAATCGAAATCGCACCCCTGGTCCGCCTGCAGCACGCAGTCCTCAAACAGCCGCGCGTAGCCGCGTGCTGGTCTTTCGCGATGCGCTGGCGATGCCTTCCATGCGGTCAATCGGCGTTGCAGCTCCGCATCGTCGATCAGAAGTTCAATGCGGCGGGCTTCGACATCCAGCGTGATGCGGTCGCCGCTCCGTACGATTGCCAGCGGTCCGCCCACAGCGGCCTCCGGCGCGATGTGCAGCACCACCGTCCCGAACGCCGTCCCGCTCATGCGAGCGTCGGAGATGCGCACCATGTCCTTCACCCCCAGGCGCGCCAGTTTCAGCGGGATGGGCAGATAGCCCGCCTCGGGCATTCCCGGCGCGCCCTTCGGCCCGGCGTTGCGCAAAACCAGCACGTCGTCGGCGTTGACGTCGAGCTCAGGCAGGTCGATGCGTGCAGCCATGTCTTCGAGCGAATCGAACACCACCGCTCGGCCGGTATGCCGCAACAGGTTCGCCGACGCAGCCGAGTGCTTGATCACCGCCGAGCGCGGGGCTAGGTTGCCATGCAGCACCGCCATCGCGCCTTCCTTCTTCAGCGGCGCCGCAAGAGAGCGAATCACATCCTGACCCGGCACCTCCTCCGCGTCGGCAATCACATCGCCGACAGTAAAGCCGGAGACGGTGGACGTGGATGTGTCGAGCAGCGGAGAGAGCTCGCGCATCAGCGCAGGCAGGCCGCCGGCGTGGTGGAAGTCCTCCATGTAGTGCGCGCCCGAAGGCTTGAGGTTCAGCAGCACCGGGACCTCGCGTCCCAGGCGGTCGAAGGCCTCAAGATCGAACTTTACGCCGGCGCGGCCCGCGATAGCCGTAAGGTGAATCAATCCATTGGTGGACCCGCCAATCGCCTGCAGCACGATCATGGCGTTGCGCACCGACGCAGCGGTGATCAGGTCGCTTGGCTTGGGCGCGCCCACAACCGCCATCTCTGCCGCGCGTTTGCCGCTGGCCTCGGCAATGCGCCGGCGGTCCGCGTACGTCGCAGGTGCGGTCGCGCTCATCGGCAGCGCAAGGCCAAGCGCCTCCACCAGGCAGGCCATGGTGCTCGCCGTACCCATCGAACTGCACGTGCCGACCGAAGGACAGAGGCGTCCGCTGATCAGCTCCGTCTCGGCGACGTCGATTGCGCCGGCACGATGCTGCGCCCACAGCCGCCGGCAGTCGGTGCAGGCGCCCAGCACTTCGCCTTTGTAGTGGCCCACCAGCATTGGCCCGGTCGGCAACACCACCGCGGGCACATCCACGCTGGCGATTGCCATCACCTGCGCAGGCAGATTCTTGTCGCAACCTCCGATGACCACTACCGCGTCCATGGGCTGCGCGCGGATCATCTCTTCCGTCTCCATCGCCATCAGGTTGCGCAGGAACATCGAAGTGGGATACGCGAAGCTTTCGGCGATGGAGATGGTGGGGAATACCATGGGCAGCCCGCCGGCCAGCAGCACCCCACGCTTCACACTCTCGATCAGGTCGGGCACATTGCCGTGGCACGGATTGTAGTCGCTGAAGGTGTTGGTCACGCCGACGATCGGGCGATCCAGCGCGTCGTCGGAATAGCCCGCGGCCTTGATGAAGGCTTTGCGCAGAAACAAAGAGAATTCCGCATCGCCGTAACTGGTCAGCCCTTTGTACAAGCCCTTTGCCATTCTCTTGTTCCCTCTCAACGTCCCAACTGCAATCGAACCCTAATGAATATTCTGCGAGTCAATCCACCAGTCTGAGTCTTTGCATAGAGAGCAGTCCGGTCCGGCAAAAGTGTGTACCGCCTGTGCGTCGCCCTTCAGTTGCCAGTCGAGCCATGCCAGCACCGCCGTGGACCAGCGAAGGTCGGGCATCGGATACGCGCCGGTGTGGCCGACCGGCGTCAGGCTGGCTTTCAGCACTGGCAGCGTTGCAGGCAGTGCCTTGTAGCACTGCTCGGCCCCGGCATAGCCGCCGTCCGCCGGGCCGCCATTGAACAGCGCCGCAGGAATTGCAAGCTTCTCCGCCAGCCAGCCATCGTTTGTGCCACCCACCATTCCCGGAGCGGCTTGTGTGGGGAAGCTGCTGTTCAGCGCGATCACCGTGGTCACACGCGGATCTTTGGCCGCCTTGAAGGCCTGCGGGCCACCGCACGACTGCCCCATGGCTGCGACCTTCGAGGTGTCGACTTTGCCAAACAGCGCGCTGTCCCGGCGGGCGTTTTCGGCGATGGCCCAATCGAGGCCCTTGATCAAATACGCCGGATCGCTGATGATGAGCGGGTTTCCGTTCGCGTCTTTCTGGTCCGCCACCGCGGCGATGCTGCCGTGAATCACCAGGAATGGAATGTTGCCGCGGCCGACGGCAATAACCAGATACCCATGCGATGCCAACTCGCCGAGGAAGCGCGTGAACTCCACCGACGTGTTTCGGCATCCGCCATTCGCCCATAGCACCACCGGCAACTTTGGCGTCTTGGCCAGGTCCGCTGGCCTGTACACGGTGTGCGTTGCCAGCGACGCCGGCTCCTCGCGTGTGGCCGGGTACGGACCCGAGCCCGCATACGGGTAGGCGGCCCAATCGGCGAAACGTAGCGCCTGTTCGCGCGAGCCATCGGTCGGCTGGATCGGCAGCGTGATGCTGTAGCGGCCGGACCGGCGGTCGACAGTGATCTGCGAGCCCGGCGGCGCTGTCCAGGTGGTGCTGCCGGGCTGAGATGGCGGTGCACTGGGCCCTTGCACAATCGCCGACTGCTGCGCGACGGCTCCCGCAAATACCATCAGCAGGGCCGCACCAACCAGAGAGCGAAGGGGCAAGCTGAACGAACGAAAACGAAGCTTCGTCGCAAAATCACCGGGCATACAAGATTCCCCCTGAACAAGCACAAAAAATCTTATCCCATCCGTCGCAATCAGCGATTCACCAACTTCGCCGGGACCAGCGCAACAATCAGAATGGACGAGGCCAGCATGCATCCGGCGATCAGGTATAGCCCTGAGTTCAGCGTGCCCGTATGCGTTTTGAGGGAGCCGATAATCATGGGGCTGAAGAACCCGCCGAGGTTGCCCGTGCAATTCACCAACGCGATGCCGGCAGCCGCAGCCGTGCCTCCAAGAAACGAAGTTGGCAGCGCCCAGAAAAGCGGCACCGCCGTCACCACGCCCACCACTGCCATATTCATGCCAATCGCCACCAGCATCGGGTTGCCATTTCCCTGGGTGCACAAAGCGAAGCCGATGGCCGCGACCAGCGAAGGCCCAATCACATGCCAGCGCCGTTCCCGCGTCTTGTCAGAGTGGCGGCCAACCAGAATCATCGCGATCAGCGCCAGGCTATAGGGGACAACCGTGCGCAGGCCAATGTCGAACGAATCCTTCACTCCCGTCTGCCGAATCATGGTCGGCAGCCAGAATCCAACCGCGTACGATCCCATCTCTATGCCGAAGTAGATGGTCCCCATCAGCCACACCCGCGCGCTGGTGAATACGGAAAGTGTGGTGTGGTGCGTCTTTGCGCTCGCTTCTTCGCTGATCTCCGCAACCACCACAGTTTTCTCTTCCGCGGATAGCCAGTCCGCATTGACCACGCGATCGTCAAATGTGAACAGTACGACGATGCCCAGAACCACCGCGGGCAGAGCTTCCAGAATGAACAGCCATTGCCATCCCGCGACCCCCAGGATTCCGGCGAGGTAGTGCAGAATATAGCCTGACACTGGGCCGCCGACGATCCCTGAAATGGCGCTCCCAGTCAGCAGGATCGCCACCATGTTGGCCCGCCGGTGCGATGGAAACCAGTATGTGAGATACAAAATCATGCCCGGGAAGAACCCGGACTCCGCGATGCCGAGCAGCAGCCGCATGGTGTAAAACTCACCCGGGGTGCGCACCAGCGCGGTACAGCCGGAAATGATGCCCCAGGTCACCAGCACCCGGCAGATCCAGACCCGCGCGCCCACCTTGTGCAGAATGAGGTTGCTGGGCACCTCGAAAACGAAGTACCCCAGAAAGAAAACACCCGCGCCCAAGCCATAAGCGCTGTCGCTGAATTTCAAGTCACCCAGCATTTGCAGTTTGGCAAAGCCCACATTCACCCGGTCGATATAGGCGACGATATAGCAGATCAGCATGATCGGCATAATCCGCCACGCAATTTTGCGATAGAGCGAATCGAGCGTGATCACCGGGGACGTGTTGGGCGCGGCGTTACCTGCTGATGACAAATCTTCCCCCCGCGAGCGATAGGCCGCCTACTTGACGGCTCCGGTTCGATTTTTGCGGAAAGCCTCGTACCGGGCCCTGTTCTCTGCATTGATCGGGTAGAGGCCCGGCAGCGGCCCACCCGCCTGCACCTCGCCCACAATCCACGCTTCCAACTGCTCCTGCTCTGCAGCCGTCTCTGCCACTTCGTTCACCAGCGCCTTCGGAATTACCACCGCGCCATCTTCATCCGCAACCATCACGTCGCCGGGAAACACTGCCACCCCGCCACACCCAATCGGCTCCTGCCAATTCACAAAGGTCAGTCCCGCAACCGACGGCGGCGCTGCAACGCCCGCGCACCAGACCGGCAACCCAGTCCGGAGAACGCCGGCCACGTCGCGAACGACGCCATCGCTCACCAGTCCCGCAACTCCGCGCACCTTCATGCGCTCGCACAGAATGTCCCCGAAGATGCCTGCATCGGTAACCCCCATTGCGTCGACCACCGCAACGCAACCCGGCGGCATGGCTTCGATCGCGGCCCGCGTCGAGATGGGCGAACTCCACGACTCCGGCGTCGCCAGGTCCTCCCGCGCCGGGACAAAGCGCAACGTGAAGGCCGGGCCGACCACGCGCTTCTGGCCCGGGCGCAGCGGTCTGCTGCCACGCAGCCAGACGTTGCGTATGCCCTTCTTCAGCAGCACCGTTGTCAGCGTCGCGGTCGCCACGCCGGAGAGAGTTTCAATCGTCTTTTCGTCCAGTTCCACTCGTATCTGCTCCCCTAGCCAGCCCCGCAAATCGGCTCTCGTTTACGCCATCATAATCCCCGCATCTTGCGCCCGGCTCTTCGCATTGCTTTTGCCTGAATCCAGCATCGGGATACAATCTTTCCACCTGGCAGGCACTTGAATTGCCCCCGGCCCCCGGCACACGGTCGCGGAGATGGCGAACTGAACATGATGTCGTTATCCGCCGCAGACACGAGCACCGACCGGGAGACCAAAGGCTGGAGGTTCGCCGCCAGCTCAGGCATCCTCGGCTGGGTGCTGGACGCCTTCGACTTCTTTGTGGTCGTGTTTTTGTTTGACACGCTCGCAGAGCATTTCCATGTGTCGAAGGCCTCGGTGGTGTACACGCTCACCTTCACCCTCGCCATGCGGCCGCTGGGAGCCTTGTTCTTCGGCGCGCTCGCAGACAGGTTCGGGCGCAAGCGTCCGCTCATCTTCTGCGTTCTCTACTTCTCGCTCTTCACCGTGCTCACCGGATTTGCGCCCAACTTTGCGTGCTTTGTCGCCTGCCGCGCGCTCTACGGAATCGGCATGGGCGGGTACTGGGGCATCGGCGCTTCCTATGCCATGGAGAGCTCGCCACGCCGTTTTCGCGGCATCCTTTCCGGCATGATCCAGGCTGGCTATCCCATGGGCTACCTGCTCGCGTCGGTCGCCATGCAGACGCTGGCCCCGGCTTTTGGCTGGCGGTCGGTCTTCTTCGCCAGCGCGCCTGCGGCAGTCGTCATCGTTGTTCTCACGCTGTTCGCGCCGGAGTCGGTGGCTTGGAAGCAACATAGGCCTGCATCGATGCGGCAGGTATTCAAATCGCTTCTCGACCATAAGGGCATGTTCCTTTACCTGCTGCTGATGATGAGCGCGCTGTTGTGCCTGTCGCACGGCGCGCAGGACCTCTATCCAGATTTCCTCAAATCCATCCCCGGTATCGCCGCGAAGTCCATCTTCGGGATGAAGTCGCTTTTCGGCATACCCATTCTGTACAACATCGGCGCCATTGTCGGCGCGCTCTGCTTCGGCCACCTGTCGCAAAAGATCGGCCGGCGCAACGCCATCATGCTGGCGCTGGGAATTGCATTGCTGGCGATCCCGGCGTGGGCCTTCGGGAGCTCGCTGGCCGTGCTGGCTGCGGGATCGTACCTGATGCAGACCGGCGTGCAAGGAGCGTTCGGTGTCATCCCGGCGCACTTGAATGAGCTTTCCCCCGACATGGTTCGCAGCCTCTTCCCCGGAATCGTCTATCAACTCGGCACGCTGCTGGCCGCACCAGCGACCGCAGTAGAATTCAAGTTGCGCGACCACTTCGGATATCCCTGGGCGCTGACCGTGTTCGAGGCCGGCGTCATCGTGTTGATGATCGTCATCGTCTGGTTGGGACCGGAGGCGCGCAATCGCAGCTTCTTGCGCGAGACGGAGATTGCAGTAGCGCCTGCACCCGCGGCTGAGCGAGGGTTGAGTAAGCAATGAGTGAGACACGGATCGGCATCATCTTGAACGGTGTAACCGGGCGCATGGGGCTCAACCAGCACCTGGTCCGTTCCATCCTTGCCATCCGCGAGCAAGGTGGCGTCCTCCTCGCCGACGGCTCGCGCCTGGTTCCCGACCCCATCCTGGTCGGACGCAACGCTGCCAAACTGGAGCAGATTGCCCGCGAGCATAATGTCCCGCGCTGGACCACCGACCTCCGCGCCGCGCTCGGCAACCCGGACGACAACATCTACTTCGACGCGCAG
Organism: Acidobacteriaceae bacterium; assembly: GCA_049509035.1. Lineage (GTDB taxonomy): Bacteria > Acidobacteriota > Terriglobia > Terriglobales > Acidobacteriaceae > Edaphobacter. Next base: position 56,132 of record JBELAH010000005.1, read on the forward strand.
CTCACCAACCTCCGCGCCCCCAGCGTCGAACTCGCCATCGCCGCGGGCAAGCACGTCTACTGCGAGAAGCCGCTCGCCGGTGATCTGGCTTCCGCCCTTCGCCTCGCCGCCCACGCCCGCGCCGCGGGCATCAAGCACGGCGTTGTGCAAGATAAGCTCTTCCTTCCTGGCGTGCGCAAGCTGAAGCAATTGATCGATAGCGGCTTCTTCGGCCGCATCCTCTCAGTGCGCGGCGAGTTTGGCTACTGGGTCTTCGAGGGCGACGATCAGCCCGCCCAGCGTCCCTCGTGGAACTACCGAAAAGAAGACGGTGGCGGCATCATCAGCGACATGTTCTGCCATTGGCGCTACGTTCTCGACCACACCTTCGGCCGCGTGCGCGCGCTGCAGTGCCTCGGCGGCACCGTTATTCCTCTGCGCTGGGACGAGCAGGGGAAGCAATACGAGTGCACCGCGGACGACACCGCCTACGGGACCTTCGAGCTCGACGGCGGGATCGTCGCGCAGATCAACTCTTCCTGGTCGTTCCGCGTCTACCGCGACGAACTCTTCAGTCTGCAAGTGGACGGGACGCTGGGCAGCGCCGTCGCCGGCCTGCGCGAGTGCCGCCTCCAGAGTCGCGCCAACACGCCGCGACCCCTCTGGAACCCGGACATTGAGAATCCCTTCCGCTTCCGCGAGTACTGGCAGGACGTCCCCGACACTCAGGTCTTCGACAACGGCTTCAAAGTCCAGTGGGAGATGTTTTTCCGCCACGTCGCAGAAGACGCGCCCTTCCCGCACGACTTCCTCGAAGGCGCGCGCGGTGTGCAACTCGCTGAACTCGGCTTGCAGTCATGGCGGGAGCGCCGCTGGCTCGATGTTCCGGAGTTGGAAGGCTGATCGTGCCCGCCTCCCTCAAACTCGTGCGCCCCGACGGTTCCCTCCACTCCTACAGCCCGCGGCGCGCCCCACTCGCACCCGCGCCGCGTGGCCCGTTTACAACCCGCATCGCCTTCGCCGCTGCCCACGTCGTCGTCGATCCGCTCCTCACTGCCGATCCGCTTACCCACCCGGTTCTCGACTGGGACGCAACTCTCGCCTACCGCGAGTATCTCTGGTCGCTTGGCTTTGGCGTCGCCGAGGCCATGGATACCGCGCAGCGCGGCATGGGCCTCGACTGGCCGCTCGCACTCGAACTCATCCGCCGCAGCACCGCAGCCGCCAACGCGCGCGGCGCGCTCCTCTTTAGCGGCGCCGGCACTGACCACCTCCCGGCATCGGCAGCCCACACCCTCGACGACGTAACCGCTGCCTACCTCCATCAATGCGAAGCCATTGAAGCCGCCGGCGGCCGCATCATCCTGATGGCCAGCCGTGCTCTCGCCGGCATCGCGCGCCATGCCGACGACTACGCCTCCGTCTACGCCCGCGTCCTCTCGCAAGTCCGCCAGCCCGTCATCCTCCACTGGCTTGGACCCATGTTTGACCCCGCCCTCGAAGGCTACTGGGGCTCATCCTCCATCCCCGCAGCCACGCAGAATTGCCTCGCCGTCATCCGCGCCAACGCCGCCAAAATCGACGGCATCAAGATCTCCCTGCTCGACGCCGATCTCGAAGTCTCCATGCGCGCGCAACTCCCTCCCAACGTCCGCATGTACACCGGCGACGATTTCAACTACGACCGCCTCATCCTCGGCGAGGGCAACTCTCACTCCGACGCTCTCCTTGGCATCTTCGACGCTGTCGCTCCCGCCGCCTCGCTCGCCCTCAGCGCGCTCGACGCCGGCGACATTCCGCGCTACCACCAGTTCCTCGCGCCCACCGTGCCGCTCTCGCGCCACATCTTCGCCGCGCCCACGCAGCACTACAAAACCGGCGTCGTCTTCCTCGCCTTCCTCAACGGCTTCCAGTCGCACTTCCGCATGGTTGGCGGCTCGGAAAACGCCCGCTCCATCGCCCACCTCTGCGAACTCTTCACCCTCGCGGACCAGGCCGGCGTGTTGTGCGACCCTGACGCCGCCACCCAGCGCATGCGCGCCTTTCTCGCCCTCGCAGGTGTTGCATGAGCACTGACCTTCTCACCCGCCTCAGCTTCAACCAGATGACCGCCGACCCCTGGCCTCTGGAGCGTGTTGTCCGCCAGTGCGCGGAACACAGCTTACCCCACATCGGCGTCTGGCGCCACAAGTTCGATGACGCCGCAAAAGCATCCGCCCTCATCCGCAACGCAGGCCTGCGCGTCTCCAGCCTCTGCCGCGGCGGCTGGTTTTCCGCGCCCACCTCCGCCGAGCGCCGCGAGCGCATCGCGGACAATCGCCTCGCTATTGAGCAGGCCGCTACACTCGGCGCACCTGTACTCGTCATCGTCTCCGGCCCAGCCAACGGCCAAACCCTCGACGACGCCCGAGCCACCGTGCTCGACGGCCTCCGCGAAGTCCTTCCCGACGCCGAGCGCGCCGGCATCACTCTTGGCATTGAACCGCTTCACCCCATGTACGCCGCCGAACGCTCCGTCGTCGTCACTCTGAAGCAGGCGAACGACATGGCCGACGCACTCTCGAGTCCCGCCGCCGGCGTCGTCATCGATGCCTACCACGTGTGGTGGGACCCTGAAGTCTACGTGCAGATCGAGCGCGCCTGCGGCCGCATTGCCGGCTTCCATGTATCCGATTGGCCCGTGCCCCTGCCCGGCATCCTCATGGGCCGCGCCATGATGGGCGACGGCGTCATCGAACTCCGCCGCCTCCGCGCTGCCGTCGATGCAGCGGGCTATACCGGCCCCATCGAAGTCGAAATCTTCAACGACGAGATCTGGGCCAACGCCGACAACGCCCTCCTGCCCCTCATCCAGCGTCGCTTCCTCGAGCATGTCTAAAGTTAATGAAAGTCATGCGATCGCATCTCCATCGCACCGTCCCGTAGCCGCGACAATCGCTTCGCTTTTACATGGACCACCCCATCCTGGTTCTGTAGCACGCCTTCCACCAATAAAAACTTACTGCGCACCACCGTCATGCGCTCCCGCTCATACAAATCGGGAGTAACAATCACGTTCGCAATTCCACTCTCGTCTTCCATCGACAGGAAGATGAATCCTTTGGCCGTGCCCGGGCGTTGCCGCGCAATCACACACCCGGCCGTGCGCACAAATTCGCCATCCTTGCATCCCCACAGTTCTTCTGCGGACAGCACGCCTTGCTGGCGCAGTTCACTTCGCCGGAAGTGCATAGGATGCCTGCCGACGGTAAGGCCAGTGCCTGCATAGTCCGCCACCAGCCGCTCTCCGGTGTTCATCTGCCGCAGCGGCAAAGTCCCGCAATCCTCCCGTAGCCATTCGCTGTTCTGCCGCAGCAGCGGACCTTCCAGCTTGCCCGCGCGCTCCACCTGCCACAGCGCATCCCTGCGGTGCTCAATCCCATCGAGCGAATTCAACGCTCCAATTCGCGCCAGCAGTGTAAGCTCCTTGCGATTCAGCATCGCCACGCGCAGCGCAAGATCTTCTGCCGACCGAAACCGTCCACCCTCCGCACGCGCACGCACCAGCGCCTCGGCCGCCTGCCGTCGCATCCCCTTCGCATACCCTAACCCCATCCGCAGACTCAGTGCCCCATCCACCTCATGCTCAACCGCACACTCCCAATCGGACACCTGCACGTCGATCGGCTTCACTCGCAGCCCATGCCGCTGCGCGTCTTTTACCAGCACCGCCGGCATATAAAAACCCATCGGCTGGTTATTCAGAATCGCCGCAGTAAACGCAGCCAGGTACTTCACCTTGAAATACGCCGACGCATACGCAATCAGCGCGAAGCTCGCCGCATGCGACTCCGGAAATCCATACAACGCAAACGAGCTGATGTTCTCCACAATCGTGTCCTGCGTTTTCGCGTCAATCCCGTTCGCCGCCATACCCACCCGCAGCTTCGCCTCCAGGTTCTTCATTCGCTCCCACGACCGCCGCATCCCCACGGCTCGTCGCAACTCCTCCGCCTCCGCGCCGGAAAAATTCGCCACCGTCATCGCAATCCGCAGTAGTTGTTCCTGGAAAAGCGGCACGCCCAGCGTCCTCTTCAGCACTGGCTCCAGCGTTGGATGCGGGTAGCTCACTTCTTCCTTGCCCTGCCTCCGCCGCATGTATGGATGCATCATTTTGCCCACGATCGGGCCCGGCCGGATGATCGCCACTTGCACCACCAAGTCGTAAAACCTGGTCGGAAAGTTCCGCGGCAGCGACGCCATCTGCGCGCGGCTCTCCACCTGAAACATCCCCACAGTGTCCGCCCGCTGCAGCACGCGATACACCTCTTCATCCTCCGGCAACTGCGCCAGGTCCACGCGCTCGCCATAATGCTGCGGGATCAGTTCGAGGCAATCCTTCAGCACCGCCATCATGCCCAGCCCCAGCAAATCCACCTTGATAATCCCCAGGTCGGCGCAGTCTTCCTTGTCCCACTGCACCACAGTGCGTCCCGGCATGGACGCGCGCTCCAGCGGCACCACGCAATTCAACTTGCCCTGGCAGATCACCATTCCGCCTGAGTGCTGTCCCAGGTGCCGCGGCAGATTCTGAATCCGCATGCAAAGCTCCAGATACTTCGCAATCCGCGGATGCTTCAGATCAAATCCCGCATGTTGAAACGAGTGCGCCATCGTATCGTTCTTCCCGCGCCACTCCCACTGGCTCACCAGCCCCGCCAGTCGCCCCAGCGACTCCGCATCGAACCCCATCGCCTTGCCCACCTCGCGCGCCGCCGATTTGCCGCGATAGCTGATCACATTCGCGGTCATCGCAGCACCCAGCTCGCCATATCGCTGGTAGATGTACTGGATTGCCTGCTCGCGCTTGTCTTCCGACGGCAGATCGAGATCGATGTCCGGCCACTCGCCCCGGTTCTCACTCAGAAACCGCTCGAACAGCAACTCCATTCCCACCGGATCGATCGCCGTAATCTCCAGCGCATAACATACCGCCGAGTTCGCTGCACTGCCCCTTCCCTGCACCAGAATGTCGTGCGACTTGCAGAACTGAATAATGTCCCAGACGATCAGGAAGTATCCCTCAAAGCCGAGCCGCGCGATCAACGCCAGTTCATGCTCCACCTGTTTCTTCGCGCGTTCCAGCAGCCCGCAATCATTCTTCGACCCGTATCTTCGCATCACTCCTTCCGCGACCCGCTTGCGCAGAAAGCTGTCCATCGTCTCGCCGTCGGGCACCGGGTAACGCGGAAATTCGTAGCCCAGATCATCCAGTTCAAACTTCAGCCGCGCCGACAACTCCAGCGTGTTCTCGACCGCACCCGGCACATCGCAAAACAGTCCCAACATCTCTCGCGCGGAACGCAAGTGCCGTTGATTATTCAACGTCAGCAGCCGCCCGGCATGGTCGAGATCCGTATGGCGGCGCACAGCGGTAAACAGATCGAGCACCTCCCGCTCATACGCCGTCGCATAGCGCACGCCATTGGTCGCAAGCACCGGCAAATTCAGCGTCCGCGCAATTCGCAAAGCCGCCTGGTTGCGCCCCTCCTGCTCGCGTTCGCGATGACGCTGCACTTCAACATACACACCCTCCTTCCCGAAACCTTCCACCAGCCGCCGCACAACTTCCCGCCCTGCTTCTTCGCCACCCCTCGTCAGGGCGGCAGCCAGTGGTCCTTCATCACCTCCCGTCAAACACACCAGCCCAGCCGAGTGCTGCTGCACATCCTCCCACGTCGCCGCACCTTCGCACTTCATCGTCTCGCGCATCTTGAACTGGGTGATCAACTGGCAAAGATTCTGGTAGCCGGTACGCGATTCGCACAGCAACGGCAGCCGCGCCGGCTCCGCGGTGCATTGATGCGGAAGCCATGCAGCAGGCGTAAGCCGTGCACCAAAACTCCCGACCGCAATCTCCGCGCCAATATGCGCACGCACGCCAATTCGCTTTGCGCTGGTATGAAAACGCGCAACCCCATACACGCCATTGCGGTCGAGCAGCGCCATCGCCGGCATCTCCAACTCAGCCGCCCGTTCGATCAGCGCTTCCGGCTGCGACGCGCCCTCCAGAAAACTGAACGCGCTCGCGGCATGCAACTCCACATACCCGCTCATCACCGCCTACTCCATCGAAAGTTGTCATTCTGAACGGAGTGAAAAATCCCCGTATTTGCCTTTGCTTTTCCCTCGAACCTAGAACCTAGTACCCGCCTTCAGTCATACAGCGCCATCATCGACCACCCATGCTGCATCAGATCAAGCACCACACAGCAGCACAGCAGTCCTCCGTCACTGGCCCGCGCAATTAGGTCCCACTGCTCCACGCCCCACAGCGACGGGTTCCACCAATCGCCGCAGGCGAGCCACGGTCCATAGGCACGCTCCACCTCGTATCGCCTCTCGCGAAATGTGAATGCCGACGGCTGCTGCCCGCGCAATATCACAGCAACCTTCCCCGCAGGCCGAAGCTGCCGCATCGCCGCAATCGATCGATCCGGCGCACCCTCATTCGCATTCGAAACCGGTTCGGACGAAACCGAAAACCTCTGCATGCGAAAGCTATCCGGCCGGTGCGTATCCGCGAGCACTGCGCTGCCCACACACTCCTCGCCTACAATCGCTTTGATCCGCGCCAGCGTCACATCCAGTCGCATCGGCTCCGGAAGCTGCGGCGAAAATAGCCCCATCTGCACCTTGCTCGTACTCCCCGGCTCCGCCGTCAGCACAATCCCCACCGCCGCCGCTCCCGGCGGATGCGCTTCCAGATCGAGATGCAGCAGCTTCAACCACATCTTCCGGTCATTGCTTGGTAATGCCGGCCGCACCGTGCGCGCATGCGTCCCACCGCCCTCCAGCTTCAACTCCACACTCACCGCAGCCAACGCCAGGACCCGCGCCGTCGCCCGCAGCACCAGTTGTTCCAGCATCACGCCAATCACGAACAGCAGCGACTCCAGCAGTTCCACCGGTGCATCCAGTTCCATCCGCTCCTCCAGCCGAAACTCCGGCTCCAATGGCACAAACAAATGCGGCAACTCTCCCCGCGCCAACTGCCGCAGACGCCTCCCTTCCTGCCCCAACCGCGCGATCAGTTCCTTCTCCGGCAGCGCCGCCAGCGCCCCCAGCGTGCGAATCCCCCACAGCGAAAATATCTCCGCATGCTCAGCCGAAAGATCGAGCACCGCAATCGGAAGCGGAGCCAGCGCCGCACCTTCACTTCCCGGCGCAATCACCGCCGTTTGCGCACGCATCCCGCGAGCACAGCAGATCGCTGCATCGAAGTTACTGCTTACTGCCACCGACGCCGCCACGCCCAGCGCCCGTACCCGACCCAGCAAGCTTTCCGCCAGCGCCCGCGGCGGGCCAAACAGTTTCTCCGTCCCGGCAACGTCGATCGCGCAAACAAACGCACTGCGATCGCTCCGCTCCTCCACGCGCGGCGAAAACGTGCCCGCGCACTCCAGCAGTGCCGTTCTCGCCGCAGCTTCTTCCGCAGTCGAGCGCCGCAGCACTGCGACCGAATCGAATGTGTCGACTTCGACCCGCGTCATCCCTCGCGCAATCCCCAGCTTCCGCGCCCGCGCATTCAGCGAACACACCTCCTCCAGCGGAGCCACTCCCTCCATTACGGCAACCGCCTTTTCGCGCACCTCCGGCCTAAGCCGCAGCATCGCCTGCGCAGGGAATTCCTTCGCATACACGCACGCATAAAGCTCTCTCCGCACTCCCAGCGCCTGCCCATTCATCTGCATCCCGCCCATGTCATTCCGCTATGCCACGTTGCAACTCCGGCTCGCTGCGGCGGCTTACGCATCTCCACAACCTTCTCCGAACTCTCCGCAAACCTTCGTCGCGATACCTGAATCCGGCGCTCAAATCCCGCCAGAACTGCCGCTCCCTGCGTCACTACAGCTCCACCCTCCAGGCTCAGCACCAGCCCTGCACTGCTCTTCGCGCACGGATATTGCGTCAGCAGAATCACACTGGCCTGCGTCCGCTCCGCGCCGGCCCGATAGCGAAACCACGTCGCCAGCGGTATCCGCGAAACGTGTTCCGCCGCAAGGCTGCCCATGTCCAGCACAATCGCGCCAAATCCGCCCGCCTGCAGCAGCAGATCGGTCACACGCAACCCCTGCTCCATCCGTCCCCATGGCCTTCCCGCTGCGCTCCCGTAACCACCAAACTTCGCCCGCCCTCCCGCAGAAAAATCCCTCACCGCCACCTGCTCAATCGGTGCCCACTCTTCCCGTACTCTCCGCTGCGGCTCCGCACATCGCGCCGGGATAGCCTCAACCCGCAGCAAGCCGTTCACCGCATCGTCCATCCCTTTGGCCTCGCCCCGCGGATGCCCGCCCATTCCTCCACCATGAAGTCCCTTGATCGCAGGCTTTGGCACAAAATATTTCTTGGGCACCGAGAAGCTGCCTTCCCCCGGATCTTCCTGTTGCAAAACCGGCAGCGCTACTCCACACCGCACCCACAGCAGCCGCGCCAGGTCCACCCCACACGCCGCCGCCGATTCAGGGCTCAGCGCATCCGACACATCCACCCACGCACAAACCTTTTCCGCCCGTGTCAACTGCGCCACCAGGCAGAGCGCCAGCGAGGTGCGTCCGGAACATTCGGCGCCGATCATCTCTGTCAGCGCGCCCGCCGGCAAGCCGCCCTGCAGGACCGCATCCACAGTCTCAATGCCGGTCGGCATTACCTCCCGGGCGATTCTGGTCGCAGGTGTCAGAGCAGATGGAACCCTCTCGGCGAGGGCAGCTTCAATCTGGGACCGCAATGCGGAGGCGGATGGCATAATCTTCGCCTAATATTCGCCTAATACTCACGCGGTTTCAAATGCAGAATGCCGCAATTTCAGTGCAGCGCATCCACAAAACATTGATGGATATAACTTTACCGGACGACAATATCTTTTGCAGCCCGCCGCCTCAGCGCATGCCGCAACTCCTCTACGGCTTTGAAGCAGGCTCCGTTCCCAGTGACGAAACTTCTCCGGCAACCGCCTGGGTCTGGATCAGTCGATATCCCGTACGTGTCCGTATGTGGTATTGCTGCAGGTTTTTGCCCACCAGCTTCACCGTAATCGTGCGCCAGCCGTGGTTTGGATTCGGCTGGGGATAGTAGCTCAGTGCATACAGGTGCGCCAGGTCATCCCGGATCGAGGCAAACGCTTGTTGTTCATCCTTCCAGTCCTTGGAGAAATAAGCCTTGCCTCCCGTGGCTTTGCTCATCCGCTCAAAGATGGCGGTGGAAATCGGCTCGGACTGCGCCTGCCGGGTGCTGATCATGTAAATAATCGTCCCGGTCGATTGCGCCAGCTCCGCCACGTCCTCCGGAGGAACCAGGCTGGCATTGTCTGGCCCATTGGAGAAGACCACGATTGCCTTTCTCCCCGTCAGCGGCGCCGCATCCTTCACCGTCAACAACAGGCTGTTGTACAGCGCCGCATCATCCCCGGCAACCGTACTCCGCACCCCGCGCAAAACCAGCGAGCGGTCCGGCGTCAGGGTGGAGACTCGTGAAAGATTGCGGCTGTAGGAATACAGCGCCACTTTGTTTACGCCTTCCAGCGAACGAATGAAATCGGCAATCGCATCCTGGGCAAATACAAATCCCGGATACATGTAGTTGCTGGTGTCGAACAGGATAAAGACGTTGGCCCCTGCAACTCGCGAGCCAGGACCCTCCTCCGCGGAGCCGGGCGTGAAAGAAACGTCATCGGATGCGGCCTGATTGATCCGCGCCCGGGCAGGTTCGTTCCCTTCTTCAAACGTCGCGGTCTTTTGCGCAATGCCATCCTCCATGATGGCAAAATCCTCAGGGCGGAGACCGCTAACGTAGTTTCCCTTGCGGTCGGTTACCGCAACACTAAGCTGCACGAGGATGACGTTCACGTGGATCTGCCGCGTCTCATCCTGCGCTGCCGCTCCGGTTCCGACTCTGGAGAAAGGCAGTAAGAACAAACCGACGACGCATAGGACCAGTTTCTTTGCCATAATCCTCCTACTGTGCACTGCCGCCGCTCACCATCCGCGCAATCGATGCGGACGTATTCGCAGGCGGCAGTAACACGATCTTGCCCTGTCGAAACTCCTCGCCGGTCTCCTCCATGGCGCGCAAAACGGCCGGCCAATCTTCAAGATCGGTGGCGAAGATCTTTGCGATCATATGCCGGGTCAGCTCCGGCACCAGCCGGTTCAGCATCACCGGCGAGTAGCCCATCTCATCCGCCAGGCGCGCCCAGTACAGATTTCCCGACTCCCAACGCTCGCCGAAAAGGCGGCTGGAATACGCTCCATAAAATGGAAGCGGTTTGATGTTCAGAAGTTCGCGCGCATTGGTTCGCGCCAGCGTGGGATGCGGAACCCCGAAGTCCTTCGACAGCCGCTCCCAGTTCACTTCGGTTGGATAACGATTCGCAAGCTCCTGCAGTTGGCCGCCGGTCGGCCCAATCGCAGATGCTTCGTCTGGAAACCTCTTCTGAAACTCCTCGCCCAGGTAGAAGAGATTTGCCGGCATCGTCCGTGGCAGCAGCGCAGCCACATCCTCCGGGCGCCGCAAGGCCAGTTCAACCTCCTCCAGTTGCTGCGGTTCCATGCGCTCGGAAAGAATGCTGGTCACCTTGCCGCGAAGCTGTGTGCTCTTTGCCGATGCGGTCAACAACTCTTCCCCAAGTTTTTGATACAGCGCAACCGCATGCAGTTCGTGCGCCGTCACGTTCCACCAGCGTCCCTCCACCGAGTCGGCCAACAGTTCAGGGGCCAGCTCTTTCCAAATCAGCGCCTGGACATGTTCCGGAGCAATCATGTCCTGTTCAGCCATGGCCAGCATATAAGGCAGGTCGGCCAGCGATCCCATCAGGTAAGCACCACCGCCTGCCGATATGCCGGCGCCAATCAGCATGGGCGCCTGCCACAGCCGCTCCGATCCCGTAACCGTTATTCCCAGAAAGTCATGGGAGCGCACGAACAACGGATTGATGTGCAGTATCTGAGCGTTGGGCGGCTCGTAGTACGCATAATTCAGCCCCACCAGCGCGTCCCTCAGCAAGGGAGCCAGTTGGCCCCGGGCAGCCTCCAGTTGTGCGCGCGAAGCCCGCTCCTTGATCACCTTCGTCAGGTCTGTCTTTGCCTGCAACTCTGCGTGATGGCCCGTATTCGCTCGTGGCGCCCACTCCACCTTCTCGCTCTTGCTGAAGATCTGCCGCGGCAGCTCGAAGTCGCGGAGTTCCTCGGCCAGGCCCAGCAACCGGTCGTTCGCGGGTTTTCCATGCGCCATCTCGGACAGACCATCGCTCAGGCCAAACAGAGTATCCAGCGAAACCAGGCGCTGGTCGTTCAGCACCGATCGAATCCTCCCCGCCAGGGCCGCACGTACTTGTTGCCCCTCCGGGCTCTCCTGCTGCGGCCCGGCAAGCAGTTCGACCAACTCGTCCTGCGAGATCTCCGCCTTGCCCGTTGCTGCCTGCATCATCGCGCCAAGTGAGGCGTGGGCGTCGTCAAGCAGCTGTACCGACGATGCGATTCTGGCGAAAGGCTGAATCATGTTCTGCCATGACGAATCCAGCTCCGGGTCCGCAATCTCTCCCTGCCGCGCCAGTATCTGCCACAGTCCGATATTGGCCTGAAACGCACCCATTGCGTTTCCACGCAGGGCCTGGTCCGGGATCTTGTCGATTGCGTCTGCCACCGTCACAAAATGTACGATGGACTCGTCGCTCAGACTCGGAAACTCGCTGAATACCAGGTACCAGCTGCTCAGCTGCGCATACCGGCTGGCCAGCAGGCGGACCGTCTCGGCGGACAGGCGCTTTTCCGCAGGCCGGACGCTGTCCATCGCGCTCAGCGTCAAGTACACCTGCAGCGGTCCGCTGTCGGTCTCCGTTCGCGCCAGCGAGGCCATCGCATCCAGGAGTTCCTCCGGATGGTCCGAGCTGCGAACACGCCTTGCCCACGCACGGGCCGACTTGGAGTCCGCTGCCTGACGCAGAATCTGATCCCAAGCCTCCAGACTGCCCGGAACTGCAATCTCGCCGGATGGCTCCCAGTGCAGGCGGCTCAGCAGGACCACCAGGCCGGCCCCTTGAGGCAGGACCCCCCTCGCTGCGGGCAACTCATCGCCCGGCGATCGAAAGGCCTCGTAAAGTCCTTTCAGACGTTGAGGCTCGGTCAGGTGGTCCAGTTGCGCCTGGCTGGTCCGCGACATGGCATCGAAGTACGCGGCCAGCCAGCCGTTATCCTTCGCCAGCAGGTGAGTGACGAACTCTCCGGGCGAGTCCGGGCTCGCTCCCGCCAACTCTTTCCAGCTTGGCTCGGCAGTCCCGCCTCCCGGCACCAGCACGCGTCCAGAACGAATCGATAGCTGGCTTCCGTAAAAATCAAGCGTCGCCGCATAGGCAAGCAGCTTTCTCAGCCCGGCGGTTTGATCCAGCGCAAGGCTGGTCTCTGAATCCTCTTTGGCCAGCGCAAAGTAAAGACGCGCTATGGCCCGGTCGTTCGCCAGAATATCCACCACGCTTCCGAAACCCACCTTTTCGCTGCTGCCCAGGGCCAGCCAATCGCTCTGCTTGAACAGCACCGGAACCCACGACGTCGGATACGGGTAGTCAAATGGGGTGTTATTCTGCAACGCCTCTTCCAGTTCGATCAGCGGGAAGCCGGAATCGATCGTCAGAAACGCCCGCGTCGGATTTGCCGTCTCCAGCAGGGCATCCTTCTCTCCGCAGCCCTGCCGCAGCCGGTATCCCAGCACCTTCAGCAGGGTGCCCGCATCCTGGCAGTTGGAAACGTGAATCGTGCCGTTCGCGCCGGCCAGAATTTGCAACTCCCTGGCTTGATGCAAGTATCGGTTCACCAGCCGCAGAAATTCGGTTTGCGTGCTTTCGTCATAGCCCAACAGGTACGTGTTGCGGGCCAACAGCGGCAGCACATCATCCAGCGGCACCTCCTGGCTGATGCCTGCCATGCGCAAAAAAGACCGCAATGGCCCCGGAATCGCGACCCGTTCGGCCCCTGCGAATACCGGCGCGCCAACCCCGGCAGGCACGGCATCCGGCCGGTCCGATGCGGGCGCCGCGTAGATTTGGCCGCCTGGGGGTATGCAGACGCAGGTCGCCAGGCTTACAAAGGCGCCTACAACGAGAACGAACGGACGAAGAGAAGATTTCATCGCTGAACACCTCTTCAGGGCCCTTTTGCAATCGTCTAGATCCATCTATAACGTCAAGCCGCACCCACCAGCGATCAATGCACTCACGCAGCAGGGGGTTTGCAAACCCAGCACAACCTTAGCCTTGGAGAAACGCTTGTGTCGTTGCCTTGCAGTTCTTACGTCGTCGGAGTTGGATACCGCCGATTCCCCGTTCCACGCATTGATTTCATGGTTTCGAATCACGAAATCTCGGTGCACATCACAACCCGGTCAAAATACTCTACTCCTGTCCCTCGTCAATATTCCAACGAAATGCTCACAAAAAATGAACGCGCTAGGTTTGGATACCGCGTCGCGGCTGGGGCCGGCAGCAAGCGCACGCCCCAGCAGCCCTACTGCGCGGGGGCCGGGTGCTCCGCCCCTGCAGAATCCCCCGCACTCCGCAGCGATGCCGCCCGCGCTCGTTCCACCCACGACTCCCACACAAAGTCGCTCTTCTGCTGCTCCCATCTGGGGACCGCCTGCAATTCCTCCCACGGCACAATGGGCACGCCCGCTTCCAGCGCCCGCACCCCGCCCTCCGCAACCTCGCTTGCCAGGGGACCGCTCACCGGCGCGCCCCCTTGCGCTGCCCACTCACTCGTGTGGACCTCGCCCATGGCCCGAATCGAAGCCTCGGTCCAGTTGGGAAAGCGCAACTGGCTCTCCAGCCACAGCGCCCCCGGCCTGGTAACAAAGTTTGGCCGATGCCCTGCGCCCTGAATCCAGATCGTTTCGAACAACCCTGACCGCGTGCCGCTGATCGTCGCGGTGCGGTTGCGCAGGTCCGCGAAGAACGGCTCCAGCGTATTCTTCGAAAGCACCAGCGGATCGGCCGTCCCATTCATCACCAAGGTTGCGCCGCGCTGCTGGTTCAGCGCATACAGCACCGCGCCGCGATCGCCCAGCAAACTCAGCGCCTTATACGGACCGGCCTGGCACATCACCTTCGGACTCGACTCCCAGTACCCTCCCGCGCCGTCCAGATTGCCGCCGCCCGACAGCACCAGCGCGTGAATCCGTGGATCGAGCGCCCCCGCGATCGCGGCATGGAACGAGCCCATCGAAAAGCCCAGGACAGCAATCCGCTTCGCATCCACATCCACTCGCTGCGCCAGATACCCTACCGCCTGCATCACGTCCCCAATCATCTGCCCGCCCATACGTTCCGGCATCTGCGCACCTGGAACAAACGTGTCGTGCGCCCTGGTATTCGATTTGCGCTCGCTGCTGCGCTCGTCCTCGCCCACCGGATCGTACGTCACCACCACCGCTCCGGCGCGGGCATAGAGAATCCCCGTGTAATACGCGTACCAGGAGGTCTTGTCGCCGCCGTGCCCATTCACCACCACCATCCCCGGCAGCCGGCCGCTCGCTTTCGCCGGCCGGTACACTATCGCCGGCACGCGCATCCCATAGGTCGTCGCGTACGTCACCCGCTCTGCCACCACCCCCGCCATCGGCGAGAAGCTCCCATACCTCCGCGCATCGATAGGCGGTAGAGGGTCCGGGATAAACAGCGCCTGCTTGATCTGCTTCCGCCATTCCGCAAATTGCCGCGCATCGGCTGTTCTGCTTACCGGCGGGTCAGTCGCCCAACCTGGCTGGTGTAAACCATCCGCCTGCGCCAGCGCAACGGGCCCCTGTACCGCCAGCATCGCCAACGCCACAAACATCCACACCCGCGCTGGAAAAAACCTCATCATGTGCGGCTCATCCATCTCCTGCCGTAACCGACTCTATATATCCGGGCCACGCATGGTCAACGGCCCAATTCGGCCTGAACACCGGCATCCGATTCATTCCTGATACCCTTAATAGGTCATGACTCGATCAGCAGAAGCACTCGAAGCGACGGTTCGCCAGCGTGTCGCCGCGGCGCAGCGAATCGTCATCAAAATGGGCACCAACGTCATCATGCGCGACGACGGCGCACCCGCCATCGGCCTCGTCTATGGAATCGTTGAGTCGGCCGTCAACGTCCTGCGCACCGGCCGCCAGGTGCTCATCGTCAGCTCCGGAGCCATCGGCCTCGGGGCCAAGTCGCTGCGCCTCGAAAAGTCGCCTACCGAACTCGCGCTTAAGCAGGCCTGCGCCGCCGTCGGCCAAAGCCGCCTCATGTCGATGTATCGCGATGCCTTCCGCCACTTCAATGTCATCACCGCCCAGGTCCTGCTCACCGAAGATGATTTTCTCAATCCCGAGCGTTACTCCAACCTGCGCGCAACCCTCGACACCCTGCTCAAGCTCGGCGCCGTCCCCATCATCAACGAGAACGACACCGTCTCGACCCTCGAACTCGATCGCCCAGGAGACGCTGTGGGGCACCATCGCGTCTTCGGCGACAACGACAAGCTGTCTGCGCTGGTCATGACCAAGATCGATGCCGACCTGCTCGTCCTGCTCTCCGACGTCGACGGCCTCTACACCAGCCATCCCCACGACGACAGAGCCGAATTCGTCTCCGAAGTCGCAGAGATCACCCCCGAACTCGCGGCCTATGCGCGCGTCTCCAAAGGCCGCGGACGCGGTGGCATGTCCACCAAGATTGAAGCCGCCCGCATCGTTGCCGAAGCCGGCAAAATCACGGTCATCGCCAACGGGCGAATCCCCGGCGTAGTCGAGCGCGTGGTCGCGGGCGAATCGATTGGCACCGTCTTCCATCCCCACTCTAAGGTTCACGCATGAGCACCGCCGCCGCAGCTACAGTTGCTGACACACCGGTCATCGAGATCGCGCGCAGCGCCAAAGCCGCCAGCCGCCTGCTCTCCACTCTGCCCACCGCCGCGAAGGACGAAGCGCTGGAGTCGATCGCCACTGCACTGGAAGCCAACGCCGCCGCCATCCTTGCCGCCAATGCCGCGGATGTCGCCGCCGCCGAGCCGCTCGTCCGCACCGGTGAGTTCTCGCAGGCTCTCTTTCAACGCCTGTTGCTCTCCGCCGACAAGCTTGGCGTCATGGTCGAAGGCGTGCGCGCGGTCCGCCAGTTGCCCGACCCCTCCGGCCGCATCCTCGAACGCACCCTCCTCGCCGACGGACTCACGCTGGAAAAAATCACCGTGCCGCTCGGCGTTCTTGCCGTCATCTTCGAGGCGCGCCCCGATGCCATCACCCAGATCGGCGCACTCGCCATCAAGTCCGGCAACGCCGTCATCCTGAAAGGTGGCCACGAAGTCGAGCACACCATGCGCGCCATCCTCTCGACCATCCACTCCGCCCTCGCGGGCAGCCGCGTCCCCGCCAACGCCGTTTGCGGCGTCTATGGCCGCGAGTCCGTCCAGGCTCTGCTCAGCATGAACCAGTTGATCGACCTGGTCATCCCGCGCGGATCGAATGCCCTCGTCCAGTACATCCAGCGCAACACCCTCATCCCCGTCCTCGGCCACGCCGACGGCGTCTGCCACATCTTCATCGATCAGGCCGCCGATCCCACCATCATCAATCCCGTCGTCGTCGACAGCAAAACCCAATATCCCGCCGTCTGCAATGCGGTCGAAACCGTCCTCATTCACGCAGCCGTCGCCCCCGCCATCCTGCCTTCGCTCGTCCGCGCTCTCGAAGAGAAATCCGTAAAGATTCGCGGCGACGCCCGCACCCGCGCCCTCCTGACCAACTCCGCAATCGACCCCGTCTCCGACGCCGAGTGGCACACCGAATACTCCGATCTCGTCCTCGCCATTCGCATCGTCGACTCGCTCGACGACGCGCTCGACCACATCGAGCGATACGGCTCGCATCACACCGACGCCATCCTCACCCAGGACGCCGCCGCTGCCGCACGCTTCCTCGCCGAGGTGGACTCCGCCAACGTCCTGCAAAACTGCTCAACCCGTTTTTCCGATGGCTTCCGCTACGGCTTCGGCGCCGAGGTTGGCATCAGCACCAGCAAACTCCATGCACGCGGCCCGGTCGGCCTCGACGGCATCGTCACCTATAAATACCGCCTCATCGGCTCAGGCCACATCGTTCGCGATTACACCGGAACCAGCGCGCTACCTTTCCGTCACCAAAAGCTCAAAGTCGACTAGGCTTCCACAACGTAGCTCGGCTCGCCCCATTCAACCTGCTCCACGCGCTGCACCAGAAATCCCCATAGGCATGCACCCACCAGCGCAACCCCTCCGGCAATCACAAATGCCAGGCGTGCGCTTCCACTCTTCTGCACAATATATCCGGCGACCCACGGAGCCACAATCCCGGAGAGGTTCGCCACGCCATTCTGCAGGCTGCTCCACCGTCCCGCCATGGTCGGCCCGGCCAGCGTCTGCGTAATCGCCCAGTGATTCGACGCGAACGCCCCATACCCCACGCACCCCACGGTCAGGATGGCGAGGGTGAGCGGCGCGTTGCTGCGCACGAATTCGAGCAGCAGGAAGCTCGAGGCCACACCCAGCCCGCCCACCACCGCCGCCCGCCGCACCCGCGTTGCAGACAACCCCGCCGCAATCAACCGGTCCGTGGTCCATCCCGTCACCAGCGTCACCGTCGCAATCAAGAAGAACACTACTGACGTCAGCCTCGACATCGAGCCGATCGCCATCTTCTGCTCGACCACCAGGTAGTTCGGCAGCCATGCCAGCAGGAAATAGAAAAAGTAGTTTCCGCAGAAGTGGCCGAAGAAGGCCCCCCACGCGCACTTCATCCGCAGCAGCTTCGCAATCGACGGCAGCGCCTCCGCACTCTCCGCCTTCACGGCACGCCCCACCTGTGGCATCAGCCTGATCCACGGAAGCAGCCACAGCAATCCCCCCGCTCCCAACACGATAAACAGCATCCGCCATCCCAGGTGCACCAGCAGCAGGCCCCCCACATACGCGCCGATCGCCGGCCCCAGCTTCGTCCCCACATCGATCAACGAGTTCGCTCGTCCGCGATGCTCCTGCGGAAGCTCGGCAAACACCCGCGAGTAGCAGGGGTACGCTACCGACTCGCCCGCGCCCAGCAGCAGCCGCACCGCGTAGAGTGTCGAGAAGCTTGCGACCAGACCCGTGGCCAGCGTTGCGCCCGACCACAGCAGGTAGCCTCCAACCATCACCCAGCCCACCGGAAAACGGTCCGAGAGCCAGCCCGCAATCCCAAACAACTGCATCAGCGCGTACGTCCAGAAGAAAGCCGACAGCAACGCCCCAAGCTGCACCGGCGACAGCGAATACTGTCGCTGGATCAGCGGCACGGCCAGCGAAAGATTGCTGCGGTCGATGTAGTTGATGACTACCGAGGCCACTAGCAGCAGGACGATCGTCCACTCCCTGCCCGACATTTTCACCCTGACCTGCTCGCCATCCGCCATCCAGCCTCGCACTTCCCATTCGCCTAGCGGTAGGTCTTGTCGTCAACCTTGTCCAGGTTGGTGCCGTTCATTACGCCGATCGTCACCACCGCAAAGGTAAACACCTCGTTCCCCTCCTCCACGTGCCCGGCGATCACCCGGTCCGGCGTTGCAATCGTCATATGCGCGTGGATGCGGCCATTGATCACGTATCCGTTCATCCCCACCAGGTCCGCCGGCTGCGTCGGATTCTTCACAATCGTGTCCTCGCTGGGCATGTCGCGATTCGATACCGTATGAATCTCATAGCCGCGCAGCGATCCCACCGCGGAGAGAATCACGCCATTCCGAATGTGCTGCTCTTTCACGATCTTCTTCATTCCCTCCAGCAGGTTCGCCTTGTACTTCAGCCGGATCACCACAATTCTGTCGAAGTGGCCCACCAATGCATAGACGTCCGGAACCGCGCTGCTGTTGGGCTTGCTGTCATCCGCGGGATTCGGCGAGGGGTTCGGGACCACCCTGCGCGTCTCTTGTGCGCACAACCCCGTCGCCATCATTAGCACCGCGGCCAACACTTCCACCTTGCGTCTGTCTGTCATCGCTTCCATCCCTTTCTTCTGCGTCCGCACTGCCTGTTTCGTTTTACTTCACTTCGGTCAAGCCCTCCAACCTCATCGCCGCGCCCGCCGGAACCAGGATCGTCTCCACATTGCCCTCCGCCACAGTCCCCGCGACCATCTGTGCTTCAATCCTGTCGATATCCTCGGGCCCTTCCGTCTTCGGCTCGCCCACATACACCTGTATCCGCCCCGGCTCAATTCCTTGTTTCACCAAGTAATCCCTGCTGTTGCGCGCCCGCTGCAATGCATCCGCTTCCGTGGTTCCGGCCTTTCTTCCCGCCACCTCCGTCACCCCGGTGTTCCCAATCAGCGCCAGCGTCGTCGTCCGCCCCCGCTTCAGGTCCGCTGCAATGGTGTTCAAGCACACCGACGCCTCATCTCCAACCTCGGTCGAATGTCTAGCGTCCACATCAAACTGCACCAGGCAAGCCTCCCTGGGTCTCACCGGCCCGGAGCGTCCGTTCACCCGCGCTCCTGCCGCAGTCGGCGTCTCCGCATTCGTCATCACGTTCCCCTCGAACCCCACGTCCTTCAGTTCGCCCTCCGGCGTCGAGAGAAACACTCCTGTCCCCGGATAGGCTCTGCTATTCCGTACCACCGCGCCCGGCGTCTCCTCCAACCGGATCACCGGCGCTCCCGCGATCGGCTTGCGCGTGCTCACATCATCCAGCACCAGATTCTTAGAGTGCGTCATCTGGAACGCCGGTCCCGCCTCCACATTCAGTTGCACATTGTGCAGTTCAAGATCATCCGTGTATGAACCGGTCATGCCTCGCCGGCCCGTTCCCACCACATCGCTGATCCGCACGCCCGTCGCCGGCATCTCTTCAATGCCGCTCACGTCGATCAGCCCCTGCGCTCCATCGATGGTCACATGGCTCACCGCAATATTCCGGAACACCGGCGTTCGATTGGTTACCGCTCCCGCGCCTGGATCGGGCGCCTCACCTTCCATCTGGTAGCCCGCATCCGAAATCGAAATCGCCTGCCCGACATTCTCCATCGTCCAGTTGTCGAAACGAATATCTTCCACCACGCCGCCCCGTCCGCGCCGGCTCTTGATGTGAATCCCATTCACCGTATCCTTCGCCGTCATATTGCTTGCCACCACATTGCGCACGCCGCCCGACGTCTCGCTGCCAATCGCCAGTGCCGACTGCGCATGGTGCACCGTGCAGTTCGTGATCGTCACATTCTCCGTAGGCCGGTTCACCCGCAATCCATCGCGGTCTTTGCCCGACTTGATCACCAGACCGTCGTCGCCGGCGTCGATATAGTCGTTGTCCAGTCTTACAAACCGGCTCGAATCAATCACAATCCCATCAGCATGGACTCCCGGATAGGTCTCGATCACCAGGTTCTCCACCACCGCGTTTGCGCTATACAGAAGATGCACCGTCCACATCGACGACCCGATGAACCGCAGCCCGTCAATACGAATGTTCTTGCTGTTCATGAAGCGCACAAACGATGGCCGCAGCTCCGACGCCGCAGCGTGGTACTCCTCCTCGGAGATTGGTTTCTGCGCCTCCAGATCTTCCAGCAGGCGCTCCCAGTTCGCTCCGTTAGCGCTCCCGGCATCGGCCACCGACCGCAGCGCGCGAGAATGTAACCTCATCCAGTCCAGGTTGCTGGTCGTCAGCACGCCCCGACCCATTACGGTTACATTCTCCAGATCGTGCCCTCCGATCAGCGGAATCGGCGTCGGCGTCTCGATCCCCTGCTGCCGCCCCGGGGTCAATGGAAGTACCGTCGCAGGGAAGCGCACGATCGCCCCCGCATCGAAGTCGAGCGTCAGATTGCTCACCATCTGGATCGGCCCGGTCGTGTAGTTTCCCGCCGGCACATAGACGGTGCCTCCACCGGCCTTCTGCGCCGCCGCGATGGCCTTGCGAAATGCTTCCGTCGAACTCGCCGAGCCATCCCTCGCCGCACCGTAATCCAGGATGTTGAAGACGGCCTTGCCTCCGCCCGCAGCAGTCTGTGCAACCGCCCATCCGGACCATCCCCACACCAGAAGTGCAGAGAGACCCCGAATCAGTTTTCCCGCGATCGGTCGCACCATTGGATACCCCTCAGGACGAAGCGCCTTCAGGCTTCGCGACCACCTCGCAACCAGCCAGCTTCTCCAGCACGCGGATCGACCCGCAGATGTCCTCGTCGCCGTAGCCTTCCGCGATCGCCGCGCGCAGCATCTGCCGCGACAACGCTGTAACCGGAGCAGGTACATTTTGCTCCGCGGCCGACTCCAGCATCAGTGCCATGTCCTTCTCCAGCCACTTCACGCTGAAATTCGGCGTAAAGTTCCGCGCAAACACCGCCGGCGCCTTCAAGGCCACCATCCCCGACTTCGCCGCGCTGTTGTTGATGATGTCCAGCATCAACTGCGGCGGCACGCCTGCCTTGGTCGACAGCACAAAGCTCTCGTTGAACGCCTGCAACAGGTTCCCCAGAATCATGTTCTGCGACAGCTTCGCCTGCAATCCCATCCCAGCGGAACCGCAATAATAAAGCTGCTTCCCCATCGCTTCGATGTACGGCTTCACCCGCTCGAACACCTTCGTGTCGCCGCCGATCATGAACGTCAGCGACGCCCCCTCCGCGCCCGCCTTCGATCCCGAGCACGGCGCATCCAGAAAATCGATGCCCTGCTTCGCCAGCTCCGCCGACACCCTTCGGCTCTCCGAAGGCGACACCGTGCTGCAATCCACAATCGTCAGTGCCCCCGCCCGTCCGCTCGCTAAACCCTCCGGCCCCAGGATCACCTCGGTCGACATCTTGGTGTTGCCCACGCACAAAAACACGCACTCACTCCGCTTGGCCACTTCAGCCGGCGTCTTGCAGGCAGTTCCACCCTCCTTCGCCAGCGCCTCCGCCTTGCTCCCCGAGTGCGACCACAGCGCCACATCGTGCCCGGCGCGAATAAGATTGCGGGCCATCGACCCACCCATGATGCCCAGTCCCAAAAAACCCAGCTTTGCCATAGACTCCTCTGCTCCCGCCACGCGTTCAGCGCAGTTCCTTCACAACCATTCAATTTGGTTGCTGTGATCGCGTCAAATGCGCGCACATTTTCGCGATGCCATGTTAGGAGGTATAGCCATTACGGTCAAGGAAACCCTCTTGCCTTGGCCCTCCCTACTTCGGCTCAATCGCAATCACCCACAGGTCCGTATGCCCCAGGTTATGCCCGATGTGCGTCGCGCCCAGCCGCCACACCACTTCGCCCGTCTTCAGTGTCGAAGGCTGCTTCGTTCCATCCGGCAGAATATGCTCCAGCTCCGCTCCGGACAGGCAGACCACCACGCGGTCATGATGCGTGTGTTGCGGCTCAAACGTCTGCGCGGGGATCTTGATGTCATACGCCCGCGCATACCGGTTCTCCACCAGCATCGTGTAGTTCGGCGACAAGCCTGTCATCCCCCACGTCTCCGCGCTGCCTGCTCCCAGAAACTCCACGCGCACAAAGTGTAACGCCGCAGCCCCCGCATTCTTCACCGTGCCCACGTGCGCTTCCTCGAAGAAGGCCTCGCCTTCCTTCACATCCTGTCTGCGCACACTCCCGCCCCGCGGCGTCATTTCAAAAGTGTCCAGCGTGCCGTCCGACATGTACACCACCACGCTCGGCAGCTTCTCCGGAATCGGCTCTTGTTCGCCCGGCGCCAGCGTGTCCTCCATCGCCGCCACCTTGTCGTTCCGGAACTTTTCCACGCTCGATACGCCGAACGCCGCCGGCACGCAAGCCACCCAAACTGCGGCAAACCCAGCCAAACTCCAAACCCGCATACCCCTGTCCTCTCTCGCTCACTTCCCCGCAATCGGATATCCCTGCCAAACATATTCCAGAGCCTCCGGCAGCGTCTGCGCTCGCACCGCGCGGTCCGTATGCCCCGCGTTGCGCGCGAAGACAAACTGGTAGTGATATCCCTTGGCCGCCAGCACCTTCGCCATATTCTCGTTCGCGACCACCCAGTCATGCATGTTGTCGCGCATCGTGTTTGCATTCAAGTTGTCCCGGTCGCCAACCTCCATCCAGATGCGCAGCGGCTTCGCAGGACTGTTCGGAATCAAATGTTCATGGAACTCCCACGCGCCATGCGGAGTCGCTGCGTTCGAGGGCCACTGCTGGTTCACATAGGTCCCCGAAAAAGTAAGAACACGGTGGTACCACTCGGGGTGATACCACGCCATAATCAGCGCGCACGAGCCACCCGAACTGCCCCCCATCGTCGCCCGTCCGTCCGGATCCTTGGTCAGCTTCACGTTGTACTGCTTCTCCACCAGCGGCAGCACTTCTTTCTCTACAAACTCCGCATACACGCCGGACATCGTGTCGTACTCCAGCCCTCGCTCGCTGCCCTGCGCATCGCCGCTGCCGTTCCCGATCGAGATCGCAATCATCACCGGCACCTTGTGCGCCGCAATCAGGTTGTCCAACACCGTCGCCAAACCCCGATCGATCCCGTCCGCTCCCACGATGAAAGGCGCAGCCGTCCCCGGAACATATTGCTTCGGCACATACACTCCCACATTCCGCGTGTACGGCGCCGGATGACTGGTGGTCACCACCATCTTCGCCGGATCGGTTGGGTCGGGCACACCAAACGTATTGGCATCCCGCGCAATCCCCGGATAAATCTTGCTGTCCGCCGAACTCATCGTGAACTCGTACATTGTTCCGTGCGGCACACCCGGATCCGCAATCATCTCCGGCGCGAGGTTGTGCGTCGGCCCAATGATGAAATTCCCATCCGCATTCGCAGCGGGAACCGCGCCATCCGGCAGCTCTTTCGCCTCCACATATCCCGGTGTATGCGGATCCCGGGTCGGTGGAGTCGGCCGCGCCGGACGTGCGGGCGTTGCCGCCGGTGCAGCCGTCTCCGGTGGCAACGGGGCCTTCAACCCGGTAGACGGCGTCTGCGCCATTGCCAAACTCACGCCGGTCATCAAGCTGACCAGCAACGCAATCCTCAAAAGTCCTTGCATCGGCCCCTCCTCTTCTCCTCAGGAATTCTTTTCCGCGGTCCGGACATCGGCTCACTTAGCCCCCGCGGCCCGCAACGGTTCCACTACCGCCGACATATCCTTGTCGCCATATCCCAGCGCAACCGCCTGCTCGAATAATCTACGCGCGTTCGCAGCCGTCGTCAGGTCCACGCCGCTCTCTGCCGCGGCTTCCCCGGCATATTCAAGGTCCTTCGCCATCAGCTTCAGCAGAAAATTCACCGTGTAGTCCCGGCTCGCCATACGCGCCGACAAGCTCGCCAACACCGGACTTCCTCCCGCTCCGCTCTTCAGAAATCCCAGTGCCTGCTCCCGGTCCAGCCCGCTGCGTTCTAGCCACGCCATGCCTTCCGCCAGCGATGCAATCTGCACTCCGCATAGAAAGTTGTTGATCAGCTTCAGCTTCGCCCCGCTCCCCAACGGCCCCAGCGGCACAATCTCCTTGCTCATCGCCTCCAGCACCGGCCGCACCGTGTCCAGCGCCTCGCGCGGTCCGCCCACCAGGAACGAGAGTTGCCCCGCAGCCGCCTGCGCGCGGCTGCCTGTCACCGGAGCATCCAGAAAATCCAGCCCCCGCGCCCGTGCCGCCTCCGCCAGTTCCGCAATCCACGCCGGCGTCACCGTACTCGACTCCACCAGCACCGCTCCCTTTTCCGCCGCCGCCAGCGCTCCATCCGTCCCTAGCCACACCGCCCGCGATGCCGCATCATCCGCCAGCATCGAAAGAACCATGTTTGCCCCGCGCGCCGCATCCGCTGGAGTCTCCGCCACCCGCGCCCCCTGCGCGGCAAACGCCTCCGCCTTGGCGCGGCTCCGGTTCCACACCGCCAGCGGAAATCCTGCCTTCAGCAAATTCGCCGCCATCCCCGCGCCCATTGTCCCCAGCCCAAGTAACGCTACCGATTGCTTCGCCATACCATCTCCACTTATCTCTGTCCCAAACTGCATGAATCAACCTTGACTATTAACTGAGAGCCCGCACCCGCACCGCCTCAACCTGCCTTGCTTCCTCGCGAATCACATTCCGCAGCGCGCGCCCAAATCCCGCAAACCGCACCTCCGCAACGTCCCCATCCCGCAGCACCACACCATCTCCGCACGACAGCGCATCCGCCCCATAGAAGTGCACGTGCACGCTGCCCGGCTGCCGGTGCCCAGCGAACTTGAAGTGATGGTGCTCCATATTCGCCAAACTGTGGCACATGTTCTCTTCGCCGCTCGCGATCTTCCGCTGCCACACTGTCTCGCCTTCGCGCTCAATCCGCACCTCGCCGCGTAAATCCGCAAACTCCGGCCCAATCACCAGTTCCGGCCCCACACTGCACGTCCGCAGCTTCGATCCCGCCAAGTTCAAATAGTTCCGCTTTTCAAACTTGTGGTCCGAAAACTCATTCCCTTGCACCATCCCAATGCGGCACGGATTGCCCTCATCATCGACAACGTAAACACCGGCAATCTCCGCCTCTTCGCCGCCATCTTCCGCGTATCCGGGAATCTCCAGCGTCTCAAATGGTCCGCGCAGCACCGCGCCGTCGCCCTTGTAGAACCACTCCGGCGCCACGCCAATCGTACCCTCACCCGGCCGCCCGCCCTCCACGCCCCACTCAAACATCCGCATGCTGTCGGTCACTGCCTCCGCCGTCTTTGTCTTCCCGTCCAGATGCATCGCTTGCCGCTCTCTCGCGCTGCCCAGGTGCGTCAACCCTGTCCCGCTCACCAGCACCCGCGAAGGCACGCCCGGCACATCGATCGGCGCCAGCAGTCGCCACTCCGACCTCCCAGCGAAGATTGCGTCGTAGTCCAGAAGCTCGCCGCTCGCCAGCGCTGAGACCTGCTCGCTCAGCTTCGAGCCGGACTGCGCATAGCGCAGCGCCAGTTCATACACGCTGAACACTCCCTCAAGGCAACGAAGATGCGGCTCCTCGACCATGGCCACGCGCCGCTCCGCGCCATCGCTGATCTGCACCAGATGAATCATGAACTCCCTTCACTACTCGATAATCTTGAACCGCTTCAGCGACTCTTCATTCACCGTCAGCCCCAGCCCCGGCTTCGTCTCATCCAGATCGATGTACCCATTTACCGGCGTCGGCTCCCCATCGAAGATGTACCAGAACAATTCGTTACCCACCTCCACATCCACCTTGGGAAAGAACTCCGCAATCGGCGAATTCAAACTCGCCATCACTACGTGGAAGTTGTGCATCTGACCCGCATGCGGCACCACCGGGACCTGGAACGACTCCGCCAGCGCCGTAATCTTTCGCGCCTGGCTGATGCCGCCCACCCGGTTGGTATCGAACTGGATATAGTCGAGCGCCTGCGCCTCCAACAAATCGCGGAACCCAAAGATCGTAAACTCGTGCTCGCCGCCCGCAATCGGCACCCGCCCATAGCGCTTCAGCTCCTTATACCCGCGTGTATCGTCCGGGATCACCGGCTCTTCCAGCCAGCGCAAATGGAACGGCTCAAGCAGCGGCAGCATGCGCTTCGCATAGTCCAGCGTCCATCCCATGTACGCGTCGGCCATCAGGTCGATGTCGTACCCAATCACCTCGCGCACGTTGCGAATCAACTCCACATTCTTCTGCATCCCCGCGGCGCCGTCGATCGGCCCCCACCCAAAGCGCAGCTTCATCGCCGTGTAGCCTTCGTCCCTATACTTCTGCGCCTCCACGCGCAGCTCCGCTATCGGCATCGCATACAGCCGGCTCGCATATACCGGAATCCGCTCCTTTGTCCTTCCCCCCAGCAGTCGATACACCGGTTGCTTCGCATCCTTGCCCAGCAGGTCCCACAGTGCTATATCCACCGCCGAAATCGCCGTCATGGCCACACCTTTGCGCCCGAACGCGATCGTCCGCCGGTACATCTGTTGCCACAAATACTCCGTGTCCCACGGGTCCGCCCCGATTAGTAACGGCTTCAGATACGTATCGATCAGCGTCTTCGTCACCAGCGGCGCAAGCGCGGCATTCCCCAGCCCAACCAGCCCCGAGTCGGTAAAGATCTCCACCACCACCCAGCCATGGAACGCGAAGTTCCCCATCGACGCATCGCCAAACGCCACCAGGTCCATCGGGTTGGTGCAAAAATGCGGGGGCAGCGGGACCGTCTTGCCCTCCCATTGAACGACACGCGTGCGCACCTCTGTGATCTTCATGTGTTGCTCTCTATCTCCCTCAACTCATCCGCCCGAAGCGGTTGAATCTTCCCGGCAAACAAAAGAATAGCCGCATAGCCAATCAGATGAAACGTCCCCACCAGCACAAACAGCGTCCCATAGCCGAATCCATGCCCCAGCAGCTGCCCGGCCACAACGCCGAAAATAGCTCCGCCAATCGCACCGCCAAAGCCTACCAGACCCGACACTGTCCCCACCGCGGAAAGCGGAAAGATGTCTGCTGGCACAGTCATAATCAACCCGGACCACGATTGCTGACAGAAGAATACGACGCTGAACAGCACGATGGAAAACTCCACCGGGACCAGCGGCACCAGCATCACCGCCGGCATCAGCGCCGCGCTCAGCCCCAGTGCAATCTTCCTCGCCGCGTCCAGCGACCGTCCGCTGCGCAGCAACCGGCTTGAATACCACCCACCGACAAAGCTCCCCACTCCCGACGCCGCGTACGGGATCCACGCATAGTAGCCCACCTGCTTCACGTCGAAGCCCCGCACATCGTACAGATACTTCGGCAGCCAGAACAGCAGGAAATACCACGCCGAATCGCTCATGAACTTCGCAAAAACCACCGCCCGCACACTGTTCATGCCGACCAACTCGCGCAGCGTAAGCCGCTCTGCCAACACCCGCGCATCCAGCGTATTCAACTCGACCACCGCCCTGCTTCGATACGACGCCGCCCACCACAGCACCCACACCATCCCCAGCCCGCCCGCAACAAAAAACACCGCCTGCCAACCCAGCGTCAGCACAATCTTCGCCACCACCGGAGCCGCCAGCACACTCCCCACCGCCGTCCCTGCGTTGATCACCCCCACCGCGGTCGACCGTGCCTCCGGCTCAATCCACTCCGCCACCACCCGCACCGCCGCCGGAAATGCGCCGCCTTCACCCATCCCCAGCAGCAGCCTCGCCACCAGCAGCAACCCAAACCCCGCCGCCAATCCATGCAGCGCGCACGCCGCCGACCACCACGCCATGATCAGCACGAACCCGCGCCGCGTCCCCAACCGGTCCAGCAGCCGTCCGCCGCCGATATACATTGCCGCATACGCCAGCAGAAACGCAGATTGCAGATACGAAAACTGCTGGTCCGAAATCAGAATCGTGCGCTGGATCGCCGCAATCGCCACCGGCAGCGTCTGCCGATCAAAGTAGCTGATCGCAATCGCCGCCGTCACCATGACGACGAAGTACCAGCGCAGCTCCTGCCCGCCTCGCCCCACCCCGCCGACTGTCTCCCAATCTCTCATCGACCGACCGGCGAACCCTCCGCGCACTCTAAGCCAGATGCCGCGTCCCCAATAGACCATCCACCGCTCAGCTTAGGCAAATCGCGGTCGTGGGCCAGCATCGCGCCGATCTACTCATTCGTCGCCGGCCGGAGCCACGCTCGCCGCCGATGGCTCGCGCACACATCGAAACGCCTGATCACCTTGACGCATCCGTTTGGGAACCGACAGAACATACCCGTTGTTGGTAATGAAGTAGACCTGATTTTCGCCTGCCTCGGTGCTGGTCCACCAGTAGATCACCTGCGAATGGACCTTCCATAACGGAGAGTCCTTGTCCGGGACCACTCGGTACTGCGCGCGGCGGAGAAGCGGGTCCCACGTGCCGCCTGCGTTGGCGCCGCGATAGACCAGCGAGCGCACGGCCTCGTCAACGGTAGGCAGCCGCCACACATTCTGTGGCACTGCAACGAGTGAGCCGCCGTCCGCAGACAAGCTTGCGCAGCTTCGCATCGCTTCCTGCCAGGAGGCGCCGCCGCGAGCGGGCCATCCCGGTCCCTCTGGCGCCCAGATCAGAGTCACGCCGTTGCCCTCGATCAGGCGCATGCCGTAGTTTCCGTCGTCCCACCGATGCATCGCTCGCCAGCCGGGATACGCGCCGCAAGCCACTGCTGTAATCAGCGGAAGCCCCACCAGGCATCTCCACGCCCAGCGGCGCGGCTCAGGGCGGCCAAACTGGTACAGCACTCCGAGAACGACCAGCGGAATCGCGATCAGCACCATCGCGGCGTGGCTGCCTCGAAAGAACCGGGCGGCACCAATGGCTCCAGCCGTGAGCAGGGGAATTGCCAGGCGCGGCCAGCGCAGCGCCAGCACACTGATCAGCATCACGATCAGCATTGGGCTCAGGTATTGAACCAACATCAAACCGATATTTCGCCAGATGCCTGGGAAATACCACGCTTCATGAAAGTTTTCGTTGCTCCCCCAAAACGCCCAGAGACACGCGAACGCCGTGGAAATCGCAACTGCTGCCCATCCCAAGATTTGGCCCCGCCTTGCACTCCAGCCGTTCATCTGGGGAGCAAGTGTAGCACCATGCTTCAGCCGCACCACACGCTTCCATCCGGGTGGTCAGGTTCGCTCCCGTGGAAACCGATTAGTGCAGCGGTTCTACCGTGGCCTCAAGGTCGAGATGATGCGAGCTTCCGGGCATGTCCAGCGAGCCAATCCTGGCCGCCTTCCCCGGGGCCAGCAGAAAAACACCTTGCACCGATGTCTGGTTGATGATCGGGTCCTGCGCACCCACGCCGGAAGCTTCCGGCGCGACGCTGGATCGCTCCACATCCGCTTTCAGCATGGCGGAATCGCCTACCGCCGTCAGCACTGAATCGAAGTTCAAGCCAACATCGATATAGGTGTACTGGGTCTGGACCCCGGCGGCCTTGTTATCGCTGGACGCGGCGTTGAAGGAGCCAGTGGCGATGGGCACCTTGCTGCCTTGCTTGACCTTAATCTGCTGCCCCGACACGGCCAGCATGGCGACGTGATGGGTGCCGATCGGTTGGGTACCGTCCATTTCGGTGACGGTGTAAGTGAGGCGGAAAGCTCTCTTCGGCAGATCCAGGTCGTTGAGCAGCTTCTGCGTCAGCACCAGCAGCTCGGGAGTTGTGCGAACAACGATCGCGTCTTCGCCAATAACCAGGTAAACCTTTGCCTCAGGAGGAAGAATGTTACGCAGCGCAGCCACCAGCTCGTTGGCGTCGGCCTGCTGGGTGGCATTCTTCAGGTAGAAGGTCTCATCCTCCAGATCGTCGAGATCGCGGTGCTTCGACAAGGTGTTCTGGGCGACGAAAATGGTGTCCGGAGTGAGCGGCTTATAGAAGGTGCCTGCGATTTCGCCCACAATCCGCAACGCATCGCTCAGGCTGGCGTTGGTCAGATCCACCTGCACCCGTTTGGAGGTGTAGTCCGGATCGAACAGAACCGTCAGTCCGGCCAGCTTGCCGATAGCCTCATAAATGGTCTTGCTCTCGTCGGCCGAATGCATGGTGATGGGAGTGTTGGAGAGCGGTTTGAGCTGCATTGGTACGACCGCCCTGGTTGTGGTGGGCGCTTGCGTCCAGGCGATTGGGCCGCTCAGTACTGCGGCCAGGGTAATTGCGAACAACTTAGTTGCGATCTTCATCACTGGTCTCCGGAATGGAATAGAACATCGAGATATACCGTTGCCGCTGCTGCTTGTCTCAGCGGCTTGTGGGCGGAATCAAGACTGATCTTGCGGCGCTCCTGGGCTGTGAAACATGCCTCACAGGCACACTTCAACCCTAGCTATCGCAAGCCCTGTCTTCGACTACTGCAACTGTTGCGTCTAACCCATAGACGTTTGGGCCGCGCGTTTGCTGAGAATTAAATCGAATAATTTTTGTGTGCAGTTCGAAACGCACCTTTGCCTGGGCCATACGCAAGAGAGCGTGATCGTCAGTTGGTGGCTGGACGCTCGATCCGTTCCACGGTGTACACCGGCAGCGTGTCCTCTTGTCCCTTCAGTTCGAGACCGAGTTTGCCCAGGACCGTGAAGATTGTGGGCAGGCCGGCGAAGGGGTTCCCGCCCGGAGTGGCGCCCGGCGGCGGAGGCGGCAGCCGCATCGGTACCCAGCCTTCCGTGCTTACCGTGAACAGCCCGCTCAGCGCCGTGCGGTTCACCACCGGCAAATCCGTCCAGTTCGAAATGTAATGGACGAGGTCGTCCATATCGATGGCCTTTGCATTTAGGGGATGGCCCAGGCCGCCAACAAAGTTATGGCAGCCTTCCGGGCCGGTATCGAAGATGCAGTCCTTCCCGGCCCTGGCCGACTTCTCGAGCTTCGGACCTCCGCTGGCTACGGTGAGCGCATAAACGGACATCGCTTTATTCTCAACCCGCATCACCAGTCCGAAACGATCGGCAAGCAATCCGCGGATCATCTGCTGAATTCGGCTTTGCACTTCGCTCTCCTGAAGACCGGGAGAGATGGCGTTGGCTGGCGCCTTCGCTTCGATATCGTACCTCTCACGAACGGTCCAGTCGGGAAGAGCGGAAAGACGCGGTGAACCGTTGACCGGTACGTCGTAAGCGTCACTCAAAAGTCGAACCACTGGGACCGCACTCGCAATCAAGTCGCCGTTAGGCAGCACCTGCACGCGCGCGCTGCGCGGGTCGGCGGAGGCGGCCGGCTTTATGGTGATCGTTGTAAATGCCTGCGACTGAGCTACTGCAGGCAAAGCCACCAACAGGAATACGACCGCGCGGCAGAACCCGGACATAATCCACCCTCCTTGGCACGATTTCGACAGCCGTAACCCGGAATTCGCTCCCCCGCCAGCCATTTCCCGCATCCCCTTCTATAATGGCCTATGGCAATCACTCGGGCGGCTCCCGGACCCTCCGGAAAAGTCGCACCTTCGACCCTCGAAGGCATGAGTTCCGAGCCTATTACAACGGACACAGGCATTGAGCTGGAGTCGGTTCCGCCGCCTGCTGCGCCGCTGGATCTGCTGCGCCCGGGAGTGCCCATGGGCAGTGCCGCCGCAGCCGCCCGCGCGGTCCCGGAGAACCCACCTGCGGATCCCACCCTAAGTTCTGATCTCTCAACAGATTCCGGCGACTCAGCTCCCGAAGAGAGTTCCGCCGAACACCTCACCGGATCCAGCCCCGCCGTGGTCTCCGAAATCGACGAGAAATTCGCCCGCCTGCTCCACGAAGTCCACCGCAACCGCCCCGGCGACGACCTCGAAATCATTCGTCAGGCCTGGCAGTTCTGCCTCCAGCAGCACGAAGGCCAGAAGCGTGCCTCAGGCGAGCCCTATGCCGTCCATCCCCTCGAGGTCGCCCTCGTCCTCGCCGAGCTCAAGATGGACTCCACCGCCATCGCCGCCGGCCTCCTCCACGACGCCGTCGAAGACACCAACGTCACCACCGAAGAGATCGAAGTGCGCTTCGGCGACCAGGTCGCCCACATCGTCGAAGGAGTCACCAAGCTCGACAAAATCAAGTTCGCCAACCGCGAGGACCATCAGGCAGAGAACATCCGCAAGATGCTCCTTGCCATGGTCACCGACGTCCGCGTCGTCATCATCAAGCTCGCCGACCGCCTCCACAACATGCGCACCCTGGAGCACCTGAACGCAGACCGGCGCCAGAAAATCGCCCGCGAGACCCTCGACATCTTCGCCCCGCTCGCCCACCGCCTCGGCATGGGCAAGCTCCGCGGCGAACTTGAAGACCTCGCCTTCCGCTACACCGATCCCTTCGCCTATCAGCAGCTCGCCGGCGAAGTCGACGCCCTCCGCGGCGAAGGCGAAATCTTCCTCGAAGCCATCGTCAAGCAGCTCGAAGCCAAGCTCCGCGAACACAAAATCGCCGGCCGCGTCGAGTGGCGCATCAAGCGCCTCTACTCCATCCAGCAAAAGATCACCGACCAGAAGCTGCCCCTCGACCAGGTCTACGACCTCCTGGCCATCCGCGTCATCTGCCAGACCGTGCAGGACTGTTACGCCGTCCTCGGCCTTCTCCATTCCATCTGGCGTCCCGTCCCCGGCCGCATCAAGGACTTCATCGCCATGCCCCGGCCCAACCTCTACCAGAGTCTGCACACCACCCTCATCGCGCCCGGCGGCCACCAGTTCGAAGTCCAGATCCGCACCGAGGAGATGCATCGCGTCGCCGAGGAAGGCATCGCCGCCCACTGGAAGTACAAGGCCGGCGACAACGTCACCGCCAAGGACGAAGCCCGCCTCGCCTGGGTCCGCCAGCTCATGGAGTGGCAGCGCGAGATGTCCGACCCCAACGAGTTCATGTCGACCCTCAAGATCGACCTGTACCCCGAGGAGGTCTACACCTTCACCCCCAAGGGCAAAGTCGTCGTCCTGCCCAAGGACTCCAGCCCCATCGACTTCGCCTACGCCATCCACACTGAGGTAGGCAACGCCACCACCGGCGCCAAGGTCAACGGCCGCATCGTCCCCCTTCGCACCAAGCTCCGCAACGGCGACATCGTGGAAATCACCACCCAGACCGGTCACGCCCCCAGCCGCGACTGGCTCAGCTTCACCAAATCCTCCCGCGCCCGCAACAAGATCAAGCACTGGATCAACGAGCACCAGCGCGAACGCGCCATCGAGATCGGCCAGAAGCTGCTCGACCGCGAAGCCCGCAAGTACAAGATGGCGCTCTCCCACTACCACCAGGACGACTACGACAAGGTCGCCGCAGAGTACGGCCTGACTACCCACGCTGAGCTCCTCGCCGGCATCGGCTTCGGCAAGTTCTCCGCCCGCCAGGTCCTCAACAAACTCGAACCCGGCTCCACCACCGCCGCCGAGCCCGCACCCCACGAAGGCGTCATCGGCCACACCATCGACCACATGTCCGACGCCGTCAAGCGCGTTTTCTTCGGCAAGGGCTCGGACTCCCTCCAGGTCGAGGGTCAGGACGACCTGCTCGTCTACCGCGCCCGCTGTTGCAATCCCATCCGTGGCGAAGAGATCATCGGCTACGTCACCCGCGGCAAAGGCGTCGCCGTCCACGCCCGCAGTTGTCCCAACGTCCAGAACCTCCTCTACGAGTCCGACCGCCGCATCCAGGTCGAGTGGGCGCCCCTCTCCACCGACGCCACCGCCGGAGCACCCCGCCCCCAGACCTACCCCGTCAAGCTCACCGTCCTCTGCGACGACCGCGCCGGTCTGCTCAAGGAATTCACCGCCATCATCTCCGACGACGGCACCAACATCCGCTCCTCCGCCTCCAACGCCACCGCCGACGGGGGCGCCGTCGTCGACTTCGTCATCGAAACCGTCGACGTCCGCCACCTCAACCGCCTGGTCGACAAACTCCGCCGCGTGCAGGGCGTCCGCGACGTCCAGCGCGTCCAGAAAATCTAACTGCACTGCTCCCGTTTCCAGACTAGTCATTCTGAGCGAAGCGAAGAATCCCCGCATCTTGCTTGGCTAGCCTCACCCGCATTGCCCACCTTTCACGAAAATCCACCCCAGCACCGGATCATCCCGAGATGCATCTCCGCCGTCGCATGTTAATGTATCTATACATGTACAGCGTCGAGGCGTGCCCGTGCTGCCTATCCACCAGATCGAGTGAGAGGTGGGCAATTGTCGCCCCGTTCCTGGCACATTTCGCCGTCGGCCGACCGCCCTTCCTTTGCAAACTGCTCGAGTGCTCAGACTGCTCATTCCGGTTTTTCAACGTCCGCCTCACCCCCGATGAAGTGGACCGGCTCTACTCCGAGTATCGCGGCGAACGCTATTTCTCCCAGCGTCACCGCTGGGAATCCTGGTACTCCCGCAAGGTCAACTCCGGAATCAGCGGCGACCCCAGGGAGATCGCCGACCGCATGGCCGCCCTCGAAAAACTCGCTCTTCCCCACGTTGACCAGGAAAAAGTGGGCACCGTCCTCGACTACGGGGGCGACCGCGGCCAGTTCATCCCAAAATCCCTCGGCGAATATAAGTATGTCTTTGAAATGTCGAATGCGGTGCCGGTCGACGGAGTCACCCGCATCGCTACCCGCGAAGAATTGCAGGGCCGCCAGTTCGACTTCGTCATGGTCCTCTGTGTGCTCGAGCATTGCTCCGACCCCGCTAACGTCCTCAACCAGGTCCGTTCCTGCCTGCACCCGGGATCGCTCCTGTGCGTCACCGTGCCCCACGAGCGTTACGGCGTCCGCTTTGCCGGCAAAAGCAAGCTCTATCGCAGCTACCTGAACGCGCTCCTGCGCTTCCCTGCACTCTTGGTTGCCACGGACTTCTACTCCTCGGCCGCGCGCATTCGCCTGGGCTTCATTCCGCCCCTGGGCTTTGCAAAATGCCACGAGCACCTCAACTTCTTCAATCAGAAATCCATGGCCGCACTTCTCGAACGCGCCGGCTTCGAGATCATCGACTCCAAAATCGACTTCGTCGCCAGTTACCCCGTCCGCAGCGAAACCCTCCTCGTAATGGCCCGCCTCCGCTGATCGACCCCTCCACCACCAGAAGAAGTCTGTACCGATTTTGCCGCTAATTAGGACTTCATCTCGTCGAAGACAGTACTCGGAAGTGGAACTGAGATGCTTGCGCACAGCAGTATCAGAATGGCAAAACACTTCAGAATGCTATGGAACACGGCCAGCGGTTCCGGCCCCATGATCCAGGCGCACGGCAGCAGAAACCAGAGCATATCCCCTGTCGACATGGGTGTTCTGCCAACCGCCACATCCTGCAACAGGAAAAGCAGGAAGAAACCCATCGGAATCAGAAGCACGCTCAGGGTATAGTCCCCACAAACCGCGGGCAGCACGGTCGTGACACAGGCCAAGGCGAAGATCTGATTCAAGACCGGCTTATTCCACACCTTCCACAGCGTCCCCAGGCCAATGGCAGCGGCCAGAGCCAGGTAAATCGGATACAGCTTCAACGCCACTGGGTCGTTCGGCTGGATCCTGGTCTCGATGGCGATGAATTGACCGTTATCCCGAATAATATGGCCAATCATCTTCATGGTCTGGAAAAGCGAATGGTCTCCTGGAATCGGTCGAAACCCCACAACATAGTCAATAAAAAACGTGCTCTTCCCACTGATATGTCGATATGCGCGAAGCGGATTGCGGTCAATCATCAGCAACGAGGCTAGGGTCACCGCCGCAGCGGTGATAAGTCCAACCGCCGCTTCACGATATCTTCGATGCCGCGCCATCAGTGCCAGCCACAAAACGGGAAATGGTTTGATGCAGCATGAAATACCAAACGCCACCGCCGCGCCTCGATACCGTCGCCGCGCGAAAAGCACCGCGCCTAGGCACACCCCGATCCAAATCAGCCCTTCGAAATTCGCACGGATCACCACCTGCTCCGTCGCCCAGCCGAAGAACCCTGTCGCAAAGATCGCCGCCCCCACATACCAGCGGTGACACTCAAATCGCCGCACCTTTCGCCACAGCAGCGTGCATGCCACTCCCACCGCACTCAAGAAAATCGCCAGAAACACCGGCAACGCGTAGGGCGCACAATCCTGCAGTAGAAACAGGTAAATCAACACTCCAAAAGGTGGGTAATTCTTCGGAAACAACGTACCGATCAAGTGCTCAGGATCGAGAATCCGCGGGTCCTTCCCAACTTGATACTTACCGGAGAATCGCAACAGGTCCCCGAACCGCTCAACCTGGTCGCCCAGCGGAAACCCATGAGGCACGCGCGGGTGCGTCAAATACGTAATCCACACATACAGATTCAGAGCAACAAAGACCAGCAGATACCAAAGGATCACTGACTGCACACGCTCGCGGTCGGATTTCTCGTGCAAGTTCGGCAGCCTCCATTACGTCGCGGGAATGCTCTTCTTCCGATCAGCTTACACGAGCAATGCGTCGCCCAAATCCAAGAGGACTGCACTGCCTCCTCACTCCCGGTTGCGCAAGCCTCTCGCAGGCGCGACAATCGAGGCCTATGGCACATATCAAGACCATGATCTCCACCACTCTCGCCCCCGCCGCCATCGGCCCATACTCCCAGGCCGTCCGCATCGGCGACACCCTCTACACCTCCGGCCAGGTCGCGCTCGACCCAGCCACTGGAGCGCTCGTCGCCGGCGGCATTCGCGAGCAGACTGTGCGCGTCTTCGAAAACCTCACCGCCGTCCTGGAGGAGGCTGGCCTGGACCTGTCTCACGTGGTCAAAACCACCGTCTTCCTCAAGAGCATGGCCGACTTCGCCCAGATGAACGAGGTCTACGCCCGCTACCTCGCGCCCGAAGGCGAAGACGTCGTGCCTCCTGCGCGTTCCACCGTCGAGGTCGCCCGCCTGCCCAAGGATTCCCTCGTCGAAATTGAACTCATCGCCAAGTGGCCGTAGCCCGCAGCGCACTCGCCCGCTGCAGCCAATCCGCCCGCCACGCATCCAATTCACCGGAGGATTCCCAACATGGCCGACACCGTACCCGCTGCCGCCGCAGCACCAAAACAGAAGATCCACAAGACCGAGGCCGAGTGGCGCGAACTCCTCACCCCCGAGCAGTTCCACATCATGCGCCAGAAGGGCACCGAACGCGCCTTCACCGGGGCCCTGGTCGATAACCACGACGACGGCATCTACCACTGCGCCGCCTGCAACGCCCCGCTCTTCACCTCCGACAAGAAGTTCGACTCCGGCAGCGGCTGGCCCAGCTTCTGGCTGCCCGTCTCCGCCGATGCCATCGAGGCCCGCGAGGACAACGACCACGGCATGCGCCGCATCGAGGTCACCTGCGCCACCTGCGGCGCTCACCTCGGCCACGTTTTCCCCGACGGCCCCCGCCCCACCGGCATGCGCTACTGCATCAACAGCGCCTCCCTCGCCTTCGAGAAAAAATAAGCTCTGGCTAGCGCAAAAGGCAAAGATGCGTCATCTCGACCAGAGGCGGCTCATTTTGCCGCCGGAGTGGAGAGACCCCCGCATTGTCTTTGCATTTGCTTTGCCCTTCCGGATTAGCAGCGGGCTTCAGCCCGCGGTAGGCTGCACCCAGGAGAAGGGGCTTTAGCCCCGGGCCTTCTTTCTCGCCTGTCGAAAGACTTCTTGCTAATACGCCCGCCATCCCCGTCAAATACTGCCCCAGAATCAGCCCGTGAATATCGTGCGTCCCCTCGTACGTTTTCACCGATTCCAGGTTCATCATGTGCCGCATGATCGGATAGTCCTCCGTCACCCCATTCGCGCCCAGCACATCCCGCGCCATCCGCGCCGTCTCCAGCGCCATCCACACGTTGTTCCGTTTCGCCATCGAGATGTGCTGATGCCCCGCCTTCCCCGCATCCTTCAGCCGTCCCACCTGCAGGCTTAGCAACTGCGCCTTCGCAATCTCGCTCGCCATCCACACCAGCTTCTCCTGCACCAGTTGGTGGCTCGCGATCGGCTCGCCGTGAAACTGCTTCCGCATCTTCGCATACTGCAGCGCCGTGTCATAACACGCCATCGCCGCCCCAATCGCACCCCAGCTAATCCCATACCGCGCCTGGTTCAGGCACATCAGCGGACTCTTCAGCCCCGCCGCGCCCGGCAGCAGGTTCGCCTCGGGCACGCGCACTTCCTCCAGCGTCAAGCCGCTCGTCACAGACGCGCGCAGCGACCACTTCCCATGAATGTCCTGCGCGGAGAATCCCTTCCGCCCCGCCTCCACCAGAAACCCACGGATCGAATCGTTGCCGTCACCCTCCAGCTTCGCCCACACCACCGCAACGTCCGCAATCGAACCCGACGTGATCCACATCTTCTCGCCGTTCAGAACGTACTCGCCGCCATCCCGCCGTGCCCGCGTCGTCATTCCCCCCGGGTTCGACCCAAATCCCGGCTCCGTCAGCCCAAAGCACCCAATCTTCTCTCCCGTCGCCAGCGCCGGCAGCCACTCGCGCTTCTGCTCCTCGGAACCAAATGTGTAGATCGGGTACATCACCAGCGCCGACTGCACACTTACAAAGCTGCGCATGCCCGAGTCGCCGCGCTCCAGCTCCTGCATCACCAGCCCATACTCCACGTTGGACATTCCCGCGCAACCGTACCCCTCGATGGTCGCGCCAAAGAGGCCCAGCTCTCCCATCTTCGCTACCAGCTCGCGCGGAAAACGCGCCTCGCGAAAGCACTCCTCCGCAATCGGCACAATACTGTCTTCCACAAAATCCCGTGCCGTCCGCCGCACCAGCAGCTCGTCCTCTGAAAGCCCGGAGTCAAGATCGAGAAAATCGAAGCCCTTAAACGCAAACGCCATCCGCATCACCTTCCCAAACAATCCAAGGTAGCAGACGCACGGCGTATCGCCGAGGCCCCCACCAGCAAACCTCTGTGTCCTATGTCTTCCTCCGTGTCCTCTGTGATTCGCTTTTGCCCCTTAGCCCCACCACAAACACAAAAAGCCCCGGCTGCCGAAGCAGTCGGGGCACGTCTCTTTCCAGTTGCTCGATAACCGCCGCTAGTACCTAGCGCCTAGTACCTAGCCCTTAACCACTTTGCCCGTCTTAATACAGCTCGTGCATACGCGGATGCGCTTGCTCGTCCCATCCACCTTCGCGCTCACCGGGCGCAGGTTCACGTTCCAGCGCCGGCGGGTGGTGTTGTTGGCGTGGGAGATGTTGTTTCCGAATTGCGGCCCTTTGCCGCACAGTTCACACTTGGCTGCCATGGTCTTGCTCCAATCCTTTTGATCGCTTGGGCTTAGCGTCGGCCGCTTGAACTTCAGGCCACCATCAATGCCACGGAGAGGAGGCTCGCCTTGCAAACCGCCACTCCCCACCGCTGCCGTCGAAACGGCACTCCAGCGCTCCTATAAGCATACCACGCCCGGCGGCCCCGACACGACCCGCCCGGCCGCCAGCCTGGTGTTACCGCGTCACTGCTGCAGAATCGAAAGCGCGGGCGTCGAATCTCCTTCATTCGCATCGATCACCAGCCACTTTGTCGGGGAAACAACAATCACGGTGGCGTTGTTTCCATTGGAATCGGTTGCCCCGGTCACCACGCCGCTGCTGTTGGGGGTGCCGACGGTCAAGGTGTCCGTGCCCGATTCAAGCAGGCCATAGGCGTAGCTCTGATATCCCGTCTGCGTGAAAGTCGGTGCCGAGCAGGAACTGGCCGACGTATAACCGGCCCCAACCGTCATCGGCACCGGCGGAGGCAGTGTGCTCCCGAACATATTGCACGTGCTGAACGCCGTCGCCGTCTGCGTCTCCATGCGCAGTATCCCCGGATTGTCGCCTGGGTCTGAGACTTGCTGACTCATCATGGCAAGACTACCGCTGGCAACATAACCAACCGGTGCATTGGTGCCGGAGTTCGGGAACGTCAGTCGCCCATTGCTGGCAATACTGACGCACATCGATCCCTGTGGCTTATATTGATACTCCCCATTGTCGTTCTGGTACAGGTTTACAGCCACAGACGGCGTACCCGAGCAGCCGCTGCCTGGATTCGTCACCGATACGAACACCACTTGGGCGCTGGTCCGGGTTGGATAGACGGAGGTTCCATCGCCATCGTTTGGCAACAGACCATACGGCAGCAGGGTTTCGCCCGTCGTCATGGTGCTGTTCCCGATCGTCCCCTGCTGCAGATCCACGTCGCCGCCCAGCAGCGAGTACGTCGCGTGGCTGTCCGACGACATCATCACCACCTCCGTCGGACTGATCGCGTAGTAGAGGTAGTGCGTCGGCGCATCCGGATAGACGCTGCCGGTTGGCGTCAGCGTTATCGTGCCTCGGCCGTCGCCGTCCGCCGTGCCGTAGCTGCCCGACAGCGACACCGCGCTGTAGTTGTAGGCTGTGCAGCTGCCGGCGGTCTGCGGGCATACACCCGAAGCATCTTCTTCGCCGGTCAGACTGCTGGAGCTGCCCGTCGTGAACACCCCGACCTCGCTCAGCGGTCCGTAAGGCGACGGCGTCCCCGCCAGGCAGGTGCCCACGTTGATGGTGCCGCTCAGCGTAGTGCACGGCGTCTCCCCGTTGAACCCAAACACCCAGCTTCCCGTAGCCAGCGTCGTCGCCGTCTGCAGCTTGGCAAAGCCCGAGCCAACTTCGTTCGTCCCCGTCCCGCCCGTGGTTACAGAGGTATCGTCGTAACGAATGAGGTCCAGGTTCTGATAAACCGCGGGCGACCCGCTCAGGGTTCCCCCGGAAATGGCAAAGTTGATCGCGTTTTGACCCGTCACATCTGGCAGCAGACTGATCAGGCCGACATTGCTTGCGTTCACCGTGTAATAGCCCGTAAAGGGCACCGCGCTGCTCGAAGAACCTCCGTTCAGGCCATTCTTGTTGTTGAAATCGAACTCGCCGGTCAGCTTTCCCGCCCCATCCGCGGTCATCGAACCCACCAGAATCGCCATAGGCGCCCCGCCGGCCGACGTCGCGCTATTCTTCATGTCCTGCACGAAAAACGTGTACGTTCCCTTCAATTGGCCGTCGTATGTGGTCGGCGACGACGCAAACTGGTCAGCCGAGTTCAGCGTCAGCGTCGTCGACGCCGAATTGCTGAGGTTGGTCGAATCCGCCACCGTGACGTTGATGGTGAGCGGACCCGATTGGCCCGGAGTCCCGCTGATTGCACCGCTTGAACTCAGCGCCAGACCCGCATTGGTCAAGATCGCAGTACTGGTAGTCGACCACGTATAGCTGCCGGACCCGCCTGCCGCCAGCAACTGCGCGTTGTACGTGTAGTTGTAGCTGCCTGCCGGCTTTGCATAGTACGGCAGCGTGCTCGTCAGGATCGAAACCGGCGTCGGAGTGCCCGGCGTCACCGCCAACTGCCCGCTCGCCAGCGCGTCTATCTGCGGCGTCACCACCGGCGCTGCTGCCCCCACAAACTCCGTAATCGCACCATAATAACTCGTTTGTGCAACCGCTGTCGGTGTGCTGCTCGATACCCATACGTCGCCGGCCTGATCGATCGCCAGCCAGGACGTCCCACTGATCCCGCTGCTCTTATATCCAGTCGGCGTCGGGCTGATCGGCGTTCCAACACTGCCGGCCGCATTGCTGAACTCGCTGATCGAATTATTCCCGCCATTCGCCGTCCAGATGCGATTCGCGCCATCCACCACCACCACCGTTGGGTCGTTGATGCCTCCGACGCCTGGGCCCCCAAAAGGGCTGCTGGGATTCACCGTCCCGCTGCTGTTGTACTCGGTCAGATATGCGCTTGCCTTGCTTCCCACCCAGATGTTCCCGGAGCGGTCAACCGCAACATCTTCCGGGTCACTTAGCCCGCTGCCCGTCTCCTTGGCCAGCGAGACCCCATGCGCACTCAGCTTCTCCACCGCATCCGTGCCGCTCTTGGCACTGCCGTAGTCCGCCACCCATACGTTGCCCGAGAGATCGATAGCCGCAAACTCCGGGTTCACTACCGACGATGGCGTGTAAATCGCAAAAGCATTGTTGTAGTTGCCGCCGGTGCCATTGCCAACCCCTAATAGCTCCGTCAGCGACGGGGTCCCATTGTTCACCACCCACAGGTTCCCGCTGCCATCGAACGCCAGCGCATAGGGCTGGTTTA
The DNA here is from genome assembly GCA_049509035.1 of Acidobacteriaceae bacterium. Taxonomy (GTDB): domain Bacteria; phylum Acidobacteriota; class Terriglobia; order Terriglobales; family Acidobacteriaceae; genus Edaphobacter. The sequence continues at coordinate 98,645 of JBELAH010000005.1, forward strand.
TCCCGCACGGGCTGTTGTTATTGCACGCATTGGTGTTGTTGTAGATCTGGGGAGATACCACTCCGCCTGGGCTCACGCTCACTACCGTGCTGTTCCCCGCGTTCGAAACCCACGCGTTCCCCTGCGTATCGATCGCCAATCCCGTAGGTTCACTGATATTGCTGGTCACCGGACTGAATCCCGGCCCATAGTTCTGCACCATCTCAATGTTGCTTTCGGCCAGATTGGCGACCCAGACGTTGTCGTTTCCGTCCACCGCCAGGGCAACCCGCGGGTTGAAGGTCGTGTCCGCGCCATTCGTCGAGTATTGGATGGCCAGCGTCCAGTCATTCGGCGCAGCCGGAAGTGTCGACTGGAACGGTGCCCCCGATCCCGCCACCAGCCCAAACAGCGCGCTCACATTATTCCCCGGATAGGCCGCAATTTGCTGCGCCGCCATCAGCGTATTCGTGGGGGTTGTAAAGCTCGTCCCCAGCGTGCCGCCGGAAGTGTTGAAGGCGTCGCTGAACAGCGTGCTGCAATTATTTCCGGAACCCGAAAACGATCCGTTCACGCAATACGCCAGAATATCGGCCAGCGTGTCGATCGTCGAATATGGGATGGCGCCTTTGCCATTCGGGGTCACCGCATTCACGGCTCCAGCGGTGATGTTGGCTAGATTCCCCGCTGTGGTAAACGCGTGCTGGATCCCCACCGAACTGCCCGCCGGATAACCGATCTGCGTCGGATTGGCCGGATTCATAAACGGCCCCAGCGCATAGGCCGCGGCTACCGTGGTCACTTCATCGATGTAGACAAACGTCGAGGTGGTGATGGTATTGCACGGTCCCAGCGCCGCCGTCAGCAGAATCGTGCTGTTCGTGCCCCCGCCCGCGTTCCCGCCAGCCGAAGTCACATACACCGGCGTCGAAAGGTTCGACCCGGTTAGGGTGCAGTTGGTCGTCCAACTCGCAATCGGAAAGCTGAAAGAACCATCTACTAGGCTCGTCGTGGTGCTGTAGAGCAGCGTCGGCGCGGAGCCGTAGCCGGTGTTCCCCACCTCCCACACATTTATGGCCGCACTCTTGATCGCCTGCTGTCCGCCATGCACCACCCCCTGCGGACTCTGCACGGCAAGACTGCCCGATGTGCCAATTGTTGTGTTGTTGGGAACGTTGCTAGTGCTGCAACCAGAGAGGAGAACAACCAGGAAAAATCCAAGAGGCCCAGACAACTTGCGCATGACCACTCCGCGGCTTCTAACTCGATTGAAAAAAACGCCAGGAAATCTCTTCTAACGCAATACACAACGCTCGCCGACCGCAATCGGCTCGCCCGCGAATTATAAGTCCAGGCTCCCAGCAAAGGCAAAGAAATTCGCGGCCCCGTACCCTTTCCCTCACCGCCGCAGTCGCCCAACCTCGATGTGCTCCGGCGCCAGCCCCGCCTGGTAGCGCTCGTACATCGCACCGTACGCAGCCTCCAGATGAACCGTAAACGCCTCAATATCAAACAGCGCTGCGTTCAGCCGGTTCTCCTTCAACCGCTCGCGCAAACCCCGGTACCGTTCCGTATCGCGCGCCAGCTCCACCGCCAGCTCCTCAAACTCTCCCACAGAAGTTGTAACCAGCTCGGGCAAATCGATCGCCCGCAGCAGGCTCGCCGCCACTCGACTGGCAAAGGTTTCGCCCATCCGCGTCAGCACCGGCAACCCGGCCCACAGCGCGTCGCTGGCCGTCGTGTGCGCGTTGTACGGCTCCGTGTCCAGAAACAAGTCCGCCAGTCGTTGTCGCGCCAGGTGCTCTGCCAGCGGAAGAGGTTTGGCAAACACCAGCCGCTCCGATGCGATCCCGCGCCGCGCTGCCTCCTTGCGCAGATTCCCCGCTACCCAGGCGTTCTCCTCCAGCAGCCACAGAACGCTGCCCTCCACCCTTCCCAACACCCGCATCCAGACGTCAAACACCGCCGGCGAAATCTTGTACGCGTTATTGAAGCAGCAGTACACAAACGCGCCGCCCGGCAGCCCTTCATCGGCCCGCGCGCACGGCTTCGCGGAAATCAGCCGCTGCGTGTCATTCACCTGGTAGCTGTCCGGCAGATACACAATCTTCTCCGAATAGTATTGCCGGCTCGCTTCCGGAATCAGCGTCGGGTCCGCAATCAGATAGTCGATATAATCGGCCCCCATCGTGCCCGGATAGCCAAGGTAGCTCACCTGGATCCCAGCCGCCCGCTCGGCGAAGATGCCGGTCCGGCTTTCATGCGTGAAGCCCTTCAAGTCCACCGCGATATCCACTTCCAGGTCCCGGCTCAGTCGCGCCACCTCCCGGTCCGGCAGCAAGCGCACGTCCAGAAAGCGGTCCATTGCGGTCGAGACCCGCCTGCCCATCTCATCGGTCGCATTCATGCCAAAGGAGAACCCCAGAATTTCAAACCTGCTCCGATCATGGCGTTCCAGCAACTCCGCCATCAGGTACGTCGTCGCATGATTGTGAAAATCCGCCGAAAAATACCCGATCCGAATCCTGTCCCGCCTTGCCCGTCGGGCAATTGCCCCCGTGCTCCCACGCGCCGGAAACTTGTCGGCCGCATGGATCTCCGCCGCCCGCCTTTGCAGCGCCGGCGAAGTGCTCATGGCTAGAATCTGAAATGGGACCGCCCCTTTCTCGCCCCGATTGATCCGCGCTTGCAAATCCCGGAATTCGCCTTCTATCCCCTCCCAATCCCCCAGGAATCTCCTCATGTGCAGCCGCATTCCGCGCAGATACTCGTGCTGCGGGTTCACCGCGAAGGCCTTGTCATAGCTCTCCAGCGCCGCTTTGTACTGCTTCAACGCCTGCAGGACATTGCCCCGGTTGTACAGCGCGTCCGCGTTGTCCGGCTTCAGCAGAATGCTCTTGTCGTAATTCTCCACCGCTGCTGCGTACTGTTTCAGCGACTGCATCGCGTTGCCCCGATTGCAATAGGCGTCTGCAAACCCCGGATTCAGTCGGATCGCCTCGTCATAGCTCTCCAGCGCTTCCTGATACCGTTGCAGCGCCAGCAACGCGCTTCCGCGATTGTTGTAGAGCTCAGGGCGGCGCAGATTCAATCGCAGCGCCTGGTCATAACTCTCCAGCGCCTCCTCGTGTCGCTCCAGGCCATGCAGCGCGTTCCCCCGGTTGTAGTGAGCGTCCCCAAACTGTGGATTCAGAAGGATGGCTTGGTCGCAGCTCGCCAGCGACTCCTCGTACCGCTTCAGCGCGTGCAGCGCGGCGCCGCGGTTGCTGTGCGGGTCCGCATACTCCGGCTTCAATCCAACCGCCCGGTCAAAGCTCTTCAACGCCGCGTCATACTGCTCCATAGCAAATAGGGAGCTGCCACGATTGCTGTAGGCTTCGACAAAGTCCGGCTTCAGACGAATCGCCTGGTCATAACTCTCCAGCGCCGCCTGGTATTGCTTCAGCGCATGCAGAGCGTTGCCCCGGCTCACGTACGCCTCCGCCAGCTCTGGCCTCAGCAGAATCGCCTTGCTGAAGCTCTCCACCGCCGCCCGGTATTGCTGCATCACATACAGAGCATCGCCGCGTTTGCAGTACGCCTCCACCAGGTCCGGCCTTAGCCGCAGAACTTCGTCATAGCTCTCCACCGCCGCCTGAAACCGCCCCAGAACGCACAGAGCGGTGCCGCGATTGTTGTAAGCGTCCACATAATCCGGCTTCAGCAGGATGGCCCGGTCGTAGCTCTCCACCGCCGCCTCGTATTGCCCCAGAGCGTGCAGCGCGCTGCCGCGATTGCTGTGCGCCTCCGCGTACCGCGGCTTCAGTTGGATCGCCCGGTCGTAACTCTCCACCGCCGCCGGGTGGCGCTTCAGAGCATAGAGAGCGTTGCCCCGGCTGAAGTGGGCCTCGGCAAATTCCGGCCTCACTGCGATCGCCCGGTCCAGCAGCTCCAGCGCCGGCGCCGCCATCCCAACCTGGTACCCAAGCACCCCCAGAAGATGCAGCGCATCCGCATGATTGGGAGAGCCTTCGAGTATCTCGCGGTACAGCGCCTCCGCCTCCGCCAGTTGTCCCGCTCCGTGGTGGGCGCGGGCCCGTTCGAACAGAACATCCGCAGTTGCCGCACCGGAATTTGCCGGTTGGTTCGCGGGCGATGGCTTGCCCTGCTGGCGATACTGCCGGCCGCGCTTGTTCTTCATGGATTCCTGCCGGGTCGACTCGTAGTTCGATTCGCAGACCGATTCGCAGATCGTTGCAGCGCGCCCAGCGCTTCGTTCCATGCGTCGGCAATCGCATTCCAGTCAAACGTCGATCTCGCCCACTCCCGCATTGGCTCCCGCTCCTGCTCGCTCGGCGGGTTCTTCAGCAGCCTCACCGCTTCCTCCACAAATCGCTCCTTCTGCTCCGGGTCGGTCATCTCAAAATGAAACTGGCCCGGCTCAATCCAGTCGTCCTTCGTCTTCTTCGAGTGGATAAACACGCCTCCGTGCCCGCGCTTCTCCCCCAGCGCCCCAAAATCCGTCGTGATCGGAATCGCTCCTGCGGCCATCGCCTTCGACAGCGAAATGCAGTCGATCTCCGCCATCTCTGAAGGATAGGCGAACACATTGCCCTCCCTGTATAGCTCCGCAACTTCGCCGTGGCTCAATCGACCCCGGTCTTCAACACCTAGCGCCTGCATGCGCGCCTGTATCTGCTGCTTCCATTCCATCTTTTCCGCGCTCGCCTGGTTGCTGAAATCCCACACACCCCACCCGTACGCCCACTGCGCCTTGGCATCCGGCACTTGCTGCTTGATCTCCGCAAAGCAATCCAGAAATGCCTCCATGCTGCGGTCCCCTGACGAGGTGTTGATCAGCAGTCGCGGGTCCCGCTCTCCACCGCCTTCAAACAGCTTCGCGTCAATGCCGTTCGGGATGATGACGAACTTCTCATCCGCAACCGCCGGATACAGCGAGCGATGGAACCTTGATTTCACGAAGATCTTGTCGATCCGCTTTAGTCTCTCCGGCGGCAACTCGCTCTCAAAAACAACGTCATGCAGGTCCACCACCACCGCATCCGAATTAATCTCGTACTTCGCATGCTGCGGATACCGCCAGAGCACCGTCACATCTTGCTTGTCGCGCCAGTTCCACATCCAGTAGGGCTTCCACAACACCCCGTCGTACTCCTTTTCCTCCACCCCGCAGTTGCCATATACCGTTACCTTCCATCCGCGTTCGTGCAGCAGCCGCGAGAGCCAGATCACCGCCTCTTCCGACCCGCCCACGCCTTTCGTCCTGGCCGTCTCCGGGTTCCACGTCTCATTCGGTGGACTGCAATAGAACACCAGGTCTTTGCCGCTCGACTCTGCCTTGACAAAATTCAAGTTGCGCAGGCTGCTCACTGCCGGATGCGAACGCATAGCCAGCGGCAGCGCGTCCAACTCTGCCTTCATCTGCGCTTTATCTCCGATCTCCGCAATCCGCCTAACCTCCCTCGCCGCCGCTGCAAAGACCTTGCGCTCCTGCTCGTATTCGTAATCCGGCCTGAAGAAAACGTACTGTTGGAGCGCCCGCTGCGTGTTCTCCCGGTTGCCCTGCGCGTCCGCATAATCCGCCCTCAGCTCAATGGCTTTGTCGTAGCTGGCCAGGGCCTCCTCGTACTGTTCCAGGGCATGCAGGGCGCTGCCGCGATTGTTGTGCGCTTCCGCATTCAGCGGATTCAATTCGATCGCCTTGTCATAGCTCTCCAGCGCTGCCAGGTATTGCTGCCCGGCGTGCAGCGCGTTCCCGCGGCCCAGGTAGTACGCCTCCGCTTCCGGCTGCAAGCGGATCGCCTGGTCGTAGCTCTCCACCGCCGCCCGGTATTCACCCAAGCCATGCAGAGCAAACCCCCGGTTGCTGTGTGCGTCGGCATAATCCGGCTTCAGATCCACCGCTTTGCCGTAGCTCTCCAGCGCCTCCCGGTATTGTCCCAGAGCATACAGAGCGCTCCCTCGATTGTTGTGCGCTTCCGCGTGTCTCGGACTCAACTCAATCGCCTGGCGGTAGCTCTCGACCGCCTCCGCGTAACGCTCCAGAGCATATAGCGCATTGCCGCGGTTGAAATACGCCTCCGCATTCCCCGGATTCCCTTCGATCGCCCTTTCAATCAGCCCAACCGCGACTTCATACTTTCCCGCCTGGTATGCAATCGCCCCCAGCAGATTCAGCGTGACCGAGTGGTCGGAAGAGGTCTTGAGTATCTGCCGATAGACCGCCTCCGCCTCGGCCAGTTGCCCGGCCGCGTGGTGGGCGCGGGCCTTCTCCAGTAAATCCTCTACCCTCACCGGCTCCGGCGGCCTCGATTCCAGCACCTCTTGCCATCTGTCGGCGATCGCATCCCAGTCGAACGTCGACCTGGCCCACTCGCGCATCGACTTTCGTTCCTCCTCGCTCGCAGGATTCCGCAGCAGTTTCACCGCCTCCCGCACAAACTCCGCCTTCTGTTCCGGGTCGGTGATTCCAAAATGAAACTGGTCCGGCCGGAGCCAGTCGTCCTTCGTCTTCTTCGAGTGCAGGAACACCCCGCCATGGCCGGCCTTCTCCCCCATCGCCGCGAAATCCGTCGTAATCGGAATCGCTCCCGCCGCCATCGCCTTCGAGAGCGAGATGCAGTCGATCTCCGCATACTCCGACGGATACGCGAAGATGCTTGCCTTCCGGTAGAGCGCTGCGATTTCGGCGTGGCTGATTCTGCCCAGTTCCTCAACCCCGAGTCCCTGCATCCGCCCTTGCATCCTTGCCTTCCATTCCGTCCTCTGCGTCTTCAGCGAGAAGTCGGAATCCCACACCCCCCACCCGTAGGCCCAGTGCGCCTTCACGCCGGGAACCTCTTTCTTCACCTCCTCGAAGCAATCCAGGAATGCCTCCATGCTCCGGTCCGCCGATGACGTATTGATCAGCAGCATCGGGTCGCGATTGCCCTCTTCGTCAAACAACCTCGCGTCGATGCCATTCGGCACGATCACGAACTTCTCGTCGGAAATATGCGGATACAGCGAGCGGTGAAACGCAGATTTGACGAAGATCTTGTAAATCCTCTGCAGCCTCTCCGCGGTCAGTTCCCCCTCTGGAAATGCGTCATGCAGATCGAGAATCACCTTTTCTGAATTGATCTCGTATTGGGTCAGTTGCGGATGCCGCCATATCACCGTCACATCCTGTCTGTCCCGCGAATTCCACATCCAGCAAGGCTTCCACCAAACGCCGTCGTAGTTCCTCTCTTCCGCGCCGCAGTTGCAATAGACCGTAACCTTCCATCCGCGCTTCCGCAGCAGCCGCGAGAGCCAGATCACCGCTTCCTCTGACCCTCCGATCCCTTTCTCCTGCGCCGTCTGCGGATTCCACACCTCATCGGTCGGCGCGCAATAGAACACCAGGTCTCTGCCGCTGGATTCTGTCTTTGTCGGCAAACTTGCCCCAGCCTGCTGCTGCTTCCAACTTAGCAAAGCATTGCTATGGTTCCGGCGCGCCTCCACATAATCTGGCTTCAGGCCGACCGCCCGGTCGTAACTCTCCACCGCTTCCTCGTACCGCTCCAACGCCTGCAGCGCGCCGCCTCGATTGTTGTGGGCCTCGGCATAATGCGGATTCAGTTGGATCGTCTTGTCAAAGCTCTCCACCGCCGCTTGGTAGCGCTCCAGCGCAAACAGAGCATTGCCGCGGCTGAAGTAGGCCTCGGCGAAATCCGCCCGCGCCGCAATCGCCCGGTCGATCAGGTCCAGCGCCGAACCAGCCTCCCCAACCTGGTACGCGATCAACCCCAGCAGATGCAGTGCGTCCGCATGCTCCGGAGAAATCTGCAGCACCTCGCGATACAGCGCCTCCGCCTCCGCCAGTTGTCCGGCTCTGTGGTGCCCGCTGCCTCGCTCCAGCAAATCCACCACCGCTGCAGCACCCGGGCCCGCTGGCTTCTCCACTTTGAGGACCTCTTCCCATGCGTCCGCGATCGTATTCCAGTCAAACGTCGCTCTTGCCCAAGCTCGCATCGGCTCGCGTTCCTGCTCGGTCGCAGGCTTCCGCAGCAGCTTCACCGCCTCCCGCACAAACTGTGCCTTCTGCTCCGGGTCGGTGATTTCAAAATGAAACTGACCCGGCTGTATCCAGTCATCCTTCGTCTTCTTCGAGTGCAGGAACACCCCACCGTGGCCGGCCTTCTCCCCCAGCGCTGCGAAATCCGTCGTAATCGGAATCGCCCCCGCCGCCATCGCCTTGGACAGCGAGATGCAGTCGATCTCCGCGTGCTCGGTGGGATACGCGAAGATGTTGGCCTTCTGGTACAGCGCGGCAATCTCGCCGTGGCTGATTCTGCCAAGTTCCTCAATCCCCAGCGCGCCCATGCGCGCCTGCATCTTTGCCTTCCATTCCTGCCTCTGCGCTCGCACCGTGGGCTCCGCGTCCCACACCCCCCAGCCGTACGCCCACTGCGCCTTCGCTCCCGGAACTTGCTGCTTGATCTCCGCGAAGCAGTCAACGAATGCTTCCATGCTCCGGTCCGCCGAGGAGGTATTGATCAGCAGCATCGGGTCGCGATTGCCATTGCCCTCAAACAGCTTCGCGTCGATGCCATTCGGCACCACCGCAAATTTCTCGTCGGCAATACTGGGGTACAGGGAACGGTGAAACCGCGACTTCACGAATATCCTGTAGACCCTCTCAACTCTCTCCGCCGTCAGCTCCTTCTCCGGCAGAGTGTCATGCAGGTCCAAAACCACCTTGGCTGAATTGATCTCGTGCTTCAGCAGTTGCGGATACCGCCATATCACCGTCACATCTTGTCGGTCGCGGTGGTTCCACATCCAGTAGGGCTTCCACCACACGCCGTCGTATTCCTTGCCCGCCGCGCCGCAATTCCCATACACCGTCACGTTCCATCCGCGCTCCTCCAGCAACCTCGAGAGCCAGATGACCGCCTCCTCCGACCCTCCAATGCCCTTCGTCCTGGCCGTCTCCGGGTTCCATACCTCGTCGGTCGGCCCGCAGTAGAACACCACGTCCCTGCCGCTCGATTCTGTCTTTACCGGGGGATAAAGCGCCGCCTGCTGCTGCGTGAAGTCGTGCAGTGCATTGCCGCGGTTGTGGCTTGCGTCCGCATAATCGGGCCTTATCAGCAGGGCCTTGTCGAAGCTCTCCAGGGCCGCCTCGTACCGCTCCAGAGCGTGCAGTGCGCCGCCTCGATTATTGTGGGCTTCGGCATACTGCGGGCTCAGTTGGATGACCTTGTCAAAGCTCTCCACCGCTTGCTGGTATCGCTCCACAGCATAGAGAGCATTGCCGCGGCTGAAGTAGGCCTCCATAAAACCCGGTCTCGCCGCAATCGCCCTGTCGATCAGTTCCAACGCCAGCGTGGTCTGTCCAACCTGGCTCGCAATCACCCCCAGCAGGTTCAGCGCATCCGGATGTTCGGGAACAGCTTGCAGTATCTCGCGATAGAGCTTCTCCGCATCGCCAAGTTGCCCGGCTTTGTGATGCGCGCGAGCTCGCGCCAGCAAACCATCCAAAGTCGCAGCATCCGTGCCCGACTGCTGACTGGAAGGTTCTTGCTTTCCCTGCTTGCGAAAGGGACCGCCTCGACCCGTCTTCATCCGTTCCTGCCCCTCAAACCACCTCGCAACCAAGTGAAAGCGCGAAAGATCATTATAGAAACTTCCAGGGAACAGATTCGCGTTATCTCGACCCAGGCGCCCTTTGAAGCCTCATCTCGACCGAACTCTAAGCAACCCAGAGCTTGCCGAAGGGGAGTCGAACGGGTGAGCGGGGAGACCCCCGCATTCACCTTTTTGGATTGTCATCGTCGTTTGGGGGTCAACGCGGGGCTCGAAGCCTCGGTCTTTCTGAGCCTCGGACTTAAGATAGGCCGGGACTTCAGTCCCGGCATCACGGGCACAGAATCAACACGGGCTTTAGCCCCTGGCATGCTTCGCTGATTCCACCCTTTTCGGCCACTCGCCGTAGCCCGCACGCAAGCCATGCGAAACCGTCCCGCTAGCCTGCTAATCCACGTCCTTGCCGCCCATATGGATGCGCGCGTTTTTTACCGCTTCAATGTATCTGCGCGCCAACTCATGAATCCACTGGTCTTGCCGCGTTGCCAGGGCCTTTTTCGGCATTAACTCCGATCCGATTCCAATCGACGATGCGCCCGCGTAGATAAAGTTCGCCGCCGTCAGTTGGTTCACCCCGCCCGATGCAATCAACGGGACCTGCGGCAGCGGCACCTTCAGCGACCGGATGTACTGGTCCCCACCCACTTGCGCGCAGGGGTAGATCTTCACAAAATCGCCGCCTGACTTCCACGCGGCAATCACTTCGCTCGGGGTCAGCGCCCCCGGAATCGCCACCAGGTCGTGCTTCAGAGTGTATTCGAGCACGTCTGGAACCAGCCCTGTGCTGGTGATAAACCGTGCGCCGGCATCCACACACCGCTTCGCCGTCTCCACGTCCAGCACGGTCCCCGCGCCCACCACAAACTTCGGATAGTTCTGTGCCAGCTGAGCAATCACCTCAATGGCGTTCGGCACCGTCATGGTGATCTCAACCACCGTGATTCCAGCTTCGTACACGGTCTCTGCGCCGAACAGCGCCAGCTCCGCCGTGGCGACACGGAGGCTCGGCATAATGCCAATCTGCTCGATGCGGTTAAGAACTTCCTGTCTGTCCATCGTAGAAACCTCTAACTAGCATGACCGCTCTCGCGTTTGCCGTCTAGTCCGAATCCTGGAGAAGATAGGTCACAGTATCTCCCCAACCCTCTCCAAAAGAAAGGTTCGCTAGGTTCATGTCGTCTTTATGCCTCGCGAGCCCTCTTACTCTTACAATTCCCCGGTATGCAGTTCAAGTAACCCCTGAAGAGGGCTTAGCTGCAGGAGGCTAGACCATGAAGCGAGTGAATTCTGTATTGACCTTGGCCGTGTTTGCGGGAGTGATGGCCACGCTTGGCGCTGCGGCTCCTCAAAAGGATGCCCCCTCGAAGGTTCCGGACAAGCTGCTGCTCGGACAGTCTCAGGTCAAGCAATTACTGCTCCTGATGGATACCGACAAGAACGGGAAGATCTCCAAGCAGGAGTGGATGAATTATATGAGCAAAGAGTTCGACGTTCTGGACACGGACAAGAGTGGTGAACTCGACGTGAATGAGCTAAAGCTGTCCTCCTTGCGTTCGAGCCAGCCGCCGCCACCGGTCGGGAAATAGAGGCAACATCCACACCCCTCCAAGTGAGCTTGCCCTATCACGGGGTCCATTCCAGCGGACGCCTTCGCACAGCTATGCGCAGTTCTGCGCGCGCTAGCCGCCGTCATCGCCTCCGCACAGGCGTGCCGGCCTGCTTCTAGTAGGTCTGCGGCATCCAGCCAATCCGCGACCTGCTCATCGGCGACTGCAATGTGAAAGGCAGGAGGAATAAAGAAGTAGTTAAAATGAATCACCGCAACTAAGGTGACAAAGCTCGCCCCGCCAGCTCCCATAATGACTAACCCTGCATAGGCCACACCAATGCTAGCTGCATAAACAGCCCATAAGGGAGATAAGCGCTCGCTACCTAAGCCCTTCCTTTCTAACTAACTTTCTACTAACTCTTTATGAGATATTGACGCGCAATGTTGCATTCTACCGACATCACACCACTCTTGGAGGTAGCTTATGGCTCTCGGCCAGGCGCAATATTTTTATACAGTGGAATTGAGTGCACTCGAAGAGAACTTGAGCCACTCAATCGCTCGGATCGCCAGCTTGCGCGAGAAGGCCATCAAGCGAAGCGATCTTAGAGCAGCCGACGAAATCAACAAAATAGAGCGCGTAATCGACGTGGTAAAGCGCCGCATCACGCGCATGAAGTAAGTCGCCGACAAACAAGTAGAGCAGTCGTGCCAGGTTGCACAAAACCAGCATAGGTGGACGTGTGTCCGCCGAGGAAAGAGGAGAGATAATGCGCCGCTACTATTCAAAGCTGTTCCCGAAATCTGGACTGACTTTCTTCGCTTGCCTGCTATCCATCTGCGCGAGTGGGTCCGCACAGGCGACCGGAAGCACGGCCAGCCAGCCGGCGCCGGTGCTAACCGCAAGTGCGAGCGACGCGGGCCACATTAATAAGATTCCCTCGCTCGATCTTTCCGGCGAGGCGCAGGCGACAGACACAGCAGCCGCAGCGCCCGCTGCGCCCGACCCTCACGCTCCCGCGTTTTCCGACTGGGACTGGACCTGGCTTAATGGCAATCCGCGCAACAAGGACACTGCCTTCGACTCCAAGTTCTTCACCCCGGAGATCCGCGCCGACATTACCTACACCTACGACTTTAACAAACCTATCGACGATTCCATGAACGGGTCGAGCGAACTTTTCCGTTCCAATGAAATCCAGGTCGAGCAGCTCGGCCTCGGCGGCGACTTCCACCTCGACCACGCCCACGCGCGCTTTATGACTCAGTTCGGCATGTACTCGACCGCTACGGTGCGCAACGATCCCAGCTACTCGAAAGGCCAGTGGGACATAGGCGATGCGGATCGGTATCTTTCCGAGGCCTACGGCGGTTATCAGATCACTGGTTGGAGGCACGGCATCAACATCGACGCCGGCATCTTTATGTCCTATGTCGGCCTGTTCAGCTACTACAACTTCGATAACTGGGCCTATCAGCCCTCCTATGTTTCGTCGAACACGCCATGGTTCTTCGAGGGCATCCGTGTCCAGATATTCCCGACCGAGCATCTGAAGATCGAGCCGTGGTTCATCAACGGCTGGCAGTCTTACGGCTCTTCAAACTCGCGCAAGGGCCTGGGCGGTCAGATCAAGTGGACGCCCTACCCGTGGATGAACATCATCAGCAACAACTACGGCCTCGGCCATGACGACTTTACCATTCCAGGCCGTGGGCGCCTCCACACCGACAACAGTCTCGAGATCAAGTACTACGACCATCCAGACCGATCGATCGACAAGATGGCCTTCAGCTTTACGGGCGACTTGGGCTGCGAGTTCGGTAAAAGCCAGACCAGCGCCGCCGGTTGGTATCAGCAAGGCGTCAGTTGCCACGGCAACACCAAGGACCCAAACTCGCTCGGGAGCTTCGTCCAGTTCGACCCCACGCAGGTCTATTACGCGGACCCGGCCGCAAAGTTTAAGCCTGGAATCAATCCCAAGCAGAGCTTTGTTGGCTTTATGATCTACAACCGGCTGTGGTGGAACAAGGACCACGACGGCCTGACCATCGGCTACGGCCAGATCAACAATCCAGGACGCTACCTCGCGCTGGTGCCCGCCATCAACGGCGAGACCGCGACCTCGGACGCCCTTGGTTCGCCGTACTGGCCTGGAAATCCCAGCGATCCCTTCAAGCCGTGGGACAGTTCGATCACCTACGACTTCATGCCTGTCGAGTGGCTGACGTGGCGCTTTGAGTACGACTACCGGCACTCGAGCGTTCCGTACTGGGCCGGTCATGGTGGCTCCACTCCGCCTTCAGCTCTGGGCTCGCCCACCGGTGTGAATAACGGTTCTCCTAGCCTCTTCGCCTGTATGGACGGAACGCCAGTGCCCACCTCAGTGGGAGCCTATGTCAATGTGCCAAGCTTCTGCGGCGGAGAGAGCGGGCACGGAGGCCTCTGGCAACCGGACATGCGCCGCGACGAGCAGTTGGTCGACATCGACCTGATGGTAAAGTTCTAACCATCAATGTGCGGCCAGGCGCGGATTAATGCGCTTTCACTTCCGTCTCAAACCAGCAAGCGGTCCGGATCTCGTTCGAGCATCCGGGCCGCTTTGCCCGTTGGCGGACAACCACCTTCTGGCCACGCAGCCAATTCGCGATTTAGTGTGGCGCGCCAATTTCCGGCTACCCTGAGCGAATACTTGCAACCCGGCGGTATATTGGTTGGCACAGCGCCGTTCGATCCCAAACCTTCGCTGAAAGCGCCTGCGTTCGTCCAGTTTTTTTGAACATGTTCCTGCCGAAGGGGCCAACCATGCAAGCTTCGCTTTGCCGCGCTTCTCTCTGCATCGGATTCCTGCTCGCGCTTATTCTCTCTCAGGCTTGTGCAGGGCAATCCACTGCCGCAAGTAGCTTGAAAGCCTCAGGCGCCGCTACCTCGGCGTGCAGCGATTACGATGCCTGCATGACCGCCGGGCAGCAGGCGAGCGCAGCTCATGACTGGAACGGCGCGTCCGCCGCTTTTCGCGCCGCAACCACGCTGCGCCCCGCCAGCGGCGATCCCTGGGTGTTGCTCGGCCGCGTTCTTCTCCTCGACGGCCGGAATCACCAGGTCGAAGAACTTGCCGGACCATGGGACAGGGCGTTATCGCTCGGCGCAACCATCATGATCGATGCATGTCACGAGCGGACCATCCGGCCGTGCGATCGCGGAGATTTGGTGCTCAGCAGAAATTCCATCGCGTTTCTCTTCCGTGGCACCGAATCAATATTTTCCTTGCCCCCAAACGCGGTCGAATCGGGACAAGTGCTCAACAACCCCGCGGTTGCGCACGTTGCATATATTTTCAAATCGGCTGGCAGAAGCTACGCCATCGACTTTTTCCCGCCCGGCTTTCAATGCACCGGGAAGATCGTGGTGCAATGCCTGGGCGACGGCACGGCCAGGCAGTTGCTGATTGCAAAATATGTCTCCCAGGCATTGCCAAAGCTGGCCAGCGCCTACACCACCATATCTGGCAATGGTGCCGCAGTTGCCAGCAGCGCGCCATCCGCCAACAGTTCGCCACCTGCCAGCAGCGCGCCATCTGGCCACAGCGCGGTACCTGCCGTCAAAGCGGCGGCCGATGCTAAGAGCGCGAAAGCGCCAACCAAGGTTGTCAATCCTCCGCCTTCGCCTATGGTGGCCAACCCCACCAGTTCAGATACCATCCTGATTGAAACCGACAGTGGATCCGTGCGCGTGAAGAATTTCTACCGGGAGGCAAAAGGGAAGGATGAAATGGACCGCGTCATTCTCGAAACGAAGCCCAACTACGTCATCTCATTCGACCCCAAAGCACTATGTTCCCAGACCGGTCAGCGCCATGGATGTTTCGCTATAGATCTCGCTGAGGCAGCCGTGAAAGCTGACGAAACCGAAGCCCAACTATTCTTGTTGCAGCTCCTCGACGTTTCCCCGTCAGCCTTCTGCGAGCTTCCCATCGCTGTCACCTCGGCCGGGGACAAGATCACCGGGGCCCGCGTAAGCACGCCTCCAGGTGTGTGTCCCAATGGCCGGTCGCATTTCCAGTAAGACCTATGCGGATACGCAGGGCGTCAGGGCGTAGCTTCTCCGGCAGACAAGCGTCCACCTATCGAGTTACCACCTAAACTGGCGGGTCCTTTTTGTTAATTAATTGTCCGGACTTACTTCAGGCGCGTAATGCGGCTCTGGGCCACATTGATCGACCTCTGGAGTCGCGAGATCTGATCGGCTGCCTTGAAGTCACTCCGCTTCATGGCCTTCTCGTGCAACCGGGCGACCCGATCAATTGAGCGGCTCAGGTTCTCTTCGAGGGCGCTTAGTTCCACTGTGTAGAAATACTGGGTCTGGCCGGCCATTGCTGCCACCTCCGAAGTGACGTCCTCTCCATAGACTGCAACAAAGTTCGTCAAGATGGCATAAGGAGAACGCAGAAAGTTCGCAAAAACCACTAATCAGTTTTTCCTGTAGTTAGCAGTGCGCTCGCCGGAGCTACCCGCGCGGAATACCCATAACTCCCCATCCAAGACTAACTCACGCCACTTTAACTAACATCCAGCAACTTCTTTATGCCCTCCTTACGCGACCCGGCCTAGAGTCACGCTATAGGAGGCTCCAACTATGAATCGCTCGATGATTGCTGTTGCGATCCTTTCCCTGGCCTTCCCGCTCGCGGGAATTGCCCAATCCACTATGCAAACAGCCAGCCTCACCGCTCCTTTGTCCGCGCGCGAAGCTCACGATCTCATTAGGAGCGCACACAGCCGCCAGCAGTATCAGCAACTCGCAAGTTACTATCATCAGCAGGAAGCGAACTATCGCGCCGAGGCCGTAGCCGAAAAGGCCGAGCGGGACCGGCGTGCCCAGGTCAATGCCGCGTTGATGCAGAAGTATCCCCGGCCGGTCGATTCGGCGCAGTACCTCTATGAGTCCTACGTGTCCCAGGCTGATAATGCGGCGCTCCAGGCGCGGCATTATGACCAGCTCGCAGCCGCTCCGGCCGCACAGAATCCGCAATCCGCTACGGATTCGCAGGGAAAGTCGTAGTGTCGTGCATCGCTCAGAGCGAAGCGCGTGGTACATAGGAACCAGATTTTCCCGGATCCGTGTGCCACGTGCCCGCGCTGATTTTTATGATTTTCTTTCACTTTCCTGATTTATTCCTTACCCCTTCGCTTACTACCATCAGAATGGAACTTATTGGATGACCTCACGGCTCACAATGGCCATTCCCTTGACTGAGAAGCGATCGTGGCTGCAACTGCTCATGCAGTGCTCAATTGGCTGCGCGGCGATTGCGGTTGCGACCGCAATTGGGTTTTGGCTGCACTTTCCCATCTCCACCGTGGGCTTTATCTATTTGCTGGTAGTCGTGTTGGCTGCCCTTCATTACGGAATCTGGCAGGCCACTTTTATCTCTTTGATTGCAGTCTCCTGTCTTAATTATTTCTTTATCCCACCTGTTTTTTCTTTTACCGTCTCCGACGACCGGGACTGGATCGCACTGGTCTCCTTTCAGGTCTGTGCGCTAATCGTAAGTCGCCTTTCTTCTCGCGAGCAGAAAATGGCACGTGACGCCAACTACCAGCGCATTCAGATGAAGAAGCTGTATGAGCTAAGTCGCGGCATCCTGCTCTTCGAGCTGCACACCCCGCCGGGTCCGCAATTGGTGCAGCTTATTCGGCGGACGTTTCTGGCTGACGATGTCGCTATCTTCGACGCCGAGCTGACCCGCCTGGACCACCAGGGAACCTGGTCCATTGACGAGCAACAGATCGCCAAGACCGCTTACTTGACCGATAGAAACGAAGATGACCGCGACACCCGCATCACCCAGCGGATCATTCGCATTGGCAGCTCCCCCATCGCTGCAATGGCCATCCGCGGCGAGCTCGATCCTCTCATTACCAATGCCGTCGCCTCGCTCGCCGCCATTGCCTTCGAGCGCTATCGCTCCTACGAGAAGGAGGCGCGCGCGGAAAGTGCAAAGCAGGCCGAACAGTTGCGGGTAGCCGTGCTCGACGCGCTCGCCCACGCCTTCAAAACACCCCTGACCGTCATTTGCACCGCCAGTTCCGGCCTCCAGGAGATGGGGACATTGGACAAAGCCGAGGTGGAGCTCGCCGAATTGATCAATCAGGAGGCCGTCAATCTCAATCAGCTCTGCACCCGCCTGCTCCAGACCGCCAAGCTCGAAGCCTCCAGCGTAACCCTGCGTACCGAGCCCGTCATTCTCTCCAGGCTGGTCAACGATGTGGTGACCGGCCTCTCGGGAACCCTCAAAGGCCACCCCATTGAGCTCTCCATCCAGGAGCAGAACACGCCGCTCGAGGGCGACCGTGAGTTGCTCATGATGATCCTCACCCAGTATCTCGACAATGCGGCCAAGTACTCCGCACCCGATTCGCCCATCGGCGTCGCCGTGCGCGAGAGCAGCTCCGAACTCCTGCTCTCCGTCCGCAGCCGCGGCTCAATCATCCAGATGCAGGACCGCGAGCGTGTCTTCGAGCGCTTCTATCGCGGTCCCGACGCCAAGGATAGCGTGCCCGGCACGGGCGTGGGTCTGTCCATTGTCAAGAAGGCCGCAGAAGCTCACCAGGGACACGTATGGGTTATCAGCGGCGAAGAAGAGGGAACCACATTTTTCCTGTCAATGCCAAAACTGCAAGTGGGAGGGACTAAGGCATGGAATCTGGAGTGATCCTGGTTGTCGACGACGAGATGTCCATCCGGCGGGCGCTGCACACAACCCTTGAAAAACTCGGCTTCAGGATCGTCGAGGCGGCGCGCGGCGAGGAGGCCCTTTCGCTGGTCCGTTCCAGCCCCTTCGACGCCGTCCTGCTCGACATCAATATGCCCGGCATGACCGGCATCGACACCTGCCGCACCATGCGCCGCCTCTTTCCCCGCATTCCCATTCTCATGCTCACCGTGCGCGACAGCGAAGACGACAAGGTCGAGGCTCTCGACGCAGGCGCCGACGATTACATCACCAAGCCCTTCCAGTTGCGCGAGCTCACTGCCCGTATCCGCGCCGCCATGCGCTGGGCCAAGGCCTCCGCGCTCCATCAGGACGAGGCAGCCACCGTGCTGCGCGTCGGAGAGATTGAGCTCGACCCCGTGCGCCGGACCGTCAAGAAGGCCAACCGCGCCGTCCATCTCACCCCCAAGGAGTTCGAACTCACCCATCAGCTCATGATCTATGCCGGCCGGCCCATCCCTCACTCCCGCCTGCTCAACTCGGTCTGGGGCCCCGAGTATGGAGGTGAGCTCGAGTATCTCCGCACCTTCATGCACCAGTTGCGCCGGAAACTCGAAGACGATCCCGCCAACCCGCAGTATCTGCTCACCGACGCCCATGTCGGGTATCGCTTCGTCGAGAAATTGGACCACCCAGCCTAACCCCCGCTGGCAGTCGGCGCGGCGCGGCGCCGCCACACTTGCTTGGTCTTTTTGAAGGGTAAATGGTAGGCACGAGCGGACTCGAACCGCTGACCTCTTCCGTGTCAAGGAAGCGCTCTAACCAACTGAGCTACGCGCCTCTGCTGCGTCTTCTCAGTCTAAATCGAACCTTCCCCCTCGGCAAACCCGCACCCATCCGGCATTCTCGCAAGAAATACCGTACGATTGGGTCTGCCCACACCAGATGCCTTTTCTCACCCAGTTTCGCGCCGCCCCCAATCTGCTCACGCTCGCGCGCCTGTTCATCATCCCGTTCCTGGTTATCGCCATCATGGACGGCCACTATCGCATCGCGTTCACCCTCTTCGTAATCGCCGGCTTCAGCGACGGCTTCGACGGCCTCCTCGCGCGCGCTCTCTCGCAACGCACCACGCTCGGCCAATATCTTGACCCCATCGCCGACAAGCTCCTCCTCAGCACCCTCTTCCTGGTCCTCACCCACATGGGCCTGGTCCCGCGTTATGTCACCGTCCTCGTCTTCAGCCGCGACCTGGGAATCCTGCTCATCTCCACCCTGCTCTTCGCCACCGGCACCCTCCGCGACTTTCGCCCGTCCCTGCTCGGCAAGCTCAACACCCTGGTCCAGATCCTCGGCCTCACCCTCGTCCTCATCGACCAGGTCTGGCCCGCCGTGGACCAACTCCTGCTGCGCGGCGATCTGCTCCGCGCCATCGCCGTCCTCGCCCCCGTGTCCGCCGCGCAGTACGCCTGGATCGTCCTTCGCCGCGTCAACACTCCCGAACCCCAGCCCCAATAAACCGCCCTGGTCCCTCGAGTTTCTCATTCTGAGCGCAGCGAAGAACCCCCGCATTTTGCTCTTAGCCGCCATTACGAGCGCAACGATCCTCAGTTCTCAGTCTGTCATTCTGACATTGAGCGAAGTCGAAGGGGAAGAATCCCCGTATTTCGCTTTGCCTGTCTTATCGGTTCAATCGGTGCAAATCGGCGTTAAGCCTTCCGCCGCGCCACCCTACGCCACGTTGCCCTCAGCTTCGCCGTCTTCTTCATTCAGAATGTCTTTAAATTCGGCCGCGTCGAAAACCTCGCCGCACGTCTGGCATTCCACAAACTCGACGTCCTCCTCGCGGGCGACGACGCGAACTTGCGGATGTTTGCACGATGCCGGCATAGGGAGGAGGAGCTTTGGCTGGCTAAGAGTTTGCCTTTGCCAAATAATCTTGTCAATTGCGAATTTGGCGAAAACCGCTCCCCAACCCGGCAAACCCTCATTGATTCACCGCCGCGCGCTCCCGCCGCCCCCGCCCCCATCGTCTTTCCCGCCCCCAAACCCTCCCCTGCCCTCCCTGCTCAAACTGCACTTGCAACCCACCCCACTCCCGCCGTACACTAACTAGGACCAATACGGTCGGATTAGGTTTCCCCGGCAAATCCGCCGGTTTCCCTGCCTTCCGCCGTCAAGAGAGCCCACTATGCTGCGTCTGACCAAAAAAGCCGACTACGGTCTCATGGCGCTCAAGTACCTCGCCGAGCAGTCCACCGCCAACGCGGCCGTCGCCCAGAGCGCCAAAGACATCGCTCAGGCCTATCACATCCCGCCGCCGCTCCTGGCAAAGATCCTGCAGACCCTCGCCCGCGCCGGTCTGCTCGTCTCTCACGCCGGCACCAACGGCGGCTACGCTCTGGCCAAACCGGCCTCGCAGATCTCCGCCTTCGAAGTCATCCGCGCCATCGACGGCCCGCTTTTCATCACCAGTTGCATCACCATCCACGGCGCCTGCGACCTCGCCGGCCATTGCACCATCAAAGAGCCGTTGCGAAAGGTCAACGACTCCATCACCAACCTGCTCAGCAGCATCTATATCAGCGACCTCGCGGAGATGTCCGATGCCGCCCACACCGACGACGCCGCCGTCGGTTCCGGCCTCGTCACCATCCTGGCCTGAGGTCGCGGTTTTGGGATAGGGACGGACTTTAGTCCGTCCATTCACGGTCGCAAGAGTTCGGGGCTTTAGCCCCCGGGACAGCAAGAAGATTCGCATCACACAGGAGCACCACATGAGCATCGAAAACGGCAACGGAGCAGTCCCAGGCACCAACAGCGTCGGAGTCGTCGTCACTCACTCCGCCACGCCGCTCCCCGAGGGCGTCCATCTTCCCCTCTATATGGACAACCACGCCACCACCCCGCTCGATCCCCGCGTGCTCGAAGCCATGATGCCGTACTTCACCGGCAAGTTCGGCAACGCCGCCAGCCGCAACCACCAGTTCGGCTGGGAGGCCGAGAAGGCCGTCGACATCGCCCGCGAGCAGGTTGCTAAACTCATCGGCGCCACCTCCAAGGAGATCATCTTCACCTCCGGCGCCACCGAGAGCGACAACCTCGCCATCAAGGGTGTCGCCGAGATGTACCGCGAGCGCGGCAACCACATCATCACCCAGGTCACCGAGCACAAGGCCGTCCTCGACACCTGCAAGAAGCTCGAGAAGTCCGGCTTCGTCGTCACCTATCTGCCCGTCTCCGCCGATGGCCTCATCGACCTCGACGACCTCCGCCGCGCCATCGTCACCGAAGGCCCCAACAAGACCATTCTCGTCACCATCATGTACGCCAACAACGAAATCGGCGTCATTCAGCCAATTCGTGAAATCGGCAAAATCTGTCACGAGAAAGGCGTTCTCTTCCACACCGACGCCGTCCAGGCCGTCGGCAAGATCCCCGTCGACGTCATCGCCGACAACATCGACATCCTCTCCATCTCGGCCCACAAACTCTACGGCCCGAAAGGCGTCGGCGCCCTCTACGTCCGCCGCCGCAACCCCCGCGTCCAGATCACTGAGCAGATCAACGGCGGCGGCCACGAGCGCGGCATGCGCAGCGGCACCCTCAATGTCCCCGGCATCGTCGGCCTCGGCGCAGCCTGCGAAATCTGCGGCGCAGAGATGGCCGCCGAAGCCGCCCGCGAGCGTGAGCTCCGCGACTACCTCCGCAACAAACTTGAGAACGCGCTCGACTACACCCAGGTCAACGGCAACATGGAGCACCACCTGCCCGGCAACCTCAACATGAGCTTCGTCTACGTCGAAGGCGAATCGCTCCTGATGGGCATCAACGACATCGCCGTCAGCTCCGGCTCGGCCTGCACCTCGGCCACGCTCGAGCCCAGCTACGTCCTCAAGGCCCTCGGCCTCGGCGACGAGATCGCCCACTCGTCCATCCGCTTCGGCCTCGGCCGCTTCAATACCAAAGCCGAAGTCGACTACGTAGCCGACAAGATCATCGATGTCGTCCTCAAACTCCGCGAGCTCTCCCCGCTCTACGAAATGGTGAAAGAAGGCATCGACCTAACCAAGATCGAATGGGCCGCCCACTAATTATCCGGAGGGAGAAGGGGCCTTTAGGCCCCTGTCAACCTGCTAACACGAAGGGGCTTTAGCCCCACGAATTCGAGATAGGCAACACAAACGGGCTTCAGCCCCGGAAGACGCACCCAAAGCTCGGAAACATCATCTAATTGACAGCCACGTCCTAGGAGAAAACATCATGGCATACAGCGACAAGGTACTTAGCCACTACGAACACCCCCGCAACGTCGGCACCCTCGACAAGAGCTCGTCCGAAGTCGGCACCGGCCTGGTCGGCGCGCCCGAGTGCGGCGACGTGATGCGCCTCCAGATCAAGGTCAATCCCGAAACCCAGGTCATCGAGGACGCCAAGTTCAAGACCTTCGGCTGCGGCTCGGCCATCGCCTCCAGCTCCCTCGCCACCGAGTGGGTCAAGGGCAAAACCGTCGCCGAGGCCCTCACCATCTCCAACACCGACATCGTCAAGGAACTCTCGCTGCCCCCGGTCAAGATCCACTGCTCGGTCCTCGCCGAGGACGCCATCCGCGCCGCCATCGGCGACTGGAAGCAGAAGAACGGCGTCACCGAAGAGGCCCCCGCAGCCACCACCGCAGTAGCGCATTAGGCCCTAGCGGCGTTCTGGGATGGCGGCCATTCATTAGGTGCCGTCATCCTGAACGCAGTGAAGGACCCCTGAATTTCGCCCTTGCCCGTTTCGGCATTGGCACGCCCGAGAAAGCACGCTCTATGTCCATGGTCACCCTCCAAACCGAAACCCCCAAAGGCGCCGTCGCCGCACCCACGGTCGCGGCCGCCCCGCCGTCCCCCACGCTTCTTCCCGAGGGCGAATCCGACGCCGCCCACACCATCCAACTCACCGTCCGCGCCCTCAAGCGCATCCGCATCGCCATGGCCAAGGAGAACATCGCCCCCGACGCCGGCGGCCTGCGCCTCGGCATCACCGGCGGCGGCTGCTCCGGCCTCAGCTACAACATCCGCTTCGACACCCAGCCCCGCGAGCGCGACCGCGTCTACGCCTTCCCCCAGACCCATCTCGACCCCACTGCGACAGACGCCCCCCTCATCCGCATCTTCGTCGACCCCAAGAGCTTCATCTACCTCAGCGGCATGGTCCTCGACTACGAAGAAACCCTCATGCGCCAGGGCTTCAACTTCATCAATCCCCACTCCACCAAATCCTGCGGCTGCGGCTCCAGCTTCTCCACCTGACAAGCGCCACCGGCGCGCCGCCATCTTAGCCTGGGGCGAAACCCCAGGGTATTGGCCCGTATAATCCATCAAGGGCTGAAAGCCCGATATACCTGCCCGCAAATATGCCCGATCAGTCCCCTACCTACTTCGAAATCTTCTCTCTCCCACCCCACCTCACGCTCGACACCCGGGCCCTCGAGAAGTCCTTCTACGCCCTCTCCCGCCGTCTCCACCCCGACCGCTTCGCCTCCCAATCCCCCGAAGCTCAACAAGACGCTCTCGCCCAATCCTCCCGCCTCAACGACGCCTACCGCACTCTCAAGGATCCCGTCGCCCGCACCGCCTACCTGCTCAAGCTCGAAGGCATCGAGATGGAAGAGCAGTCCTCCGCCGCAACCGCCGCGGCCCGAACCTCCGGGACCGCCAAGAAGCAAGTCGTCCCAGAAGACCTCCTCGAAGAAGCCT
Source organism: Acidobacteriaceae bacterium (assembly GCA_049509035.1). Classification (GTDB taxonomy): domain Bacteria; phylum Acidobacteriota; class Terriglobia; order Terriglobales; family Acidobacteriaceae; genus Edaphobacter. Next base: position 122,239 of record JBELAH010000005.1, read on the forward strand.
TCGAGCTCAACATGCAGCTCGAAGAGATGCGCGCCGCCAAAAAGATGGGTGACGACGACCCGCAACTCCGCCGCGAACTCCTCGCCGCCAAGTCCACCTTCGACGCCAAGCTAGCCGCCACCGACGCCGACCTCGCCACTCTCCACGCCCAGTGGGACGCCGCCACCGATCCAACAGATCCAGCCGCCAGCAACGCCCCCGCCCAGGCCGCCGCTCGCGACTCCATGGTCGCCCTGCTCAACCGCCGCAGCTACCTCCGCAACCTCGTCCGCGACGTCAACGACGCCCTCGAAACCTGAAATATCCCCATTTCGATCCCCACCCAACACTTTGGTATTGCATACTATAGCCTCTGCAACCGCGTACCCTCGGCCCGCATCGAAAGGTGACTTACAGCCCCAGGAGGAACTCGGAGCATGTCCACCCCAGCCCTGCGTCCCACACCCACCCCAGCTTCCTCCGCCCTACTCGACCATTACCGCACCGTCCGCGCCGCCACCCTCGCCCTCACCACCCCGCTCTCCCCCGAAGACCTCATGGTCCAGTCCTGCGCTGAGGCCAGCCCCGCCAAGTGGCATCTCGCCCACACCACCTGGTTCTTCGAGACCTTTGTCCTCCGCGAATTCCTTCCCGCCTATCGCGACTTCCACCCCGACTTCCACTGGCTCTTCAACTCCTACTACAACTCCCTCGGCGACATGCCCGCCAAATCTCTCCGCTCCAGCTTCTCCCGCCCGCCGCTCGCCGAAATCCTTAGCTACCGCGACCACGTCGACACCGCCATCGCCCGCTTCCTCGAGTCCACTCCCAGCCCCGAAGCCGCCCGCCGCATCGTCCTCGGACTCCACCACGAGCAGCAGCATCAGGAGCTCATCGCCACTGACATCAAGCACGCCCTCTTCACCAACCCCCTCCACCCCGCCTATCTTTCCACCACCACCACCGCCGCACCCAGTCTCTCGGATCCGGACGCCATCGCCCCGCCGCTCGACTGGCTCACCTTCACCCCCGGCCTAACCCAAATCGGCTTCGCGCCCAACTCACCCGACGACTTCTCCTTCGACAACGAAACTCCCCGCCACTCCGTCTACCTCGCTCCCTTTTCTCTCGCCACTCGCCTCGTCACCTGCGCCGAGTACCTCGCCTTCATGGACGACAACGGCTACACCCGCCCCGAGCTCTGGCTCTCCGACGGCTGGACTGCCCTCCGCGAACAAGCCTGGCAAGCCCCTCTCTACTGGCAGCGATCACCCGCCACCGCCTCCGGCTGGCGCATCTTCACCCTCCGCGGATGGCAGCCACTGGAAGACCTCTCCGAAACCCCCGTCTGTCATCTCAGCTTCTTCGAGGCCGAAGCCTACGCCCGCTGGTCCGCCCGCCGCGACCCCGGCGCCCGCCTCCCCACCGAATTCGAATGGGAATTCGCCGCCAGTCAAATCCCAACCGAAACTCAAGAGCCCGTCATCTCGACCGAAGCCGGGGTCCCCGGCGAGCTTTGCTCGCTGGGGTGGAAAGCGCGCAGCGCGCAGCGGAGAGACCCCCGCATTTCGCCTTTTGCCCCTTCCAACCTCCTCGAATCCAACACCCTCCACCCCACCCGAGCCTCATCCCTCCCCGGCCTCCAGCAACTCTACGGCGACGTATGGGAGTGGACTGCCTCCGCCTACCTCGGCTATCCCGGCTACCACCCCCTCCCCGGTGCCCTGGGCGAGTACAACGGCAAGTTTATGTCCTCGCAAATGGTTCTCCGCGGCGGCTCCTGCGTCACTCCCACGACCCACATCCGCGCCACCTACCGAAACTTCTTCCCACCCTCCACCCGCTGGCAGTTCTCCGGCCTCCGCCTCGCCAAGGATCTCCCAGCCACCTGACCCTCGCAATCAATGGGGGAGCCGTCATTCTGAGCGCAGCGAAGAACCCCTGTATTTGCTCTTTAGCCTGTACATTAAGGCGTCGCCCCACCCCCGGCCCGCATCCAACTGCGAAAACCCAACTCCGACCGTCCCGAGGTTCCCGTGACCGCTGCCGCCGCCGTCCTCGATATCCCCCAACTCGCCGCTGCCCAGCCCGTCGCCGATGCCGCCCGCCTTGGCCTCACCTCCACCCCTAAATCCCTCCCACCTTGGCTCTTCTACGACGCCCCCGGTTCCCGCCTCTTCGAGCAAATCACCACCCTCCCCGAGTACTACCTCACCCGCACCGAGCGCGCGCTCTTCGCCGCCCACGCCGACGAAATCTTCGACCTCGTCACGTCTGCAACTGAAAACCTGCAACCTGCAACCTGCAACTCGCCTATCACCGTCGCCGAACTCGGCGCCGGCACCGCCGCCAAAACCGGCATCCTCCTTCGCGTCCTGGCGCAGCGGCAGCCGGGGTCCCCGGCGAGCGGTCCTGGCTCGCTGGGGTGGAAGCCGCACGTCCTCTATCAGCCCATCGACATCTCCCCCACTGCCCTCGACCAAGCCAACGCCCAGATTGAGCTCACCATCCCCGGCATCACCGTCCGCCCCCGGGTCGCCAACTACGTCACCGAAACCGTCCGCATCGAGCGCCCATCCCACGCACGCATCCTCGCCCTCTACATCGGCTCCAGCATCGGCAACTTCTCCCGCGCCGAGGCCCGCCAGATCCTCACCCGCCTCCGCTCCGAACTCGCTCCCGGCGACGCTCTCCTGCTCGGCGCCGACCTCGCACCCAATCTCCCCGGGGCCGGCCCTGCAAAATCCATCGCCACCCTCCTCGCAGCCTACAACGACGACGCCGGAGTCACCGCCGCCTTCAACCGCAACATCCTCCACCGCCTCAACCGCGAGCTAGGCGCCGACTTTCACCCCGATCGCTTCCTCCATCGCGCCCTTTGGAACCCCACCCACTCCCGCATAGAGATCTACCTCGAATCCCTCGCCGCCCAAACCGCCCGCATCCCCGCCGGCTCCGCCGGTCCGGCCCTCACCCTCCACTTCTCCCCCGGCGAAACCATTCACACGGAGAACAGCTACAAGTTCACCCCAGCCGCCATCCACTCCCTACTCAACGCCTCCGCCTTCACCCCCACCCGCACCTTCACTGACCCCGCCAACCTCTTCGCCGTCACCCTCGCCACCGCCATCTAGTCCGCCGCCGTCTGGCCTCTGCTTCTAGGTACCCCAAGCCTGGTAGCCCAAGGCTTTAGCCTCGGGGCTGCTTGGGTCTCTCAGCCGCTAACAACGACAGGGGTTTTAACCCCTGGGGCATGCTCCTCCCCCCAAACGCAGCAACGGCGGCCGCATCCATTGCGGCCGCCGCCCCTCGAACCTCGAACCTAGCACCTCGAACCTAGATATGGCAATGCACCATCCCGCGCTTCTCCAGATATCGCTGGTGATACTCCTCTGCCTTCCAGAACGTCGTCGCCGCTTCCACCTTGGTCGCAATCGGCTTGCGAAAGGCGCCTGACGCGCTCAGTTCATCGATCTTCGCCTTCGCCTGTTCCATCTGCTCGTCCGATCGCGCAAAAATCACGCTCCTGTACTGCGAACCCCAGTCCGGTCCCTGCCGGTTCACCTGGGTCGGATCGTGCATCGCGAAAAACGCATCCAGCAGAGCGTCATAGCTCACTCGAGACGGATCGAACGTTACGTCCACTACCTCCGCATGGCCAGTGCGGTCTGTGCAAACCTCCTTGTATGTCGGATGCTCAAGGTCTCCGCCTTCATATCCGGCCGCCGTGTCCAGTACTCCCGGCATCTCTGCAAATCGGGCTTCTACGCCCCAAAAACATCCAGCTCCAAATGTTGCCTTCTCAATTGCCACTGTGTGTTGCTCCTTTGCTGTCCCGTTGGATCCCGTGCTCGTTCGCATTTCGCCCTTCTCTCTGACGTCCAAAGGGGTTCTACAGTTGCACTTCCATTCCTGCCAAAAACCGTGTTTCTCCTGCTCCAGTTTCTCCCTGGATTCGCACCCGAAATCGCTTCCCGGCTGCTGGCTCTATTTGGATGCATCAGACCCGGTTTCGTCTTGCACCGCCGCATTAAAATCCGCGGGCATTTGTAGGCCGGAGGTATTTCTAGGCTCATTCACCCACCTTCGTCAAACCCCATTTTGGGTGATTCACCAAAATGCCAACCCCGCTCCGCCACCCACCCGACCCAACTCCCACCTCGAACCTCGAACCTAGTACCTCGAACCTTTCTTCCCCGGCGCCTTCAACTGCGCAAACTCCGGCAACTTCTTCTTCGGAACCACCTTCTTCCCCTTCGCCGCCCGCTCCAGAGCCATCACCTCACCCACGGTCAGCTCCCTGAACTCGCCCGGCGGAACATCCAGCCTTAGCGCCCCGTACCCAATCCGCCGAATTTTTTCCACATGGTGCCCAATCTCCTCAAACATCTTCCGCAACTGCCGGTTCCGCCCCTCGGTCAGCGTCACCTCGTACCAGGGATTGTCCCCACCCCGCACCATCTCCACCTTCGCCGGGGCGGTCACAACCCGGTCCCTGCGCCCCGCCCGCACCTCATCCAGCCTTCCCCGGTCGATCACGATCCCTCGCCGGATCTGATCCAGCCCCGCATCGGAAGGCACCCCGCTCACCTTCACCAGGTAGGTCTTCTCCACCCCCGCCGCCGCCTTCGACAACGAGTTCGCCAGCTCCCCATCATTCGTCATCAGCAGCAAGCCTTCCGACAGATAATCCAGCCGTCCCACCGGATACAGCCGTCCCAGCCCTCCATGCGGCCCCGCCTTGGGCTTCATCATCAAGTCCATCACCGTAGCCCGCTTCTGCGGATCGTCCAGAGTCGTCACATACCCCCGCGGCTTGTTCAGCATGTAGTAGCGCCGCACCTCCGGACCCTTCAGCAGCTTCCCATCCACCCGGATATGGTCGCGCCCCGCGTCGTGCTTCGTCCCCAGTTCGGTGATGGTGGTGCCATTCACCTGCACCCGCCCCGCCAGGATGATCTCCTCCGCCTTCCGCCGACTCGCCACGCCCGCCGCCGCCAATATCTTCTGCAGCCGCTCCAGCTTCCCCTCGTCCCCACCCGCCGTCATCCCGACCGGAGCGGAGCGGAGTGGAGGGACCCCCGCATTTCGCTTTTGCAGCTTCTCCGCCCCACCCATCGCCTTCGTCATCCATTCCCAACTTTCCGTCCGCGGAAACCTCTCATCGCGGTCTTCCTCCATTATCGCCGCTCCGCCCTCCCTACGTATTCGACCTACATCCTCTGTGCTGTCTCTTTTTTCTCCGTGTCCTCTGTGATTCGCTTCGCCTCTTTTGCGATACCCTAACCACGATCCCTTTACCATCCGCCTGATAATCGGTTTATATCGGTGTTAAGCCTCTGCCTTTGTCCCTGCTAACGGAACCGTCCATGCCGCTTGAGCTTCTCACCCCCGACGAAGCCCCATCCCGCGACTCCGGCCTGCGCCACAACATCCTCTCCCCGCTCGAAACCCTCTCCCAATCCGTCTCCGCCATCGCGCCCACCACCTCGCCCGCGCTCACCGTCCCGCTGGTGTTCGCGCTCGCCGGCAACGGCACCTGGCTGGCCTACTCGCTCGCCTGCGGAGCCACGCTGCTGATGGCCCTCTGCATCGCCCGCTTCGCCCGCACCTCCGCCTCACCCGGCTCGCTCTACAAGTACGCCACCGACTCGCTCCCCACCCTCGGCGGACGCACCGCCGGCTGGGCCCTTTTGCTCGCCTACACCGCCGCCGCCGTCTCCTGCGTCGGAGGCTTCATCAACTACGCAGAAGTCCTCGTCCCCGCCCTGCGCGCCGTCCCCGCTCCGCTGATTGCCGTCATCCCAATTGCCGCCGCCACCTGGTTTGCCTATCGCGACGTTCAGGCCTCCGCGCGCCTCATGCTCATCATCGAGGCGACCTCCGTCTCCATGATCGCCCTCGTCATCCTCGCGCTCATCTTCCGCAACGGCCCCACGCTCGATGTTTCTCAGGCCACGCTCCACGCCGTCACTCCCTCCGGAGTCCGTCTCGGCGTCATCCTCGCCCTCTTTAGCTTTGTCGGCTTCGAGTCCGCCACCACGCTCGGCCACGAAGCCCGCAATCCCCTCCGCACCATTCCACGGGCGGTCATCCAGTCCGCCATCCTCTGCGGCTTCTTCTTCCTCACCTGCTGCTACACCGAGGTCCTCGGCTTCCGCCAACTCCACCAGGACCTCGGCACCGCGCAGGCTCCCTTCCGCGCGCTCAGCATCCTCGCCCACATCCCCATCTTCGGCCCGCTCATCGACATCGGCGCCTTCGTCAGCATGTTTGCCTGCGTCCTCGCCTGCATCACCGCCGCCTCCCGCGTCCTGCTCAAAATGGCCCACGACGGCCTCGCACCCGCACCCCTCGGCCGCGCTCACTCCACTCACGAGACGCCGCACATCGCTGTCCTCGCCGTCGCCCTGGCCGTCCTGCTCATCTCCCTCGGCCTCACCGCCCGCGGAGTCTCCGGCATGGACATCTACGGCTATATGGGCTCGCTCTCTGTCTACGGATTCATCACTGTCTACTTCATGGTCGCCGCCGCCCTCCCCATCTACCTTCGCCGCCGCACCCAGCTCACCCCCGCCGCCATCCTCCTCAGCGCCGCTGCCGCCCTCGCCATGCTCCTTGCCATGGCCGGGACCCTCTACCCCATCCCCGCCGCGCCCTACAACTATCTCCCCTACATCTACCTCGCCTACCTCGCCCTCGGCCTCGCCATCTCCCTCCTTATTGCTCGCCGCCGCATTGTTTTCAGTGGCCGGGGAAGTCACTAGAAATCGACTAAGGTATGCCTTCTAAAAGATTTAGGCCTGGACTTAGGTGCTGTCTGAAAAGTGCTTTTCAGACACCGCCTGGACTTGACCCAGGGTCTCGCAATCGCGCTCGTACGGACCAGCCAAAACACTGTCAAGCCCCCTGATCGGTGCAAAAGCGGTCCACAACGTACAAGGGAAACGAGATCAAAGTTCTCAAATCGATGCAGATGAGTTATGGTCAATCTGATATCCTTAACTTAGATAGAAAAAAGGAAAAGCCCAGCCCGCAACGGCTGGGCTTTCGCATTTAAGCCTGTCTACGCACACACGCTTGAGCACTCAGGGAGAACCCATGGAAACCGCCGCAGAGATCGCGCCCGCCACCACCGACATCGCTCCATCCACATCCGCCGACATCACGCCCGCCGACGACGCTATGCCCGAAGCAACGCCCGCCACCGATGACACTGTCGCACCGCACCGCCGCTATCTTTGCCGCCACATCTTCGCGGACGGCCACCGCTGCGGCTCGCCCGCGCTGCGGCACCAGCCCTTCTGTTACTACCACCACGTCAACCGCCGTCCCAAGCCTGCCGCCGGCAAGTTCCGCCACGTGGACGCCTGGGAGCCTTTCAACCTCCCCATCGTCGAGGACCGCGCCTCCGCCCTACTAGTCTCCTCGCAGATCCTGAGCCGAATCGCCTCCAACGATCTCGATCCCACCCGTGCCGGGCACATGATCCGTGGCCTCCAGGCGATCGCCCGCTTCCTGCCGCGCGAAGCACGCCCCGCGCCCTCGCTGCGGCCGCCCGTCCCCACTCCGGCTGCCCCGCCCGACCTGGTCGAAGACCCTATTCTGGACGAGACCCACGGTTCGATCGCGCCCATCGCTGAATACTCCGACGCCGTCATACCGGTCAGGGGCGACGCTTCTGTCGCTGCAGTGGAGGGGCCCGAGCGTCTCGCTCCCGCGCAGTCTCAGGACGCCGAATCTCCCTCCGCAGACAACGCCCCGCCCGCCGGCCTGATTGACTACAACACATGCACTCCCGACGAACAAAGCCACCTCTGCATGACCGTGCTCCTCGGCCACGAACCCGAATCAACAGCCCGTCCCTCATCCTTGACCCGCGAAGCCGTCGAAGCCCACTACGCCGCACGCCGAAAAATCATGGGCATGCCCAACATCCTCCCCAAAGCGGCTCCCGCTCCCCAACCCACAACGCTCCCCACCCTAAACGCCGTCGCGTCTCACAACGACGGAGATTCTGACTCTGCGAGCCAGAATGACGCTTCGGGATGCAAGAACGACGGCCGGGAGATTGAGAGTCAGCGGTACGCGGCCAGAGTTGCCTTTACTTACCACTTACCACTGACCACTGACCACTGCCCTATTCCCCAATATCCTCACCCCACACCTCGGGATGCTCGCGGATATACCCCGCCAGCAGCTCGCGGCACGCGTCCGACCGCAGGTCGACCACCTCGACGCCGTTCTCGCGCAGCCAGGCCACTCCACCCTGAAAGGTCATGCTCTCGCCCACAATCAGCCGCTTGAACCCAAACTGCCGCACCAGCCCGGAGCAGTACCAACACGGCGCCAGAGTCGTCACCATGGTCATCGCGCGATAGCTGCGCCTCCGCCCCGCCCGCCGGAACGCATCGGTCTCGCCATGCGCGCTCGGGTCGCCCTGCTGCACCCGCCGGTTGTGGCCCGCGCCCAGCAGCCGCCCGTCGCCGTCAAATACCGCCGCGCCGATCGGAATCCCACCCTCCGCCAGCCCCGCGCGCGCCTCCGCCAGCGCAACCTCCAGCATCGCCTCAGGAGTCAAACTCACGAACCCTCGCCACTCTGAATCTCCGCCTCCGCTGCTGACGGATCGTCCTCTGCATCGTCATACTTCGGCGGCAGCCCCGACAGCCGCCCATCCACGATCACCTCATCCGCCACCGGCGCCGGCGCCGGCGCCTCGCCGTCCGACTCCAGCCGCTCCTCGACCTCCTGCGGCGATTCACGGTCCTCGCTCTCCATCGGAATCTCCTCCTGCTCCGCCAACTGCCCGGCCATCTTCTCGAACTCTTCGATGCTGGGCAGCTCGGCCACGTCCTTCAGCCCGAACTTCAGCAGAAACTCGCGCGTGGTCTTGTACAAAATCGGCCGCCCGATCACGTGCTTCCGCCCTGCCGTCGTAATCAGCTTCCGCGCCAGCAGCGATCCCAACACGCCGCTCGAATCCACGCCGCGAATCTCTGAGATCTCCGGCGCCGTCACCGGCTGCTTGTACGCCACCACCGCCAGCGTCTCCAGCGCCTGCAAGGTCAGCTTCAGCGGCGGCTTCAGCGACTTCACAAACCCGCGTACCGCGTCGTGATACTCCGGCTTGGTCCCGAAGCGGAACCCGCCCGCAACCTCGCGAATCTCCAGCCCGCGCTCGGCTCCCGCATACTCCGCGACCAGCTCATCCAGCACCGCGCGGAAGTACGTCCGCAGCCTCGCCGCCCGCGCCTTCTCCGCCTTGGTCGCAGCCGCGGCGTCGCCGGCCACAGCATCGGGTGCCCCATTCAAGACGACCTCACCGTCTTGGGTGGATTGGACCACCTCCTCCGCCAGCATCGCATTCCCGTCGCCGTCACCGCCCACCGAATCGAAGTCCTCGCCCAGCGTCGGTTCTTCCTCCGCCGCTTCCAACTCCTCGTCCTCGAGCAGCGCCCGCTGGTTCGCGGCTTCGCGGGCCAGCTCCGCCTGCGCCTCTTCGCCCAGCAGGCCCACCAGTTGGGTCAGCGTCACCGGTTCTTCCGACGCATAAATAACAGCTTCAATCTTTGCTTTCAGGCTCATAGATGTCAGTGCTAAGTCTATCAACCCCGCAGCCTGTGCGTCGCGGCAACAAGAAAGGGCAGCCGAAGCCGCCCTCACTCGAACCTCGAACCTCGAACCTACCGCGCGATCAAACTGAACACCCAGTACAGCCCGCCCGAGAGCAGCGCCGCCACCGGCAGCGTAAACACCCATGCCATCCCGATGTTCCGAATCGTAGCCCGTTGCAGCCCGCTCCGGTTCGCCGCCATCGTACCCGCCACACTGGAGCTGACCACATGCGTCGTCGACACTGGCAATCCGTAAGTCCCCGCAGCCAGGATCGTGGTCATCGCCACCAACTCCGCCGAAGCTCCCTGCGCATACGTCATGCGCGACTTGCCAATCCGCTCGCCCACCGTTACCACGATCCGCTTCCACCCGATCATCGTGCCCAGGCCCAGCGCCAGAGCCACCGCGACCTTCACCCACATCGGAATGAACTTCGTCGACTTATTCAGGAAGCCCTGGTAGTTCGTCAGCACGGCAGCATCCGAAGTCGATATCGCCGGTCCGCCGCTCTTCGCCATCAACTGCAGCGTCTCGCTGGTCAGATACATCTGGTTGCGCACGTTCGCGTGCATTCCCTGGGGCACGCCCGCCAGCGTCCCGTACGAAACAACCTCGTCGCGAATGTCGGACACCATGTCCCGCAGCGCGACCATCACGCCCGGCTCATACTTCTTTGTGGTGATGAACTTCTCCAACTCAGGACCAGCGTCCTGCGGATCTGTCTTCGCGCCCACATAGTGGCCCAGCACTCCGGCCGTCTGCGTCGACACTGCCGCGAACGTCTGCACCTGGCCCGCGCCCATGGCGTGGTTCAGCGCGTACGCCGTGGGAACCGTGCCCACCAGGATGAGCATGATCAGGCCCATGCCCTTCTGTCCGTCATTCGATCCATGCGCATAGCTAACGCCGCCGCAGGTGCAGATCAGCATCAGCCTAATCCAGAACGGTGGCGGCGCACTCCCTTTGGGGGCCTGGTACAAGCGCGCGTCCTTCGCCAGCAACTTGAACAGCAGAAACACGACCGCGGCCACGGTAAATCCAACCAGCGGCGAAAAAATCAACGCCGCGAACACCTTCTTAACCTGCTCCCAGTTCACGCCGGAAGTGCCGGAGTTCCCCTGCATCAACTGGTACGCCACACCTACACCCACGATCGAGCCGATCATCGTGTGCGAACTGGAAGCCGGCAGCCCGCGGTACCAAGTTCCCAGATTCCACAGGATCGCCGCGACCAGCAGTGCGAAGATCATGGCAAAGCCCGACCCGCGGTTCATCTTCAGAATCAGTTCGACGGGCAGCAGCGAGACGATCGCAAACGCCACTGTGCCCGAACTCAGCAGCACGCCAACAAAATTGAGGATCCCGGAGTAGACCACCGCTGTATGCGGCGCCAGCGAGTTGGTGTAGATCACCGTCGCGACCGCGTTCGCCGTATCGTGAAATCCGTTCACGAACTCGAACCCCAGTGCGATCACCAGCGCAAGTCCAAGCAGAAGATACGGAAACAGGCTCACATTGTGAATGACCGAAAGATCACCCCACAACTGCGCCGCGATGTAAACAATGCCGCCCAACAACAGCAGCGCAAATACCACTCGACCGATTTTTCCGGGAGACGATCTCGCCAGCTCTTCGTCGAGCAGCGAGGACTGAGGCAGTGTTGCGGGCGTGGCCAAGGATCACCTGACTAGAATTGCTTGTCCTAGCCAAGCTACCCTATTCACACGGCAGAAATATTACAGTTTTGTAAATGATGGCCTATGCCGGCGCTGGAAAACGTGCCCATTTCTCGCTTCATGTCATTTTTTATCAATGATTTACAGCAGCATGCGCTTGCTCGTTCGAAAGCTCGGAAAGTTGGGCGGATATCGGTCACTTGGTGCGAATCAGAGGGTGGCTACCGCACCATCTTGTCGAACGCCCAGAACAGGCAGCCCGACAACAGTGCCGCCGCCGGCAGCGTAAACACCCACGCCGCCGCAATGCTGCGGATGGTGGACACTTGCAGTCCGCTCTTGTTCGCCGCCATGGTTCCGGCCACGCCCGAGCTCAGTACGTGGGTCGTCGACACCGGCAAGCCAAACCTGTCCGCGGCAAGAATTGTCGCCATCGCCACCAGCTCCGCCGAAGCTCCCTGCGCGTAGGTCAGATGCGTCTTGCCGATCTTCTCGCCTACCGTCACCACAATCCGCTTCCAGCCGATCATCGTTCCCAGGCCCAGCGCCAGCGCCACCGCAACCTTTACCCAGGTTGGAATGAACTTGGTCGAGGTGTCCAACTGCGCCTTGTAGGCCGATAGGGCCTTGGTGTCCGCAGCGGACATCTTCGGTCCCTGCTTGGCCAGTAACTGCATGGTCGCGCTGGCCAGGTACATCTGGTTGCGCACGTTAGCCTGCATCTGCTGCGGCACGCCTTTCAGCGAGCCGTACAACGTCACCTCATTGCGGATATCCACCACCATCTGCCGCAGCGCCAGCATCACGCCGGGCTCGTACTGCTTGGTGCTCACGAACTTTTCCAGCTCCGTTTCTTCGTCCGCCATCACCGCATTCTGGTCGGTGTACTTGTCCAGCGTCTCCACCATCTGCGTGGACGCTGCCATGAACGTTCCGATCTGCTTTGCCGTCACCGCGTGGTTCAGGGCGTATGCGGTCGGCACCGTGCCCACCAGGATCAGCATGATCAGGCCCATGCCTTTCTGCCCGTCGTTCGATCCATGCGCATAGCTCACGCCGCCGCAGGTGCAGATCAACAGGATTCGGATCCACAGCGGCGGAGGCGCCGTACCCTCGGGAGCCTTGTACAGGCGCGGGTCGCGCGCCACCAGCTTGAACAGCAGAAAGATGATCGCCGCCGCGAAGAAGCCCACCAGCGGAGAAACCAGAAGTGCGCTGAACACCTTCTTCACTTGGTCCCACTCCACGCCCGCGGTACCCGAGTTGCCTTGCATCAACTGGTTCGCCACGCCCACGCCAATGATCGACCCGATCATGGTGTGCGAACTGGACGCCGGCAGCCCCTTGTACCAGGTCGCCAGGTTCCACAGGATCGCCGCCACCAACAGCGCGAACACCATGGAGAAGCCCGCGCCCTTCGACACCTTCAGGATCAACTCCACCGGAAGCAGCGAGATGACGGCAAACGCCACCGTCCCCGAGCTCAGCAGCACGCCAACAAAGTTCAATATCCCCGAATACACCACCGCAACATGCGGCTCCAGCGAGTGGGTGTAGATCACCGTCGCCACCGCGTTGGCCGTGTCGTGGAAGCCGTTCACAAACTCGAACCCCAGCGCAATCAGCAGCGCCAGCCCCAGCAGCAGATACGGAAAGACGCTCGCGTTATGCACCACCGACAGATCGCCCCAGAGCTGAGAAGTGATGTAGCCCAGCCCGCCCGCGAGCATCAGCCCAAACACGATCATGCCGGCTTTGCCGGGCGAAGACTTCCTCAGTTTTTCTTCGAGAAGAGAGGGCTGCGACAGCGTGGCATTAGAAGCCATTCGGTTCCCCTTGCTGGATTGGAATAGGAGTGTCCTGAGCCAACCTATGCGCCAAATAAGAAAGGAGAGTTACAGCCAAATGAAAGATCGTTTACGCCAGCGGCCTGGCACAGTGACCTCAGGGGCTAAAGCCCCACGGTTTCTATCGACTTTTACGGCACGGATAAATCCGTGCCCTTAACGAAGCGGCCTTTTCAAGCCCCTGACGGCAACTGCTGGCAGCCTGGCAGCCAGTAACTAGCGGCTGGCGGCTAGCCCTGACTGAACTAGCAACCTGCAACCTGCAACTCCTAGCGCCAGTCGTCGCGCGTCTGCGTCTGCTCGGCGAACGCCTGATCGAACCCATCGGCTTTCTTGACCAGAATGTCGCCCAGCTCGCGCGGCTGGTGCAGCAGCACCGCCTGCAACCGCACCAACTCCAGCATCGCCAGAAAGATGCAGATAAGCGCCCGCTCCGAGTGCGCGCTGTGCAGCAGCCTGCGCAGGCTCACTGGCCGGTCCTCCATCACCAGGCGCTGCTTCAGGTAGTCGAGCATCTGCGCCACGGTCACTGCTTCTGCGTCCACGTCCAGCACCGGCCGTTCGCGCAGCCGCTCCAGCACGCTCTGGAACACGCGCACCAGATCCACGGTGTCCGCGGCAATCTCCTGCTCCATGTCGCCGCTGGCGGCCTCGTCCCCAGTCTGCTCGCGCAGAAACTCGCGCATGCCCGGGTTGGACCAGGTCGCCGCTTCGATCTGCTGCTTCTGCATCAGCATCTGCGCCGCCGCCTTGAAGCGCTCGTGCTCCAGCAGCCGCTCCACCAGTTCGCGCCGCGGGTCTTCCGCGTCCGCACCCGCGACATCCGACGGATCGCGCGGCAGCAGCATCTTCGACTTGATGTGGATCAGCAGCGACGCCATGTAGATGAACTCGCCCGCCGCATCCACGTCGGTTTGCTTCAACTGGTGGCAGTAGTCCAGGAACTGCGCCGTAATCAGCGCAATCGGAATGTCGTAGATATCGATGTTCTGCTTGCGGATCAGGTCCAGCAGCAGGTCCAGCGGCCCGTCGTAGACCTGCCCCACTGTCACCGAGAACGGCGACTGCGAGGCCTCTGCGGGATGATTCGCCTTCGCGTCCTTAGCCTTCTCGCGCTCGGGAGCCACCACCGGCACCGGCTTCAACTCGAAGCGCTCGGGCACCGGCAGAATCCGCTCGTCGGCCGCCGCTGTGTTCTCGCCGTTTTGTATGTCTTCGCTCATCGTCGGGAAAGCCCCACTGCCTGGAACACCTGGCGCATGGTTACCGCCGCGCGGCCGTTTGCGCGAAACGCGCCATCGTCGAGAATCGCATCGACTTCATCCGGATTCGCCTCGAAGTACCGCCGTCGCTCCTGGATCGGCTTCAGCTCCGTAATCACCGCATCCGCCAGCCAGCCCTTGCATTGGATGCATCCGATCCCCGCAGACGTGCAGCCCGCGCGCACGCTCTGCTGCGTCTCGTCGCTCGAGAAAACTTTATGCAGATCGAACACCGGGCACACATCCGGATTACCCGGATCGGTGCGCCGCACACGCGCAGGGTCGGTCACCATGGTCTTCAGCTTGGCGCGAACGTCCGCCTCCGGCTCGCTCATCAGGATGGTGTTGCCGTAGCTCTTCGACATCTTGCGGCCGTCCGTTCCCGGCAGCTTCGGACTCGGCGTCAGCAGCACTTTCGGCTCCGGCAGGACCTGCTTCACGTCGGTTTCCTGCTCCAGCTCTGCCAGCCGCTCCTTATCGGATTTTGCCGAGGCGACGACGCGCCTGGCGCCGTACAGATGATTGAAGCGCCGAGCGATCTCGCGCGTAATCTCCACGTGCGCGGCCTGGTCCTGGCCGACGGGCACAAACTCCGCCTGGTACACCAGGATGTCCGCGGACTGCAAGACCGGATAGCCGAGGAACCCGATGGTTGCCAGGTCCTTCTCTTTCAACTGCTCCTGCTGGTCCTTGTAGGTCGGCACGCGCTCCAGCCAGCTGAGCGGCGTAATCATCTCCAGCAGTGAGTTCAGCACGAAGTGTGCCTGCACCTCGCTCTGCAGAAAAATGGTGCTGATCTTGGGATCGAGTCCGCCGGCGAGAAAGTCCAGCGCCACCTCGCGCACGTTTTCGCGCAACTGGGCCGTGTCCGCGTAGTCGGTCGTCAGCGCGTGGTAGTCCGCGATGAAGTAGAAGCACTCGTACTTCGGGTTGCCGTCCTCCAGCACCTGGTTCTGCAGGTCCACCCAGTTCTTGAGCGCGCCCATGTAGTTGCCCAGGTGCAGCCGCCCCGTGGGACGCATGCCGCTCAATACGCGCTTGCGCGCCGGAATCGATCTCTCTTCGCTCATTTATCTCTCAATTAGGAAAGGGTACAGGATTCGGGCGCCCTACAGCACGCCCAGCAGCCGGTTGAAGACATCCAGCAGAGGGTAATAGAACGCGGCGATGAACCTTCCGCCGAGCAGGAAGATTACAACCAGGCCCCACATTCCAATCCGGTTGTAGACCCGCTCCCACTCATAGGGCAGGAAGTTGGCCAGCACGTGGCTGCCGTCCAGCGGAGGGATGGGAAACAGGTTGAAGACAAACAGCAGCAGGTTGACGGTGACGCCGTAATACAGCAGCAGGGCAACGGGAAACAGCCGCAGCCCGGTCGGATCGATGCCTGGAACATGGTCTGCCATCAACATGGCCGCGCCGATTGCCGATTCTCCGCCCGCATGCTTGAACACGATCAGCAGCAGCAGCGCCACCGATGCCATCGCCAGGTTGCTGGCCGGCCCCGCCAGCGAGGTAAGAATGTCGTCGCGCCGGATGTGCTTGAAGTTCCGCGTCGTCACCGGGCACGGCTTGGCCCAGCCGATCAGAAACCCGCCGAAGTACAACGACATCAGCGGAATCGCCACCGAGCCCCACGGATCGAGATGCTTCATCGGATTCAGTGTCACCCGTCCCAGCATGTACGCCGTTGGATCGCCCAACCGCATGGCTACATACGCGTGCGCGCTCTCGTGCACCGAAAACGCCAGCACCAGCACAATCACCTGAAACAGGATCAAAATCAAGTCTTGCTGATTCATCTTGTTCAGTCTACCGAAACCGCACCCGGCCCGCCGGCGAGCATAAACTGGCAGACACGACATCGAGCTCGCCCCGGGGAGTTCAACAGAAATGGCTTTCCGCTTGCGTCAGATAGGTCTCGGCCTCGCTCTGGCCCTGCTCGCGCCGCCCGCGCGCGCGCAGTCCTATGGCCCTGAGCACCCCGAATGGAGGACGCCGATCGCGCCCTTCCGCATCGCCGACAACCTTTACTACGTGGGCAGCAAGGACCTGGCGTCGTACCTCGTCGTCACGCCGGCGGGCGACATCCTGATCAACTCCAGTCTCAAGTCGTCGCCACCGCTGATCCTCGACAGCATCGCCCGGCTCGGATTCCACGCCCACGATGTCAAGATCCTGCTGATCAGCCACGCGCACTTCGACCACGACGCCGGCTCGGCCGAGATCCTGCGCCGGACCGGCGCGAGGTATATGGTGATGGACGGCGATGTGCCGGTGGTCGAGAGCGGCGGCGCGAAGGACTTCGCCTATCCCGGCGACCGCTATCCGCCCGCGCACGTCGACCGCATCCTGCACGACGGCGACGAAGTCCGGCTCGGCGGAGTCGTCCTGACCGCGCACAAGACTCCCGGCCACACCCGCGGCTGCACTACGTGGACGATGCAAGCGGTCGTCGACGGCAAGCCCCGGAACGTCGTCATCGTTGGAAGCTGGAACGTCAATGACGGCTTCCGCCTGGTCGACCGGCCCGGCCATCCAGCCTCCTACCCCGGCATCGCCGCCGACTACGCGCACACCTTTGACGTGCTGCGCAGCCTGCCCTGCGATATCTTCCTGGGCGCGCATGGCAGCTACTTCAACATGCTCGCCAAACTGGAGCGCGCCAAAGCTGGCGCCGGCCAAAGTGTGTGGATCGACCCGGATGGCTACAAGGCGGCCGTCGCCGAACGCCAGCACGCTTTCGAGACCGAACTGAAGCGCCAGCAGGACGCGGCTGCCCACTGATCTGTCCCCGATCAGCTCTCTTCGCCGCCACTCAGCAAATCCGCCAGAGTTTTCTTATGTTTCGGCTTGGCGGCGGCCTTCTGCTTGGGGTCGGGAATCACCCGTTCCGGCGGCACCGGCCCTACGCGCTCGCGCGCGTTCTCCTTGACCGCCTTGACAACCGAGAACACCCGCTTCTTCGCCTTGCCCATGCGAAAACCTCGATGCTGTAATGCAGCCCTGATTATGCAATACTTTTCCCTGCACCAGCACGGCCAGGATTCTGCGCCGCGAAACCGCGGGCCGCGGATCCGGGAGGGGACCAGCATGGAAGAACGTGACTTTTTCGATGAGAAGCCCGAGCAGCGTACCCACACCATGACCTGCCCGCACTGCGGCCAGCCCGGCGAGTACCAGATTGGATGGCTGGTCCGCCGCAAGAAGGCCCAGATTCCCCGTGGCGCCGACGAACGCGACCGCGCCCGCTTCGCCAAGGCGCAGAGCTACATGGTGCGCACTGACGACCTGCTCGGCTGCAAGAACATCCGCTGCCGCAAACGCTTCGAAGTCGTGGGCATCCAGTCCGTCGCCTTCCTGTAGCGCTCTGGTTAGCCTCTCAAAGTTGTCATCCTGAGCGGAGCGAAGGATCCCCGTATTTGTCCCTGGCTGCACCACCCTGCGTGCGCCGATTTGTGATTTAATACCTCAAGCGAGCACCCCTTCGAGAGATTTGCAAGACTGACCCGAAAGACAGGAGACCTGCCCCATGGCCAACATGCTGATCCCAGCCGAGGAGCGCCACCTCACCCCCCAGGAAGTCGAAGCGCTCGATCGCCGCCGCCGCCGCGGCCAGCTCTTCCTGGTCCTCTGCTTCCAGTGCCTCATCGTGGGCACGCTGGTGACGCTGTGGGCCGGCCAGGACCTGACCTACTCGCCAGGCTGGGCTCGCCCCATGTTCTATTGGGACGCGATCGTCTTTACGCTCGCGGTCGTCTTTGGCGTGGCCGGCGTTCGCCTGCGCCGCGGCTCCGACGAATTCCTCAGCTACTAAGCACAGTCCGCCAAACGACAGGCAACTACGGAGATTCTGACCCCATGGGTCAGAATGACGAACGCATGCTTGTCATGTCAGCGGTATGATTCCCGTGTGAATCTTGCTGAGCCCCAGCACTTCTCCCCGTTCGAAGTCGGCCTGCTGCTGGTTCTGCCCGCCGCGTCCATTGCGCTCTTTTTTCTTCGCTTTGCCCCGATCCTGAGCACGATCCTGGGCGCACGCAAAGACCCCGGCTTTTCCCTCCGTCCCATCGGCAGGAGAGTGAGGGACTTCGTGTGGGAGGTCCTGTGCCAGGGGAAGGTGATCCGCGAGCGCCCACTGCCCGGCCTCGCCCACGCCTTCGTGTTCTGGGGGTTTCTCGCGTTTGCGCTGGTCTCTCTCAACCACCTGGCGGTCGGCCTGAACCTCGGCTTTCTCCCGCCCGGCAGCCTGGTTGGCCGCTTCTACTTCACCTTTGCGGCCGCCTGGGCGCTGCTGGTCGCCGTCTCCATCGCCGCGCTATTTGTCCGCAGGTTCTTCGTCCGCCCGATCTGGCTCGGCCCGCAAGTCTCCTATGAATCCGGCGTGATCGCCCTGCTCATCTTCCTGCTGATGGTCACCTACCTCGCCGCGTTCTTCGTGCGCGACGAGGCCACGTTGAAAGCTCTGTGGTGGACGCATACGCTCACGCTGCTCATCTTCCTGCCGCTGATCCCGCACACCAAGCACCTGCACCTGGTGCTCTCGCCGTTCACCATCTTTTTGAAGCGATACGGCTTCGCCGCCGTTCCGCCGCTGGCTACGGATGAAGACTTCGGCCTGGCCACCGGCAAGGACGTCACCCGGATGGTCGCGCTGCAGGCTTACAGTTGCGTCGAGTGCGGCCGCTGCACCGAACACTGTCCCGCCTCCGCGACCGGCAAGGTCCTGAACCCCAAAGAGATCGTCCTGGGCACGCGCAGCTACCTGAACACCTTCGGCCCCCACTCCGAAACTCCGCTGTTAGCCGAACTTCGAACTGGCGATGCCAACCTGCAACCTGTAACTATCAACCTGCAACCGTCTCTAGAGGCTGCGTACGAGTGCACCACCTGCGGCGCGTGCGAGTACCAGTGCCCGGTCGGCATCCAGCACGTGCCTATTATCGTGGGCCTGCGGCGCGGCGCCACCAACACCGGCGCGTGGGACGATCCGTACGGCACCAAGCTCTTCCTGGCGCTGGAGAAATCCGGCAACGCGCTGGGCCTGCCCGCCGCGGAGCGCGACAAGTTTATCGAGCGTGCCGCACTGCCCATCTTCGACGGGACGCAGGAGTATTGCCTGTGGCTGGGCTGCATGGGCGCATACGATCCGCACGGCCGCGAGATCATCGCCGACTTCGCCCGCGTGATGCGGCATCTTGGCACGAGCTTCGGCGTTCTGCGCAAAGAGAAGTGCACGGGCGACCCGGCGCGGCGCCTGGGCAACGACTTGGTGTTTCAGACGCTGGCCGAAGCTGGGCTCGCTACCTTCGCCGCGCAAAAGGTCCAGAAGATCGTGGCTATTTGCCCGCACTGCGTGCGAACGATTGCGAACGACTGGCGCGACTTCGGCATCGCTCCGGAGATCGAACACCACAGCGAGTTCATGGCCCGCCACGCCGCGCTGTTGCCTTCGCCTTCAACTGACAACCTGCGACCTGCAACTGACAACTCGGTGGTGTATCACGACCCCTGCTACCTTGGCCGTTACCAGGACATCTACGCGGAGCCGCGCGCCGTCATCGAGCAGCAAGCCACGCTGGTGGAAGCGCCGCGCAACCACCAGCGCAGCTTCTGCTGCGGAGCGGGCGGCGGGCTGGCATTTCTGGGTGAGGAAAAAGGCGATGCGCGCGTGAGCCACGTTCGCGCCCGCGAACTTGCTGCGACAGGAGCTAGTACCGTGGCGACGGCCTGCCCGTTCTGCAACACCATGTTTCGGGATGCGTTGACTGCGATAACACCCAACGGCGCTGTCCTGCCGCAGCTTCTTGACATCGCGCAGCTCACGGCGCGCAACCTGCCAGTTCAGCCATCGAACGAACAAAACGACCTCAGGGGCTGAAGCCCAAATTGACTTTGCGGCCGTTACGGCACGGCTGAAGCCGTGCCCTTAACGAAACGGCCCAACCTTGATTGTGCCTGCCTCACTGCATGGGCAGGAATTTGCCGGTGCAGGAGTAGGGCTTGGGCGCGGGCTTGCCGTCGGGCGTCACCTTCACGTCGTTGCCTTCGGCCGCTTTGTCCAGCGGCAGATTGGTCCCGCCGTTGCCGATATCGGCGAGCTTCAGGTGCATTTTGTCCAGAGTCATGCCGTTGAAGGTGACGTCGATCAGATTTACCTGGGTACGATGATCCTGGTCGTATCCCGCGATCAGTACGTCGCCCGGGGTCAGGTCGGTGATGTTTTCGAGCGTGATGTTCCTGTACTCCGGAATCCGCGTGCCCTTGATTCCAGGATCGACAAACCCTTCGATGGTCTGGTTGTTGTAGTACGGGCTGATGGCGATTGGCACTCCCACATCGCGCATGCAGATGTTCTTGTAGGTCAGGTTTTCGACCAGACCGCCGCGGGTCGCGTTGCTCTTGATGCGAATGCCGCTGGTGGTGTGGTCCTCGGTCAGGCCATCTACAAGCAGCGCGCTGACGCCGGTGTTGGTCTCGCTGCCGATCGACATGCCGTGCCCGCTGTAGAAGTGGTTGTCGATCACGGACATGTGGGTGACGCCGGTCTTGATGGCGACATTGTCGTCGCCGTTGTCGATCCAGCTGTGGGCGATGGTGATGTTGGTCGATGAGCCGGGATCGATGCCGTCGGTGTTGCGCGGGCGGGGATCGTTCGGGCCGGGTTCGTGCACCGGCGTCTTCAGATGCACGCCCCACGCGGTAAATCCGTCGGTGCGCGAGACGCCAACGTGGAAGTTCGGCGAGTCGTGCAGCGTAATGCGGTACATGGTGAAGCCGTCCGCGTTGGAGACGGAGATCAGGCGCGGGTCGCTGTAGGGAATTCCGTTGGGCCGGTCCGCGGTGGGCTCGCCCTGCACGGCGAGGCCCCACCAGGAGACGTTCCGGCCCAGCAGCTTCGCGCCGCCGCGGCCGTCGATGATGCCATCGCCCATGATGCCGACGTTCTTCGCGCGGATGGTGATGAACGCCTTGCACGGCCCCTTGGACGGGATCGTTCCGCAGGTCCCCGGCGCGGACACGTCGTAGTCCAGGGGATTGCGCGAGGCAAACAGGGTGACGCCCTTATCCACCAGCAGGGTCACGCCTTCTTTTATTTCGAACGGCCCGCTGAGAAAGGCATTCGCACCCTTTGCACCGGCTGCCAACTCCACCGCCTGGCCTGGCTTGCAGGTCGCGGCAAATCCATCGATTGCCGCCTGGAGCCGCGCCGTGTCCGCATTCGCCTCATCGGCCTCCTTCAGCGTGTCACCGACCGCGGCGATCCTCGCTTCCAGCTTCACGCACGTTGCCGGAATCTTCGGCTCGGTCACCACGCGCGTATCCTGCGCCCACGCAGCGGACGCCAACCCGACCACAGCGCACACCAATACCACGCGCAATGTCCGCGCGCTTGCCCCTACACTCATCGCACTCAGAAACATGGTTCAGCCTCCGGCTACTGCCATGCCAAACTACAGCAATCCGGGGCTGGCTGTACACAGAGGCGGCGAGAGCGGATCAGCGATCGAACTTCGACTCCCGAGCGTCCAGCTTCACCGTCAGTGCCAGCACGCATGGAGTCATCACAATGGCCACAAACACAAGTCCCGCCAGAAAATCATGCATCGGAGGTCTCCTGAAGCGCGGCGAGTTAACGCATTTGAGCTAACCGCGCCGGCTTACCCCCTCTATCGGCCACGGCCTCTTCTTTGGTTAATCACGGTGTTACGGCACTCGAAACCAAGGTCACACAGACGGTGTCGTTTCGCCCCGTTGCGCGCGTCGAAAGATGGCTCCATACGCGAAAAGGCCGCCCGGCAACAGGGCGACCTTCTCTTTAGGGAGAATAGTTCCAACGGAGGCAAAGCCATCAGAACTTTCTGCGTGCATACTAAGTTTGGCCCAAACCGGTGTCAAGGCCAAAACTGTGACGATGCAACATGCTCACAATAAACGACTTAATTACTGGTAATCAGTCAGTTACCTTCGCCTGATGTTCTCTTTCTACAGTTTTCTGGAAGTCTAACCTTCTGCAAAATAACAGGCTTACGTCGGGGGCTGCACCGGTCTAGGTGCTATTTCCCGCCGCGCGGACCCCGAACCTGCAATTTACGTCGGCGACCCCACTTTGCGCCTCGCTCAGGCCTCTGGTCCGCGCAGCCGCTTACCCGGCGTCCCGCTGAGGTCAATGTGCAGAAACTCCGGCTCGGTCGCCGCCGGCTTGCCCTGCATCACGCGGATGAGCGCCCGCCCACCTCCGAAGAACAGCGCCAGCACCACCATGGCGACCGCGCTGAACGCACAGAAGATCACGATACTCTCCAACAGGCTGTAGGTCTTCTGGATCTCCGCGTGGAACTCCAGCGGCATGGGCTTGTCGAAGCTGACCTCGGTGCGCAGATGAACTCCATCCACCATTGTCTGCGCCGCGTCTGCCGTCCACGCGCCCGAGGTGAGCGCTACCAGCGGCCCCTCGCGGCGGAGCTTCACCGTACCCGCTGCAGCGGCCGCGCCTGGTTGATTCATCGCTGTTTCGATTGCACGCCCGTGGTCGCCCGCGATCTGCGGCGTGGGATACAGTAGCAGCGTCAGCACACCGCCGCTCTTGTACTTTGCGGTCACCGCCTCCGCGCTCTTGTCGAACCCCACCACCTGCGCCGGCAGCACTCCGCCCATGGCTGTGTAGCCCTGCGGCCCGAGCGCGTATCGCACCGAGTCCGCATCGAGACCCTTCGCCGGCAGCAGCGTCGGCAGCAGCGGTGCCGTCGCGGTGGGCCCAATCGCCTTGGGCAGAGCGACGTTAAGCGCGGCCAGGTCGGACGCGCGGACGTTCGCATTGAAGTCCGTCACCACCACGGTCGCGCCTTCGCGGAAGAGCAGGCCTTTGCCCTCCAGCGACGCATCGGGTCCCAGCCGGAGTTGCGGCGCCGGCCTGCCCTGAGGCAACCGGAAAAACGAATAGGCCGCAACCGCGCCGGTGGTATCGCCAAACTGAAACGCCTTCATCAAGATGGTCTCGCCGGAGTCATCCCGTTTGTAAGTCGACGACGCGAAACGCAGCAACCCATCTTCCTTCAGGACCGTCCCGGTAGCGTCATCGAACGCGGCCGCAGGGCTCGCGCCGGTGTCGCTCTTCACCTGCTGCCAGGCGCCAAACCGCGGTGGCAGGAGCTGGGTCGGCGGCTCGATCAGCGTGGTCTTGGTGAGCGGCGCCTGCGCGCACACGTCAACTCCCGCAGCGACACATGCCAGGGCCGTCGCGGCCAACATCGCCGCCCGCGACCTCTTGCCCAGCCTCATGCGAAAAACACCCATACTGCCGTCAGACTACCACCGCACCCGCTCGGTTAGCTTGCCGCGCACGCCCGGAGGAGATGCCATATTCAATCGGGAAGCGTGTACTCCAGGTCGTAGGAGTGCTGACCGCCGGCGATGGTAATCGTGAAGGTCCCGGCAATGCCTTTCAGTTCGCCCGTCCCCGATCCAGGCGCGACGATGATATTCATCTTCGGCCCGTTCTGGTCCATCGTGCTGCTGTGCTGCAGCGCGAAACTGCCTTGTTTCCCGGCGAGCGTCCCGGTGATCATCTCGATAGCCACGTATCCCGCCGCGCCCGCCTTGGGGTCGCCCGCGCCCATCATCTCGCCTTTGCTGGTGCCCTCCAGATCGCCATGGATCTGCTTGTCGAGTGAATAGCGGCTAATCCCTTCCGCCGGCGACGGCGTAAGCGGCGCGACCTTTACCGAAAATGTGCCATGCGCATGATGCATTTTCGAAGTCTCCTTCTGTTGCGCGGGCGCACAGCAACAACCTCAGCGCTGGCAACCTGCAACTGCCAACCTGCAATTGTATTATTGCCCCACGGCAGCGCGCTCGGTGGGCGGCTTGGTCCCGCTCAACCCGCCCTCATAGCGTGCCACACCTTTGTACAGGCTCTCGGCCACGCGTTGGCGATACTCCGGCTGCGCCAGTTGCGAGGCATCTTTCGGATTGGTGACAAAGGAGATCTCCGCCAGAATTGATGGCATATTTGCGCCAATCAACACCACAAACGGCGCCTTCTTGACGCCGCGGTCCTTCAACCCGGCGTTACCCTTGGCCAATCCCGAGTAAAGCGAGCCTTCCACGTCGCTGGCAAACTCGCGGCTCTCGGCAATCTTGTCCTTCAGCGCAATCTTCTTCACCAGGTCGCTGAGTTGATGAATGGACTGGTCGCTGACCGCGTTCTCCCTTGCGGCCACATCCAGTGCGGTCGGGTCCGACGTGAAGTTGAGGTAGTAGGTCTCCACCCCGCGCGCGCTCGCATCCGGCGACGAGTTTGCATGGATCGACAGGAACAGGTCCGCCTGCGCCTTGTTCGCAATCGCAGTCCGCGTCTCCAGCGGAATGAAGGTATCGTCCGACCGCGTATAGATGACCTCGGCCCCGAGCCTCTCGCTGAGCAGCTTGCCCAGCCGCAGCGCCACGTCCAGCACCACGTCCTTCTCCTCGATCCCGTCCGCGCCGATGGTGCCTGAGTCGTGCCCGCCGTGCCCTGCGTCGATCACGATCCGCCCGATCTTCAGCCCCAGCGCCCGCACCAGCGAGGTCTCGCCATCGGCCATGGGCGCGGCTGCGCGCGCCGGCGTCGCATCGGCCACAGCCGGCGTGGAGGTGTCCGCTTTCGTCTTGGTGCGCCGCGTCTTCTTAATTGCTGCGGCCGGCGCGGCCGCGGAAGTCTCCGGAACTCCGGAAGGCGTCTGGGTTCCATCCGCTGCTGCCGGCTGATCGCCTGTAGCCGATCGCGGATTGTCGGAGCTCGCATCACTGTCCACCACCGCCGAGATCGGCTTCGAGGTCGGCTTGGAAGTTGCCTCCACTCTTCCCGGCAGCTCGCTGAGATCCGCAACCTCGCTGGTGGTGTTCGCGCTCCTGGTCGCCACCGCATTTGGAACCGGACGCTCCGCCGTCGGCTTTACTGTCGCCGCTACATGCGGAGCCGGCACATCGACAGCCATTGGCTCGCTGTTCCCTGTTCCCTGTTCTCTGGTGGCCGTTCCCTTGCCCCCGTGAATATCGATGATCAGGCGGTACGGATTCGGCAGCAGAAACGCCGAGTACTCGGTCACATCGTTCACATCCAGCACCACGCGGGTCACGTCGTCGGTGTACTGCGCCGCCCGCACCCGCTTCAGGAATCCGTCATCCGTCACCGCAAAGCTCTTGCCTACCAACTCCGATGCCAGCCGCGTGCCATGCAGATCGAAGTAGATGCGGTCAGGGTTAGGCACCCGCGCCGCCTCGTAGGTGACGTTGTCGCCCAGATCGATCGCCACCCGCGTATAGGTCGCCGTCGACCAGTGCCGGATCCCCGTCACCAGCGCGCGCTTGCCGCTGCGCTTTAAGCCGCTGGCATCGACATTGGCCGTCGCGACGCGCTCCATGCTCGCGGCCGGGGCAGACGTATCGGTTGCGGAAGGCGTGGTTGACGCTATGCTGATACGCGCACCCGAAGTCTGCGCCATCGCCGGCAGCGACGAACCCTCACTGGCCGCCGGTCGCTGAGCACTGCCCGCCGATCGCTGAGCCGAACCGGATACCAAGCTCCGCGAAATCTCGCCGCCATTCGCCTGCGCCGTCACCGTACGCCCAGCCGCCGGGCCAGCCCCTCGCACAGCCGTCTTCCCTGTTCCCTGCTCCCTGTTCCCGGACAACTGCTCCAACGACGCCAGTCCTGCCTTCGCCTCGTCGGCTTGCTCGCTCCTGGGATAGTCCTTGAGCAGCAGCTTGTACTTTTCCTTGGCCGTCGCAGCGTCGCCCAGGTCGTTTTCTTCAATCTGACCCTCGGCCAGCAGCGCCTGCACCCGCAGCGAACTTCCCGGATACTGCGTGCGCAGAAACTCATATTGTCCCACCGCCGACTGCAGACTCTTTCGATCGTGCTGCCCGCGCCCCTGCTCGGCCAGCAGCTCGGCCACTGCATTCACCGCGGCCGGCGCATGGATGTCCGCGGGGTTAGCGTGATAGATGGCCCGGTACGCATCCATCGCGCGCGAGTAGTCTGCCCGCGTCCGGTCGCCCTCTAGGATTGCCTCCAACGCATCGCGCCCACGCTCCGCCTGCTCCCACGGCGACAGCGCGATGGGCTTCTTCGCCGCGTGGCCGGCCTGGGTTCTGATTACCGGCGTCGTATCCGCCCGCACCGCCGCCGCGCCGCAGCACATCACTGCACTGCAACCTAACCCAGCCGCGCACCCTGCACACCGCAGCCACCGCATTGCTCTACGAAGGGCCATATCCCCCTCAGTTTAGGTCGCGCCAACGCGTCTCCCTATGGTGAAAACCCAGCCGGTACTCCCCCCGATACCCCCGCGATGAGCAGTGAATCCTGGAGCGGACGCACTCCCAGTGAGATGCGGATTCCGCACCCAATCCATCGCCCCATTTCCTTTGTGCGACTTAGGGCAATCGACCCAACCGTCTGCTACGCGATCAGCCCCCCAACGACCTCAGCCGCCTTCGCCAGCGCGCCATCGAGCGCGGCGATGTCGCTTCCACCCGCCTCGGCGAGATCGGGTCGTCCGCCGCCCTTGCCGCCGACCAACGCCGCGAGCGCGCCAACGACTTTCCCCGCCTGCACCTTGCCGGTCAAGTCCTTGGTGACGCCAACGATCAGCGCGACTTTGCCCGCATCAGAATCCGCCGCGCCGAGCACCACCACACCACTGCCGAGCTTACTGCGCATCTGGTCGACCAGGTCGCGCATCGGGCCGCGCTCCAGCCCATCGACGCGCTGGACGAGCAGCTTGATGCCCTTGACGTCGACCGCGGTTGCATCGCCCGCAGCGGCGGAGGCCGACTTCATGCGGGCGGCGTCCAGCTCGCGGCGGAGTTTCTTCATCTCGTCTTCCTGCGCAGCGATCTTCAGGCGAAGAGCCTCGGCGGGTGAGGCGTCGGCTGCGCCGACCATCTGGCCAACGACGCGGGCGACTTCGAAGTCGCGGCGGAACTCGCCCAGCGCTCCCATGCCGCTAACGGCCTCTACGCGCCGGACACCGGACGAGACGGAGCCTTCGCCGACGAGCTTGATCAGGCCGATCTCGCCGGTGGCGCGGGTGTGCGTTCCACCACACAGCTCGGTGGAGAAATCGCCGATCTTGACCACGCGCACGCGATCGCCATACTTCTCGCCGAACAGCGCCATCGCATGGAACTCGTTCACGGCCACGTCGATGGGCACATCCACCATGGTCTCGACTTTCTCGTTGCCGAGGACCTGGCGGTTGACGATGCATTCGACCTCAGCCAGTTCCTCGTCGGCAACGCCGGCAAAGTGAGAGAAGTCGAAGCGCAGGCGCACGCGGTCGACGGAGGAGCCCGCCTGCTTGACGTGGCGGCCGAGGACCTCGCGGAGAGCTGCATGCAGGAGATGCGTGCCGGTGTGGTTGCGCGTGACGGCGGCGCGGACTTCGCCATCGACGACGGTATCGACGATGTCGTTGATTGCGATTTTCTCGCGTGCGATTACGCGATGCGCCCACACGCCTTGCACCGGCTTGGATGCGCCGCTGACATCGGCGACCACCGTGTTGTGATCGCCGGAGTAGAGCCAACCTACGTCGCCGACTTGGCCGCCGGAGTCGGCATAGAAGCTGGTCGCGTCGAGGACGACTTCGCCGACTTCGCCTGGCGCAAGCTCGGGTACACCGACGCCGTCCTTAACCAGCGCGAGGACTTTTGCGCCGTCCACGCGCAGCGCGGTGTAGCCCTCGAATTCCGTCTTCGCCAGCTCGCGATAGACGGGTGCGGCGGTCTTCTGGGAGCCGCCTTTCCAGGAGGCGCGGGCGCGGGCTTGCTCCTCTTGGCGCGCGGCTTCAAAGCCTTCCATGTCGAAGGCAATGCCCGCGTCGCGGGCCGCATCGACCATGAAGTCCAGTGGCATGCCAAACGTCTCGTACAAATGAAACGCCGCCGCACCCGACCGCAGCGTCTCCTCATTCATCTGCCGGAGGCCCAGCTCCAAGGTCCGCGCAAACTGCTGCTCTTCGGCGAGGACTACTTTGGCGACGCGGTCGGCGGATTCTTTCAGTTCGGGGTATGCGTCGGACATTTCGTCGCGGACGGCGAAGACCATTTCAAACAGGAAAGGCCTTTCCTGGCCGAGCAGACGGCCATGGCGAATGCCGCGGCGCATGATCTTGCGCAGCACATAGCCGCGGCCTTCGTTTGACGGCAGCACGCCATCGGAGATGAGGAAGGTGGCGCAACGGGCGTGGTCGGCGATGATGCGAAGGCTGGCTGCAGACTTGTCATCACTTTCCGGGGCTAAAGCCCCGCCCTTTGCCTGTGTGTTTTCCGCGGCCTGAAGGCCGCTGCTACTCCGGAAGTTAGTCAGTTCCGCCGCGCGCTTGATCAGAGGCACAAACAAATCCGTGTCGTAGTTCGAGAGCACGCCCTGCAGGACGCAGGCGATGCGCTCCAGGCCCATGCCGGTGTCGATGGAGGGCTTGGGCAGCGGGGTGAGTATGCCATCGCCGCCGCGGTCGAACTGCATGAAGACGAGGTTCCAGATTTCGACGTAGCGCTGAGCGTCGTCGGGGAACGGAATGTCCTTCGGCATTCCGTTCGCGTCCACATGCTCGCTGGCCTCGACGCCGAAGTCGTAGTAGATCTCCGAGCAGGGGCCGCAGGGACCGGTGTCGCCCATGGCCCAGAAGTTGTCTTTCACTCCGAGTTCAAAGATGCGCTCTGGCAGCACGCCAACTTCGAGCCAGTACTGATAGGCCTCGCTGTCGCGGGGGACGCTGGCGTCGCCTTCGAAGATGGTGACGTAGAGCTTTGCCGGATCGATCCCGAACCAGTCCTTCGAGGTCAGCAGTTCCCACGCATAGGCGATGGCGTCACGCTTGAAGTAGTCGCCGAAGCTGAAGTTTCCCAGCATCTCGAAGAAGGTGTGGTGGCGGCGGGTGAAGCCGACGTTTTCGAGGTCGTTGTGCTTGCCGCCCGCGCGCACGCACTTCTGGCTGGTGGTGGCGCGCGAGTAGTCGCGCCGCTCCGCACCGAGGAACACGTCCTTGAACTGGTTCATGCCGGCGTTGGTGAACAGCAGCGTGGGATCGTTCTGTGGCACCAGCGACGACGAGTGCACGCGCCGGTGCCCTTTGCTCTCAAAAAACCGCAGAAAATCTTCGCGAATCTGGCTTCCCGATCTCGATCCCATAGGTTTTAAGTCTACCAGCGCGGGCTTAGAAACTGTCCTGCCGGACGGGCACACTGCGCGTGGAGCGATCACTTCGTGACTTCGATTGGGCTTCGCGTGGCGCTCCCGCTGGTCGCGAGCTAGACTGCGTGCCGACCAACCTATCGGAAAGTCACCGCCGCGACATCGCCGCCCATCGCATGGCCCAGCGGCCGCACCCGCGCGCCATCCTGCGCGAACGCCTGGTCGGTCCAGTCCCAGCCGGTGTGGAACAGGACAAACGCGTGCTCGCCCGGCTGCGCGCGCAATGTTTCGTAACTGACCACGGGCAGCCCGGTGAAGTGCTGCATGTGCATGGCCGTCAGCGCCATGGTGTCGTGCCGGTTCCAGAGCAACTCCTCCGTGCTCGAGTAGACCAGCGTCATCCGCGCCTGCACATCTGCGTCCGGCTCGTAGTAGCGGTCCTCCTCGAACGCGCCCATGTCCTGTATATAGAGGCGACCGTCGGGATTTGCGTCGAGTGCGGCCCTTGCGTCGGCAGGCAGCACCAAGCTTGCGAGCCGGGCTGAGGTCTTCTGCTGCTCCGCGTGGATGCGCACCGCACCGCCAGCCACAATCCCCAGCCCCAGCAGCACCAGCGCGGCGTTGAAGACCGCATCGCGCTTGAGCCACGGGCTGAGGGCAATCGCCAGCATGGCGGAGATCGCCACCACCGCGCCCAGCACGTACCGCACTTCAATGGAGTGAGTGACAAACCGCGCCAGCAGGTATCCGCAGAACGGCAGCGCGGCCAGCGAGAGCACCAACACCCACTCGGCCGTCTCTATCCTGCGCCGCACGCACCAGCATCCCCACACCAGCGCCGCCGCAAACACCACCAGTGCGACCATCCAGACGTGCTGCGCACTCATCGGCATCTGGGTGTAGTTGACGAAGATCGACCGATACGCCCGCGTAATATCGTGCAGCCCTACGGCGCCGCCGTTGTAGTAATTCTTGCGGAACTCCGCGGCAGCCCGCAGGAACGGCCGCGTCGCGAGAAATCCAGCCATGCCCACGGCAATCGCCGCAGCCATCGGCCAGTCGATTCGCCGCCGCGCCAGCGTTCTCCACGTCTCCGCCGCGCAGACAGGGACCAGCAGCAGAATCCCGAAGTAGTGTGCGTTGATCGTCCCCGCCAGCGCCGCCGCCAAGCCAATCAACGCCCAGCCGCGCCCCGAACCTGTTGCCTGTTCCCTGATCCCTGTTCCCTGCCTCGCAGCCACCTGCCAGCACCACAGCGCCAGTGCATACAGCCCCAGCATCAACCCATACGGCCGTCCCTCGACCGCATAGAACAGCGTAGCCGTCACCGCCGGGAACGCTGCCGCCACTGCGCCCGCGCGCTCGCCCGCCAGGTTGCGCACGAAGAAAAACAGGCACACCTGCATCAGCAGAAACCCGCCGAGCGCCGGCAAACGCTGGGCAAACGCGCTCGGTCCTAACACCTGCATCGCCTCATGCGACAGGGCGTGATCGAGCAGCGGATCCAGCGAGATCGGCCATGTCGTTTGAATATGGACCAACTCCGCCAGCGACGGCACGCTGTCTGTCTGGAACTCGTACATCTCGTCCTGCGATAGCAGCTTGGTGTGCGACCATGCCAGCGACACCGCCGCCGTCAGACAAACAAACACCACCACCATTGCCCGCGCCAGCCCGCACTTCGCGATCGACGGCCTGGCTTCTGCGTCCGCCATCAGCCCCGGACCTCAACTCGCGACGGAGCCACAAGCGAAACCGGAGCCGGCCCGGTGGTCGGCTGCACCACCGGGATTGTGGGCATAAAGATCTTCTCCAGCCACGGCAGCCGCACAAACAGGAGCAGCACCATTACCACTACGGTCGCTGCAAACCACGCCATCAGGCGCGGCTCGCGATAGAGCTTCTCTGGATTCTGCACGGCCGAGTGCGACTCAAACGACAGCTTGAAGTAGATCGCCATCACCACCGCAACCAGCGGGAAGCCAAGCAGCAACTCGATCCGGTAGCGGATGACGAACGCTCCGAAGAACAGCATCGCGGTGGACGCATAGAACACCACGCTCTCCAGCAGCGACTCCTGCGTATAGCGTCGAAAGCTGGCGCGGTACGAGCCCGCCAGGCCATGGTCGCCAATCTCGCGCAGTTCGCTGAAGCGCTTCAGCGCCATAAAGTAGCAGCCGATCATCCAGTAGCACATCAGCAGGCTCAGCGGCGGCACCAGCCACGCTGCCACCGCATACCACCCCAGCAGCATTCGCAGCGGATTGTTCACGCTCTCGGTCAGCACATCCAGGTAGGGCACGTCCTTGGTCCGCAGCGGGCGGATGTTGTACGCGCAGCCCATCAGCCACAGCAGCAGCGCGGTCACGGCGAACGGCTTCGAGATCTTCCAGCCGATCGCGACGCCTGCCAGCATCATCGCGATCCACTGGACGTAAGCCAAAGGGATGTTGACCAGTCCAAGCGCGGCCGGCCTGCTTTTCTTGGTCGGGTGCAGCCGGTCGAAGGGCGCGTCCAGCACCTCGTTGATCACGTAGTTGCTGCACGCCACCAGCGTGATCGATACAAACGCCCATAGCAGCGTCACGCCCAGCCGGGCATTCAGCAGTTTGGGATAGATGCTGAGCGGCACGATGATTCCGGGCAGCACAAACAGGTTCTTGATCGAGTGGTCCAGCCGCGCAATGGCTATATGCGCCCGCAACCGCTCCACGAAAGTCGCCTTCGTCCCAGCCGTCTCGATCATCGAGAACCCATCGTCCCCTGGCCGTTCGCCTGCACCGATCTGCCGCTTTGCCCGCGCGCCGGCCCCACCATCTGCTTGCAACTGACAGGGTTAGTATATCGACGAAACCCTAAAACCACGTGCCCGCTTTATAGCGCTCGTACTCCTCTCCGAATGCCTCGCGCAGCACCTGCTCTTCCTTGCGCGCGCGAACGATCTGCACCGGCACCAGCACCACCACGAACGCCAGTAATATCCAGTTCTCCAGCACCATCGCCATGCCGAGCAGAAACAATGCGCCAAACACATAGATCGGGTTGCGAATCTTTGCGTACAGCCCCGTGGTCACCAGCTTCTTCGCCTTTGCCCGCACCGAGAAGGACGCTCCCAACTGCAATCGTGCCGCCACCAGCCCCACGACCGCCGCGCCGGCAATGACCGCGCCCGCGATCTTAACACCCGTCCACTCCACCAGGGACGCATGCGTTCCCAACCACACCAAGGCCACCAGCAACACCGCCAAAGTTATCAGATTTGCTTTCATTGTTCAGCCCTCCGGTTCCGCGTCCGGCATCATCAGCCGTCGCTGCTAGGTCTTCGCGCCCCACACCGCGCCCTCCAGCAGGGTCACCGCGTCGGTCGATTGGGGAAGTTGCGGAAAGTCATCGCGTCTCGCCACCATCTCCATCACCGAAACCAGTGCGTCAAAAGCATCCTCGCTCTCGCGCGCTTTCTCCATAACATCCTCTTCAATGGAAGAATACGCGGCTTCTTCTTTCTGCTTCCGCATGAGATACTTTGCCCGCTCCTTAGCATCGCCCTTCTTCACCTCGCCCGTGAGCAGCCGCGGATAGATCTCGACCAGCATCGGCAGCCTTGTTGGATGGAAGGGCCAGATGCTGAATCCCCCTTTCACTAATTCAGGCAGTTTAGGAATTCCTCTAAGCGTCCCGGTGCCCACCGCCCCTGCGCCGCCAATCTGAAACGGCGACTTCGGCGCGATTCCCTTCACCTTCGCCGCCTCCGACGGGTCGAGAATCTTTCCCTGCACCTTGCATGCGATGTCTGCCTGCCGAAGCATCCGGAGTCCAAACTCTCCACAAAACTCCAGCGGCTTCTTTCCTGTTCTGAACTTGCCCACCCGCCCCCAGAATCGAGCATCTTCACACTCCCAACCCAGCCAGCGCTCACCGTGCTCAACCACTATTTCCCAAAACTCCGGTGCAGTCTTCGCCCCGTGCTCAGCCACAAACCACGCCGGGTAACTGAAGCAGAAATCCACGCCGACAACCATGCGTGGAGTGTCGCGCGCCATCTCGATCAGCCAATCGATCAGTGTCTCTCGGGTCATCTTGCTCTCAAGACGCAACCGCCCACCCGCCGTCCATACACCGGCCCAAATCTTCTTGCGCTGCCCGGCCACGCTGCGGTCACCCGACCAGTCCACCGCCACAACTCGCTGAACATCCTTCACGCCCACGGAACCTCGCTCGCCTCATCCGCGTATTCTTCTTCTGGCGGCCGCATCGGGCAAACGCGCCGCCGAAAAGGACTCTCATGATTAAGCTGCTTCTCTTCTGTATTCTTCTGGTTCTCTGCCGGCCGATTGCTGTCGCCGCGCTGCTGCTCTACCCGATCGTCTGGCTGATCACGCTGCCCTTCCGTCTCGCCGGTATCGCGGTCCGGGGCGTGTTCGAACTGATCACCGCCATCTTCCTGATCCCGGTGCGCGTGCTTCGCTCCGTTTAATCAGAACTCTCGTCTTCCTCCACATCGACGTCTACTTCTTCTACCTCGACGCCCCACTCCCGCAGTACCTTGAACACCGTCCCCGCCGAAAACCCCGCTCGCAGCAGCCTTCCCATCACCTTGGCCGACTCCTTGCGCGCGTTCTCGCCGGTGGGCTGCTTCATGCGCTTGCGGGCGACGTACTCACGCGCCAGGGCGACCTCATCCACGTCCGCGTAGGCCGCGCCCACCGCCGCGCCCACCGTCTCCGACGCCACACCCTTCGCCGCGAGGTCCTGCTGGACGCGCCGCCGCCCGAACTTCTCATTTTCCTTGCGAAGGCGCGTATAGTCCGCGGCGAACCGCGGATCGCTCAGGTAGTTCAGCTCCTTTAGCCGGGTGACCACCGCGTCCATGGCCCGTGCGCCCAACTCACCCGGCTCGGCGCGACGCTGCATCAGGCGGCGCAGCTCGCGCTCCGTCCGCATGCGGCGGGCGAGCATGCCCACGGCATACACGAACAGCGCCGGTTCGCCCAGCGGCTCGCGTATCTTTGCCCGCTGGAAGGGCACGGCTACCTCGTCTCCGCGTAGGCGTTGGTGTGGGTCCAGCGGTCGCACCAGTCGCTGACTACCTGATTCCAAAGCTGCGAGTTCTGCGGCTTCAGCACCCAGTGGCCTTCGTCGGGGAAGTAAAGGAACTTCGATGGCACGCCGAGCCGCTGCAGCGCCGTAAACAGTTCCATGCCCTGCGACACATCCAGGCGGTAGTCCTTCTGCGAGTGGATCACCAGCGTCGGCGTCTTTGCGTTCTGGATAAACCGCATCGGCGACCACTTGCGGAACGGGTCCTGATCCGCGGGGAGGTTCTGGTAACGCCAAGGCTCGGCCGGATGGCCGGCTGCGGTTTGTTTCGGGTCGGGCGGGAAGCCGTCCCAGCCTTTGGGATAGTCGGCAGGCGTGCGGAACTCCCACTCGTTGAACCACATCTCTTCGGTGTCGCCGTAGGCGCTTGCCGGGTCGTACAGGCCATCATGGGTCACGATGCACTTGAAGCGGTTGGTATGCGTCAGGATCCAGTTCGCCATGTAGCCGCCATA
Organism: Acidobacteriaceae bacterium; assembly: GCA_049509035.1. Taxonomy (GTDB): domain Bacteria; phylum Acidobacteriota; class Terriglobia; order Terriglobales; family Acidobacteriaceae; genus Edaphobacter. The sequence goes on from JBELAH010000005.1 coordinate 157,357, forward strand.
GCTGCCCCCGAGCGCGCACTCACGGGTCTTGTCGATGAAGGGAAATTTCGCCTCGGCGTAATCGAGGCCCTTCATCAGGTCCTCATACGCGCGGCCGCCCCAGTCGCCGCTGACTTCATCGACGAACTTCTGGCCATAGCCGGTCGACCCGCGGCGGTTGATCATCACCACCACATACCCACTCGCCGCCATCAGTTCGGCGTTCCAGCGGAAGCTCCACGCATCCCCCCAGGCCGACTGCGGCCCGCCATGCAGCAGGAACTTTAGCGGATACTTCTTCGCCGAATCAAACCCCGGCGGTTTCAACAGAAACCCCTCGACCTTTGTCCCCTCTGCACCCGTAAACCAGAACGACTCCATCTTCGGGAGGTCGAGTTGGCTCAACACTGAATCATTCAAATGGGTGATTGCTTCCTCACCACCCCATTCAGAAGCGCCCGGAGCGGTTTTCTTGGGAAGCTTGATGATTTCCGATGGCCCCTCCGCGGTCATGCGAGTCGCAACGAGAATTGTTCCTTCATCCGGCACTCCGGCGTGGGGAAGTACATGGACATCGCTGAATTCGCCCTCACCTTCGAGAAATCCCAACCAGTTGCCATTAACCCCAACGAAGTCAACATTCTCTTCGCCGGCCTTCCCATTCACATAGAAGATTCCTTCCGACTCCGGCGCCCACGTGAATTCATCCACCCATCGGTCGAACTTCGGGATCAATTCGCGTGTCGTCTTCTTCTCCCGATCAAACAGCATCAGCCGAAACTTATCCGACTCAAACCCATTCCGCGCCTGCGAGCGGAAGGCCAGGTACTTGCCATCCGGCGAATACTCCGGCTCATCATCGCTCCCCGGGCTGGTCGACACCTTCACCGCCTTCGCCCCCGGCTCGTCGAGTCTCAGCGTGAAGACGTCGTTGTTGGTCGAAGCCGCCGGGACGGGGTCGAGGTTCGTCACATACGCAATCTCTTTGGAGTCGGGAGCCCACGCATAATCCTGTGTCCCTCCCAGCGAGAACGTCGGCGTCTCCGCATCGCCTACCGCGCTTGCAGGAGTCAGGTCGCGCACGTTCTGCCCATCCGCGTCCACGGCGAGGATGTGCGTGCGTTTCTGGCCGGTGTAGTGGTCCCAATGGCGGTAGAGGAGGCCGTCCCAGACTTGGCCCTTCACGGGACTCTTGGCCGCAGCGTCGTCCTTGGCTTTATCGCAGGCATCTTCCTCGGCCCACGCCGCCGGCTCCAGCTTCTGCCAAGCGGAGAGGGCGAGGCTGCCGCCGACAATGGCCTTGCTGTCCGACGGCTCGATCTGCTTCAGAGCGGCGTCGCCGCCCTTGACGCTGCACTCCGGGTAGACCTGCGCGGTAAAGAGCAGGCGCTTCGAGTCCGGCGACCAGATAGCGCCGTCTGCACCGCCGCCGCTGACGCTGGTCAGTTGCTTCGCTTCGCCGAGCTTTCCGGCTGCCTCATCCCAGGGCGCAAGGAAGATGTGGTCGCCGATGGTCATGGAAACCCACTTGCCATCCGGTGAGAATCGGCCGAAGCTCTCGCCGCTGCCGGAGGTAACCTGGCGCTCCGGCGCGCTGCCGTCGAGAGGCACGACCCAGAGGTGGTTCACTTTCGTGTTCTTCTCTAGAGACACATCCGTGACGGAGAACATCACCCACTTGCCGCTGGGCGAGATCTGCGGATCGCTGATACGCTTCATTGCCATCATGTCGGCGAAGGTGATTGGCCTTTTTGCGGCAACCGGCCCAGCCGCACCTTGTCCTGCCGCTACAGCCTCACCCAGTCCGGCCCAAACCAGACCACACGCCACAACCCAAAACAACCCAAATCTCTTCATCCCGCAAGTCTAACTCTCCCGGCTGTTCGGCCCGGTGTTCCGGCTCAATGCGCGTGGGTCGGCTTGGGAAGGGTTGCCCTCAGGGGCTAAAGCCCCATTGATGGTGCAGCGCTCACGGCACGGCTGAAGCCGTGCCCTTAACGAGACAGACCATGTTTGCGACATCCATTCGACTCTGCTCAGGACTGGCTCTGAAGCCGTGCCGTCATCGAGGCGAATTCAAATTAGCCCCTACCCGCGCCCGGGTGCGCTCAACCCCGACTCACCATCCGCGTAAACTAGAACTCTCAGGATTACTGACTCAAGGAGTTACCTTGCATAAGTTCGCGCTCATCTTCGCTGTCACGCTCGTCGCCGCTCCCATCCTCGCCCAGAGGGCCGCGCCGCCCGTGACTATTCCGCCGGCAGTCAAGGCTGCGGAGGCGTCCATCGACGCCGAACGGATTCGCGCCCACGATGCGTTCCTCGCCGACGACTTGCTGGAGGGCCGCGGGCCCGGGGTGCGCGGAGGCGATCTGGCCGCCAAATACATTGCCACCCAGTTCGCACTGGCAGGCCTTGAGCCCGGCGGCGACAACGGGACGTTTTTCCAGCAGATCGACTTCTTCGGCATGACGGTGAAGCGCGACGCCACTACCTTCACCCTCGCGCCCAGCGGAGCAGGGAAAACGGGCCCCGCCATGGCGCTCCGCTTCGGGGCGGACTACGTCGTGAACAACCCGCGCCACACGCCCATTGTCGACATCGACGCGCCCATCGTCTTCGTCGGCTATGGAGTGACCGCGCCCGAATACAAGTGGGACGACTACGCCGGCATCGACGTTCGCGGCAAGGTCGTCCTCATCATCGTCGGCGATCCGCCCTCCGACGATCCCAACTTCTTCGCCGGCAAGACGCTGACCTACTACGGCCGCTGGACCTACAAGTACGAGGAGGCCGCCCGGCGCGGAGCCATCGGCGCGCTTATCATCCACCGCACCGACCTGGCCAGCTATCCCTGGTCGGTGGTCCAGAACTCCGGCTCCGGCGAGAAGACCTTCCTCGCCTCCGACACCAACCCGCAGGTCGCTGCGGCCGCATGGATCCACCACGACATCTCGGACAAGCTCTTCGCCGCGGCTGGTCTTGGCAGTACGGACGCCGAGATCGACGCCGCCGGCAAGCGCGGCTTCAAGGCCGTTGAGCTGCCTGTCCGTCTTAAGGCACACATCGAATCCACCGTCCGCACGTACCAGTCACCGAACGTCATCGGCATCCTGCGCGGCGTGAACGCGCCGCCCGCGATCAGCGAAGCCGACCGGCACATTGCGGGAGACAAGTTCACTGAGCCCGCGATAAAAGACCAGGCTGTCCTCTACACCGCCCACTACGACCATCTCGGCTTCGTGCCCGGCATGCCCGGCGACAACATCTACAACGGCGCGGTGGACAACGCCACCGGCTGCGCCATGATCATGGAACTCGCGCGCGCGTGGGCGTCCATGCCTGGCCGGCCTGCCCACTCGGTCATCTTCGCGTCGGTCACCGCGGAAGAGCAGGGGCTGCTCGGCTCCGAATACCTGGGCCAGCACCCGCCCATCCCCGCCGGCCAGATCGCGCTTGACCTGAACTACGACGCCATCCAGCCCTTCGGCGAACCGATGGAGACCTCGGTCGACGGCTCCGAGCGCACCAGCTTCTATCCCACGGTCGAGGCCACAGCGGCCCGCTTCGGCATTGCGATTGTGGCCGACGCGCATCCCGAGGCCGGCCACTACTACCGCTCCGACCACTTCTCCATGGCGCGCCACGGCGTTCCCGCCTTCTCCATCGGCGAAGGTACGCTCTACCGGGGCCATGACGCCGCCTGGGGCCTGGCCAAAGAGGACGACTACACGGCGCACCGTTACCACAACTTCTCCGATAACTACACCCCGGACATGGACTTTTCCGGGAACGCCAAGCTGGCGCGGTTCGGCTTGGAACTGGGCTGGGAGGCCATCACGGCGCCGGCCACCATCTCCTGGCGACCGGGCGACGAGTTCGAAGCCGCGCGCAAGAAATCCCTCGCCCCGTAGCGGCCAGCCGGGGTGCGGCAGCCCCAAACCGCAATTCATCGTCTAATACAGTAAGTCGCCGGAGCCTCGAGACTATGAAACTGTTAGCTGGACAGAACGCCGCGCTTCTCGCCCTCGCTGCCTTCGCTCTCGCAGCGCCGCTGGCCGCGCGTGCCCAGCAGGGGTTTGGCCCTCTCGACCCGACCCCGCCCGCCGGGCTCACGGTCGACCAGATCATCAAGAAGTTCGGCGAGCGCGAGGCCGAGTTCAAGCAGGCCCGCGACAGCTACATCTTTCGCGAGTCGGTCAAAGTCGACATCGTCAACGACGACTCCGGCAAAGTCGACGGCGAGTACTACCAAGTCAGCGACGTCACCTTCAACGACGCCGGCCATCGCGAGGAGCACGTCGTCTTCGCCCCCGCCAGCACCCTCGACGCCAGCGCCACTCCGGTCATGAGGACGCCCGCCGACGTCGACGAGGTCGAGCATCGCCTGCCGTTCATCCTTACGACCGACGACCTGCCGCAGTATGACGTCACCTACCTTGGCCGACAAAAGGTCGATGACCTCGACACCTACGTCTTTCAGGCCGGCCCCAAGGTGCTGGAGAAGAACAAGCACTACTTCCAGGGCAAAGTGTGGGTCGATCAGAAGGACCTGCAGATCGTGCTGATCAACGGAAAAACCGTTCCCCAGGACACGCGCCCGGGCCACGAAGACCTGCAGCCGCCCTTCACCACCTACTACGAGCAGGTCGACGGCAAGTACTGGTTCCCCACCTATACCAAGGCCGAGGGCGTTCTGCACTTCGCCGCGTCGAGAGACGGGCTGGGCGAGGACGTGCACATGCGCTCAGTCGTCCGCTACACCGACTACAAGCAATTCCACTCCAACATCCGCATTATCTACAACGGCGAGGACATCACCAACAAGCACACGCCCGACGGCCAGACTCCCGACCAGAATAATGGTCAGCCGCCTGCACCGGCCCCGCCGCCAAAATGAGGCGTATTCACCGCGAAGTGGTGGGAACCTGCACCTAGGCGGCCGGTTCCGACTCGAAGTAGAGATAGCGTCGCCAGCTGGGATCGGCCGAACCGATCATGCGCATGATGTGGCGCGAGGTGTGCAGGCTGAACGGCCGCGGCTCACGCTGCAGCTTCATTTCAGTCAGCTCGTGCAGCAGCGAATTGCCCTTCCTCCGGTTGCACTCGTGGCAGCACGCAACCAGGTTCTCCCAGGTCGACAACCCGCCGCGGGAGCGCGGAACCACGTGGTCCAGCGTCAGTTCGCTGGCGGTCAGCACAACGCCGCAGTATTGGCACGCATTGCGGTCGCGCAGCAGAATATTCTTGCGCGAGAGTGCCCGCGTCTGGTGGGGAATTCTGCGGTATTCCAGCAGGCGGATCACGCTGGGCATGGCCACGCTGAGCCGCGCCGCGTGCAGCACTGCGCCCTGTTCCTCCTCAGTGCGGGCAACGCCTTTGAGCACCAGCACCAGCGCCCGGCGCGCTCCGCAGATGTTGATCGGCTCGTAGGACGCATTCAGCACCAGCACCGGCGTCTGCATGGCCGGCTGGCGGAACACGCCGATACGCACATCCAGCTCCGTGGTCAGCCGCGGAGGGCCGTGGTGTCCTGCGTGCCGGCTCGCCTGCGCCCGTTGCTTCCGCATCTTCGACGACATGTGCGACGCTTGCATTGCTGAAATCCTCCGGTTGCCGATCCGTTGCGATCCCATCGCTGAAGGTTGAAGGCTGCTGTCTCTATCCGAATCCCTGCACGGCATGCATTCCAGCGCCGTCCCACAGCGCGACCCGCGGAGTCTGCGCGCGGGCCAGCGTAGCGACCCAAACCTTGCGCGCACCCACTCGGCGCAGCACACGCGCGCACTCGCGGGCGGTAGCGCCGGTGGTGTAGATGTCGTCCACCAGCAGCACCTCGCAGCCGGGCACGAGCCTGCTCGCGTCGGCCTCGAAGGCGCCTTCCAGATTCCTGCGCCGGCTGTGCGGGTTCAGCTCGAACTGGCTCCTGGTGTCGCGGCGCCGAGTCAGCACTCCGGCGACGCGTTGCAGCCTCCACTCCGGAGCGGCCGTCCGCAGCCCAGCGATCGCTGCGTCGGCCAGCAGCTCCGCCTGGTTGTAGCCGCGCTGACGCTGCTTGGCTGGGAACAAAGGCACGGCAACCACGGTCAGCTCCCGCGCTGCCTCTGCTCGCAATGTCAGGATGGCCTCAGCGAGCATTCCGCCCAGCAGGTTCGCCACGCTCCGCATCCGCTCGTACTTCAGCAGATGGACCATCTCGCGCAGCTCGTCCTGGTAGACGGCGTAGGCGACGGCCCGCTCGAACATAGGCGGTACCGCGCGGCATACGTGGCAGAGCAAACCCTCTGCCGGCAACTGCCCGGCGAACCAGGCGCTCTCCAAATCGATGTCGAGAGCCTCGCCGCAGCGCCGGCATAATGCGTCCGCCTGCTTCGGCACAGAGGCCCGGCAGTTATCACAGATGGGGAGGGCTGTGGAACGCAGCAGCGGACCGTTGCAGACGCGGCAATCGGAAGGAAATGCTGTGGTTACAAAGTCGTCGAGGACCGAGCGAAGCGAAAACCCGGTGTGGCCAGCCAGTCTCTGCCGCAGACTCGCAGCCGGGCGACCGTCATCAGGTCCGGCGCCTATGGCTGGCGCAGCGCCGGGTGAAACTGGGAGCGTACTCTCATTCAGACTTGCGCTGAAGATGCACCTCGCTCGCACGGCGCTCCAGGCCGCTTGGGCCGCGCCGATGGTGGAAGTATAAACGGTTGCGGGTCGGTTCGCCAGCGTGAAAGTGTCCGCAGCGCGAAACACCGCTGCCGCTGATACACTCCCATCGAAGCCGTTAACGTTGTATTTACACGGGAGAGCACGCACCGATGGCCACCGCAGCCCCAGTCAAACCCGCCTTCAAGCCTTTTGTTCCCGCGACCGAAACGCGTCCGGAGTTGACCGTCCGCGCGCTGCTTCTGGGTGCGGTCTTCGGTGTGCTGTTTGGCGCGGTCACGGTTTACGTGGGCCTGCGTGCCGGACTGACGGTAGCCGCCAGCATCCCGATCTCAGTCCTTTCCATCTCGATCATGCGCTACATTTCCAGGGTCTTTGGCCTGCGCGACGCCACCATCCTTGAGAACAACATCGTGCAGACCACCGGCAATGCGGGCCAGTCGATTGCCTCGGGAGTTATCTTCACGCTTCCGGCCCTGGTGTTCCTTGGCTTCGACCTCGAGTCCACGCGCATCTTCGCGCTGGCGCTTTTCGGCGGCTGGCTGGGCGTGCTGTTCATGATTCCGCTGCGCCGTCAGTTGATCGTCGAAGAGCACGGCACGCTGATCTATCCCGAGGGTACGGCCTGCGCCGACGTCCTGATCGCCGGTGAGCGCGGTGGCAGTTTGGCTTCGCGCGTGTTTCTCGGCCTCGGCCTGGGCGGCGTCTATACACTCTTCCAGAACAGCAGCCTTTTCGGCCTGTGGCCGGACGAACCGAAGCGCGACTTCGACATCGGCGCGCAACACCTGCTGAAGGGCGGCAGCATCCGCGCCGACTGCACGCCGGAGTATCTTGGCGTGGGCTACATCATCGGCGCGCGCGTCGCCGCCATCATGTTTGCCGGAGGCGTCTTCTCCTGGCTGGTGCTGATGCCGGCGATCTACTTCTTCGGATCGCACCTTCCCGGGCCGCTTTATCCCGGGACTGTGCCGATTAGTCAGATGTCGCCGTCGGACCTGTGGCGGGCGTATGTACGGCCCATGGGCGCCGGTGCTGTCGCATGCTCCGGCCTGATCACGCTGATCCGCACACTGCCGACCATCGTCAGCGCACTGACGCAAGGTTTCAAGAAAGGCACGGCCAAGGCGGGTTCGGCTGTGCGCTCGCGGATTGAACACGATCTGCCTCCCAGCGTGGTGATTGGCGGAAGCCTGGTGCTGATTGTGCTGATGTTTCTGTTCCTGCAATTCAAGCCGGTTCCCGGCGCGTACGTCGGGCCGCTGGCGAACCTGGCCGCTTCGCTGATGATTGTGGTGTTCGGGTTTTTGTTTGTTACGGTGTCGGCGAGGATCGTCGGCATCGTCGGGTCTTCTGCATCGCCGGTTTCCGGCATGACCATCGCCACACTGATGGCGACATCAGCGATCTTCCTGGTCAAAGGCTGGACCGCGCCCGCATTTGGCGCACTGGCGATTACGGTGGGCGGCGTCGTCTGCATCGCCGCCTCCAATGCCGGTGACACCAGCCAGGATTTGAAGACCGGCTACCTGGTCGGCTCGACTCCGTGGAAGCAGCAGGTGGCGCTGATCTTCGGGGTCATGGTCTGCATCTTCTCCATTGGTGCCACGCTGAACGCCATGAACCGCGCCTACGAGCAGTTTCAGCGCATGCCAGCACCTATCCCGCTCGCGCTCGCGCAACTCCCGGATGGGGTGCAGAATCAGGGTCCCTTTACGCGCGACCGAATAGACTTGACCGCGCAGAGCGACAGCCAGAACAAACAGGAGCTTACCGGCGCCAGCCATTACATGCTGCTCAACGCGATCGGTTCCAATGTGCTGCAGGACGGCAAGTACCTCTATAACCCTGCCACCGGGCGGATCGAGATTCAGTGGATTCAGGGCATTGGCAGCGAACGGGCTGCCGCGCCACAGGGCCGCCTGATGGCCACCGTCATCAACGGCATCCTCTCACGCAAGCTGCCGTGGACACTGGTACTACTTGGCGTGGCGCTGGTGATTGTGGTGGAGTTGCTGGGCATTCGCTCGCTCACCTTCGCGGTCGGCGCGTACCTGTCGATTGCGACCACACTGGCCATCTTCGTCGGTGGAGTCATGCGCTGGATGGTCGACCGCGCGCTCGAAAAGCATCGCCTCGCCAACCTTATCCCGGGTGACGAACTCGCCTCCGAAGAGATCTCCCCCGGCAGCCTCTACGCCTCAGGCCTGATCGCCGCCGGCGGCATCGTGGGGCTACTCGGTGTCTGCGCGCGCTTGGCAGAAGGCCTCTCCGAACAGCGCGGCGGCCATTGGCAGCTCTTCCGCTTCAGCAACCAGAACCCGATGTATCACGATTGGGTTGCCGTGGGGATGTTCGCGCTGCTCGCCTTCAGCCTGTACCACTTCGCGCGCAAGCCGCTGAACCAGCCGAAGCCGTAAGCGCCGGGCCGCACGTCTACCGCAGCACCTCTTCGAGCGTTGTCGAGAGGTCAGTCTTTTCGTCGCGATACTTCACGATCACCGGCGTGTAGACGCTGAGCCCCATCTGCTTGCCGTAGCCTGCGGTCACGGCGCGCGAGCCCGGAACCACGACTGCGCCCTCGGGGATTATCAGCGGCGAGTCAGCCGTCGCGCGCAACACAGTCGAGTTGACCACGTCGTACACCGGCGTGCCGCGCGTCAGGATCGTCCCCGCTGCCAGCACTGCGCGCCTGCGGACGATAGTGCCTTCGTAAACGCCGGTGTTTCCGCCGACCAGCACGTCGTCCTCGATGATGACCGGCGATGCGTTCACCGGCTCCAGCACGCCGCCAATCTGCGCCGCCGCAGACAGATGCACGCGCTTGCCGATCTGCGCGCACGAGCCTACCAGCGCGTGCGAATCCACCATCGTTCCTTCGTCCACGTAAGCGCCCGCGTTGATATACGCAGGCGGCATCATCACCACGCCCTGCGCCACAAACGCGCCCGACCGCACCGAGCTTCCGCCGGGCACAATGCGCACGCCGTCCTTCGGCGTAAACCGGCGCGCCGGGTACGTCCCCTTGTCCACGAACGAAAGGATCGTCTGTCCGGCGGGAGCAAGCCCGCTCATCTCCGTCAGCGCGCCCAGGCGAAATCCAAGCAGAATGCCGCGTTTGGCCCATGCATTTACGCGCCAGCCCGTTGGTGCCACGGCATCCGGCTCCGCCGCCCGCAGAGTGCCCGCCTCCAATGCGGTGCGCAGTTCGAGAAAGGCATCCATCGCCGCACCATCGCCCACCGCCGCAGCGCCCGCGGCAAAGTGCCGATCAATCCGTGCTTCCAAGCTCTCAGTTGTCATGATCAGACTCGATTGTAAGCCGTACTAGGCCAACCCAAGTTCGCCCACAAGCTTCTCCAGTTTCTGGCGCGTCGGCGCTGTCACCGGAACCATCGGCAGCCGCAGCCGCTCCTCGATGCGGCCCATCAGCGCCAGCACTGCTTTCACTGGCGCAGGGCTGGGCTCAGAGAAGTGGGCTTTCATCAACGCCAGGTACTTGGCATTGATCGCGCGCGCGGTGGCCCAATCGCCGGCCAGCGCGGAACCAACCATCTTCGCCATCGGCGCCGGTATCGCATTCGACGCCACCGAGACGAGGCCCGCACCACCGAGTGCCAGCACCGGCAACGTCATCCCGTCGTCGCCCGAGAGCACGTTGAAGCCGCGCGGAGCCTGGGTAATCAGCTCCGAAATCTGCGCGACGCTGCCGCTCGATTCCTTGATGGCCACGATGTTCTTGATCTCTGCCAGCCGCAGCACCGTCGCTGGTTCCAGGTTCACGCCCGTGCGCGACGGGATGTTGTAGAGCAGGATTGGCAACTCCACCGCTTCGGCAATCGCGCGGAAGTGCTGATACTGGCCCTCCTGCCCCGGCCGGTTGTAATAGGGATTCGCGGTCAGGATGCCGGTGAGGCCAGCAATCTTCGCGACTTTCTTCGCACGCGCCACGGCCTCGCTGGTCGAGTTGTGGGTGCAGCCCGCAAACACCGGCACGCGCCCGGCTGCGGTGTTGACCGTAACCTCCACGACGCGCAGCCACTCCACCTCATTCAGCGTCGAGGCCTCGCCGGTAGTTCCGCAAGGGATCAGGAAGTTGATGCCCGATTCGATTTGCCAGTTCACTAAACGGACGAACGAAGCTTCGTCCACCGCCCCATCCGCAAGAAAGGGCGTTACCAGTGCCGTGCCGCAACCAGAGAGTTCCATCGCGACTGTGAGTTTACCTTTTATCCGCCTGTGGAGTTTGCGGAATCCTTTGCAGCCCGCCGCGGTGACTTGCAATAATCGCCCTCCGGCGGCACCTCAGCCTTCGGCGGCAGAAGCCAGATCACCGCGACAATTCCGATCAGCGTCAGCGAGGCCGCGGGCCGGTAGAACGCCACCGGAATCGCTGCAATATACAGCGCAAGCGACGCAATCTGCTTGCCCCAGCTCGCATGTGCCGGCGCTGTGCTCTGCGACCGTATCTGGAGCCACAGCCCCATATACCCGAGCCCCGGCAGAATGCTGACCGCGGCATACAGCGCCGTGGTGAACGACGACAGCCCCTTGATGCCGATCCAATCGGTTGCAAACGGGAATAGCGACAGGCAGAACAGAAAGACCAGGTTGGCCCACAGGATGCCGTGGCTGACCGTCTCGACCTCGTCGACCAGGTAGTGATGGTTCACCCAGTAAATGCCAATCTGCACGAAAGTGAGCAGGTAGAGAAAGACGGTGGGTAGAACCGCGCGCAGACCAGCCAAACCATCCGGCCCGGGCACCTTCAGCTCCAGCACCATGATGGTGATGATGACCGCAATGACGCCGTCGGAGAACGCCTCCAGACGTCCCGGGCTCAGGCCTTGTCTGCTCACTGGGATACCGTAGCACGGAGCGGGCGTTCAGTGCCGCGCCTACTACGCGAACGCCAGTCCGCTGCGGTGCAGTTCGCTTGGGTTCAACGCCGGCGAATGCAGCCGTGCGGCGCCGTTGACCGCGGCCGGCGGCTGGTCCATGCACTTCGCGAACGCGGCCTGGAACCTTGCCATCTCGCCCCTGGTGCCGACGCTCACGCGCACATAGGTTGGCATCGCGTCCCAGGTCCGGCCGATCAGAATGTTCTCTCCCAGCATCGCGCTCTGGAACTCCCCGCCGGGCCGCTTCGTGTCCACCATAAAGAAGTTCGCCTGCGACCCGGGAACGACCGTGTACCCATGCCTGGTAAGGAACTCCAGCGTGTCCGAGCGGATGTCCGCATTGATCTTGCGCCGCAGTGGGACCAGGTCCTTGTCCAGCAGCGCCGCCTGGGCCGCGGCCGCGCTGGTAATGGAAACGCTGGCCAGGCTGGGCGCGTACGGAGCGACCGCGCGGAACCTCTGGAAGTACTCCGGCCGCGCGAACGCAAAACCCGCGCGCAGGCCGGCCATGCCATAGATCTTCGAGAAAGTGCGCGTCACGATGATGTCCTGGTCCGCCGCAACCAGGTCGATGCACGATTCGCCGTTCGAAAAATGGTGATACGCCTCGTCGACGATGACCACTGAACCGGCAGGCTTGTTCTGCAACAGCCAAACGATGTCCTGCTTGGGAGTCATCGTTCCCGTCGGGTTGTTGGGGTTCACAATGTAGTACGCTCCGGCCTTCGGCGTGGCCGCGACCATGGCGCGAACGTCGTGCGCGTACGCCGCGGTCAGCTTGACCGCGAACTTCGGGGCGCCGACCATATCCGCCACGCCGGGACCCTGCTCATAACTCGGATCGGCATACACCAGCGGCCGGTCAGGGCCAATGTTAGACATCAGCGCGAGGTTCAGAGCTCCGGCCGATCCCGGAAAAAGACCGACGTAGCCGCGCCTCATTCCAAACAGATCAATCGCCGTGCTCACGGTCGCCTGAATCACATCTCCGTGGTAGCGATTGCCCACCGACGCCGTCCTGCAGATCGCGTCCAGTGCCGACTGCGCCGGCCCCAGCGGATTCTCGTTCATGCTGATGGCAACCATGCCGGCGGACACAGGCCCGCCCAGGTTGGACATATCGCCGTCCGCAATGCCGGATCCCGGCCGCGGCGCTCCCGCACTCTGAACCGCCGCCATCGCCGGAATCGAAGCAGCCGCCACTGAAGCCGCTCCGAGGCTGCGAAGAAAGGACCTGCGCGAGAGACTCGAGCTGAATTCGTTGCTCATGGAGAGACTCCTGAGGAGATTGGTGGAGTGAAAATCGAGACGCCGGTGCGACCGAAGGATGAACCAGCCGGGACGAATGCACTTCGACTGCAGTTGCGCTTGCACTTGCAGAATCTGGTTATGGGAGTTCGGGAGTGCGAGCTGAATTTGTTATCGAATGAGTATCAATTTACATCAGATTCATTCGATTTGAGCACGGTCTTGAGAAAAATCGCAGCGCGGGACCGCGGACCCGATTATGTAACTGAAACTACGCCGTATTGCGGCCTGGCACCATTACCGCTTTCCTGATCTTTTCCTGACGTGTGCCTAGACCCACTCACCCGCGCGCATCAGCGGCTCAGCCGCGCCATTCGCGGCGATCCCATCCACATCCATCGCCGCCGTACCGATCATCCAGTCCACATGGATCAGGCTCGAGTTCGCCCCCAGCGCGGTCAGCGCGTCGTTGTCCATCTTCTCGCCGCCGATCAGGCAAGTCGAATACGCCTGCCCCAGCGCGATGTGGCTGGCCGCATTCTCGTCGAACAGCGTGCTCCAGAACAGAATTCCCGAAGCCGCAATCGGCGATGACGCCGGCACCAGCGCGACTTCGCCCAGCCGACGCGCCCCGTCGTCGGTTGAGATCAGCTTATTCAGCACATCCTCGCCCGCGGTCGCCGTGGCCTCCACAATCTTTCCGTCTGCGAACCGGCAGCGGATGTTTTCGATCAGCGTGCCCTGGTGCGAAAGCGGCTTCGACGCACGCACCACGCCATCGACACGGTCCTTGTGTGGCGTGGTGAAGCACTCCTCGGTGGGAATATTCGGCTGGCAATACACGCCGTTTCCCGCCGTCGTCCCGCCGCCCGCCCAAAGATGCTGGTCCGCCAAGCCGACTTTCAGATTGGTGTTTCCGTCTTTCGACTTGAAATGCAACGCCGCATAGCGTTTCGCGTTCAGCAGGTCCACGCGCTGCTTCAGCCGCGCGCCATGCGCCAGCCAGTCCGCCACCGGATCGTCTCCGATGATGCGCGACGCCTGGAAGATCGCCTCCCACAGTTTCTCCATCGCAGTGTCCACCGGCTCGGCGGGAAACACCAGCTTCGCCCACTCCGGCGTCGCTGCCGCCACAATCGTCCAGTTGATCTCGTGCCGCGTAATCAGTTCCATCGCCGGCTTGGCCGCCTTCGATGCCGCTACATTCGCCCGCGCCACCTTTGATGGGTCCTGGCCAGCCAGCAGCGCCGGGTTTGTCCCCGCAATTGCCATGCGTGCCGCGCCATTCTTGAACGCCGTCGCAATCGCGTCCTGCAGCCACACCGGCGCATAGTCGAAGCTCGCATCTGGCGCATGCTGATACCGCGACAGCACGCATAAGTCGTCCGCAAACAAGGTTGTCACCAGCAGCGCTCCGGCACGATAGGCATGGTCGGTAATCCGGCGGACCAAAGGCAAGGCTTCAATCGGCGCGGTAAGCACCAGTTCCTGGCCCGCGCGCAGACCGAGGCCCACGCGCACGGCCACCTCGGCCAGCCGGTCGAGCTTTTCGTCGAAGGAAAGCGAAGCAAACGAAGGAGCGGAAATGGTCGCTGAACTCATACCTACAGGCTAAGCGGAGGCGCTCGAGTCACGCAACTTGCTTGCTTAGAGGTTGCGGGTCGGTTTGAACAATCCTGACCTCAGGGGCTAAAGCCGTTCGATCGATCGGTAGCTTGGGGCACGGCTGAAGCCGTGCCCTTAACGAGACAGAATCAAGCTGACCCACTTCGACTTATAGCTTCTCCCACACATCGCGGAAGTCGTAGCACCCGGTCCGCGTCGACAGCCACTCCGCCGCGCGCACCGCACCCTCGGCAAACCCGCGCCGCGAGAATGCCTCATGCGTCAGCACCACCCGGTCCGCATCGCTCCTCGCCTCCAGCACGTGGAGTCCCTTCGCATCGCCTTCGCGGACGGACTCGATCGGTACCTCGAACTTCTTCCCCGCGCCCCGTTCCGCCATCTCCGCAATCGAGATCGCGGTCCCTGAAGGCTTATCCAGCTTGCTGACGTGGTGCGTCTCCACAATCGAGAATTCATATCCCGCACCCGCCAGCGATGATGCCATCTGCTCCGCCAGCTTCAGCATCACCTGCACACCGATGGAATAATTCGTCCCGTAGAGCAGCCCGGCGCCCTTGCGCTCCGCCAGCGCGCGCATGTCCGCGAGTTTGTCGTACCAGCCGGTCGTGCCCACCACCATCTTCGCGCCCATCCCCAAGCACGCGCGCATGTTCTGTACCACCGCCTCGGGCGTGGTGAAGTCGATCACCACGTCGAACCCCGCGACCAACGGCGGCGTCAACGCGCCGGCACCGGAGTTCTCCAGCACATCCAACCCGCTCACGCCGTGGCCGCGCTCGGCCGCCACCTCCGAGACCAGCTTGCCGGTCTTGCCCTGCCCCAGCACCAATATCCGCATAATCAAAGTCTAGAGCATTCCGCGAATTCGCGACCATTTGGACACACCGGTCGGCTGGCGATACTTGCCGCCGGTCTTTCGGGTACGGGGTACAGTAGTTGTGATACTGCTCTGCCCTTCACAGCCATGGCCCACTTCACTTCGCATGCAGCGTAAGCCCAACCCACGCGCGCTCGCAGCCGCCTTGCTCGCGATCTCTGCCGCGCTCTCGGTCGCCATACTGGCAGTACGCAATCTTTACGACGACGAAATATCGGCGCTCGACCTGATCGCCAGCCCCGTCGCCAGCATCCTGCGTACCACCGCCGCACAAGGCGTCCACCCGCCGGGCATGTACCTGCTGGCGCACCTTGCTTACCGCGCCGTCCCGTCTTTTCGCTGGATGGATCTGTTTCCCTGTCTGTTTGTCTACGCTGGGCTGGCAATTTTCCTCGACCAGGTCACTCCGCTGTTCGCCCGCACCCGCTCCCAGCTTTGCCTGTTGCTGCTCGCCACGCTGCATCCGCAACTTCTGCTATGGAACACCACCTTCCGCTGGTATAGCTGGTGGACCGGCTTCGCCCTCGTCACTCTCACAATTGCTCTGCAGCCACGCAGTGCCCGTCCCACCTTCGGCGCCGCGCGGGCTCTGGCGCTCGCTGTCCTGCTGGGGTGCCTCTTCTACCTCAACTACATCACGTTGCTCTTCGTCGTCGCGCTGGGCGCGGCCATGCTCCGGCGTTATCGCGCCCAGCCGTGGAAGCGCCTACTGCTTCCCGTCCTGTTGATCCTCGGAGTCTTCTGCGCGCTCATCGCGCCCCAGCTTCACACCATGATTGCCGTCCACATCCCCGACAGCGCTGACCAGCGCTTCAGTCTCGTCAGCTCTTTTCTCCGGCTACTGCAATCGGTCGCCATGTCGGAGGCCTACCTTCCCTGGCACCCACTCGCCATTCTCGCCGGCCTGCTCTTCGCCGCGCTCTGCGTCGTGGGCCTGATCGCGCTGATGCGTCTGGCCCGCCGCGGCGCTTCGACTGACGCAGCCGGCGGCGGCCTAGCCTCGCTCCTGCTCTTCGGCCTGCTGTTCTTCCTGCTGGTAGCCGTTAGCGGCCTCGGCGGGAAACCACGCAACGGCTTGCTGCTGATCCCCGTCCTCGCGCCCGCCTCCGCGCTGATTGTGGGAGCCCTGCGCCCGCGCGTTCAGAACGCCATCCTGCTCTTCCTCGCGCTCTGGAGTGCCGTCGGGACCGCCCACATCATCGGGCGTTACGGCCTCGCCAAGGCCAGCATGAACGACCGTCCCGAGCAGGTGGTCGCCTTTGTCCGCCAAACCGCGGGCCCCGGCTGCGCCATCGTCGTGACCCGCGACGTCGGACTCGCTTTCTCACTTGCCCAGGCGAATCTGCCGCGCGCCCTGATCGTCTCGCCGTTCCTCCCACCGATCTTCGGTGGTGCCCGGTCGCTGCCCGGCAACGATTGCGCCCAAACCCGCCTCTATGCGGTCCAGTCCTACCTGGGGGCAAGCAGCCCCTGGACCGAAACCCTCGGCAGTGAACTCGAATCCTCCACGCGTTTCATCCACGGCCAACCCCGCGTTGATTCGTTCAGCTTCGATCCGGACGCCCGTCGCAAGCGCAGTCTGGCTCGCATCCCGGGCCTGGGCGGCGATCTTGCGTCCGCGGCCGCGCTTCCCGACTTCCGCTATGTCGTGACGTCCGGCCCGGTCGATCGCACCGACCTGGAAGCCATGCGCAAACGGCTACCCGATTTCTTCAGCAGCGACGACGTCATCTCCCGCTAAGCCCGCCTAGGCCTTCGCCGTAACCACCCTGGCCTCGACATCGAATATGGTCGGGTCCGGCTCCGCAAAGAACTCCGCATGCAGCGACCGGATCGCTTCTTCGACATCGGATTCCTCGATCATGAAGCTCATGTTGATCTCGCTCGCACCCTGCGAGATCATGCGCACGTTGACATGGCGGATCGCCGAAAACACGCGCCCCGAAATCCCGCTGCGCCCGCGAATGTCCTCGCCCACCATGCAGATCAGCGCCTTGTGCCCTTCCAACTTCACATCCGCAATCCTGCCCAGCTCGGCGCAGATTTCCGGCAGCCGTTCGTTCGAATCCACCGAGAGCGAGATGCTGACCTCGCTGGTGGAAACCATGTCGATTGCGCAGTGATACCGGTCGAAGACATCGAACACAGTCTTCAGATAGCCATGCGTCATCAACATCCGGCTGGCCACAATGTCGATGATGGTCAGCCGCTTCTTCGCGGCGATGCTCTTGAACGGGCTCGCGCACGGCGGCGCCATCGCCGTAATTTTGGTGCCCTCGTTGCCCGCGTTGCGCGAGTTCAGCACCCACACCGGAATGCTCTTCTGGACGGCGGGCAAGATGGTGGCCGGATGTAGCACCTTGGCCCCAAAGTACGCCAGCTCCGCAGCCTCTTCAAAGCTGATTGTCTTCACCCGCAGCGCGTCCGGACAGATGCGCGGGTCGGTGGTCATAATCCCGTCTACGTCGGTCCATATCTCGATCGCGCCTGCGTGCAGCCCGCCGCCCACCAGCGCCGCCGTAAAGTCGCTGCCACCGCGCCCCAGCGTGGTGGTAATCCCTTCCGGGGTCGAGCCGATAAAGCCGCCCATCACCGGCGTCTGTCCGGCCTCGACCAGCGGCAACACCAGCTCGGTCAGCTTGGCCTCGATGGCGGCCTCCTGCGGCGCCGCTTTGCCAAAGTGATCGTCGGTGACGATGCACGTCCGCGCGTCCACATGCGCGCCGTTCATCCCATGCTGGGCAAAGGCCGCCGCCATCATCTGCGACGAAATGCGCTCCCCGTAGCTCACCACTTTGTCGCTGGTCCGCGGAGTCAGCTCGCCGACCGCGGCAATGCCGCGCAACAGATCGTCCAGCGAATCGAAACGCTTGCGGATGGTTATTTGGATTGACTCGTAGAACTCGCCGCACAGCAGCGCCGCCGCCGTATCGATGTGCCGGTTCCGCAGCCGCGCCGAAATCGCCAGCGCGCCGGTCTTGTCGCCGCGGCCGGCAGCAGCAGCCGCGGCCAGCAGCATGTCGGTCACCTTGGCCATCGCCGACACCACCACCACCGGGAAGAGCCCTTTCTCCCGGCGCCCGCGCACAATCGCCGTTGTACGCAGCATCGCCTTGGCATCCTCCACCGAGGTGCCGCCAAACTTCATAACCACCAGATTGGCCCTGGCCTCGCCCGCCTGTTGCGCCTCGCTCATACCAGCACCGCGTCCCGCTGCGCCGGCTTCATGTCCAGCTTGCCCAGCCGCGCCAGCACCTCGGCGTTCAGCACCGCTGCTCCGGCGGCTCCGCGAATCGTGTTGTGCGACGTCAGCACGAACTTCCAGTCAAGCAGATTGCACTCGCGCAACCGTCCCACGGTCGCGGCCATGCCGTGGCCGCGCATCTTGTCCAGGCGCGGCTGCGGCCGGTCCGGACTCGGGTCAAATTCAACGGGTTGTTCGGGCGCGCTCGGCAGCTTCTGCCCGGTCAGCGGCGCGAACTCGTTCCACGCCGCCAGCACCTCGTCACGGGTCGCCTTGCGCTTGAACTTGATGCTCACGCACTCGGTGTGCCCGTCTTCCACGGCCACGCGATTGCAATGCGCGCTCACCTTCGCGTCCAGCATTTCGATTTTCGCGCCGGTGAAGCTGCCCAGCAGCTTGCCCACCTCCTCCTGTAGCTTCTCTTCCTCGTTCTTGATGAACGGCACGACATTGCCCAGGATGTCCAGCGACGCGACGCCCGGATAGCCAGCGCCGCTGACCGCCTGCATGGTTGACACAAACAGGCTCTCGATTCCGAACCGTTCCTCCAGCGGCTTCAGCGCCAGCACCAGCCCGATCGCGCAGCAATTCGGATTGGTCACGATGTATCCGCCGGACTGTTTGCGCCAACTCTGCCGCTCGATCAGAGCCAGGTGGTCTGCGTTCACCTCCGGGACAACCAGGGGAACATCCGCGGCCATGCGAAAGGCACTTGAGTTCGACACCACCGCGCATCCCGCCGCTGCGAACTTCGGCTCCAGTTCGCGCGCAATGTCCGCGTCCAGCGCAGCGAAGATGATCTTCGGCAGTTCGCCTTCAGGCGTGCCCTCGGGCACATTCGGCATCACCGTCATCGCGGCAATGTGCGCCGGCAGCGGCGTATCCAGCTTCCACTTGCAGGCCTGACCATACATCTTGCCCGCGCTGCGGTCGCTGGCGGCAAGCCACGCCACCTCGAACCACGGGTGCTTGTGCAGTAACTGGATGAATCGCTGCCCGACCATGCCGGTAGCGCCAAGAATGCCAACTTTTCGCCGTTCCATATCTCTTAAGAATACCGCGCCGCAGCCAAAACCGTCACATTTCGTGCGAATCCGCAATGGGTCGGCGATCTCTCGGTTTTCGGTCCCGCGCCGCGGTGGTGACCGTATGATTCAGCCGGGAGATGAGAATCGCGAGGTACAGGATCCCGATGATGGACTCCAGCAGCGAGATGGATCGGGCAACGGGAACGACCGCAGTAATGCCCGGAGCGCCAAGCTCCGTCAAGGTGCCGAAGCTGAAATAGACGAAGTCGAACCGGTCCGGGACCGTGTGCAGGTTGACCGCCGGGCTAAGGTTGAAGGCGTGCGGCTGAAAGCCGGCAATCACCATATAGGCACTGGAGAAGGCGAAACCAATGAGAAGGTAGATGCACAGTGCGCCGAACATGGTCTCGGAGTTCGGCTTGTCGTTTTCAAAGACGTGCCGAAAGATGATGAAGATCACCACCACGTAAAAGGCCAGCGAGATGGCGCGGCTAAGTTCCGGGACCATGCCTGCGTCGTGCGGGTGCACGAATGTGTGCTGAAGGAAGGAAGGGATCGCCAGCGCTATCACCAGAAAAAGCATCCCTCGACTGAAGGTTACGGCATACACCGTAAGCAGGATGACGCCGCCCATCAGAACGCGAAAGGTGTAGTAGCCGAAGCCGCTGCTCTCAGCGTAGGGATAGACAACAATTGAGGACAGCAGAAACAGGAACAGCAGGAAGAAGCGGCGACGAATCAGATGAAACAGCCCCAGACGCCAGGCACGCAGCGCCGACCGGTAAATGTTACGCATCCCGATACCGCCTGCGCCGCGAGTAGTACCCGCTCGAGCCGCCCCACGTGAGCACCGCCGCCACCAGGTGAATGATGAACCACAGGCTGATCCCCTGGTCCAGGTAAATCATGTACAACACCAGGATGCGCGGCAGCAGCACCGCAACCACCAGCGGCAGAAACCCATGCAGATGGAACGGCATGGTCGCGTTATCCAGCCACAACACCAATAGCGCCACCCGCGGCAAGAACAGCGCGAACACCAGAAACCACAGCGGCAACGTGTGGATCGTCATCAGCACCTGTAAGCTCATCCCGCCCTCCTGTGTTTGGGTTACGGCGTCTCCATTGCCGCAATCACCGCGTCTGCAAAGGCCCTGGTCCCGCTGGTCCCGCCCACATCGCGGGTCAGCACCTTGCCGTCCGCGTACACCTTTTCGAGCGCGGTCTGCACCCGCTGCGCGGTCTGCTGCTCGTGGATATGATGCAGCATCAGCACCGCGCTTTGCAGCATCGCCGTCGGATTTGCCAGGTCCTTGCCCGCAATGTCCGGTGCCGATCCATGCACCGCCTCAAAGATCGCGCACTCGGTCCCCAGGTTCGCTCCCGGAACCAGTCCCAGCCCGCCCACAAACGCGCTGCACAGGTCGCTGAGAATATCGCCGTACAGGTTCTCCGTCAGCAGAATGTCGTATTGGTACGGATTCATCACCAGTTGCATGCAGGTGTTGTCCACGATGTGCTCCGCGTAGGTCACATCCGGATAGGTCATCGCGACGCCGCGGCAGCAGCGAAGGAACAGCCCATCCGACAGCTTCATGATGTTGGCTTTGTGGATCGCGTGAATCTTCTTGCGCTCATGCTTGCGCGCATAGCCAAACGCAAACTCCGCAATCCGCGTCGACGCCTTCTCGGTAATGATCTTCAGCGACTGCACCACACCCGGGATGATCTCGTGCTCGAGGCCGGCGTACAGGTCTTCGGTGTTCTCGCGCACAATCACCAGGTCGATGTTGGGATAGCGCGTCTTCAGGCCGGGCAGGTTCTTCACCGGCCGGAAGTTCGCATACAGTTCGAAACGCTGCCGCAGCGCCACGTTGATCGACGAAAACCCGCCGCCCACCGGAGTTGTCACCGGGCCTTTTAGCGCCACCTTGTTCTCTTCAATCGACCGGTAGAGCGCCTGCGGAATGTACTCGCCAAAGCGCTCGAACGCCTCCGCCCCCGCCGCAAACGGATGCCACTCGAACTCCACGCCCGTCGCTGCGCCCGCAGCCTCCAGGACCCGCACCACTGCCGCGGAAACCTCCGGCCCAATCCCATCGCCGGGAATCAGCGTAATTGCATGCTTCAAATCAGACATTTCACCCTACTTCCTCTTCCGCGCGTCTTTCCCTATCAACAGTTCTTCCAGCTCAGCTTTGAACTCGGTTACGTCCTTGAAGTCCCGATACACGCTGGCGAACCGTATGTACGAGACGGTGTCGATCTCCTTCAGCCGCGTCATGATCAGCTCGCCGATCTCGCTGGTGGTTCGTTCGCGCTCGGCGGAGTCCACCACGAACGCCTCGGTCTCATCGACAATCTGCTCCAGCGCCGCGCCGGAGATCGGCCGCTTCTGGCACGCATGCAGCAGGCCGCCCAGGATCTTCTGGCGGTCGAACTTCTCCCGCCGCCCATCCTTCTTCACCACCATGTAAGGAATCTCGTCGATGCGCTCATACGTCGTAAAGCGCTTGTTGCACTTCTCGCACTCGCGCCGGCGGCGGATCGCGTCCGCTTCTTTGCTCTCGCGCGAATCCACCACGCGGTCCTGCGCGAACCCGCAGTAAGGGCACTTCATCGCCCGCACGTCGTTGAAAACAAAATGGACACCGTCAACCCGATTCTATCAGCGCCCGCGGCCGCCTCGGCGTCAGACGATCCAGCCTCCGCCCACAACCTCATCGCCGTCATAGAAGACCGCGGACTGGCCGGGCGTGATGGCGCGCTGGGGTTCGTCGAACCGCGCCGCGGCCGCGTCCTCGCCCGAAGCCCGCAGCGAAGCCCAGGCCGGCTCATGCCGGTGCCGGATCTTAATGCGCACGCGCAGTTCATCTCCTGCCGCGAGCCCCGCCACCGAAATCCAGTTCAGCCGGTTCGCCCGTAGTTCCCGAGACATCAGCTCCTCATCGGCGCCCACCGTTACCTGGTGCGAGTCGGGATGGATGGCAAGCACATACTTCGGGCCCGAATTGGGCGCGACGGCCAGGCTTCCGCCCAGCCCCTTGCGCTGCCCAACCGTGAACCCATGAATCCCCTCATGCCGGCCCACCACTTCGCCGCCCGCCGTCACCAACTCGCCCGCCGAGTCCGGCACCGCCTCGCCCTGTTCATCCAGATAGGCTGCGATGAAGGCAGAGTAGTCGCCGCCGGGGATGAAGCAAATCTCCTGCGAGTCGGGCTTCTGCGCCAGTGCCAGCCCGGCGTCTTCGGCATACCGCCGTACCGCCGGCTTTTGCATCTCGCCCAGCGGAAACAGCGTCCGCGACAACTGCTCCTGCGTCAGCCCAAACAAAAAGTAAGTTTGATCCTTCGACTTATCCTCCGGCCGCGACAGAATCCATCGCCCGCGCGCGGCGTCAAAGTGATTGCGCGCATAGTGCCCCGTCGCAATCCGCTCTGCGCCAATCTGCCGGGCGGTAATGAGCAAGGCATCGAACTTCAGATGGTTGTTGCATAGCGTGCATGGAATCGGCGTCCGCCCTGCCAAATACTCATCCACAAACGGCCGCACCACCTCTGCCTCGAAGCGCGCCTCCTGGTTCACCAGGTAGTACGGAATCCCCAGGTGCTCGGCCACCGCCCGCGCGTCGTACACGTCGTCGATGGAGCAGCACCGACCGCGTACCGCCTCGGGCATGCCTTCGTGCCCGGCAAGCCGGCGCTGGTTCCAAAGCTGCAGCGTCAGCCCCACGACCGTATGCCCCTGCGCGCGCAGCAGCGCCGCAACGGCGGACGAATCCACCCCTCCGGACATGGCTACGGCGATGGTCTCGGCCTGCTGCATCCTGTCTCTATGATAGCCGCGCAGAGCCATCCCCGCGCAGGCCGCCGCTCACACGTCCGGCCGAGGCCAGGCGCTCACTGCCCGGTCGAAACCACGGGCGCGCCCGGCTTAACGTCGCCGCAGTCCGCGCCCAGGTAAGTATAGGTCGATGTGCCGTCCATGGTCGCAGTCGTCGAATGCCCGTTCGCGCTCATCGCCATCGTCATATGGGTCGTCCCGGTACCATGGTCGCTGTCCGTCATGGTGAACTGCGAGTGCCCGGTTGCGGTTCCCTGGGTGGTCGTGCAACTGGTATCAAACGACACACTATTCGCCGTCACCTGTTGATTGGTAAACGTGCACTTCATGCCGGACTTCTGCTGCGCCTGATTCAGCAGGTCACTGGGCGTCATTGTCGATGCCACGCAGGACTTGACCGTCGACGAGGTCGGCTTGGGCATCATTCCCCCGCCGCCCATCATCGCCTGCATCTGCGCCTGCTGTGACGCCGGCATGGCCGCGATCTTTGCCTGTACGTCCGGCGGCAGTGCCATCTGCATTGAAGAAGTCACCTGCGTCTGCCACAACCCCTGCTTGATCGGGGTGGTAACCTGCGCCTGCACTGTCAGGGTAGAAAGGACAATCAGCACGATGCTGCCTGCGTGCCCAAGCCTCAAGAACGGCAATCCCGCAAGATTCATGCGCGCGCTCCTTTAGTTGATTTTTGGGGCCCGAATCCCGGAAGAGTATCACGTCCCGTACTCCCCCTGGCAAACGAGCCCAATCCAACGCCCGCGCTATTCATTGCATCCCGATGAATTTCGCCACTAAGTTAGTGCAGCTTTCACCGTCTCCGGTATTCTCAGAGTGCCGCAATCGTTGCGCCTTATTAGCGAGCGCCTCCGGGAGCAAACCCCCGTGTCCCAAGGACCTAACGCAACACGGACGAAAGCCATCATCCTCTGTCTTGCGACGTTTATTCTATGCCGCGCCACCGCTCACGCCGGCCCGCCCTTCCAGACCGACGACCCCGACCCCGTCGATTACCATCACTTCGAGATGTACGCCTTCGAGCTTTCCGACGGCACCGGCAAGAACGCCGGCGGTACCGATTTTTTCGTCCCCGCCTACGAGGTCAACTACGGCGCCGCGCCGGGTCTTCAACTCCACCTCATCGTCCCCATGGATATCAACTTCGCCCCCAGCGGAGGCCCCACCAACTTCGGCATCAGCGATATTGAGATGGGTTTCAAATACCGCCTGGTCAAAGAAACCAGGCAGATTCCCGAGATCGGCGTCTTCCCCTTCTTCGAACTTCCCAGCGGCAACGCGGACAAAGGCCTTGGCGTCGGGTCCACGTGGTATCGAATGCCGCTCTGGCTGCAAAAATCCTGGGGCCCGGCTGACAGGCAATGGACCAGCTACGGCGGCGGCGGCGAGGTGGTTGTCTCAGGCGCGGGTTACGCCAATGGCTATAAGGATTTCCCCTTCTCCGGCCTGCTGGTTCAGCGCCAAATTAGCAAAAAGTGGACCCTCGGCGGCGAACTCTTCGGCCACGGAGCCGAAGGCGAAGCCGCCACCAGCACTCGCGCCGCCACCATGCTCGACGTCGGCGGCATCTACGAGTTCCGTGACGGGTTCGACCTGCTTTTCGCAGCCGGCCGCAGCATTTACGGCCAACCCGAGACCTACACCTACCTGGCGGCCTATTGGACCTGGGGCCCGAAAGACGACAAGGATACCGCCGGCAAGGACCAGCCCGCCAGCCCGGCTGATGCCAAAATGCTCTCCACCTTCACCCGCCTTCGCCCTTGAAAGGAGCGAGCGAACATGGAACTCACCTTCCGCGAAATTGTCACCGCCATCCACGGAATGCTCTTCGGCGGCTTCTTCCTGATGACCCTCTTCGGCGCCATCGTGCTGCTCCTCAGCACGCATTCCGACAGACCCGCACCCGCCCCCCGCTGGCAGCCCATCTATCTGATCGCCATGGTCGTCCTCGGCTGGGCCGCGGTTCTCACCGGCGCCTACATCATCTATCCCTGGTATCGCGCCGCAGCGCCTGCCGGGGCCGAACTCGCGCTCTACCCCAAAGTTCTCCTGACCGCCCATCCCTCCACCGCCGGCTGGCACTCGTTCGGCATGGAGTGGAAGGAGCACGTTGCCTGGATCGCCCCCATGGCCGCGACCATGGTCGCCTTCGTCCTGCTCCGCCAGCGCGTCGCCTGGAACGCCCACCGCCGGGTCCGCTCTACCGTCCTCGGATTCGCAGCCGCCGCCTTCCTGGCCGCTGCTATCGCGGGAGGTTGGGGAGCCATGATCAACAAGAAGGCGCCCGTCCAGGGCGGCCGGATCTACCAACTGATGGGGAGCGCCAAATGACTGACATCACGCCCCCCGCGCAGAATCCCACTCCGAACGGTCCCGTCGCCGCCGCGGTGCTCTCCTGCGGCGTCGGCTGCTTCCTCCTCGGCGTTCTCGCCGTTGCGGCCGACGGCTCCAAAACTCTCGCAGCCGCACTGAACTTCTACAATCCCTCCGGCCCACTCTCCGGAGTCACCACCGTCGCCATCGCTCTCTGGCTGCTCTGCTGGGCCATCCTCGCTGCGCGATGGAAGAACAAGTCCGTCGCCTTCGGTAAGATCGCCGGCGCGGCATTCACCTTGCTGGCCCTCAGCCTGCTGCTCATGTTCCCGCCCGTCGGCAACCTGTTGCTCGGCCGCTGACCTCGATAACACGCCTCTACTTGGGAGTCTCCGCACCTGGGCCTTGCGGGGCAGTCGTCAGCGCCTTCGTAATTTCATCCAGGTAGTCCGGGGTTCCATCTAGGCGCACCAGAATCGGATAGCGCTCGCCATCGTGGTAGTCCAGGTCGACCAGCGAAACAAAGCTGTTGGTCTGCACAATCAAATGAATCGGCTCCGTCTTGCCCTTGGCGTCGCGAATCGCGGCCTTCAGCACGTCGCCTGAGAAAACCTGCCCATTTACGGCAAAGATCTTCTGCCCCGGCGCTATCTTCGCCTTGTCTGCGGGCCCGTCCCAGCGCACATCGTTGATCGTCCCGTCTGCCCCCACTCGAATTCCGATCGAATACCACACGTCAATTCCGGTCGCTCGCTGACCCCCATTCGATCGCAGCGTCGTCTCGCCCTTGCTCGGCTTGTCCGCGTATTCCAGCTCGTATCCGCCGCGCTCGATGCCGTCCAGGTCTGCATGCGGATCGACATTCGAGATTCGGTCGTGGATAAACTTTGCCCAGTCGTACGGCGCCACCTGGTTCAGGTCCGCAACAATCTCGGGCAACTCATACGGAACGATCAGGGGCCCGGTATTGCCGCCCTTACCCAGAAAAATGTGTTCGAAATCGTTCAGCGACTTCTGATCGTTGGTCAGCTTGCGGATCAGCGTGTCCGCGTCCAGCCACACCAGTTCACCCTCCGGGTAGTAGTCCTGCCCGCGCCGCCAGTTGGCCCAGGCGCCGTTCGTCACGCGCAGCACGCTGGATGAAATCGCCGTATCTTCCGTGCTCCGCCACTCCCGTCCCGGCTTGTTGTCCAGGTTCGCCGCGGAGATCGCCAGCAAATCACGGTACTCCTCCTGCGACTTCAACCCCGACCGCGCTGCCAGCACATTGCCCAGATACTGCGTCATGCCTTCATACACCCACAGCAGATCGCCTTGTTGCGGCGTAGCAAAGTCCGGCTGATACAACCGCGCAGGCCGGCGATATTTGCCGTTCCACGAGTGCGTGAACTCATGCGCCAGCAAGTCCGCCTCTGTCAACTGGTGTTGCGCATCGTGAAACGTGTTCGCACTCACCCCGTTGTCCGACGACTGCCCATGCTCCAGCCCCTCGCGGCCGGCCACGTCCGATAGCGTCAGCAGAAAGTGGTAGACGTTGTAGTGCCGCGACGCGTACATCGCGCCCGTCTCCCGCACCAGGTTCGCAACCTCCGTCAGAAACTCCGGCCGCAACTCCGCATCCTGCTCGTCATCCGCCACCACATCCAGATAGTGCTTCGGCGTAATCTCCGGCGCCAGCTCAAACTCGTGGAAGTACTGCCCTGCAATCACTGGCGAGTCTTCCAGTTGTTCCACCGTTGTCACCGCATAGCGCGTCATGGTGCTGCCGGCCGGCGGCGTGTGGTCCTGCTCGTTTACGCCAGTCACGGCGGGAGCAGCCAGCCCGGTCGCGACCGGCGTCAGCGCCGTCCCGATCCCCCACCCCGCAGGCACCACAACCGACGGCTGCACCGCAATCTCACGCACCGGAATGCCGGCCGGGTACAGCAGCAGCTTCTCCCACTCCAGCACCGCCAGTTTGGTGGTTGCGCGCGCCGTCACGATGCAGTCGAGATGTGCGTGCAGGCTGGTTACCCCCTGCGGAATCGTCAAGTGGAACTCATACAGATTCACATCGTCGCGCCTCCACTCCAGCGTCTTGCCGGCCGCTGTAAACACAACGCCCGTAATGTCCTCCACCGGCCCGGTCGGCCTGTGGTTCCCCGGAATCCATTGCGGCGTAATCAGCGTCAGCGGTCCCGCCTTCACCGGCAGATCCACCTCGGCGTGATAGAGCTTCCGCCCCACCTCCGTCAGGTCCGCCGCAATCTGGATGGGCGCGCCCGCAGGGGCCTGCGCCAACCCACCCGCTACCATCAGCGTCAGCAGCGCAACGCCTGCAACGTGCCGCATCCACATAGGCACCCTTTCCCATTCCATCGAGTTGGATTTGCGTCCCTAGCCCGCCAGCGCTTTCTCAATCGCCGCCACAACCGCCGGATCGTCCGGCACAACTTCCGGCGAGAACCGCGCAATGACCTTGCCTTCGCGGCCAAGCAGAAACTTCTCAAAGTTCCACAGGATTCCCGGCTCCGGGTTGGTCGGCGGAAAGCCGTTCTTGCTCAGGAACCCATTCAGCTTCTGCCGAAACTCCCCGCGGGTCGCGCCCGTTGCCTTGGGCTCGGCCGCGATCAACGTCGAATACAGCGGATGAATTCCTGGTCCCGTCACGGCGATCTTCGAGAACATCGGAAAATCGACTCCGAAGCTGGCTTGGCAGAACGTCGCAATCTCCTCGTTCGATCCCGGCTCCTGCGCTCCAAAATCGTTCGCCGGAAACCCCGCCACCACCAGCCCTCGGTCCTTGAACTGCGCGTACAGCTTCTCCAGCGCATCGTACTGCTTGGTCAAACCGCACTTCGACGCGACGTTGACCACCAGCAGCACCTTCCCCCGATATGCCGCAAGCGACGTCACTTCGCCGGTAATGCTCTCTACAGGAATCTCATAGATCGACGCAGGCATAGATCTCTCTCCCCAGTGTTTTTCAACGATTGTAACTGCCCCAGTGCACCTGATACCTGATCCCTAGTACTTGAACTCCCGCAGCCACTCGCGGAAGCCCGGACCCAAGTCGTCCCGCTTGAGCGCCAGTTCCACCGTCGCCTTCAGAAAGCCCAGCTTGTCGCCGGCATCGTGGCGCTTGCCTTCGTAGTGGAAGCCGTAGACCTTTTCGTACTTGAGCAGCGCCTTGATCGCGTCGGTAAGCTGCAACTCGCCGCCCGCTCCCGGCTTTACTCCCTCGATCATCTCGAAGATACGCGGCGTCAGGATGTACCGTCCGATAATCGCGTTCGGCGAAGGCGCGTCCTCGAACTTCGGCTTCTCCACCATTCCCTTCACCGCCAGCAGCCGCGGATTGGTCGCCACCGGCGTGCAGTCCAGGCAGCCATACGCCGAGATCGCCGGCCCTTCGATCACCTCCGACGCCAATATGCTCGACTGGGTCTCGTAGAATGCCTCCACCATCTGCTTCATGCACGGGACCCTGGCGTCGACGATGTCGTCGGGCAGCAGCACGCAGAACGGCTCGTTGCCGATAATCTCTTTCGCCATCAGCACCGCATGCCCAAGCCCCAGCGGCTCCGCCTGGCGCGTGTACACAATCCGCGCCAGCTTCGACACCGAACGCACCACATCCAGGAGCGCCTGCTTGCCCTTGGCCGCCAGCGACGCTTCCAGTTCGGGACTGGAGTCGAAGTGGTCTTCCATCGCGGCCTTGTCGCGGCCGGTGACG
Source organism: Acidobacteriaceae bacterium (assembly GCA_049509035.1). Taxonomy (GTDB): domain Bacteria; phylum Acidobacteriota; class Terriglobia; order Terriglobales; family Acidobacteriaceae; genus Edaphobacter. The sequence goes on from JBELAH010000005.1 coordinate 186,795, forward strand.
ATGATGATCTCGGTGCACCCGGCCGCCACCGCCTCTTCCACGCCATACTGGATCAGCGGCTTATCCACCAGGCACAGCATCTCTTTGGGGATGGCCTTGGTCGCGGGCAAAAAGCGCGTGCCCAATCCTGCTGCGGGAAACACTGCCTTGCGAATCTTGGAATAACTCATTGGAAGGTAACGCCTCTCCCCTGGTCCAGCTACATCCTAGCAAACCGCCGCCCGCGCAAACATCACCCGCGTATCAACCCGCGTACGCACGGGCGATAAGCACCAGCGCCAGCACGTAGGCCGCGAACATGGCCGCCAGATAGCCCTTCGCCCGTTTATTCGCCCCGCGAAACTCCTTCCATGCAAACACACCCCACAAACACGCAACCATCGGCGACGCCTGCCCAATCGCGTAGGAAATGGCCACGCCCACCAGGCTCGCGGCGACAAAATTGAACACCGTGCCGGTGCCCCAGATGGCGCCGCCCAGCAGTCCCAGCGCATGATAACTGGCGGGCGCGCGGAAGTAATCGCCCGCGGCCACCGGCGTGCCGACGATCGGCTTGCGCATCAGGATGGTGTTGAACACGAAGCAGCATAGAAACGCGCCCAGCGTGAGAAAGACCGCGGACGTATACGGCGTCAGGGTATTGCCCCGGGTCATGGCGCGGGTAATGAACGGCGCGAAAACCCCCATCAGCAAACCGGAGATGACGCATACCACCACCCCGCGCCGCGACACCGCATCGCTGGCCGAGCGCAGCGCACCGTACGCCTTGCCCACCAGCACCACCGCCACCAGCGCCATAAACACGCCGGCGCCCAGCAGCGCAGCGTTGCCGCGCGGTTGCAGCGCGTAGCTCAGCACTACGCCCTCCACCAGCGCAATCCCGATGGAGATGGGAAACGCGATCGACAGCCCCACGATCTCGATGCCCGCGATCAGCAGCACATTGGCAATGTTGAAGACGAAGCCGCCCAGTGCCGCATAGAACAGGTTGATGCCGTCGGCGGAATGCACATTCGCCAGAAAAGCCGTCGGCCCACCGGCAAAGCTCCCCATGGTCAACGCCAGCACCACTGCGATCAGAAAGATCCCCAGGCCGTAGTCCCAGTAGTACAGCTCGAAACGGTAGTTCTTGGTGCCCTTGAAGGTGTTCGCAAAGGAACCCCAGCAAACGGTGCTGAAGATCGTCATCAGCAGCGCGACGGCAAACGTGGTGGGAACAAACATAAGGGTGCAACTCCATCCGTGCGTCCGAACAGCGCGCACGCGGTTCCGAACGACCAGCCATTATGCCCAACCCAACCTGCAAATGAATACGGAAATCTCTCGCGGCTTTGTGTAAGCTTGCGGGTGCCCCATCTACCCGACGGCTTCATCGTCGCAAAGGTGGGCCTGATTACGATCCTGCAATCGAGGGAATACATGTCCACCAAGTGGGTCACCGTCATGGGGAGCTTCGTCGCCGACCTCGCCTTCCGCACCGACAAGCTGCCCGCCTGGGGCGAGACTTTCATGGGCCGCTCCTTCCAACTCGGCCCCGGCGGCAAAGGCTCCAACCAGGCCGTCGCCGCAGCGCGCGCCGGTGCCCCCGTCAGCTTCATCTCGAAGCTCGGCAACGATCCCTTCGGCGATCTCGCCCGCGCCACCTACCACACTGAAGGCATCGACACCCGCCACCTGCTCCGCACCACCACCCCCACCGGCGCGGCCGCAATCATCCTCGACGCCAACTCCGGTGAGAACGCCATCATCGTCGTGCCCGGCGCCTGCTTTGAACTCACACCGCAGGAACTCGAAGACATGACCGACCTGATCGCCGCGTCCGCCATCTTCGTCACCCAGCTCGAACTCGCCCTGCCCACCGTCGAGCATGGCCTCGCCCTCGCCCGCTTCCTCAACGTGCCCACCATCCTGAATCCCGCGCCGGCTTGCAAGCTGCCCGCCTCCATCTTTCCCAACTGCGACTTCGTTACGCCGAACGAGACCGAAGCCGAGGGCTTGACGGGCGTCCATGTCGCCGACCTGAATGGCGCCGAACGCGCCGCCGACGCCTTCCTCGCTCTGGGCGTGCGCAACGCCGTCATCACCCTTGGCGCCAACGGGGTCTTCGTCAAGAATGCCTCCACCGCCGCCCACGTTCCCGCCTTCAACGCCGGCCCCGTGGTCGAAACCACCGGCGCTGGCGATGCCTTCAACGGCGGCTTCGCGGTCGCCCTCGCGGAGGGCATGGACATCCTTCAAGCCGCGCGCTTCGGCTGCGCCGTCGCCGGCATCTCGGTCACCCGCCCAGGCACCGCCCCCTCCATGCCCCACCGGCCGGAAATCGACGCGCTGCTAAAGCAGACCTGACCAGGAACCGGACCCTCGCGCCGGGTCTAAAGTATGTCTTATAAAGCACTTAGGTCTGGACTTTAGGGGTTAGACTGACTCCTCGTGCAGAATGAGCATCTCTGGGCGCTACTTGCGCGCCTGGATGGTGCCGCCGCTTCCGCCGCCTGCTTTGCGCCGGGCGCGCTTCGCGGCTATTTCGCGCATCTCGCGGCCCAGCGACGTTCGGTTCATCACGGCCTGCTGCACGATCCCAATCAGGTTGCCGACCGTCCAGTAGAGCGCCAGCCCCGAGGCATACTGCCAGCAGATGTATCCGGAGAAGGCCGGCATCATGAACGCCATCATCTTCTGCTGCTGCGGGTCCACACCCGGCGAGGGCGTATAGAACTGGACAAGAAACTGCGACACCACCATCACAATGGGCAGAATGTGGTACGGATCGGCCTGGGTGAGGTCCGGCAGCCAGAACCAGTGGGCGTGGCGCAGCTCCACCACCTTGGGCAGCATGTAGAAGAACGCCATCAGGAACGGAAAGGTGATCAGCGTCGGGATGCAGCCGCCGAACATGTTCACGCCTTCGCGCTTCTGCAACTCCATGATTTCGGTGTTCATCTCGTTGCGCTTGGGATCGGTGACCTTGAACTTCTTGTACTTCTCCTTGATCGCGTCCATCTGCGGCTGGATGCGCTGCATCTTCAGCGCACTCTGCATGGACTTGACCTTGAACGGCAGCATCACCACATTGATGAGCACGGTGAGGATGATGATGTCCCAGCCCCAGTTGGCCGCGATGTGCGAATGCATGAATTGCAAAGCCAGGAACAGATACTTGCCGATGAAGCCCCAGAAACCGAACTCGAGCAGCGGCTCCAGCGTCACCTTGGGATTGGCCGCGTGGATGCCTTTCAGGACGTTGATCGCCTTCGGTCCAACGAAGATGTGGGTCTCAGTCGGCCCGCTGCTGTCGGCGAACGCAGCGCCGAGGATGGGCATCATCTGGGCCTTGGTCGGCGCCGAATTCGCGTTGAAGCCCATGCGCTTGATGGTCCTGGAGACGTCGATCTGGTTGCTCAGCGTCACCAGCGTCGCTGTCGCCGGCGAGTCGGGCATAAATACCGCCCCGAAGAACGGATCGCTGACGCCCGCCCAGTCGAACGGTTCGGTCAGCGTCGCTCCTCCGACAATCTTCTTCGGAGCAAGGTGCTGGTCGCTGCCGCTGCGGTCGCTGTCGAGTTGCTGATCGGTATATGCGCGGCCGCGCGCGTCGTCGTTCTGGTCGCCGAAGCCGCCCGGCCAGCTCAGCAGTGCCCGCTGCTGCACACCGCCCTGCGTCACCTGCGCCTCCGCGTGCAGTACGTACGAGGCATCGAACGAGAACGTCTTGGTCGCCTGCAGGCCACCGCTCGAATACTTGAAGGTCACGGTGGCCGGCGCAGTCAGCGCGCCGGTGACGGAGGGCACAAACAGCGCCTGGCTCAGAGCCTCTCCGGTCGCTCCATTCACCGTAGCGAGCGTTCCCCCGGTGCTGTTGCCGTTATCCCCATAGTCCTGCGTGTAGGTCAGGGTATTCGGGCTGGTCTGAGTCACGACGTAGGTCCCATCGAAGCTGCTGTCGGACACGCCCGAGATTGCGACCGCCTGCCCGCTGAGACCAGCCGGCACATTGCCCGCCGTCGCCAGGGTGACCACGCGATTGTTGCGCGACACCGCCGTGATCGATGCGGATGCTCCGTCGTAGGTATAGAACGAGAGCGGATAGCCAAACAGCTTGGCCGCCTGCTGGTTCACCAGGTCGAGCGGCTTGCCTTCGGAGTCCACATACGAGGGTCCCTTCAGGATCCAGCTCGTCACCTGGGCGCCGCGATTCGAGAAGGTGATGCGGTAGAGCTCATTCTCGATGACCGTCGTGGTCTCCGCGCTGGCCTCGACTGCAGGCACGGCGGGCGCTGACGACTTGTGTGCGGCTGCGGCCATCGGCGCGGCGGGCTGGGTCGTCGAAGCGGTGGTTGCAGGCGCCGCAGCGGCAGGCTGGGCGGGCGTCGACGGCGCGACACCGGGCGATGCTGAAGACGGCGCGGGCGCCGGGTTCATCTTCGAGTGGTAGTACTGGGCGCCGAAGAGGACAGCGATGAAAACAACCATCATCGCCAAAAGCGACCGATTGTCCTGTCCGCCCTGCTGGTTGGGGTTGTTGAACTCTGCCAAATGATACGTCCTATTCTTGCGGGTAGGTGGAAACTGGGGTCGAGTCCCTCCCAGCCTGTTCTCTATGGTAAATGGTCGGTGCCCTTCTGACCGGAACTGTACTGGGTGGCGCGGGAGCCGGAAGCGGAAACGCGCTCGGGCACCGGATCCAGACCACCTTTGCCCCAGGGATGGCAGCGCGCAAACCGCCGCAGCGCCAGCCATGATCCGCGCACCATCCCAAAACGACTCACCGCGGTGTAGGCGTACTCCGAGCACGTCGGCAGGTACAGGCACCGGCTGGGGGAGATTGTGTGCAGCACCGGCGAGAGGAACGCCTTGTAGAAGCGGAAGGCGAGCCCAGGCACGTCGCCTGTGCCGGCCTCCTGTGAGGCGCGATCGGTGTGGTCGAGATTTGGTTGGAGTCGTCCCATGGCCGCTCTCAATCCCCGGCGGACGGCAGCGACGCTGCCTGCTCGACCGCTCTCTGAATGGCGCGAAAGACCGCGGCCACTTCGCGTTGCAGAGTTGCGAAGTCGAGGTCGATCACGCTGCGCCGAGGATGAAGCACCACATCCACCGGCATGCGCAACAGGGGAAGCTGGCGCCGCACCGCTTCGCGCATACGCCGCTTGATGCGGTTGCGGTCCACTGCCTTGCCCATGGCCTTGCCGACCGTAAGGCCTACACGCGCAGAGCCGGGGTCGGCAGTACGCAGGGGGCTGGTATCGGGCTGGCGCAGCAGGAAGAAGTAGCTCATCTGCTTGCCGAACTGCTTGCGGCTGGCCGCGTACACGCGCTGGTAGTCGGCGTGCTTGCGCAGTCTGCAAATGGCGGCGATCATAGGAGGCCCTTTGGTCGCACCGGCGGGACGGGCGACTGACGCCGGAAATGGACCTGGATCCTGCGCAGGCTTTGGTGAAACGCGATGTTTGGGTAGTGGCAAAGTTCAGCTCCGCGACAGGTTCCCACGAAAAGCTGAAAAAAATGCGCGGAACGCGAGGTTTAGTTGTCGCGGAAACCCGCGCTGACGGCGATCTTGTGGCGCCCCTTGGCGCGCCGGCGGCTGAGCACGGCTGCGCCCGCCTTGGTCTTCATCCGGGTAAGGAACCCGTGGGTCTTGGCGCGGTGGCGGCGGTTCGGCTGGAAGGTGCGCTTCGGCATTTGACTCGACTCCTGCTCAATCTCTTTGCGGTATATGCAACAGTCTCCCAGTATACCTGAAAGCCCGCGCAATTCCCAAGCCGGCAGCAGAAGGAAAGGGGTTAGATGCGCAGCTTGGGACCCCTTTGAAAACAGCTTGCACCAAGAGGACCAAATCGGTCTTTTGACCGATCTTCACAAGGAATGGTGCAACGAAAAATTTTGTCTAGCAATCGCTTGAAATGGACTTGGTTTTCCGTGCTACTATCAAACCCGCTTACCAAAGACGATTTTCCAATTCATCTGGATCGGACTTTGGTTTCGTTGTCGTTTCTCTTCGCGATGGAGCCAAAAAACCGGAGCGAAGATCTCCAGCAACCAGCGCTGTTCCCCACTTGCCCTCTGGGTGATGGAGGACTACTGTTGCCGTCGCAGTCACGATTGCTGTTTTTTCGTTTTTGGGTCCGTCTTGTCATCTCGAACGAAGAAAACTTGGAATCAAATCCAAGAAGGAAACTACGCATGTCATTCGTCCCAACGGCGACCGCCGTACTGAACTATTGGGTCCGCATCCTGGGTGCGCTTGAGAAGAAGATCAACCGCCAGTCGTTTGAGACATGGCTCAAGCCGACCAGGTTCTCCCACATCCAGGGCAAGACTCTCTACGTCCGCATTCCCTCCGCCGAATTTCAGGACGTGTGCGAGAAATACACTGACCTGATCCAGGAAGCGATTGATAACCTTGGCCTCGATATCGAAACGGTGACCTTCACCACGCCGCAACAGGATCCCAGCGCGCCGCGGGTGCGGGAAGACGGCGGATTCGCTCCGGTTCCCAGTCACAACTCCAACGCGCCTCACTCGCGCCGCTCGCCCGGGAGCATGGCTGCCGGGCCTGAGCAGTCCCGCTTCGATTGGAATACTGCTTCCCAACTGAACCCGCGCTATCAGTTCGACGCGTTTGTGATCGGCAGCGGCAATCAATTCGCCATGGCCGCGGCCCAGGCGGTTGCGGAACGCCCCTCCAAGGCATACAATCCGCTGTTCATTTACGGCGGCGTGGGCATGGGCAAGACCCACCTGATGCACGCCATCGGTCATGACGTGAAGCGCCGTCAGCCGCACGCCTCCATCTGTTATGTCTCCGGCGAGAAGTTCATGAATGAGATGGTGGACTGCGTCCGCTACCAGAAGATGACCAGCTTCCGCGACAAGTTCCGCAATGTGGACGTGCTGCTGATCGACGATATCCAATTCCTGGCCGGCAAGGAGCGCACCCAAGAGGAATTCTTCCACACGTTCAACACGCTGCACGAGAGCATGAAGCAGATCGTGATCGCGTCGGACCGGCCGCCCAAGGAACTGCCGGACTTCGAAGACCGGTTGCGTTCCCGCTTCGAATGGGGCCTGATCGCCGACATCCAGCCGCCCGACCTGGAGACCAAGGTGGCGATTTTGCAGAAAAAGGCTGAATCTGAGCAGACCCAGCTTCCCACCGATGTCGCGTTGTTCATTGCGAGCAATGTGCGCACCAACGTGCGCGAACTGGAGGGCGCGCTGGTCCGCTTGATCGCCTGGTGCTCCATGCACGGCGTCGAGATTACGCTCGCGGTCGCGCAGCAGTGCCTGAAGCAGTTCATCGACACCCAGGTGCGCAAAATCACGATCGAGGCCATTCAGCGCGCGGTCGCCGAGTCCTTCGGCATGCGGATTGCGGAACTGAAGCAGAAGAACAACTCGCGCCAGATCGTAGTGCCGCGCCAGATCGCCATGTACCTGGCCAAGCAACTCACCGAGGCGTCGCTGCCGGAAATTGGCCGTCAGTTCGGCGGGAAGCATCACACTACTGTGATGCACTCCATCGCCAAGATTGACGAACACCGCCGCTCTGACAAGGACATGAACCGTACGATCAACAAGTTGATGGAAACACTGAGTTAAGCCAAGGGTCGCAGACGGAGAGAAAGGTTTTCACCCGAAATGGTTGCACGGCGCGCTTTGGGCGGTGCTACTATCAATCCATTCCAGACGCAGGAGAATCCTATGTATACCTCCCCAATGGCTCGTCGCGACGAAGCTAGGTTCAAGGGCGCAATGGAAGACGATGGCAATCCCGCCGGGATGGACTGCCGCCGGCAACTCAGTTCCTTCGCGGACCAACTGGGTCATCGCGATCAGGACGAGATGCTGAAGGACAATGACAGCGAAAACTGCGGCGGATAGGCAGCGCCGGGTCCCGACGGCGGAGGCTGGAGACGGCTGAGAGCCGTAACGGCCTTGCGCGGACTCCCTGCGTGTGACCCTCCTCACATTCGTGGCATGGAAGATTGGTATAAGCTTGATTGCTAAGGTAAGAATGCGTCATGGATGATGTGGCCCAGGCAGCCCGGACAATCGGAAAATTCCTTCAGACTTTCACGTCGGCCGGGGAGCTTCGGCTCCGCTTTCGCGTGAAACTACGCAGCGGAAAGACGGCCGCTGAAGGCAACTCAGGAGCCGAGGAGCCGACGGAGGGCGCGAGCAACGAGGCACCGCGGAGTCTCTACGTCGAGTTCATAGGCCCCGACACTCCCCTGCTTACCGCGCGCAATGGCGAAGTGCTGAACGCGCTCGAACACATCGCGACGAAGATTCTGCGGCTCGAACCGGAGGCGCACGATCAGGTATCGTTCGACGCGGACCACTTCAAGGCGAACCGCGATCGGCAGTTGCGGGAATCGGCGGCGCTGGCGATAGAGCGCGTGCGGGCCACGGGCCGGCCGTACCCGTTCCCCGCGATGACCTCGCGCGAGCGGCGGATGCTGCACTTGATCCTCAGCGAATCAGGTCTGCCTACCGCTTCGAGCGGCGAAGGGCCGGGGCGCTTTGTGGTGCTCTACCCCGCGGGCTCGGACACCTCCGCGCCCATGGAAACCGAGCCGCCTGTGCGCCGGCACGACGCCAATCGTATTCGCGAGAACTTCCGCCACCGATAGTGCTTGAGGCAACGCCCCCACGGAGTCCATCAGTTTTGAGCCGTTGATTGCCGGTGGGACAGTCTATGCGCTAAGGGACTCGAGCAGGGTGCGGGTTTCGTTGAGGACAGCGCCGGCTTTGGCGGAGGAGAGCGGCCAGCGGAGAACGCCCTGCGGAGTGAACTGCGCGCCGCGCTTGGCGTTGCGGGAGACAAGCTTCATCATGGCAGCGGGGTCCACCGTGGTGCGCGCAAGCGATGCATTGCCTACCTGAGATGTGTCGGCTGCGGCTGCGGCGAAGCGAATGTGGAGCATTTCGACGAAGACCTTCGCGGCGGGCCTGGCGGGCTGCGGTCTGCGGGTGAGCGTGAGCATAGTGTGTTGCGGGCCCGCGCCGGAAGATGCGGATGGGCGTGGGAGTTCGACCTGGGTGCGCTTGCGGTCGAGTTGAGCAATACCGAGGCGCTCACAGAGCAGGCGGAGCGAGCCGGCGGCGAGCAGATTGAGGACCGACTCGGGCGGATCGCCGTAACGGTCCTGCAGTTCGGCACGTACGTCGGCGAGCGCAGCCTCGTCTTCCGCGCCGGCGATGCGCTTGTACATGCGCAGGCGCTGGTTCTCTTCCGGGATATAGCTGGAATCGATGCGCACGGAGATGCCGAGGTTGATGCTGGTGCCGGCGTGGGCGGGCTTCTCTTCCTCGCCTTTGATCTTGCGCACGGCTTCTTCGAGCATTGAGGTGTACATCTCGAAGCCGACGGCTTCTATGTGGCCGGACTGTTCGCCGCCGAGCATGTTGCCGGCGCCGCGGAGTTCGAGGTCGAGCGCAGCGATCTTGAAGCCGGCACCAAGGTCGGAGAACTCCTTGAGCGCGGCTAACCGGCGGCGAGCGATCTCGGTCAGTTCCGTCTCCGGCGGAATCAGCAGGTAGGCGTAGGCACGGCGGTTGGAGCGGCCCACGCGGCCGCGCAGCTGATACAGCTCTGCCAGCCCATGGCGATCGGCGCGGTTGACGACGATGGTGTTGGCGAGCGGGATGTCGAGGCCGTTCTCGATGATGCTGGTGGCTACGAGCACGTCGTACTCGTGGTTCATGAAGGCGAGCATCACGCGCTCCAGCTCAGCCTCGGGAAGCTGGCCGTGACCGATGACAATACGGGCCTGCGGCACAAGCTCGCGGATCTTGGCGGCGAGTTCGTAGATGGTCTCGACCCGATTGTGGACAAAATAGGTCTGGCCGCCGCGCTCGAGCTCCATCTCGATGGCGGTGCGCACCAGCTTCTCGTCAAACTTGGCGACGATGGTCTGGATCGCCATGCGGTCCTTGGGCGGCGTCTCGATGATGGACATATCGCGCAGGCCGATCAGCGACATGTGCAGGGTGCGCGGGATGGGCGTGGCGGACATCGCAAGCACGTCGATCTGCGCGCGCATCTGTTTCAGGCGCTCCTTGTGGCGCACGCCGAAGCGCTGCTCCTCGTCGACGACGAGCAGGCCGAGGTCCTGGAACTTGAGGTCCTTCGACAGGATGCGGTGGGTGCCGATGAGAATGTCGACGTTGCCCGCGGCGGCTTTTTCGAGGATGGCCTTCTGCTCCTTGGCCGAGCGGAAGCGCGAGATCATCTCGACGTTGACGGGGAAGTTGGCGAAGCGGCGCTTGAAGGACTCATAGTGCTGGAAGGCGAGGACCGTAGTGGGCGTAAGCACCGCGACCTGTTTTCCATCCTGCACCGCTTTGAATGCGGCGCGCATGGCGACTTCGGTCTTGCCGTAGCCGACGTCGCCGCAGAGCAGGCGGTCCATGGGCTGCGCGGTTTCCATGTCGGCCTTGATGTCGGCGATGGCGGTGATCTGGTCGTCGGTCTCGTTGAAGTCGAAGGCATCCTCGAACTCGCGCTGCATGTTGGTGTCGGGTGAGAATGCGGTGCCGAGCGCGGCCTTGCGCTGGGCGTATAGCTTGATCAGCTCGCCCGACATATCGGCCATGGCCTTCTTGACGCGCGCCTTGGTCCTTTGCCAGGCCTGGGTGCCGAGCTTGTTGAGCGGCGGCGCAGGCCCGGTGTCGGTCGAGCGATACTTCTGGATCAGATCGAGGCGGGTAAGCGGAACGTAGAGCTTGGCCTCGTCGGCAAACTCCAGGATCATCAGTTCGAGCGGCGGCTGATCATGCTCCTCTATGACGCGCAGGCCGCAGTAACGGGCGATACCGTGCTCAACGTGAACGACATAGTCGCCGACGGCGAGATCGCGAAAGTCGGAGACGAATGCGGCGGTCTTCGACTTGCTGCGAGCGATGGGGCGGGCCTGGACGTCAGCGTCGTCGACCAGGTCCTGCGCGCCGAAGAGGATGAGCTGACGGGCGGTAGCACGTCCGTCGGCGTCGCGGAGGTCGAGCACCTGCACGCCATTGGCGATGGCGGCCTTGACGATGACCGGAGTGCGCAAGTCTCCGGCGAGATAGCTGGACTCCGAGTAGACGGTAGAACTGCCCGGAGCCTGCGTGCGCGAGCCGAGACGATAGGGGACCTGATATTCCTGCAGGAGACCGGCAAGACGTTCGACCTCACCTTGATTCGGCGCGGCGATGAGAACACGCGCATCCTGCTGCATCAGCGTGTTGATGGCTTCGACCAGAGCGGGGATGCTGCCGTGGAAGCGCTGGGTGGGGCGGGTGGCGAAGTCAATCTCTGAGAGTGCACTCCGGTCTGGGTCGAGGACGTCGACGGCGCCAAGCTGGTCTAGTTCGAATCCGGAGAAGCTGCGTAGCCGGTCGTCCAGCTCCCATGGCGAGATGTAGATGTCTTCCGGGCGGACGAGCGAGCCGATGCCGGAACGCTCGTGGCGCTGTTCGACCTTGTTCCACCAGCGTTCACCCTGGTTCTTGACCATGGCCGGTTCTTCGACAAAGACGCGGGTGGTGGGGCCAAGCAGGTCGAGCAGGGTGGAGTTGGCGCCAGCGACGGGGGCGAAGAACTCCCAGCCGGGAAAGACCGTGGCGTCGCCTGCGGGCGTCGCTACATGGGTTTGCAGCTCGCTCGGCTCTTCGCCGCCTTCGAGTTGCGCACCCGGCAGGCCCGACCGCGTGAGGCGCGCGTTGATTGCGGTGAGAATCTTCTCGGTGACCGGCGTTTCTGTCAGCGGCAGCAGCAGAGCTTCGTCCAGAGTGGAGGCGGAACGTTGAGTCTCGGGGTCAAAGCGGCGGATGGACTCGACCTCATCACCGAAGAACTCGACGCGCACGGGGCGGTCCATCTCCGGCGAGTAGACGTCGAGGATGCCGCCGCGGAGGGTGACCTGGCCGGGCATCTCGACCACATCGACGCGGGTGTATCCGACCGAGAGGAGGTGCTCGATGAGTATGTCGGGCAGGTACTCTTCGCCACGCTTGAGATGCAGGGCGAGCGCGGCATAGTGGTCGCGGGGAAACAGGCGCATGCAGGCGGCTTCGACGGGCGCAATGACGAGGCGCGCGGTCCCGGTGGCGATCTTCCAGAGTGTGGAGGCGCGCGACTCCTGGATCTCGGGGTGAGGGGAAAGATTCTCGAAGGGAAGAACGTCGTGGGCGGGAAAACGCAGGACGGATTCTGGGTCCAGGGCGCCGGTGAGCTCGCAGGCGGAGAGGACGGCGGCATGCAGCGCCTCAGCAGCCTTGTTATCGGCAACCAGGATTACGCAGGGCGCGTTGGCGGCGCGGGCAAAGAGTGGAAGATACAGCGCGCGGGCGGTAAAGGTGAGGCCAGAGACGCGTCTTCGCCCGCTGCCGGCGCTCAGATGGCGACGGACACGCTCGAAGGGGACGCAGTTTTCGAGGTCCGCAAGCAGTTCGCGGACGAAGGGCAAAATCATAAGCTGCGGTTAAGTCTACCTGCTGAAGTGTCTCGATGGCGCAGCCGCGGCCCAGGCGAGTTCTGAGGGGAGGCAGAGCGCGTTGTTGCTAGAATCGAGTTGAGTATGTCCACGATTACTGCACTTTCGCCTGAGGTTATCGCCAAGTACCAGCCTGTGATCGGGCTGGAGGTTCATGTTCAGCTCCTGACCGAGACGAAGGCGTTCTGCGGGTGCGTGAACCGCTATGGCGGCGAGCCGAATACGCATGTTTGCCCGACGTGCCTGGGGCTGCCGGGCGCACTGCCGGTGCTGAACCGCCGTGCGGTGGAGCTGGCGGTGCTGGCGGCTAAGGCGATCCATTGCGAAATTCGCGAGACCAGCGTGTTTTCGCGCAAGAACTACTTCTATCCCGACTCGCCGAAGGGTTACCAGATCTCGCAGTTCGATCTGCCGATTGCGGAGCATGGCTGGATTGACGTGCCGGACGCAACCGGCGCCTTGAAGCGCATCGGCATTACGCGGCTGCACCTGGAAGAAGACGCGGGCAAGAGCCTGCACGACGGCTTTGCCGACTCGGTGTCGCGGACGTATATCGATTTAAACCGCTGCGGCACGCCGCTGGTGGAGATTGTGAGCGAGCCGGATATTCGTACGCCGGATGAGGCGTTTGAGTACCTGACACGGCTGAAGGAGATTCTGCTCTACACGGGCGTGAGCGACTGCAACATGGAAGAAGGCGGTCTGCGCTGCGACGCCAACGTCAGTGTGATGTTGAAGACGGACAAGCAGTTTGGCACCAAGGCGGAAGTGAAGAACGTCAACAGCTTTCGCTACATTCGCGCGGCGCTGGAGTACGAGATCGAGCGGCAGATCGAGGTACTGGAGAGCGGCAACCGGGTGAAGCAGGAATCGCGGCTGTGGAACAACGCCGAGGGGCGGACATACTCCATGCGCTCGAAGGAGCAGGCGCACGACTACCGCTATTTCCCGGAGCCGGACCTGCCGCCACTGGTGGTCGGCGCGGCGTGGCAGCGCGAGATTCTGACGGCGCTGCCGGAGTTGCCTGAGGCGAGGCGCGCGCGAATGATTGCGGAGTACGACATCAACCAGCAGGATGCGATGACGCTGACGGCGACGCGGGCGTTTGCCGACAGCTTCGAGGCGGCAGCGAAGGCGGCGAAGAGCCCGAAGCGCGTAGTGTCGTTGATTACCAGCGAGCTGACTGGGCGACTGAAGACCGCGGGGCTTGAGCTGGAGCAGTCGCCGGTGTCGCTGAAGGGCATCGTGCAGGCGGCGGACCTGGCGGAGTCGGGCGAGCTTTCGAGCAAGATGCTGAAGCAACTGCTGGACACGTGTTTCGCCGAGGGCAAGGACTTCGCCGAGGTGTATGAGCGCGACAAGCCGCAGCAGATCTCGGATGCGGGCGCGATCGAGGCGATGATCGACGAGGTGATCGCTGCCAATCCGAAGCAGGTGGCGCAGTATCTGGGTGGCAAAAAGACGGTCGCGGCGTTTTTCGTGGGCAACGTGATGCGGCTCTCGAAGGGGCAGGCGAATCCCGTGCTGTTGAATGAACTGGTCACGAAGAAGCTGGACGCCCTGGGCAGCACGTCCTAGCTGCTGCACACAACTCCGGTTCAACATGGGCTGTGGTGCAACTGTCGCGCCCTCGCCTGCCTCCAAACATATGGAGGCAAACCCATGGCAACGAAGAAGTCTGCGAAGAAGAGCACGTCTACTCGCAAGTACAGCCCTGCGGCCGGCAAGAGCGTCGAACGCGAGATGAAGGCGATGAAGCAGGGCAAGCTGAAGAGCGGCAGCGGCCAGAGGGTGACCAATCCCAAGCAGGCCATCGCAATCGGGCTGTCCGAGGCTCGCAAGGCGGGCAAGAAGGTTCCGCCGCCCAGGAAGGGTTAACTCAATCGCTGCCTCGAACCCCTCGGAGATTCCCGGCCGCAAGCGTCCTGCCGACTATTTCTTGTCTGAGCGGGAGGACGCCTTCTTGTCCGAGCCGGAGGACGCCTTCTTGTCCGAGCCGGAGGACGCTTGCGCCGCAGCAGGCGCGGATGAGGAGCTGGAACTAGATGCCGACGATGAGTCTTTGTTCGCCGAAGCAGCCGCCACTGAGGGCACATCGGACGAGGAGCCTGTGCCGCTCTTGCTGTCTTTACCCGATCCGGACGGCTTGGCGTTGCCGTAGCCATCCGCAAACCAGCCGCCGCCCTTGAATGCAATGGCAGGCGCGGAGGCGACGCGCTCCAGCGGGCCTCCACAGTGCGGGCAGGCGGTGATCTCCGGATCGGAGAATTTCTGGATCTTTTCAGTGCGGCGCTTGCACAGCGTGCACTCGTATTCGTAAAGCGGCATGCTCTGATCCCTGCTTAGAGTTTAACGCATTCCGGCTTATGCCACCGCTTGCGGCGCCGCGGCCGCGGAATTCGGCGATTCAATCCCGCTCTGTCGCCACAGGGTCCAGCAGCCTGCGGCAAACACGACGACCAGCAGCGGGCCGTCCACCAACTTGCGCACGTACCACCCAAAGGCCGCGATTCCATTCGTGACCGCGAAGAGGATTGCCAGATACAGAATTGTCTTCGCCGTGGTGGTGAAGCTGGCGAAAAAGCGCCATACGATCAGCGCGAGCGGCAAGGTAACTGAAGCGACATCGTACTCGAGTATTCGCGGATCGAGCAGAATGACGCCGACGAGCAGCACGGGAACCCACTGCTTCAGCGAGATGCTGCCCTGCAAATACCTGCGGGAGAGGCGCAGCAGGAGAATAAATAACGGGACCGCGTAGCAAAGGTAAAAGATGAGCGCGGCCGGCGAGTAAGGAAGACGCATGCGAAAGAGGGCATCGCTGAAGAAGCCGGCGAGACTGCAGCCGAAGTCCCGGTTGTAGAGGAACTGAAGGTCGACGGCCTTTAGAAAGTTTCTGAAGAGCGAGGGCCAGATCAGCGGCTGAATGGCGAACAACGCGATCCCGGTGGCCGTGGTGAGGCCGGCTGAAAGCCACTGTTTGCGGGCGGACAAGACCGGAATGACGACTAAGCTGAGCAGCGGCGCCTTGATGCATGAGGCCGCCAGGACAGCCGCGTAGAACCAGGCCCAGGTGCCGCGCCGCCAGCCCACCAGAGCACGCCAGAACACCACACAATAGAGGATGTAGGCAATGTTTCCGCTAAGAACGACACCATTCTGCAGGAGTCCCGGGAAAAACGCCGCGGCCGGGGTCAAATATATGAAGTATCGGCGCTCGCTCTCGCTAGTGAATTGCAGCGCTATCCATAGCTGCCCCAGAATCGCCAGTAAGTAAACGAACCAGTAGATCCTGCCGCTGAACCAGAACGGAAGCTTGCCGATGAGGCGAAGAATGGGAAGCGTAATCGGGGAGTAGACGTAGCAGTAAGGCCGAGCGCCTCCGTTCGGGTCCCCGAACTTATCGTGGTAGGCCTGCTGGATCGCCATGGCATCCGCGTACGGATCGTGCCCGGCGCGCAGAGAGTTAATTGCAGCAGTGTAGACGCGGAGGTCCCAGCCGGGAATCTCAAAGTGGGTCCAGATCACCATGGCGACCACAAGCGCGACCCACATTCCAATGAGGATTCGGCCAGGGCCGCGGCGGACGGTCAATTCGGCGGCTTCAAGCGGCGGAACAGCGGTCAACGCGATACCTCGACGTCGCTGACCATCACTTGCTCGCTGGGCACAAACTGCCTGGTTTGCGAGCGCATTCCCCACGTGATCATGCTGCTTACCGATAGATTCCAAACCGATCCCAGAACGATGCCTGCGAAGCCGGCGAGATACCACTCCACTCCACCCTGCCAGAGAGCGCGCGCGAAGACGACGTTAGCGACCGCGCCGAACGAACACGCCATGACAAACCGCGCCAAACCGCTCCACATCTGCCCGCCTCGCAAACGCCGACTGCGGAAGGTGATGAGATTATTCAGAGTGAAGTTCTCGATCATGGCGACGAAGGTGGCGGCAATCTGCGCCGCGACGAAACTGGCAGCGAATACGTGGCTGAAGAGGAGAAAGACCAGCAGATGCGCCGCGAGACCGATCCCGCCGACGAGTGCGTACAGGGCCATGTGCAGGGGGACGACTCCGCCGAGGCGTTTATTGAGAACGAGAAAGAGGTATTCGATGCCCACGACGACATCGAGCTTGCTCTCGCCGTGACGGCGCGCCCCGAACCTGTATCCGACCTCGCCATAGCGAACCGGAACCTGGCTGGACGCGAGCAGGTCGACCAGTATCTTGAACCCGCCGCCCTGCAGGTCATGCACCACTTCGAGCAGGAACGTGCGGCGAAGGAGGAAGAAGCCGCTCATGGGGTCGGTAAGCTTGGCGTGGCAAACGGACTGGCTGATCTTCTGCCCCAGGTGGCTCAGTTTGACCCGCCATGGTCCGAACTCACCCATGCTGCCTCCATCGGAGTTTCTGGTTCCGATTACGACGTCCAGCGAATCCTCGCGGAGGCGGTCGAGCATACGGGGAAGGATGCTCGCGTCGTGCTGCAAATCGGCGTCCATCACCGCGACCACGGGCGCTGTGGTCGACATCATGCCTTCGATGCAGGCCGATGACAGCCCGCGCCGGCCTACACGGTGAATCAGCCGGATGCGCGAGTCCCAACGGGCATGCGCGGAGATGACGGCGGCGGTACCGTCGGGAGAGTCGTCGTCAACGAAGACCGCTTCCCAGGCAAGCCCGCGGAGAGCTTCCGTCAGTTGGGCAATCACCAGGGGAATATTGTCGCGCTCGTTGTAGGTGGGCAGCACGACCGCAAGATCCAGCGCGGTGGGTTCCGGGAGTGAAGCGGGGAGGCTCGCGGTCGAACTTTCGACCAACTCGACTGACGAAGCGGATGACATCAACTGCTTTCTCCTACCGGAACACTTTGAAAATAAAAAAGTTATAACTCCCGGGCGACGGTGGAACGCATAAGTTGGAATAACCCTTATATATTGTAGAACCTGTCGGCGGCGGAATGTTCTGTAGACGACATATTTTTTTTTGAAGCTCCCCGTCCGACTCACGCAGTTGTGCCGAAGTGGCCGCTCCAGCCGCGTGTTTTCAGGAGTTTCCCAACTCGACAAGGCGCACGCTGGCAATGGCTTCGACCCTGCGCAGCGCCTCGATTGCGGGGGTGGCTTCGCCGGCGTTCTGCACGTCGATCTGGACCACGGCCAGGGCCTGGCCCTGGGGTACGCGCTGGGAACGGGTGGAGCGGCCCAGGGCGAAGTTTGCGATGTTCAGCGAGTGCTCGCCCAGGATGGTTCCAATGCGGCCCACCACGCCGGGAACGTCGTGGTTGCGGATGGTGACGAGGGTGCCGTTGAGCGGGGCCTCCGATGTCGATGCCGTCGTAGGTGAGCAGACGCGGCGAGTTGCCGTGCAGCACGGTTGCGGACGCGCTGGCATCGCCCTCAGAAGAGTGGAGGACGATCTTGAGCGTGCTGCCCGCGCCGCCGGTAGTGAACTCCTTCTTTTCTTCCTGAATGCGGATGCCGCGTTCCTGGGCGATGGCCGCTGCGTTGATTCGATTGACGGCTTCGGAGTTGGCGAAGACACCGCAGATGGCCGCGTTGCGGATGAGTTCGGTTTTGCCCTGGGCAATTCGTCCAGCATAGGTGATCTGGATGCACTCGAGATTGCCCGGTGCAGCATGCGACAGAAACAGCCCGAGCCGCTGGGCCATGTCGATGTACGGGGCGATCTTGACGTACTCCTCGTGCGAGAGCGACGGCAGATTGACAGCGTTCTGGACAACACCGAGCTTGAGGTAGTCACGCACCTGCTCGGCAAGCTGAATGCCGATCGCCTCCTGCGCCTCGTTGGTAGAGCCGGCGATGTGCGGAGACAGGAGCACGGTTTCGATGCCAAAGTACGGCGACTCCTTCAGCGGCTCGTTGCGGAAGACGTCGAGGGCTGCGCCGGCGACCTGACCCGACTTGAGGGCTTCGGCGAGCGCTTCGTCGACAATCAACTCGCCGCGCGCGCAGTTGACGATGCGGATGCCGGGCTTCATGATCTTGATCGAAGTGGCGTTGATGATGCCTTCGGTCTGGGTGGTGAGGCCGACGTGCAGGGTGAGATAGTCGGACCGCTTGAAGATCTCGTCGATGGGTACGAGCGTGACCTGGTTCTCGCGCGCAATCACCGGCGCGATGAAGGGATCATAGCCGATCAACTCCATGCCAAAGCTCTGCGCGCGGCGGGCGACCTCCAGGCCAATGCGGCCCAGCCCGACGATACCAAGGGTTTTGCCACGCAGTTCCGAGCCTTGCAGCGACTTCTTCTCCCATTTGGCCGCGTGCATGGTGGAGTTGGCGCGGGGGACAGAGCGGGCCATGGAGATCATCAAGCCGAGGGTGAGTTCGGCAACGGCGACCGCGTTAGCGCCGGGCGTGTTCATCACCACGATGCCGCGATGGGTAGCGGCGTCGGTGTCGATGTTGTCGACGCCCACACCGGCGCGGCCGATGACCCGCAGCTTGGGCGCCGATTCAAGCAGTTTGGCGTCCGCCTGCACGGCGGAACGGACGACGAGCGCATCGGCATCGGCGAGTTCGGCTTGGAGGCCGCCAGGGCCGAGCTTGGCAATCTGGTCGGCGGTGACGACATTCCAGCCCGGCTCCTGCTGCAAAACCGCAAGCGTAGCTGGGGAGACTTTTTCTGCGAGAACAATCTTCATGGACATCTTTCTGGCCGTTCAGCTTGCGCTCAAGTGCGCGGGCGGACGGCGGATCGAGCTACCGGTTGAGTTGCAAGGCCATTTGGGAGAGCACCGTTACTTGGCTCCGACCAGCGCTGCGCCTACCTCGGCGTGCTTGAGGGAGCAACAGGCGTCAGTGCGGCCGCAGATGCACGAGGCGTCGGCGGCAGCGGTGGCGGAGCGCTCAGCAAAGACCTTCTGCGCGGCGATGAGGCCGTTGCCGAAGGCGAAGCCGGGCGATGGGAACGATTTTGCGACGACCTGCTCCAGCGCCCCGATGAGGGCGATGGTGTCGAGGTAGTCGAAGAACCCGAGGTGGGCGATGCGGAAGATCTTGCCCTTCATCTCGCCCTGGCCGTTGGCGATGATGGCGCCAAAGCGGGATTTCAGCTCCTTGACGATGACACCGGAGTCGACGCCCGCGGGTGCGTTGACGGCGGTGGCAGCGGCGGAGGGGCAATCCGGGGCGAACAGCTCCATGCCAAGGGCCTGCACGGCTGCGCGGGTCATGGCGGCAATGGTCTCGGCGTTCTCGATGAGCTTCTTGCGTCCGGCAACGAGATCGCCGCCAGCCTGGCCGGCGATGTAGTCGAGCGCAGCGCCGAGGGCGGCGATCAATGCCACCGCGGGCGTGTAGGCGCTCTCGCCGTTCTTCGCGTTCTTGCGCTCCTTGCGAAGGTCGAAGTAGTAGCGCGGGTTGTAGGTCGCCTCCATGCGGTCCCAGGCGCGCTGGCTGATGGCGAGGTAGCTTAGGCCGGGCGGGATCATGACCGCCTTCTGGGAGCCGCCGATGAGGACATCGACGCCGAGCGCGTCCATGTCGAGGTGGGTGGTGCCGAGGCCGGTGATGGCGTCGACGACCAGCAGTGCCTCGGAGTGCGTCTCCTGCAGCAGCCTGGCGACGGCCGGGACGCAGTGGCGGACGCCGGTCGATGTCTCTGACGACTGCATGAAGACGGCGCGAGTTTCCAGCTTGAGCGCGGCCTTGACCTGGTCGATCGAGAAGGTCTGGCCGTAGGGCGCGGAGACGACGTCGACTTCGCAGCCGAAGGCCTTGGCGAGGCCGGTCCAGCGCTCGCCGAACTTGCCAGCGGTCAGGACGAGGACACGATCGCCCGGCGAGGTTAGGTTCGAGACGGACGCTTCCATCGCGCCGGTTCCCGAACTGGAGAGGATGATGACGTCGTTTTTGGTGCCGACGAAGTCCTTCATTTGCGCCAGCACGCGGGTATAGAGGGCGCGGAACTCGGCGGTGCGGTGGTGAATATCGGCCGCAGCCATGGCGAACTGGGCGGCAGGAAGCAGGGGGGTCGGGCCTGGAGTGAACAGGCGAGTCTTCTGGATCATGTCCCTATTGTAACGAGCCTGAGGGCGCGCGGCATGAGAGAGCGAAAACCACCCACGGATTTTCACAGATCGACATGGGTCATAGGCAACGATCTTCGGTCTTAATCCGTGCTCGTCCGCGTCGATCCGTGGTCATGCTTTTTTCACTTTGCCAGCTCGGCTTTGACCAATTCGGAGACAAGTTTGCCGTCGGCGCGCAGGCCGGTGGCCTGGATGCGCTGCTGGACCAGCTTCATAGCGGCGCCCATGTCGCGCGGGCCGGGCTTGGCGCCGGTGGTTTCGGCGAGCTGGGCGATGGCGGCGACGACGATCTCGCGGACCTGGTCCTCGCCGGCAGCCTGAGGCATGTAGGCCTCGATCATGCCGATTTCTGCCTGCTCCCTGGCGGCGAGCTCGGGACGATTGCCCTTGGTAAAGCTTTCGACGGACTCCCGGCGTTGCTTCAACAACGTCGAGAGGATCGCAGTCTGCTCCGCGTCGGTGAGCGGCTGACGCTTGTCGATCTCCTTGGAGCGCAAGGCGGACTTAACCATGCGCAGGGTGAGGAGGCGGTGCTCGTCGTGGGCCTTCATGGCGATGATGATGTCGGCGTTGATGCGTTCGCTGATGCTCATTGCGTGCCTTTCCGTGCACCCGGGGTGACATCTACCCTTGCGGAGAAGCCTTTTGCTAGCCTTGGTTTAGCGGGACAATTGTCCCCCCCTGCCCAGGACTGCCAAGCCGGATTCTCGAATCAGTGTCTTCGATAATTGTACGAGTTCTTGAGAGGTGATTCCGCAAACAATTCCTTGTGCGCCCGTGGTTGCGCTGCGCCGTGCGATATGGCCGCACGGCTCCTGTCGAGATGACGGTTTCGGAGTAGATGAAGCGGGGCAAGGTCGGCGTGGTTTGTTAGCATAGTGGGGTGAACATTATGCGTCTGATGGAAACGAACCGCCTCCGCCTTTTCTTTGCCGCGATCGCGATTGCGATGCTTGTGGCTGTCGCCGCCGTGCCTGGGTTTGGCCAGACATCCGCGCCGCCGGGAACGGGCGAGACGTTCAAGGACACCTCGATGCTGAAGCCGCCGCCGGGTGTGCGGCTGGCAGTGATCGAGTTCCAGGACCTGCAATGCCCGGCGTGCGCGCATGCGTTTCCGATCGTTCATGCCGCGGTGGCGCATTACAACATTCCTCTGTTCGAGCACGACTTTCCCCTGCCGCAGCATGCGGTGCTGGGGAGCTTTGACGCGGCGGTGTGGGCGCGCTATCTGCAGGACAAGATGGGGATCAAGCTGGCGGACGAGTATCGCGGGGCGGTGTTCGCGGCGCAGGGCGGCATTGCCAACAAGGACGACATGCTGAATTTTACGCGGCGATTCTTCCAGACGCATGGGCTGCAGATGCCGTTTGTGCCCGACCCGACCGGGCAATTTACCAAAGAAGTGAACGCGGACAAGGCGCTGGGCGACAAGCTGGGGGTGTATTACACGCCATGCATCATCGTGTGCACACAACATGAATGGGTGCACGTAACGGACGTATCGCTGCTGTACCAGACGATCGATGCGTTGGAAGCGAGGGCGGGAGCAGCCACACCGGCGAAGACGACACCGGCGAAGAAGGCGACCCACTAGAGCAGCTTGAATGATTTGAGCCAGGGCACCGGCCGGGCCGCAGATTCCCTCGGGGGTTAAAGCCCCGTCGATATTGGGACGCTGATGGACGGGCTAAAGCCCGTCCCTATCAAGACCACCTAGCCTGTCAAGACAGCCTGACCTTTCAGAACCACCTAACCTTCAAACCCTCTTTCTTGTTCAGGGGTTCAGCAAGAGCGAAGCGATGCGGAGGAGTGACGCGTGAAGCGACTCGGGATACTGCTCTCCGGGCGAGGTTCGAATTTTGTCGCCATCGCGGATGCGATCCGTAGACACCGGCTGCCGGGCGCGGAGATCTCAGTGGTGCTCTCGAACATGGCAGAGGCGCCCGGGCTGGCCATCGCGCGCGAGCGGGGGCTGCCCGCGTTTGCCGTGCCTTCGGCAGGACGCAAGCGCACTGAGCACGACGCCGAGATGATTGCAAGACTGCACCAGCATCGCGTGGACCTGGTGTGCCTGGCGGGATATATGCGGATCCTGAGCGCGGACTTTGTGCGTGCGTTTCCGAACCGCATTCTGAATGTGCATCCTTCGCTGCTACCGGCGTTTCCGGGACTGGATGCGCAGGCGCAGGCGCTGGAGTTCGGCGCCAAGGTGGCGGGATGCACGGTCCACTTTGTGGATGAGGCGGTAGACCACGGCGCGATGGTGGTGCAGCGGGCTGTACCTGTCATGGACGAAGATACGGCCGAGACTCTGGCGGCGCGGGTGCTGGAGCAGGAGCATATCGCCTATCCCGAGGCGATTGCGCGGGTGCTGAGCGGGGAGTACGAGTTTGTGGGGCGGCGGTACGTGCGGCGCAGCGCGGCAGCGTATCCCCGGGGCTAGAATAGCGACACCCAGACGACACAGTGCAACGAGAATGCACGGAGGTTTGCGCCTGCGTTAGTGGATGTGACGCACCGGAGACGGGTGGAGGAGGCCGCTGATCGAGCCGATCAGCCCGAAGGCCTGCAGCAGCCAGATGACTACCCCGATGATGACGATCACGCGAATAATCTGCTTGATGGTGCGGTCCATGGGGATGAGGTCGACCAGGTAGAGCAACAGGCCAATGACGACCAGCGTAACGATGATTCCAACGATTCCAGACGTGAGCATGCGGAACTCCTGTTGGGTTGGATGCAGGAGAGGGTTCTGTTCCGCTCGCGGAGTGCGGGAGTATTTGGGCAGGCTAAATGGTTGCCCGGCGCGGTCGAAATACTGAGATTTCGACCCTTTGGGTCAGAATGACGGCCATCGGACGGTGAACGCCGCCCCTCAGATTTCGAGGATGACGGGCATGATGAGTGGGCGGCGGCTGGTGCTCTTCTGGATGTAGCGCTTGAGGTCGTTGCGGATCTTTTCCTTGATGACGCCGTAGTCGGCCTTCTCCTCGTCGCTGGAGGATTCGAGCGTGCGCTGGACGACCTGGCGCGACTCGGAGATCATCGCGGGGTCGTCGACGGCGAATCCGCGCATGACGATCTCGGGGAAGTTTTCCACCTTGCCGGTGCGCTTGTTGATAGTGATGATGGGCAGGACGATGCCGCCCTCGGAAATGTGCTGGCGGTCGCGGATGACGATGTCCTCGACCACGTCGATGGAGCCACCGGCATCGATGCAGACGCGGCCGACGGTGATCTTGCCGGTCTTGGTTGCGCTGTTCTTGTCGAGGTCGAGAATTTCGCCGTCTTCGAGCAGAATGATCTTCTCTACGATATCCAGGCTGCCGGCCAGCTCGGCGTGGCGCTTGAGATGGCGATAGTCGCCGTGGATCGGGATGAAGAACCTGGGCCGCAGCAGGTTGATCATGAGGCGCATCTCCTCCTGCGAGCCGTGGCCGCTGACGTGGATGAGGCCGGCGGTGCCATCGTCGTAGATGACATTGGCGTCGCGGCGCTCGAGGTGGTCGATCATGCGATAGATGGACTTCTCGTTGCCGGGGATGACGCGCGAGCTGAGGACCACGGTGTCGCCAGCGTCGATGCGGGCGAATTTGTGGTTGTTGACGGCCGCGCGCGAGAGCGCCGACATGGGCTCGCCCTGGGTGCCGGTGATGAGCACCAGGACCTTGTGGTCCTGCATCTCGCGGATCTGGCCGGGATTGATGATGAGCCCCGGGGGCAGGTCGAGATAGCCAAGGTCCTGCGCTATTTCGGTGGAGTTGTCCATCGAGCGGCCGACAACGGCGACCTTGCGACCATGCGCGTTGGCGAGTTCCATGGCGATGCGGATGCGGTGAATGGACGAGGAGAAGCAACTGAAGAAGAGCTTCTTCTTGGCCTGCGAGAATATCTCGTCGAGACGTGGACGCACGGCGCGCTCGGAGGGCGTGTAGCCGGGGCGATCGACGTTGGTGGAATCCTGGAGCAGACACAGTACGCCCTGCTTCCCCAGCTCGGCGAAGGCGTGCAGGTCGAAGGGCTTGGCGTCGGGAGAAGAGAGATCGATCTTGAAGTCGCCGGTGTGGACGATGGTGCCGATGGGGGTGTGAATGGCGAGCGCCACGCAATCCACCAGCGAGTGGGTGACGCGAATGGGCATGATGGAGAACGGCCCAATGGTGAGGCGGCGGCCGGGAAGAATCTCGATCAGTTCGGCGTCTTCGAGCAGGCGATGTTCTTCGAGCTTGCCTTCAACCAGGGCGAGGGTGAACTCGGTGCCGTAAACGGGGACGTTGAGTTCGGAGAGTATCCAGGGCAGGCCGCCGATGTGGTCCTCGTGGCCGTGGGTGAGCACAATGGCGCGGACCTTGTCGCGGTTCTCAGTGAGATAGCTGATATCGGGGACGACAATGTCGACGCCAAGCAGCTCTTCTTCGGGGAACATCAGGCCGGCATCGATGACGATAATGTCATCCTGCCATCGGAGGGCCAGACAGTTCATACCGAACTCTCCCAGGCCCCCGAGGGGGATCATGCGTAATTTATCTTGAGCCATTCAAGGTCGATTCTACACCGCGTAAGTTAGCGACCTGACATTGGCTGGAGGTGCGGGGAGCGCAGCGCTTGCGAGATGTTCGCGATTTGTGACGCGCGGGCGTCGTGGTGCGAGATGCGAGGTGCTAGGGAGTCTCGCACTGGGACTCCGGGTTCTCGTGCTGCGTGGACATCCAGCGATCGACCATGGTGCCGGCGCAGCGCGCGCCGCAGAGATGCTTCACGCCCTTCATGTGCGCCTGTTTGAGCTGCCATCGAGTGAGTTGAATAAGGGGCTGCTCGTCGCCGGGGTTATCGCCGTGGAAGCAATCCACCCAGGCGAGCCACCAGTCGCCATCCGGGGTTTTCTTGTCGCCGCACACATCGCAGGTATAGCTCTCGGTGTAAGCCACGATTCAATCTCCTCCTGGTCAAGCTATTAGATGCGAAAGGCGCGGCCGGATGCAAATGCTGCATTGGAGGGGTTCGGGTGGACTGTTGTGACGCTGATTTTGAATGGCTTATGAATTTTGTCAGTTTTATGTTGACAATCGTATATCGGTCAATTTAGATTGGTGATGAGCACTATGTGCTTAAGGAGACTTCATTATGCGCCGAAAGATTCTGACCTCTCTCGTTCTGCTCCCGGTGATGGCCCACGCACAGGCCCGCACCTCGCACGAACCTCAGCCGTCCACGTCCTCGGCGATGCTTGAGGCCGAGATTACCCGTCCCGCCGGCATGGCGGAACTGGCGATGGCAGCCGCTACTCCCGCGGCGGCAGCTTCCGCCTCAGTTGCAACCATCAACACGTCCAGCCACGCCGCGATTCGGGAGTTTGTGCAAACCCGGGTGACGGAGAACTTCGTGGATGCTGCCCTACGCAAGGGGGGAACCCTGGAGTACGCCATGAGCAGTCTGCCGACCGAGTCTTCCGCGCCGCGGGTGACGCGTGCGGTTGAAGTGGATTTGTCCGCGCAGGAGTTGGCCGAACAGCCTGCGGTGAGCAACATCGTGGTGCATGCCACGGTGGATGCGTACGGCTTCCCGCGCAATCTCTCGATTGTCCATTCGGCGGGGGCCGTGATGGATAAGAAGGTGCTGGATGCGGTAGGCCAGTATCGCTTCACGCCCGCGATGCTGGACAACAAGCCCGTCGACGCTGCTGTGACGATCTCGGTCAAGATCGAGAAGCCGTAAGAGCAGCTGTCAGTTGCAGGTTGTCAGTTGTCCGTTGAGCTGCCCGCCTGTGCTGTTGCCGCAATCTGTCTGAGATCGCTGGCTGGCAGCATGACTTAGAACAAGTTTGCGCTATCACTCTCCACAACGGGAGAGGAGAGCGTGATTGACGAGCACCACTGCGCTCTCATCCTCCACAACCGGAGGGTGGGAGCGCAGTTCGTTTTGCGGAATGGGCTCGTGCTGCCTCAAAGTGGCCATTCATACGGCTTTGCGGGCGCCTGGCGCTCGGCGCGCGCGGCCTTTTTCATCCTCATTCTGTGCCTGATCCTCCGCCATTGACCAACCCAGGCTATGCTGCTGATTACGATGATGGCTACCGCCAAACCCATGAAGGAATCCGTGAGCATAGTGCATCTCCCGTCCGCTAGAGGGGCGAGTTTACTCTCTTCGCGAGAGCTGGAAATGTGATCCTTATCACTGTTCATGGCGGGCGAGTGGGATGATTTGCGCGCCACTGGTGGAGGCGATACGATTCATAGGAACTCGAGGTGGACTTGGAATGCGCGTTCGTTCTGCAATGGCAAATGTAGTCTGGCTGGCTCTTTTTGTAATGGGAACTGGGATTGAGGCTGGAGCACAGGCGGGAGCGCAGGGGGTGGCGACGACTCCGCCGATGGGTTGGAATAGCTGGAACTTCTTTGCCGGCAAAGTGACGGACAAGGACATTCGCGACACGGCGGACCTGCTGGTGTCGACGGGGATGCGCGACGCGGGCTACGTGTATGTGAATATCGACGACACGTGGGAGGGCAAACGCGATGCGCAGGGACGGATCCAGAGCAACGAGAAGTTTCCGGACATGAAGGCGCTAGCGGACTATGTGCATGCGAAGGGGCTGAAGCTGGGCATCTACTCGTCGCCGGGGCCGCAGACGTGCGCGCGCTTTGAGGGCAGCCTGGGGCACGAGGAGCAGGACGCGCAGACGTATGCGGACTGGGGCATCGACTATCT
The DNA here is from genome assembly GCA_049509035.1 of Acidobacteriaceae bacterium. Lineage (GTDB taxonomy): Bacteria > Acidobacteriota > Terriglobia > Terriglobales > Acidobacteriaceae > Edaphobacter. The sequence continues at coordinate 214,035 of JBELAH010000005.1, forward strand.
GAAGTACGACTTGTGCAGCTATGGCGGAGTGATGCGGCAACAGGCTCCGGACGATCCGGTGGCGCAGAACAAGCTGATGCGCGAGGCTTACGAGAAGATGCACCAGGCGATCCTGAAGACGGGCCGGCCAATGGTCTACAGCCTGTGCCAGTACGGAGACGACTCAGTGTGGGACTGGGGGCCGAGCGTGGGCGCGAATCTGTGGCGGACGACGGGCGACATCTCAGCCAACTTCGACCGGATGAGTTTGATCGGGCGGTCGCAGGCGGGGCTGGCTAAGTTTGCGGGGCCGGGACACTGGAACGATCCGGACATGTTGGAGGTGGGCAACGGCAGGCTGACGAAGGACGAGAACGTCACGCATATGACCATGTGGGCGATGCTGGCAGCGCCGTTGATTGCAGGCAACAATCTAACCCAGATGACGCCGGATGTGGCGGCAATCCTGATGAACAAGAATGTGATTGCGATCGATCAGGACGTCCTCGGCAAGCAGGGCGACCGCGTGTATGCGGAAGGGCCGGTGGAGATTTGGGCGAAGCCGCTGAAAGATGGCAGCAAGGCGGTGGCGATCTTCAACTTTGGAGAGACGGCGAGCGAGATGCGCGGGATTCGATTGCACCTGAAAGAGATGGGATTTCCAGGGCCTGTGAAGGCGCGAGATGTGTGGGCGGCAAAGGACCTGGGGACGATCAGGGACGACTGGAAGACGACGGTGCCGCGGCATGGTGTGGTGCTGCTGGTGGTGAAGAAGTAAGTTCTCAGTTATCAGTTGTCAGTTGGGCGCGAGCGGCTTGTTTTGCATCGCGGATGAGGTCGGGGATGCCGACGCCGTGGAGTGCGTTGCCGAGCAGGGTGAGGCCGGGGAGCGCGCGGAGGCGGAATTCGAGTTCGGCGATACGGTCGAGATGGCCGACGGCGTATTGCGGGAGCGAGTTGGGCCAGCGACGAATGACGGTAAGCAGGGGCGGTGGCGCGGGGATGGGCGCGGCGGCGCTGATGGGGACAGTGGTGTTGAGGATGCGGGCAAGCTCGAGGCGGGCGATGGCGGCGATCTCGTCGTTGCTGCAGCGGGCGATGCGGTCGGCAGCGGCCCCGCCGAAGAAGGCACGGACAAGGCGTCCGTTGGGTGGAACGCGGTGAGGGAACTTCTGGTCGACGAAGGTGCAGGCGAGCAGAAGGCTGGCGGATGGATCCAGCGCCGGCCCGGGCTCGGAGAACCTCGGCGGGACGAGAAAGCCGAAGCCGGGTGGGAGCGGGACTCGGCTGGCGTCGGCGTAGGCGAAGGCGACCAGGACGGCGGAGCTGGATTCGCGTGGAAGAAGGTGAGCGGCGTCTGCGCCGACCGGTGCGAGCAGGCGGCGGGTGACATCGAGCGGCGTGGCCAGGAAGACCGCGTCGAAAGTCTCGGAGGCGACTTGCTTGCCGGTGGCAGAGGTGTGGACGATCCAGTGCGGGAGTTCGGAGGAAGAGTTTTTCAAATCCAGCTTTCGGCGCTCGGCTGTCGGCGTCCGGCCTGAGTTGCGGGCGATGGCGGTGACGGTGGTGTGGAGGCGGAGCCAGTGCGGCGGGATGGCGGCGACGAGGCGATCGATGAGAGTGCCGAGGCCGGAACGGAGCGTAGTGAAGGTGGCAGGTTGCAGGTTGCCAGTTGCAGTTTGAGAGGCCTGCAGTGCGGCGATGAGGGAGCCGTGGGTGCGTTCCATCTGGACGAAGGCGGGCAGAACGGCCCGTACGGAGAGTCGACGGACGTCACCGCCGAAGATGCCGCTGAGGAGCGGCGCGGCGACTCGGTCGAGCACTTCCCTGCCGAAGTGGCGGAGGGTGAAGTCGGCGACGGACTCGTCATTTTCAGGAGCAGCGGCGAGGAGCAAGGCGGCGTGGCTGGGTTCGGCGCGATAGGCAGCGATGGCCGATTCAGTGAAGAGCGGCGAGCCAGCGAGGGCGTCGAGATTCGTGGGGACCACCATGTTGAGGCCGTCGGGCATGGGGACGAGACGGCCGGAGGGATGGGCGGGCGTGGTGAGGAAGATGTGAGTGCGGCGGGTGGCGTCGTTCGAAGAGATAAGTTCGCCGGCGAGACCGAGTTCGGTGGCAAGCTCCGCTGCCCAGGGCTTGGCGGAGACCCAGCCGTCGGGACCAGCTTCGACGGTGAAGCCGCCTTCGCGGACGGTTTCGATGAGGCCGCCGAAGCGGTTCGAAGATTCAAAGAGCACGGCTTCGATTTGCGCGCCTGCTGCAGCGAGGCATGCCAGTTCGCATGCGGCGGTGAGGCCGGCGATGCCTCCTCCGATGATGGCGATGCGGCGCATGCTCTAGGTTCGAGGTTCGAGGTTCGAGGTTACGACATGAACCAGGGCTTCCGCCAGCAGCGGGGAGTCGTTGAGAGATTCGGGGCGGTAGAGGCGAAGGCCGAGGGAGCAGGCGGTTTCGGTGAAGGCGATGTCGATGTCGTAGAGGATTTCGACGTGGTCGCAGAGGAAGCCAATGGGCTGAAGGACGACGCCGGTGTGGCCTTCGTCGCGCAGGGCGGTGAGGGTGTCTTCGACGGTAGGGCCGATCCATGGGCCTCCTGCGACGCCCTGGCTCTGGAAGGCGAAGAACCAAGTTTTGAGGTTGGGGAGTTGGCGGGCGGCGGCGGCGAATACTAACTCGGCGGTGCGCTTGGTTTCGACCGGGTAGGGATCGGGGGTGGATTGCGGCTGGGCTCCGGGGCGGGCTCCGGCCATGGAAGCTTCGCCGGTCATGATGGTGCGGCAAGGGACGGAGTGGGCGGTGAAGAGCACAGGGAGGGCGGTGCCAGCTTCAGCGCAGGCGCGTGGGTAGACTGCGGCGAGGCGCTGGGCGAAGGCGGCGATGAGGGCGGGCTCTTCAGGCCACTCTTCGACGAAGGTGAGGTGGATGGGCTTGGAGGCAGCGTCGGCTTCGAGCGCGGACATGAGGGCGCGGCGGTAGAGGCCGATGCTGGTGCGGGAGTTCTGTGGAGCGAGGCAGATGGCGATGATGCGGGTGACGCCGTCGGCACGCATTTGGGCGACCACATCGGCGATATAGGGATGCCAGTTGCGCATGCCGGTGTAGACGCGCAGGGGATGGCCGGCGGCGGCGAGGGCGGCCTGAAGCGATCGCGCCTGGGCGAGGGTCCAGCGGGTGAGCGGCGGCGCTTCCGGGCCGGGTTTAACGCCGAGGCCGATCTGGGCGTAGCGGTGCTGAAGTTCGGCAACAACTTCGTGCGGGAGGGCGCGGCCGCCGGTGACTTTGGCTAGGTATTCGGCCATCTCACTGAGGGTGTCGGGGGTTCCGTGGGCGAGGAGCAGGACGGCGGTGGAGTTGGATTGGGACATGCGCCCTACTTGGCGGATTTGATTTGGTGGACGACCTGGAGGACGGACTCGACGGGGGTGGTGGGGACGATGCCGTGGCCGAGGTTGAAGATGTGGCCGGGGCGGTTGGCGGCGGCGCTAAGGACTTCGGCGACACGGGCGTGGAGGACGGCTTCGGGAGCGAAGAGGGTGATGGGGTCGAGGTTGCCCTGGACGGCGACGGAGTAGTCGAGCTCACGCCAGGTGCGGTCGAGCGGGGTGCGCCAGTCGAGACCGAGGACATCGGCTCCGGTTTGGCGCATGAGGGGCAGGAGGGTGGAGGTTTCGACGCCGAAGTAGATGACGGGAACGCCGAGGGCCTGGATGTTGCGGATGAGGTGGGTGGTGGGGGCAAGGGCGTATTCGCCGTAGTCGGAGGGGGAGAGCGCGCCGACCCAGGAGTCGAAGACCTGGATGACGTCGGCGCCGGCCTCGACCTGCTGGGCGGCGTAGTCGGTGAGGACGGTGACGAGCTTGGACATGAGGATGGACCAGGCGTCGGAGTCACCGTACATCATTTTCTTGGTTTCGATGTAGTTGCGGGAGCTGCCGCCTTCGATCATGTAGCTGGCGAGGGTGAAGGGTGCGCCGCAGAAGCCGATGACGCCGAGTTGGTCGCCTGCAGGATCGCTATTTGGGCCTTCGACCGGACGGGGTGCGGCGAAGTGGGCGGCGACTTTTTCGATGGCGCGGGAGACGTATAACAAGTCTTGCGTCCGGTCAGTACGGAGGGCCTTGGCCTGCTCGGCAGTGCGGATGGGGGTGTGGATTTGCGGGCCTTCGTTAGCGACGAACTCGAAGTCGAGACCCATGGGAGTGAGCGGGAGCAGGAGGTCGGCAAAGATGATGGCGGCATCGACGCCGAGGCGTTCAGCGGCGGTGATCGTGACTTCCGCAGCTATCTCTGGAGTCCGGCAGATGTCGAGGAGGCTGTGGTGCTTGCGGACGGCCATGTACTCCGGCATGTAGCGGCCGGCCTGGCGGAGGAACCAGACGGGAGTGCGGTCGACGGGCAGGCGGAGACAGGCACGAACGAAACGGCTGCCGTTGGCCCCGGCAGCCGTTGCAGGGTTGTTTACCACGGGAAGATCCGCGGTCTGCGCCACTGTGGTCACCGCCCGATTTGGCCCTTCGGGGTCGGCGCCTGGCTTCACTGCCCGATTTTGCCCATCGGGGGTGAGTCCAGCCAGTGGCTCAGCTTGCTCGCCGGTCCCGGGTATAACGGATGCGTGGTTCAGAATCTTTCTCTGAGAATTGCTCAACAGTTAGGTCTCCCAACCTTTGAGCGTAGCATCCTGCGGGGTCCAGCGAAAATCCTGGTGGAGCGCGAGTGGCGGGCGCTGAGGGCCCGGCAGCACGCAGCACGTGTGAACGCCGGGCTTATTCCACCCGGCGGATGTGAGAGGGCAGGCTGTAGGCGATGCCTGCGCCGATGGTCAAGGGTGAGAGCGTATCCGAGCCCGTGTTCCACTGCTGGCTGGAGAGGTCGACGCGCAGCTTCCACAGCGGGGTGACGTTGAACTCGGCCCCGCCACCGAAGGCGTAGATGAAGGAGTTGTCGCCGTGGTAATTGCTGTTTGGCAACAGATAGTTGAAGTCGATATTGCCGTGGCCGGCGAGAATAGTGGCGTAGGGGTGGATGCCATGGATGGTGGTCTGAAGTTTGAAGCCGCCGGCGTAGCTACGCTCGTTGACCGTAGTGCCGTTGGCGCGGGTGTAACGAAATTCCACGGAGGGCTGCACGATGGAGGAACGGATGAAGTGGGTGTAATCGATGCCGGCGGTGTAACCGAAGTTGTTGGTTGGACCCCAGTCGGGACCGACGATAGTGAATTGGGCGAAGGGGGTGATCTCGGCGCCGCGCTGTCCGGTCAACAGGGCCTGGGCCGATGCGACCCCGGTAGCGGCCAAGAGGATTCCAAGGAGTACTGCGGACTTCCAGGCAGAGCAATGCAGCAGATTCCGCATGAGACACCTCGGGGGTTAGATCGACGGCGATGACTCGGGAAGTGGCGACCCGAGCCGCAGACGCGACCGCCTGTTCATGTCTCAACTTTGCTCCGGATGAGCCCTGGGGGTTATCCCCTAACGGTGCCAGTTGGGTACAACTTTAGGCGAGTTTTGAGGTGGGAGGAACCAGGACGCTGGGCGACCAAGGTGGGGGAGTCAGGGTTCGAGGCGGAGGGAGTACTCCTCGATAACAGGATTGGTGAGGACCTCGCGGGCGATGCGCTCGACTTCCTGGTGGGCGGCGGCGGGATCGGCGGCGAGGGAGTCTTCGAGGGTGAGCAGGAAGTACTTTCCCTGGCGGACGTCGGCGATGCCGTTGTATTGCATGCGGCGGAGCGCGCCGGCGACGGTCTGGCCCTGGGCATCGAGCACGGACCGCTTGAGTGTGACATACACATGCGCCTTCATGAGGTCTGATTATAGGTGTTCAGCGGGGCGTTCACACGCCCTTTTCCTGCTTCGCGCGATCCTCCCGTTGGTCGACACTAGATCTTATTTGCGATCATGGGTAGCACCAACGCGAAGCCCAGCACGCGTCAACGAAGTGGCCGTTGCCCGCACAGGGAATCCCTCCGGCAGGACAGTGGCTGAACAGACTCTTATAGACTGAAAGAACGCGCGAGCCTGCGCTGATCGAAGTGAATCCAACCCAGGACGAAGCGAGAGCTTCCGACAGAAGAGATGAGACCCAAGATCCTATGACGAATTACCTGGAACTGCCGGTCGGGGAGCAAAGCCCCGAAGTGATCACCGCTGTCATCGAGATTCCGCTCGAGGGCATCAACAAGTACGAGTACGACAAGAAGTATCATCTATTCCGGCTGGACCGGAACTTGTACTCGCCGGTGCACTATCCGGGCGATTACGGGTTTGTTCCGAGCACTCTGGCAAGCGACGGCGACCCGCTGGACTGCCTGGTGCTGGTGGACGCGCCGAGCTTTCCAGGGTGTGTGATGGAAGTGCGGCCGATCGGCATGCTGGAGATGAGCGACCAGGGGCTGGCCGATGAGAAACTGCTGTGCGTGGGCAAGAATAATCCGCGCTATAAGGATGTGTGGAACTATTCGGAGATCTACCCGCACATGCTGAAGGAGATTACGCACTTCTTCGCTATCTACAAGGACCTGGAAGGCAAGCGGGTGGAGGTGAAGGGCTGGCGGGACGCTTCGTTCGCGCGCGCAAAAGTGGTGGAGGCGCAGCAGCGGTTCGTCGACAACAAGACGAACCCGGAGCCGAAGCCCCAGCCCCAGCCCAAGCAGGAGTCGAAGACGAAGCAGTAATTGGCGGATTAAGCCAAGAAGGGCCGCCGGTGAGGGCGGCCCATTTCCATGGTTCTTGAGGAGACTACAACGGTGAGCTAATAGAGAAGGACGTAGGCATATTTGTCGACCGTGCTGACCAGTTGGGAGACGAGGACGACGACGACTTCACTGGAAGGGGTGAGCCCGGCGGATGGAATGGTCGCCGGCGCGGTGTAGAGGCCGGTTTGAGAGACCGTACCGAACGGACAGGCTAAGCCTGGGGTGGTGCAAACGAAGGCCGTAGTTAGAGAGAAGGGAGCTGGGCCGACCTCCCAGGTCGCGGTATTGTCGGTGGTAAGGAGAGGATACTGAACTCCATTGATGTTGCAGGTGCCAATGGTGTTGCAGGGCGCGGCACCTACGATGCCACCATAGAACTGATACTGGCCATTGGTAGCGATCGTGGGCAAGTTCGGGTTATGCGCAACCGACACAACGGGGTTAGTGAGTCCCGCGGGAGTGGCGGGGGTACTGGGTGTGAGGTAGGCAGAGGGCGGACCCTGAGCCGTGCTGCCGCCATAGATCTGAATCAACTGGTTGGTCGAAACTACTGCCCCGGTGTCGGGATCGGCGGGAAGGGAGGCGACGATCATGACGAAGCCTTGCGGGATCCCCATAGCCTGCGCCTGGGCCAAAGCTTGACCGCTGTATACATTCACGCCACCCTGGGTGTAAATCGCGGTGGGGCCGAAGGCTGTGGTAGGGCTGCTGCCCGGCGTGTTAAACGAACCCACTGAAGAGCCTGACTCGCCGACCGGCGTGCTGGTCCCGTTAGGGAGTGTATCGATGCCGGTGAGATTGGGCTGGGGATAGATGGTCCAGGTGACATTGGTTGCGGGCGCGTTGGTGACGTTCGCCGTGAACACGGTTGTTCCACCCTGGCTGGTGGCAGGCATCATCAGGACATTCCCCGCGGCCGGCGGCTGGGGATAAGCCGGGTTATACATGATGTTTATCAGGCCGTATTGGCCACCACCGGCGCAGTCAGAGCAGTATGCCGTCAGCGCGATGGAGACGTTCTGATAGCTGAAACTGGCGGGACCGGCACAACTGATCAGAGAAAAGGTGGTGGCGGCGGTTGCGGCGAGGGCAAGAATCTTCAAGCGGAATTTCATTGGGGGAATCCTTTGTAATCCGGAACCAGAGAAGCATATCGAAAATTTCGCGTTCACGAAAGTGTTTTTTGCGCCGGGCTGACGGCACGCCGTACAGAACCGGCAAGGGTCCTTTTCATTTGAGACAGGAAATGTACCACCAAGGCATCACGACGCGCCAGAAGTATCTGTTTACACGGCCGGTAACGCCTTTTTGGGGGGGTGGGGGCTGTCTGGGGGTGATCCGGGACGGCAGGGACCGCGAACCGAGGTGACGGCAGCAGTTACGGATGCCGGATCTGCAATAAAAAGACAACATTCAGCTATTCCAAGGTGACGACGGCGGACTGGGTTTTGGTGGGGTCGGCCTGGGAGATGATGGTGATGGTGACGGTGTTGCCACTGGCGGGCATGAATGGGGGTGCGATGTAGGTGCCAGCGGAGTTAATGGTCCCCAGAGCACCGGAGGCGGAGGGCAGGCCGTTGGCGCTCAGTTGCCAGGTGAGCGTGTTGTTGGTACTGCCGACTGCGTAGCCAAAGAACTGCTGCGTGGCGCCAAGGTTAACGGTGGCGGTGGCGGGGGTGAGAGCGACCGTGACCAAGGGCGCGGTGATGACGAAAGTGACCGAGTCTCCGGCAACGGTAATTGACGTTCCGGGAGGCGGGGTGGTGGTGGCCTTCAAGGTGACGGTACCCTGGGTGAGCCCGGCGGTGTAGCTGTAGATGGGTGGCGTGGGCGGCGCGGCATAGAGAATGGTGTCGCTGGAGCCACTGACGGGAGTAAGGGTGCCGACACTATTGGCGTCGGCTGAGTCCAGGACACTCCATTGGGGAAGGCTGAGGTTGTTGGAGACGGTCCCGGTGAAGACCATGGTGCCACCAACCGGTATTGAACTCGGCCGGGGCGAGATGATGACTCCAATATAAGCCGGGCTGATGGTGACGGCGTTGTCGCATCCGATGAGGGCGATAGCGGCTGCAATCGTGGCCAGGCGCATCATCATCATCATATGCGTTTTCATGAGGGGCCCCTTCTGACGGCAGAAACTGTTTCCACTGGTGAATCTCCGCCAGTATAGGCCTCGCGTGCTGCGCCGATCAATCGGATGGGCGGGACGCCACCGGCCACCTGGCGAGGCGAGCCGCCAGGTAAGCGAATGGGCCGATGGCCGCGACTATGGCGGCGAAGACGAGGGCGGGAAGCGGGCCGACGCGCTCGTCGCGAGCGGCGTAGAGGGCGAAGGCTATGAGCACGGCGGGGCCGACACCCGCAGCGATGGCGGCGGGGAGTCCCAAGGGAATGCGGAAGGGGCGAACCAGGCGGGGTTCGCGCAGGCGGAGGACGACGAGGGCAACGAACTCCAGCAGAAGAGACGCACCGTAGAGAACGAGGTCGATCGAGATAAGGCGCTCGAACGAAAGACGGAGCGCCAGGGCCCACGCGACGGCGCAGATGAGCACGCTGGCCCAGGGAACCGGCGCGCTGGTGAGCCGAGCACGGGTGGTGCGAGTGAGGAATCGCGGGAGCAAACCATCCTGGGCAAGCGCGAAGGGGACGCGCGCATAGCTCATCATGAGGGCGTTGAACATTCCGGCGCCGTTGAGCATTCCGCCGAGGACGACGGCAAAGGCGAGCCAGGGACCGACCATGGTGCGGGCGGCGTCGGTCCACGCGCCAGTGGAGAACTGGCTGGCGGGGATGCCGGCGATACCCACGGCGGCAAGCGGGAGAATATAGGTGACTGCGACAAGAGCTGCGGAGATGAGCATGGCGCGCGGGTAGTTGCGTTGCGGGGCTTCGACCTCCTGCGCGACCGTGGAGGCATTGTCCCATCCCATGTAATTCCATAGCGCGACGGAGACGGCACCAGCGAGCGAAGGCGCGGCGACCGGGGCGCGAAGCAATGCAAGGCTGCGGTGGAGACGGCCGCCGAGAGTGAAGGCGTGGGCGGCATTAAGGTGCGGCTGGCCGAATAGACCCTGCCAGAATCCGGCCCCAACGAGAACGACGAAGGGCGCGAGCAGAACGACGAACATTCCGATGGATCCCTCGCCGACGGCGCGGGCGCCGCGGAGGTTCCAGATAACGCAGATGAGGACGACCGCCAGGGCCCAAAGCGTGCCTCGGTAGCCAGAGGTAAGGCCGGGTGCAACCCGGCTGAGGTAGAGGACGAAAATGACGGGGTAGATCGCCATATCGAAGATACTGGCGGCGAGTGAGAGCCAAGCCTCCTGGAATCCCCAGAAACCTCCCAGGGCGCGGCGCACCCAGCAGTAGTAGCCGCCTTCCTGGGGTAGGGCGGAGGCCAGCTCGCCGACCATCAGCGAGGTGGGCAGGCTCCAGACAAGCGGGATGATGAGTAGCAGGAGAAGTGCGCGGCCGTAGCCGACGTCGCCGATGATGTCTTCAAGACCGTAGGGGCCCCCGGCGACCATGAAGTAGGTCGCTCCGATGAGCGGAAGCAGCCGCATTTTGCTGTTGGCGCTGCGCATGCGCCAGCCCTCCTCAAGAGATTTCTGCTGTAGAGGAGAATTTACCTGAAGCCGGACTCAGACGTGGGCGGAGGAGTAAAAAGTTAGAGGAGGAGTTGTTCAATGCACAGCACGATTCGGAACTCATGCCTGGGCGCCGCCAGCCTGATCTTTGCCATAAGCGCCACTCCGCTTTCGGGCCAATTTGCGCCGGAGCCGCAAAAGCAACTGCCTCCGCCAGCGGTAAATTGGACGGCCGAACAGGACCATCAGAACATGATGGACCAGCTTGGCATCAAGGCGCTGCGCCCCGGCCCGAGCGGCAACGACAACGCCCCCAACCACGCCAACTACGACGAATCCAAGGCGAATCCCTACCCGGACCTGCCCGACCCGCTGACCTTGAAGGATGGCAAGAAGGTGACCACCGTCGAGGAGTGGCGGCAAGAGCGCCGGCCCGAGATCGAACACGATATGCAGGAGTATGTTTACGGTTTTGTTCCGAAGAATGCACCCAAGGTGACGTGGACAGTAAAGATAGTCGATCACGAAATGGTGGGCCGGATACCGGTGGTTGCCAAGCAACTGGTGGGACATGTCGATAACTCCGCGTACCCGTTGATCGATGTCAACATCGACATGGTGCTGGTGACTCCGGCAAATGCAAAGGGACCGGTTCCGGTGCTGATGATGTTCGGTCGGCCTTCCCTTCCCGCTCCGGCGCAGCCGAACCCGGATGCTCTGGCAAAGATCAATGAAGCACTGCGCGAGTTGCTGGCGAAGAGCGATCCTTCTTTGAAAGACATTCTGGATCAATACCCGGCGTATGAGCCCCTGGCGCCTGCGGTGACGGCCTCGCCCTTCGGCCCTGCCGCGGCGCGACCGGCTGCTGCGGGGGCTGCCGGAGCAGCACGTCCAGCCGGCGATCCTCCGACGACGCAGCAGCTTCTGGCCGATGGCTGGGGTTATGCAACGATCAATCCCGCCAGTATCCAGGCGGACAATGGAGCCGGCATCACCCGCGGAGTGATTGGCCTGGTGAATAAGGGACAGCCACGTCATCCCGATGACTGGGGAGCGCTGCGCGCCTGGGCGTGGGGCGCGGGCCGCGGGCTGGACTATCTGGAGACGGATGCTGCCGTGGATGCCAAGCACGTCGGTATCGAGGGCGTGTCCCGCTATGGCAAGGCTGCGCTGGTGACGGAGGCCTTCGACCAGCGTTTCTACATGGGCCTGATCGGGTCGTCCGGCGAGGGCGGAGCCAAGTTGAACCGGCGCAACTGGGGCGAAGCTGTGGAGAGCCTGACCGGCGGCGAGTACTACTGGATGGCAGGCAACTTCATGAAATACGGCGCGTCGGAAGCGACATTTGGGAGCAAGAATGCGGGGGACATCCCGGTTGACTCGCACGAACTGATTGCGCTGTGCGCACCGCGGCTTACCTTCATCAGCTATGGGGTTCCAGAGATGGGCGACGCGAGGTGGCTCGATCACCAGGGGAGCTATATGGCGACGGTGGCCGCGCAACCGGTTTACCAACTGCTGGGAGCGAAGACGCTGGGAGTCTCGAGCGACTACCGCACAGAGAAGATGCCCGCGGTGAACGTGGGCCTGCTGGATGGCCAGCTCGCGTGGCGGCAGCATGACGGCGGCCACACCGACGCTCCGAATGTGAGGTACTTCATCCAGTGGGCGGACAAGTTTATGGGGCGCCAGCCGGTGGCTGCGGGAGGGCAATAGGGCGGGTCACGGCGTCATGGCGTTGAGCGCCCTGGTGGCGGCGTAATGATCGGGACTGGCTTTGAGTGCGAGCGAGAACTCCTGGCGCGCCTGTTCCTGATGGTTGAGACCGAGTTGACCGAGACCAGCGACATAGTGCGCGTCCGCGTTGCGCCTGTGCTGGACGTTGGACTGAACCGGGGTCTTACTTTCAGATGATCTGCCGAGCTCTTCGTTCCCGGTATCGACGAGTTGGGTAAAGATGGTCCTGGCGCGATCGGGCTGCCCGAGCTTTTCGAGAGCGAGCGCCTGATAGTAGAGGGCGGCTTGCTCTACGTGTACGCCAGCGGACAGGCCGCCGATGTCGCCGTTGCTGAAGTGGCCGGTGTATTGGGGTTCGCCGGCGCCTGGTTCCGCTGCGTTGAGCGGCGCGCTTGCGGCTTCGGTCCAGGACTGGCGGGCCTTGCCGGAATCGCCCATCGCCTGATACGCCGTGCCGATGCAGTACAGGATCTCGGCCTTGCGGTCGCTGACATCGCGGGTTGCTTCGTCGAGGTTGGAAGGGATCTGCAGCGCTGCCTGGTAGTCGGCCAGGGCCTGGGTGAATTGTTTTGCGGCCATGTGCTGACGGCCGCGCTCGAGGTTGGCATTGATCCAGGAGTCGGCGAGAGAGAAGCTGAGGCCGCCCTCCCAGGCGCGGAAGAACCGCGACTGCAGGAGCTGAATCGCGGCATCGGGCTTGCCGGCGAGAATCTCGAGGTTGATCTCGCGGGCGATCACGTCGTCGCGGTTGACTACGGACTGATGGCTTTCCATAACGGCGAGGCGCCTGGCGGGATTGACGCCATTCTCTTCGTAGAGTTTGTCGAGGTCGTTGAGGACCATGGCGTTGCCGCCGAGCTGGACGCCTTTCTCCAGCGTAGCCAGCGCCTGGTCGCGATCGCCGGCGCGCGTGTACACCATCGCCAGGTTGCGATAGACCACCGGGAAACCCGCCTTCAGCGCAACGGACCTCTCCCATAATGTTTGCGCCCGCAGCGGTTGCCAGTCGTACAACAGGTCGCCTAGATAGTAGGGGGCGCATGGATCGGTTGGGTCGATGCGCATCGCATCCTCCAGCACAGGGATCATCTCCATCTGGAATGGAAAGACGAGATCGAGTGAGGCCTTGGAAGCCAGCTGGTCGTACTGACGGGCCTGGTCGGGCTGATGAAGCTGGTTGGCGAAGTAACCGAGATAGTAATAGATGAGCGGGGAGACGGTGGACTTGTCCGGGGTTGCGCTGATGATATGGGTGAGCAGCGTGGTGCCGTCCTGCCACTGTCCGGCATTCATGTAATCCGCGGCAACTTCGAGCGCGGTCGCTGGGAACTCGCTGGCTGCCTGCATCAGCGGCGCGTCGCTGGCGGGAGTTTGCTTCGCCAGCCACTGCTCCGCCATGCCCTGCACATCCAGCGGATCGAGCTTGCGGACGGAGGCGATGGTTGCAAGCGCATCTTCATTGTGGCCGGTGTGACGCAGAAGTGCGGCTTTCAAGGCCAGGGCGCGGAGGTTCAGCGTGTTCGCTTCGAGAGCGTGTTCGTCGTCGGCGAGAGCCGCATCGAGATTGCCTCTGGTTGCGTCGATCTCGGCCAGCGCAAAGTAGCCTGGCGAGCGCCATGCGGCACTCCAGGTCGACTTGGCAAGCTCGGCGTAGGCTTCGTCCAGCTTGCCCTGGGCCTTCAACGCAAGGCCGAGATAGTAGATCGGCTCGCCATCCTTGGGCGAGGTGTAGTTGGCGGTGTCGCGCTCGAGGGCTTTGCGGAGATAGGCCTCTGCATCGACATAACGGCCAGCCTTGATCGCATCGATGCCGAGAACCGTGTTGACACGAATGTCGCCGGGATCGCGGCGGAGGGCCTCCTGCCAATAGGCATTGGGATCGGCGTCTCCGGGTGCATGAAACTGCTCCATGCGCAGGCCAGTGAGGTACAACTCTTCGTTGGTCTTGATCGCGCTCGGCGCAGGGGGAGGCACGACCGGGGACGGCATTTTTTCGGGCTGCAACCGGACCGGGGAGTATGCGACCAGCTCGCGGCCGCCAGCCTCGATCGCGGCGCGGAGATCATGTTCGTCGGTTCCGGCAGGCAAGCCGACCGTCTTGACGAAGGAACGGTCGGGGCTGATCGCGATCTTCTCGCTGAGAAGGACCTGATCCTTCAACTTGAGCGTCACCGTCGCCGACGGGCGCGCCTGGGTGGAATAAAACCCAACGGTGGCCTTGCCGTCCTTGACAACCAGATTGACGGCCGCATCGGTGTTTGCGTTCTTGACGCCGTCGATGTCGCGGAAAGGGTACCAGTACTGCGTCCAGGTGCGGGTTTCGTACGGCTGCAGCCAACTGTAGTCGGGCTGGTTGTCGGAGTATGCACCGACCATCAGTTCGATGTAGGGGCCGTCGGAGTCGGTAAGGAGATGGTCTTCCTCGCGGCCGCTGGGACCATTGCCCCAGGTCCAGAACTTCTTGCCGGGAACGACATTGTGGTCGGCGATGGAGAGGATGCCGGCGTTCTTGCCGTGATCGTAGCCGGCGAGGAAGTCGTCCTGGTAGTTCCAGGCAAACATGGAATTGGCGTTGAAGTGGTTCTTGTACCAACTGACGTCGACGCCGGAGGTGAAGTCCGCGCCGTTGAATTTGGTGGTGGCGACCGGCCAAGTCGTGAATTCACGTTTAGCGTGATAGGTGACGAACTGCGTGCTGGGAGGAAAGATGACCTGGTAGGTGTCGTCGACGTGGACCGCGACGTTGGAGAAGCTCAGCATGGAGGTTGGCACCGGCGTCCGGTTGATCATGCGGAAGGCTGCCGAGAAACAGGATTTCCCGGGATAGAGCGTGACGCCGACGGCCCAGTCCATGCGATCGCGGAGTTCCAACTCGCCGATCCAGACCGTCTTGGAACCATCAGCCCCTTCCTCGATCTTGTATTGCATGGGCAGGAGGCTGGTGGCGCGGTGGTGGTGGGGCAGGTCCCACTCGATTCCGCCCGAGATCCAGGCTCCCAGTAGGCTGATCAGCGCAGGCTTGATGACATGCTGGTGGTAGATGAAGTCGTAGCCGTTGGTCTTGTCGACGGCCTCGAAGATCTTGCCGCCAAGCTCGGGAAGGATGCCGATCCTGATGTACTCGTTCTCGAGATAGACCATGGTGTAGGTCTTGTCTTTCTTCTCGGTGGTGAGATTGTCGTAGACCGGGTAGGGATAGATGCGATGCTGCGCGCCCTGAGATGCTCCGCCGAAGTAGAACTGCGGATTGGGATCCGGCGGACCGATGAGATAGGTCGGGATGGTCACTTTTTCTTCTGTGACCGTGACCTGCGCGGCGGCCAGCAACGGGTACGCGACGATCAAAATGAGCATCAATACAAAAATGGAACGACCAAAGCCTGGTTGCATGAGTATTCTCCGACACTGTTCGAATCGTTGAAATTGTAAGCTAGTCCAAGAAACATTGGGTGTAGTGCGAATGCGCAACAGACTGCCGGGCCTGCTTCTTCTCATCTGCGTCGCCGTCTCCGCACCAGCGAGCCAACTTGCCGGTGGCGCGGCTGGGCAGGTGCAAGCAGAACGCGCGCCGGTCATCCTGACGGTTGTGGACGAGAATGGCCTGGCGGTTTCGGGCGCTGAAGTTGATGTTCTGGAGCCAGGTGAAAACGAAATCCGGCTTTGGACAGATTACGCCGGCCACTGCACGTACACCCTTCAGCACGACGCGCCTTACCAGATCCGCGTGGGGAAGGCCGGGTTCTACCAAGCCGTGGAGAGCAAGTTAGACGCGCATGGGGACAGAGTCCGGGTGGTGCTGACGCATGTGCAGATTGTGGTAGAGCAGGTGAACGTAACCGCGTCGGTTCCCGGCATCGATACCGAACAGACCGCCGATGAGAGCACGCTGAACACGCCGGAGATTGTGAATGTTCCGTATCCGACCTCGCGCGATATTCGCAACCTGCTGCCTTTCAATCCCGGCATTGTGCAGGATGTGACCGGGCAGGTTCACGTAGCGGGATCGGAGAGCTGGGCGACGCTGGACCTGCTGGATGGATTCGACATCCGCTCCCCGGTGGATGGCACGCTGGATGCGCGTGTGAGTGCCGACGCGGTGCGCTCCATCGATGCGGAGACGACACGGTATCCGGTGGAGTTCGGCAGAACTACGGGCGGAGTGCTGGCGTTCTACACGGGAATGGGGGACAACAAGTTCCGCTTCAACGCGACGGATTTCTTCCCTTCGGTACGACAGGCGAATGGGCTTCGCTTCGACAAGGTGGTTCCGAGGGTCACGTTCTCCGGACCTTTGGTGCGCAACCGCGCATGGTTCTTCGACGGCCTGGAGACGGAATGGGACAACATCTATATTGCCGAGCTTCCGGCAAACGCCGATACCAACGAGCTGGTGCGGGGGAGCAACCTGGCGAAGTTTCAGGCGAATCTGACACCAGCTAATATCTTGACGGGCGGCCTGCTGTTCAACGATTCCCACTCTCCCAACGATGGCCTCTCGTCGCTGACGCCACAGGTGAGCACAGTCAAGGCCAACACGATAGTCTGGCTGCCGTATATGCGCGATCAGTGGAGCTTCGGGGGCGCGTTGCTGGACGTGGGCGCGGGACTGGCGCGGTTCGGCGACGGCTTCGAGCCGCATGGGAGCCTTCCTTACCAGATCACTCCGGAGCTTACCGAGGGCAGTTACTTCGAGAGCCTGAGTGGGCACTCGCAGCGGATTGAAGGAAACGCGGCATTGTATCTGCCTCCGCGGCACTGGGCGGGTCTTCACGATCTGAGTGCCGGGATCGATGTAGACCACATCGGCTTCAACGAAGACGTCACGCGGGCGCCGGTGAGTTATCTGCGGGAGGACGGGACCTTGTCGCGGCAGAGCGTCTTTCCGCAGGCGGCGCCGTTTGCGCTGCACAACGCCGAGGTGGGGGCGTACGCTGAGGACCGCTGGCAGGCGCCGAAGGGGGTGCTGGTGGAGCCGGGTCTGCGGTTCGATTGGGACGAGATCGTCCGGAGACCGCTGCTGTCGCCGCGGATTGCCCTGGTTTATTCGCCGCCGGGCAGCAAGGGCAGGACCAAACTGTCTGCCGGCGTTGGGCTGTATTACGAACACACGCAATTGGAGTACCTGACGCGCGCGCAGGCAGGAGTCCGTTACGACACTTATTACGCAGCCGACGGGGTGACTGCTACCGGGCCGGCGCAGGAGACTGAGTTTACGGTCAACGACGCCTCGCTGCACGAGGCCCGGGCGATCAACTGGAGTGTGAGCCTGGAGCAGAAGCTCCCCGGCTCGATCTTTGCCGGAGCGAACTTTCTGGAGAAGCGCTTATCCGATGGGTTCACGTATGCGAACGAGAGCGGGGCGGCTGCGCTCTCAGGGAACGATGTGCTGACTAACGCGCGGCAGGACCACTACGACTCCGTGGAGGTCCACGCGCACCGGTTCTTTGCCAATGGCTATACGCTGTTTGCTTCGTATACGCGCTCCTCGGCGCGCACCAATGCGGCGCTCGACTATATGCCCACGCCGTCGCCGCTGGGTGCGCAACAGAGCGGGCCTCTGGCCTGGGATACGCCAAACCGCGTGATCTCGTGGGGCTGGATGCCCTTATGGCTGCCAAAGCTGAAGAAGAGCTGGGATTTTGTGTACACGCTCGACTGGCATTCCGGATTCCCATACACCGCGGTCGACCAAAACCAGCAGGTTGTGGGAGCGGCGGGAGGGCAGCGGTTTCCGGATTACGTGAGCTTCAGTCCGGGGCTGGAATGGCGATTTCATCTTCGCGGCGCGTACTTTGGACTGCGCGGCGTACTGGAGAACGCTACCAACCGCGCGGACCCGGCGGTGGTCAACAATGTGGTGAATTCTCCCGAGTATGGAACCTACAGTGAGCTTCTGGGGCGGGCATTCACGACCCGCATCCGGCTGATTGGAGCGAAGTGACCGGCGGGCTTACTGCGTCCGCGACTTTCGCAGCACTTTTCCGGCGCGCACCTGGCCAACCTGGCCGGAGTCGAGAACAAGTTGTCCGTTGATCAAGACCTGCTGGATGCCTTCGGGGAACTGAATGGGATCGACGAAAGTTCCCTTGTCGAGGATGGTGTCGGGATTGAAGACGACGATGTCCGCGAAGTTGCCGGGCTTGAGGAGACCGCGACGCTCGAAGCCGAAGACTTCTGCCGGCTTGGATGTCATCTTGCGAATCGCGTCTTCGAGCGTGAGCGCCTTCTGCTCGCGAACATACTTGCCGAGGACGCGCGGGAACGATCCGAAGACGCGGGGGTGAGGCCTGCCGCCGAGGAGACCGTCGGTGCAGACGTTTTGCTCCGGCCGGGTGAGGAAACGGATCACGTGTTCCTCCAGACCATAGAAATCGACCATGCCGACGGCGTTTTGCTCCGCGAGGAGAAGATCGAATGTCGCGTCGTAGGGGTTGGTGTGGCGGACTTCGGCGATTTGCTGGAGACTCTTGCCGACGAGGTCCTGATTGGCATTGGTCTTTACGCTGGTGACGAAGATTTGATCGAAGCCGGCGAAATCGACGAAGTTATCCCAGCCGGGTATGCCGGTTTCGATGTCGTGGACCATGCGGCGGCGAAGCTCGGGGCTGCGGAGGCGATCGAGAAGCTTGTCCGTGCCGCCATCGTGCACCCACGGCGGCAGGATGACTCCAAGCATGGTGCTTCCGGCGACGTAGGGATACTGATCGAAGGAGGTGCGGATTCCCTCTGCTGCCGCCCTGTCGAGTAGAGCGACGACCTGATCGATGAGGGGCCAGTTCTTGAGGCCGCAGACCTTGAAGTGAGAGAAATGGATCTTGACGCCGGACCTGCGCCCGATCTCGATGACTTCTTCCATGGAGGCAAGGATGGTGTCGGCTTCGCTGCGCTGATGCACAACGAAGGCGCCATCGAACTCCGCGACGACCTTGCATAGCTCGATCAATTCGGAGGTTTCTGCATAGGCGCAGGGCATGTAGATGAGTCCGGTGGAGAGGCCGAAGGCGCCGACATCCATCTCGCGCCGGGTGATGTCGCACATGCGCGCGAGCTCTTCGGTGGTGGGCTTGCGGTTGTCGAGGCCCATCGCCTCCATGCGGATGTTGCCGTGGGGAACCAGATAACTCTCGTTCAGGCCAACGCCATTGGTTTCGAGCGCGCGCAGATAGCCGTCGGTGGTCTCATAATCCCAGCCAAGCTCGTCATTGTCGCCGTCGAGGCCGGCGAGATTCTTGCGCCAAGGCGAGATGTATTTCTTCGGCAGAGGCGCCATGGAGATTCCATCCTGGCCGAGCAGTTCGGTGGTGATGCCCTGGCGAGCCTTCGCCTCGACGTAGGGGTTAACCATGACCTCCAGATCGGAGTGGCTGTGCGTGTCGATGAAGCCGGGAGCGACAATCATGCCGCGGGCATCGATGACGCGATCGAAACTGCCGGTGCCGGACACATTGCCGATGGCTGCGATTCGATCCTGCTCGACGACGAGGCAGGCTGCGAAGCGGAGCTTGCCCGAGCCGTCG
Source organism: Acidobacteriaceae bacterium (assembly GCA_049509035.1). Classification (GTDB taxonomy): domain Bacteria; phylum Acidobacteriota; class Terriglobia; order Terriglobales; family Acidobacteriaceae; genus Edaphobacter. Next base: position 233,552 of record JBELAH010000005.1, read on the forward strand.
ACGATCTGGCCGTTTTCGATCAGAGTTCTCATGCGGTTCTAGCCTTTCTGAAATAGCGCCTGCTGAATTCCGTAGTAGCCCCGGGTGGCTTGCAGCAGTTGATCGACCTCGATGAATTCGTCGATGGTGTGGGCAAGGTTTTCCCTGGAGGGCCCGAAGCCGATGGTCGGGATGCCGGTCTCGCCCGCGTAGTGGCTGCCGTTGGTACAGAAGGAGTATTGGGTGATTTGGGGGTCCAGCCCGGCGCTGCGCAGGCCGGCGAGAGCGGTTTGAACGAATTCATCATTGTCGTCGAAGACCCAACCGGGGAAGAACCGCTCGCCACGAATCTGTTCGCACGTGTAGCACTGCTCTACGCCCGCGGCGAAGCTGACTTTCGCGTCGAACTGCGGGTCGGCGCTCTTCTGCTCGCGAATCAGATCCAGCAGCGGTTGCAGAACCGACTCTTTGGTTTCGCCGACCAGCAGGCGGCGATCATAGGTGGCGCGGCAGTAGTCGGGCACGACCGACGCGCCCGGATAGGGCGACGACTTGATGTCGGTGAGTTCGAGAATTCCCTCGCCGAGAACTGGATGCACCCGCGGCTTAAGTTTAGCTATCTCGCGAATGAGTTCCGCCATTTTGTAGACAGCGTTGATGCCGGCGCGCGGATTGGCGGAGTGGGCCGGCTTGCCGAAGGTTTCCACCACGATCTCGGCGCGGCCGCGCTGCCCGCGTTTGAGATTGAGCTCAGAGGATTCGCCGATAACGACGTAGTCGGGGTGGATGCGCTCGCTGATTTTCCTAGCGGCGACGCCCTCGAAGAATTCCTCGTAAACGACCCCGGAGACGTATATCTCACCGGCAAAATCGCGCTGCGTGTCGTGGGCGAAGAACGCGGCAGCCGCCATCATTGCGGCGACGGCGCCTTTCATGTCGGAGGAGCCGCGGCCGTAGATTTTTCCGTCTGTGATCTCGCCGCCGAAGGGCTCGTGCGTCCAGCGGGATAGGTCGGGCACAGGGACGATGTCGATGTGTCCGTCGAGCAGGAGCACTTTGCCAGGGCGGTTGCCTTTGATTCGTCCAAGAATGTTGCCGTAGGAATCGACGAATACGTCGTCGTAGACTAGTTCATGAAAAGCCTGCTTCATGCGCGCGACGACGCCGTCTTCGTGCCCTGAGCAACTCTGCTTTTGGATGAGCGCCTGACATAAGTGAATCACTTGTTCGCGGCGCTCTGGTGTCAGCATTTCTTCACTGCTCCTTCTGGCGCGGATGCTCGCCGACTGTATGGCGTCTCTTTCAGCGGAAGGCTGGTGCGCAGCTTTCCGTCCCGCTGGAAATAAGCGCAGGCCACTGCGGGAGCGGTCGTCACCATTACAATTTCGCCGATGCCTTTGGCTCCATACGCCAGCGTGGCATCATTCTTTTCGATGATGATGCTTTTGATCTCCGGAACCTGCGTCGAGCGCAGCAGCCCCAGCGTGCCGAGCGTAACAACGGGAGCGCCATTGTGAACCTGGAAGTCCTCGGTCAGCGCATATCCCATGCCCATCACAACGCCGCCTTCAATCTGGCCTTCGATGCCGTTCGGATTGATGGCCTTGCCCACATCGTGAGCGGCGACGACCTTCTTTATGCGGCCATCGTCATCGAGAAGCACCACCTGGGTCGCGTATCCGTAGGCGACGTGGCTGAACCGGTTCGGCTTGTCGGAGTTCATGGGGTCGGTAATGCAGTTGTACTCGCGATAGAACTCCATGCCCTCGAGTTCGGCGAGCGAATGCTTGAGGAGTTCCTGCTTCAGCGCGTCCGCGGCGCGACGGGCGGCTTCGCCGGTAATCAGCGTCTGGCGCGACGCAGTGCTGGTGCCGCTGTTTGGCGTCACCATGGTGTCTGGTGCATGCACGCTGATTGCGGACTTCGGCAGGCCGCTAGCCTCGGCGACGATCTGCACCAACACGGTTGCCAACCCCTGACCCATACATGCCGCGCTGGTGCAGATGAGGACGCCGCCACCCTGCACCTTCAGCTTCACGCGCCCAACATCGGGGACGCCTACGCCTTTACCGCTGTTCTTGAAGGCGCAGGCAATGCCGGCGTTGGGATGCGCGTCGACGATGGGCTTGACGGCGAGCAGTGTCTCCTTGAGCGCGGTGCCGGCGTCGGCGATCTGTCCGTTCGACAGAACACCACCGGGCTCGATGGCATTGCGGTAGCGGATCTCCCACGGAGTAATGCCGACCTGCGCAGCGAGCAGGTTCAAGTTGCTCTCCATGGCGAAGCAGGTCTGGGTCACGCCAAAGCCGCGAAACGCGCCGGAAGGAATGTTGTTGGTGTAGATTGCGCGACCCTCGATGTCGACGTTGTCGATCTGGTAGGGGCCGGCCGCGTGGGTGCACGCGCGCTGCAGCACCGGCCCGCCGAGCGAGGCATACGCGCCCGTGTCGGCGACGATGCGAGCCTTCACCGCCGTGATTTTTCCGTCGGCATCGCACGCGGTGGTGAGATCGATCTCCATCGGATGGCGCTTGGGGTGAACGCGAAAACTCTCCGCGCGGCTGAAGGTGAGCTTCACGGGGCGGCCGCTCTGCCACGCCAACAGAGCGGCGTGATGCTGCACGGAGAGGTCCTCCTTGCCGCCGAACCCGCCGCCGACAAGCTTGCTGATGACTCGGACTTTTTCGTCCGGCACGCCCAGCATCTCCACGATGCCGCGATGATCGTCGTAGACGCCCTGGCCGGCGGTGTAGACCGTCAGCGAGCCGCTATCGGTTGGAACGGCCAGCGCGCTTTCGGGCTCGAGAAATGCGTGCTCCTGACGCGGAGTGGAGTAGTGCTGCGTGACAACGTACTTCGCCTCGGAGATGGCTTTATCGACGTCGCCGCGCTTCATGGCAGTCTCGGAGAGGAGGTTGCCTTTGGGGTGCAGGCGCGGCGCGTTTTCGGCCATCGCCGCGCCCGGCGATAATAGCGCGGGCAGCTCTTCGCAGTCGACACGGATCAACTCCAGCGCCTGCCGCGCCGCGGCTTTGGTCTCGGCAGCCAACACTACCAGGGCATCGCCGACGTAGCGGGTCTCTTCGCCCTCGGCAATCATCACCGGCCAATCGTGAACGATGTGCCCGAGCAAACGCTCGCCTGGGACATCCTTTGCCGTCAACACGACGACAACGCCGGGGTGCGTTTGCGCGGCGGAGATGTCAATCTTCCTAATTAGCGAGCGCGGATATTTGGTCCTCAGCACGGCGGCATGGAGCATGCCCGGGACCTGCATGTCGTCGACGAACTCGCCGGTCCCGAGCAGCTTCTCGTTGGAATCCACGCGGACGGTACGCGTGCCGATCTTGCCCGCACCGTTTTTCGCATCAGGTATCTCTCTCCCCTGAAGCGCGTCGGCAGCCAGATGAACCGCACGCTCGATCTTGGCGTAGCCCGTGCAGCGGCAAAGGTTGTAACGGATTGCGGACTTTACTTCAGCGGGCGTAGGCGCTGGATTCGCGTCCAGCAGCGACTTTGCGCTCATCACCACGCCGGGCATGCAGAACCCGCACTGGACAGCGCCTACTTCGCCGAAGGCCCATGCATACACGTCGCGTTCGCGCGGAGAAAGACCCTCGATGGTCGTGACTTGCTTGCCGTGGACTTTAGCGAGCGTGAGCTTGCATGCGCGCCACGCTTTGCCGTCCACCAGGACGGAGCAGGAGCCGCAAACGCCTTCGGCGCAACCGTCCTTCACAGAAGTCAGGCGAGCATCCTCGCGCAGATACTCCAGCAGGTTCTTATCGGCTGCGACGGTGACGGCGTCCTGGTTCAGCGTGAATTCGAACATGCGTGTGACTCCTGGGATCAAACTGCGACTGAATCAACCTGTCGCGCCGTGGAGATCTTCCGGTTGTAATCGCGCACCTTCGAATACTGCGCGTCCCAGAAGTCCTGGCTGCGCATGGTGTCGAGGAAGGCTTTCGAGTAGCCAAACTTGATCCAGTCGTTTTCTTTTTGCCGGAAGAGCCGCTCCTTCACGGAGGTTTTGCGGAAGTCAAAGATGTGGTCGTCGGTTGCGCCGAGGAAGATTTCGTGGGTCCAGCGGTCGAGCACAGCTGGGGCGAGTTCGAGATAGCGGCTGTTCATCTCTTCCAACACGGAGTTGTAGCGATCGAATCCGTCGGTGGCGATGGTGACGACATTGTCTCCGGGTCCGAGGCGCAGGAACTTCGCCAACTTGATTGCCCCAATAACGTTGCAGATTCCGGACGGCCCAAAGGCGTCGCGCAGTCCCAGGGCGAAGTCGCGATCCACGCCCAGCCTGATGAGTGAATCCGTGCCGTCGTGGAAGATCTTGACGCCCTGCACCGTCTCTTCATCCTTGATGAGGATGACGAAGTCGGTGTTGAGCAGGTTGTGAATCAAGGTGCACATCTTGTCGCCGATACCCTCGATGCGGTGCTGGCCGCGGCCGCCATTGGCGAGGGTGGAACACTCGTAGGGCTCGAGCGCGGCGATCCTGGCCTCGGGGAAGGCTGCCTTGATCTGATCGCCTGCCGCGAGCGTTCCCGCTGAACCCGGCGCGGAAGTGAACCCGGCGATGCGGCCGTTGCCGATTCCCTGCACTGCCTGGATCGCGCTGTTGCCAGTGACGTGGCGATGGAAGCGATAGTTGGGAAAAAGTTCGAACTGGGCCAGGGCCTTGTTCTTCGGATTCTTCATCAGCTCGCGGGTCTTCTCCAGCGTCAGGATGACATCGGATTCCGAGCCTGGCGTCAGCTCCAGTTCGCCGCCATACTTCAGGATTCGCGCATAGCGTTCCTTGCTCATGGAGTCGGGCATGATGACGATGGCACGGAAGCCGAGGAGCTTGGAGACATAGGCCGTGCCGATGCCGAAGTTGCCTGTCGACGGGCCGAGGATGGTGTGTTCGCCGGGAACGATCTCGCCATCCACCAGGCCTTCGATCAACGTGCTGTAGGCGGGACCGACCTTGTGCGAGCCGGACGGGAATCCGCAACCGAGCATCACGACGATGTTGGCGTCGATGCCGGTGAGCGCCCGCGGCAATACCAACTTGCGAACCTGGCTGGTTGCGTCTTTCCAGGTGATGTTGAATAGGTTGATGGGGTCGAGCTCGTTTTGCTTCAAGGCGGCGAGCGCTCTTGAGCGGACGTCCTGGTCAAGCAGGCCCGGATCGAGCATCTCATCGTAGTTCGGGCCGACAGGAATCTTTGTCATCTTTGTCTTCTCTCTCTCTTCTCTAAACCGGGACTTCCTGGGGCGGGCGGACGCTTTCTACCGCCGCGCGAACTTCTTCTATATCGGGGCGAATGGAAATCGCCCGCTCTACAGCACGAGTTGCACTTTGAATGTCTTTGAGCCCATTGCCGGTCATGATGAGCGCAACGCTCTCTGACGGAGCGATGATGCCCAACTCGACAGCGCGTTTAACCCCCGCGACGCCGGCAACGCCCGCTGGCTCGCCAAACACGCCAGCCTTGCGCGCGAGGGCAGGAATGGATTGCAGGATCGCCTCGTCGGTAACGGAGATGAATGCACCGCCGGATTCGGTGACGGTACCGATGCCCTTGGTAAAGTTCCGCGGATGGCCAACGGCGATGGAGTCTGCGAGCGTGTCGGCAGCGCAGGCAACCAGGGCGCTGTGATCGCGCCACGCGGTGACGAAGGGCTTGCAGCCGTCCGCCTGCACTCCGAGGATTCGCGGCAGGCGAGGAAGGAGGCCGAGCAGGTGCATCTCGCGGAGGCCCTTCCAAACGCCGCCGATGGTGCAGCCGTCGCCGACCGAGACGACGACCCAATCCGGAAAGGCGCCCGGAGTGAGCCGCAGAAACTGCTCCACAAGTTCGAGCGAGACGGTCTTCTTGCCTTCAATCAGGTACGGATTGACGGCGCAGTTGCGGTTGTACCAGCCAAACTCTGCACTGGCCTGCATGCAGAGCTGCCAGGCCTCGTCGTAGGTACCCTGCACGGAAAAGACCTGCGCGCCATAAACCAACAACTGGGCGACCTTCGCTTCCGGAGCGCGGGCGGGAACAAAGATGGACGCGGGGATTCCGGCGGCAGCCGCGAACCCGGCCAGGGATGAGGCCGCGTTGCCGGTGGAAGCGCAACTGATTCTTTCGGCCCTTTGTTCGAGCGCCTTCACCACGCCGATGGCGCTGGCGCGATCCTTGAAGGACGCCGTGGGATTGCGGCCCTCGTCCTTGACCCAGCAGCGCGCAATCCCCAGCTCCGCAGCCAGCCTGGGAGCCTCGTACAGGGGCGTCCAGCCAACCTGCAGATGCGGGATCAAGGTTGCCTCCGCGACCGGCAGCATGGGAAGGTAGCGCCACATGGAGAGATCCGGATTTGCAGCCAGGGCCGCGGGAGCGAGTTGCTTCCGGATCGAGGCGTAGTCATACTGCACATCCAGAATGCCTTCGTCATAGCCGCACGCCAGGCAGAAGTATTCGACGTCCTGCGCGTTGTACTCGCGCCCGCAATGCACGCATCGAAGTCCTGTGACGTATGTCATCTTCTCTCTCATCCGACCAGGCGACTCATCTACTGCGCCATGGCCAGCGCGCGGCGCTTGCAACGGCTGACGCACAGACCACAGGTGAAGCATTTCTCCTTGTCAATCAGCAGAACTTCTTCCTTCGAGATGGCGCCATACGGGCAACTGATCTCGCACAAGCCGCACAGCGAGCACCGCTCCATGTCAACGTCGGGCGGCCTCTCGGCCCTGGGCGCGCCGCGTTCGGCCATCCTGCGAATGGTGAGCCCCTTGATCTGGTCGAGCGATTGGTAGCCATGCCCATCGAGAAACGCATCCAACTCGCGGGCGATCTTCCCATAGACCGTCGGCCCGCGCAGAATTGCTTCGGTACAGACCTGCACCGCGGATGCGCCCACCATGAACATCTCCGCGACATCGCGGCCGTTGACGATGCCGCCGACGCCAAAGATGGGGATCTTGACGACGCGCGCCGCGTCGTAGATGCAGCGTAGAGCCAGCGGCTTGATCGCCGCTCCCGATAACCAGCCATAGCCTTCCTTGCTGCCCATCAGCGGAAGGCCCGTTTCCAGATCGATGCTCATGCACGGGCCGAAGGAATTGATCATCACCAGGCCGTCTGCACCCGCCCGCTCCAGCGCAATGGCGATCTCCTGAATATTCGGGTGCGGGCTCAGCTTCATGAAGACCGGGACATCCACCGCTGCCTTGGCCGCCTTGAGAGCATTGATGATGGGTGAGATATCGTTGCCGACGTAGTGGGTGGAAAGCTCAAGGGCATCGGCGAAGGGCTTGACCAGCGGCGCCAACTCGCGGATCTGGTCGGCCGTGTATCCCAACCCAACGATGACCGGCAGGCCGGTGGCACGGGCCAGATCGTACTCCTGCTCAATCCACTGTTCCTTGGGCAGCTCGGACCACAGTTCCGTGTTGAGAAAGCCGCCGCGGATCTCCGCCATGCAGGGACGCGGAACATCGGCCGGGAGCACCGAGATGGTCTTGGTGACGAGGCCACCTGCGCCGCCTCGCGCTGCCGCCTGCAGCATGGCGCCATCCTTCGAGGGCGGCCCGGCGGCCGGCAGAATTGGATTCGCGAATTGAAGCCCGCAGATGGTTACGCTTAGATTTGCCATTTCGCTCCGCCAAATTGAATATGCGGGCCGGTACGACAGGCCCGCCATCTTACTTCTTGTGTCCCGGAGAGATTCGCGTTCCGCAGCCGGCGCCCGCTTTATAGAGGGTCGCCAACTTCCAGATGAGCCGCCATTTGATTGTTCCGCAGCCCTCGCCGGTAACGCGGTGATGCTGGTCACAATGGGGTCGTGCAGCCGTTCACTAGAATCCTCGCAGTATGGAGACATCCTCACCCCTGCTGGTGGGTAACGGGCGGCTGATGACGCGCGACCAGCGCCAGCCGTTGATTGAGGGGGGCTGCGTCGCCATCCAGGACGGCATGATCGCAGCGATTGGCGCCACGGATGACTTGCAGCGGAGCTATCCCAGCGCGCAATTCATCGACGCGCATGGCCAACTCATCATGCCCGGGCTGATCAACACCCACATGCACCTTTACAGCACCTTTGCCCGGGGGATGGCCCTGAAAGACGAAGCCCCGGGCAACTTCGTGCACATCCTGGAACGCCTATGGTGGCGGCTGGACAAAGTTCTCGCCCTGGAGGATGTCTACCTCAGCGCCATGGTGGCGATGATCGACTGCATCCGCAATGGCACGACTACCATCTTCGATCACCACTCCAGCCCCGGTGCGGTGGCGGGCAGCCTTTTGCGTATCGCGGAGGCCGCGCACCAGACCGGCTTGCGGAGTTGTCTCTGCTACGAAGTGACGGACCGCGAAGGCGCGGAAGTCGCCGGCCTGAGCATCGAAGAGAACCGTGCTTTCCTCAAGTACTGCCGGGAGTCCGGAGACAGCCTGCTGAGAGGTCTGTTCGGGCTGCATGCCTCCTTTACCGTCGGCGACAAGACCATGGCGCGCTGCACCGATGCCGCCGCGGAGCTGGATGCAGGGTTCCACATCCACGTCGCGGAAGCTGCGTCGGACCAGGCGCAATGCGAACTGGAGCACGGTAAGCGAGTGGTGCACCGCCTGCACGACCTTGGCATTCTGGGCGGCAGGACCATTGCCGCTCACTGCGTCCATGTCGACTCCAGCGAGATCGATCTGCTGCAGGCGACTCAGACCAACGTGATTCACAATCCTGAATCCAACATGGGCAACGCGGTGGGCTGCGCTCCGGTGCTCGACATGGTCCGCCGCGGAGTGCGCGTGGGCCTGGGCAGCGACGGCTATACCTGCGACATGTTCGAATCCATGAAGGTTGCGAACCTGCTGCATAAACACCAGGCAGGTCAGCCGAGCGCTGGATGGGCCGAGCCCCCGGCGATGCTGTTCGCTGAGAACGCCCGCATCGCGAGTGCCTGCTTCGGGCATTCCGTGGGCAGACTGATTCCCGGCGCTATCGCCGACGTGATTGTGGTGAACTACGATCCGCCGACGCCGATGCGTGCGGCGAACATGGATAGCCACATCCTCTTCGGCCTCTCCGGCCGGGCGGTCGAGACCACCATCATCGGCGGACGCGTGGTCATGCAGGATCGAAAGCTGCTCGCGATTGACGAACCGGAGATCACGGCCAAAGCCCGCGTTGCCGCGGCCAGGTTGTGGCAGCGCTTTTGAAGGTCTCACGAAAGGCAAAGGGCCACGCCCGCAAAACCTCCCTGCCGTAGTTTCGGCGAAGCTTGGGTTCTGCTCTAGACTGGCTTGACGGGATTCATAGCAGCAAACTCAGCCCGGCGAGCCAGCGTGATCTCAATCAATCCATTCCGGCCGTCGCAGCGGCGTTTGCGCATCGCGTGGCTGTTGTCGCTCGGGGTGCTGATCAACTACTTCGACCGGGTGAACCTGTCGGTCTCGCACGCCGCGCTGATTACCACCTTTGGCATCAGCAATATCGCGTTCGGGTATCTCTCCGGCGCCTACAACTGGACCTACGCGATGTGCCAGCTTCCGATCGGAGTGCTGCTGGACCGCTTCGGCATCCGCCGCATCGGCCGCATCAGCACCTTCCTCTGGAGCATCGCTTCCTTCGGCGCAGCCGTCACTCCCAATCTCGGCGGCTTCTTCGCCGCACGGTTCCTGCTCGGGGTCGGCGAGGCGCCCACCTTTCCCGCAAGCGCGAAGGCGGTCGGCCACTGGTTCCCGCCGAGGGAACGCAGCTTTTCCACCGCCATCTTCGATTCTGCCGCCAAGTTCGCCAACGCCATCGGCGTGCCTCTGATCGGAATCGTTCTGCTGAAGGTGGGGTGGCGCTGGAGTTTCGCGGCGACCGGATTCGTCAGCTTCGCCTACTTTTTGTTGTTCTGGCGGGTGTACCGCGACCCGCAGGACGATCCGCAACTCAGCGATGCCGAGCGGGCGCACATCGCGGAACAGATTGAACCCGACCCGCTGGAAAGCGCCGAGCCACGGGCGCGACTTGGCTACCTGCTGCGCCAGCGCAAGGTGTTGGGTCTCGCAGTGGGTTTTGGATCGTACAACTACGTGTTCTATCTTCTGATGACGTGGCTGCCCAGCTATCTCTCCGCGGCGCTGCACATCGATCTGCTGCACTCCTTTCTCTACACCAGCGTCCCGTGGCTGTTTGCCACCGCGACGGACCTGAGCGGAGGATGGCTGGCCGACTTCCTGATTCATCGCGGATGGGACGCGAGCCGCGTGCGCAAGACGATCATCGTTTGTGGAACCGCGTTCGGTCTCGGCATCCTGGGCGCGGCGCACGCCCACACGGCGACGCGCGCACTGATCTGGATCAGCATCTCCATTGGCGGGCTATCCGCAGCATCCCCGGTAGGCTGGTCGGTCCCCTCGATGATCGCGCCACGCGGCAGCGTCGGCAGCGTGGGCGGAATCATGAACTTCTCCAACCAGCTCTCGGGCATCGCCGCGCCGATCGTTACCGGGTATGTTGTTGCGGTGACTCACGCCTACGCATGGGCCTTCGGTATCTCGGCAATCTATCTACTGATCGGCATCGCCAGTTATATCTTCCTGCTCGGTCGAATCGAACAGATTCCGCAGGAAGCGGCCGGCGGCGTCTAACGAGGCGGATCGACCATGGCGCGGGTTGCGCCGGTGGAGATGCCTCCATCGACCAGCAGCGTCTGCCCGGTGATGTAGCGGCTGGCCTCGGAGGCAAGGAATACGATCGGCCCTTCGAGATCGCGCGGCTCGCCGGGACGCTTTACGGGAATGCGGTCGATGAGGTAATCCACCCAGGCCTGGTCGCGGTAGAGAACGTCGTTCTGCGCGGTATGAAACCAACCCGGAGCGAGGCAATTGACGGTGATGCCGTGACGGCCCCAGTCGTCGGCCAGACTCATGGTCATTTGCCGGATGCCGCCTCGACTGGCGCCATACGGGGTCAGCCCGGCGGAGCCGAATACGCTGGTGACCGAACCGATATTGACGATGCGGCCGTAGCCGTGTGGGACCATGCGCCGCGCGATTTGCTGAGCAACGAAGAAGCTGCCGCGCAGGTTCGTATCCAGAATAAGGTTCCAGTCGTCCCAGGTCACTTCGAGCGCCGGCTTGCGCACATTGCACCCTGCGTTGTTGACGAGGATGTGGATTTGCCCGACCGCTTCGGCAGCGGCTGCCATGCGCTCAATGCTGGCCTGGTCGCGAACATCCAGATCGAGCGGAAGCGCCTTGCGCCCCATCGCTTCGATTTCCGCAGCGAAGGCGGACAGATCGGCGCGCCTGCGGCTGGTGAGGATAAGGTTGGCTCCAGCGTGTGCCAGTGCGCGTGCGAAGACTTGTCCGAGTCCGCGACTCGCACCGGTGACGATTGCCGTTTGGCCGGTGAGATTGAAGAGTGGCTCGCTCATCGGCTTGCACCCGGCTCTCTGGGGTCGAGGATCACTTTCATCAGGTTCGGCTCGTGCGCGTAAAGGCGCTCGAACCACTGCGGCCCGTCACGCAACGGCGCGATGGCAGAGATCATCGGGGCGACCTTGATCTTTCCGCTAGAGACCAGTTCGATCGCCTGAGGATATTCTCCGGCAGACGCGCATGAGCCCTGCAGCCGAATCTGGCGGGTCACGATCTTTTGCAGCGGGACTGAGACTTGTGGTACCAGATTGCCGATCAGCGTCACCGTGCCCCCTTTGCGCACACAGTCGATTGCGGTCGCCACTGTTTCAGCGTGCCCTACCGCCTCCAGCACCACATCGACACCGCGGCCATTGGTCAGGCGAAGAACCTCGCGTGTCAGATCCGCCGCGGAGGCATGAAGCATCTCTGCCGCTCCCAGCGCCGCTGCCATCTCCAGCCGGGTCACGTCCACATCCGCGACCAGGACGCGCGAACAACCAGCTACGCGAGCCGCCTGCAACACCAGCAGCCCGATCATGCCGGCGCCGATGACCAGTGCGGTCTCACCGCCTTCGATCTGCGAAAGCTTGACCGCATGCAGCGCGACCGACACCGCTTCGAGCATCGCCGCATCCGCAAACGACAAGGACGGCGGCAATCGATAGGTAATGTACTCGGGCACGGTGATGTACTCGGCGAAGGCGCCTGCCCTGCGGTATTCGCCACAGGAGACGCCGACGACCTGGCGATTCTCGCAGAGGTTGACCTCACCGCGGAGACAGAATTCGCACTTGGCGCAGTAGACGGTCGAGTCGAAGGTAACGCGATCCCCGGGTGCAACAGCACTTACCTGCGCGCCCACTGCGGCCACAACGCCTGCGGCTTCGTGCCCCATCACGATAGGAGGAATCCGTCGGCCGGTAGAGCCGTCGTACCCATGGACGTCACTGCCGCAGATGCCACACGCGGCCACCTGAATCAAAACGTCTCCGGGACGGCACACTGGAACGGGAACATCCTCGATCTTCAATTGCCTGTAGTCGGACAGAACCAGTGCATTCATATCGTTTGCGAAGCTCCTCCAATGATACGACCGCCCCCAGAACTGCGACTCGCACGTACTTTCCATTGCAAAGGACCGCCGATTGGCGGTTTACGGAAGAGCCTGACGGCGGAACAAGTCAGAGAGCAGCCGGAAAGGGCGGAGCATGCGCACCTGCCAGGTTCGATGCAGCCCGAAGCGCGCAGCAAATTCGTAATCGGGTCCGATAGCACGGCCGGCGAGGATCCTAAGATGCCGGCAATGGCGGCGGAATCGCGGCCATCCGGGAGGCTCAATCTCCACGAAGAACGCGTGCGCCGTGCGCCAGTTCAAAGACTCGCATGGCTGGCTGAGCAGTCGCTGCCACAGGCGATCGGCAAGATCTTCAAGATGCTGGTTCTGCTCTTTGATCCCGGGGAGATTGAGGGTGACGGGAGTGTTCGGTTGCAGACGGCTCACCATCGCCAGGCCGAGCGTGAGGAGACTGCTAAGTTCAGCGACCTCTGGTCGAAGATGCCAGCCGGGGCTCGCGTCGGCAAGTTTCTCGAACGCCAGTTGCAGATCGAGAATGAGGCTGAGGAGTTCGAAGCGGTGACGTGCGCCGTGGAGGCAAAGGAAGAGCAGTTCATCGTCCGGCGCAAGCTGCCAGCAGCGCTCTCCCTGAAATACGGCTGGCCGCGCCCGCTCGATTGCGCCTTCGACGTGGAAGTTGAATGCCAGCGGGTTTTCCACGTCGTGGTGCAACTCAACGACTGTAGTCCGTCGCTGCCAGGGACGATGGTAATCGTCGGACGCGCCGGGGATGAATCCGGCTGCGGCGAGGACGGCTTCGGCGCGAGGCAGATCGGCTTTGCGGACCAGGAGGTCGAGGTCGCGGCTGACCCGCAGCGCGGCGCTTCCGTAAAGCCGCTCAGCAAGGAATGGGCCTTTGAGCGGTACGGCCAAAATGTCCGACTGGCCTAGCGCGCGCAGCACTCCCTTCAGCTCGGAGCACCAGTAGAATGCGGCGATTGCGGCGTCGCGTTCTATTTTTGCAAAACGGTCGGCGATTGCCGGCGGGACTGATACTGCTTGCAGGCGAAGATGAGCCACTGCCCAAGGCAGCACATGCTCTTCTTCCGCCAGCACCAATGCTGCCTCCCACTCCGCTATTTCGACGACGCGGGTGACGCGTTGTTCGCGCAGGATCTCCAACAGGCATTCGATACCCGGTCTCATACGGGCGCACCGCCTAAGGGTATCGCAGTCAACAATGAGTTCGCCGCCTCGCTTGCCTCGCCGCGCTCCGAGCGCACGGCGGTTGCAGTCTCCATCAGCTTTGCGAGCGTGGCCATGACGCGGGCAGGTGTGCGCTGCACCGGGACGGCGTGCTGGAGCATCTCCAGCACGGCGATTCCCGCGGACACTGGTTGCGGATTCCAATGTCCGGACTCCCTGTATTCCGTGAAAACCACGCGTGCGACGGACAGGGGCGAAGTACCGACGGTACCGTTGAGATGCTCGACGGCCACCGCTGATTGCTGCGTACTGCCGGCCAGCCGCATCTGCAGATCGCGCGGATACGGATGCACACGACCATGCTGGTCGAGGACAGCATACTCGTCGGAGTAATAGATTGCCCCGGCGCGCACCAGTTCGGCGACAAGCGTGGTCTTGCCGGCAAAGCTGGTTCCGGGAAATAGCAGGGCGCGGTCCTGCCACCCAACCACGCCGGCGTGCAGAAAAACGCGATCCGGCGCGTAGTTGGCAACATGAATCATCAGGTCGCGGGCGAGCCGGTCCAGAGCAGGTTGCAGAGCCCCATCCTCCGCGATGGTCTGGTCGTCGACAGCGAGACGAAAACCGGCGGTTCCTCGCGGGCTGAGGAGCGCGAATTGACAGATTGCCGAGGATGAAGGAGCGCAGACCTGAGTGCCCAACGGCGCGCACGCGAACATACCGGCCAGCACGGAGTCGGACTCCGCAGCCAGTTGAAACGAAACTCCGAAGGAAGTGCATTGCAGCGACTGGAGGTGAGCGGTCATGGCTCGACCGGGGGGCCCAGCAGGGGCGTTTTGATTGGGGTTGCGAGCCCTACGAATTGGGTAAGCGTATTGCCGCCGGCATTGGAGAGCCAGAGATTGCCGCTGGCATCGATTGCCAATCCATATGGCTCCTTGAGGGGCGCGTCGAGCCCGTACCCATCGGATGGGGAGACGATCGCAGCGGTCGATCCGGCCAGTTCTACGAGAGAATTGCCATAGTAGTTTGCTGCCCAGACGCTGCCCGCGCCATCGATCGCAATTCCCTGCGGGCCGACATTATTGCTGAGGCGCACTCGTTGCGCGACACTTCCGGACGAGGTGAGTTCTACGACGGCGGACGCACTATAGTCTGCGACCCAGACATTCCCTGAGAGATCAATAGCAATGCCCTCCGGATCGTTGCAGCAAGAGAAGCTGCTCACCGCGCCTGATGAAGTCACGCGCGCCGCTCCCCTCTGCACGGCGAACCAGGCGTTGTGGCTTCCGTCGAGCGCGACTGCTGAGGTAAACGGAAGCGCAGATGGCGCGTAGCCGCTGCTGGGAGAGATCGCGGAGCCATCGTTGGCCAGCAGCGTTGCCGAAGAACTCGCATAGTCGGCGACCCAGATGGTTCCGTTGGAGTCTGCTGCCGCAGCCAGCGGATAGTAGACGCCACCATTGGTGTAGCCGTAGCCAGAGCGTTCCACCCCGGCGGAAGAGAATTTGCTGACACTGCCGACGTGTTGGTTGTTGGCGCCGGTCACGCTTTGGTAGTTCGTGACCCAGACGTTGTCTTCGCCGTCGATGGCGATACCGTAGGATTCGTCCAGGCCGACTCCGGGAATGCCGGTTGCCGATGCGGGAACTCCCGCAGGCGAGAACTTCGAGACCACGCCGCCGAAGTAGTTCGCGACGAGAACATTTCCTCCGGAATCGATTGCGAGCGAACCGGGCGTGTTGAGGCCTGCACACGCCGGAGTGCAACCTCCATATGTGATCGACATGGTCCAGTCATTGGGTTGCGCACTGAGCACAGGCTGGAAAGGCCCTTGCGGCGCGCCTGCATTGAAGACTGCTGCGACGTTGTTGCCGGGATTGTCCACAATGTTGAGGGCCGCATCGAGGGTGTTGGCCGGAGCCCCCTGAGAGGTTGTTGCCGCAACGAACAATGGAGCGCAGGCTGAGCCGCCATCCGAGTTGACGCAGGCAGCGAGAACATTTGCGAGTGTGTAAAGCTTCGCCGTCTCCGTAACAGCACCGGCGGGCAGAGCCGAGCCGGGAGCCAGCCCGGTGCCAGTGTCGGCAAGGTTGCCTGCCACCGCAAACGCATTCGCGAGGCCCGAGGCGTTGGTCGGGGTCGATCCAACCATGGCGCCGGGGGCCATGAACTGCGCCAGCGCCCAGGCAGAGGCGGCGGTGGTAGCTTCGTTGATTTCGACGCTGGTGGAACTTGTCAAATCTCCACAGTTGCCGATTGCCGCCATCATGACCAGCGCGGAGTTGTCCACCCCGGCGGCGAGACCTGGATTGCCGCCGCGAGCCACGAGGTAAACCTGGGTGGTTGGCGCGGGGCACATGTAGTCGCCAGAAATATTGAAGAAACCGGACCCATCCGTAGTGACGATGTTGGGTGCGAGCAGGTTGACGGCTCCCGCACCAACTCCCGTAGAACCCGCGGCGTAGAGCAGGATCGATGCGCCACTGACCGGCTGCTGTCCGCCACGCACTCGCCCTTGAAACTCGGCGCCTTGCTGAGGGGAGGGTAGCAGCGGGCTCGACAGGTCGCAGCCGGCCAAGAACACCAGAACCAGGCCAAGTGCAAGCGCGCCGGCTCGACTGGATTGTCTTGAGTGGCCCCGGTGCCCGATGGAGTAGAAAAGTCTCATGTGATTCCGCTGCTTTGCTGTTGCTATTGGGAAGGGGCAGCAGGAGCCGGCCGCCGCCTTCTCGCTCTTACCGGCGCACTCGAGCAATCGACGCAACCGCTAGACGCCTGCGCTGGGGTGGGAGCGATGATTGCGGAAACGATAGGAAGCAGCAGGGCGCCGCCGACTCCGAGCCGGTGCAGCATATCCCGACGGGAGATTGCCCGCCCGGCTGCAGCGGCTGGGGAGGGCTGAAGCAGGCCGTCTCTTCGCAACTCCTCGACGGCAAACAATACCAACTCGTCGTTTATCGGGGTCTTGAGCTGAAGCGATGCGGCCGCACTGATTTCAGAGATTGAATGCTCTCCGTCGGCAAGGTGCCAGATGACCGAAGAGCTCTGGTTGAGACAGAAGGCCTGATGGCGAAGCTCATCGTAGACGAGAGTCTCCGTCCCGATCTGCTGGATCGAGAGGTGCTCCCGAATTCGGCAAGGTGCGTCGCGATGTGTCATGCCCTCGATCCTTTCTCTCACGACGGCTACAGCTACTTCGGTGTGACGGCGGCGCTGACTGGCGCGCTGGTACCCCCGCCTGAATACGGCGAGCCGGCCAGCGTACCGCCGTTGCTGGTGAACGCACTAACGGGGTTTGCGCCGGTGTTGGCAACCCAGATGTTGCCTGAGCCATCGATCGCGATGCCCGCGGGCGTGCTGAGGCCGTTGCCTGAGTAGGGAGTGCCGCTGGTACCGGTGGAATTGAGCTTGGTGATGGTACTGTTGCCGGCGTTTGCGACCCAGGCATTGCCGCTGGTATCGATGGCAATGGCCGAAGGTGCGTTGACGCCGCCGGCGGTGAAGGGGCTACCCGAGACCGCAGCGCCGGCCGAGCTTAGTTTGGTCACGCTGGAGTTGCCGTGGTTGGAGATCCAAACCGCGCCAGCCGCGTCGGTTGCGATTGAAGTCGGCGTACTGAGGCCGCCACCGGTGTAGGTGATGGCGATGGTCCAGTCATTAGGCGGCGTATTGACGTTCAAAGCAGGCTGGAACACCGGATTTGGCGTGACTATGCGGAGGAGATTTGCGACATTCCGCCCCGGCGACTGGGCAATGTTCATCACCGCAGTAATCGTGTCGGTGGGGTAGACGTTACCGGCGGCGTTCGGCGCGTACTCGAAGAGCGTGCCACAGGCGCTGCCGTCGCCCTCTGTTCCGCCACCCGAGTTGATGCACTCCGCGAGTATGTCGCCGAGGGTATTGATCTCCGTTTGCGGCAGGGTTGCACCCGTGGGCAACGCCAGCCCGGGAAGGGTTCCGTTCGCGGTGTTCACGACTTCGTTGATCGCCGCAAAGGCGTTGGCAAGCCCCGCCGCGTTGGTGGAACTGCTCCCTATGTTGGCAATTCCGGTCATGAAAGGCGCAAGCGCCCAGACGCTGGCCACGGTAGTCAGCTCATTGACGTCGATGAAGGTGTTGAGATCGGTCCCGCCGCAGGTGCCCAGGCCGACCATCAACGCCAGGTTGTTGTTGGTGACCGCAGGTGAGCTCATGGTGGCTGCGATCGGCTGTCCGCCGGTGCCCACCAGATAGACCTGTGAGCCCGCGGTGCAGGTATTGGTAGGTATGTTGAAGCCGCCATTTGCGTTGGTCTGCACCGATGATCCAAGCTTGGTCGCGGCTGAGCCGTAGCCGGTCGTGCCGGCCTGGTAGAGCTGCAGGGTCACTCCAGCCACCGGTTGCTGGCCGCCCATGACGACTCCGTGGGCCGCGGCGACTGCGAGCGTGGCGGGAGCACTGGCGCCCGGCGACCCGGCCGCGCCGCAACCGCTGAGACCAAACGCCATCGCCGCGGCGCATGCGAGAACAAGTAATCTGAACCAAGGTCGACGGATCATGGTTCCACCCCCGGCCCACTCGCTGCTCCCGTCGCAAGTGGCACGACGGGCGCCGCCACTCCAAGGATCCTGGTGACTGTGTTCGCAGTGCTGCTTGGAATCCAGACGTTGCCTGAGATGTCGATGGCAATGCCGGCGGGCTTGCTCCCGGTCACGCAAGTGCCTGTGGAGGGGTTCGCCGTAATGCAATAACCTGTGGACGGCGACACCGCCGCGCCTGCATTGCTGAGCACGCTCACTGTACCCGCTGCTGCCGCATTCGCAACCCAAACCTGGCCTGCGCCGTCGACGGCTACCGCCAATGGACTGCTGATGCCACCGGCCGTATAGGGCGTCGAACTGACCGCGACGCCCTGGCGGCTGAATTCGCTGATGCCGCTGCTGCTGGCAACCCATACATTGCCGGATGAGTCGAAGGCCAGTCCAAGCGGCGTTGCGATGGATCCAACTCCACCACCGGTGAAGCCGCTGGTGCCGGTGATCGCGGTCCCGGTCAGGTCGAAAGTGCTGAGGCTACCGGTGCCGTTGCCGAACCACACGCTGCCCGCGATCACCGTGAAGCTGGCGTTCTGCGTGCCCGCCGTGTAGATTCCGCCGGCCGCCTGCGAGGCCTGCAACTGCACCGTCCCCGCCACGCCGGTCAGCGTTACCGTGTTGGCCAAAATCGTCGCCGGACCGCTGACCACCGAATAGGTGATCGAGCCGGGTGAATTTGAGGTCGCCGATACCGCAAACGGGACATCCATGGTGTGATGGTTCGGGACCGTAAAGGTGATGGTCGGACTCGTCGGTGTAACTACGGTCAGCGTGTTGCTGCCGCTGGCGCTGTTGTAGTTCGTGTCCGCCAGACTCACCGCGGCAATGGTGTGCGAACCGAGGGCCAGGGTCGAGGTGGGGTATGCGGCGTAGGAACAGCTCAGCGGGCTCGAAGAACCCGTGCACGTCGCCGTCACCACGCTGCCCGAATCCACCTTGAAAGTCAGCCCGCCCGTAGGCGCCGCGCCGCTGCCGGAGTAGGAGACGGTCGCCGAGAGAGTCGTCGACGCCAATCCCTGACCGATCGTCACCGCGCTCACCGTCACCGCCGGCGTTTGTTTGTTCACCGTCAATGTGGTCGTGCCCGAGCCGCTCGCGTAATTCTCATTGGTGCTCAGGTAGGCTCCAGTGATGGTGTAGCTTCCTGCAGCAAGCGAGGCCGGTGGTGTATACGCCTGCGCCGCCGACTCCGTGCAGGTTGAGCCGGTTTTGCAGCCGGCGCTTCCTGCCAGCGGATCATTCCCGATGGTTGATATGGTGGGCGAACCGGAAAACGTCACGGACCCGGTGGGATAGCTGCCCGAACCCGCGACCGTTGCCGTATACGTGATCGGCGAGGGCGAACCGTAGGTATAGGACGCCGAGGTCGCCGTCACCGTAACCGTCGGCGTGTACAGAATTCCTCCGGCCGCAGCATTCTGCCAGTTGTTAACCAGGTTTGTAATATTGAGCGATCCGATGCCGGTCGCGGGGTCCCAGCCTTCACCCGTCGGAAACGCCGGGTCCTCCGCCGAGGTGCTGGTAGACAGGATGCCGTAGGACGCGCCCGAAAGCGTATAACAGTCGGACGTCCCCCGCCCGCAATCGACCGAGTTATTGCTGGTCTGAATGTCGTAAAAGATGCAGGTGCTTGCAGGAAGAGCCGTGGTGGTGCCGATGCCTGACGCACCGCTGCCATTGCATGTACTTCCGGTATAGCTGGTAGTGCCGAACTCCGCGCCGGCCATGTTGTAGAGCACATAGTTGGGCTGGCCGAGCCGCTCGCCGGTCTTCTGCTTGATCAACGCAAACACGCCTGCCAGCTGCGGCGCAACAAAGGACGTCCCGCCTGCGTAAGATAGCGGGGTAGATTCATCCGACTCGTAGACGGGCAGATCGTGGTACCAGAAGCCGTTGGCGGCGAACAGGGAAACGTCCGGCTGCAGCCGGTTCCCAGCATTCGAATAGGCCGACGATGCGGGCAACCCATATACTGTGCCGGTCTGCCAGGAGGGACGCGTGTACAGTGTGCTGGGACCCCCGCCTCCCGCAGCCAGATAGAGATTGCTCCGCGTAGTATTCGCGCACAGCGTCGCTCCATTGGCGGAGGAGCCCTCCACATACGCGTTATAAATACTGCTGGCGCAGGTATCGTTCCAAGTCGTCTCCGGAATATAGCTCTTCGCGGAACTGAACCCGGTTCCATTGCTGCTATTCCAGAACGTGCTGATGCCGTAGGCAGTACCGCTGTCCACGAACTGGTTGTACGTGTCCTGAAAGTCGGTGCCTCCAGCGGAAACATTCCATGCGGTCGACGAAAGGCCACTGACGGTAATGCCGTCCCTGGCGTAGGTGTGCGAGAGGTCCCCGTCCTCGGTCGCGGGGCCGGTGTCGCCGGCGGAGACAACCACGGTCTGCCCCTGCGAGGCGGCCTGCTCCCACAGGTCATTGACCATCGCATCCTGACTGGGGCTGTCACTTTCGTAGTCGTCGTAGCTCAGGCTCATGATGTCCGCTAGATTGTTCTCGATCACCGTCTGGGCAGATAGAATGATGCCACCCATCGTCCCCGTGGTCGCGCACTCCATGAAGAGAAGATTTGCCCTGGGGGCTACCGAACCCGACCACTCCGTGTCCAGAACGGCCTCACCCTCTTCGCCATCCGACTCCAGGGTGCCAGCCGGAGTGCAGTTGGGGTACTGGGTGTCCGACACCGGCAGCACCACCAGCGAGACCGGCGTGCCTGGATTCACTGCATACAGATTGGTGCGGAAGTAGGTGACGTCCGCGGTGTTGATGTCGGTCTCCTCCAGCAGGGCGATGGTGACGCCGCTGCCGTTAATCGGAGTCGGTGCGGTCAGCAACGGCGTTTCGTTGTAGATTGTGTAGAAATCCTGCGGGCCAACCGCGTAGTTCGTCGAACTCACGTCGTCCAGTGGCATCGGCCCCAAACTGCCGGCGGGGACGGCCCGGGCAGCCGGTGGCACTACCTTGTGATAGGTGGGACGGATGCCCGGGATATTGCTCAGTGAGACGAATCCCAGGACCAGTGGAGTCAACGCCTCCGGGATTTGTGCGTCGCTCACCGCGCCGTAATGCTCCTCGCCGTTTGCCAGGCGCAGGTTGTGGATCTCGGTGTGAAAGCTCTGCTGCACCTGCGCAACCGTGCCGGCAAAGTCGATGTAGGTGCCGCTCTTGCTTACGTTGTTAACCGTGAAGCCTTCGTACTGGAGATAACTGGTCAGGGTTGCGATGTCGGATGCGGATGGACCGAATTCGGTTCCTACAATCTCCGGCGTAAGCCACTTGTGGTAACTGGGATCGCCGGGGCGGTGCAACGCTTCCACCTCGGCGTCGAACGCGGCCTGGCGTTCCGGGGAACGCCGCAGCACAAGCTGAATGTGTTCGATGGCAGCGGAAGGATCGCGAGCACCGAGGTCCTGTGCAGTCGCCACCTGGCGGTTGACGGCGCCCAGCGTCGTCACCAGGCGGGTACGATCGATGGCCTGCGTGATCAACGAACGGGGCGCCGTCCGGAACTCGGCGCGTACTTGAGGAGCGGGGGTCTGCGCCATTCCAGGCAAACACAAACTCACCAGTGTTCCTAATCCGAGCGCAGCCACGGTCCAGGGGCTGACGGTGCGTACGCTGCCTGATGGGCGCGACTTAGCCGGGGTGTTGCTGCTGGCAGAAAACGGCAAGGGAAGGCGCTGATGCGCGGCGGAATCGATCATAGGACTACCGGCCGGTCACGGGACTACAGAGAATCAACAAGGGCCCTTGAAGCACATCAGACGGTCTTTCTACTGCGAGCTGCGGTATAACGCAAACAAAACGGCAAATAAGCCGCCGGCTCCATCAGCAGAGCCTGGCACTCGGGCATGAAGCTCCCACCTGGGAAGATTGTATTCGGAAATTACTGACTGTACATAGCGCCGAACGAGCGCTGTTCAACCCCGAGCGAAGTGCAAATTATTGCATCCGGGGGTTCTGACCCCGGGGCGGCTGGCGGGGCTGACGTTGGGGCGCACCTAGCTGGTGACCCGGGCAAAACAGTAGGGGCCCTCGGGAATCAGGACAACGCGCGCGCCGGCCGGCAGGCCTGCGATCACTCGATCCACGGCTGCGTTTGGGTCGGAGAAACTGCGCGCGCCAAGGGCGCCGAGGTCTTCCGCCGAGACCCCCGGAGTATAGAAGAACAGCTCGTGATTGAGGCCGACGAGCGCGAGTTTCTCAAGTTGCCACTGGTCGGGAACGACTGGAATGTCCGCGATCTCTCGGAGATACTCTTGATTGCCGGCAAAGTTACGAAGTTTGTGCGCAAACTCGGACGAGCCAACACCCTCGGCGCATTCGCCGAGTAGCAGGATGCTTCCGCCCGGCTTCGCGACGTGCTGGGCGGCGGTAATGCCTTTGCCGCATTGGTAGAACGTAAGGTCGAGCGGATATCCAGCCGCACTGGTGATAACCACATCGGCGAACGCCGGTAATGGCACCAGCGAGGTGGCGCGGAGGAACGCAACCCCCGCGGCGTGCGCCTCCACCGGATTGCCTGCGAAAACTCCCGAGATCTCCCGCTGTTGTGTGAGGGTGACATCGAGCACAAAATCGTGGCGCGCCATGCGAGCGATCTCCAGCAGTTCCTGATGCAGCGGGTTCTGTCCGATCGATCCCTCGGTGGCCATCGGCTCGCGCATGAAGCGCGGCGAATGGATCACTTTGATGGTTTCCTGCGCCGCAAGACCGGGCGCAATCAGCTTGCGGCCACCGGAAAATCCGAGCATGAGGTGTTGTTCGATGAAACCGAGCGTGATGTGCAGATCGGCTTCGATAAATCGCTTGTCAATATAGACCGGCGTGCCGCGACGGGTGGACCCCAGCGATTGATGGTCGGCCAGCGATCGGGCGTCGTGGTTCAGCACACGGTAGCGAGTGGGAATCTCAGATCCGAGAATGGCCTGGATCTCCGCGGTGGTGGCTGCGCGGTGCAGCCCGGTGGCGATAAGGATGGTAATGCCGTCCACAGGAATGCCCGCTGCGTGCAGCCGCTCAAGCAGCGGCGGCAGGGTCAGTCGATTGGGCGCGGGGCGGGTAATGTCGCACACCGAGATTGCCGCAGTGCGCTTCCCTGCCGCGAGTTCGATCAGCGGCCTGCTTCCGATGGGATGATCCAGCGCCTCGCCCAACGCCGCCGCAACGTCCGCGAGCGGGCCGGCGGAGCGAATCTCCGCCACATCGTAGTGCGGCCCATGGGGCAGTGAAAGAACCAAACCGGTCTTGCCAAAGGCGAATGCTGCTTGCACGGAAGCTCCACTCCAAGGTGCCGATGTCGAAGGCCAATCCCTGATTATAGGAGCTCGGCCCATCGCGTAGTTCCGGTTGAAGCGAAGCTGCTGCCCTCCTTCAGAACTGAACCCGGTTGTTCCTCTGCGTGATCTCCGGAATGTTGCCGCTGGATTCGACGGTAACGCTTCCGCCCTTCCAATCGGCATTGGCCGGCAGCACCAGAGACACCACTTCAGTCTTGGGCACAAGATCCAGCGGGGCTTTCAATGGAGCGGCTTTGGCGGTTGCCAATACCTTGCCCGTGCGGTCGCGGAGCACGACCTTTGATGCAGGAGCATCCACCGACCCGAGGCTGTGCACGGTGACTTTCATGGTTTTTCCCTCGACCTTGACGTCGCCGGGATCGATCCCGAGGTCGGGTCTGGACCAGTAGGGCACACCCTTTTCGACCAGCTTGAGTTCGAGCACGGTGGTGGTGTGCGGCGGGAAGGTGACGTCGAGGCTGGTGCTGCGCTCGAAGTCCACGGTGCGAGTGACACCACCCTGGATTGGGCCCGTGGTCGCATCGGTTTGCGTACCCTGCGTGATCTCCCACTTGCCCGGATCGATCTCCCAGCCGGTCATGTGCGCCTTTACCGGAGCCGCATCGAGATTGTAGGCGATGACCTTGAAGTGGTCGGGGGTTGCCTCGGGTATGAGGATCGCGACACTCTCGTCAGACGCGGGCGCATCGAACCGCCAGCCGACCACGTTGCCGGGATAGATGCGGTCCCGCTGCAGGGCGATGCCACCGAGGCGCGCGCGCTGCAGATCGCCGGTATTGAAGCCGCCGCCATCCGCAATGCGATCGATCCACAGGCTGCCTTCGGTGTTGATGTATTCGCGATCCGCCTCGGCTTCCAACTGGGTGCGGTAGACCTGTTCGAGATAGTGGGTGTCGCCCGTCATCTGCCAGGCGAATTGCCCGCCCGCGGCGCCAGCCGTACTCGCAATCTCCTTGCCCAGCGTGTCGCGCATTTGCAGCATGTCGATCGCATCCGAGTTGACTTGCTCCAGAGAGACTGCGCCGCCATCAAGCAACGGCTGAAGGTACTTCTTGTCGCCTGTCCACCGATAAGCCGACCACATGATGAACCACGGAGCTCCACCGCCGCCGCCTAAGCCGCCACCCAGACCGCCGGTCGCCTCCTGGTCCGTCTTGAAGTTGATTGTGGAACTGGTGGTATACCTCCCATTCGGGCCGAGCTTGCGGTGGGCCAGCAACCCGTCCGCCATTTCCAGCATGAGCTTCTTTGTCTCGGGCATCCCGTTGAAGAGAACGAGTGAGAGCGCAGGCTGGAAGACGTAGTACCCGCGCGCTTTTGACCATCCCCAGACGCCGCCCTCCGACATCTTTGCGCCGTTGAAGTAGGCAGACCGGATATGACGGTGCCCTGCGGCGTTGATGCCGGTCAGCCATTCCAGCCGCTTCGACGTCTGCATCGCGCGCTCAATCTGCTTCGGGCTGCCAAAGTCCAGCAACATCATCTGGCCCAGGACGTTGATGCCGTCTTCATAGCTGTGCAATTCGTCATACTGCCCCGAAGCGAGGCCGTTCAGGAACAGCCCCTGGTCGTAATCGGCCTCCAGTTCTTTCGAGTTCGACTGCACGATCTTCTCCGCGGGCGCGCCCATGAAGACGACTGAAGGAAACAAGTCCGTCAGGTCGCTGTCGTCGGAGAGTCCGCCGCCGAACTCGCCATTGGAGATCTGGCGATTGTCGATGTACCAGTTCACGAAGCGCTTGAAGTAGTCCATGTCCTTCACTTGCAGCCACGCCCATGCGGGCACGCCGGCGGGCACTTCGGGCTGAGTGTAGGGTGGCGCCTGCCCTCCTGCGCCTCTATTTGCGGCAAACCAGTACTTGCGGCCGAGATCGTTCTCCGGATCGACGCGCAACAAATCGCTGATGTCGCCGTAAAAGCGGTTCCAGGTGTTGAGGCGTTCCGAGCTGACGGCTTCTTCGACCATGTTGGAGAAGTTGTCCTTCACCTGGGTCAGGCGGTCGGCAATATGTTCCGGCAGCGCGTCCTTGCGCGGCTTGAAGACGAGCCTGATTTCGGCTCCTTCCAGCGCCGCAGGTCCGAATTCCGCCGAAGCAGAGGCGATGGTGATGTAGAGGCTCTTGTCGTTCTGCAGGATGCGGTCGCGCGTGTCCAGCCAAAGTGTGTGCGGTTCACCGGGCTTGACCGAGAAGCTGAAGTCGAGCATATCCCGCATGGGCCACAACGGGTCCATGACCTGGATATTCATGGGGATGTAATCCCCGTGCGTCGGCTTCAGGTTCAGTGCGGGCAGATCGATGGCGATGCCGTCGAGGCCGCCGTCGAGGTTCTGCCAACTGCTGCCCCCACCGCCGCGGCCGCCGGCGACGCCCCGGCTGGCGCGGGGATCGGCAGCGATGAGGATGTGAACCAGAGGCAGGCCGGTCTGCGGGATCGCGCGCGGAGCTCCCTGGAACCCAGCACGCCCCGCACCACCTCCACGCCTTCCGGCAGCGCCTGCTGCGCCAGCCCCAACAGGCCCGGCTGGAGATTGAGCGGCAGGTCCGGCAGGCCCAGTTCCCACCAATTCCGCACCGCCCTCACCTTCCGCAACCGGAAGACCGCCGCCGCGGCCACCGCGCCCGCCGAAACCACCGGCAGCGGTCGCCACCATGGTCTGGCGCTCGTCCTCCGGATAGCGTCCGGCAATAAAGGAAACCAAGTAGTCCAACGAAGGATTGTCGGCGGGGGATGTGTTCGCAGTCAGGCGGTAGGTGAGCCTGGTGCTCCCCGCAGGCTCGCGGCCGTCGTGCACGTAGTATGCGGAGAGTTCGCCGATTGGCCACTCCGGCTCAACATTGGTGAAGCGGACCTTCTCGCCGGTGATAGGTTCAGCAAATTGATTGCTGGTGCGCTCCTGGCCCTTGGGCCGATCGAAGAGCGTCTTCGCAAGCATCGGCGAAGTGTCGTGCTGGTCCGGGTCGGCAACCGCTTTGGGGTCGCCATTGCCAGGCGTCAGCAGGGACACATTTCCCCACGCGCCGCCCTCGATCTCCAGGTGGTTCCACGGCTCGTTCGGCATGTAGAAGGTGATGGACCTGCCGGAGACCGAGTAACAATCCCAGTCGGGAAGCTGGAAGTAGTCGAAGCGCCCGGTCAGGGTCGAGCGATTGTAGACGCCGGGCCACGTGGTCTCGCGGATACCATCATTCGCCCGCCACCACCAGCGTTTCAGGTCGTACGCCTCGAGAATCTCAACCTTGCGGACCGTGGTGTATTGCGACGCCAATGGAGCGGGGATGTCGCCGGGACGGTTCCATCCATAGTGATACCACCACTCCTGCTGCCAGCTTTCGACGGGGAGGGAGGAAGACGCAGGCGACACCGTAGCCGCAGTTGCGTTGACGGCGACAGTCGCAGCCGCCACCGTCCGGGTGACCGGCGGAATCGATTGCGGAATCTCACCTTTGGCTAGCGACGCGACATTGTCGTCGGAGAGGGCACGATCGTAGATGCGGACCTCGTCGATATCGCCGCCGCGGTCGAAGTTGTAGGAACTCTCCACGCCTGTGGGCCCGATGATGCGGGAGTGCGGGCCGAACTGGTCGAGGCCTGCATCGAACATCCCGGTCGCCGCTCTTTGCTCGACCAGTTTGCCGTTGACATAAAAGCGAATTCCCGTGGTCTCGTCCCAGGTCAGCGCCAAATGGGTCCACTGATCGGGCTTGGGAAAATCCGGCATGTTGAACGAGACCCGCGTGCGGCCAAGATTGATGTCGGTGACAAAGGCGTCAAAGCCGTGGCCGTTATAGTCGATGCGCAGCCACACCTGGTCCCAACTGGAGTGGTCCGCGTAGCCAACGCGGAAGACCGGGAACGCAGTCTCGTCCACCGGATCGCGTGAGCGCCAGTAGAAGGAAAGCGTGCCGCGCTGCGCGTAGATGTTGCCGGGAGCCCAGTAGGAGAGCAGCTGATTGTTGCCGCACTGGATATACGAGCCCTTCGCTCCGCCGGGGAGAATCTGTACGTCGGACTGGAAGTTTGGGGCCGTCTGGCCGCTCGCAGCATAGTCGGCATTGAATCCGTGGTCACCCGAGAGATAGAACAGCAGCCCCGGTTCTCCTGGCGCGGGCACTGCAGGCACGACCTTGGGAAGGCCAACTTGCTGGGCGATCGCGGGCGCGGCCATCATCGTGCACACCAGTGCGCAGGCGAGAAACGAAGAGCGGCAACGATTCATATCCGGAACCCCAAATCCATATGTCAAATCCAACTCAGTGAAGCTGGTACGGCGTGGCGGGCGGCAGGATTGGATCCGGCACCTTGGGCATATCGGCCGCGTCAATCTTTGCCGCCCCGGCAAGTCCGGTGCCGGTGACGTTGGAGATGGCGAGCAGAGGGCCTTTAAAGTTCCCGACCGTCACGTTGATCCCGCTGAGGGCCGCATGGTTGATGTTCGCCAGCGTAATCATTGCGGGAATCTTGTCTGGAAAACCCCTGGGCTTCACCGCAGGAGCGGGAATCGTGCCGCATGTCCCGGTAACGTTGGTGAGGGAGAATCCGTCCAGCGGCTTCTTGGGATGAATGCTGAACCCATCGACCAGCACGGGTACATCCTTCACCTTGATATTGCTGAAGTGGTAGTTGCGGATGGTCGGGATGCCCTCGTCGCCGGGGACCAGATTCGCGGCATCCGCAATACCGCTGTTGAGGATGTTGAAGCGGAGAAACCCGAGGGTCGCGCCGGACACCTCGAGATCGTTCATATAAATGTCTTCGATGAATGCTCCCCGTCCTGGCCGGCTCTTGATATAAATCGCAAACGTCCCCGCCTGTAGACACTTGCAATGCTCCACATGCACGCCGCGAATGCCGCCCGAGGTCTCGCTGCCGATACCGATGCAGGCCCACACCCGGTCCTTGAAGGTGCAGTTGGAGATATGCACATCCTCGGTCGGCCGACCAATCGTGTTTCCCTCCAGGCCGCGTCCGGACTTCAGCGAAATGCAGTCATCGGTGGTGTCGAAATCGCAGCCGTCGATGGTCACATGCTTGCACGAGTCGACGTCGATACCGTCCGCGCCGCTCTTGATCACCACATTCTTGAAGGTGACGTTCTCGCAGTAAAGCGGATGGATCGACCACATCCCCGTCTGCTCGGTATAGCAGTTCTCCACGTTCACGTTCTTGCAGTTGATGAACTCGATCAGCGGCGGCAGGCGCATCCCGCTCGGTTGTTCCAGCCGGCCCCGGATTGCCGGAGTCGCAATGATCTTGCCCGGACCCACGATGCCGACGTTCTCCGCATCCGTCGCGGAGATGAAGCCCACGTAGGCCTTCATAAAGTGACCTTCCCAGCGGACCTGGCGCAGGGGATAGTCCGTCTTTACGTCGGGCGATCCGTTCAGCGTCGCGCCCTCCTCCAGGCGAAGCACGACATTGCTCAGTAACTCGAGCGCCCCGGTCAGATAGTCGCCCGCCGGGACCACGACTTCGCCGCCGCCGAACATCGAGCACCGCTCGATGGTCTGCTGCAGCGCCACCGTGTCCTTGGTCTTCCCATCGCCGGTGGCGCCGTACTCCTTTACGTTCAGCGTCACCTTCGGCTTTGCCGGCGCGGCAGCCGGCTTATGCGCCGGGGCCGCGCCTGTCGCTTTCTTCGGAGCCTCCTGCGCCACCGCCAGGCTGGGGAGCATGGCAAGCATCGGGGCCGCTAAACTGCCTTGCGCCACGGTCTTCAGGAAGTCCCGGCGCTCAATCGCTTTCATCGTCATCGTGTACCTTTCTCTTTTGAACTGCTGGTCCGCTCCTGAATCAGGAATGCCTACGTTACTTGGCGTTTGGACCCATTCCCGCGGGGTATTGGTCAAAGGTGCGCGTGGTGGGTTTGTCCATCAGGAATTTGTCTGCGAACGCAAGCAACGCATCCCAGTCTCCTTGCACCATGCCGTGCGGACGGTCCGCGAAGCTGATGCCGATGCGGTCCGGATGGTGGAAGAAATCGTAAGCCGGCTTGGCAGCGACCAAAGAGTGCCACACTCCATTCTGGTTGACGTTTTGGTCGTGATCGCCCTCCAGCGCAATCATCGGCCGCGGTGCGCACAGCGCGATCAGCCAGTGCTCATCGAACGGCAGTTTGTCCGGCTGTCCCCAGAACTGGTGTAGATGGTCCGAGTACCAGTTGGGGTACTTGCGCACCATCTCGGTCAGGCCTTCTTTGCCGCCGCGGTCTGGCACCGAGCCGGAGTAGCGATACGCCGGCGTTCCGCCGCCGGAACTTGCCACCGGGGCGACCACTGCAATGCGGTCGTCATACGCGCCAGCGACCAGCGCGGCCTTGCCCGTGCGTGAGACGCCCGTGATGATGAACTTCGAGTGGTCGACCGCGGGATCTGTCTCCAGATAATCGACCACACGCGAGGCGCCCCACGCCCATGCGCGCAGCAGTCCCCAATCGTAGTTCGGATACGCCGGGAAGAAGCGCGTCGTGCGATACGCCCAGCTTCCGTCCGCCAGCCGCAGCGTGGTGTCCTCGCCGCAGTCGCCATTGTTAAACACCACGTAGGCGTAGCCATGCTGGATAGCCTGGTTGCGCTCGGCGATCGACTCCGCCGTCTGCGGCCCGCCAAACCCCCGCGGCGCCGCACCGGCTGCGCCCGCCGCGCCCGGCCCAGCCGGACTTCCAGGTCCACCCGCAGCGCGCGCAGCACCACCTGCGCCGCCCGGACCTGATGGTCCTCCAGGTCCGCCTGCATTGCCCGCAGCACCCGGAGCACCTGCGCCTGGCGCGCGCCCGCCGCCGAACCCGCCCGGCCCGCCTGCACCCGGAGCAGCCGGCCCGGTCACCAGCAGCACGTCCTCATTGCGTCCCTGGTTGGCGCCCTGCGCCAGCCGCGGCAGCGGGGTTGCGCCCGGAGGCGAGCCGCCGAAGGCGATGAGCGTCGGCACATGGTTGTTGTCTACCGGCGCGAAGATGCCAATGTCGAGCGAGAGGCTCGAGTTGGGTCCGAAGGTCAGGTGCACCAGGCGGTATTTGTACTTGCCGTTCAGCACCAGTTCGGAGTGCACTTCGGTGCCCTTGACGTTGCCCGGCGGCGGCGGCGCCTCGCCCAAGGCGTACCAGTCCAGCGTCCGCTTCATCTCCTCGCGGCGCTGGTCCCACTGCTTGACGGTCTTCACCTTCTGCCCGTTGTTCAGCGTCATCACGTCCGGCATCTCGGGCCGGTTGGGGAGCTGATCCACGCCCGGCATCGGCTTCATGTCCGTCTTGATCACCGGCAGCGGAATCTCCTTCGGATCGGGTAACGGCAGAATCGGCGCCCTTGCCGCAGGCTCAGCCGGCTGCGGGGCCTGCCCACTCAACATCACACCGACCGCCGCAAACGACGCCAGCGCCACAACTCCATAAAGCCTTCGATTCAGTCCCATCTCTTTCTCCTTCGTGCGCCGGTTAAACCGGAATCGCACCATATCCATCGCACATCGAGTCCCAAATCACTTTGCGACAGCCTGCGGCGCCGTTGCCGCCAAATCCTTCGCTAATGGAATATTCAGTTGCCTGATCCCGGTCACCACCGACTCTGCATTCAAATGCGCGCCGGCCTTGCGGCTGTGCTGGTTATCGTTGAACAGGAGCCGTGTCGCATCCTGCCCGAGCGCGTCATACTTGTCGGCCGAGATCTTGTTCAGATCGATGAATAACGCCCCGCTCTGCTTCGCAGCTTCTTCCGCCCATCCGGCGTACCCATCGAGCCCGCGTACGATCTTGCCGTCCACCCACGTATTGCGCGGCGGCGGCGAGCAGATAATGACGTTCGCTCCCTTGCTCTTCACATCCTGCACGTACTGCCGCAGGTACCAGCCATAGCTGTGAATCGTCTCCTTCTCGTGCGTCACCGGCGAGTCGATTTCCTGGGTCTCGTCGCTGTTCCCTTTCACGGTTGTGCGGTCGGGATAGTTCTGCGAGTTGGCGGCGTCATTATGGCCGAATTGAACGATCACCCAGTCGCCCGGTTGCAGACGATCCATAATCTTGGCCCACGCGCCCTCCTGGATGTAGCCGCGGCTGCTGCGTCCGCCCAACCCCTCGTTGTAGACATGGATCTTCGCGGGGTCGAACATTGGGATGATCTCGTAACCCCAGCCCCAGGGCCCTGCATCGCCGGGAGCGACGCCGGTGCGCATAATCGAATCGCCAACCAGGAAGAGCGCTGGATGCTGCGTATCGGCCGTGAGATCGATTTGCGCGCGGCCCGCCGCAGGCAGCAGCAGGAACAGCGTGACCAGCGGAACAACGATGCCCAGGGCAGTCCGCGTGGTCGAACGAACAAGCTTCATAGGGGAAATCCTCCTCCAGATACGGGCGCTATTACGAATACGACTCAGCCTGCGCGAAACAACTGCGGCGCAAACTCCTCCAGAAACTGGCGCCAGACAATCCACGTGTGCGCCCCGGGGATCTTGTAGAACGTGTGCTTCACCTGCGCATCATCCAGAAACTTCGAAAAGCTCTCACTCGTCGGGAACAACCCATCGTCCGTGCCGCACCCAATCCACAGCAGATGCAGTTGGCTGTTGGCACCCTTCGGATTCGACACAATTCCCGCAAAGTCTTTCGAAAAACTCGGCGGTGATATCGCCGCGCTGAACCCACCCACATAGCTGAACTCATCCAGATGGTTCAACCCGATCTGAAGAGATTCAATCCCGCCCATCGACAGACCCGCAATCGCGCGGTGGTCGCGATCTGTGTACACGCGGTAATGCGTCTGCACATACGGGATCACGTCGCCCAGCAAGTCCTTGGCGAAGTCCTCCGTGACCGAGTTGAACCCACGAGGTGAGCCCGCGGTGGGAACGCTGGCCGGCACAACCTGCACGCTCGGAGGTGAAGGATACCCAAACGGCATCACCACGATGAACGGCTTCATCTTGCCGGCCGCCAGCAGATTGTCGAGGATCAGATTCACGTGGCCCAGTCGCGTCCATGCCGTCTCGTCCGCGTTGGCACCGTGGAAGAGATACAGCACCGGATACTTCGTTTTCCCGCTGGAGTCGTACCCTGGCGGCGTGTAGATCGTCACCCGGCGGATTGAATTCAGCGACTTTGAGTCGTACCAGTCGGTGCGAATCTCCCCATGCGGAACCGCCTGCGCATCGTAGAACAGAGGATGGTCGCCGGGTACTTCGAGAATGCTTTCGATGGTGCTCGCCGTCGAGCCCGTCTTCACATCGAAGTTGCCCGGATCGATGGTCTTGATGCCATCGATGGTGAAGTTGTACGCGTAAATCTCCGGAGCCAGCGGCCCGACCGTAACACTCCACACGCCATCTGCGTCCTTCACCAGCGGCTGCGTACCCTTCATAAACTCACCGCTGAGGACAACCGACGCGGAATCCGGCGCCCGCAGCCGAAAGGTAACATGCCGGTCCGGATTGATCTCCGGCGAACGGACGGGCCGTGCCGCAGCGATGGGCCGCGCTCCGGCCGGCACGGCGGCGCTCTGCTGGGCCAGGCACGGCGAACCGATTGCAACCATGGCGAGCAACGTGC
Source organism: Acidobacteriaceae bacterium (assembly GCA_049509035.1). Lineage (GTDB taxonomy): Bacteria > Acidobacteriota > Terriglobia > Terriglobales > Acidobacteriaceae > Edaphobacter. The sequence goes on from JBELAH010000005.1 coordinate 266,605, forward strand.
AGCAACCTAGTGGCGTCTTCATAGCAACTTCCCTTGCGCGCAGCCTTGGAATTGGAGCTACGATTTGGAGCTACCTCATTCGTCTGCGGGAACTTCGACCGCGCCCGGCCCTCCCAAAGTTCCATTCTGGGCGGGCAGAGTGGTCATACCATCGAGTGGCGAGCATACTAACGGCCTGAAAGAAACAATGTCAAAGTGCAAGTACCGGCCAAATAATGGGTGCGGCCGTGTGACGAGCGAGCCACGAATATAGTTTCGACATTCCTTTGGCAAACCGGAGGAATTGCCCAAGCGGTCGAGCGGCTAGGCAGCCGTCGTGGTTTGCCCGATGCGCGTGGAATGGACTATCCTCTTCGACGTCATGGTCAGACCAAAGGGCGCTCAGTTCGGTGTTTATTCCCTGCTCGCAGTTGTCATCTGGTGCGGCCACGGGCCTGTGCACGGCCAGCGGCCAGCGGCACAAGGCCTTCCCACCTTTCGCGTTGCCGCCGACGGCACTGCTGAGTACTCCACCGTGCAGTCAGCCATCGACCACGTGCCTGCCACAGGAGGGACCGTTCTTATCGCCCCCGGCACCTATCGCGAGCAGGTCATCATCAATCAGTCGCACGTCACTTTGAAGGGCACGAACCCCGATCCCGGCAAGACAATCATCGTCGACGACACCAGCCAGGGCACGCGCGGCAGCAAGCCCAGCTATGCCACCGTCCATGTGCTTGGCGACGACTTTCACGCCGAGAACATCACCTTTCAAAACGACTTCAACCGCACCCACGAGCAGGTGTCCGCCGGCTCGCAGGCGCAGGCGCTCAACCTGGAGGGGGACCGCAACATCCTCAATCACGTTCAGATTCTGGCCAACCAAGACACCCTTTACGTCGGCGCAAAGGGCTGCGGCCAGTCGGGCAGCCTGCGCATGCCGCCTCCCAGTTCCACTTCCTTCCCTCCGACCGCCCAGCCAGCGGCCGTCCCGGCCCCGCGTACGCCCTGCGTCCCAACTCCCACGCGCAGCTACTTTACCCACTGCGTCGTCGCCGGCAACGTCGACTTCATCTATGGCGACGGCAACGCCGTCTTCAACGATTGCGAGATCCACAGCACCCTGCACGCTGCCGGCGGCTACCTGACCGCGCAGGGCAAGTACCTGGCCGACCAGCAATCCACCTTCGTCTTCAACCACTGCCACCTCACCGCCGAGCCCGGCGAGCAGCACGTCTTCCTCGGCCGGCCGTGGCGGGACTACGCCTCCGTCGTCTACCTGAACTGCGTGATGGAGGGCCACATCGAACCTGCGGGTTGGCGCGAGTGGACCCCCGGGGTTACGCACAGGCTCGACACTGCCTTCTACGCGGAGTACAAATCCACCGGCCCCGGCGCCAACGCGGCAGCCCGCGAGCCCAAGTCTCACCAACTCACCAGCGCTGAAGCGAAGCAATTTGCAGCAACCCGGTTCCTCGCCGGCGCGGACCACTGGAATCCAGAGAAACAAGCGAAGTAGCCGAATCGGTATGTAGAATTCCACATTGCATGCACAAAGGAGTCTTTATGCGTCGGCTTTTGTCCTCGATCGGCATTTTCGCCATGGCCATTTCCTCCGCGGTACTCGCGCAGGATACGCGCACCGTTGTGGAGCCTAAGATTCCAGCGTTCTGTGCGACGCTTGATGCGCACCTTACTTCTATCAACGATGGCACCTATAACACGCTCGCCCCCGCCGACGAATCCAAGCTGGACACTGACCGCATCCAGAAAGCCATCGACGGCTGCGGCAAGGGCAAGGCGGTCGCGCTCCAGGCTCACGGCTCGTCCAACGCCTTCCTCAGCGGCCCGCTGGAGTTGCGCGAGGGCGTCACCCTGGTCGTGGACAAAGGCGCAACCCTCTTTGAAACCATCGACCCCGCCGTCATGGAGACCGCGCCCGGAAGCTGTGGCATCGTCGCCACCGGCGGCGGAGGCGGCTGCAAACCGCTGATCACGGTCGACAACGTCACAGGCGCCGGCATCATGGGCGACGGCGTCATCGACGGCCGCGGCGGCGAAAAGCTGCTGGGCAAAGACGAGAGCGCCTGGGACCTCGGCCAGCGGGCCGACGTGAACGGTGGCGCGCAGAGGGTCTCGCGCCTCATCGTCTGCAATCACGCCGACAACTTCACCCTCTATCGCATCACCCTCAGGAACTCCCCCAACTTCCACGTCTCCTACAGGGCCGGCGACGGGTTCACCGTGTGGGGGGTAAAGATCGACACCGTCCGCCGCGATACCACCGCGCCGCATCCGCTCTCACGCAACACCGACGGCATCGACCCCAGCGGCGGCTCCAGGAACATCACCATCACCCACTGCTACTTCCGCGAGGGCGATGACAACATTGCCATCAAGGGCGGTGGTCCCGGCGAGCTCACCCAGATGACCGTCAGCCACAACCACTTCTACTGGGGCCATGGCATGTCTATCGGCTCGGAGACCAACGCCGGCGTCAGCAAGCTGCGCGTCTTCGACCTCTCGCTCGACGGCACCGACTCCGGCATCCGCATCAAGTCGATGGGCACGCGCGGTGGCCTGGTCCACGACGCCGTCTACGAAGACATCTGCATCCGCAACTCCGGCCGACCGCTCGACATCACCATGGCCTACGCCGCCAACGGCCCAGCCAAAGGTCCCTCGCCGCCCACCTTCAAGGACATCACGCTCAAGAACGTGCGCGTCTCCGGCGGCGGCCACATCCTCTTCGACGGCTACGACCACGACCACCGCGCCCAGCTCACGCTCGACGGCGTCTGGCTGGCCGACGCGGGGAATCCGGACAAGCCCTACACCTACACCTTCGACTACGCGGACATCACCTACGGCGCGGGCGGCAGCAACATCCAACTCCCCACGCCAGCCACCGACGTCACCATCACCGGCAAGCCCTCCGCGGGCAAGCCCGACTCCTGCGCAGACAAGTTCGTTCCCTTCCCTGAGTAGAAAGGGGGTAGCTGAAATAGCTGCAAAGTTATAGAGGATGGCGGGGCGCCGGTGCGCTGCGATGGCTTAAGGGGCTACCGGAGGACCGATCAATGGCGTCCGCACGGGCGAAGCCAGGCCGACAAACTGGGTCAGTATATTGCTGCCGAAGTTGCTGATCCACAGGTTGCCGCTTGCGTCCACGGCGATGGCGTACGCCTCCAGCAGGTTGGCATCGGCACCCAATCCGCCGGACGGAGAGAGTGCCACACCGGGAGAAGTAGAGCCCGCGCCCGCCAGTTCGGTGATGGCGGGACTCCGGTAATTCGCGACCCAGACATTGCAGGAGCCGTCGATTGCAATCCCCTGAGGATGGTCGAGGCCTCCGCTGGTAAAGGTGCCATTGGCGAGCACGACCCCCGAACTGGAGATCTCGCTCACGCTGTTGCCGTAATAATTGCCCACCCACACGTTTCCCAACTGGTCGATGGCCAGGCTGGACGGCGCGTCGCAGCAGGTATAGCTGGTGAACTGTGATCCATCGGATGCGACCTTGGTCACGGTGGGCCCGCTCTGGTCCGCGACCCAGACGTTATGACTTGCATCGATCGCAGCAGCAACCGGGAAGGCGAGCTGCGGCGAGGTGTAGCCGCTGGCCCCGGAGAGCGCCTGGCCGGAACTGGAGAGGTGGGTCAGATGGGAGTTTCCGTAATCCACCACCCATGCACTGGCGTCCGTGTCGATGGCAACGGCAATGGGGTAGTCGAGTCCCCCAGCGGTAAAGCCCCCGCTACCGGCAACGGATTGGCCGGCGGTATTGAGCACGCTGACACTATCCCCGGCAAAACCAGGATTAGGTTCGTTGGGAATCCACGCATCGTTGTTCGCGTCGACCGCAAGGCCATACGAGGCGCTCAACCCGAAACCGGTGATTCCCTGCGGCAGCAGCGCGTTCCCCAGGGGAGAAAACCGGGAAGCAGCGTTGAAGTAGCTTGCCACCCACACATTTCCTCCGCTGTCGATTCCGAGACCCGAGGGCGAAGCCATCCCGCCGCCGGTGTAGTTCACAAACAGGGTCCAGTCGGCCGGCGCCGCCGCCAGCACCGGCGTGAAAGCGGAACTGGCGGTCGACAATGCGTACAGAGTCGTAACACTTGCTGCAGGATTGCGGCTGATATTGAGGGCCGCATCCAGCGTGTTGGTTGGCTCTGCGCCGCCAGCCGCCTTGGCAGCGGAAAAAAGACCCGTGCATGCGCTTCCGCCCGCCGTTGAGGCTACGCAGGCGTTCAGCAGGTTCGCAATCGAATCGATTCTCGGCGCCGGCGAGGTCCCATTCACGGCAAAACCGGGTCCGGGACTTGTGCCCTGGGAGGTGTTTGCCAGCGCCGAAGCCATTGCAACCGCGTTTCCCAAGCCGGTCGCATTGGTTGCGCTGGAGCCCAGGTTCGCTCCCGCAGAGAGAAACTGCGAAAGCGCATACGCCGCCGCGACGGTGGTGACCTCATTCACTACAAACTGGCTGGACGCGACGACCTGGTTGCAAGCTCCCAACGTCGTCAGCAGGGTGGCCGCACTATTCGCTGAAGTCGCCGCAGCGCCCGGCTTGCCGCCCTGCGCCACAACATAAATCTGTGACGCTGCTGATGGACAGGAATAACCGGCGGGCACGGTAAACGCTCCATTGCTGTCGGTCGTGAGCGTAGTGGACAAGAGTGCGGTCCCGGCGGAGCCATTACCGCTTGTGCCGGCGGCATACAACTGCACCGTCGCGCCGATTAGCGGCTGTTTACCGGCCAGCGCCTTGCCGCCAAAGGTCACTCCAGGGTAGGGAGCCGGCGGATTTTGAGTTTTGGTGACAACGCTGCTCGAACTTCCACAGCTTGAGGGCGGATTTTGCGTTTCGGTGACAGATCGTCCACACCCCAGCACGCTCGCCATGAATATCGAAGCGGCCACCGCGGTGAGGGAGGGAAGAAATGGACGAGGCATGGTCAAGTTCGAGATGCGCTGACAGCTTCAGGGTCGGAGGAGCGCGTCGAGCCCGGCAGCACCGGCCGCAATCGGCACGCAAATTCGGAATCGGGAAAGGCGTGCTTGGGTTCAGCTCCCGGGACCACCCAGAATTGAGTGTACCTCGACCTAGCGGGTGGATGAGTTGCGGCGAGCCTTCAACCGTGTGCGAATCGTGGAGAAAAGCGCACCGGCCGACCCAACCAGGGCCAGCACGACCGTAGGATTCTCCGGAGAATCGGTGCAGCCGGTCTGGGCGTGCAGGGGGACGGCAACCAGCAGCAGGACGACACACCAAAGGGAAAGCAGCAGCGATTTATTCATGACCGTCCTCGCAATCGACCCGTACAGAAACGATTTGAAACGTCAACCACGTTTTGAGCATACAACCGTGTGCCCCGGGACATCCACCCCTATAAGTTGTAGCTGTCTCCAAAGCGACACCTGCCCCTCGAATGGCGCAGACGCCGACCTGGCGTTGGTACGCTCTCTTCCGCACCACAATTGTGCGTGATCCCATTCCTCATGGGATGTGATGGCCGACACAGCCTCTCAGTGCGCGTGTGCGATAGCGTCACGAAATATCGCCGGTGAATCGCATGGGGCCCTGTACCTGGGCTGCTTTGTGACCCCTAAACCTCTCACCGGTGCGCGCACGAACAGCGAGGTCGGCATGGGTCAGTCAATTTGGCAATCAATGGAGCAGAAGGGCTACAACCGCAGGGATTTTCTCCAGTTCTGCGCCGCAGCCGCAACCGTAGCCGGGCTTGGCCGCAGCGGTGTGGCCCAGGTCGCGTCGGCCTTCGAGAAACAGGAGAAACCGGCGGTGGTGTGGCTGCACTTTCAGGAGTGTACCTGCTGCAGCGAGTCGTTCCTGAGGGCATCGCACCCCGTGGTTCTCGATGTGCTGATGGATGTGCTCTCGCTCAATTACACCGAGACATTACAGGCTGCGGCGGGATTTCAGGCGGAAAAATGCCTCAGCGACACGATTCGGGATCACAAGGGCAAGTACATCGTGCTGGTGGAGGGCGCGGTACCGACCGGCGATGACGGCGTCTACTGCATGATCGGCGGCAAGACCGCAGAATCGATTCTGCAGACGGTTGCAGCCGATGCGGCAGCGGTGGTGGCGTGGGGCAGTTGCGCTTCCAACGGCTGCGTGCAGGCGGCCAAGCCGAATCCGACCGGAGCAACGCCGATTCACAAGCTGGTGAACAAGCCCGTGATCAATGTACCCGGGTGCCCGCCGATCGCCGACGTAATGATGGGCGTGGTAACCCACCTGCTGGTGCTGGGACAGGTTCCCGCGCTGGACAATCAGGGCCGTCCCAAGGAGTTCTACGGACGGCGCGTGCACGACACCTGCTACCGGCGCGCCAACTACGACGCCGGCCTGTTCGTCGAGGCGTGGGACGACGAGAACGCGCGCAAGGGCTACTGCCTGTACAAGATGGGCTGCAAGGGGCCGGTAACCTACAACGCCTGCTCGGTGGTGAAGTGGAACGAAGGCACCAGCTATCCCATCCAGTCCGGCCACGGCTGCATCGGCTGCAGCGAGGACGGATTCTGGGACAACGGACCGATCTACCAGCATCTGCCGTCGTTCCCCGGCTTCGGCGTCGAGAGCACAGCGGACACGGTGGGCACGGCGGTGGGACTGGTCACGCTGGCCGGAGTTGCGGCTCACGCAGTGGTCACAAATATACGCAAGCGCAGCGTGATCGCGGAAGTGCACGCTGAAGATCAGAAGGAGTCGTAACCATGGCCCGTGTAGTCGTCGATCCGGTAACTCGCATTGAAGGCCACCTGCGCATCGAGGCAGTTGTGGAGAACGGCGTCATTACCGACGCATTCAGCGCCGGCACCATGGTGCGCGGCCTGGAGAAGATCCTGATTGGCCGCGACCCGCGCGATGCCTGGGCCATCACCGAGCGCGTATGCGGCGTGTGCACCACGGTGCATGCGCTGACCAGCGTGCGCGCAGTGGAGAGTGCGCTCGGCATCGCGATTCCTCCCACGGCCGAGACCATCCGCAACATCATGATGACCACGCAGTACGTGCAGGACCACGTGATTCACTTCTATCACCTGCACGCGCTGGACTGGGTGGACATTGTCAACGCGCTGAAGGCGGACCCGAAGAAGGCCGCGGAGCTGGCGCAATCGTTCTCCAAATGGGACAAGAACACGGCCGCTCATTTCACCGACGTGCAGGCCAAGATCAAGTCCTTCGCCGACAATGGGCTGGGCATCTTCGCCAACGGCTACTGGGGACATCCGGCCTACGTGCTGCCGCCCGAGGTCAACCTGATCGCCGTCTCCCACTACCTGGACGCACTGGTCTGGCAGAAGGAGATCGTGAAGATCCACGCGGTGTTCGGCGGCAAGAATCCGCATCCGAACTACCTGGTCGGCGGCGTTCCCTGCTCCATCAACATGAACGAAGTGGCCGCCATCAACTCCGAGCGGCTGAACCTGGTCTCGAAGCTCATCGACCAGGCGGATGAGTTCATCAACCAGGTGTACATCCCCGACGTGCTCGCGGTCGCCTCGTTCTACAAGGACTGGGCAAAGTATGGCGGCGGATTGACCAACTACCTCAGCTACGGCGAATTCCCCACCAAGGGCTACGGCCAGGTGGACTCGTTCAAGTACCCGCGCGGCGTGGTGCTCGGGCGCGACCTGAGCACGGTTCACCCGGTCAATGCGACCGACACCCAGGAGATCAAGGAGTACATTGCGCACTCCTGGTACAGCTACGACGGCGGAGACAAAGAAGGCATCCATCCCTGGGCCGGCGAGACCAACCTGAACTACACCGGACCCAAGCCGCCCTTCGACACCCTGGAAGGGTTCGAGAAGTACTCGTTCCTGAAGACTCCGCGCTGGAAGGAACAGGCGATGGAAGTGGGTCCGCTGGCGCGGCTGATCGTTGCCTATGCGTCCGGTCACACGGATGTGAAGGGGCTGGTGGGCGATACGCTGGGCAAGCTCGGCGTACCCGTGGGCGCGCTCTACTCCACGCTGGGCCGGGTCGCAGCACGCGCCCTGGATGCGGCGCTGGCGATGGGCTGGCTGAAGGAGTTCTTCGGCGAGCTGATGGACCGGGTGAAGATCAACGAAGTCTCCACCTTCAACGGTCAGCTCTGGGAGCCGAGCACCTGGCCGGCGGATGCTGAAGGGGTTGGCCTCACCGAGGCCCCTCGTGGCGCGCTGGCGCACTACATCAAGATCCACAACGGAGCCATCGCCAACTATCAGCTGGTGGTGCCGACGACCTGGAACGGTTCGCCACGCGATGCCAAGGAACAGCGTTCGTCCTTTGAGCAGGCTTTGATCGGCACACCGGTAGCGAAGATCGACGAGCCGGTCGAGATTCTCCGCACCATCCATTCCTTTGACCCGTGTCTGGCCTGCGCCGTGCATTTGTACGATCCGCAGGGACGGCACCTTCACCAGGTTTCCTTCGAGTAAACGCCATGGGAACTCCAGTCGTTGGCACCACCAGTTTGCCGCCGGCCCCACTCAGTCAGCCGGTAGAGTACCGGCGGGTCTATGTGTGGCAGTTGCCGGTGCGTCTCTATCACGGGATCAACGCGGTCTGCCTCGTGGGTCTATGTGTCACCGGCTACCTGATCGGCCTGCCGCTTAAGGTCTTTCAGACGCCGGAGGCCTATCAGCAGTATTGGTTCGGCTGGGTGCGGTTCATCCACTTCGCCTGCGCCTTTGTCTGGGTGTTCAACTTCGCCGCGCGCATCTACTGGGGATTTGTTGGCAACCAGTACGCGAGCTGGACTTCCTTCTTCCCGCTCAAGCGGTCACAACGCCAGGAGATCGTCGATGTGATCAAGGCGGACGTGTTGGAAACCAAACTGCACGGACCGATCTCCACCGGGCACAATTCGCTGGCCGGCCTGATCTACTTCTTCACCTTCCTGGCGTTCCTGTTCCAGACCGTCACCGGCTTTGCGTTGTATTCCAGTATGAGCAACTCGTGGCTCCCACGGATGTTCACCTGGATCGTCCCCCTGATGGGCGGTGAGTTCCAGGTTCGCTTCTGGCACCATATGTTCCTGTGGTTTTTCGTGACGTTTGCCATCATTCACGTGTATCTTGCCTTCTATCACGACTACATCGAGGGACGCGGCACCATTTCCTCCATCGTAGGCGGATGGAAGTTCGAGCGAGAGAAACGTGACAAGTAGCGGAACCCCAAAGAACGGAACCAAGACGCTGGTGCTGGGGCTGGGAAACATCCTGATGGCCGATGAAGGCGTCGGCGTTCACGTTGTCCGCGCCGTGGAACAGCACGCGCTCCCGCCCGATGTCGAGTGCCTCGACGGCGGCACCGGAGGGTTCATCCTGCTGGAGCCAATGCAATCCGCCGATCGCATTCTGATGATCGATGCGGCGGCAGACGGCAATCCGGTGGGCACGGTCACGCGCACGGTGCCGCGCTTCTCGCGCGATTATCCACCAACCCTGACCGCGCATGACGTGGGCATCAAAGATCTGCTCGACCTGTTCTATATGCTGGATGGCGGCCGCGAAGTAATTCTCTATGCCATCACCATCGACCCCCGCCAGCCGATCTCGATGAACCTCTCCCCGGAGATAGCCAGCGCTGCAGAAGTGGCGATTCACCAAATCCTGGCCGAGTTAGCGCCGTCTCAAGCCGCAGCTTGACGCTCGTCCGCTTCAGCGGACCCAGTATTGCGCATCAATTGGCGACCAGGTTCGCGCTTTAGAGCCAGCAACAGCACCAGCAGCAGCAGGCAATCCGCAAGCCCCGCCTGCCTGAGCAGCAGGAACGAAAATGGCGAGTTCGCTGACTCAGCCGCCACCCAGCGTTTCACCACAGAGAGATCTACTGATGTAGATATTCCCGCATAGAAAGCCGCTGCCGCCCACGTGTGCCACTTTGATGGCGCTCGGCGCGCCCGATCCAACGCCCACGGTAGCAGCAGCAGAGGCAACATGGCATCGGCTGCACGGTGATAGGTGGCCAACAATCCCAGCGCGGACCAGGTGCCAACCGCAAGCAGCGCTGCGCGCTCTGAATCCACCCGCCGGGTAAACCGCACCGCCAGGAAGCCGAGGCCCAGAAGCGCTGTGCAGGTCAAGGTGATTCGGACCCCCGGATTCGAAATCCAGAAGCCCAGGATGGAATCGAGCGATGTGATCTCCGAGACTACCGGCAGCATCTCGCGGCTGGTCGCACTCATCGATGCGCCGCCTTCGGACGCGAGCATCGTGAGATAGGCGTGGGTTTGTTTTCAAGTCGGCCGTCGAGTACGGCTCCTTAGTTTTTTCATTCATCTGTTCCAGAGTCGCATTGGCAGCCTTCAGCCTCTGCTCGGCGGAATCCACTTCAGCGGCTGAAGCTGCACCCTTTTGCTGGAGTTGCTGAAGCGCCGCCAGCGCCTTCGTGGCCTGGACCTGCTCTAGTTGAGCGTTTGCGAGATTGCCACGGAGATCGATCCGGTCCTCCTGCGAGCCTCCATTGCGGATGTTTTCAACGCTCAACCGCCAGCCCTGCAAAGCGGCGTTTGCCGCCGTCATCCGGGAGATCGCAAAAGGGTCTTTCATGCTTACCAGCAACTGGCCGGGGCTGACCTTGTCGTCAAGTTCTACATAGACCTTGTCGATGATTCCGGGCCAGAATGCGCGCGTCTGGAACTCGCTGGTGGGCATTACTGTTCCGTTGGTTGTCACCGGTTCGCTCAAATCCTGAAAGGCAACCGGGGCGGTCAGAACCTGAACCGCGTCCCCGTGGCGCAAGAGGCTCCAAATTGCGACGATTGCAAGCGCAATCAGAACAACGGCCGGCAACTGCCAGCGTATGGTCCGAGTTGGAACCGCTATCATTCGCCGCCTGCCGAAATATGATGCAAGACTCGGCGCAAGATGTGCCCCGGGGAATCCTCCTGAACCGAATGGGTTTATCATCCTCATGCATGCAGACAGCAGGAAAGTTCGAACGGCTGTGGATCGACGCGCAGGAGTGTGGCCTGGGATGGATGGATCGTCTGCGCCATCGGACCGGACGCGCCGCAGCGACAGCTCCCCATCTGGCTACGGGCCTGCTTGGCGAGCGGGCAGCCCTGTTTGAGCTTAGCCGGCGCGGATATGTGGTGGTGGCCCGGCGCTGGACCAGCGCCCGTGTGCGCGGCGATGTGGACCTGATCGGGTGGGATGGCGAGAGGCTCTGCTTTGTCGAGGTGAAGACCCGGACCGCACGCGACCTGACTCCGGCGGAGACCGCCGTGGATGAGGACAAGCGCCGGATGGTGCGCGGCCTCGCCAGGGCCTATCTGCGGACGTTTCCCGAGCGAGAGCGCAGGTCGATCCCGGTGCGGTTCGACGTGGTCTCGGTGTACTTGATCGATGGCACCGCGGAGTTCGAAGTATTCAAGGGCGCATTCGGGTGGCAATGAGGGCCGCCCTGCTTGCGGGCACTTCAGGGGCGTTCTCGGTGTCTAATGAATAGGGATTATGGAGGATGAGGGCGATGACGCTGCTCAATGCACCGGAGTTTGATGAGAAGAAGGAAGCTCAGAAGCACACCATCCTGGTGGTATCGGGCATTCTGGTTGCGGCAATCCTAGTGCTGACGGTGGCGGGATTTCTGATGGGACATGGCTGGCTGTTCATGAACCTGCCGGTGGAGCACAAGGTGGGGACCTTCCTTTCGACGCTCCAGGCGCAGGACTATGCGAAGGCGTACGGCATCTTCTACAACGATCCGGGCTGGCAGCAGCATCCTGACAAGTACAAGGACTATCCGTTGCAGCGCTTTACGGAAGACTTTACGACCGAGAGCGACTGGAAGGGCCCGATCACCTCGTACCACGTCGACTTCTCGAAGCGCGACAATACCGGCACTGTAGTCGCCTCCACGATCAACGGCTCAACCAATCTGACGCTGAAGTATCAGCGGTCCGACGGAACTATTGCGTTCTTTCCGTATCAGTTGACGCGCGGTTTCTAAGCCGCTACGTTATGCCGGTTCGTGGGCGTCTGCCGTGGCATCGCGGCGGATAGCTTGCAACTCGGGCAGTATATGGCCGAGAGCCGCGGGTTGGGCATCTGGCGTGCCCAGCGCAAAGTAAGCATCGCGGAAGAGTCGAAAGAGGCGATCGTAGCGCGCGGCTTCGGTGCGGTCGGGCGTGAAAGTCTGGAACGGCGGGCAGAGCGCGTTCTGCGCCTCCTCAATGGACTTGAAGTCTCCGGCCGCGAGGAACGCAATAATGACTGAGCCGAGCGACGTCACATCGCCCTCCGGAACCAGCACGGGCTTGCGCAGCACGTTGGCGTAGATCTGGTTCAGCTTGGCGTTCTTCTTGGGAATGCCTCCGCCGTTGATGACGCGGTTGATGGGCGCGCCGTTCTCCTCCATGCGGTTGAAGATGATGCGGGTGTGCAGCGCGGAGCCTTCGACCGCGGCGAACAGCTCGTCCGCTGCGGTGTGGTGCAGGTTCCAGCCAAAGGTGACGCCGCCCAGCGCAGGGTTGACCAGGACGGTGCGGTCGCCGTTGTCCCAGGTGAGGCGGAGCAGGCCGGTCTGCCCGGCTTTGAGTTGGGCTCCGGTTTCGGAGAGCGCGGCGACCGTGGTTCCGGCGCGGGTTGCAATGGCCGCGAAGACATCGCCGACCGCGGACATGCCCGCTTCGATGCCGACCTGCTTGGGATCGACCGAGCCGGGGACGACGCCGCAGACACCGGGGACGAGCGTCTGCTTATCGCTGAGACCGATGATGCAGGTCGAGGTGCCGATGACGTTGACTACGTCGCCCAGGCGGATGTTGGCGCCGATGGCGTCCCAGTGTGCGTCGAACGCGCCGACGGGAATGGGAATGCCTGCCGCCAGGCCGAGGGCCTCCGCCCACTTTGCCGAGAGGTGGCCGGCGATCTTGTCCGACGTGTTGTAGCGGCCGGTGATCTTCGAGCGCACGCCGGCGAGCAGCGGGTCGACCGAGATGAGGAACTCTTCCGGCGGGAGCCCGCCCCACTTCGGGTTCCACATCCATTTGTGGCCCATGGCGCAGACGCTGCGCGCAATCTGGCCAGGGTCGGTGACGCCGCACAGCGTGGCGGCAACCATGTCGCAGTGCTCGAGCGCGGTGACGAACTTTGACCGCAGCTCCGGGTTGTGGCGCAGCCAGTGCAGCAGCTTCGACCAGCCCCACTCGGACGAGTAGACGCCGCCGCACCACTTGATTCCCTCAAAGCCAGTGCCGCCCTGGAAGGCATGTGCGGCGCGGGTGATCTCGGCCGCCTCGCCGGCGGCGCGATGGTCGCACCACAGGTAGTACTCGCCAAGTGGGACCAAACCCTCGCCGACCGGGATGACGCTCGATCCGGTGGTGTCCAGCGCAATGGCCTTGATCTCCTTGCCGTCGATGCCGGCGACGCGGACGGCTGCGCGCATGGCGCGGGCGAGCGCATCCATCTGGTCGTCGTGCGACTGCGTCTTCAGGTGTGGATCGGAGGCGGAGCTGTGCAGCGGGTATTCGGCGGTCGCGGAGCCCAACTTGCCGCGTTCTTTGTCAAAGATGGAGATGCGCACACTCAGCGTGCCGAAGTCGACCCCTGCCACTACGCTCACGTTCCTACCTCTTTCGGTTCTTCAAACACTGCATCCGCATTCTAGCTGACGCGCGCAAAGGACGATCTTCATAACTGATCCGCCATCCGTTTCTTAGCGTAAGTGGCTGTTACGGATTCAGTTAAAGAAGGGATGGAAATCCCTGGTGTGCTTGACAATCGCATCCGCCGGGGTTTTGGATAGCCCGGTTGATGGGGCATTTTGGGGCCCTTACCGGATCGGCGGCGGCAGGGGAACTGAAGTCTTGAGTTTGCGTTGACGGTTTCCTTTTTTCGAAAGATGCGGGAGCTGCAAAGAATTTTCGCAACTAAATGCATCCCGCGAGGTTTGACGGAACACCGTCCTCAGTTCGATTTCAGGCCGGATTTCGCTCTTTGTCATAGGACCCTTATTGGAGGGTGGCATGGCTCCTCGTGTAGGGCTGCGGTCTTCGAGTGGTTGGGTTCGCGCGGTTGGCGGACTGTTGATAGTTGGCGTGCTGGGACTTGTCGGGTGCGGTTCGTCAAGCCAGGGCGGTCCACCGAGCGCGCCGCAACCGCAAGTGAGCGTGAGCAGCGGGAGCCAGGTGAGGCTGGGATCGACGGCCCAGTTCACGGCGACGGTGACGGGCGAGACCAACACCGCGGTGACCTGGCAGGTGAATGGAGTTACGGGTGGCTCGAGCGCCGTGGGGACGATCTCGGCGGCCGGATTGTATACGCCGCCGGCGACGATTCCGGCGACCAACCCGGTGACGATTACCGCGGTGAGCGTAGCCGCGCCAGAGGTGAGCGGGTCGTCAAGCGAATTGGTGTGGAACCCGCTGCCGGCGGTTTCGAGCGCGGTGGTGGCGCAGAACTACGGGGCAACGTCCGGGCTGCTGACGGTTATGGGCACGGGGTTTGTGTCGGGGTCGGTGGTGCAGGCGGCGGGTACGAACCAGACGACGACATTTGTGTCGGCGACCGAACTTCAGGCCACCGTCCCGGTGGGTACGGGCGTGACGACGGTCGCGGTCGATGTGGTGAATCCGAACCCCGGCGGGACGACTTCGACGGTGGCGAGTGCGCAGGTGCAGGCGTCGCTCGCATCGGCGTCGCGACTGCTGGACCAGGCGACCTTCGGACCAACGCTGACGGATATCGCGCATGTACAGTCGGTTGGATTGCAGGCGTACCTGAACGAGCAGTTCGCGACGCCGACGACACTGGAGCCGGATATTACGGTGCCCCCGCCAACCTTGTGCGCGACCGACACGATTCCCTGCCAGCAGGCGGAGTGGTGGCAGGTTGCGCTGACCGCGCCTGACCAGTTGCGCCAGCGAGTGGCGTTCGCCATGAGCGAGATGTTCGTGATTTCGACCGACTCAGACAACGCACGGGCGGTGACCACGTTCCAGAACACGTTGGCGAACGATGCGTTCGGCAACTTCTACACCATGATGAATGACGTGACACTGTCGCCGGGGATGGGCGCATACCTGAACATGCTGAACAGCGCGAAGCCGGGGACGATTGGCGGAGTTCTCCAGATCGCCAACGAAAACTATGCGCGCGAATTCATGCAGTTGTTTACCACCGGCATCGACATGTTGAACCAAGACGGCACGCTGCAATTGGACTCGAGCGGAAATCCGATCCCGGTATACACCGAGACGCAGGTGCAGGCGTTTGCGCGGGTGTACACGGGGTGGACGTATGCGACGGCAAGCGGCGGCATTCCGACCAGCTTTCCGAACAATACGGCGAATTACGACTCGCCGATGGCGGCGGTGGCGAGTCAGCACGACATGAACTCCAAGACGCTGCTGAACGGGACGACGCTGCCGGCGGGGCAATCGGCGAGCCAGGACCTGACCGGAGCGCTGACCAACATCTTCAACCACCCGAATGTGGGGCCGTTCGTGTGCCGCCAACTGATCCAACACCTGGTGACCAGTAATCCGAGCCCGGCGTATGTGTCGCGGGTTGCGGCGGTGTTTGCGAATGACGGCAGCCCCGCGGCCGTGCGCGGGAACATGCAGGCAGTGGTGCAGGCGATCCTGCTGGATCCCGAAGCGCGCGCAGGAGACGCGAACCCAAGCTATGACGGCGGCCATTTGCGCGAGCCGCTCCTCTATATGACGAACGTGATGCGGGGGCTTGGGTTCACGTTCACGGGGGCGGGCGCGGGGACCGGGGCTGAGTATTACTACACGCCGGGCAACTTCACCAGCGCGCTGGGTGAGAAGCCGTACACGTCGGGAGCGGTATTCAACTTCTTTCCGCCAAACTATGTGATTCCCGGGACGACGACGAATGCCCCGGAGTTCGGCATTGAGAATACGGCGTCGGCGATTCTGCGGCTGACGCTGGCTGACAACCTGGTCTACAACCGGATTACCGACTTCAGCGTGGACCTGAGTGCGACCAGCGCCCTGGGGTTGACGGCGTCAGCGACCGGGAATGCGACAACCGACAGCACCAACCTGGTGAATGCGCTGGCCAACATCTTTATGCATGGGCAGATGCCGGCGCAGATGCAGACCGATATCGTGAATCAAGTGGCAACGCTGACGAATATTCCCGAGCGGGTGCGCGTGGCGACGTACCTGGTGATTACGAGTTCGTTTTACAAGGTGGAGCATTAGGAACAGTTGTTAGTTGCAGGTTGCCGGTTGCAGGTTAGGACAAAGGCGGGGGTGGTGCAATGCGATTGAATCGTCGGACCTTTATCAAGTATGCGTCACTGGCGGCTGCGGGGAATGCGGCGGCGATACGGCCATTTGGCGCGTTGAATGCGCTCGCACAGGGGACATCCAGCTATAAGGCGCTGGTGTGCGTGTTTCTGTTCGGCGGCAACGATGCGAACAATACGCTGATCCAGTTCGACACGGCGGGGTACAACAACTACTCGACCATCCGCGGGCCGCTTGCGATTCCGCAGAGCCAGTTGCTGCAACTGAGCGCGCTGCCGAACTTTGCGCTGAACCCGAACCTGCCGGACATTCAGACGCTGTTCGACAACAAGAACGCGGCGTTCGTAGTAAACGTGGGAACGCTGATGGAGCCGACGACGAAGGCACAGTTCCAGGCGGGGACGGACCTGCCGACCAACCTGTTTTCGCATCCCGATCAGCAACTGGAATGGCAGAACGCATCGCAGAGCGGGGCAACTTCGACGGGCTGGGCAGGCCGGATCGCGGATACGCTGAATGCGAGTTACAACTCCGGCGCTTCCGTGCCGATGGTTACTTCGGTGGCGGGCGACACGCTGTTTTGCAACGGCAGCGCGAGCACGCCGGTGAGCGTGAGTCCGGGGAACCTGGGCGGAGCGCAATGCTCGGAGGGAACCACCGAGTGCACGGCGCAGCAGCAGACGGCGCAGGCGCTGCTCAGCTTCGACTCGGGGCTGACGCTGGTGCAGGCGGATAACTCGATTACGAACAATGCATACAACTATGCGCAAACTCTGACCGCGGCGACAAAGTCGGTAACGCCGCTGATGACGGTGTTTCCGGCGAACAATGCACTGGCGGCGCAGTTGAAGCAGATTGCGCAGATTATCCAGGTGAGGGCCGCACTGGGGGTGACACGGCAGATCTTCTTCTGCGGGATTGGGAACTTCGACACGCATGCGGACCAGTTGACGCTGCAGAACGCGCTGCTGGCTTCGATCAGCCCGGCGCTGGCCGCGTTCTACGCGGCGACGGTGGAGATGGGGGTGCAGAGCGAGGTGACGACGTTTACGATGTCCGACTTCAGCCGGACCTTCCAGCCCAACTCGAACACCGGAAGCGACCACGCGTGGGGCTCGCACCACATCGTACTGGGCGGCGCGGTAAATGGCGGACAGATGTATGGGACTTTCCCGACGCTGGCGCTGAATGGGCCAGACGATTCGGGGACCAACGGGCGGTGGGTGCCCTCGACCGGCAGCGTGCAGTATGCGGCTACGCTGGCGTCGTGGTTTGGGGTGAGCGCGGCGCAGATGCCGGCGATCTTTCCGAATATCGGGAGCTTCTCCACGGCAAATCTTGGGTTTGTATAGCGAGCGGCCGGCGCGGCCTGTGCATCACATGAACTTGACGCCGTTTTCGCCGATGACAGTGAATACCGACAACATATTGGTGAGCCCAAGCAGGTGTTGAATCTGTTTGCTCAGATTAACGAGCTCAAGACTGCTGCCGGCCGACTTGGCGGAAACGTAGAGACGGACCAGCGAGCCCAGGCCCATGCTGTCGGTGTGCTTGAGGTCAGTCAGGTCTAGGATGATTCGTTTGGCGTCGGGCAGGAGTTGGGTGACGCCGGAAGCAAGCACGTCGGTCGCTCCGGCCACCAGCCGACCGTGACAGTACACAATAACGGTGTTGCCGGTGCATCGCTTAATGTCAATGGTAAGGACAGGCCCGGGCGCGGCATTCGACATCGGGGACCCCCTTTGGTCACAACCTGGCGAGCGTTTGAAAACCGGTATCGAGCGATTGTCGCATACGTCGCGGGCACTGGGCCGGCTAGCTGTACTTGAGCCAGCGCAGGATCTCGGGGAGGGTGGGGCGCTTGCCGTACATCAGGACGCCGATGCGGTAGATGCGGCTGGTGACCCAGATGATGCCCAGAATGCTGGCCGACGTCAGCATGATGGAGAGGGCAACCTCCCACGCCGCGGGATGGCCAAGGGAGACACGGAGGTACATGAGCAGCGGCGTAAACGGCGGGACCAGTGCCAAAACGCGGGCGATGGTGCCGTCCGGAGCGGTGAGCAGCGTACCCAGCATGACAAAGCAGAACAGCAGGGGGAGCACCAGGAACATGTTGAGTTGCTGCAATTCCTGTTCGGAGTTGGTCATGGCGCCCAGCGCAGCGGCGATGGACGCGTAAAAGGCATAGCCAAGGATGAAGTAGATGAGGAAGAAGATGACCTGCGAGCCGGTAAGCGTGACGTGCAGCGTGTCGCCGCCCACATGAACACCAACAGAGGCGGCAGCGAATAGCAACACCGCGACCAGCCAGATGCCGACCTGGGTGAGTCCGACCGAACCGACGCCGATGATTTTTCCTGCCATCATCGCCTCGGGGCGGATGGTCGCGAGCAGGACCTCGAAGATGCGCGACGTCTTCTCGTCAATGATCGACCGAGCCACATTCATTCCGTAGAGCATGATCACCAGGTACATGACGAAGAACAGCACGAAGATGGTGATCTGGGCGGAGTATTGGTCTTCGCGATTGGACCCATGGGCAGCGACGATGGTGACGGGCTGCAGCATGGTGTCCGCATCGGCAGCTACGACGCCGCGATGGGCGAGTTGCTCGCGGATGAGGACCTGGCCCAGTGCATCGGCAAGGGTGTTCTTGATGGAAGCCTGACCGCTGGACCGCGGCGTGAAGACGAACGAGGGACGGCCTCCCGCCGCCGCGGCGGGCGTGATCCAGAGGTAACCATCGAGGTCGCCGGTTTGCAGGTCACCATCCAGCTCCGCGCGAGTGCCGGGGCCGGGATCCATGGCGTCGACGAGGATGCGCGGCCGCCTCTTCTGCAGGCTGGGACTGGCAGGGTGCTCTTGCGTCTGTGCTGCGCTTTCATCCAGTTGCTGTTGCCGGCGCTCGAGTTCGGTTTGCAGATCGAAGGCCAACTGCGTGTCGGAGGATACAACGGCAATTTGTATATCGCTGGGGGCCTTGGAGCCGAGGAAAACGCTGCCGAAGATGAATCCGCCCATGATCAGAGGGATCATGACGGTGGTGATGAGGAAGCCGCGAGTGCGGACGCGTTCGCGGTACTCGCGGCGGGCAATCAGCAGGACGTTCCGCAGGGAAGCCGCTCGAAGCTTAGGCATCGAGATAGCTCCCCTCGGGCTCTTCGAATTGGTTCATGGAGAGATCGGGGCCATTTGTCTCCGGCGAGGTTTGCTGGACCTTCTCGATGAAGATCTGCTCGAGCGTGGGCTCGGTCACCTCAAAACGACTGATGTGCGCATACTGCAGGGCCTCGGCCAGCAGCGCCTGCGCGTCGTCCGCCAGAGTTGCCGAGGGACGCAGCTTGATCTCGGCGTATCCGGCGTAGCACTTGAGGCTTTCAATCTTCGGGTTCTTGAGAAAGCCGTCGCCGCCTTCGAAGTGCATCTGGATGCGGTTGCGCGCATAACTGGCCTTGATCTCGCGCATGGAGCCGGAGAGGACGAGGTGGCCGCGATGGATTAGGGCAATGCTGTCGCACAGCTTTTCCACCTGGTCCATGCGGTGAGTGGAAAAAAGCACGGCCTTGCCCTGGCGGCGCTGGTCGACCAGCGTGTCCATCAGCAGGGCTGCGTTGACCGGATCGAGCCCACTGAAGGGCTCGTCCATAATGATGAGGTCGGGTTCGTGGAGCAGGGCGGCGATGAACTGAATCTTCTGCTGCATGCCCTTGGAGAGGTCTTCGGTCTTCTTGGGAATCGCCTCGGAGATATGCAGCTTCTCACACCAGTCGCGAGCGCGTTTTTCGGCCAGGGATGCGCTGACGTAGTGGAGCTGGCCGAGGAAAACGAGCTGGTCGAGCACGTTCATCTTCTTGTACAGGCCGCGCTCCTCCGGCAAATAGCCGACGCGAGAGAGAAACTTGCGAGCGAACGGCTGGTCGAAGAGAGAGACCGAGCCGGAATCGGGCACGGTGATGCCGATCATCATGCGGATGGAACTGGTCTTGCCCGAGCCGTTGGGGCCAAGCAGCCCGAACATGGTCCCCGGTTCGATGGAAAAAGAGAGGTCATCGACGGCGACCTTGGTGTCGTAGACCTTGCGGACATGATGAAGCTGGACGATGGGCATGCGGGCTCTAGGGGCAAGAAACACCTTAGTTTAGCAGTGCGAAGCGCAGCCTGGTCTATACCACCTATGGGGACTGGGCCGAAGTACCGCGTGCCACGCCGGTTGAGCTTATGCGGGCCGCCGCACTGGGGGCGGATTGCTAGGCGACGCACGCCTCTATCTCGAGGATGCCCTGGTGTCGCAGCCGCATAATGCTCTCCGGGTCATGAGACGGGAGATAAACCAGCGGTCGCTCCTGGGCGAGCGCCCTGATCCTGCCAAGGGTCAGTTTTGAGACAGCCATATCGGGGCTGACCCCGTCCACCTTGCCGGCAATCAAGAGGGCCTGGTTGTAGCTGGTATCGCCGGCCAAAAAAAGCGCCGGCGAGTCGCCTACGAGGACCGAGACATGATTCGGCGTGTGCCCGGGTGTCGGAACCACGCAGACATCCCCTCTTTTGGTCAGCGGCATGGTCTTTGCAAATGGGCCGACGACCCGGTCTTCCCAACGAATAAAGTTCGGCCTCCACCATTTTGGCCAGCGGTGGGGTAGGTAGCCCTGGAGCTTGCCGCTGAACCCGCTAGCCCGCTTGAACTCCTGCGGATCGACCCAGGAGTTGCAGCCGGTGAAATGCGCAAGGCCACCGGCATGATCGGTATGCAGATGGGTGAGCACGAGGTGACGAATGTCTCTTGGAGTAATACCTAGACCGCGAAGCTGGGGGCCAATTTCTTCGCCGGGTTGCACTGCAAAGTGGACCGCCCGGCGATAGAAGGGATGCCAGGCGGGATGGTATCCGCGGTCGTGGACTCGTGCCGTCTCACCGGTGTCGACGACGATGATGCCTTCGTCATGCTCAATCACCCAGGCATAGATGGGGAGCCAGTCGGACCAGTCCTCGCCCACCAGCATATGCGCGGTGCGAGCAATTCCTGTGCCCTGGGATTCCATCTGAGCGCGCCTGACCTGCACCAGTCCTGTGCAAATTGCATGTACCTTGGGGTTTGCCATTCTGCCTTCTTGCTGCGGCCCATAGCTTTTGGGCACACCGATAAGATGACCGGGAGCGCTCGCGGGCTTGTTTTTGTTGTGTCAACAGCATCTGCCGCCGCTTGACACCTCTCCAGCAGGCCAAGGTACAATGAAATGAGTAAGATTCAGGTGCATCCACAGGCCTGAGCCGCAAATTCAATCGCCGGCACTGCCAATCCTCATCACAAGAGATGGCTTGCAGCTAACGAGCCTGGCACGGGACATGCTGCCTTCAAAGAGGCAGGCGCCTGGCGCGGGGTCGGCCCGGCGGTTTTCGTACGAATCTGAATCGCTCAACGCGATCCAACCGCAGTACCGACCGACGGCTGAAGCCGGGTCGAAGGAGACCTACCATGCGTCATCGTAATGCCGGCTACAAGCTCGGCCGCAATACCTCCCACCGTCGCGCCGTTCTGCGCAATCTGGTCACGTCCGTCATTTTGATGGACCGCATTGAGACCACCCTCACCAAGTGCAAGGCCAGCCAGCCGCTGGTTGAGAAGATGATCACGCTGGGCAAGCGCGGCACCGTTCACGCGCGGCGCCAGGCGCTGGCCTACTTGATGACGCCGGAGTCCGTGGACCGGCTGTTCGGGGTCGTGGCCCCGCGCTACGGCGACCGCAACGGTGGATGCACACGCATTACGCGCAGCGGTGCGCGCCAGGGCGATGCGGCCGAGATGGCGTACATCGAGCTGCTCGGCGCCGAGCAGGAGCTGGACGCGAAGCGGCAGAAGCGCGAAGAAGCCCGTGCCAAGAAGCGTGAAGAGATGGCCAAACAGCTTGAGGAACAGGGCGGCGGAGAGGTTCCCGAAGCCGAAGCCAAGACCAAGAGCGAAGAAGAGTAACGCCCACTAGAGCAGCGTTTCGAGCAGCCCGCCGCAGGATAAGTCTCCTGCGGCGGTTTTGCGTTTGCGGTGGAGATGGGTTAGGCGGACGGCAAGAAATACGCCTCCGCGGCCGCCTTCAGCGCATCCCCATCAAGATGCGGCTTTTTGTCTTCGTAGCGTGCCGCCCAGCAAATCTGGTTCACGATGTCTCGCGGGTAGCATGCCCGCAACTCCTGCTTGAATTTGTCGCGGATGACGTGGATCAAGTCGGCGATGGTGGCGGCGTCGGGCTCCATTTCGTGCTCCACGGCAACCCGGCGGAAGATCTCGCTGAACTGCTCGTCGGAAACTGCTCCGATCCTGATCTTGGTTTGAATCCTGCGCAGGAAGGCGGCGTCCGCCAGGTCGGCGGGATCAATGTTGGTTGCGAAGACAACCAGCATCTCGAACGGAATCTCGATTGTCCTGCCTCCTGCCATAGTCAGGAAATCGATCCTGCGGTCGAGGGGAACAACCCAGCGGTTCAGCAGCTCTTCTGGGCGAATTCGCTGGCGGCCGAAGTCGTCGATGATCAGGACGCCGTTGTTGGCTTTCATCTGCACCGGCCCGACGTAAAACTTCGATATCGGGTTGAACTGCAGGTCCAGCATGTCGACGGTCAGTTCTCCGCCCACCAGGACCGTGGGTCGGCGGCAGCGTACCCAGCGCTCATCGAAAGTCCCGGACTCCAGCGGCGCGCCCTGCTTATGAATCACCGGATCGTAGACGGTGACGATCTGGCCGTCGACCTCCATGGCATAGGGAATCCATATGTCGTCCTCGGCGATCACGCGCGACAGGGTCTCGGCGATGGCGGTCTTGCCAACTCCCGGGGAGCCGTGAAGAAATATCGAGGTCCCGGAGTTGAGCGCGGTCCCCAACTGGGCGAGGGTCTTGGGATCGATCACCAGGTGGGCAAATGCCTTTTCCACGTCGGGTGGGTGAACCACAACATTGCGCACGCTCTGTTTGCGCACCTGGGCTACGTAGCTCTCAAGCGACACCGGCGCGACGCCTGCGTAGTGATTCTGGACCAGCAACTGCGATGCTCGCGTTCTGCCCGCCGAAGTGATGGCAAGGTCGGGGACGTTGCCATTCATCCCCGCAACCTGACAGTGCATATCCGATCGCATCCTGCTAAACAGTTGGTTGGCTACCTCGTAGCTGAGGTGCGTCTGCCGGGAAAGGTCAGAAAGCGACATGGGACCCGACAGATAGAGAATCTTGAGGGCGAGGTCTTCAAGAACTGACTGACGAACGCCGGTATCCGCAATGGAGCGCGGCTTGCGCTCGGGCGTCCCTGCCGAATCGACGTCGTGTGGATTCTGAGTCAGAATAAGACCTCCTGGCCTGAACGAAAAATCCCTGCCTTGACGTCGAATTGTACTCTGCGAGGGATTGGCGGACGATGACCCGATGGGGTCATACAAAATCGCCGGCGCAGGCCGGCCCCGAAGCGGCAGAGCGCGAAGAGACGTCCGCCAGGAGCATGAGGAAGACGACCCGACGGGTCGAAGTGCGGAACCACAACGAAGCTCACGAGCTCCCAGGCCCAGCCGTAACCCCAATCCAGTCTGCGCGAACTTGCCCGGGACGCGTGCGCCTGGTCCGAGGCTTCGCGGCAACCCGGTAAGCTGATACAACTCCTTTTAATTCAATAGCATCAAACCCGTGAGAGGTATTAATTTTATGCGTAACATCACTTCGTTTGCGTTGGTTGCGATTGCGGGATTCGCTTTCGCGGCGGCGGCCCCTATCGCACAGGCCCAGGTCAGCATCAGCATCGGTGTTGAGCCCTCCTGTCCCTATGGCTACTACGACTACGCTCCCTACAGCTGTAGTCCTAACGGCTACTACGGGCCGCAGTATTTCACCAGTGGCGTGTTCGTCGGCGTTGGCCCCTGGTTCCATGGCTCGAATGACTTCCATGGCACGGTGAACAACCGCTACGATCCGCAGCATGGATACAAGGGAAGAATGCCGAGCGTTGGCGACAAGGCGGAAACGCCCGCCAAACCGCAAGCCTTCAAGGGCAATGAAGAGCGCGATGGACGCGGCAATGTGACCGGCGGCAAGGGCGAGAAAAAGTAGGCGTCTGGCAAAACTCTAGCCTTCGCAAGCAAACGAGAGACCGTTCGTTCGTCAGCATAGGCTGGCGGGCGGGCGGTCTTTTTTCTTTGCCTATCCCGGCTGCGACCGGAGCAATCCGGAAGACCAGGCGATCGCTGTAGTCTGATGGAGAGCGAATCGCCATGGAAAACACGTACATCCTCGTCCTGACCACCGTTGGAACCAAACAGTTCGCCAGCGATCTGGCGCACTCGATCGTGAGTGCGCGGCTGGCTGCCTGCGTGCAAATGCAAGCGGTCGAGAGCGTGTATCGCTGGAAAGGCGAGGTGTGCTCCGGGCCGGAATGGCTGCTGGCGATCAAGACCAGCGCAGGCCGGTACGCCGAGTTGGAGCAGCACATCCGGGCCAACCACTCGTACGAAACGCCCGAGATCGTGCGGCTGCCGGTTACGGGCGGCTCCCGCCAATACCTCGCCTGGATTGGTGAGTGCGTGGGTGAGCAGGGATGAGCGGGGCTTAGAATCTCAGGAACAGGCATGAATGACCAGCGTGATGAACTGGGTTTAGCGATGAGAAGAATCTAACTCAATCGCGAAGGAACAATCGAAAGGCGAAAAGTTACGATGACGTCAGGGAAGTTTGAAGTGATAGATCCGGATACCACGCTTAGCCCGCTGACCGGGATGACCAGGCAGCACTACATTGATTGCGCCAAATATGTATTGCAGCGGGCGTTCAAACACGTGAAATCGTTCGACTCGCCGATCGTCTTCCCGCTCGTCCCGGGCAAATCCTATCCGCAGCCCGGTGAGCCGGCATGGCGGACGCGCTCACACGAATTCGAGGCACTCGAGCGGACCTTCAATCTCGCCGCACCGCTGATTCACGTCGATCCGGAAATTAGCATAAATGGCATCAAGTTGCGCGACTATTACTGTCATCATTTCTACAACGCCATGACACCGGGGCATGCCAATAGCCTGCCGTTGCCGGAAGATATGCCCGATGCAACCTATCAATTTACATGCGAGTTCGGCGGCTGGACGAAAACCATGCTGCTGATGCCGGAAGTGTTATGGCCACACCTGACGGAGACACAACGCGACGAAATGGCGGTCACAATTTCCAAATGGGCGCATCACCGCACCACCCAGAATAACTGGCGGCTCTTCAATATTTGTGCGCTCTCGTTTCTGAAGAAGAATGGATATCCGATCGATGATGAATTGCTGAAGAGCCATCTTCTTTGGGTCGCCTCCTATCATGCGGGGAATGGATGGTACCTGGAGCAAAGCTACAACTACTACACCATCAGCCTGTTTGTGGTTTACGGAACTATCTGGAACCGCGCTTTCGGTGACAAATACTATCCGGAAATTGCCGCGGTGCTGGAGAAGAGCTTCAACGAATTGTTCGAAACCTACCCGCTGTTTTTCGCGCGCAACGGTTTTATCAACATGTGGGCGCGCAGTATCTGTTACCGGCTCTGGATCTCCGGCGGGTTCCCGGCATCCTTCATGCTCAAATCCCAGCCGCCCATCGATCCAGGATGGGCGAGACGGCTTTGCTCCGGTTCGATCCTGCAATTCACAACTCGCGCGGATTTTTACGAGAACGATATTCCTAGCCTCGGCTTTTACGGCCATCGGGAATTCGCAATTCAGAATTACAGCTGCCCGGCCAGCCCTTTCATCATGTTCCTTCCGTTTATCGCTCTAGCGCTGCCGGAAGATTCGCCCTTTTGGACGGCCCGGGAAAACGATGGTATGTGGACTGCACTTGGCCAGAACTCCATGCGGACGATCCTGGAAAAGCCAGGGTTGGCTCTGGTTAATCACGGAAGCAGCGGCGCCTCGGAGATCGTCTCCGGCAAGGTCTACGACGATGACCACAACTACTCGAAGCTTGTCTTCAACACGCACTTTCCCTGGGAAGACCACAATCCGCAGGGCGGAACGTCGCAGGAATACAGCTTTCGCAGTCTCGATCCGCGTGACTTGCGCGGTGTGGACATCAACTTCTACCTCACAGGACGCGCCGTGGACAACACGGCTTCGCAGAACGCTGAGTATTCCACCGCGCAGAGCATCCTGTTCAATGGGGTCCGGAATGGCATCCTCTATCGGCAACTACTTATGCGAAGGCCGCCGAATGATGGCGTCGGTTACATCATTGACCTGGCGGAGATCACCGTGCCTGGTGGCGTCATCCGGGTTGACCGCTGCCGGATGGCGTTCGAACACGAATTGACCCTCGGCCACTTCGGTTTGCCGCATATCGATGGCAGGAAGGCAGAGGTGCAAGCCTTTGAACGGGGAACGCGAAAAGTGCTCACTGCTTCGATCCCCGGCAGAAGTCTGGCGATGATTGCCTACGATGGTTGGGATGACCTTCAGAGCCGGACTCATTCCGGCTTCAACGCCGAAGCAGACGAAAGCACTGGGCTATTTGCCCATCGTAAGCGGGTGACGAAAAACCCAGCCATGGAATTGATGATCTCGGTTATGTGGCACAAGACCGACGACACGCCCTGGACAGATGAAGAGTTGTCACCTTTGCGGAAAATCGATTTGATGGATGTCACGCCTTCCGGTTCGGTGGTCGGCGCCGAAATCACTCTTGCGGATGGCTCAGAGTATTTCATTGACTTCAAAGATATCGACGGCTTCAAGTCCTGCTAGGAGGACCGGTTGGCGGCGGTTCGGGGCGGGCATAGGTTTCGCCGAAGGACGCGTCGGGGGAGGCTGACGGCCAACCAATCATCACCAGGAAGACGTCGAAGACGAAGAGTGCGATGGCAATGTCGTTGAAGACCGTCGCCTGGTGCGGATTGGGCCAGAACTGGTTGGCGGACCAGAACAAGAACGCGACGGCCAGCAGGACCGCCTTGAGCCACTCCGAGGGCGAGGGCCGATGAACGGTCTGATAGACGAGGTAGGCGAGCGCGATCATGGCGAGCGGAAAGGCGCCGAGAAGGTCGTGGGCGCGGGCGGGAAAGAGGGCCGGGGCAACGTCCCACACCAGGAGAGCGGCAACGCCGGCGAGCGTGATGGCTCCCAGGAGGACGGGGACGGCTCGGTGGGCTCGGTCGAGGCGGGTGTACATGACGCTGATTATATTGGGCGCGTCATAAGGATCTCGCGCCAACTCTCTGAGTTTTCTGCCGGGTAAACTGTTTTATTCGTTGGAGTTGCCAATTGCCGCGGCACTGAAGAGCTTGACCATGTTTTCCACCGATTGACACCGGCCGCGGAGCGTGGGAGTGTCGAGAAGATCAACACAGTTGCTGCGCAATGTAATGCTGATGTGGGGTCCTGCCGTTTAACCTGTCTGCAGGAGCGTGCGCCATGAGCCATCAGGAACAGATCGCTGAAATCACGGATGAGCTTACGAATGCGATTCAAGCGGTGGTCGAGACGTTCGAGCCGTACCGGGCAGACCACCGTCCGGATCTGGCGGATGTCGACCGCTGGCTGATCTGGAACAACCAGACCTCGGAGCGGCTGGGCGTGATCGCGCTGGCCGGGCCGGAGCATGCGCTCTCGCTGGTGGAGAAGAAGGTCCTGCTGCGGACGCGTGCGATGGACCTGCTGCGCAATGTAGCGTAGCGAGCCAAGGTGACTGAGATCCCGGCACCGCGCAAAAGACAGTTCTGCTTGAGGACACGGATTAATCCGTGCCGTGGGTTCACTGCGCCAGGCGATTTCTCGCGCTGGGGATGTTGTTCGGCATAAGGACGCCCGACGCTCAATGAACGCGGACGGGATATCCTGAGTCCAGTCAGTGCGGCCGCCCACCTTTAGTGCGAGACTTCGGCGCGCGGCAACGCCATTGATGGAGGTCCGAGATCAGCAAGCCACGCGGGAATAAAGAGCCGAAGTCGACCGCAGGCTCCCAGTCGCGGTGGAGACAGTTGCGATGGAAGCATTGGGCGGGGCCGGCCATCATCTTTGTGGCCGCGGTTATTGCAATCGGACCGCTGCTGTGGCTTGGTCCCGCCCGAGGCACTGATTTCGGCTTCCACCTGGTTTCGTGGATCGATGCCAAGCAAAGCCTACTAATGGGCGTGCTCTACCCGCACTGGGCCTATAGTCCGAACTTTGGAGCGGGCGAACCTCGATTCATTTTCTACCCACCGCTCACCTTCATGGCGGGAGCTGTTTTAGGAATGCTCCTGCCGTGGAGCCTGGTCCCGCTCGCTCTTTCGGTCCTGTTGCTTGCGGCAACCGGTCTGGCCGTGCGCGCGTTGGCCCGCGAAACCATGTCGGATGGGCCTGCAACCTTGGCCGGCTGCGCTGCAATCTTCATCGGCTATGCGTTGTTCAACGTCTACAAACGCTGTGACTACGCCGAACTGACGGGAGGATTCTGGATTCCTTTGCTGCTTCTGTTTGCTCTGCGCAGACGAAATCCCGCGGGCAATTTCTGGGAGCGCACGTTTGACGGTTCAGCCGCGCCGCTGGCCCTGGTGGTGGCGGGGATGTGGCTGAGCAACGGCCCGGTGGGAATCATGGGCAGCTATCTGCTGGCTGCCGTGGCACTGGTTTCCACGGCGATGGAAAAGTCGCTGGTCGCGGTGGCGCGCGCTATCGTGAGCACAATCGCAGGAATGGCGCTGGCGTGCGTGTATCTGATTCCGGCGGTCTGGGAGAGGAATTGGGCGAGCATCCAGTATGCCGTGACGCTGAGTCACTTTGTGGTGGAAAACAGTTGGCTGTTCGCCCGTCATGCCGATCCGGGCATGGTTTCTCACGACGTGATGTTGGGCAAGGTCTCAATGGTCGCTGTGGTTATGCTCGCGGTCGCGTTCGGCGGAGGCGCGATCGCCTGGATTCGCGGCGTGGTGCCCGGCAAGCGCAGGTGGTGGCTCCCCCTGGCCCTTATTCCGCCGGCCGTCCTGCTCCTGCTGCTGCCGATCTCACGGCCGGTCTGGAATGCAGTGCCGGAGTTGCGGCTGCTGCAGTTTCCGTGGCGTTGGCTGGTAGTTCTGGAAGCTCCTATGGCGATCGCGTTTGCCGCAGCCTTCTGGTCCGACCGCAGGGCCCTGCGCTTTCCTTTGATGGCCGCACGCGTGGCTTTTTTCGTGGGCATCAGCATGGCGGCCTTCCAGTGGTGGTTTCTCGAAAGCAACTCGTTTGAAAACTCACTGCAGGAATCGGTACGAGAGGGCGCCGGGGTGCTGGGAAAGCCGGAATACGCGCCGCCCGGCATCCGATTTCCGCAGGTGGACCGCATCGTGCAGGACGCCTGCTTGCTGGACACTCCGCAGGACGTTTCGCTCCACGGGGACGCCGGCGTGGCTCCTGCGTGGGACGGTGAGTCAGCCAGTTGCAAGAGTTCCGCATGGCACGAAGCCGTCCTGCTCGCCGATACTTCTCATTCGGCAGCCGCGTATATGCAGGAGGAGAGACGGATCGTGGGAGTCGCCGAACACGCCGGATACCTGATTCTGCGGCTGCGATATTACCCGGCTTGGAGCGTAACCGTGAATGGCCTCCCGGTGACGGCGAGGGCCGAGCGAGAGCGCGGTCTAATGGCCGTGCCGGTGCCGCAGGGAAAGGACCTGGTGGCGGTCGATTGGACCACAACCAGCGATGTAGTGGCGGGGCGCTGGGTGAGTGCAGTTGGGTTGCTTTTAGTCGCGGGCTTGTATTGGTTCGAGCGGAAGCGATTGCGTGCTCATCCAATCCTGGGCAGTGCAAGTTCGTTGGTTGCCACCGAGGGGCCGAAGGTGGGCAAGGTCGAACTAAAGCTCCCCAAACCGCCGGTGAGAACAGACAGTCGAAACGCTTCGTCCGGCAAGAAGCCGAAGGCCGCGAGGCGACGTCAACAACCCTAGCGGAGGTGAAGGGAAGCGGCAACGAACTTCATCATGGTTTGCTGCTTGAAGCGGAGAGCGGCGGAGCGTGCGGAGTGCTCGGTGTCGAAGGAGCCGTGGTCCTGGCCGGCCCAGCGAAAGCGCCAGCAGTCGCCGGACTCGTAGATGTGGGGATCTTCGGCGTGCGCGAGCGCCATCTGATCGGGCGCTGTCATTAGTTCACTCATAGTACTAATCGGACCTTCCTCTCCCGCAAAAACCGAGGGGTTACGCATAAGGCTAAAGGTGCCCAAACGGTACTTCAATATCTTATGGGATACCGGCGCCGGGGCGAAGGACTGATTTCCACCGCGCGGCTGCGCATGAAAGAATGGTAGGCACCCACCATGCCTGACGAAATGATTCCCGAAGCACAGCCCCTGGTTGAAGACCCAACGGAAGAACCCACCGAATCGTTTAGCGAGATGCTGGCGGAGTTCGAGCACAGCCATGGGCACACGACGGAGGGCGGCGGAAACCAGATGCAGGGCACCGTTGTCTCGAAGGACGCGGAGTTTGTGTACCTGGACATCGGCTACAAGAGCGAGGGGATTCTGCCGCTAAGCGCGTTTGAGGATAACGCCGGGAGCGTGGCGGCGGGCGATACGTTTCCCGTGTCGGTGAAGGGGCGCAATGCGGAGCGCTACTACGAGCTGTCGCGGCACAAGGTGGTGTTGCCGACCGACTGGGCATCGCTGGAGGCGGCGTTTGCGCAGAAGTCCGCGGTGGTGGGGATGGTCACCGCGGTGGTGAAGGGCGGGCTGACGGTGGACATCGGTGTGCGCGCGTTTATGCCGGCCTCGCGCAGCGGCACACACGATGCAGCCGAGATGGAAAACCTGGTGGGCCAGGAGATTACCTGCCGCATTACCAAGCTGGATGTGACGGAGGAAGATGTGGTGGTGGACCGGCGGGCGATTGCCGAAGAGCAGGCGCGCGCGCTGGCGCGAGGCCGCTACGCCGATATGAAGGAGGGCGACCTGGTGAGCGGGCAGGTGCGCAGCCTGATGAGCTATGGGGCGTTCGTCGATCTGGGCGGGATCGACGCGCTGCTGCACATCAGCGACATTGCGTGGAGCCGGGTGAATAATGCGGAAGACGTGCTGACGGTGGGGCAGCAGTTGCAGTTGAAGGTGCTGAAGGTCGATGCGGAGAACCAGCGGATTTCCGTGGGGCTGAAGCAACTGGAGGCGGAGCCGTGGGAGAAGGTTGGCAATAAGTACAAAGTCGGCGAGCGGGTAAGCGGGACGGTGACGCGGCTGATGGACTTTGGCGCCTTCGTGGAACTGGAGCCGGGGATCGAAGGGCTGATCCATGTGTCGGAGATGTCGTGGGTGAAGAAGGTGCATAAGCCCAGCGACATTCTGAAGGCTGGAGACACTGTGGAAGCGGTGGTGCTGACGGTGAGCGCGGGTGAGCGGAGGATTTCCCTGGGACTGAAGCAGGCGCTGGGAGATCCGTGGATAGAAGCGCCGCGGAAGTTTCCGGTGGGGTACGCGATTGAAGGGCCGGTGACGCGGATTATGAAGTTTGGCGCGTTTGTGCAACTGGCGGAGGGCGTGGAGGGGCTGGTGCACGTCAGCGAGATTACCGCCGAGCGCCGCATCAACCATCCACAGGACGTGCTGCACGTGGGCCAGGTGGTGAAGGCGCAGGTGCTGGGCGTCGATACGGAGAAGCGGCAGATAAAACTGAGCATGAAGCAACTGGTGCCGACCAGCTACGGCGAGTACCTGGAAGAGCATAAAGAGGGCGACCTGGTGTCGGGCCGTGTGGTGGAACAGCAAGCGAACGAGGCTACGATTGAGTTGGGCGAGGGCATTCGCGCGATCTGCCGGTTGGCGGCTCCGGTTGCCGCAGTGGCGGAAGCGAGCGGCGGTGCGGCGGACCTGTCGGCGCTGACGTCGATGCTGAAGGCCCACTGGAAGGGTGGCGCGGCCTCCGCCGGCAGCCAGCCGGAGCCGCTGAGCGTGGGCCAGGTCCGCAGCTTCCGTATTGCGAAACTCGATCGCGAGACGGAGAAGATTGAGCTGAAGTTGGCCTAGGCTCAAGGCGGCATGCGCAGACGAAGCGACAACCAAAAAACCATGAAATGACAAATGGCTGACATTTGGCTCACGCCAGCCACCTTACTCTCCATCTTGCCGGCCGATACTCCCCACCGGCGCAGGCGCTTCCTTGCACGGCAGGAGCGGCAGAGAGAGGTCATCATGCAACAGTCGACGACACGCAGGTGCCTGGCTGAGGCCAGCGACCGATTCCCTAACCACCTATTACTGGCGACTCTGTGGGTTGCCGGGCTGCTGGTAGCAGCGATTGCATCGTGCGGCCTGGCACGCGCGCAGGCCGCGGGCGTCTACCAGGTCACCAACATCATCTCCGACGGGTTCGTTCCGGCAACGACCATGGATGCGAACTTCGTCGACCCGTGGGGCGTTGCGGGCACCAACACTCTGTGGATCGATACCAACGTGACAGGGTTTAGCTATCTGAGCTCCATCGCCGGGGTTCTCGGCTCGTTCAAGGCAATCGTTCCGCCCGCTTCGGGCACGGGTTTGGGCCAGCCCACAGGCACGGTCCAGAACACCACAACGGGGTTCATTCTCTCGGACGGGACCAAGGCATCCTTTCTGTTTGCAACGCTCGACGGCACCATCTCCGGCTGGAATAGCGGCACAAGTGCGGGCGGCAATCACGCGCTCATCGCCATCAACAACAGCGCGAACAACGCGGTTTACCCCGACCTGGCACTGGTAACCAACACCACCGGCACGTTCCTGCTGGCGCCAAACTTCGGCCAGGGGGCCAAGGTCGAGATCT
The DNA here is from genome assembly GCA_049509035.1 of Acidobacteriaceae bacterium. Classification (GTDB taxonomy): domain Bacteria; phylum Acidobacteriota; class Terriglobia; order Terriglobales; family Acidobacteriaceae; genus Edaphobacter. The sequence continues at coordinate 299,567 of JBELAH010000005.1, forward strand.
ACAACAGCAGCTTTCAAGCCGCAACGCTAGCGGGCACGTTCACCGACCCGAACGTCCCCACCGGCTATGCCCCCTATGCGATCAAAGTTCTTGGGACGCAGGTCTTTGTGACTTATATGCTGCGCACGACGCCGCCCTTCACTGCCGGGGCAGGAACCTATCAGGAGATTCTGGGCACCAACACCGGGTTCGTTTCGGTGTTCGATGTCAACGGCAACTATGTGGCTCGCGTAGTAACAGGCGGAAACCTGAACGCACCCTGGGGAGTGACCATTGCTCCGGCGGGATTCGGGATCTACGGAGGGGATCTGCTGATTGGGAACTTTGGCGATGGCCTGATTACCGCCTATAGTCCGACCGCGCCCTACGCCTATCAGGGAATGATTGCCGACGACACCGGAAAGGCCATCGCGTATCCGGGGCTTTGGGAGATCTTTGTGTCGACGGCCACAGCCGCGAATCCGAATGCGATTTACTTTACCGCCGGCATTGACGAGGAGCAGCACGGACTGTTCGGCGTGATCGCGAACTCTACAACGGCTTCCTCGACGCCCACGTTCAACCTCAGTGCGTCGTCACAGGTCGCCACCGTTGCGATGGGGTCGTCCGCGGATTTGACCATCAGCGTGGCGCCGACCAACTCATTTGCCGGATCTGTGACCCTGGGTTGCAGTGGACTGCCTTCAGGCGCGACCTGCAGCTTTTCTCCCAGCCAGCTCACGGTCTCGGCCACTGCGCCGGCGACCGCGGCCCTGACCATTCAAACTTCGACCGGCGGAAACAATGGCTACGTGAAAGCGGCGCTGGGAAAGAGCGGCGCCCATGGGGGCTTGGTGCTCGCGTCCGTTTTGATGCTGCCGTTTGGATCGCTGCTCGCCTTCGGCCGCCGAAGAAGGCTCGCGAGCCCGCGGATACTGGGAGTGGTCCTCCTCTTCTTCGTCTCCGCCGGCCTGATCGCAGGTTGCGGGTCAAGCACGCCGGGCACGCCTGCGGGCACAACGAATGTGACCATCACAGCAACGTCAGGAAGCATCATGCAGACCTCCATCGTTGCCTTGACGGTCCAATAAGGTTGCACACGTACCTCCATAGCCTCCGCCCCCGTAACTGGGGGCGTTTTTTTGCATTGCTCTTTCAGGCAATCATCCGCATGATGTTATAGTCCTTCGAGTTTTCGCAGACGCTGATGGGGCGGATGACGTGAAGCTAGACAACAGTCTGGAATCGAAGCTGGATATGCATTCCCCGCGGGCGAGAGCGAACCGCGAAGCGCTGGCGACGCTGATGGCGGCGTTGCGAGCGGAGGAAGATCGAATTCGGCTCGGCGGTGGAGCGGAGGCGGCCAAGGCGCAAAACGCGAAGGGACGGCTGACCGCGAGAGACCGGCTGAAGCTGCTGCTCGACGAAGGAACGGAGCTGCTGGAGCTGGGCCTTTGGGCGGCGCACGGAATGTACAGCGAGTACGGCGGCGCCCCCGGAGCGGGCGTGGTCACAGGATTGGGCCGCGTGTGCGGACGCCTGGCGATGATCGTCGCCAACGACGCGACCGTGAAGGCCGGAGCGTTCTTCCCGATGACCGCAAAAAAGGTGCTGCGCGCCCAGACGATTGCGCTCGAAAACCGCATTCCGACGATCTATCTGGTGGACTCTTCGGGCGTGTTTCTGCCGCTACAAGAAGACGTGTTTCCGGACACCGACGATTTCGGGCGCATCTTCAGAAACAACGCCGTGATGAGCTCGCTGGGGATTCCGCAGATCACCGCGATCATGGGCATGTGCGTCGCGGGCGGCGCGTATCTGCCGGTAATGACCGACACGGTTTTGATGACCGAGGGATCAGGCCTCTTTCTTGCCGGCCCATCCCTGGTCCAAGCCGCAATCGGGCAGAAGACCGGGGCCGAAGAACTGGGCGGCGCAGCCATGCACGCCGAGATCTCAGGAACCGTAGACTTCCACGAGCCGAACGATGAGGCGTGCCTGGCGCGCTTGCGATCGTTGGTTGGGAAGATTGGTGAACGGCAGCCGGCGGGAGCCTTCTCTCGCGTCACCTACGACCCGGCCCGCGATGGGCCGGAGTATGCAGCAGAGGACGTCCATGGGTTGCTGAACCCCGAGCCCGGCGCGAGCAATGTATACGACATGCGCGAGATCATCGCGCGCATCGTGGACCGCAGCGAGTTTGACGAGTTCAAGCGAGAGTTTGGGAGAACGGTGCTGTGCGGGTACGCGCGCATTGCCGGAAGAGCGGTGGGCATTGTTGCCAATCAAAAGACCAACCAGAGCCAGACCGTGGCCATGGGCCCGGCCGCGGGCATGCTTCGCACCGAAGTCGGCGGTGTGATCTATACGGAGGGAGCGCAAAAGGCGGCGCGCTTTATCATGGATTGCAATCAGAGCCTGGTGCCGCTGCTGTTCCTGCACGATGTGAACGGGTTTATGGTGGGCAAGGATGCGGAGTGGTCGGGGATCATCCGGGCCGGAGCAAAGATGGTGTCGGCGGTGAGCACGAGCGTGGTGCCAAAGATTACCGTCATCGTTGGCGGAAGCTTTGGAGCGGGGCACTACGCGATGTGCGGAAAAGCTTACGATCCCAGGTTCCTATTTGCCTGGCCGACGGCGCGCTATGCGGTGATGAGCGGGGCCGCGGCAGCGAGCACTTTAGCCGAAGTTCGTGCCCGACAGATGGAGCGGGGTAGCGGCAAGATTCTATCGGAGGCCGAAAAACGGACCCTCTACGACGAAATCAAGGCGACCTACGATGCCCAGGCCGATCCACGCTATGGCGCGGCGCGCCTATGGATCGACGCGATTATCGATCCGGCGAAGACGAGAGAAGTTCTGATTACGGCGCTGGAAGCCTGCGCGTTAAACACTGAAGTCCCCAGGTTCAATCCTGGGGTCATCCAGACGTGATCGTGGGACCTGCATGAAGGAGGCCAATGAAGAACGTTGAGCTTGAGTCAGTCGCAGGTTTATATCCTTTCGTGTTGACGGAGGACCAGGAGCATCTGCGTCGGGAGATTCGCGAATTTTGCGCGCGCGAGATCGCACCCAACGTGATGGCGTGGGATGAGGCGAGCGAGTTCCCGCTGGCGGCCATAAAGAAGTTGGGAGCGATGGGGTTGCTCGGGGTCATTGTTCCGGCAGAGTACGGTGGCGCGGGCATGGGCTATGTGGACTATGCGCTCGCGATCGAGGAACTCTCCGCGGTGGATGGAGCGATCGGCCTGACCATGGCGGCGCATAACTCGTTGGGGACGAATCACATTTTTCTTGCCGGAAACGAAGAGCAGAAGAAGAAATATCTGCCGCGGCTGGCGGGAGGGGAGTGGCTGGCTGCGTGGGCATTGACCGAGCCCGGCTCCGGATCCGATGCCGGCAGCGCGCGCACCAGCGCAGTGAAGAAGGGCGACCGGTACATACTGAACGGGAACAAAACCTTCATCACCAATGGGCGCTATGCCGACGTCGTGGTGGTGATTGCGGTAACGGACAAGAGCAAGGGCACCCACGGGCTGTCTGCGTTTGTCGTGGACAAGGGGACACCGGGGTTCCGGCCGGGAAAGAAGGAGAGCAAGCTGGGCTTGCGCGCGAGCGACACCAGCGAGCTGATCTTCGAGGACTGCGAAATCCCGGCCGGGAACCTGCTGGGCACGGAGGGCGAGGGCTTTATCGATGCGATGCGGGTGCTGGACGGCGGCAGGATCTCAATTGCCGCGCTGGCGCTGGGCATTGGCAGGGGCGCGCTGGATGCGGCGTTGCAGTATGTCAAGGAGCGCCGACAGTTCGGCAAGGCAATCGCGGAGTTTCAAGGCATCCAGTGGAAGCTCGCGGACATGGCTACGGACCTGGATGCTGCGCGGTTGCTGACCTACCGGGCCGCGGTGCTGAAGGATGCCGGTCGCAAGGTGACCCGCGAGTCATCGATGGCGAAACTGTTTGCGAGCGAGACCGCGGTACACATATGCGGTGAAGCGGTGCAGTTGCTGGGCGGCTACGGATTCATCAAGGACTATCCGGTGGAGAAGTTTTATCGCGACGTGAAGCTGTGTACCATTGGCGAGGGCACCAGCGAGATTCAGCGCATGGTGATTGCGCGCGAGATACTGAAGGTCCATCCATCCCGCGGTTGATGCGGCCAACGGACGAGGCAAAGACGATGGGTGATTCGGTCAAGATCGTCGAGTGTCCGCGGGATGCATGGCAAGGGCTGCCGGCGCAGATTCCGGCCGAGGTGAAAGCGGATTATCTGCGCATGCTGGTAACCGCGGGGTTCCAGCAGATTGATGCGGTCAGCTTCGTCTCGCCCGCCGCGGTTCCGCAGATGGCGGATTCGGAGCAGGTGCTGGAGTCCCTGATGCCGACGCGGGACGTGGAGATAATTGGCATCGTGGTGAATGAGAAGGGCGCCGAACGGGCCATCGATACGGGTGCGGTACAGACGCTGGGCTTTCCGTATTCCATCTCGCCCCAGTTTCTCATGCGCAATCAGAAGCAAACTCCGGAGCAGTCGCTGGATGCACTGCATGCGATAGAAACGCTGGCGTTTGGAGTGGGATTGGAAGTGATTGCCTATCTCTCGATGGCCTTCGGGAATCCCTATGGCGAACCGTGGAGCATCGACGAAGTGGTGAATGCGTGCGATCTGCTGATCGACGCTGGAGTAGGGCAGATTTCGCTGGCGGATACGGTGGGGCTGGCCACGCCTGAACAAATCGCAGAGACCGTGGCGGCTGTAGGCAAAGCTTTTGACGCGATCGAGATCGGCGTGCATCTGCATGCTCGCCGAACCACCGCGCCGGTGCGAATTCGCGCCGCGTACGAAGCCGGCTGCAGGCGTTTCGACGCGGCCATCGGCGGCCTGGGCGGATGCCCCTTTGCACAGGATGCACTGGTCGGCAATATTCCCACCGAGACCCTGATCGCAGTGTTGGCGGAGTGCGGTGCGACGCTGCCCGCACTCGGGCCGCTTGAGGAATTGATCGGCGCCAACGCGGAGATTGCCAGCCGCTTCGGTCCGCGTGTGAATTAGCGCGCAGCGTAAGCTCGAAGTTGTGCCGCTCTTGTTTGAGCCCGGAGGACAGATTGAATTCGACGACGATTGTGGTTGCGGATAACCCTCCGATACGGACCATTACGCTAAACCGGCCAGAGCGGCGGAACGCGATGACTCCCGAGATGCAGGTGGAGTTGATCGCCGCCATGGAGGACACCTGCGCCAGCGACTGCCGCGTGCTGGTGCTTACCGGCGCGGGCGAGGCGTTCTGCTCGGGCCTGGATCTAGCCTGGCTGCAGGGCATGGGGGGCAAGACGGATCTTGAGCAGCGCGCCGATGCAGCGCGAATTGCCAGACTATTCCGCACGCTGTACGAACTGCCCATGCCCACCATCGCTGCCGTGCACGGCCCGGCAATCGGCGGCGGTGCGGGATTGGCCACGATCTGCGACTTTACCCTGGCCACGCCCGCGGCCAAGTTCGGGTTCCCCGAAACGCGGATCGGTTTTGTTCCCGCGTTCGTGTCCGCCTTTCTGGCTTTGCAGGTGGGCGACAAGCGCAGCCGGGACCTGCTGCTGACCAGCCGAATCTTCGATGCGGAAGAGGCTTATCGGCTGGGACTGGTGACCGAGGTGATCGCTCGAGAGAATCTGCTCCCGCGCGTCCACTCGTTGGCGGAGACTCTGATCGCGAACAGTCCGCAGGCGCTCGCAGCAACCAAGCGGCTGCTAGCCGCGCAGAACAAAGTGTGGCTCGACATTGCAATCGAAGCCGCTCTCGCGGCCAATGCCGAGGCTCGGACGACCGCAGATTTTCACGAAGGTGTCTCTGCCTTTTTGGAAAAGCGAAAACCCGTATGGAGGAAACCCTCAAGCTAGGACACCACCGAAGCGCACGGGAGCGCCCGTCCGTTCTTCCACCTGCTGGCGCGTAACGCCCTCCGCAAGCTCGATAACCTCAAAACCTGAGCCGGTCACATCGAGCACGCAAAGATCCGTAATCACGCGGTGAACGACCCCCGTCCCGGTCAGTGGCAGGGTGCAATGGCGCAGCAACTTCGCGCTTCCGTCCGCGGCCGTATGCTCCATCACGACCACGACGCGCCGGACGCCGGAGACGATGTCCATGGCGCCGCCCATGCCTTTCACACGTTTGCCCGGGACCATCCAGTTGGCGAGGTCCCCGTGTTCGGAGACCTGCATGGCGCCGAGGATGGCAAGGTCCAGGTGACCGCCGCGAATCATCGCGAACGAGTCGGCGCTGGAGAAGGTCGAAGCGCCGGGCACGAAGGTCACGGTCTCCTTTCCTGCATTGATCAAATCCGGATCGACCTCGCTTTCGCGCGGAAACGGTCCCATGCCGAGCAGACCGTTCTCCGACTGCAAGGTCACCGTCATGCCCGCGGGGATGAAGTTGGCAACCAGCGTCGGAATGCCGATCCCCAGGTTCACGTAAAAGCCGTCGCGCAATTCCTGGGCGGCACGAGCAGCCATCTGATGACGAGTCCAGGCCACAGCCCTACTCCTCTCGCGTAGTTCGCTTCTCAATTCTCTTTTCCGGGTGGGGATTGTGTACCAACCGGTGCACATAGATTCCCGGCGTATGTATCTGGTCCGGATCGAGCTCACCCGGCCCGACCAGGATCTCCGCTTCAGCAACGGTGATCGTGGCACAGGCGGCCGCGTGCGGGTTGAAGTTGCGGGCGGTACGTCGATAAACCAGGTTGCCGTGAAGGTCCGCTTTCCAGGCCTTCACCAGGGCCAGGTCCGCATGAATGCCGCGCTCCAGGATGTACGTCGTACCATCGAAATCCTTGTGCTCTTTTCCCTCGGCGACCACCGTGCCGACACCGGTCCGCGTATAGAAACCAGGGATGCCCGCGCCTCCCGCCCGCATGCGTTCGGCGAGCGTGCCTTGCGGGCAGAACTCGACCTCCAACTCGCCCGCAAGAAACTGCCGCTCAAACTCGATGTTCTCGCCGACATAGCTGGAGATCATCTTCTTCACTTGCCGCGTCTGCAGCAGCAACCCAAGGCCCCAGTCATCCACACCGGCGTTGTTGCTGGCAATGGTCAGGTTGCGCACGCCGGTGTCGCGCAGGGCTGCGATCAGCGCCTCGGGAATTCCGCACAGGCCAAATCCCCCAATCGCCAACAGCATTCCGTCCTGCACAATGTCGCTCAAAGCGGCGCGCGCATCCAGCCACAGCTTGGTAGAAACGGAGGTGGTTTCGAGTCGAGATTCCGCCATGTCCCAGACTTCCCTCGTTGGACCTGCGCCCAAGTAATCCTATCTCCAAAGAGGCTGGGTGTGCCGCTCCTTGGTGCGGCGTTTCGCGAGCAGGTTGATCCAGCTCGGCGCCCCGCTATCGCGGTGACGACGCCTCAAAACCAAGGTATTCTGATATACTATATAAGTAATATCGAATATTCATCATCTGCCCTCAGAGACCCTTATGCCAGATTCGCTGCGCCGTTTCAAAGCCGACATCTTTCAGGCGCTCGCCCACCCCACGCGGATTGCGATCATCGAGTTCCTCGGGGGAGGAGAGCTATCCGCCGGAGAGTTGATGGACAAGCTGGGCATGGAGCAGGCCAATGTCTCGCAGCACCTGGCTGTGCTTCGGGCGAAGCGACTGGTGGTGAATCGCAAGGCCGGCAACCAGGTCTTCTATTCGGTGCGCGACCCGACCATCTTGAAAGTCCTCGCCCTGATGCGCCGCTACTTCTACACCCACCTCAAGGAAGCGACAGATTTGCTGGGCGAGATGGATCACGAGTCTGAGGTCCATACTTGAACCTCTCCGCGATATTCGGCCACGAGCCGGCCATGGCTAATCACGACCTTCGTTACCTGCTGGTGCTGGTAGGCCTGTGGGTATTCCTGGGTGTAGCAGGCCTGCTAACCCCACGCGGCGGACGCCTGGTGGCGCGCGTGCTGTTCCCGGTGGGAGCATTGGTTTGCGTCGCAGTCGCGGTTCTGGCCGGCGCTTTTCTGGTTTCCGGGCTGGCGCCGCAGGTGATGGTCCTTCCGCTGGGTCTGCCGGACTTGCCCTTCCATCTTCGCCTGGATGCGTTGTCCGGCTTCTTTCTATTGCTGCTGGGTGTGGCAGGCGCGGGAATATCCATCTTCTCCGCCGGCTATTTTCGCACCGGCGAAGGCACTGCGCCCGCCTTGATGGGTCTGCAATACCACGTGTTTCTCGCCAGCATGGCGATGGTCATCCTCGCCGACGATGCCTACCTCTTCATGGTGGCCTGGGAGACGATGGCGCTCAGCTCGTACTTCCTGGTGACCTCGCAGCATCGCATCCCCGAGATTCGCCGCGCCGGATTCCTCTACCTCCTGATGGCCCATGTGGGCGCAACCTGCATTTTGCTCAGCTTCGGTGTGCTGCAAGGGGGCAGTTGGCAATTCACCTTCGACGCCATGCGCCACGCCTCGCTGACACCCTTCTGGGCCAGCACCGCGTTTCTGCTGGCACTGCTCGGCTTCGGCGCCAAGGCCGGGCTGGTGCCGTTGCATGTGTGGCTGCCGGAAGCCCATCCCGCGGCGCCTTCGCCAGTGTCCGCCATGATGAGCGGGCTGATGCTCAAAACCGCCGTCTACGGCATGCTCCGCGTTAGCTTCGACCTGCTGCATGTGCGCTTCTGGCAGTGGGGCGTTCTGGTGCTTGCGCTCGGGCTATTTTCCGCGCTGTACGGCGCGATCTTCGCCGCTGTGCAGACGGACATGAAGCGCCTGCTCGCATACTCCTCCATCGAAAACATCGGCATCATCTTCGCCGGCATCGGTCTGGCGATCCTGTTCGAGACCTGCAACCTGCACCTCTTCGCCGCGCTGGCTCTGTGCGCCGCGCTGGTCCACGCGCTGAACCACTCGCTTTTCAAGAGCCTCCTGTTCCTCACCACCGGCTCGGTGCTGCACGCCACCGGCCAGCGCAATCTCGGCAAGCTGGGGGGGCTGATCCGCCGTATGCCGTGGGTCGCCAGCATCGCGCTGATTGGCACGCTGGCGATTGCCGGCCTGCCGCCGTTCAACGGCTTTGTCTCGGAGTGGCTACTGCTGCAGTCCTTCCTGTTCACGCCGCAGATTCCGCACGCCTTCGTCAACATGTTCGTTCCTCTCGGCGCAGCGGTGCTGGCACTCACGGCGGCTCTTGCCGCTTACGTGATGGTGAAGTTCTACGGTATCGTCTTCCTCGGCCAGCCGCGCGAGGCCGCTCTCGCCGAAGCCCGCGACGCCAATTGGCTGGAACGCCTCGGCCTGGTTTGGCTCGCGCTCGGCTGTGTTGCCATCGGTATAATCCCTCAGCTCGCCTTGCGCCCGGCTTCCGCCGTCACCGGCATGTTGCTCGGCGACCGCATTCGCACCACCGGCTCGCTGTGGTTTATCGCACCGATTGCCTCGCGCCAGGCCTCGTACAGCGGCGTCATCCTGCTCGCCGGAATCGTCGGCGTCGTCGGCGTCACATTCCTGCTGGTGCGCATGATGGCTCATGGTCGCGTTCGCCGCGTGCCTGCGTGGGATTGCGGCTACCCCCATCAGACGGCCCGCATGCAAGATACCGCCGAGGGCTTCGGCCAGCCCATCCGTCACATGTTCGGCGCGTTCTTTCGCATGGAGCGCGACCTGCCATTGCCCACCGACAATCCTCCGCGCTATCGCATCCACATTGAAGACCGCTTTTGGCGCGCCATCTATCTTCCCATCGCGTGGGCGGTCCAATGGCTCGCCAACCTGGTCAGCGTGGTGCAGGGTGGCAGCCTCTCCATCTACCTCCTCTTCAGCTTCTTCACGCTGATTGTGCTGCTGGTGTTCGTCCTATGAGATCCATCACGATCATTCGCCAATTCGGAGAGGTAGCCTTGGCCATCGCCATCGCACCACTGTTCGCGGGGTGGATCGCGCAATGCCGCGCGTGGCTGCAGAGCCGCTCCGCGCCACCGCTGACGCAACCTTACCGCATGCTGCGCAAACTCTTCCTGAAAGATGCCGCGCTGGCCGCCACCGCTTCGCCACTCTTTCGCCTGACGCCCTATGTTCTGTTTGGCACGATGGTCCTGGCCGCGGCGATCATCCCTTCACTCGCCACCGACCTTCCCTTCGCGCGCGCGGCCGATGCCATCGCGCTGATCGGCCTCTTCGCCACCGCCCGCGTCTTTCTCTCGCTGGCGGCCATGGACATCGGCACGGCCTTCGGCAGCATGGGAGCGCGCCGCGAGATGATGGTCGGCTTCCTCGCCGAGCCTGCGCTGCTGATGGTTCTGTTCAACGCATTCCTGCTCTTCGGCAGTACCGCTCTGCCCTCGCTGGTCGACAACTACAGAGCGCATCCCTCAATCATTGATCCCTCGGTCATCTTCGCCGCGGTCGCCTTTGTCATGGTGCTGCTGGCCGAGAACGCGCGCATCCCCATCGACAATCCCGCCACCCATCTCGAACTCACCATGATCCACGAAGCCATGCTGCTCGAGTACTCGGCACGCCATCTCGCCCTGGTGGAATGGGCCTCGGACCTCAAGCTCTTTAACTACGCCTGCATCGGCTTCGCGCTGTTCCTGCCCTGGGGCATCGCCACTCACGGCGCAGACGGCGGCGGCGCGATGTTGATCTCCATCGCCGCGCTCCTGGCCAAGCTTCTCGCCGCCGGTGCGGCCCTGGCGCTGATCGAATCACTTTCTGCCAAAGTCCGGATCTTCCGCGCGCCGGAATATCTTGCGATGGCCTTCCTGCTGGCCGTGCTCGGCCTGCTCGTCCATCTTCTGCTGGGGGTGAGATAAAACATGCACCCAAATCGCTTCACGCTTCCCGTCCTCAACTTGTTGGCCGCATGCCTGCTGTTGATCTCCTTTGCCATGCTTTCGCGGCGCCGCACGCAGCGGCTGATCACGCTGTTCGCGTGGCAGGGCTCGATTCTGTTTCTCTCCACCTGCCTGGTGGCTTACAGTTCCGGGCTGAAGGAGCTCTACTACTCCGCCGCGCTCACGCTGCTGCTAAAAGTAATTGCCCTGCCTTTGATCCTGCATCGTCTGATCAACCGTCTCGGCGCGCAGTGGGACAGCGAAACGGTCTTCAACATTCCCCTGACCATGCTCGCCGGACTGGCACTGGTGATTTTTGCCTTCGGCCTCGCGCAACCCATCAGCATGATGGCGACGACCATCACGCGGAACACGCTCGGCATCGCGCTGGCGGTCATCCTGCTCTCCTTCCTGATGATGATCACGCGCCGCAAAGCGGTGACCCAGGTGATTGGATTTCTGGCGATGGAAAACGGTCTCTTCTTCGCCGCCACCAGTGCGACTTACGGTATGCCCATGGTCATTGAGCTCGGTATCGCGCTGGATGTGCTGGTCGGCGTGTTCATCCTCGGCTTGTTCTTTTTCCAGATTCGAGAACAGTTCGAAAGTCTCGATCTGCGCAACATGGAAAATCTCAAGGAGGATTGAATTGGAACTGCTCGTGGTACTGGGCCTGCCCCTCTTCGGGTTTCTGTTGCTAGCGCTGCTCGGCGCGAAACGCGCTGCGCCCGAATTGAACGTCGCCATCAGCTTGGCAACGTTGATCGCCGCCGCGTTCCTGGTGGTGCGCGTGGCCCGTCACGGCCCGATCCTGGTCTTCCACGACCAGTTCTTCGTGGATGCCTTCAATGTCTTTCTGGTCGCGCTCACGGCCTTCGTCGGCTTCACCACCGCGCTTTTTTCCCGCCCCTACATGCGCATCGAGGAACAGCACGGCCGCCTGACCGCGCACCGCCTGCGCCTCTACCACGCCATGTACCAACTCTTCATGGCGGCGATGCTGCTGGCTCTGCTCACCAACAACATGGGCTTGCTGTGGGTCGCGATGGAAGCCGCAACCCTCTCGACAGTCCTGCTGGTTTCGCTCTATCGCACCCGTGCCAGCCTGGAAGCGGCCTGGAAATACTTCATCCTGTGTGGCGTTGGCATCGCGCAGGCACTCTTTGGCACCATCCTGTTGTACTTCGCCGCGGAGAAAACGCTCGGCCGCGAAGGCATGACCGCGCTGCTGTGGACCCACCTGAACGCCGTGAAGGGACAACTGGAACCGCGCGTGCTCGGGCTCGCGTTCGTCTTTCTTCTGGTCGGCTACGGCACCAAGGTCGGCCTTGCGCCTTTGCATAACTGGCTGCCCGACGCGCATGCAGAAGGCCCCACGCCGGTCTCGGCTGTCCTCTCCGGCCTGCTGTTAAATGTCGCGCTTTACGCGGTGATTCGCTGCAAGGTGCTGGTCGAAGGATCCATCGGCAATGCCCTTCCCGGCCGCATGCTGATGGGCTTCGGTCTGTTGTCCGCGGTGCTCGCCGCGTTCTTCCTGTGGAGGCAGCGCGACATCAAGCGCCTCTTCGGCTACTCCTCTATCGAGCACATGGGCATCATCACCTTTGCCTTCGGACTCGGCGGCCCGGTGGCCAATTTCGCTGCCCTCCTGCACATGACCGTGCACTCGCTCACCAAGTCCTCCATCTTCTTCACCGCCGGCCACGCCGCACAAAAGGCCGGCACCCAGCAGATGGACGGCATCCGCGGCCTGCTCGGCACCAATCCCGCCATTGGCTGGGGACTGATGCTTGGCTCGCTCGCCATCCTGGGCACGCCACCCTTCGGCGTTTTCGCCAGCGAATTTCTGATCCTCACCACCGCGATGCGCGAGCATCCGTGGACCACTCCATTTCTTCTGCTTGCGCTTGGGGTCGCCTTTGCCGCCATCTTCAGCCGTGTGCAGCCCATGGTCTTCGGCGACAGTGAAGCCCGCCCGTTGCCGCACTCGCCCGCGCTGGTGCCGGTCTTCGTTCATCTTGCCATCGTGCTTATGTTGGGCCTCTACATGCCACCCGCGCTAGCCACCTGGTACCGCGCCGCGGCGAAGCTGATCGGATAACAACTATGAACTTCGACTCGTTCGAGCAGCCAACGATTCCAATCCCGTCCAACATTTCTTGCAGTCATGCAAGCCTCGGCGCCGTGGAATGGCAGAGGGCAATGGATGAACTCAAAGAGATCGGCGCCACCTTTCTCACCCTCTGGGGCAGCGACGATCACTATCCGGACGATGGTGACCGCGACCGTTGCTTTTCCATCCACGCCGCTTTTCTACTCCCTGAAGGCGCCCTGGTGCTGAGCCACGAGATCGACGCTATCGCCAACCCCACCTATCCGAGCCTGGTGCGTGCCTTCCCCACCGCAGCCCGCCTTGAGCGTGCCACCCACGACCTGCTCGGCATCGCCAGCACCGCACCCGATCAGCGGCCCTGGCTCCGGCACGACGCCTGGCCGGCCAACTACTACCCCCTCCGCCACGACCATATCGAGCCGCAGACCACAAATCTCAGACCTGCTCCTTACCCGTTCGTTCAGGTCGAAGGCGACGGCGTGCACGAGATCGCCGTCGGCCCCGTCCACGCCGGCATTATCGAGCCTGGCCACTTCCGCTTTTCCATCGTCGGCGAAAAAGTCATCCGCCTCGAAGAGCGCCTCGGCTATACCCACAAAGGCATCGCCAAGCTCTTCGAATCGCTCCCGCAAAAAGAAGGCCATCGCCTCGCCGCGCGCGTCTCCGGAGACTCAACCGTCGCCTTCGCGTGGGCGTACTGCACCGCGCTCGAAGCGATCACCGCTACCGCGTGTCCCACGCGCGGTACCTACCTCCGCGCCCTCGCGCTCGAGCACGAACGTCTCGCCAACCACCTCGGCGACCTTGGCGCCCTCGGCAACGACGCCGGCTTTGCCTCCGGCCTTACCCAGTTCTCGCGCCTCAAGGAAGACCTGCTCCGCGCCAACGTTGAGGCCTTCGGAGCACGCTACCTCTTCGATACCATAATTCCCGGCGGAATCGCAGCCGACCTGCCGCAACCCGCATACGCCCACCTCATCCACCTTTATCGAATGCTGGACCACGAGGTCACCGGCCTCCGCACCATCTACGACAACCACGGCGGCCTGCAGGACCGCTTCCGCGAAGCCGGCACTCTCAGCCGTGACCTGGCCCTCCAACTCGGGGCCATCGGCCTGGCCGCGCGCGCCTCCGGCATCGCCCACGATCTTCGCGCCGATCATTCCTGGGCGCCTTACAACGCAATTACCACCGAAGTAGTTACAGAATCCAGCGGCGATGTCGCCGCCCGCGTGCAGGTCCGCTTCCGCGAGATCTTCGAGTCGCTCCGCCTCTGCCGCGCGCTGCTGGCGGAACTCTCCCACACCTCAGTCGACGCAACGCCGATCGCAGTCGAGGTTCCCATCGCGCCCTCCGGCCGCCTCGGCATCGGAATCATCGAAGGCTGGCGCGGCCCGGTACTGATCGCCCTCAAAACCGGCCCCAACGGCCAAATCCGCCGCTGCCATGCGCACGATCCTTCCTGGCAGAACTGGCCGCTGCTGGAATACGCGATCCTCGGCAACATCGTGCCCGATTTTCCGCTAATCAACAAATCACTCAACCTGTCATACAGCGGACAGGACGGCTGAGGTAACTATGCTCAACACTCTAGCGCGCATGGGCCGCACCGGCATCCTGACCGAACCATGGCCGGCAGCAGTCACAGTTTCTTCCGCGGTCGAAGCATTGCAGCAGGATCTGTGGAAGATTCTCGGCCGCGCCCTCGCGATCCGCCACGTCGACGCGGGCTCGTGCAATGGCTGCGAGCTTGAGATTCATGCACTCAACAATCCCTACTACAACCTCGAAGGCGCGGGCATCAAGTTCGTCGCCAGCCCACGCCACGCCGACCTGTTGCTGGTGACTGGCCCGGTCTCAGTCAACATGGAAGAAGCCCTGCGCCGTACGTACGACGCCATCCCCGACCCCAAACTCGTAATCGCCGTCGGAGACTGCGGCACCTGCGGCGGTATCTTCGGCGCCAGCTACGCCACCCGCGGCAGCGTCGCCGACGTAATCCCCGTAAACCACACCATCGCAGGCTGTCCGCCTACTCCAATTGCGATCCTGGCCGGCATTCTGCAAGCAGCAAGAGGGCGGGTTGGCGCTTAGGGCACGACCTTCCGGCAAGTCGCTGGAGCCTGATCCTCCTTGGTTGACCTCGACGCGCGCACGCATTGCGTAATAGGCTTCGGAGTGAGCCATTGAGTTCCTCTACCCGGCTCAGAGAATCAGCGAAGGAACCAGAGTGAATCTTCTGCTTACGCTATTGTGTGCTGCTTGCGTGGCCCCATCATTGCTGCTGGCACAAAACGCACCTGTGGGCGAATTCATCTTCCAGCCTGGGTCCACATCGTTCCCGGAATGTCATGCCTCGACCGTGGTCGCGCTGAAAAATGGCGACCTGATGGCTGCCTGGTTCGGCGGCACGAAAGAAGGCGCGCCGGATGTCGCGATTTGGGGTTCGCGCCGGATCGATGGAAAATGGAGCGCGCCGGTGGAACTGGAGCGCGAGCAGGGCTTCCCGTCCTGGAATCCCGTCTTGTTTCATACAGCGGACGGGCGCTTGTGGCTCTACTACAAAGTTGGTCCTTCTCCCAGTGAGTGGGCGGCGGGCCGGAAATCGAGTGACGACGAGGGCAAGACCTGGTCGAACGAGGAGCGCCTGCCGGCCGGCTTGTTGGGGCCGATTCGCGCCAAGCCGCTCGTACTCGACGATGGCACCATCGTCAGCGGATCCTCGGTGGAGGCGCATGAGACCTGGGCCGCGTGGGTGGAACGCAGTACCGATAACGGCAAGACGTGGACTAAGATCGGCCCCATCACCATCTCCCGCGCAACCGATGCAGCCGAGCCTCCGGCGCCCGACCCTCCTGCCGGCGCGCCCGGGTGGGCTGCCGACAAAGGCCCACGCAAGTACGTGGGCATCATTCAGCCATCGATCGTCTCGCTCGGTGGCAAGCACTTGCGCATGTACGCGCGGTCGAGGACGCTAGCCTCAAAGATCGCGGTGGCCGACTCTTTCGACAACGGCGCGAGCTGGACGCAAGCGCGATTCATCGATCTACCGCAGAACAACTCCGGCCTGGACGCAGTGCGACTCGCCGACGGCCGCATCGTGATGATCTTTAACAACACAACGGTTGGCAGAACGCCGCTTAACCTCGCAGTAAGCAACGACGGGGAACACTTCCGCGTGTTCGCGACACTGGAAAACGCGGTCGGACAATACTCCTACCCTGCGCTGATCCAGGCTCCGGACGGAAGCCTCGAGATGACGTATACGTGGCAGCGAAAGACGATCAAGTACGTGCATCTGCCCCTTTCGGCGGTGCCAGGAAAGTAGCTCAACGAGCTAGGGCGTCTCGGGATCGGCATTCCCCGCAGGGGGCAGGATCCGCGGAACCGCAAACCCATACAGCGCCACGCCCGCAAAGCAGATCAGCGGCACCAGGTATCCCATCGCCATACTGTCAGTGGCATCCGCGATCTTGCCCAGAAGGATCGGAAACACCGCCCCACCCACGATAGCCATCACCAGCATCGATCCGCCCAGCTTTGTGTTCTCGCCCAGCCCCTTCAACCCCAGCGCAAAGATCGTCGGGAACATGATCGACAGGAAGAAGCTTCCCCCCACGATTGCCCATGCACCCAGCATCCCCGGCCGCGTCACCGCGGTCGCCATTAGCACCACGTTCGCCGCGCCATAGATCCCCAGCAGCAGCGCCGGCGACACGTACTTCATAATCTGGGTCGACACCAGCCGCCCCACCCACATCGCCGCCAGCGAATAGATGATAAAGTTCGCGGCCGTCTTCTCGTTTACCGGCGTGTACTGCTTCAAGTAGAAGATCGTATTGCTCCACATGCAGATCTGCCCGCCCACATTCAATACATTCGCCGCCACCGCAAACCATAGCTGCGGATAGTGCAGCAGCGCGCGAAAACTTCCATGTCCGCCTGTATCTCCCTCATGCTCACTCTTGATCACCGGGAAATGCATCCGCGACAACAGCAGCGCAAACAGCAACACCACCCCGCCAAATGCAACGTAGGTGGGTACCACCCGCATAATCTCCCCATGGAGATATGCGTTATAGGTCCCCGCGGCCTTCTCCGCAGCCACCTGCGCCTTCGTCAGTTCGACCCCCGACAAGATAAATCTCCGACCGACCCACACGCCCAGAATCGTCCCCGGAGGATTGAACGCCTGCGCAAAGTTCAACCGCCGTTCGCTAGTCGGCGCCGGCCCAAACTGCGCGATAAATGGATTGCAGGCTGTCTCCAGGATCGACAGTCCGCACCCAATCGCGAAAAGCGCGACCAGAAACGGCAGATACTTCCCGCTTACCGCCGCTGGCCAGAAAAACACCAGCCCGAAGCCGAACAGCGCCGTTCCCATCAACATTCCAGTCTTGTAGCCCCACCTCCGCATCACCAGTGCCGCCGGGATCGCCATGCAGAAGTAACCCGTAAAGTTCGCCGTCGATACTAACTGCGCCTTGAGCCGCGTCAGCTCAAACGATTTGCGAAACTGCTGCACCAAAATGTCCGTCAGGTTGTTCGACATGCCCCACAAAAAGAACAGCACCAGAACCATCACGAACAGTGCCATCTGCCCGGTCGGAAACACCGCAACTCCCTTGCTGCTCTCCCGCGACCGGCCACTCATCGATGTAGGAACCTGCATCCAGACACTCCCGCCATATGTCATGACTCACGTTCAGATCATACGGAAATTGCGAACAGGGCGTACTGCCACGCTCTGCGCGCGGCCCATTTGCGGTTTATTGCCGATCAAATCTGCGGATGCCTGTAATTGCCGTGAGCCGCCTGATGGCCGCTTCAAGCCAACACGACTTGCGCGTGGCATCTCCGCCAACTTCGGATAAGGCAGTTTCTCCCCATGAAATCTGCAGGACAAGCATCGCTTGCATTGAGTAGTATCGTACTTCGTGTCCATCATTTACGATGTCATTCGATGCCGATCAACCTCATCTTCAGCCGCCTTTCTGTACTGGAGATGGGATTACTTGGGCACAAATCCATGGGAGCGGGCTGGGACATGGCGGAAACTCGACCGCGGACCAGATCGAGCAAAGGGACCGCGTGACCAAGTCGGACACGGAGATAGATCTAAGGGAGCGCTTGCTGCGAGCGGCCGCAACCGTGCGGATGCGCTCGCTTGAGATGGTCCATCATGCGAAGGTTGGACATCCGGGCGGAGACCTGTCTGCGGCCGACGTGTTAGTGACGCTCTATCTCGCGGTGATGCAGTTTGATGCAGCCAATCCGCAATGGCCGGGTCGGGACCGCTTCATTATGAGCAAGGGGCACTGCTCGGCTTCGTTGTACGCCACTCTGGCACAGGCGGGGTTCATCCCTGCCGAACTGCTCGTGACGTTCATGGACCCCCTATCGATGCTGAACGGACACCCGGACCGGAACAAGGTGCCAGGCGTTGAGGCCAATACAGGCCCGCTGGGGCACGGACTGCCGATTGCCGTAGGGTGCGCCCTGGCAGCCAGGATGCAAGGCTCTATATGGCGCGTATTTGTCCTCACCGGCGACGGCGAGCTGCAGGAAGGCAGCAACTGGGAGGCAGCCATGACAGCCGCCACCTACCGCCTGGACAACCTCATGCTAATCGTTGATCGAAACCGCATCCAGCAAGGCGACTTCACCGAGAAGACCATTCGAATGGACCCGCTGCCGGAAAAGTGGCAGGCGTTCGGATGGAGCGTAGTTGAAGTCGACGGGCACGATCAGGATGCGCTGAGCCAAGTACTCGGAGGCGGCCCGGTGGCGGCCGGTAAGCCCACGTGCATCATTGCGAACACGGTGAAGGGCCGCGGCGTTTCTTTCATGGAGAATAAGCCGGAGTGGCACCACGGCGTTCCCACCGAGGCACAGCTGGATGCAGCGCGGAAAGAGCTGCTTGGGGCTTTGCGGTGAGCGTCGAAGCACCCATTACGGCGGGCCTGCACGATTGCCGGGATGCCTTTGCGTCGACACTGGTGGCGATGGCTGCCGAGGATAAACGAATCGCAGCGGTGGTGAATGACTCAGTCAACTCCACCAAACTGAAGGAGTTTCGCAGCAAGTTTCCTGATCGGTTTGTGAACGTCGGCATCGCTGAACAGAACATGGTCGGCGTGGGCGCGGGGCTGGCTAATGGCGGCATGATTCCGTTCGTTTGCGGTGCCTCCTGCTTCCTTACAGCACGTGCGATGGAGCAGGTGAAGGTCGATCTGGGCTATGCACGCAACAATGTGAAGCTGTGCGGAATGTCGAGCGGTATGGCGTATGGCGAACTTGGGCCGACCCATCATTCCATCGAGGATCTAGCGTGGACGAGGGTGATTCCCAACCTTACCGTCATTGTGCCGGCAGACCCAATCGAGACCCGGGCAGCCATGCTGTGGGCGAGGGATCATCAAGGTCCCGTCTTCCTGCGTCTCAGCCGATTGCCAGTGCCGATCCTGTTGGACGATAGCTACGTCTTCCAGCCGGGATACGCGGCGGTTCTGCGCGAGGGTGCAGACATAACCCTTGTGGCTAATGGGGTGCTCGTATGCCGGGCGCTGGAGGCCGCTGAGAGACTAGCCGAGCGTGGAATCTCCGCGCGAGTGCTCAACGCTTCGAGTATGGCCCCATTCGATCGAGAAGCCATCGTGCGCGCAGCTCGCGAGACGCGCGGCATTGTCACTGTCGAGGAGGCATCGGTGTATGGAGGACTTGGCGGTGCGGTTGCAGAGATAATCGCTACCGAGCATCCGATAAAGATGAAGATCCTTGGCGTCCCCGGAGTTTTCGCTCCAACCGGCTCAGCGGAGTTCCTGCTCGAACACTTTGGACTGACCGCGAACGGGATCGAGACAGCAGCGATCGAGTTGCTCGATGGAGTCGCCAGCGTATGATCCTCGCGATCGATCAGGGCACGACCAACACCAAGGCAGTTTTGGTTGATCGTGATGGCCAACCGCGATCACGCGCGTCGGTGCGCATGAGGGTGACGACACCGCGTTCGAATTGGGTCGAGCAGGATCCCGAAGAGATTTGGCAAAGTGTGAAGCAGGCGGCAGAAGAGTGCATGCGGCTTTCACCGGGAGTGAAGATTGACGGTGTTGCAATCTCGAACCAGCGGGAAACCGTGGTGGTGTGGGATCGCAAGACTGGGATGGCGCTGGCGCCAGCGGTAGTGTGGCAATGCCGCCGGTCCGAGACGATCTGCGATAAGCTCCGCGCAGATGGCCTGGAAGCTACGTTGCTGGCACGCACAGGACTACGTGTCGACACGCTCTTTTCTGCAAGCAAGATACGTTGGTTGCTGGAGAATATCCCCGGCCTTCGCGCAAAAGCGGATGCGGGCCAGGCGTGTTTCGGGACGGTCGATAGTTGGTTGATTTCTAAACTTACATACGGAGAAGTTCACGCGTGCGATGCCGGCAATGCCTCGCGAACCCAACTGCTAAATCTCGCCAGCCGCGATTGGGATGAAGAATTGCTTCAGATCTTCGGCGTCCCACGAGCTGCCTTGCCGGAGGTAAGAGATTCCAGTTGCATCTTCGGCGAATGCGCCTCCGTGGCAGGACTAAAAGGCGTGCCGATTGTGAGCGCTATGGGCGATTCGCATGCCGCAATGGCAGGGCATGGATCGTACGCCACCGGCACCGTGAAAGCGACCTACGGAACTGGGTCCTCGCTGATGACCCTGCTGCCACACTTGAAAGACGCACAGCGTGACGTTGCAACGACCATTGCCTGGTCCCTTGATGGAACAACCCAATATGCGCTTGAAGGAAATATCGCAATGGCGGGGGCGGGATTGGCCTGGGTCGGTGAATTCCTCGGCCTCGACCAGCCCGTTGAAGGAGCAATCAAGCTGGCGGAGTCGGTGTCAAGCAGCGAGGGCGTCTACTTTGTGCCGGCGATGAGTGGACTGGGCGCTCCTTATTGGGACGGAAATGCAAAAGGGATGATCGGCGGTCTCACCCGAACCAGCCGCCCAGCGCATTTGGCACGCGCTGCTGTGGAAGCGATTGCATATCAAGTTCGCGATGTGTTCGACGCAATGTCCTCGGCTGCACGCTGCGACCTGCCGGCGCTGCATGTGGACGGTGCGGCGACGCGAAACCGGGACCTGATGCAGTTTCAGGCTGACCTGCTCCAAAAACAGGTGCTCCGCTCTGAATGCGAGGACCTGTCTGCATTGGGTACTGCATGGTTTGGGGGATTGGCACTGGGCTGGTGGAATTCAACTGCTGAACTTGAGCGGCTGCCGCAAAGAACAGAGGTCTTCACTCCGCACAGGCCAGCGCCCGAGATGGACCAACTGTATGCGGGCTGGCGCACGGCAGTCGCACGCGCCCGCCTCCGGGATTTTCCGCAAGGTGGATACAAATGAGTGATGCCTTCGCCATGGGAAAAGATGTGGTGCTCGAGTCGCGGGGCGTAACCAAGCGATATGGCGCAACCGTGGCGTTGAACAAGGTTACGTTTCGCGTGCGGCGCGGTGCGGTCAATGTGTTGATTGGAGAGAACGGCGCGGGCAAGTCAACCCTCATGCGTCTTCTCGCCGGAGCCGAGCAGCCGACCTCCGGCGAAATCTGGAAGGATGGGCGACGTCTGGAGATGAGTTCTCCACGAGATGCAACTGCGGCAAGCATCGCAATTGTCTATCAGGATCTTGCGGTGATGGAAAACCTGAACCTGGCGGAGAACATATTCGCGGGACGCGAGCTGGTTCGATCGGCATTGCTGGTCGACCGCAAGAGCGAAGAGGTTCGCGGCGCCGCTGCGTTGCACGAACTTGGCAAGCCTCAGGACATGCGGCGCGTGGCCGGCGATCTATTCCTCGGCGATCGCCAGGTTCTCGAAGTGGCGCGGGCCTTGGTCTGCGGCGCCCAGGTATTGATTCTTGACGAGCCGACCTCCGCCTTGAGCGCGACCGAGGCTGCAAGCCTGTTTCGCGTGATCGAGGAACTTAAGCAGCGCGGCGTTGCGATCGTATACATCTCGCACCGGCTGAATGAGCTGCTGCACCTCGGGGATTTCTTTACCGTTCTGCGCGATGGATGCGTGGTCGGCGAGGGTGTTCGCGGAGGCGTGGACCGTCGCTGGATTGTGGAACGGATGAGCGGCCGGGACATGGGTGAGAACAAAGTGGATGGATCTTCGGCCGCACTCGCGAACCAGCCGCCCTTGTTCGAAATCTCTGGACTCTGCGCCGGAATCGCGGGAGGCTCTGCTGCCGGTGGCTTGAATTTACAGATACAGACAGGCGAGATCGTAGGGATATACGGATTGCTCGGTGCCGGCAGGACGGAGCTTCTGGAGGCGATTGCCGGCCTGCGAAAAATCGATTCAGGCGAGCTGCGAATAGCGGGGAAGAAGATTTCAGTGCGCTCGGTGGTCAGCGCTCTGGCCGCGGGAATCGCACTCGTCCCGGAGGACCGGCAAAGGGATGGTCTTGTGCCGGAGCTTTCTATCCGCGAGAACATAAGTCTGTCAGCGCTTGGATCTTTCGCTCGCGCTGGATGGGTTCGGCGAAGCGCAGAGGCAGCCGGAGTTCGTGAGGTTGCTGGACAGGTGCACATTGCGGCCCACGATCTGGAGCTTCCCGTTACCACACTCAGCGGCGGGAATCAGCAGAAGGTAGTCTTGGCACGGTGTCTGATGCGGAAGCCCAAGGTACTTCTGCTGGATGAACCAACCCGCGGGATTGATGTCGGCGCGAAGGACGAAATCTACCGCACGTTGCGCGCGCTTGCGGCTCGTGGTCTCACGGTCTTATTCGCAACCTCGGAGATTGAAGAAGCGCAGGTGCTTGCAGACAGGGTCCTGGTCTTGACTCAGGGAAGATTTGTAGCCGAGTTCACACCGTCTCAAGCGACTGACGCCGCACTCTTCGCCGCGGCATGCCCGGCAATGGAGGCGGCAGGATGAGCGTCCGCGGCCGCAGCAAATCTGCATCTATGATTCTGCTTCTGCTGAAACTGCGGGCGGTCCTTGTGCTCGCTATTCTTCTGCTGGCGTTTTCCATTCTGACGCCCAGCTTCCTGACCGCGAATAACCTCTCCATCCTTGCCAAGCATGTCGCGATCAGTGCAATCCTCGCGGTCGGAATGACGTTCGTCATCCTGGCCGGAGGAATCGATCTCTCCGTCGGATCCGTGGCCGGCCTGGCGGGGATGGTGGCAGGTGGGCTGCTAACCGTCGGCATTGGAGGACACACTGCTGGGCTTGTCGTATCGGTTGCCGCCGCGCTGCTCGTCAGCGCAGCAGTTGGGCTGCTGAATGGACTGCTGGTATCGCAACTTGCCGTGGCGCCGTTTATTGCAACTCTCGGAACGCTCTACATCGCTCGGGGGGCCGCACTACTCTTGTCTCAGGGAAAGACGTTCCCCAATCTTGCCGGATCCGCCGCACACGGGAGCACGGGATTCAGCACTCTCGGCCAGAGTGTCGTGCTCGGTATTCCATTGCCTGTCTGCCTTATGGCCGGGATCGCGGTAATCGCGACGGTTGTGGCAGCGCGCACGCCGTTCGGCAGGCATGTGTACGCGATTGGCGGAAACGAGAGAGCGGCACGCTTAGCCGGCATCCGCATCGAGCGGGTGAAGGTGCTTACCTATTGTTTCTCGAGCCTGTGCGCAGGCTTGGTCGGACTGATCATTGCGTCGCAGCTCGAATCGGCGCATCCAGCTACTGGAGAGACCTTTGAACTGAACGCGATTGCCGCCGTCGTACTCGGTGGCACCTCCCTGATGGGCGGCCGTGGTTCAATTGGCGGCTCACTGATCGGAGCGTTCGTGATTGGCGTTCTTGCCGATGGCTTGGTGATGATTGGCGTGTCGGAGTTCTGGCAGATGGTCATCAAGGGTGTCGTCATCGTAATGGCGGTGACCGTCGATCAGATGCAGACCAGGTTGCAAGCGCGCATTGCCGCAGCGTCACCGAGCGGCAGGGGCCTGGCGGAGGTAACAGGGTGACAGCAATCCGCGGCATCGCCTGTACCGGCCTGCTGTTGCTCGCAGGATGCCGCACACGAGACCCGCGCCCGCTGATGGTGATTGTGGTGCCTTCCCAGGACAATCCATACTTCAAGGCGGAGGCCGATGCGGCAGCCGCGCACGCAGTCGAACTCGGATATCGAGTACGGGTGGACGCGCACGATGACGATGCATACCGGCAGGACAACCTGGTCGACTCAGCCATCGCGAGCGATGCAAAGATCTTGATCCTTGACAATGCCGGAACAGACGCATCTGTCTCAGCGGTGCGCAGGGCGACGCGAGCGGGAATTGCCGTCTTTCTAATCGACCGCGAGATCACTGCCCGAGGCATCGCAAAAGCGCAAATAGTCAGCGATAACAATCAGGGAGCCCGCCTCGTAGCCACCGAATTCGCGCATTCACTGGGAGCCGGCACAGCAGGGCACAGCCCCTACGCCGAGTTGCTGGGGCGCGAGAGCGACACAAATGCGCAGGTGCGGACCACGGGCTTTCATGCGGTGCTGGATCGATTTCCAACTATGACAATGGTGGCAGCGCAATCGGCCAACTGGAGTCAGGCGGAAGCCTTCAGCAAAACCGAGACCATCCTGCAGGCGCATGGCGACATCCGCGGGATCATCGCTGGCAACGATACGATGGCGCTGGGCGCGGTTGCGGCGGTGAAGTCGGCCGGGTTGAAGGGCGTCACGATCGTCGGCTTCGACGGCAGCCCGGATGCAGTGGCCGCGATCCAGGCAGGCGAGATGCAGGCGACGGCCTTGCAGCCGGCAGTGCTTATTTCGCGCATGGCGGTAGATGAGGCGGATCTGTTCCTCAAAACAGGAACGACTGGTAAGCCCGAGATACAGGTCATTCCTTGCGATCTTGTGGTCAAGGCCAATGCAGACGCTTATCTGAACTTCGAAAAGAAAAAGTAGACTGAAGCGACAGGGCAGGAGGGTACCGCGATGTTCGGAGTGGAAGGCATGACGCTTGGTGTGATCTTTGGCAATCGCGATTTTTTCCCCGATGGGCTGGTGGCCGAGGCGCGCCGCGATATGTTGGAGGTACTGGCCGGCATGGGTGTTGGAGTGGTTGCACTGACTCCTGAACAAACCAAACTAGGCGCGGTGGAGACATGGCAGCATGCTGTGCAGTGCGGGACGCTGCTTCGCGATGCGAAGCAGACAATCGACGGCGTGGTAGTGTGCCTGGCTAACTTCGGCGATGAAAAGGGCGTGGCAGACGCGCTCCGGCTGAGCGAACTCACATGCCCGATTCTGGTTCAGGCTTCCCCGGACGATCTGGACCAGTTCGGATTGGACCGGCGGCGCGATTCTTTTTGCGGCAAGATTTCGGTGTGCAACAACCTGCGCCAATATGGGCTTAAGTATTCACTGACGCGCGACCACACGGTAGCGATTAAATCGGAACGCTTCAAGCAGGACCTGGTTGAATTCCTCTCGGTGTGCCGCGTAGTGAAGGGACTACGGCGGGTAAGGATCGGCGCAGTCGGCGCCCGACCCAACGCATTCAACACAACGCGCTTCAGCGAAAAGCTGTTGGAGTCTGCGGGCATCAGCGTCAACACCCTGGACCTCTCTGAGGTATTCGGCAGGACAGCAGACATCGCCGCCGGCGACCGGCGCGTGACCGAGCGGATCGACGCCATCCGCGCCTATGCCGATAGCTCGGCAGCGCCCGACGAGAGCATGGTGCGCATGGCCAAATTCGCCGTGGTGATTGACCAGTGGATGGAAGAGCTTGGCCTGACGGCGACCGCGATCCAGTGCTGGAGTAGTATGCAGAAGAATTACGGCGTCAATGTCTGCACCATCATGAGCATGATGAGCGAGCGCATGACGCCGAGCGCGTGCGAGGTGGACATCGCCGGTGTAGTCAGCATGTACGCGCTGCAGATCGCCGGCGGCAGGCCCAGCGCACTGGTTGATTGGAACAACAACTACGGTTCTGACCCGAACAAATGTGTGTTTTTTCACTGCGGCAATTGGGCGAAAGACTTCTTGCCGGACATCCGGATCGGGACAGCGCCGATTCTG
This sequence comes from Acidobacteriaceae bacterium, assembly GCA_049509035.1. Classification (GTDB taxonomy): domain Bacteria; phylum Acidobacteriota; class Terriglobia; order Terriglobales; family Acidobacteriaceae; genus Edaphobacter. Next base: position 325,519 of record JBELAH010000005.1, read on the forward strand.
GGAACGGTGCTAGGAGAGGCGAATACGGTTGGCGCGCTCGCTGGAAGGACGCCGGCGGGGCCCGTAACCTTCGGGCGGATAAGCACGGACGACCTATCCGGGAGAATTCGCGCCTACGTCGGGGAAGGCATGTTTACTGACGATCCGCTCGATACCTTCGGGACCAAGGCCGTCGTTCAAGTGCCACGGCTACCGGAGTTGATGCGCTACATCTGTCGTAACGGTTTTGAACATCATGCAGCCATGACAGGAGTGCATTGCGCGGGAGCCGTGGCCGAAGCACTCGAGAATTATCTCGGCTGGGATGTATTGCGCCACGCCTGATGCAGTATTCAGCGATGCGCGGCGCCGCGCTCGTCAGAGTTCAGATCGAATATGTCAGCGGCCAGAAGCATGAGCGCATTGTGTGGCAATTCGGAAGACGTATGCGCTGCCAGCAGGTGGCGGCGTGGCGGGGAGATCAAGATGAAGTCCATCGGCCCGCTGCGTGAAGCGAATGTTGGCGCTCGAACCAATCAACTCCACAGAGCACACCGGTCCAGCTAGATACGGATTCGACCGAAATAGCGTATGAACGACGAATGAACCGCCGGATGGCCAGCCGAGCGCCACTGCATAAAGTGTCTTGCCATCGTGAGACATCGTGAAACGAACGTCCTGTGCCGTGTAGGTCTGAATGTCGGAGTTCTTTTCTGCGGAGTTCTTGGGTTCCTTGGTCGGCCCTTCCCCATACACAGCGAACGGCCGGGAGCCATAAATGGCTTCACCGTTAGCACTCAGCCAGTCACCCATCTCCAGCAGGACGGTACGGGCCTCGTCGGGAATGGTGCCATCAGACTTTGGCCCGACATTAAGCAGCAGATTGCCGTTCTTCGAGACCGTGTCGATCAGTTGATCGATCAGCGATTGTGCGGTCCGATACTCGTCGTTTTCGGCGTAACCCCACGAGTGGATCGAGATCGACGTGTCGGTTTGCCACGGAAGCAGGCGCAGATTGTCCAGTTTTCCGCGCTCTATGTCGAGTGTCGCCGCGTTGGCCGGCATCGACTCCGCCTTGTAAGTGAGCACCGGCTGCTGGCTCGGCTTCGCGGAGTTGTCATAGTAGTATGCCGCGAATTCCTGCAAGGCGGGCTGGTAGGCGGGCTGCCCGATCCACCAGTCAAAATAGAAGAAGTCCGGATGGTACTTGTCGACCAGCTCGCTCGAACGTGCGAGCCAATTGTCCAGCCATTTCTGGTCAGGCGGCAGCCACCGTTCAAGATGCGACGGATCGGGCTCCTTCGAATCGTCCGTCAATCCGTCGGGGCCAGGCAGATTCATCGCCGCGGCCGGCCCGTAGAGCATCGCCGTGGCCGGCGTCTCGTCGCGCACATCGGACGCGAACGAGCGGCCTTCGCCATACCACCACCAGTGCTCGGCCGTGTGCGAGGAAACACCGAAGTGGAGGCCCCGGGCACGGGTGGCCGTGGCTAGCTCACCAACAACGTCGCGGTGCGGCCCCATAGCGGCAGCATTCCACGGAGTCATGTCCGAGGCGTACATCGCAAAACCGTCGCAGTGTTCAGCAACCGGGACCACGTAGCGCGCGCCAGCCCGCACGAAGAGATCGACCCAGGCATTCGGATCAAAATGCTCCGCGCGAAACATCGGAATGAAATCCTTGTAGCCGAAGGTTGTCTGCGGACCGTAGGTTGCAATGTGGTGTTCGTAAGCCTTATTCCCGGGCACGTACATGTTGCGCGAGTACCATTCGTTGCCAAATGCCGGAACGGAGTAAACCCCCCAATGCAGAAAGATGCCGAACTTGGCATCGCGGAACCAATCGGGCGGGCGGTATTGGGCGAGCGAGTCCCAGGTGGCGTGAAATGGCACGGCGCGGTTAGCCGGCAAGGTCTCTGCGCGTACCTTTGCCACCTGCCTCTCGATGTTCGCCGAATAATCCTGGGGGAACGTGGACTGGCCGAAGAGCGGATGCGCGAGCAATACAACCGCAATCGCAATTGGAAGACACTTCACCGCGACACCATTGGCAGAGCGTGCGGATTCGAGAAAGCGCCCGCGCGTAATCACGGCTGCTCCTGCAAAACCAGCACGGCAACACCCTGCGCGTCGAGGGTGAATTGAGTAATGGGTAGCCCGTGTGCGTCGTTAGTAAGGCTGAGATCCGGGCCCGGCAGGAGATTCTTAAGGTGGCCGCCGAGCGTAATCCATTTCCCGTGTTCATTGTGATTGATGACGATGACCACGCGGCGCGCGTCTGCGCCGGAGCCCGCCGAGCGCTCGCAAATCTCGACATTAATCCCGACAGCGTTCGACCTGCTTGCCCATGCATTCACATGCGCATCACGCACTGCCTGGTTGAGAAGCAGCGGCAGAAAGTCGGCCTCTGGCAATGTTCCGAGGTAGGCGATAGTGCCCTGACCTACGTCCCGCGAGATCATCGCAGGCTGGTCGGCGAGCCAACCTGCATCGTGATCGTAACGCAGCACCACGCGGTCGTCGGGGGCCAACCCACCGAGAGCCTCGGCCCAAATTGTCGCGTTGGCGTGCGTCGGATTAATCAACTCGTCGAACGGGCCGCAGTCCGCCGCACCGGACCCACCGTTCGCTGTGGTGAAGGTGCATCCGGCCGTCGCGAGCGAAGACGGCGGATGCTCCAGCCTCACAGCCACCGGCGCGTCGAGTGCATAGTACTGCTCCACGCGGCCGCCCAGTGCGTCCACCAGCGGTCCCGGCTGCCGCTGCGGGTTCAGCGAATTGAACTCATCTTTCATCCCCGAGCGCGGACCGAGCAGCAGATGCCCTCCCTGCTGGACGTATGCGAGGAGTTTCGCGGCCAACGCGGCATCAATGACATTCAGCGAAGGCGCAACCAGCAACTTGTACTTGTCGAGCGGGGCAGTGTTGGGATCGACGATGTCGACGGCTTGTCCGTAAGACTGCGCAATGCGCTGAAGCGGTGCATAAAACCGCAGCAGCACCTGCTCCTGGTCGTAGTCCTTCGTATGCGGCTGGAAATCAATTGCCCAGCGCGAATCGTAATCGTGCAGAATCGCAACCTCTGCACGTGGCGAGGACCCGGCCAGCGCGTCGCGAGTAAGCTCCAGATCGCGCCCAAGCTGCGCAATCTCCGCATAGATCGGCAGCGGCTTCCCATCCGGGCCGACAATCGCACCGTGGTACTGCTCCTGCCCGTTCAGTGCATCGCGCCATTGCCAGTAGAGGACGGCATCGGCTCCATGGCCGATCGCCTGCCATGCCAGCGTGCGCGTCTCACCCGGCCACAGCGCATTGTTAACCGGCGCCCAATTCACGCTGCCCGGCTCCGTCTCCATCACCCAGAAGTTCTGCCGCTTCCATCCGCGCGCAAAATCATTGAGCATCGCGTTCTTTGCCGCGTCCAGGTGTCCCTCGCCCACATAGTCATCCCAACTCGCGATGTCGAGGTCGGCCGTTATCGCGTAATGGTCCCAGTTATCCGACCAGCCCAGGCCGCCGATATTCGTCGTAATAAACTGCGCCGGCAAAATCAGCGGGCGCAGCGCATCAATCTGGGCGCGCTGGAAACTGCGCCACGTGGCCGTTACAAAGTGCTTGTGGTCCAGCAATAGACCCGGATTCCCGCCGGCGTTTTCCATCGGGATCTGCGACCACGCCGAATACGTCTGCGACCAGTACGCAGTGCTCCACTGCCGATTCAGATTCTCCAGCGTCTTGTATTTCTCCCGCAGAAACTGTTGAAAGAGTGCCCGCGTTGCCGGGTCGAAGGATTCCTCGGTGTACTCATTCCCGATTTGCCACCCGATCACGTTGGGATTGTGGCCAAAGCGCTGGGCGAGCTGCCGGACGATCAAGGCGCAGAGTCGGCGATAGCGTGGGCTGGCGTAGTTGAACTGGCGGCGGCCGCCGTGCTCGCGCAGTCGGCCGTCGGCGTTCATGCCCAGTGTATCGGGATATTTCGTAGTGAGCCACGCGGGTGGTGCGTCCGTAGGCGTGCCGATGACGACCGCAATGTGATGTTTCGCTGCAAGGGCAATCGCGCGCGCCATCCAATCAAGTTCATAATGCCCCTCGGAAGGCTCCAGTGTTGACCACGCGAACTCGCCGATGCGCACCACATTCATATGCGCGTCCTGCATTAGCTGCAGGTCCAACTCCCACTGCGACTCAGACCATTGTTCGGGGTACCATGCCGCGCCAAGCCGCAGCGGCTGCATCGCTGCAGGCGGCTTTTGCGCGAAAGCGCATCCGAAAGCAAGAACAATTATCAGGGCTAGTCTGCGGTATAACAATAGGACCTTTCGATAGCCACAGCCGGTTACGGCAACTGCCAGTGTCAGAATAGTAGGGCCATCCGACAATTATCCAATATCGCAAATTGCTTGGAGCGCGGCTGCGTCAGGCCTTGGTGAAGTAACTGGAATACGTCTCGTTTTGGATCTTATAGAGCGGGACAAACTCAATTTGCCTGCCTTCGTAGTTCTCGGTGAAAGATTGCGAGGCGCGTTGCTTCAAACCTGCGGGCAGTCTTAGCCGATTTGCAGCAAGATCAGTCGGCGGGTTCAGCGCAACATATTGCAAAGGCCCACGCATCAAAGCGACAGTCTGCGGGTGAAGCTCATCGATCGGCTCAGTACGGAAGTCCTGCTGCAGCGTAATCTCGATGCGGTCACCCGCGCGCCACGTCCGGCGAATCGCAGCATACGTTCCGGGCTGCGCTGCGATTGGCAACGCTCTGCCGTTCATCCCTAACGTAGCTTGCCGCGTGAGCCACGAAGGAATCCGCAGGTACAGCATGAACGTTGCCTCGCCCGCAAGCCGCAGCGTAATTGTTGAGTTGTCTTCAGCCGGATAGTGCGTCTCCTGCGTCAGCTCAATCGCTCGCCCCGCGTGTGTAAACCTCAGCCGCGACGGTGCGTACAGATTGACGTATAGCCCGTCGGCAGACTTGAAATACAGATTCAATGGATAGTCCGCCACCGTCTGGGCCAGTGTGCCCGAACAGCAGGGCCACTTCTTCGGATAAAACACCTTCTTCGCGTCACCGGAATAAGTGGAGTAGTAGGGATAGTCGCCGTCAGCATCGGGCGGCTTCACCGCGAGAATCGTATTGAAAAGTACGCGCTCCAGGTTATCCGCATGCAACGTGTCCTGCGGCGCCTCTGTGAAGCGAATCAGGTAGCGCGCCAGTTTGGTGGCCGCGTAGGCTCCGCACGGAGTCTCAAAGTGATCTACCGTGGCGAAGAGCGAGTCGTAAAGCTGACCTTTGTGGGCCGTAACCAAAGTCTCGTTCGGCCCCCATCCTCCGGATGCAAACTGCTGCTGCGTCGTCAACAGCGTGAAGGCGCGACGCATTGCGTCTTTGTATTTCGGCTCACCCAGCGCCAGCCATGCTTTTGCTGCCGAGCTAAGTGCAATCACATGCGAGTAAGCATGTTGCCCCGGAAATGGATCGCCTCCGTGCGCCAGCGGATCGAACAGCTCCTTGTCCAGAAGATAGCGCTCAGCCAGATCGCGAAACCTTGGAGTGCCCGTAATCTCAGCGGCAAGAAACAAATTTTCCGGCATCACGTAGGTCTCATCGTAAGGGGGATCTTTCTTGCCAATGCGGTCGCGGCCCAGCGCAGGAAGAAGCCGCTCCGCGCCGGCCAGCACTCGATTGAGAATCTCCTTCGCCTCCGGTAGATTGCACAACGCCGCAGCGTCGATAAGCCCGGCAAAGTGCTTGTCCAGCGTGTAGCAGATCCAGAGATTCGTCTTCGGCCGCAGAATCGATTGATTATCCGGCCCCAGCGTTGCCGCGAATCCGTCCACGAGGTCGTGCACTTTCTCGCGACACGTGCTATCTCCCGTGCATGCTCCGAAGCGAGCCACTCCGGAGATGTATTGTCCGAGAGAATGGCCCGGAACAAATCCATCCAGGTCGTACCAGCCCCCCATATCTTTACCCGGAGCCGGGAGGCCTGCCCGCTGCCGATAGACCTTCAGCAATCGGTCGTTCGATAGCGCTAGATAGTGTGCATGAAGTGCATCATACTGTTCCGCGAGCGGACCGCCTGTGAGTTGAACATCCGCGTACTCAAACTGTCGCAGAGGCTCACGCAGATCGGAAAGAGGAATCGCTGTAAGCGGCGGCGACGCCGCGAACGCAGCAGCCGCCTTGACGAACGACCGACGGCTCAGGCGCACGAGCCTGCCCCACAATTTCGGCCGCACGAACCCTGCATTCGCTTCGCAATCGTCTCGCATGCACCAGATTGACAGTCGATGGAACCGAATCGCTTCTGTAGCATCCCTATCGCCGGAAAAGCCCGCGCGGACTCACTTACCGTGATGGCACCCGCAAAGGTGGCCACAGCGATGATTTGTCTTGCCCTCCACATAAGCAACCTCCGCCGGTCCGCATTTCCGCGATTCGGGATCAGTAAGGACGTGCACGGACCCCCAAATGGACCACACCCCACAAGGACTCTAACCTTGCGGGGTGTCGACTGTCAGCTTTATGGGGCCACCCACATTACTTTCATTTTATGGGGTGCCTTGGGGTTAGCTGCACCCGCTGGTGCTGCCGCAGCTCATGCAGCGGTAGCAGGAGCCGGAGCGCGTCATAATGGCTCCGCAGGTGGCGCAGGAGGGCGAGTCGCCCATCTCGTACATCTCCTTCATGCGATCCGAGGGATGGAACGAAGCTCCGCCGGGAACCCCGTACAGGCCGCGGTCGACGACGTTGTCGGTGATCCGTTGTCCCCTGTTCGTCAGTCCGGAGTGGGCAGCGAGGTCGCGGGCCATCGTGGGCGTCGGCTCAGGCGCTATCCCCTGTTGCGGCGGCGTACGCCCCTCAAATTGGTCGCGGCCGATCTCGTGCACCGCGCGGGCGCGATCATAAGAGTTGCCGTACGGGGTGCCCCCGCCGTTGTTGAAGATGTCCTGGTCGGACAGCGGGATATGCACCGGCCCGGCTTGCCCGCGGGCTTCGCGCTGCAGGATGGTCTGCGGGCTGGTATCGGCGAGCGACGCCAGCGCCGAGGGAACGGTGAGGTGCTGGTTGCGCGCCACCGGAGCCTGCGGCAGAAGATCGCCCTCCGGAGCTGCGTCGGCGGCGGGCGCGGACCGCTCAGGCACTTCGGTTGGAATGATGGAGTCCGGTGCTGCCGGCGCGACAGCCGTACCTTCCACCGGAGCACTGCTGGGCGGCGTCAGCCCCGCGAACAGGTCGAGCTGTTGTCCGGAGAGGAAGCGCATCTGGATCCAGCGGAAGATGTAATCCATGATCGACTTCGCGTAGCCAATCTCCGGATTGCCCGTCCAGCCCGAAGGCTCGAAGCGGGTGTGCGCGAACTTCTCGCACAGCACCCGTAGCGGCACGCCATGCTGCAGCGAGATCGAGATCGCCGTGGCGAAGGAGTCCATCAACCCGGAGACCGTCGAACCCTCCTTGGCCATGCGGATGAAGATTTCGCCGGGCGATCCATTCGGATACAGCCCCACGGTGATGTAGCCTTCGTGCCCGCCCAACCCGAATTTGTGCGTAACCGAAGCGCGCTCGGCGGGCAGACGGTGGCGGACGGCGCGCGGCGGCGCCTGCGCGTCCAGCGCATCGGCATTCTGCGTGGAAGCTTCATTGATCGCGCGCATCTGCGCTTCCAGTGCCGCAATCTGCTGCTGCGCAACCGCAGTAGCGGATGCCGCAGCCGCGGTGGCCATCGCCTGCGCGGCCTCCGGCGAGATACCCGTCGGTACAGGCGCGGCCTCGGCAGCAACTGGAGCCGCGGCCATTGCTTTCGTCCCCTTCTTGTCCGCGTCCGTCTGCGCGCTCACGTTCAGCGGCTGCGTGCCCTTGGAGTTGTCGCGATAAATCGCGACCGCCTTGATGCCCTGACGCCACGCCTCCAGGTAGGCCTCGGCGATATCGTCCGCGGAGCAGTCCTGCGGCAGGTTCACCGTCTTCGAGATCGCGCCCGACAGGAACGGCTGCGTCGCCGCCATCATCTTGATGTGGCCCATGTAGTGGATCGAGCGCGTGCCCTTCGCCGGCTTGAAGCTGCAATCGAACACCGCGAGATGCTCCGGCTTGATCCCCGGCGCGCCTTCAATCGTCCCCGTCGCGTCGATGTAGCTGACGATCGCGTTGACCTCCGCCTCGTTATAGCCCAGCTTGATCAGCGCCGACGGCACCGTCGAGTTGACGATCTTGATCATCCCGCCGCCCACCAGCTTCTTGAACTTCACCAGTGCCAGGTCAGGTTCAATGCCGGTGGTATCGCAGTCCATCATGAAGCCGATGGTCCCGGTCGGCGCCAGCACCGTCACCTGCGAGTTGCGGAAGCCGTGGCGTTCGCCGTGTGCCAGCGCTCCGTCCCACGCATGGCGCGACGCCGCAATCAGTTGGTCGAGCTGCGGAACGTGGAACGGCTCCGACGTGGTGCGCGGGCTGGCCGGTGTCGGCTTGCCGATATTGTTCACCTCCGCGCGATGCATGCGGATCACATCCAGGAACGGCTCGCGGTTCACATAGAAACCAGGGCACGCGCCACCCGTAATCTCCGCGCGTTGCGTCAGCGGCGTAGCTGCGGCCAGCGGGACGCACGTTTCTGCAATCCGCGCCGACTGCCAGTACGCGTCGCCGCACAGAATCGAAGTCAGTGTCGCCGCGAAATCCCGACCAGCATCCGAATCGTAGGGCAGCCCGAACGCCATCAGCAGCGCGCCCAGGTTCGCATACCCCAGCCCCAGCGGCCGGTAGTCGTGCGAGTTCTTCGCAATCTGCTCGGTCGGATAGCCCGCCGCGTCCACGATAATCTCCATCGCCGTGGTCACAATCGCAATCGCATAGCGATACGCCGAAATGTCGAACTGTCCGCCCGGCGTCAGGAACTTCAGCAGGTTGAAGCTCGCCAGATTGCACGCCGAGTCATCCAGGAACATGTACTCGCTGCACGGGTTCGATGCGTTGATCCGCGCCGTGTTCTTGCTGGTGTGCCAACGGTTGATGGTCGAGTCGTACTGCATCCCAGGATCGCCGCACTGCCACGTCGCTTCGGCGATCTTGTGCATCAGGTCGCGCGCGCGGTACTCCTTCACCTCCTCGCGGCCTTTCACTGTCCGCGTGAAGAACGTCCCATCGGATTCAACCGCACGCATGAACTCGTCCGTCACCCGCACCGAGTTGTTCGCGTTCTGGAAGAAGATCGAGCTGTACGCCTCGCTGTCCGGCCCTGAGCCGTCGTAGCCGGCCTGCACCAGGTGCCACGCCTTCTTCTCTTCCTTCACCTTGCACTCGATGAAGTCCTCAATGTCCGGGTGGTCGATGTTCAGGATCACCATCTTCGCCGCACGGCGCGTCTTGCCGCCGCTCTTGATTACGCCCGCGAACGCATCGAACCCACGCATGAAGCTCAATGGTCCGCTCGCCGTCCCACCGCCGCTCAGCGTCTCCATCGAGCCGCGGATCGAGCTCAGGTTCGATCCCGCGCCCGAGCCCCACTTGAACAGCATGCCTTCCGTCTTCGCCAGCGTCAGGATCGAGTCCAGCGAATCGTTCACCGAATTAATGAAGCACGCCGAGCACTGCGGCTTGGAATAGCCCGTAACCGAGAACTCCACCTGCCCCGTCGTCGCATTCCAGTGCCAGTTCTGCGCGTCTGAGTTCGGCTCCAGCCGGTCGCACCCCACGTTGAACCACACCGGCGAGTTGAACGCCACCTTCTGATTTAGCAGCAGGTGGCTCAGCTCCGCGTAGAAGGTGGCAGCATCCGCCGGCGTGGCAAAGTATCCGCCCGCAATTCCCCAGTCGCGAATCGACTCTGCCACCCGCCCAATCAGCGCGCGCACTCCCGACTCCCGCTCCGCCGTCCCGATCTGCCCGTGCAGGTACTTCGACGCCACAATGTTGGTCGCGGTCATCGACCAGTCCGCCGGAACCTCCACATTCTTCTGCTCGAAGATCGTCCGGCCCTTGTAGTCCTGGATGATGGCGTCGCGCAGTTCCCAGGTGATTTCGTCGAAGGGCGAGATGCCGGGCCGCGTAAAGTGACGCGAAAAGGAAAGGCCCGCACTACGGTTTGAAGCTGGGCGCACGCTGGCGCTCGTCTGGGTGTCGGCCGGGGTCGCGGAAAAGCCGTTCGCGGCGGTCTGAATTGGGTTCATCGGGGGAGGATCTCCTTCTTTTCTTCTCTCTATCTGATGCTGCTGCTTCCGAGCCCGGCAATTCTGCTTAAGTCTTTCCGTTCCTTGCCTCTACCGCAATAACAGTTCCGGGGGACGGCGCGTACTGGCCGGTTTTCCGAACGGCCTTTCCCTTCCGGCTCAACTGCTCAGCCGTTCCCATTTCCAACCTGCGCTTTTTAGGGGTCTGCCTAACCGCCGGCACCGAGTCGAGCGCTCAGGCTCGACCGAAGGTGTGGAGTGCGGGTTGCCGACCGGACCTGCCTGTACTTTTCGCTTCGACGCTTTTATTACGCAGTCGTGAAAGTACCGCCCTCTGTGGGGTGTGTCAAGTATAAAGCACAACATATTGTGTTGCCTATGCAAATACTCCAATTACGAGCGGGTTACAACCAGTCCCAAAATGGAAGTTGCGAAAATTGCCCGAAAAATGCTGTGGAATTCTTCGCGTGGCCGCTATAACCGCGGGTTTGGCTTTCCTCCGAACCCGCCTCACATCTCTGCCGCGCCCTCGCGCCTTCCGCCGGCGGTCTACAACCTTCGTGGTACGCTCACCGCCCGCCAGCCACTGCACATACCAACACCTGAGAGTAGGCCCGCTTCACCCCCGCCGCAAGGCGCAGAAGTGGTGCACCGTCTGTGGAGCCGCGTGGGAAAGTGGAAAAGCCCGCACCAACCTTCACCCACCCGTCCGCCAGCCCGCCGTCCGCCAGCCCGCCGACCGCTGACAGCTGACAACTGAGAACTGCCCCTACACCACCAACATGCAGTCCCCATACGAATAGAACCGGTATCGCTCGCGCACCGCATGTGCATACGCCGCCAGCACCGTCTCGCGCCCCCGCGCTACGTGCTCCTGGCCCGCGCCACCCTGGAGTGGCGCGGCAAACGCGCTAACCAGCATCAGCAGCGTCGACTCCGGCAGATGGAAGTTGGTCAGCAACCCTCCCACCACCCGAAACCTGTGCCCCGGCCCGATAAACATCGAAGTCGACCCCGAATGCGCCTCAAACCGAAAGGAGCGTGGAACTTCAGACCCTGCCGAAAAATCCGCCTCTGAGATAGGCCGGGACTTTAGTCCCGGCAAAACAGGCTCGCCGGGAACGGGGGCTTTAGCCCCCGGGACACGTTCCTCATTCTCCTCGACCGCCCGTTGCGCAATATGCTCCAGCGTCCGCGTCGTCGTCGTTCCCACCGCCACCACCCTCCGCCCCTCCGTCAGCGCCCGGTTCAGCGCGTCAGCCGTAGCTGCTGGCAGCGTGTAGCGTTCTGAATGCAAACGGATATCCTCGACGCGATCGACCCGCACCGGCTGGAACGTCCCCAGCCCAACGTGCAGCGTCACATATGCGATGTCCACCCCGCGCGCTGCCAGCGCCGCCAGCATCTCCGGCGTAAAGTGCAGCCCCGCCGTAGGCGCCGCCGCCGACCCCAGCTCATGCGCGTACACCGTCTGATACCGCTCCCGGTCCTCCGCCTCAAAGCCCTCCGTCGAATCCGTCTCCCTCGCCTGCTCCCGCCGGATATACGGCGGCAAGGGCATGTGCCCGATCCGCGCCAGCGTCCCGTAGAAATCCTCCACCGGCCGAAACCGCAGTGTCCGCTCCCCAAACTCCCCCGCGCCCACCACCTCCGCCGTAAGCGCCGCCTCCGAACTACTAAGCCTGTCATTCTGAGCGGAGCGAAGAATCCCCGTATTTCCGCTTGTGGCTTCAAGAAACTCCAGCGTCTCCCCCACCCGCACTTTCCTCGCCGGCTTAACCAGCGCCCGCCATCGCAACCCCGTTCCCTGTTCCCTGTTCCCTGCCTCCTGTTTCCTGTTCCCTGATCTCTGTTCCCTGTCTTCCTCCACCAGCAGCACCTCGATCAGTCCCGTCGGCGGCTGCAAATTCGCCTGCGTCCCGAGCCCCGCGCGCGTCGCAAACAGCCGCGCCGGCAGCACTCGCGAGTCGTTCAGCACCAGCAGGTCCCCCGCCCGCAAATACTCCGGCAAGTCCCGAAACATCGCGTCTGTCAGCCCCACGCCGTTCGCCTGCCCCCTGTCCCCTGTTCCCTGCCCCCTGCTTTTTCCCTGTTCCCTGTCTCCTGATCCCTGTTCCCTGTCTTTTCCCTGTTCTCTGCTCAAAACCAGCATCCTGCTGGCACCGCGCTCCGCCGGCGGATGCTGGGCGATCAACTCTTCCGGCAGATCGAAATGAAAATCGGAGACGCGCACTTCAGTCCAGTCTATTTGCGTTCCCCGACCTTCGCGACTGGCCCAGCCATCTGCACCGCTCGGTCCAGCGCCGCCTGCACGCTCGCCGTGGTCACCTCGCCCGCAGGAACATGCGCCGGCCACGTCAGCACCACCCGCGAAAAAGGCTTCGGAATCAGGAACCGGTCCCACGACCGCAACTCCCAAGCCCGCTCCGGCAGCGCATAGAAGCACCCAACCCACGTCCCTGCCGGCTTCCCATCCACACTCAACTCGCCAACCGAGTTCGCCAACTGCGCCGTCCCCGGCTTCGCCACAAACTTCGGCCCGCGCGGCCCATCCGCGGTAAACGCGCAGCGGTGCCCCTCTGCATGCGCCAGTTGCATATTCCTCAGCCCCGCCGCCCCGCCCCGCGAACTCGACCCTCGCACCGCCTTGAACCCCAGCAGTTCCACCGTCCGCGCAATCAGCTCTCCATCGAAGCTCGAGCTGATCAGGATGGCGATGTCCAGGTTCCGGAACCGGTGCGCGCACGCCAGCAGCGAGCGATGCCAGAACGCAAAAACCACCGGCCCCGGGATCATGTACCCCGGCGTCACCCCCGGCTCCGCCCGGTCCTGGTAGCGCAGCGTCATCCCCAGCAGCCGGATCAGCAGCGCCGCCAGCGGTGGAATCACCGCCAGCGCAAGCCGCTGCCCAAATCGTAACTTCGGCATACCTTCAATTGCCACGGAATCAGTGTAGTGGAGCGCCGGGTGGCCGTAGCCTGCCCTGAGCGAAGTCCAAGAGTTCGACGCGGCCGTTTCGCGTCGACCACGGGAATACACGCCCCGTGACGGCCGTCACCTCAAATCCGGAACCACCTGTAAGCCGACCCCCACATGTGCGACAATAATCAGTGCAGCCGGGTGTCTTCCGCACGCCCAAAGCTCGCAAGGAGAATTAACCATGGGCGAATTACTTTCACCAATGCACCTGCTCTTTATTGGCATCCTCGTCGTCCTGCTGTTCGGCGGCAAGAAGCTGCCCGAACTCGGCAAGGGACTCGGCGAAGGCCTCCGCGGCTTCAAGGAAGGCATGAAGGGCATCGGCGAAGACGAGTCCAATGATCAGCAGAAGAAGGCAGACGAGCAGAAGTTGCGCGCCGACCTCGAAGCCAAGGCCTATCAGGAAGCCAAGATGGCCGCCGAAGCCAAAGTCGCCGCTGAAGCTCGTGTCGCCGCCGAGCAGAAAGCCGCCCAGCAAAACGAAGTCGTCATCAAGTAACCCCAAGTAACCCCGCACCCTTTTCTCATCGCAAAGCAGCACCCCTCCTTGGACGGCCGTGACCTCTACCGGCCCGTCCCCCATCTCGACCGAATTCCAGCCTCAACCTTAAGAGGCCGTCATCTCGGCCGCACCCCAGCCTCAACCTTGCGAGGCCGTCATCTCGACCCGAGCACCAGCTTCAACCTTACGAGGCCGTCATCTCGACCGGAGCGCGTAGCGCGCAGTGGAGAGACCCCCGCATTTGCCTTTCCCCTCGCCCCTCTCTGTGTGCTCTCTCGTTCTTCTCTGTGTTCTCTGTGATTCGCTTTTGCTCTCGCCACCACCATCTCGGCCGCACCCCAGCCTCAACCTTGCGAGGCCGTCATCTCGACCCGAGCACCAGCCTCAACCTTACGAGGCCGTCATCTCGACCGGAGCGCGTAGCGCGCAGTGGAGAGACCCCCGCATTTGCCTTTCCCCTCGCCCCTCTCTGTGTGCTCTCTCGCTCTTCTCTGTGTTCTCTGCGATTTTCGCTTTTTTGGCGAGTGACTCACTACATCGCAATCAACGCCACAGCCACCACCGCCGTCGCCATCCCCAGCGCCTGCCGCCGCGTCGGCCGCTCGCCCAGCGCCAGCGCCGCCAGCAGAATCGTCGACGCCGGATACAGCGACGCCAGCACCGCCGCGACGTCCAGCCTGCCCGCGCGCGTCGCCGCCAGAAACAGCAAGTTGCCCGACGTATCCAGCAGCGCGGTCGCCAGCGACCACCCCACCGCCCTCCGGCCAAACCTTGCCGGCGTTTCGTCTTCCCGCCACGGCCGCAGCGTGTGGCCCAGCAGCATTAGCCCGCAGATGCTGAGGCTGCCCATTCTCGCCGTCGCCATCGGCCAGATCACGCCGCCCGGCCCGGCCATCTTCAGCGCCACAAAGTAGAACCCGAAGCCCACGCCCGCCAGCATTGCCAGCGCCATCGACCCACGCCCCGCAGCCGCCGAATCGCCCTCCGCGCCGCCCGCCGCGATCAGCCAGATCGCCAGCCCCGCCACTGCGAACCCCACCAGAGGCAGCGCGCCCGGCGAACCCTCCTGCCACAACGTCAGCGCCGCGGGAATCGCCGCCGCCAACAGCCCGCTCACGGCTGCGGAAGCACCCATCGCGCCCCGCGATAGCGCCAGGTAGAAGCACGTCAGCGCCAGCCCGCCCGCCACCCCTGCGGCCACCCCCCAAGCCAGCAGCGCGCCCTGCGGAAACACATCGCCGCGCACGCGCGCAATCGCCAGCAGCACCGCAAAGCTCGTAATGTGGCTCAGCAGCACCACCCGCAGCGCTGCGCGGACCCCGCCCCCGGCGCTGTTCACCCCCATGCCGCCGGAGAAGTCGCCGCCGCCCCACAGTGCCGCGGCAGCCAGCGCAAATAGCGCGTTGCCGCGCAGCAGACTATTCATTGCATCTCTTCATCGCGCGGTCTAATGCGTCGGCGGGGGACCCTGCGGCCTCATTTCCACCGCCATCGGCCAGTAGCCCGGTGGCGCCATCACCGTCAGATCGTTGCCGTGGTTCAACACCACCACCTCGAGCTTGCGGTACTTGCCGTCAACGAACGGCTCGTGCGTGTAATAGCCCATCGTGTATCGAGTGCGGACCTCTTCGGCAATCCTGGCAAAACTCTTTTCCATGGAGTTCGGCCGGAACTCCGCATCCACGTTTCCGCCCGTCGCTTTCGCATAGGTCGGCAATATGTTGTCCCGCATCATTAGCGGCAGGCTAATTCGATCCAGGACCCCGATCCCCCATATTGCCGAATCGCCCACCAGCGTGCCGTCCACCTCAATCGCGTGCATCTGCAGGTACTTCTTCACCTGCTCAGTCTTCGCCTCGCTGCCGTAGTCCTTGCCATCCGAGATTACGTAGATCACCCTCCGGCGTTCGATTGGCCTGGTGCTCAGTGCCGTCGCCGCCTTCAGGATCGCATCGTTCAGCGGATGGATCTCCCGCGGGACATTCACCATGATCGTCGATTGGCCTCGCTGGGACGCCGTATTCGGGTCGACATTGTAGCCGTTGATGCACGTCGTACACGTCATCGGCCCTTCCAGGTCGCCGGCGTTAAGCGCGTCGCGCCCCTCACCCTTCGACCGCTCGATGGTCTGCGTCAGCCGCGGGCTCTGCGCCCCGGTAAACTCTGTCTGCTCCTTGATGCTCTTGTTGTAGGTGAAGACCGCAACCTCGTCGTATTGCGTAAACGCATCCGGCAGCGCGCCCAGCGCGGAGTTCACACGGTCCATTTCGTCCTTGGTCATGCTCTGGTCGATCACCAGCGCCACCGACAGCGGCCACGCGTCGGTCGAGAAGAAGCGAATCTCTTGCCGCAGCCCGTTCTCATACACCTGCACATCGCGAGGCTCCAGCCCCGGCACCGGGCGCCCCTTCGAATCCTTAACCGTAAACGCCAATTCCTTGTAATCCACCCGTACGTGAAGGATCCTGCTGGCATCGACTCCCTGGCCCGCCGGCGGCTCAACCGAGTTCCCGTAAACCGAGGTCGGACTGCCCTGCCCGCTTCCAGCCTGTGCGCCGGTTGCCTTGGCGGCAGGGCTGGCCGGCACGGAGGCCGGTTGCTTGCCCGAAGACCCATCGGGCGTGCTGCCGTCCGTAGAGCTGGAGGTCGTTCCCTGGCCGGGAGCCACCGACCTCAAGTCGGGGAGCGTCGACTGCGCCTTGGGCGCGTCCGGAATCGCCTGCTGCGCGGCGGTCTCCCACCCTGCCTGTGTGCCCAGCATCACCAATGCCAGCGATCCTGCCAATACGCTCAATCTCAACTCGAAACCCCCGTTCCCTACCCCGGTTAAGACTACCAGTGCCGCACCTAACCTGCCACTTCCGCCCCACGCTCCCACTGTAGTTTTAGACGTTCCCCGCGCCCGGCCCGTTGCGGGTCCGCCGCCCCGCTGCCCGCACCCGGACGCTCACCCCAGCCGCCAGTCCCGCGAAAAATCGCTCACCCCGCGTCCTTTTCGTCGTCTATTCGTCGTCTAATACATACACCATGCGCGCGCCGACCCGTTCCGCCACCCTGCTCTCTCTCGCTCTGCTGCCCTTAGCTCTGCTTGCGCCGGCTCTGCTTGCTCAGGAAGCTCCCTCGCCCAGCGGTCCGCCCCCGGCCAGCGACGCGCCCGGCGTCCCCCAAAACGACACCGACGCCCCCACCATCAACATCAACGTCAATCTGGTCAACCTCTACTTCTCCGCGCGCGACAAGGATGGCTTCATCACCAACCTGGTCAAGAACGACTGCTCCCTCACCGAGGACAAGGTCCCCCAGACCATCAAGAACTTCACCCAGGAGAAGAGCCTCCCGCTCACCATCGGCATCCTGCTGGACACCTCCGGCAGCCAGATGAACGTCCTGCCCCTCGAAAAGGAGTCCGGCGCCACCTTCCTGCGCGACGTCCTCACCCCCAAAGACGAGGCCTTCCTCATCTCCTTCGACATCAACGTCGACCTGCTCGCCGACTACACCAACCGCGCCAGCGACATCGCACGCGCCCTCAATAAGGCCCAGATCAACACCGGCGCCGGCACCGGCTCCATCACCGGCAATGGCACCCCGCGCGGAACCCTGCTCTTCGACGCCGTCTACGCTGCCTCCGACGAAAAGCTGCGCCAGGAGGCCGGCCGCAAGATCCTCGTCCTGCTCACCGATGGCGGCGACCAGGGCTCGCAGGAGACCCTGAAGACCGCGACCGAGGAGGCGCAGAAGGCCAACGCCATCATCTACGTCATCCTCATCGCCGATCGCCAGTTCTATGGCGGCTATGGCATCAACCTCGCAGACACCGGCGCCCGCGATATGCAGCAACTCGCCACCGCAACCGGCGGCCGCATGATCAACGTCGGCCACGACGGCCGCAAGCTCGAAGACGCCTTCAACCAGATCCAGGACGAGCTCCGCACCCAATACCTGCTCAGCTACACCCCCACCAACGACAAGGCCGACGGCACCTTCCGCAAGATCGCCCTTAGTTGCGGCAAGGACCTCCGCATCCAGACCCGCAACGGCTACTACGCCATCTCCTCCGCCGACCAGGGCAACTAGCTCAACCCCAGCACAGGGTGCGGCACATACGGTTCTTCCAGAGCCTTCACTTCCTCCGCCGTCAGCTTCAACTCCACCGCCGCCACCGCATCCTCCAGATGATGCAGCTTGGTCGCGCCCATAATCGGAGCCGTAATCGCCGGCTTGGTCAACAGCCACGCCAGCGCTACCTGCGCCATCGGCACGCCGCGATCGCCCGCAACCTTCGTCAGCCGTTCCACCACCAGCTTGTCCGCCTCCGCCGTCTTCGTATACAAGTTCTTCGCGTACCCATCCGACTCCGACCGCTTCGTCGTCTCCGACTCCCACGGCCGCGCCAGCTTGCCCCGCGCCAGCGGGCTCCACGGAATCACGCCCACGCCCTGGTCCACGCACAGCTTCAGCATCTCGCGCTCTTCCTCGCGGTAAATCAGGTTGTAGTGAGGCTGCATGGTCACAAACTTCGCCCACCCATATTTCTCCGACGTATACAGCGCCTTCGAAAACTGCCACGCCCACATCGACGATGCGCCGATATACCGCACCTTGCCCGCCCGCACCACGTCATTCAGCGCCTCCAGCGTCTCCTCGATCGGCGTCGTCTTGTCCCAGCGGTGGATCTGGTAGAGATCGACATAATCCGTCTCCAGCCGCCGCAGGCTCTCGTCCAGCTCGAAGAAAATCTCCTTCCTCGAGAGCCCGCCGCCGTTCGGCCCATCCCGCATTACGCCATTCAGCTTGGTCGCGATCACCGTGTCTTCGCGCTTCGCATTCGCCTTCAGAAACCGCCCCAGCACCCGCTCGCTGTCGCCATTCGAGTAGACATTCGCGGTATCGAAGAAGTTGATCCCCGCATCCAGCGCCTGGCGAAAGAACGGCGCGCTCTGCTCCTCATTCAAACTCCACGCATTGCTCCCCGGCCGCAGCGGCTGCCCCACCGGCGGCACGCCATAGCTCATACACCCCAAACAAATCCGCGAAACCTTCAAACCCGTCTTGCCCAGATTCACATACTCCATCGCTTCCTCTTTTCTTTTGTCATTCCCGAAGGGAATCTGCTTCTTGCCCGTTACTGGCTCAGATGCGCCCTATGGCACACGAGTCGCAACCCATACGATTACTGAATCGGAATAGGCACGCTCTTGTCTTTCACAGAAAGTGTGATTGAGCTAAGGCGCCATGATCCATTCACCTTCTCAGCTTCGACGTCCAAGTCGCCCTTAGCTTTGTCTCCCTGGACCGGCAGTGAGAAGCCTCCATTGCCCGTCTCGGAGCCCTCATCGAAATGGATTCCTCGTGTCGACCCAAAAGTGATTGGCGCTCCCAACAGGCTTAGGGCGATTATGTTCCCGCGAACACGATCCTCTGCCAACGGCTCAACAGCACGAACCATCCTTCGCCCAATGGGTACAAGAATTGCTGCGAGGATAATTGCACATATCAGCATTACAACCAGGAATCGTACGATCCTATACATCGGCACTCTTCCAGTGAAGAGCAGATAGAGCCTATGCAGGTCTCTGAACATGACATAGACAAAAAGCGCCAATATACCCAAGGCAAACAAAGCACAGCCAATAACAAACAGAACATCCCGCATGCAGCAATTCCTCGAAACTCCAGCCGCCGCCAGTGTAAACCCGACCCCGCTATCATCAATCCCGTGACCACCCCCTACATCGGACGCCTCGCACCATCCCCCACCGGCCTGCTCCACCTCGGCCACGCGGCCACATTCCTCACCGCCTGCACCCGCGCCCGCAAGCACAACGGCACCCTGCTCCTCCGCAACGAAGACCTCGACCCGCAGCGCTCCCGCTCCGAGTTCGTCGCCGCCATGCTCGAAGACCTCGCCTGGCTCGGCATTACCTGGGACCCGCCGATGCTCTCGCAGTCCCAGCGCCTCCCCGCTTACCGCGCCGCCTTCGAGCAACTCCTCGCCTCCGGCTACGTCTACCCCTGTACCTGCACGCGCCGCGACCTCGCCCAAATGACACAAGCCCCGCACGAAGACCCCAACGCCGACCCGCATCCAGACGACGAGCCTATCTACAGCGGCCGCTGTCGCCCCGCCCACCCCACGCCGCAAACCCTCACCGCCGCCAACTACCGCTTCCGCGTCCCCGATGGCGAAACCATCCGCTTCCTCGACGCAAACCTCGGTCCGCAAGCCTTCACCGCCGGCATCGCGCCCGAATCCGCCTTCGGCGACTTCCTCATCTGGCGCCGCCCGCTCACCCGCGACCCCGACGACATCGGCCTGCCCAGCTACCAGCTCGCCTGCGTCGTCGATGACGCCCACCAGCGCATCACCGAGGTCGTCCGCGGAGCCGACCTGCTCAAATCCACCGCCCGCCAGATTCTTCTCCAGCGCGCCCTTGGCCTGTCCTCAGTCGCCTACTTCCACACTGCCCTCGTGCGCGACCAGCAAGGCGTCCGCCTCGCCAAGCGCCACGATGCCCTCGCCATCCGCACCCTCCGCAACGCCGGCCTCACCCCCGCCGAAGTCCTCGCCCGCCTCACCACACCAACATGAAGCCGTCATCCTGAGCGAAGGTCGCAACGCGACCGTAGTCGAAGGACCCCCGACGAAGCCCACATCACCCTAACTGCTCGAACCTTTCTGCCAACAAACCTCAAAGCTCGCTGACCACCGGCAGCCTCACCCTAAGCCTCCATCGCCCCCGAATAAACCGCCATCCCCGCCACCGCATCCACACCCATCGCATCCAGCGCGTCCACCTCCGCCCGCGACCGGATGCCGCCCGCCACAATCAATTGCTTCGCCGTGCACGCGCGCAGGACCGCCGCCACATCCAGCGGAAAGCCCTGCATCGTCCCCTCCGTATCCACATGCGTGTAGAGGAACGCCGCGCAGCAATCCTCGAGCCACGTCACCGCCTCCTCCGGCGTCAGGTCCACCCGGTCCTTCCACCCCTTCACCGCGACGCGCCCGCCCTTCGTGTCCACCGCAAAGCACAACGCTGCCTCACTCAGCGTCCGCTTCAGCTCCTCCGCAAACTCCAGTTTGACGATTCTGTGCCGCCTCGCCTTGGGTGGTCCGTCCATCGCACCGGGTGGCCCATCCTTTGCCGCCTTTGGCAAAGGGTGGGTTGCCCCTAATTCATCGACCCCAAACAAGCTCGACCCATAAATCACCCGCCGCGCCCCCACATCCAACAACGCGCGCCCATCCTCCGCCGTCTTCAACCCGCCACCCACCTGGCACGGCAGCCGCCGGCAGATCATCTCGATCAGCGCGCGATTCTCGCCCTGCCGCATTGCCGCATCCAGGTCGATCAACTGCACCAGCGGATACTTCGCGAACCGCTCAATCCAGTACTCGAAGTCGTCGAACGCCAGCTTCAGCTTTTCGCCTTGGACAAGCTGCACAATCCGCCCGCCCATCAAATCGATCGAAGGAATCAACATGCTTCTATTGTCGCAGCCCCCGGCATGCCGGCGCCGCAGCGCGAAAACCTCCGCATCTTGTTCTTCACATTCCCGCTCTTGATCGGTTCAATCGGTGTAAGTCGGTGTTAAGCCTTTGAGCCCTCGTGACTGCGCCAAAAGCGCCCGCACCGGCTGGGCCGGTCGCGGCGGCACCACCGTCAGGCGGTTCATCTCCAGCTGCAGAAACAGCACGTTGCGCGGGTTATTCTTCTCAGCCCGGTAGGTCACCCGGTCGCGGTAAACAAAGAAGCACCCGCCCTGCGGCCGCCAGATCAGGAACTCGTCCGCCATCTTATCCAGCAGCGGGAACCAGCCACGGACGTTAATCTGTTCCGCAGCGGCAATCTCGTCCCAGCACGCCATCGGCCATATCGTCTGTGGGCCCTTTACCGTGAACGCCGCATGGCAGTCGCTGCGCGGCGCTGCCTGGCACAACCGCAGTCGATCAAGCTCCTCAGGATTAAAACGCAACTGCAGAATATCGAGCATGCATTCTTCCTTTTCCTTGGCGTTGGATTCCGGTGTCGGGATTGCCACAAGTATAGGCAGGCCGTGCAATGGCTCCTTAATACTTTCGTTGCAGAATCACGATTGAAAATACCTTGACACACCTCGATTAAACCTGAGTGAACAGCCACTCAGATTCCCGGGCAGGACGCCGACTCGCCCGACTCGCCGACTCGCTGACTCGCTGACTCGCGGCCTCGCTGCCTCGCCGCCTTCCTCAACACGGCAGCCGCACGCTCACCCCCGCCCGCTGCAGCCGCCCCTTCAACTCGCGCGAATCCGTCACCCCAAAATGAAAAATGCTCGCCGCCAGCGCAGCGTCTGCCTTGCCCCGCCCAAACACCTCCGCAAAATGCTCCGCGCTTCCCGCACCGCCGCTGGCAATTACCGGAATCTGCACCGCCTCGCTCACCGCCGCCGTCAGTTCGCAGTCGAACCCCGCGCGCATCCCGTCCGTATCCATGCTGGTCAGCAGGATCTCGCCCGCTCCGCGTGCCTCCGCCTCCCGTGCCCACTCCACCACCCGCAGCCCGGTCTTCTTGCGCCCGCCCGCCACGTAAACTTCCGCCTCCTCCGCGCTCTTCTTGCCCCTGCGTGCATCGATCGCCACAATCACCGCCTGCGCCCCAAAGCTCGATCCAATCTCGCCAATCAGCTCCGGCCTTGCAATCGCCGCCGAGTTGATCGACACCTTGTCCGCGCCCGCGGTAAAAACCGCCTCGGCCTCCCTGGCCGTCCGCACCCCGCCCCCCACCGTGAACGGCACAAACAGCTTCGCCGCCGTCCGCCGCACCGTCTCCAGCAGCGTCCCTCGGCCCTCGTGCGTCGCCGTAATATCCAGCAGCACAATCTCGTCCGCGCCCGCCGCCGCATGCCGGTGCGCCAGCTCCGCCGGATCGCCCGCATCCACGATATCGACGAACTGCACGCCCTTCACCACCCGCCCGCCCCGCACATCCAAACACGCAATAATCCGCTTCGTCAGCATTACATCTCCACAAAATTCCGCAACACCCGCAAACCCACCTCCGCCGACTTCTCCGGGTGGAACTGCACGCCCATCACATTCTCCCGCTCCGCCGCCGCCGTAAACCCACCGCCATAATTCGTGATCGCCGCGGTATCGTCGCTCACCGGAGCCCGCCACGAATGCGTGAAGTACACAAACGACCCCTCCTTCACATCCTTCAGCAGCCGCGTATCCGGCCGAATGTCCTCGAGCGAATTCCACCCCACGTGCGGCGACTTCAGCTCCGCGCCGTTATACATCGCCGGAAACCGCTCGCACATCGACACAAAATGCCCCAGCCCCGCCGTCTCTGGCGCCTCCGTCGACCCCTCATACAACCACTGCAACCCCACGCAAATCCCCAGAAACGGCGTGCCCTTCGCCACCGCCTCGCGCACCGCATCCGTCAGCCCCAAATCCTTCAGCAATTGCGTCGAGTGAAAATGCCCCACCCCCGGCAGCACCACCTTGTCCGCCGCGCGCACCTCCTCCGGTGACTGCGTCACCACCACATCGCGCGCCTCCAGAAACCTGAGCGCCTTCACCACGCTGGTCAGATTCCCCGCCTTGTAATCAATCACCGCAATCATCGGCCCAACACCGTCCCCGCGCCGTACCACCATGCAATCAATACCAGCGCAACCAGCACGCTGAAGAGTCTCCAGCGCCCCTCACCGAAAAAGCAGAGCGCAAAGCCGGCCAGCGCGGATCCCAGTCCCCAATGGACCCACGGCCGCATCGCCTCTGCCTGCCTCACGTAACCCACGGCGCGGACGGGCCGAAGCATGCTGCCGGCAACTAGCCCGAACGACAGCACTATCGCCGCCAACCCGCAAACGAAAGCTGCCCGCCGAATCACTTCGGTAGCCCTGCTCATAGCAGTCCCTTCGTGCTCGGCAGCATCTCTCGCATCCGCTCATCGCGGCTGCAAGCCCCGCGCAGCGCCCGCGCAAACGCCTTGAAGATTGCCTCGATCTTGTGATGATTGCTGCGCCCATACATCGTCTTCACATGCACATTCGCCTTCGCCCCGCGCGCAAATCCATCAAAGAAATCCGCCACCAGTTCCGTTTGAAAATCCCCGACCAGCGGCACCGTCACCTGGGTCTCGACCACGTACGCAACCCGCCCGCTCAAGTCCACCGCCGCCACCGCCAGCGTCTCGTCCATCGCCATCACAAAATATCCGGCGCGCATGATCCCCTTTTTATCCCCCAGCGCAATCCCGAACGCCTCGCCCAGCGCGATCCCCACATCCTCCACCGTGTGGTGCTGGTCCACATCCAGGTCGCCCTTGCACTTCAGCGTCAGATCGAACCCGCCATGCCGCGTAAACAGCTCCAGCATGTGATCGAAGAACCGTATCCCGGTCGCGACCGAGTACTTGCCCGTCCCATCGATCGTCAGCGCCAGCGCAATCTTCGTCTCCGTCGTATCGCGCTTCACTGTTCCCGTCCGCACTGCATCCGCGCTCTTTCGCCGACTCGCCAACTTGCTCTCCCGCCGAATCGCTTTCTTCATTTCCCCTGCCTCTTCAACTTCGCAAACTCAACAATCGCGTACACCAGTGTGACCACCTGCAGCGCGATCACGCCGCCAACCAGCATCGGGTGGCCCTTCAGCGCGACAACCGCTGTGGCCATGCATGCCACCGCCGCGCACAACACCACCACCTTCTTTCGCTGCTGACTCAGTTCGCTCATCACTCCCACTCCCTTTCGTCCGCACTCGCTTGCCCGTTCGCTGACCCGCTAACCTGCTCGGGCTTCCATCCAATCTCCTTCAGCGACTCCCCGAGCGCCGCCAGCCCGCGCGTCACATGCTCCTCCACCCCAACCGTGATGCGCACGTACCCATCGCATCCCGGATCGGTCGAGCGGTCGCGCAG
The DNA here is from genome assembly GCA_049509035.1 of Acidobacteriaceae bacterium. GTDB lineage: Bacteria > Acidobacteriota > Terriglobia > Terriglobales > Acidobacteriaceae > Edaphobacter. The sequence goes on from JBELAH010000005.1 coordinate 350,059, forward strand.
CAGCACGCCGCGCGCACGCATCGCCTTCACCAGCTCTGCATGTTTCGTGCCGATCTTCATCAACACAAAGTTCGCATGGCTGGGGAAGAACTCCACCCCCAGCGCGCGCAAACCATCCATCATCCGCACCAGCCCCGCGCGTACTTGCTCCGCGTACCACGCAACATACGTCTCATCCGCCAGCGCCACCGGCAGGCAATCCAGTGCCACGCCGTTCACGTTGTACGGCGAGCTCACCTTGCGCACGTACTTCATCAGCTCCGCGCTCCCCGCCAACATTCCGATACGCAGATTCGCCAGCCCATACGCCTTCGAGAACGTCCGCGCCACCATCAGGTTCGGCACCTTCCCCACATCCGCCATCACCGACTCGCCGAAAAAATGGTAATACGCTTCGTCCACCATCACCACCGCCTGCGGGGCCGCCGCACAGATCGCCAGCAGCCGTTCGCGGTTCACCACCGCGCCCGTAGGATTGTTCGGCGACGCCACCATAATCAGCTTCGTCCGCGGCGAAATCGCCGCCATAAACCGCTCGTAGGGAAACTCGAGCGACGCATCCGTCTGGACCTTTGTCACGTGCGCCGTCATCATGCCCGCGCTCACTTCATACATGAAGAACGTCGGCGTCGACACCATCGCCTCATCGTCCTCTTCCAGAAACGCCGCGCACACCAGGTGGATCGCCTCGTCCACGCCATTCGTCAGCAACACTTGGGCTCCGTCCAGGCCGAAGTGCGCCGCCGCAATCCGTTCCACGCCCTCGCGTTCGGGATATTTCGTCAACCCCTCCGCCGTCACCTGCCGCAGCCGTGCAATCACTTTAGGCGACGCCGCCAACGTATTCTCGTTGAAGTCGAGCCGCAGCGCATCCCGCCCCGCCAGCGGCGGATGATACTCCGGCATCGCCACCACCGCCCTGCGTGGAACCACCGTCTTGGAAGCAACCAAAGCCACCACAACACCTCAACTTCCTCGAACCTCGAACCTCGAACCTGCAACCTGCAACCTGCAACCTGCAACTGCTTTTACCGCATCCTCACCCGCACGCTCTCCGCATGTCCTTTCAACCCTTCGGCCTCGGCCAGCGCAATCGCATGCGGGCCCAGCGCCCGCAGCCCCTTGCGCGTATACTCCTGCACCGTAATCACCTTCACAAAGTCCATCACGCTCAACCCGCCGCGCACCCGGCCCGCGCGTCCCGTCGGTAGCACGTGGTTCGGTCCCGAGATGTAGTCGCCCATCGACTGCGGCGAATAATTCCCCACAAACACCGACCCCGCATTCTTTACCCACTTCAGGTCCGTCTTCGCATCCACGGTCAAATGCTCCGGAGCCAGCCGGTTGGTCAGCTCGCAAGCCTCTGCAACCGATTGCGTTACAAATATGCACCCGCGCGCGGCAATTGAAACCTTCGCGATTGCATTCTGCTTCGCCTGCGCCTTTACCTCCGCCTTCACCGCCTCCGCCAGCGCTGCATTGCTGGTAATCATCACTGCCAGCGTCTCCGGATCATGCTCCGCCTGCGCCACCAGATCCGCGGCAATACCAGCCGCATCGCCCCGCTCGCTGGTCACTACAATCTCCGTCGGGCCCGCCGGCATATCGATCGCGCACTCCGCCGACACCAGCATCTTCGCCGCAGTTACAAATAGATTTCCCGGCCCCACAATCTTGTTCACCCGCGCAATCGATCCGTCCTTACCTGATCCAGTCCCGTACGCCATCGTCGCAATCGCCTGCGCCCCGCCCACCCGGTAGAACTCCGTCACACCCGCCAGCCATGCCGCCGCCAGCGTCTCCCGCGCCGGCTTCGGCGAGCACACCACAATCCGCTCCACCCCCGCCACTTGTGCCGGCGTCACCGTCATCAGCAGCGTCGACGGCAGCGGATAGCGCCCGCCCGGCACATAGCTCCCCACGCTCTCCAGCGGCCGCACCATCTGCCCCACCGTCGCTTGGCCCTCTGTCACGCCCGCCGCGGGAGCGATGCTCCACTCCTTAGGCTTCTGCGCCTCCGCAAATGCCCGGATATTCGTCTGCGCCGTCCGCATCGCAGCCCGCAACTCCGGCGCCGTCGCCTCCCACGCCGCTTTCATCTCGTCGCGCGAAACCAGCAAATCCGCGCCCTCCGCCAGGCCGTCGAACTTCTCCGCATACTTCCGCAGCGCCGCATCTCCCCGCTTCCGTACATCTGTAACAATAACGGTTACAGTCTTCTCAACCGTCGACGTATTGAGCGCACCGCGCTGCTCGAGCGAACGAATCATCTCGTCCGCCCGAGCCTTCCCCCGCCCAAATGTCCTTACCAGCTTCATCAGAACTCCAACGTCAGACGTCTTTCAACTAGCAACCTGCAACCGCCCTTAAACAACCACCTTGCTCAGCGGATACTCCACAATCCCCGTCGCGCCCGCAGCCTTCAGTTTCGGAATCACGTCGCGCACCACGGTCTCATCCAGAATTGTGTTCAGCGCAACCCACGCCGGATCGCTCAAATGCGAGATGGTTGGGGAATTCAGCGCCGGAAGCTCGGCCACAATCGCGTCCAGCTTGTCCTTCGGTGCATTCATCATCAGCCCCACGCGCCCCTGCGCTGCAATGGCCGCATTTAGCATCAGCGAGATGTTCTCAATCTTTTTCCGCTTCCATTCATCCTTGAACGCCGCTTTGTTCGCGATCAGTTGCGTCTCGCTCTCCATCAGCGTCTCGATAATCCGCAGCCGATTCGCGCGCAGGCTCGACCCCGTCTCCGTTACTTCGACAATTGCATCGGCCAGCGTCGGCGGCTTCACCTCCGTCGCGCCCCAACTGAACTCCACCTTCACCGGAATGTTCTTCTTCGCAAAATAGCGCTTCGTAAACTCCACCAACTCGGTCGCAATCACCTTGCCGGCCAGGTCTTCCGGCTTTTTGAACGGCGAATCCTCCGGCACGCACAGCACCCACTTCACCTTCTGCCGGCTCACCTTCGAGTAGGTCAGGCTGGTCACATACTCCACGTCCGTCTCGTTTTCCTGCACCCAGTCGTTGCCGGTCAGGCCCGCGTCCAGTGCGCCTTTTTCGACGTACCGTGCCATCTCCTGCGCGCGCACCAGCATGCACTCAATCTCCGCATCATCGATCGACGGAAAGTAGCTGCGCCCGTTGGCAAGAATCTGCCAGCCCGCGCGCTCGAACAGCGCAATGGTCGCATCCTGCAAACTCCCCTTCGGAATTCCCAGCTTCAGCTTGGTCGCCATACTGCTCCTTTTGTCATTCCCGTAGGGAATCTGCTTCTGCTACTTGGAAGTTGTAACCGAAATTGGTTTCGTAAAGCAGCTCACCGTGCCCTCGTGGCACACCAGCCCATCGCCTTCCACCTCCACCCGGAACAGCAGCGCGTCGTTGTCACAATCCGTCGCCGCCGTCACCACTCGCAGCCGGTTGCCGCTGGTCTCGCCCTTCATCCACAGCTTCTGCCGCGTCCGGCTCCAGAAGGTTACAAATCCCGACTCCAGCGTCTTCTGGTAGCTGGTCTCGTTCAGAAATCCAAGCATCAACATCTCGCCCGTCTTCGCGTCCTGCACAATGCCGGGAACCAGCCCGTCCATCTTGGCAAAATCTATCTTCGGTGCATCCTTCACTGCGTCCATCGTCTCTCTCGCTTTCAAATTTGGTCTATCTACATATCTGTTCGCCTGCCGGGCCCGCGTCTCCATCTCCCCACGCGCAGCAAAAAGGCCCGCTCGCGGGTTGCGCGTCAGCGGGCCTTTGGAATCCGTATGTGCTTTTGCTATCTCGCCCAACCGGACAACGCCGCCAACACGCTCTGCGCATGGTTGTGGTGGTGCCCGCGATGCTCGGTCGAAAAGCTCATCTATCAACTAGGTTATCTTCCGCCCAATCCCTTTGTCAACGCAGGCACGGCGCTTTAGGGAACGCTGCCAGCCTCGCGCCCGCATACGCCACTCTGATACAAAGGTTCGCGCGCGAAACTCGCATCGCTCCGCCAACGTCTCACCTCCGTCCCCGCAAAGGAGCCAAGCCCATGAACTCTCCGCTCGATCGCCGCAACTTCCTCCGCCTCGCCTCCGCCGCAGCCGCCGCTCTCGCGCAGACATCCAGCCCTCAAGCCGAAGCGCAAGCCGCGCCCGCAACTCCGCAGCAGCCCGCCCGCGTCGCCCCGCGAGGCCCCCGCGCAGCCGCCAACAATCGCAAGAACTTCGTCGGAATCCAGGTCCGCGGCTTCGCCTGGGTCGATGAGGGCGTCGACCAGGTGCTCGACAACCTCCAGAAGAAGGGTAACGTCAACACCGTCTGGGCCTACACCTTTGCCTACGGCGAGCAGCGCCTGCGCACCGGCGCGGGCTTCCCCGACCACGGCACGCCGCTCGGCCCCAACAACACCGGCGTCAACGCCGGCGCGCTCTACGACTACGACCCCAAATTCTTCACCAACACTAGCCTCAAGGACTTCCGCCTCACCGGATACGGCAAGTTCAATGTCATCGAGGCGGTCGCACCCAAGGCCAAGGCCCGCGGCATGGACTTCTTCGCCTGGGACCTCAACAATCCCAGCCCCACGCTCGCCCACACCGCACCCAGTTATGCCGAACTTGGCGAGGTCGACCTTAACGGCCGCAGCACCACCAACCCCTGCTTCAACAATCCCGACTTCCGCGCCTACCTCAGCGGCAAAATCGAGTCGCTGCTAATTGGCTACCCGGAACTGGTCGACGGCATCGCCTGGGGCTGCGAGCGCGATGGCCCGCTCGACAGCCTGGTGACCGGCGGCGGCAATGCCACCTGCTTCTGCCAGTTCTGTCAGGCCAAGGCGCGCGACCTCGGCATCTCCATGCCGCGCGCGCAGGCCGGCTTTCGCGAGATTGGCCAGCTCTTCCGGGCTACACCCGATCAAGTCCCCGACGGCTACTTCACCACCTTCTGGCGCATTCTGCTTAAATACCCCGAAGTCCTCAGTTGGGAGTCGCTCTGGACCGATAGCTTCCAGGGCGCGCAGGCCGAGCTCTACGGCCTGGCCAAATCCATCGCACCGCAAAAGCCGTTCGGCTTTCACCTGATGCAGAACATGACGTTTAGCCCGTTCTATCGCGCCGAGGAGGACTACACCAAGCGGCGCAACTTCTCCGACTTTTTCAAGATCGCCACCTACAACAACGCCGGTGGCCCACGCCTGGCGAACTACCTGAACTCGCTCAGCCGCGGCGTCTTCCACGACGCCAAGCCTGAGGACTTCCTCGCGCTCTACTACAAGATCATGAACTACAACGAAGCGCCGTTCGACAAGCTCGCCAGTTCTGGCCTGTCGCCCGACTACGTAGCGAAAGAGACCAAGCGCGCGCTCATCGGCGTCGCCGGACAAACCAAAATCTATCCCGGAATCGACATCGACGTGCCTGTGCTCGGCGGCGGTCCCGCGGCTACAGACAAGCGCACTCATCCGGACGATGTGAAGGCCGCGCTCCAGGCTGCATTCGCCGCTGGCGCGGACGGCGTGGTGCTCTCACGCGAGTATGTGGAGATGTGGGGCGCCAACCTGACTGCGGCCGGTGACACGCTGCGCGAAATATTTGCGCAGCAGGCGGCGAAGGCGTAGGGCGGGTTTTCGATAGGCAGGACGAGTTATCAATGGGTTGCGGTGGTTTGCGGCCAAATTGCTCCACGTGGAGCAATTGGCGCTTCAATTGCTCAAGAGCCGTCGAATGAACGATGAGCCACTCACGTGCAGAGTAGGCGGTGTAAATCGCGTGCTTGAATGTTCCCCATTGGGAAATGAAAGCGACGCTTTTCACGGGTGGGCTTGACACGCAACCCCTCTGATTTTGCCGAGGAGCGCACAACCTAATTCGCTGATGGGCGTTCGACGCGGTCGATGACGAGGACTTCGGCGGGAATCTTTTGCGGCTCGAGCTTGAGGCCGAGTTGCTCCTGGAGGGCGGTGAAGAGTTCGGGAGGTGCATTGGGATTGTCGGCGGCGGCCGGCGCGCGGATGCCCATGGCGACGAATTGCGACTCGTCGGGCGTCCAGGTCAGGTCGAAGTCGAAGTTACCCGCAAGCCCGGTTTTGTCGGTTACGGGTTTGGCGAGGACGACAAAGGCCATCCAGCGCGCAAAGTGCGCCAGAGGCTCGCCCCGGAAGTGGCATACGCCCAGGTGATCGCAACTGGCGCCGTACCCCGTGCGGTTGGGATCTGCCGCCTTCAGCTTGGATCCGCCCTTGGCGACGACCAGGGTGTAGACGCTCATCTCCCTCTGCTCGCGGTGAAGCGTGAGTTGAAAGCGGTCGGCCAGCAGCTTCTGCAACATCGCCTGGAACTGCTCGGACGATTTGATGTCCTCGGCGGCTACCGCATCGACGTCGTACTCGTCGGTCCTGATCCAGGCGGGCCCACCGGCCACCTGCTGACGGTCCACGTGGTACGCCATCAGGATGAGATCGCTCAAGCTGGTGTAGTGCGTGGTGAAACGGCGGTCGTCCTCGTGGTCGTTCATGCGGCCCGGATTGGGCTCCTTGACGGGCTTGATGCTGGCCACTTCAAACTCCGGCGTCGCGGTGGGGGCGGGCGAGGCGGTCTGCGGCGTTTGAGCGTGGCCGCTCGAGGCATTCATCAGCATAGCCAGGAGGAGAGTTTTGGCGGCGTGAAGGAGCATGGCGGGGCCTACCTTGGAATGTTACTTGCCGATGGGTACGCGCGCGGGTCGGTAATTGTTCCGTGACGCTGCTGCCTGTCTTACAGGGGTACTGAAAAAGGGTTGAATTGGTGAAAAGCATGCCCCAGGGGCTAAAGCCCGCGTTGGTTTCGTGCTCGTTATGCCGGGACTAAAGTCCCGGCCTATCTTAAAGACCGACTCTCTCAGCGGCCTCCTACGGCTTGGGACGGTGGGCGATGATCTGGTCTTTGATCGCTTCGTAGGCAGCCTGGGGAAGGATGCCGCGCGTGGTCAACTGGTTCTTCGCGGTATAGGGGCGGCCGGCGATGATGCGCGAGACGTAGGCGTCGCCCATTCCGGGGAGGGCTTTCAACTGCGCGGGCGTCGCGGTGTTGATGTCGAGCAGGTCCTTGGACGCGGCGATCTTCTGGGCGATGGTCTGCTGCGGAGCGGTCGCCTGAGCCACGGCTGGATTTGTGACCGGCAAGGCGAGGAAGAGGGCGGAAAACAGTGCGGCGGCCAGGAATATGCGACGCAGTGCGGGGAAAACAGACATGGTGAATCTCCTGAAAGAAACTCAGCGGTGCAAACAGGAAGCGGGATAAGGGTAACGCAGGAATCGCGCCAAAGCGAAGAAAATGCGGCCAATCACTACCTCTGAGTCGGACTCGCGCCAGGAAGCGGGCTGGATGTCGGGTAAGAGAGCAAGTCCCCGGGGCTGAAGCCCACTGACCGGCCCGCCCGGGAGACCCAAGGCTGAAGCCTTGGGCTACCAGTCCGGGCCTATCTCAGAAGCGAGGGACGAACGACAGAGATTCTGACTCTTCGAGCCAGAATGACGGTTCGGGTGGGCGAGCCAGAATGGCGATTCGGGTCGGAATGACGGCGTGGGGGCGAACCAGAATGGCGTAGGAAACGTGGGCAGAGACGGGACTAAAGGCAAATGCGGGGGTCTCTCCACTGCGGCGCTAAAGCGCCTTCGGTCGAGATGACGCCCTCTCAAAGTGAGATGACGCCTTCTCAAGTGAGATGACGCCTTCTCAAAGTGAGATGACGCCTTCCCAAGGCGGCGGTGCGGCTCGGATGGGAGACCGTGCTGACTGTCTGACAGTGCGACATTTGGCGTCCGTATCCAACCAAGGTGGGATTAACGGTAGCCTTGTTTACGCCGATGCTGGTTAAGTGCCGCAGTGTGACTCCATCTCGCGGCGACGATCGATCCTGTTTGCCATCACACTCGCCTTATTTGCCGGCTCCGCGCTGGCACGAAGTCCGGTTGAACGGGATCCGCCCTCGCCGAGAACACAGAAGACCGCCGACGCCGAGACCCTGCGCACGCTGACCACGCTGCGCCAGGCCCACAGTCTCTCGTCCGACGAGGCCCGCCGCGGCTATCCCGTGCATGTGCGGGCGGTGGTGACGTACTACGACAGTCATGTGGACTCGCGGCGCCTCGCCTTCTTTCTGCACGACTCTACCGGCAGCATCTACGCCGCCGTCCTGCTGGGAACCACCTGGCCGGGGCGGCAGCCGGTCCCGGGCACTCTGGTCGACGTCACCGGGGTGACCGCACCTGGCGACTACGCGCCCATCATCGATCAGGCCCGCATCACCGTTCTGGGCGATGCGCAACTGCCGAACGCGACCAGCCCGGTGACCCTGCCAACGCTGCTGACCGGCGCTGACGACGCACGGTGGGTCGAGATCGACGGCGTGGTGCATTCGGTGACGGAGTCTGCCACCAACGTGACCTTGCAGGTTGCGATGGACGGTGGAGTAATCGCGGCGACCACGGTGCAAAGCCCGAGCTTCGACTACCACCAGTTGGTCGACAAATGGGTCCAAATCCGGGGCAACGCCGCTCCCATCTTCAACGCAAACAGTCAGTTGACGGGCGCGCGCCTGTTCTTTCCCGGCATGGAAACCGTCTTCGCCGTTGCACCCGACTCAGGCGATGCGTTCGCCCGCCCGGTGCGGCCGGTCGACGGCTTGCTGCGCTTCGATCCATCCAACCTGTGGCCTCATCGCGTCCACGTACGCGGCGCCGTGACTCTGTTTTGGCCGGGCCGGACGCTGTGCATCAAGGACGCGACCGGGGGCCTGTGCGCACAAACCACCCAGACCACTCCGCTGGCGCCCGGCTGGTCCGTCGACCTGGTCGGATTCACAGTCCTGTCCGGATTCAAGCCCGCGCTGTCGGACGCCATCTTCCGGCCGCTGGCTGGCAACGCCGCCGTGGCGGCCTCTCCGGTGACCCCGGAACAGGCGCTGGATGGGAAGCTCGACTCCGATCTGGTACAGATCGATGGGCGGCTGATTGGGCGCGATGAGGCCGCAAGCGATGCCAACCTTATCGTGTCCTCCGGAAAATTTCTTTTCCGGGTGCTTCTGCCTACCGCCGTCTCCGAGGATGCAAAGATCAGCGCGATCCCGATCGGGAGCAAGCTGCGGATCACAGGCATCTGTTCCGTGCAGGTGGACAACGAGAGCACCCTGAGGGGCTTCGGCTTCACCCAGGCCTCGCACTTCTCGATCATGCTGCGTTCGCCGCAAGACATCGTTGTGCTGCAAAGGCCTTCCCTGTGGACCGTAAGCCGCATCGAGTTCGTGCTGCTGTTTACGCTGGTGGTCACGGTGGCTGGATTCATGTGGGCGTTTTCGTTGCGCAGCCGGGTGGAGCAACAGACCCGCGAACTGCGCCAGAGCCGGGAGCTCTATCGCCACATGGCGCACCACGACTCCCTGACCGGCCTGGCCACCCGGACCCTTTTGCACGACCGGCTGCAAGTCGCACTGGACCGTGCGCAGCGTTTCCACAAGAGCATCGCGCTGCTGATGCTGGATCTGGACAAGTTCAAGCCGATCAACGACTACTTTGGGCACAGCGCCGGCGACGAGGTGCTGCGGGTGACCGCGAGGCGCATTCGCGCCACCATTCGCAAGACCGACAGCGTGGCCCGCATGGGAGGCGATGAGTTCATTGTGCTGCTGAACGACCTGACCGATGCGGAACAGGCCGAACAGATTGCCGCCAAGATCGTCGCCGCCCTGTCCGAGCCGATCGAGGTCGGCAAGTTCCAGATACCCATATCGGTCAGCATCGGGGTCTGCACGCTGGAAGATGAGACGGTCGATGCGGAGGTCCTGCTGCGCCGCGTGGATGCGGCCATGTACCGCGCCAAGGCTTGCGGCCGAGGCTGCTTCCAGGTCTTCACCGGCGACCTGGTTGCGGCCATGCGCAGTCAATCCCCTGACGCCCATCCCAGCGAAAACCCGTCTCCGCGGGGAGCCGGTGTGGGCGCCGGCCGCAGCTCAGGATGAGGTGAGCGCCGCGCCGGGCGGCCCGCGCGCTGCGACCCTGGTGTCACTTTCGCGATTCCCCCTCGGTCGCCCATGCCACCGAAATCAATTAGAGTAGTCGTAACTGCAGTTTCGCCGTCCTACGGCCGAGAAGCCTGTTCGGCCCCGGTGCCCCGGCCATGCTCCTGAACCGCCTCCATCTCGCGACCCGCGCCCGCCGGCTGACCACGCTGGCCGTGATGGCTACCGCGCTGACCGGCTGCCAGAGCATCACCGGCAACCAGCCGGTGACCCAGGTCCGCGTCATCGACGCCTCGCCCGACGCGCCCAACCTGGACATCTACCAGAACTCCCCGTCCCAACCCGCGCAGGTGGGCCTGTACAACATCGGCTTCGGGACCGTCAGCTCTTACATTTCCATTGCGCCAGGCGTGACCGTCCACGCGGCCTACATCGCGAACACACAGCAGGAGCTTGCCCAGGTGCGCGGAAGCTTTTTCGCGGGTACACAGTACACGGTGCTGGCCGGCAACGTCGCTGCCAACCTGCAGATGAGCGTGCTGAAGGACCAGTCGACGCCGGCTCCCGCGGGCCAGGTCGCCCTGCGGTTCCTGGGCCAGGCCACACGCGCCGGTGCGGTCGACCTCTACCTTGTGCCTTCAGGATCTTCGCTGGCGGGGATCGCGCCGATCGCCACCGGCATCGGCTTCGGCGGCAACACCGGCTACGTCTACGCGCCCAGCGGAACCTACTCCATCGTCGCCTTCGCCGCCGGCGCTGCGCCCAACGCTGCCGCGCCGGTGTACACCGGCAGCCAGACCAGCTATCCCGGCGGCTCCGCCCGCACCATCGTTTTGATCGATCAGCGCAACGATCCTCAGGCGGTCGACCTTACCGACCAGCAACCTGCGGTGACTCCCGCGCTCCAGATCATCACCGCCGACGACTTCGACCCCTCCGCCAGCTAGCCCGAAGGCAGGGCCTTGCCACGAGCAAACATCTTGAGTTCCCGAGGACTTTTTTTGCCAACTGAAAGCATCTCCGCCACAGACTTGAAACAACTCGCCGCCGACGTGCTGGCCCACGCACTGAAGGCAGGCGCTACGGACGCCGAGGCCGTCGTCTACGAGGGCGACGAGTTCAACGTGCGGGTGCGGCTGGGCCAGGTCGAGACGCTGAAGGAGTCGGGCTCGCGTGCCGTCGGCCTGCGCGTTTTTATCGCGTCGGGCAAAGCGCAAAGGACCGCCAGCACCAGCTCGTCCGACTTTTCGCCCGAGAGTATCGACCGGCTGGTCTCCGGCGCGGTGACGCTGGCGCGCATCACCAGCGAAGACCCCTTCGCCGGGCTGCCTGAAGAAGGCGCTTTTGGGCAGCATGATGTTGCCGCGCAGCACCTCTACTTCGACGATGTAAACCAGCAGCCGCCGGCCGAGCGAATCCGCATCGCGCGCGAGGTGGAGGCTGCGGCCATGGCCTACGACACGCGTATCCAGAACTCCGGCGGTGGCGACTTCGACGCGGCCACCGCGCACAAGATCATGATGAACTCGCGCGGTTTTACCGGCGAGTATCGGCGCAGCTACTGCGGCTTCTCCGCGCAGCCGATCGCGCATGACGACGCCGGCAACATGCAACGCAATTTCTGGTACTCCAACGCGCGCAGCACGCGCCTGCTGGAAGATCCGGTCGCGGTGGGCCACGAAGCCGCGCGCCGGGCGCTGCGCAGATTGGGTGCCCGGCGAGTGCCGACACAACAGGCCCCGGTGGTTTTTTCGGCAGAAATAGCGCGCTCCATCATCGGCAACATCTTCGACGCGGCCAATGGCGACGCCATCTATCGCCATGCCACCTTCTTCGCGGACATGCTGGGCCAGAGGGTCGCCGGCGACAATGTCACCGTCATCGACGACGGGACCCTGGTCTTCAATCACGAGAACCAAGACGGCGACCACGAAGGCGGCATTCAAGCCGGCGGCTTCGGCACCTCGCCCTTCGACGGCGAAGGCCTGCCCACGCGTCGCACCGTGCTGATTGAAAACGGGATTCTCAAGAGCTACGTGATGAACACCTACACCGCGCGCAAGTTGGGGCTCGCCTCCACCGGCAACGCCTCGCGCTCGCTGGCGTCGAACCCCGGCATCGGTGCGGGCAACTTCTTTCTCCAGCCCGGCACGCTGACGCCGGAGGAGATCATCGGCGATGTGAAGGACGGCCTCTACGTGACCGAGACCATGGGTTTCGGCGTCAACCTGGTCACCGGCGACTACTCGCAGGGTGCCGCGGGACTGTGGATCGAGAACGGCGAACTCGCCTACCCGGTGGAAGAGATTACCATTGCCGGAAACCTGAAGGACATGTACCAGAACATCTCCGCGATCGGCAACGACCTGGTCTTCCGCAGCGCCAGCGCCGCTCCTACGCTGCGCATCGAGGGCATGATGATCGCCGGCTCGTAGGCCGCCTCAAAGCCTCTAGCGCCAGCCGCGGCACTTAAGCTAAATTCAATTTGTCCGATTCAATATGCGCTCCGACCGATCCATCTCCTGTTCCCTTCATCGGAAGACGAAACGACGTGTACTGGCTGTGTCGTTGGCGCTGCTCGCTATGTTCGCAGGCTGCAAGAGTCAGCCTGAAAACTCCACCAATCCGTTGATCGGCGACTGGACCTCAACCACTCCCGCCAGCGCATACGGCGCCGCGGGCTGCCCCAGCCACTACCACTTTACTGAGACCGCGCAAACCCTGACGACGGGTGGGAGCGAGGTCACAATTCCCGTGGCCTATAAAGTGCAGCCCAAACTGGTGACCGTGGAGATGCAGATGCGCTCCAACAGCTTCAAGTTCCTTACCGACGATACGGTGGCGTGGACCGAAGGCGGCCCTTGCACCTACAAGCGTGACTGACCGGCTTCGTTCCGGATTTGGTGGGTCAGTTTGAATTCCTGACCTCAGGGGCTGAAGCCCGATTTAATGAATCAGCAGTTTGCGGCACGGAGACCCAGGACTAAAGTCCTGGGCTACCAGCCGTGCCCTTAACGAGACAAAGTGAAAGTGAGCCACTACCGTTCCGGGCGTTGCCCTCGCATTTTCCGTTTAACCGGACTAGAAAAGTACATGCTCTCGACGCGCACTTTTCTCGTCCCTCTCGCCTTTGCCGTATGCAGCAACGCAATCGCCCAAATGCCGGGCCAGCAGTTCCCTACTCCGCCGGCGATCCGCGTAACCGAGTCCGCAAGCGGCTTTGAGGCCACCATTGGCGCGGAGACGATGCGCGTCACCGTCTGCGGCGACAGCATTGTCCACGTGGTCACGCACCCTGACGGCGGCGACGCGCAACTGACACAGCCGTGGCTGCTGCCCGCCGCGGAATCGTGCCCCGGAGCGAAGTTCGAATTCAGTCAGGATGCGAGGCGCGCCACGCTGAAGACCGCTGCCATTACAATCTCGCTCGCGCTCGACCACGGCACGCTCAGCTTCGCCATGCCCGACGGCAAAAACTTCCTCCGCGAAAGCGGCTCGGTCCCGCGCACGTATACGCCGGAGACGCTGAACGGCCAGCAGACCTACCGCATCGTCGACCGCTTTTCGCCCGACCAGAACGAGGCCATCTACGGGCTTGGCCAGCACCAGAGCGGCCTGTTCAACTATCGCGGCGCGACGGTGGAACTGGGCCAGAACAACACCGACATTGCCATCCCCATGCTGGTGTCGACCGACGGCTACGGAATTATGTGGAACTCCGCCAGTCTTAGCTATATGGACAACCGCTTTCCGCTGGAGATGAAGTTCGACACGCTGAGTGGCGATGGCGTGGACTATTTTGTTCTTTACGGCCCGGAGTTCGACGCGATCCTGCACGACTACCGAAACCTGACCGGCCATGCTCCCATGCTGCCGCGCTGGGCGTACGGATTTATCCAGTCGAAGGACCGGTACATTTCGCTCGACGAGATCCAGGCCATCGCCACCCGCTACCGCGCTGAGCACATCCCCATCGACACCATGGTGCAGGACTGGTTCTGGTGGCAACACGAAGGCGACCCGATCTTCAACTCCAACTACCACGACGTTCCCGCCGACCTAAAGAAGCTGCACGATCAGCACTTCCACACCATGATCTCCACCTGGGGGCTAATGGATCCCGCGTCCGAGACTTACAAGAAGCTTGATGCTGAACACCTGCTGCTGGCCGACGCGCACGTCTACGACGCCAGCAGCCCGCGTGCCCGCGACGTTTTCTGGCAGAACCTCGACGGTCCGCTCTTCGCGCAGGGCTGGGATTCCTTCTGGCTCGACTCCGCCGAGCCGGAGGAATACTACCCGCACCTCGGCGACGCCATCCTGACGACGCGAACCATGGCCATCGGCAACGGCGCCACCTACACCAACGTCTACCCGCTGCTGCATAACGAAGGCATCCAGGAGAACTGGCGCAAGACCACCGACCAGAAGCGGGTCTTCCTGCTGACGCGGTCAGCGTTCCTGGGCTCGCAGCGCGTTGGCGGCACGGTGTGGTCCGGCGACGTCTATTCCAGCTTCTGGGGCCTGACCCACCAGGTGGCCGGCGGCCTGAACTACGCGCTCTCCGGCCTGCCTTACTGGACCACCGACATCGGCGGCTACTGGCCCACTATGGACCTGAATACGCCTGCGTATCAGGAACTCTACCTGCGCTGGTTCCAGTTCGGCGTGTTCTGCCCGGTCTTCCGCAGCCACGGCCACCGCCCGCACAACGAGATGTGGACCTACCCGCTGGTCGAGCCCGCACTCATCAACTTCGACAAGCTGCGCTATCGCATGATGCCGTACATCTACTCGCTCGCGTGGCGCGTCTCCGCCGACGACTACACCCTGATGCGTCCGCTGCCGATGGACTTCCGCAGCGATCCGCTGACGTGGAACGACGCGACGCAGTTCATGTTTGGGCCTGCGCTGCTGGTCAATCCGGTGCTGGAAGCAGGAGCCACCAGCCGCCGCGTCTACTTGCCGAAGGACACCACCTGGTACGACTTCTGGACTGGCGAAAAAATCTCAGGCGGCGGGCACATCGAAGCGGCCGCGCCGCTGGAGCGCATTCCGCTGTATGTGCGCGCGGGGTCCATTCTGCCGCTTGGCCCGGAAGAAGAGTACGCGGACGAGAAGCCGAACGGCCCCATCGAACTGCGCATCTATCCCGGCGCGGACGGCCGCTTCACTCTCTACAACGACGAGGGCGACAATTACGACTATGAGCGCGGCGCCCACGCCACCACCACGCTCACCTGGTCCGACGCAACCCGGACGTTGACGGTGGGTGCGCGCCAGGGGACTTATCCCAACATGCCGCGGGAGACCATCTTCCATATTGTCCTAGCCCGCTCCGGCCACGGCACCGGCGAAGCGGCAACGGACGCGGCCGACAAGACCGTCACGTACAACGGCTCTGAGTTGACGGTGAAGATGCCTTAGGAAACCGCGGCCACATCGCCCGTCTACAATCCTCCTGTGGCTGCGCGTTTCGAGTTCGAGGATTCGGTAGCGTTTGCGCCGGGGAACGCCGCGGAGATTCTGCGGGCGATTCCCGCGCTGCCGGGAGTCTTCGCGCTGCACGGCCCGCGCGTCGAGGGCCAAGTCGAAGCCGAGCCGTACCTCACCCGCGCCGCCGACCTGCGCCGCCGCATCACGCGTATGCTCGCGCCGCCGGACTCGCAGTCGAAGCGGCTGAACCTGCGCGACCGCGTCGCCCGGATCGACTACACCATCACCGGCTCCGAGTTCGAGTCGACGCTGACACTCTACTATGCGGCCGCCGCGGTCTTCGGCCTCGAGCAGGCGCGGCGCCGGCTCAAGCTGCGCACGCCGTTCTTCCTGCGCTTCACTGCGGAGAACGCCTACCCGCGCGTCTACTCCACCAACCGTCTGAACAAGCGGGCGGTGGACACCACCTACGGGCCGTTCCCCTCGCGCGCCGCCGCCGACCGCTATTGCGACGCGGTCCTCGACCTGTTCAAGCTTCGCCGCTGCGTCGAGGAACTCGCGCCGTATCCCGAGCATCCCGGCTGCGTCTATGGCGAGATGAACAAGTGCCTCGCGCCCTGCAACCAGGCATGCACGCCCGAAGGCGCAGCCGCGTATGTTGCCGAGGCGGCGGCGGTTCGGGCCTTCTTCGACACGCGCGGTGAGTCCATGCTGGCGCCGCTCAGCGCCGAACGGGAAGCCGCCTCCGGTGAGCTCGACTTCGAGCGCGCCGCAAGGGTCCACGAGCAGTGGCAGAAGGTCAGGGCCGCGCAGGCGATGGCGGATGAACTAGTCCGGCCGATCCCAGGACTGCGCGCCATCATTGTCCAGAAGGCGACGCAGGACGGGGAACAGGGATCAGGGATCAGGGATCAGGGGACAGGAGACTCGGCGGCGATTTTCCTGCTGCATGGCGGCTGCCTGAGTGGGCCGACGCGACTCTCCACGCTGGGCGTGCGGGCGGTGAGGGAGCAAACCTCGGTGGGTAGCTCCCTGTTCGCGCAGCCGCTGATGCTGGAAGCCGTGCCGTTGGCCGCAGACGCGCAGGCCGCGGAGATTGCCGCGCCCTTGACTCCTGCGGAATCGCCTGAGGTTCGAGCTGCAGCCGTGATCGAATCGCTTGAAGAACAGGCAACCGCGCCCTCTGACCTGGCTACGCTTTCGGACCACCTTTCGCTGCTGCGGCGCTGGTACTACCGGCCGGAGAAGCAGCGCGTTGGCGAAGTCTTTTTCCCGAAGGAAGACGGGAACTGGCCGACGCGCCGCATCCTCAACGGGGCTGCTCGTGTGGTTTTCGGTGATCCTAAACCAATGGCGGAAACACTGCGGGAACTGGCGCAACGCAACCCCGAAGACGAAGCGCAAAAACCCACCCGTACCAAGATCCTCCACGAAGGCCGCGCCGACGTCGAACGCACTGTCCCCTCCCTGGACCCCAAGCCCGACGCACCACCCACATTCAAGAGCCGCCGCAAAGAGAAGACCAGGAGCTAGGAGAGGATGCCAAAAAATAGCAAGGACAGCGACGGAGATTCTGACTCTGCGAGTCAGAATGACGACGTGTTTTTCCGCGGCTTGCTAGCGCACTGATACACTTCCCCCAGCACCTCGAACCTCGAACCTAGTACCTCGAACCTGGCCATGATCGAACTTTGTTTTTCTATTCTTGCTTCTGACTTTGCGCACCTGGCTGATGAAGTGGCCGCGGCTGAGCGCGGCGGCGGCACCATCGTCCATGTTGATGTGATGGACGGCCACTTCGTGCCGAACATCACGTTTGGCCCGCCGATGGTCAAGGCGCTGCGCCCCATCACCAAGCTGCCGCTGGACTGCCACCTGATGATCGAGGACCCCGACGCCTTTATCCCGGCTTTCGCCGAGGCCGGCGCCGACATGATCTCTGTGCAGCAGGAGGTGTGCCGCCACCTGCACCGGACGCTAGAGAACATCATCGAGCACAACTGCCTGCCGGGGGTGGTCATCAACCCGGCCACGCCGGTCGAGACGCTGATTGAGATTCTGCCCATGGTGCACTATGTGCTGGTGATGAGCGTCAACCCCGGCTTCGGCGGGCAGAAGTTTATCCCCTTCACGGTGGACAAGATCGCCCACCTAGCCGAGTTGCGCGAAGCCCTGGGCCTGAATTTCCGCATCGAAGTAGATGGCGGCATCGCTCACGATACCGTCGCCAGCGTGGTCCAGGCAGGAGCGGAGATGCTGGTCGCAGGCTCCGCCGTCTTCGAAAAGGGGCGCACCGAACACAACGCCGCCGAACTGCTGCGTATCGCCCGCGCAGCGGCCCCGCAAGTCTAGTCCCATCTGCAAGTTCTCCGGCCTGACGCAAAACCGCGATCGGTGCCGATTTCCGTGCCCTCCGTGTCCGCGCAAACGCCGCTTTTGCTCTAAAATTGGAGGTAGTCCGCACACCGCCAGTGCGCCCGCAGCGCACGGCCGATGGAGTCTCTAGAATGACGCACCGCAGCACCCGCAGCATCCAGCTTCGCTCCTTTCTCCCAGATGTGCGAATCACCCTTACCGGACTCACCGCCGTCGTTTTGCTGGCTTCCACCGTTGGCGTCCGCGCGCAAGCAACTGCCCCAGCCACCACGCCCGCGACCGCGCAGCCTGCTGCGCAAACCACTGCGCCTAAGCCGGACATCGCGCTGACCAACAAGAAGCCGGCCAAGGTGCGTAAGCAGAAGGAAGACAAGACCGTCGCGTCCAAGGACACCATAAAAGAGGACAAGAAGGTCCAGAAGGACAACCCGCTGCTGGGCCAGGATTCGAAACTCCCGGACAAGGCCCTCTACGACAAGGCTGAAGACGCGATCAAGCACGGGCGCTTCGACGTAGCCCGGCTGGACCTGCAGACGCTGCTGAACACCTACGGTGAAACCCAGTACATGATGCGCGCCAAGCTGGCGATCGCCGACAGTTGGTACAAGGAAGGCGGCACCGCCGCGCTGACCCAGGCCGAGCAGGAGTACAGGGACTTCATCACCTTCTTCCCCAACGCGCCTGAGGCTGCCGAGGCCCAGATGCGCATCGGCGACATCTACTTCAAGGAGATGGACAAGCCCGACCGCGATCCGACCGCGACCACCCACGCCGAGGAAGAGTACCGCCTGATGTTGCAGCAGTTTCCGGATTCCCCGCTGGTGCCGCAGGCCCGGCAGCGTCTGCGCGAGGTGCAGGAGACGCTGGCGCAGCGCGAAGCCAATATCGCAGCCTTCTACGCGACCCACGCCAACTGGCCTGCGACCATTGCCCGCTACCAGACGGTGGCCGACACCTATCCGCTCTACAGCCATATCGACGACGTGCTGATCGGCCTGGGCGACGCCTTTTTGGCGGAGGCAGCGATAACCCGGATGATGAAGGCCCCTCCGGGCGCGACCAAAGCACAGCAGGAGATGATCGAGTCCTCGAAGGCGCATCTGCTGAAGATCTACGATGACCAGGCGGCTGCAGCCCTGCGCAAGGTGGTGCTGGAACATGCCGCCTCGCCCCACGTCGAGGACGCGAAGGACCGGCTCGTAGGCATGGGGCTGCCCGTGCCGACGCCCACGCCGGAACAGGTCACAGCCAGCGAGGCGCTGGAAAACAGCCGCGGCCAATATACCCTGAGCAAACGCGCCACCCTGATGTTCCTCCACCAGGCGGACACGGTCCAGGCCGCTACCATCGGGGATCCGCCGATCGAGGACCCCAAGCCTGTGAGCGCCGCCGCGGTCCTGAAGCAAGCCCGGACCGACTACATTGCATCGATGACCCCGCAGGGCAATACACCGGCCCGGACCGCCCTGCCGGAGAACACCCCAGCCGATTCCAGCCCTACGCCCGCAGCCGGCGGACCGCTCTCGTTGCAGGATGTACCCGCCGCAGGCACCGGCACGGCGCCCGTCGCCAGCAGCGTGGAGGGGTCGTCGCCGAGCGCGACCAGCGGAACCGGCGTGGGCCTCGAGATCGTTCAACCCTCTGCGAGCTCGCCAGCGCCGACCTCGACCACCTTCCCCGGAACTGAGGCTGCTCCGGCGCCCGCAAGCGCTGCACCCGCGGCGGCCACGCCCGCTGCGGCGGCTGCCAACGGCAACGGCGGCATGGCCCCTGTAGGTCCGTCCGACGCGACTCCGCTGGCTCCCATCGAGAAACCCGCGGTCGCTCCGGCGCCCATCAACGATGCGGCAGCAACCAAGCAGCCGCCCGCACAGCTCCCGGCTGCCAACGGAAAGAATCCCAAGGCACCCTGCGACAAGTCCGATCAGTCCTGCAGCAAGCACAAGCCGAAGAAGGGCCTGGCCAAGTTGAACCCCTTCTAGCCAAGGGGCCGGCAGCGTGTGCAAGCAAGCCGGAAACTTTCAACATTTCAATTCTGGACCTTCGGGTTTACTATTCAGGCTTGGCATTCGGCCGGAGGTTCGCGCCGTCGGAGATGGGACACAACCAGCCAATCCGGAGAAGCACGCAGGGCAATGGCGCATCTGTGTCCGAAATCCCCGACAAGCTCTACTTCCGCATCGGCGAAGTCGCCCGGCTCTGCGAGGTCCCGGCCTACGTCCTGCGCTTCTGGGAGAGCGAGTTTCCGCAGCTAAAGCCCAACAAGGGAGGCACCGGCCAGCGCCTCTACCGCCGCCGCGACGTCGAGATGGCCTTGCGTGTGAAGAGCCTGCTGAAGGATGAGGGATACACCATCCCCGGCGCGCGCGCGGTATTGAAGTCCGAGTTCCGGCAGAAGGGGCCGCAGCTCTCCCTGCTGGGCGAAGCAATTCCCATTCCGAAGTCCGAGGCGAAGCAGTTGCGCACGCTGCGCCGCGAGCTCGAGGCCATCGCTGCCATGCTGGCTAAGCCCATCGGCAAGCCCGCCGGCGCGCCGAGAGCTTCCGCCCACACTGCGAAAGCCCCAGCCGTCCATGCCATGCGCAGCCCGCGCCGCAGCTCGGCGCCGTCCAACCGGCCCGCCGCCCCCGAAATTCCCTTCGATTAAGCCAACCGCTTTTCAGGCCGCGTCCTCCGCACTGCCTTTGCAATGTGTCGGGTGAGGAATCATGCCGCTGCACGCCTGCGGGTTCCGGAAACCGCTACTGACCTGATCGGCTTGGGCTTCGTGAGTCTTATCTGTGCGCCCAGGTTCAGCTTCCCGGCAAACTTGATCAACTTGCCGACACTAAACTTCGAGACTCTTCCGTTCAGCAGGTTGCTCGTGTCCGGCTGATGAATGCCCAACACGCCGCCGAGCTCCTTCTGAGAGTATCCGCGCTCATGGATGTACTTGAGCAATTCGCGGTATACCTCGACTTTGACCTTGATCTCAAGCGTCTCAGATGCCCCAAATCCAAGCTCGCCCAACACACTCCCCCTGGTTACATGAGGCGTCTTGTCATCGGAATTGGTTTTTCTTTTCATCTTTCCTCTCCTCTCGAAGCCTTCGCTGTACCCTTTTCCATCGCTGTTCAGCGGTCGCCAGGTCCTTCTTCTCTGTCCTCGCGGTGTCCTTGGTAAAGCAGTGCAACACGTAGATCGTATCCTCGTAACGCGCCATGTAGATGACCCTGTACCACTTGTTCCTGTCCGAATCCTTCAACTCGAACACCCCGCCGGCAATCGATGGCATTGGCCTCACAGGAAGAGTGGCCGCGCGCCCTTCCTGCATCTCACACAGAGCAGCGCCAACATCTTCCCGAATGGGCTTCGGCCACTCGCGAAGTACGCCGAGAGAGTCGCCTTCCCATGAAATCGCTGCGCGGCGAATCTTGACTGGCTCGGCCACTTCTGCAGTATAGCATTTTTTCTATATCCGCGCCGTGGTGACCTCGGGAGCGCACCTAACTCGTACAATCGTTCTAGTCCGATGACCCTCCCGCCCTTGCCCGCCGCGCAGTCCCCAACCCCACGCGCCTCCAAACAGCACACCGCCGGCTCTGCGGCTATCCTGCTGATGTTCAGTTCGCTTGCCAGCGGAGTATTGGCGCTGGTGCGCATCAAGTATGTGAACTTCCTGTTCGGCGCAGGAACGGCGCAGGACGCCTATCAAGCCGCCTTCACCCTGCCTGACTTGATCAACTACTTCCTCATCGGCGGCGCGGCGTCTATTTCCGTCATCACCATCCTCAACCGCTATCGCGAGTCGGGCGATGAAGAGGGCGGCGATCGCGCGCTCTCCGTCATTCTGACCACGATGACCGTCGTGCTGGTCGCGGGCCTGCTGCTGGGCGAACTGCTCGCGCCACAGTACGTCTGGCTCTTCTTCACCGGCTACCGGCATGACCACGCCGGCGCCGCACTCTGCATCTCGCTGACCCGGATGATGCTGCCGGCGCAGCTCTTCTTCTTCATCGGCAGCGTCATGAGCTCGCGCCTGCAGGTGCGCAAGATCTTCGTCTACCAGGCCTTCACGCCCGTGATCTACAACACGGGAATCATCGCCGGCGCGTTCTTTCTCCATCGCCGCGCCGGCATCACCTCACTGGCATGGGGAGTGCTGGCCGGCGCACTGGTCGGCGCAGCGCTCTTGAACTCCCTGGGCGCATTCCGCACCGGACTTCGCTTCCGCCCCATCGTCGGTTTCCGCGACCCCGCGTTTCTAGAGTGGTTCAAGCTTTCGCTCCCGCTGATGATCGGCGTCTCTCTGGTGATGTTTGATGGCATCTTCCTCAAGTTCTTCGCCTCTGCCCAGATCGGCGGAATCACCCTCATCACCAATGCCAAAAGCCTCTTCAACGCGCCCTTCAACGTCATCGGCCCCGCCGCCGGAGCTGCCTCGCTGCCCTTCTTTGCCTCGCTCTTCCAGCAGAACCGCGCGCGTGACTTCTCTGCCTCAGTCGGCCGCGCCGTCTCGCGCTTGTTCGCCGTCGGCCTTATCGTCTCTGCCTGGATGATTGCCCTGGCTCCCTGGCTGATGGATCTCTTCCGCGGCGGCAAGTTCAATCGCGCCGACGCCGCTTCCATTACCCAACTCTTCACCATTCTGGCCATCACCCTTGCTCTCTGGGCGGTGCAGGGAATCTACGCGCGCGCCTTTTACGCCGCCAGCGACACGAAAACCCCGATGATCACCGGCACGCTCATCACCGTGCTCTCCGCGCCCATGTACTGGACGCTGTTCCACGCGCTCGGCCTGCGTGGCCTGGCCGTCGCGTCGGACATCGGCATCTTCGTTCAGACCGCCGCACTCGCGCTCCTGCTCCATCGCAAGCGCCTGGTTTCGCTCGCGCACCTCGAGTTCGGGGAGCTCGGCCGCGCCCTGCTCGCCGCCGTCGTCGCCTTTGCCGCCACTGCTGCCGCTGCACACTTCCTGCCGCCGGTCTCCACCCACCCCAAAGACATGCTCACCATCGCCGCCGCCAGCGTCGTCTGGGCCGCGGCCGCCGCACTTACCCTGCTCGCCACCGGCTCCAGGCTTCCCGCGCAAATCCTCCGCCGCCGCTAGCGGATGCTCTCGTGCTCTTTGTGATCCAGAGCACACCGCCGGACCTTCCCAGAGGGTATAACCTTATCCGCGTTGGAGGTCTCCATGGGAACTCTCGTCAAACGATGCTCAGCAGGCGCAGCGGCTGTTGCTGTGATGTTTTTCGCAGGGTGTTCGCAATCCACCCCGCCGCCGGCAAGCGGCGAATCCGCAGCGGCAAACGCTCCGGC
Source organism: Acidobacteriaceae bacterium (assembly GCA_049509035.1). Taxonomy (GTDB): domain Bacteria; phylum Acidobacteriota; class Terriglobia; order Terriglobales; family Acidobacteriaceae; genus Edaphobacter. The sequence goes on from JBELAH010000005.1 coordinate 373,144, forward strand.
TGGCCCGCCTGAGATGGTCACGGCCAAAACCGCGTTCTGGCCCGCGTACAAGTCGGCGCAGGCGTGGAGCAGCGACGCCGAAGCGATGAAGATCGCGCCCGCAGACGTCCCCGGATTCAAGAACGATGGGGGCAAAGCCGCGATGTGGCAGGTGACGTTCGGCTCACCCGGCAAACATCAGTTCCGCGTCTATTCCTACGCCATCGCCACTGTTCCGCCGGACATTCACAAAGGCGTCGACGCCGGCCTTGCAATGCCCTGGGGCGGGCAAACCCGCGACGCCATGCCCATCGACACCACCGCCTTCAACATCGACTCCGATGCCGCGTACAAGACCGCGGCCGCGCAGGCAGCGGTGTGGATCGTGAAAAATCCAGGTAAACCTCCAACCTCACTGGAGCTGGGCAGCACCTACGAGCTGCATGCTCCCGTGTGGTACATCGCGTGGGGCAACAAGAAAGACGGCTATATCGCCCTGGTGAACGCCGACACCGGAGATCTCTTCAAGGGCAGAAAATAGCGCGGCTTCCCCGCTATTACAGAGACCACCCCCTCAAGAACAACTGGTCAGGCTATCGAGACGCGCACATCGAACCCGACTGGGTCGTCATTTACTGCATCATAGGCGACGTCGTCCGCTTCGAACGTACGGGCACTCACGCCGACCTGTTCGAATAATCGCCCGCCTTATGCGTCGCCGCGCTCCGCCACGTGCAGGGTGGTCCACGGCCCGGAGTTCACGTTGTAGTAGATGCGCTTGCCGTCGGGCGAGAACGCCGGATGCGGATGGTTCTTCCGCCACGTGGTCGCGCCCTGGTCGCCCTGGAACTTCGCAATCCAGGTCCAGTCGCCGCCGGCCGCGTCGCACACCGCAACGCCCCACTCGCCGCGCTTGCCGCCGAACGCCTCCAGATGCGTATCGGTCACAAACAGCTTGCCATCCGGGCTGGGCGTCAGATGCTGCCCGGGAAACTCCGGCAGGTCCGGAATCGACACCGTCTTGCCGGTATACGCGTCGGTCACCGTGTTGTGGTAGTTCAGAATCCGCCGCGAATCCGGAAACCATGCCGGATGCCCCCAGTCCCGCTCGAAGAAAATCAACTTCCCCGTCTGCACCTCCACCACCACCAGCCCCTCGCGGTCCGACTCATAGCTGTGCGGCCAGTGCATCTGCCCCGGCGGTTGCTGCTTGTAGCCATCGTCGGTCGCCGACAGCTTTACAAACAGCAGTTTCAGGTCCGGCGAGATGGTCCCAAACGGCGTTGAAATCGGCTTCTGCCCATACAGTGCCTCCACCTGCGCGGGATACGCCGCCCGGATCGCGTCCGCCTTCGCCACCGTCCGGATCTCGCCCGTCGCCGCGTTCAGCAACTCGACGTCACGATACTGGTCCGGCTGGAAATGCACGCCATAAATCGGCACCAGGTCGGAATCCTGCTGCCCGAAGCTGACCATGCGGTGCTTCGCCAGCACCCGCTGCTCCCTGGTCGCCGGGTCCACCGTCACTACCACCACCTCGCCATCGCGCAGATCGTGGAAGATCACTCGCCGCCCCTTGGATATCCACTGTTGACACGCCACCCGGTGCGCGTCTTCGCAATCGAGTCCCGTCACCAGCGTCCGTTCTTTCCCAGTCTTGCGGTCGCGCACCACCAGCGTTCCCTGGGTTTGCCCATCCGCCACCGGCGACGTATAGAACAGCACGCTTTTGCCGTCCGGGCTCTCCGGCGTCACGTTGAAGTAGGTGTGGATGGTGTGCCGCTCCGGCACATCCGAGACCTGGCTGATCTTCACCCCCGACTTCCACGGAGCCAGCGCCGCGCTGTGGCCGCTGTCCGGTTGCGGACCTCCGCCGCCTCTGGGGTTCGGCGGCTGGGCAGACGCTTGCCGCGCGCGCGCAGCTACGGCGGCGGCTCCAGCCAGTTCAAGAAAACGGCGGCGCGAAAGATTCATGGCTACTCACCTTCCCAACAACTCACTGAAGGGAACGCTAGCCAACCGCTCCGCCGCTGTCAACCGGCGCTTACGTCACCGGAAATTTTTCAAGCTTGTCGTGCCATCGCAAGCTCCACGATCTCACCGATCATCTGGGTATAGGAGAGGCCGGATTTCTTCGCGGCCATGGCAAACTCCTGTCCGCTGGAGAGCCACGGGTTCGGATTCGCTTCGATGACATAGACTTCGCCCTTGCTGGATATGCGCATGTCGATGCGGCCATAATCGCGAAGCTTGACGGCGCGATAGGCCTTGATCGCGATCTCGCTGAGTTTGGTTACGGTTTCTTCATCGAGGTCTTCGGCAATCGCCGATTTCGTTAGCTTGTAGGCTTCCGAGTCCTTCTCGAATTTCACGTCCAGGCTGGCGATTTTGGGCACACCTTTGGGAAGCTTGGAAAGGTCAAGTTCGACCAGCGGAAGTGCACGCGCGCTCTCGTAGCTGCCCAGGATGGCGGCGTAGATTTCGCGGCCTTCGATGTACTCCTCAATCAACGCGGGAGAATCGAACTCGGTCTGTATATAGTTAACCCGCTCCATCAGCTCCTTGATGCTGGTGACCACGGCAGCGGCATCGATACCGATCGATCCATCTTCGGAGGTGGGTTTCACGATCAGCGGGAATTTGATGTCGTGGGCGTGGTCGATGTGTCCGCGATAGGCGGTCGCGAAATAGGGCGACTGAATCCCGTAAAAGGCAAACATCTTCTTGGCGATGGATTTGTCCTGGGCAAGGATGGTGGCATGCGGTCCGGCGCCGGTGTAGGGGATCTCGAGCAAGTCCAGGAATGCGGCGATCTGCATCTCCTTGGTGTCGTCGCCCGCGTAGGACTCGGTGAGGTTGAAGATGAGATCGGCGTTGCACTTGGCGAGGCCAAGCAGCGATTGCGGACGGCCGCTGAGAACGTAGTACGACGGCTCATGACCGAGCTTCTCCAGGGCCTCGAAGATCTGTTCGCGGTCCTGCTTTTCCGGCTTCTTTTTGCGCTTCTTCTGGCCCTTGTGCTTGCGCGCGGGGACTTCTTCCGGCTCGATAACAGCGGGTTCTTCTTCCCACAGGTCGTACAGTATGGTGACCTTCAACTTCGTTCCAGTCATGCGGCCTCCAATCGGAGCGACGGCAGGTGCCGGGCCTCAGGGATGAACAAACTTCCCGCGTACGAGGTAATTCATTGAGAGCGCGGTGGTGTACACCGTGAACTCGGTCAGGTATTCGGACTCGCGGCGAACGTCCACGCGCAGTCCCAGGTCCTCAACCCGCTTGCAAATGGCTTCCACCAGTCGCTTGACGATCGGACGCTGCACGCCGCTCCAATACGCGACTTTGTCGACGATGGGCTTGCGATGCTGATTTAACATCTCGTGGGCCGGTCGCACACCCTTGCGGCGCTTGGGGGAGATATTGAAGATGTCCGCCAGGTCGGTATCCAGCGCCAATTCCTCCACTGGAATCTCCTCCGGCAGGCTGAGACCATAGAACTCGCCGAGCGTCGTTTCCATCTCATCGACAGTGATGTCGGTGCGGCCGCGACGCCGGATGGGTTCGACATCTCCGACTTTTCGCGCCATGCGATCGACATACTGGAGCTTGGCCAGCGCGCCCCAACCCTGGTAGCGCTTGCGCCATTGCGAGCGCGGGGTGAGCCATACCGCAAATGTTTCCGCAAAATCTTCGTCCGGATGCTTCTGGGCGTACCACCCGGCCATGTGGCGAACAAACTTCCGCGAGAACGGGATGGGACGGTAATTATCGCGATAGGCGCGGCGAAACGGGCCAAAGACATCGCGCCACTCCGCCGATTTGTAGAGCTGGTACGCGTAATTGAATGCGTGCCCGGCCTCGTGACGCATGTACATCATGATCTCGCGCGCGTCTTCCAGGTCGTTCATATCGCGCTCCAGTTGGGCCAGGTCCGGGTTGGCCAGATAGAACGGAATGCCGACGACGGGCTCGCCGGACGGGCAGCCCCACTCGTCGGTGAGATAACAAAGCGGACGGAACTTGTGGATGCCCTTGGCTTCCAGTTCGCGGTAAAGCTGCTGCACGAATCGTTCGAGCGGAGAACCCTCCAGTTTGAGCCCGAGCGAACGAATGGGCTTGGTGAGTATCTCCTGGAACTCGGTTCGGGTTTTCTCGAAATCGCGCACTGGGCTATTCAGTTTCTACACCACGGAGCAGGGTTTGGTACGGCAGGGCGTATCCCTTGAAGCAACGCCGTTCCAAGCCCTTGCGTTACATCCCTGGAACCGTGAGAATTCCAGATGCAGAAATAAACCCGGAATCGCAGACAGGAAAAGCATGAAAACGAGAATCAATCTAGTGCTAACGTTCGCACTGCCGCTCACGCTGATTGGCGCCACGCTGACGATTGCGGCACAAACCGGAACTGCGCCGCACCGGCTCCAGGGCCCATGTGACATCTACGCCGCCGCCGGCGACCCGTGTGTGGCCGCGCACAGCACCACGCGCGCGTTGTACGCCGCCTACAACGGCCCGCTCTACCAAGTGCTGCGCCAGTCGGACGGCAAGACGATGGACATCGGCGTGGTTAAGCCGTCAGGCTCCGACGCGGGCGGATACGCCAACGCGACCGCGCAGGATACGTTCTGCGCCAACACCTACTGCTGGATCACCACCATCTACGACCAGTCCGGCAGGGGCAATAACCTCACCCAGCCACCGCGCGGCGGATTCGCCGGCCCGGCCATGGGCGGGTTCGACAACGTGCCGGTCGCGGACATGGCGCCGATTACGATCATGGGGCACAAGGCTTACGGAGTCTTCATCGAGCCGGGCATGGGCCTGCGCGAGGACAACGCCAAGGGCACCGCAGTCGACGACCAGGCCGAAGGGCAATACTGGGTGATTAATGGCCAGCACTTCAACGCCGGCTGCTGCTTCGATTACGGCAACGCCGAGATCGACAGCCGCGACGACGGCAACGGCACCATGGAAACCGCCTACTATGGCGACGCGCCCAACTGGTATCACGGCAATCCGCCCGGCCCGTGGATTATGACCGACCAGGAAAACAACCTGGTGGGATGCGCGAATCCGGATGGATCGAAGCTGTGCGCAAACCTGCCGAACATCTCCTCGCGATTCGTGACCGCGATGGCCAAGGGCGAGGCGCACCACTGGACCTCCATGGGCGGTGACGCGCAGCGAGGCGCGCTGTCGGTGATGTTTGACGGACCACGCGTCAACTCGACTTATGACCCGATGCGCAAGCAGGGAGCGATCCTGCTGGGCAATGGCGGCGATAACAGCAACGGTTCGCAGGGTACTTTCTATGAAGGCGCGATGACGGCTGCGGGCACCTTTCCGACCGACGCGACGGACCAACTGGTGCAGGCCAACGTGACGGCGGCGAAGTACGATGCGCAGCAGGTGAGCGTTGCACCGGCATCTGCTGGGGCAACGCCGCCGGGACTGCAGACGTTCTCGCCGGGGTCGTCGCAGGACACTACGGTGACGTTTACGAATACCACGCGGGCGGCGGCGGTGGGCGTGAAGTTGAGCATCTCCGCGCCGAAAGGGTGGACCGCTGTGGCCTCTGGCCCAACCACGTTCGCTGACCCGGTTGCTCCCGGTGCAAGCGTGAGCGCGACCTTCAGGGTCACCTCGGGGACGGCGGCGTTCAACGGCGACCTGGTCGCGAACGCTTCGTGGAGCAACGCGAGTGGCGAGAGGGTCGCGACGACAACGGCCGAGAAAGTGCGAAACGTCAGCCCAATCAAGATCAACGAATTCCGCATCAGCACCATGACTCCAGGTAACCAGACGAACTCGTTCATCGAGCTGTACAACGCCGGCACCAGTGCGGTTGACATTTCCAACTGGACGCTTACCGAGCACCCAACCCAGCAGGCGATTTTCTCAGCGGCGAAGATTCCGGCGGGGACGAAGCTCGCGGCGGGCGGCTTCTACCTGCTCGGCCTCGCCAACTCCGGGCTGGCGGTCCCAGTGCGCGCGGGCGACAGCAGCATCCACGTGAGGAGCACGACCGGCATGAACGCAGGCGATTCGATCACCATCGACACCGGCGCCAACGCGGAGACCCGCAAGATCGCAAGCGTGGGGACGGCGGCGGGCAACAGCACGACGCTGTGGCAACCTCTACCCGAGGGGCCGGTGATCACGATTCCGGCCGGCTCGACCAGCGTACCGGTGACAAGCGTGGCGGGCTTCGCGGTCGGCGAGAAGATCGCGCTCGGCTACGGCGCCACTTATCCCGCGGTCGCAAGCGGCACAGAGCGATACGAAGTGGCCACGATCACCGCGGTCGGCAAGCCGGGCACGCAGGCCTTCCTGGGTGCGGACGCGCCCGCCGGCGCGACCAACATCAAGGTGACTTCTGTCGCCAACATCTCGGTCGGCGACACGATCAGGTTGGACATCGACAGCGTGGGCCATGGGATTGAGACGGTCACGGTGACGCGCGTGGGCACGCAGGCCGGCCGAGCTGCGCTTCTGGCTAATGCGCCCGCCGGCGCGACCAACGTCAAAGTCCGCAGCGTGAACGGCGTGGCTGTGGGTGACAAGGTAACCGTTGGCGCGCCAGCGAACCAGGAGACAGTTACCATTGCCGCTGTCGGCACGCCCGGTGCGACCGGCACTGGTGTGGACTTTACGCCGGCCCTCGCCCAGGCGCATCCCAACGGCGATGCGGTCGTCGATCCGGGCACGGGTCTGGACCTGGCCGCGCCGCTCAAGCGAAACCACGCGGCCAACCTGCCCTTCAGCGATCGGGGAACGGGGATCAGCTTCGCGCCGGCGACGGCCTTTGCTCACCGGAGCAACGAGCCCGTGCAGCCGCTCGGCATCGGCATCACACTGGACAGTCCACTGGCCCAGGAACACGCGATCAACGCGGTGGTGCATGACGCGCAAGTTACGACCGCGGGCTATCAGGGCACGACCGAACCCAACCAGTGGTTTGGAGGGCCCGCCCTCTCACCCGCCGCGGGCAACATGGTGCTGCGCGACGCCGCGGGGCTGGTCGTCGACAGCCTGAACTACGGCCTGCTGGTCGATCCATGGGCCGGCGAGGGTTACCAGGCAACCTCCGGAGCCAGGCAGCGTGGCTGCTTCGTGGCCGCGCCAGGGGTTGGCCGCAGCGCTGGCCGCTTTCCCGACGGGCACGACACCGATAGCAACTGCGACGATTTCGTGACCCAGGCGGTGACAACCATGCCGGCCGGTTCGGTTGCCGGGGTGACCAATATCAAAGTCGCCAGCGTGGAAGGCTTCGAGGCCGGCCAGACCATCGTGATCGACCGGACTGAGCACCCTGAAACCGCGGTCATCGCTGCGGTTGGCACGGCCGGCGCCGCCACTATGACCGCTGCCACCGACGCGGGCGCAACCGTAATCCCGATGGGCGATTTGGAAGGGTTTACCGAAGGCGAGACCATCACCATCTACAGCGACCGCTACAGCGGTGCCAATGCGGAGACGGCGGTTATCGCCGCTGTCTCCAGAAGAGGCCCGCCCGGCACGATCACTGTCGCCGCGCCGCTGAAGCTGGCGCATGGGGCGGGTAGCTGGGTCTACGGTACCGGCATTACGCTGACCGCGCCGCTGACCCAGGCGCATGGGTACGGGGCGCAGATCGCAGACGGCGTTCCCACGCCGGGCGCGGCCAACCAGTACCAAAGGAGGCGTCCTTGACAAGGCCCGTGGAACGTACCGATTAGCAGTAGCTCGAACCCTCGCTACCCTAACGGCGTCATGGCGGCAATGACACTGCCGGCCCCGCTGCTGTATGCTCAACGGCACAGGCCCGGGCACGACCCATCCCACCCACTCCAGAGGGACTCGAATGGCTCGTTACTCCAGACGTGAATTTCTCAGAACAGGACTCGCCACCGGGGCGCTGGTTGGCGCAGGTAGTCTGCCGCTACTCGCTGACGGCGCCAAAGCAACCGACTGGGTCGTCCTCGGCAAGTCCGGCGTGAAGGTGACGCGGCTCGCCTTTGGCACCGGCTCCCACGGCGGCTCCGTCCAGCGCAACCTCGGCCAGGACGCTTTCACCGCCCTGGTGCGCCACGCCTACGACCGCGGCGTCCGCTTCTTCGAAACCTCCGACACTTACGGCGGCATGCACTCGATGCTCGGCATCGCGCTGCGCGGCATCCCCCGCGACTCCTACCGCCTGATGTCGAAGGTGACCACCAACTCCGGCGATCCCCGGCAGCGCTTCGACGAACTGCGCAGTCAGGCCAACACCGACTACTTCGACATCATGCTGCTGCACGTGCAGCAAACCGCCACCTGGCCCACCGACTCCGCCCGGTGGCAGGACGGCATTCTGGAGGCCGAGGCGCGCAAGATCATCCTGAGCCACGGCGCCTCCGTGCATGGATTGCCCGCGCTGCGCCAGGTCCCCGCGAATAAGTGGCTGCAGGTCGCCATGATCCGGATGAACCACACCGGAACCCGCATGGACGGCGAAGATCCCAACCCCTATAACGGACCGGGAAATGTAACCGAAGTGGTATCTCATGTGATCCAGGCGCGCCAGGCAGGGCTGGGAGTCATCAGCATGAAGCTGGCCGCCGAGGGCACCTTCAACTACGAAGACCGCCAGAAAGCCATGCGCTTCGCCTTCCGCAACGCAGGCGTGGATGCGGTGACCGTCGGCTACAAGAGCCCCACCGAAGTCGACGAGGCCATCGACAATCTGAATCGCGCGTTGGCGTAGGTCCCGCTCCACGCGCGCTCACAGAAAAGCCGCCCCGAAAGGCGGCTTTCTCAGCTTGGTTGGTCTTAGTTCGGGCGCTGGTCTTAGTTGAAGATCGCTCCTACCGTCACGTTGGTATTTCCAACTTGAATTAGATTGCCGCTGGAGTCGTAGAGAGTCGGCAGGAACTTGACCGTGCAATAGTTCGGCCCCGACAGGCTGTAGTACGGCGGAGCTGTGAGCGCTACGCCGGTGGAGGTGCTTGGCGTGCAGTTATACGACCACCCGCCGAAGGTTCCCGTTCCTGTGGGCAGACTCGGCTGGGACGCCGTTATGAGTATGGTGACCCCAACCCCGAGCGTAGTAGTCGCGGGAAGCGGATAGGTCGCCACGCACACGGAACCGCCGGTGTTGTTCGGAGCCGCATTCAGAGACCATCCCGGGCCGCAATGAATGACGTTCGCCTGGCCGGTGGCGGAGGGCGCTGTCACCTCCCAGGTCGTGGTATTGGGGCCTTCGTTATAGATGGTCAGCGTCGACAGCAGCGCCTGCGCCTGCGTTCCCGGTATGCACGTCCCCGGCGTCGGCGGGTCGCCGTTGGGATTAGGCAGAGCCAGCGGGCAGTTGAACGTCGCCGACGCCGTCTGGATGGTCCCATCGCTGCCGGTCGCTTCCGCAATGATGTTGGCGTTTCCTGAACCGAACGCGGTCACCAGTCCGGCAGTTGCGCCCGAATTGCCACCGGAGTTGGTATCCACCGGGAAGACGCTGGGTACGTCTGAGATCCAGCTAGTGGTGGGTGTATTGGTCAGGTCCCGGACGTATGGAGCTGTCGAGAACGTCCCAATCGCCAGGAACTGTCCCGTGTCCTGCAGATTATCCACCGTAATCGAATTCGGAATAATCGTCAGCGAGAGCAGCGGCTCCGGCGGAGAAGTCAGCGAAACCGCAATGCTCGCGGTATTGGATACCACCGTGCCGTCCGCGTTCGTCAACTGCGCCGTAATTGTGGTCGAACCCACGCCCACACCCGTCGCCAGCCCGGTGGCGCTCACCGTAGCCACGGTGGGAATGCTGGAGCTCCACGTGATCTGGCTTGAGTTGGTGACGTTTGTCTGCAGGCCGGTGGTCCCGGAGGTTCCCAGCGCAATAAACTGACCCGTTTGGCCCGACGCCGAAAGCGCCTGAGCGCCCGGTAAGATGCTGACCGCGATGTATTTCTCGGTCACCCCGCCCGAAACCGAGAAGGTCGCCGTCCCCGTCACTACGGTCCCATTCGAGGAGTAGAGGGCGGTAATGGTCGCCGTTCCCTGGCCCACCGCCGTGGCCAACCCCGTGGCGGCGCCGATCGTAGCAATCTGCACGCTGCTGGAACTCCACGCCACCTGGGTGGTCAGGTTCACCGTGGCCCCGGACGAAGTCGATCCAATGGCTAGAAACTGGCTGGTCTGTGTCGGCGCCGCGACCGTCTGCGATCCGGTGCCGGCTCAACTGGTCGATGCAACACTAGCTTGCAGTTTATCTGCCGGCGTTTGAAAGCCCAAGGTTTCTCGCGGGCGTTGATTGAGGCGCAGAGCTACCTTGTTGAGATGGGCTTGA
>JBELAH010000006.1:0-364939 GCA_049509035.1 Acidobacteriaceae bacterium
CTTGGCCAGCACCTTGGTGATCGCCGCCGTCAATGTCGTCTTGCCGTGATCAATGTGCCCGATCGTCCCTACATTCACATGCGGCTTTGACCGGTCAAACTTTTCCTTGCCCATCGCTGTTCTCCATTCCTTCTGCTGCGTTTATCTGCCAATCCTGTGCGCAGGCGAGTTGCTCGTCCGGCGCCATCGAAGTTACTTGTCCCTGCCGTCCTTGCCGTCTTTGCCCTGCACCTTGGCGATGATCTCTTCCGACACCGATCGTGGCGCTTCTTCATACTGCTTGAACTGCATTGAGTAGTTCGCGCGGCCCTGGGTCGCTCCGCGCATGTGCGTTGCGTAGCCAAACATGGTCGACAGCGGCACCGTGGCGCGGATGGCCTGGGTATTGCCGATCATCTCCATGCCCTCGATGCGTCCGCGCCGCGAGTTCAGGTCGCCGATGATGGTGCCCATGTAATCCTCCGGCACGATGACCTCGACCGCCATCACCGGCTCCAGCAGCACCGGCTTGGCCTTGCGCGCGGCCTCCTTGAAGGCGATCGAGCCGGCGATCTTGAACGCCATCTCGTTCGAATCGACATCGTGGTAGCTGCCGTCGTAGAGCGAAACCTTCACATCCACCATCTCGTAACCCGCGAGCACGCCGCCCTGCATCGCTTCCTGGATGCCCTGGTCGATCGGCTTGATGTACTCCTTGGGAATCGTTCCGCCTTTGATGTCGTTCGAGAACTCGTAGCCCTTGCCCGGCTCGTTCGGCTGAATGCGAATCTTCGCGTGGCCGTAGTTGCCCGAACCGCCGGTCTGGCGAATGTACTTGCCTTCCGCCTCGGCGTGCCCGCGGATGGTCTCGCGATAGTTCACCTGCGGCTTGCCGACATTGGCCTCGACCTTGTACTCGCGCATCATGCGGTCGACGATGATCTCCAGGTGCAACTCGCCCATGCCGGCGATAATCGTCTGGCCGGAGTCGATGTCCGTGCGCACGTTGAACGTGGGGTCCTCCTGTGCCAGCTTGGCCAGCGCCATGCCCATCTTTTCCTGGTCGGCCTTGGTCTTCGGCTCAACCGCAACCTCGATAACCGGTTTCGGAAAGTCGATGGATTCGAGCACCACCGGGTGGCGCTCGTTGCAGATGGTGTCGCCGGTAATCAGGTTCTTCAATCCAACCGCCGCGCAGATATCGCCGGCCAGAATCTCCGTGATCTCTTCACGCTTGTTGGCGTGCATCTTCAGCAGGCGGCCGATGCGCTCCGTCTTGCGGGTGCGCGGGTTCAGAACCGAGTCGCCAGTCTTCAGCGTGCCCGAGTAGGCCCGGATAAAGATAAGCTGCCCGACAAACGGGTCGGTCATGATCTTGAAGCCGAGCGCACAAAACGGTTCCTTGTCGTCCGGCTTGCGCACAACCTCTTCTTCCATGTGTTCCGGGTTGTGGCCAACGATCGGCGGAATGTCCAGCGGACTGGGCAGGTAGTCGACCACCGCATCCAGCAACGTCTGCACGCCCTTGTTCTTGAACGCCGAGCCGCACAGCACCGGGAAGATGTTCATCGCGATGGTGGCCTTGCGGATGCCAGTCTTCAACTGCTCCTCGGTGGGCTCTTCCCCCTCGAGATAGAGGTGCATGATGGTGTCGTCAGAATCCGCAACCGCCTCAATCAGGTCGTGCCGCGCCTTCTTCGCTGTCTCCACCAGGTCGGCGGGAATCTCCTCGATCGAGTATTCAGCGCCCATGGTTTCATCGTGCCAAAGAATGGCCTTCATCGTGACCAGATCGATCACTCCTACAAACTTCGCCTCGGCGCCAATCTGAATATTGATCGGTACCGCGCGCGCGCCCAGCCGGTCCACTATGGTCGACGTGGCATACACCGCGTCCGCTCCGGCCCGGTCCATCTTGTTAATGAAACAAATCCGCGGGACCTTGTACTTGTCCGCCTGCCGCCACACCGTCTCCGACTGGGGCTGCACCCCGGCGACCGCGTCAAAACAGGCGACGGCCCCGTCCAGTACGCGCAGGCTGCGCTCCACCTCGGCGGTGAAGTCCACGTGGCCGGGCGTGTCGATGATGTTGATCCGGGTATCCCTCCAGGTGCAGGTGGTTGCAGCCGAGGTAATCGTGATGCCGCGCTCCTGCTCCTGCTCCATCCAGTCCATGGTCGCAGTGCCTTCGTGCACCTCGCCGATACGGTGGGTGATGCCCGTATAGAACAGGATGCGTTCGGTCGTCGTCGTCTTCCCGGCGTCAATGTGCGCCATGATCCCGATGTTCCGGCAACGATTCAGAGGTATAGTGCGTGCCACGGTGTCCAATCTCTCACTCTGCAAGGCAGCGCCTTGCGGGGTTTTCAAACTCATTTCAACCAGTCCAGGTCTACTGTTCCCTGAACCCTGTTCCCCGCCTTACCAGCGGTAGTGGGCAAATGCCTTGTTGGCTTCCGCCATACGGTGAACATCTTCCTTCTTCTTCATCGCGGCGCCGCGGCCATTGGCAGCGTCCAGCAGCTCGGCAGTCAGTTTCTCCACCATGCCCTTCTCGCCGCGTGCCCGGCCATACGTCACCAGCCAGCGGATGGCGAGCGAGGTGCGCCGCTCCGGCAGAACTTCAATCGGCACCTGGTAGTTCGCGCCGCCGACGCGCCGGCTCTTCACTTCCAGCAGCGGCTTGCAGTTCTCAATCGCCTTCTTGAACAGCTTCAGGGCTTCGTCGCCACCCTTCTGCTCCAGGTTGGTCATGGCGGTATAGAAGATGCCCTGGGCGGTCGACTTTTTGCCGCCCCACATCATCGAGTTCACAAACTTCGTCACCAGGGTCGATCCATAGACCGGATCGGGAGCAACGTCACGCTTCGCGATGTAACCTTTTCTTGGCATCTCTCTCTTCTCTCTTCTTCCTCCAGCGCCGTAAACCTCTCAAGCATCTGGACCTGAACTCGTTGACCGTTCTTCGTTCGCCGTTGTCCGTTGCAAGCTCCCCTCGAATCAACGAAGAACGCACAACGAAGAACGAAATTCCTTACTTACCTGAGGCAGCCTTGGGCCTCTTCGCCCCGTACTTCGACCGGCTCTGCTTCCGGTTGGCCACGCCCACCGAGTCCAATGACCCGCGAACCACGTGGTAGCGCACACCCGGAAGGTCCTTCACACGGCCGCCGCGGATCAGCACAATCGAGTGCTCCTGCAGGTTGTGGCCGATGCCCGGGATATACGTGGTGACCTCAATGCCGTTGGTCAGGCGGACACGCGCAACCTTGCGCAGCGCCGAATTCGGCTTCTTGGGGGTCTGGGTGTAGACGCGCGTGCAAACGCCACGGCGCTGGGGCGAGCCCTGCAGCGCGGGGCTGGCAGTCTTGTAACGGGTGGGCGTGCGGCCCTGCTTGACGAGCTGATGGAACGTAGGCACTCGAACTCCTTGTAATTCGACCCCGCGCCTAACCGGCGAAGGCCGTTACTGCACTCAAAAATCTGCCAAACCCATGCAGACAGGCGGAAAGGAACCTCACTCGCGCATTCGTAACATTCCGTGCGACGTACACACGAAAAGGTGAGGACACTGACGTGCCTCGCGCGAAGATTGTCCCTTGCTTCCCGTCTGGAACACTCAAACTCAGACGAACAACAGTCGACGGTGGCCGAGCGTCCCTTGCTTCCCCTGTCCTACCGACCAGAACTACTGGAAGTTGGAGTTGGCTCCGTTTCGCTGTTCCGCCCCACATAGCCCATCCTTGGACCCCGGCTGGAACAAATGCGGCCGGGAGGAGGGTGTCGCAGGTACGATTGCGAGGTACCGCAGCTTAGCTGGTCTGGCGCTTCTATCTATGCACAAACCCTGCGGATCAACTACTCGTTACAGTGTACCGCAACCAGCCAAAGCCCGTCCGGCACACCAGCCGCGGCCGCGCAACTTGCACGGCAGCGGGTTCCCGATTCACGCGGAACCTACTAACAATATCAAGCTGGAAGCGCAGGGTCAAGTTTCATTCGGTGAATTTACGCCCCAAAACGCCGGGTTTCCGTCCCGTGCTAGCCTTTTGGGCATGGGATTCCCCTCATCGCAATCGGCGAAAACAGCAATACAGCGCCTCTTCGCCACCGCACTGCTACTCTGCCTGCCCCTGGCAGCCATTTCTCAGACGCCGGCCGCCAGGACAGAAGACGCCCGCATCGCCTCACTCCTTCGAGACCTCGCCCGCGTGCGCACCCCGTCCTCCGTTTCCATCGCACCCGACGGCACCTCGGTCGCGTACTCCTTCAACGGCACAAATGGCTCGGAGCTGCACCTAACCCCCATCGCGCCCACCGGATCGGCTGACCGCGTCCTTTCGCCCGACACCATCCGCAACGCCTCCAACAGCATGCCCGGCGCTTGCACCGCCTCCCACCCCGCCTGGTCGCCCGACGGGAAGCAACTCGCTTTCCTCTCCGGCTGCACCAACTCCAACGGAAGTTGGCAGTCGGATTCGCAGGACAACATTTTCGTCTGGACGCAGGCTACCAACGCGGTGAAGCAGGTCAGCCACCTGCACGGTGCAATCAGCAACCTCCAATGGTCCCCCGACGGCAACTCCATCGCCTTCCTCTTCGTCGAAAACGCCACCCGCCACGCCGGCGCCCTCGACGCCATGAAGCCCTGGAACGGCGTCTACGGCGAAGATGGCGTCGAAGTCCAGCGGATCGCGGCGGTGAACGTCTGGAACGCCTTTGATGGCTGGCTCTCCGCCGACCCGAAGCTTCACGTGTACGAATTCAGTTGGTCGCCAGATTCGAAGCGGATCACCTACGTTGCCGCCCCGCCACCTGGCGAGAACAATTGGTGGGTCGCACGACTTTATGTGCAAACCACCGGCACCATTGGCCCCTGCGGGGTCCCACCTATAGACAAGAGCGCTGTTACCGGCTGCGCCGGAATAGGCGCTCCTAACGGTGTACCGGAGTCCTTTTTCGATCCCGCAACCACCCCCGGCCCACTCCATGGCCTCCAGATCGCCGTCCCCCGCTTCTCGCCCGACGGCAAATACATCGCCTTCATCGGCGGCCTCATGTCCGATCAGGGCTCAACCGGCGGCGACATCTACGTCATACCCGCAACTGGGCTCAAGCCCGGCGAAGAGCCCAAAGACGTCACCCCCAACCGCCCCTCCTCGCCCGCCTACATCGCCTGGCTCGACGACCACGACATCGGCATCTCCGAGCACGCCGGCGGCAGCTCCCGCATCACCACGCTCGACCTCACCACCGGCAAAGATGTTCCCGGCATCGCCGTCACTTTTCCTGAAACCATCATCGCCGGCACCGACGTCATGAGCGTCTCCGTCGCCAGCCACTCGACGAACGTCGCCATGATCCGCCAGTCATTCGACCACCCGCCCGAAGTCTGGGCCGGCCCCATCGACAACCTCAAGCAGATTACCCACCTCAATGACACCATCAAGCCCGCCTGGGGCAAGTCCGAATCCATCGAGTACACCAACGATGGCTACCACATCCAGGGCTGGCTGCTCTATCCAGCCGGCTGGAGTCCCAGCGACGCAACCAACGGCAAGAAATATCCGCTGATCGTCAGCGTGCATGGCGGCCCATCCGCGGCCATAACGCCCCGCTGGCCCGGCAAGGGCTACGGCTCCGTTCCCTTCTCCGCGCTCGGCTACTTCGTCTTCATGCCCAACCCGCGCGGCAGCTTCGGCCAGGGCGAAAGATTCACCCAGGCCAACATCAAGGACTTCGGCTACGGCGACCTCCGCGACGTCCTCGTCGGCGTCGATGTGCTTGAGCAGCGTTTCCCCATCGATAAAGATCGCGAAGGCATCACCGGCTGGAGCTATGGCGGCTACATGACCATGTTCGCCGTCACTCAAACCACGCGCTTCCGGGCCGCTGTCGCCGGTGCGGGCCTCGCCAACTGGCAGAGCTACTACGGCGAGAACTCCATCGATCAGTGGATGATTCCTTTCTTCGGCGCCAGCGTGTACGACGACCCGGCAGTCTACGCCAAATCCTCCCCCATCACCTTCATCAAGCGCGTCAAGACTCCCACCCTCATGGTGGTCGGCGACCGCGATGGCGAATGCCCCGCGCCGCAGAGCTTCGAGTTCTGGCACGCGCTCCGCGATGAAGGCGTGAAGACGCAACTCGTCATCTATCCCAACGAAGGCCACCACTTCGTCTCGCCCGATCATCAGCGTGACGTGCTCAAGCGCGCGCTCGACTGGTTCGAAACGGAAATGCCGCCACATTGAGCCTTCCCTGCTCCCTGATCCCTGTTCCCTGTCATTTGCGTCTCCTCTTCGCAGCTTCTACACTGAGGGTTGTGAAACTAGCGTTCGCGGTGTGACCGTTCAGCTCTGTTTCCGGTTGGACGGGGAGGATTAATGCGTCGGTTTGTCAGCTTAGTTGTTCTGCTTCTGTTTTCGATTCCATTCGGTGTCTCGATCTCGGGCTGCTCCCACAATGCCGCGCCTGTCTTCTGCAATGGCGGAGACTCTGGCATCACCACTGGCCAGGTCACGACCATCACCTTGACACCCATCGTCTATGGAATCTCATTGAACTTCGCGGAGATAGGACAGATCAACACACCTTCTTCGACCGACTGCAAGGGAGCGAACGCGTCGATCGGTGCATACACCTACGGCACCACCGACATGACCATCGCCGACGTCCAGCCCAACACCGGCCGCTTATGCGGGGGAACCTGGAATCGTAACTCCGGCGGTGGCATTCCCGACTACACCTACTGCATTCCCACCAACAAGTCGGGAGTTGCCTATATCTCCGCCAGTGCGGGCGGCGTCACCAGCAACCCGCTGCCGATCTTCGTCCACCCGGTGGTGACCGGTATCGCGCTGGGCAATCCGTCCCCAGGCGGTGCCTCCACGATCACTGCATGGTCCATCGTAAACACCTCGAGTGGCCCGACGATCACCTTCACGGCGCTGAATTCTTTTTCTGCGGGGCAGGTGGTCACCCTCAGCAACTTTCCCGTTAGCACATTCTTCAATGGGATCACCGACGCAGTGGTGCAGGCCGCAGGTTTGTCGTCATCTCAATTTGCCGTCGCTATTCCCGGATTTGCGGAACCCAATGGATCCTCAGTCGAGACCGGGCTTGCCATAGGCCCGGGGTGCTCGACCAACCCGTCCACCGACTGCTGCCCCCTGGCAACCTCGGGCGCGGTCACTGCGCCGCCGTATCCGGCAAACTCGTGCCTCTCGCAGGGAACAACTGCCCAGCTGGTAGCCCGGGTCTTCGCGGGCACCGGTGCCACCCAGACCAACATCAGTTGCCTGGCCGGACATCTTCAGTACACGGTGCAGGGCGCCTCTGCGCAGACGGCCGTCTCGCCGGTCGTCAGTATCGACCAGAACGGCGTGGCTACCGCCAATCAGCCGGGATCCGTGCTGATCTCGGCAAACATATCCAATGCAGCCAGTTCCGCCGGCTACTTTTCCACCTGTCCGCCGGCGTCCATCGCGCTGACCGCGCCTGGTGCCCTGACGTCCGGCACTCCAGCCAATCCGGTGGTTGTAAACCAGAACAACCCGCAGGCGCTGCAGACCACTGTCCTCGACACCAAGGGCAATCCCATTACCGGAATAACGCTTGAGTACGAATCGACCTCGCCGACCACCATCCCCGCGAGTTCCACCGTGACCCCGATTCTGGCGGGTGCTGCCTCCCTCTCCGCACTCTGCCAGCCCCCGAGCTGCAACTCTTCTGCGTATAACCAAATCGGCCTCTTCGGCAACGGTGTGCCCATCACCTCGAACTCCATTAACCTGACCGCACCCGGCACCAACAGCACCGTGCTCTACATGGCCAGCACGCAATCCCTGTATGTAGGGTCAAGGGACTTCACTCAAACCGGTTTGGCCCAGCCATTCCTGCTGCCGTATCTGCCGAATTCCATGGTCATCACCAATGACGGGTCAACCATCTACATGGGCAGTTCCACCGCCCTTATGGTTTTGAACGCCGTCAATACGCTGGGGATTACCCGCACCGATCCCACCTCACCGGGCACCGTGCTCGCCGTGTCGCCAGACGGCAGTACGATCGTTATCAGCGATCCGGTCAAGCAGGTCACCACGCTGGAAAACTCTTCCGGCAGCGCTATCAGCACCTACGGCGGCGTCGGCACCCACGCTGAATTCTCTCCGGATAGCCAGACCGTGTACATTACTGCCGGCAATCAGGTACTCGTTTACTCCGCCTACACCGGCTGGACCAGCATCACTCCGGCGACAGCGGCCGGCACTCCGGTGACCGACGTTGCGATCACGGTGCCAGCCGTTGGAGCGTACTTCGCCGGCCCCACCACCACTGCTCGCGGCTACTGCCCGTCCAGCACCGCAACCACCGTCGGCGGCGTGGTCACAGAGACGAATGTCTTCTACCCGCCGGCCGACAGTTCACCGGCAATCACGGACCGCATCGCAGCCACCAATGACGGCATGCACATCCTCGGCGCCACCGTCACCCCGGCGCCCACGCTCAACGACCTTCGCGTGGAGATCCCTGCCGGCAACGCCAACGGCCCATCGGTCACCGTCACCTGCCCTGTGGGCACCCAGACCACGGGCCCCGGCGGCACCACGGGAACCACTGGCGGCCTCACTTTCTCCAACACCAAGTCCACCATCCCCCTGACCCCGGTAACGGCAACTGCGATCACCGGAGTCTTGCCGACCTCGGACTCAACCCTCGCGGTTGTCACCTACTTCGGCTCGGGCGGCGTTCTGCCGGCCTACGTGCCATCCGCCAGTGGACCGGGAACCATCTCCTACATCAGGCTCTCGGGTACTGCCACGGCCCCCGTCGCTGGCGTCATCAGCGCGGACAATTCGACCATCTACGTGGGAACCCTGAACGACAATCTGGTCCACCTCATCAACCGCAGCACCCTCTCCGATTCGTCGACGCTGGCACCCAACCTGACCGCCGCACCCGGTGTCTCGGTTCCAGTTGGAACTCCGGTGCCGGTAAATCTCCTGGCGCAGAAGCCCCGCAAGACAACTTAGGGTCCGAATTGGCATGACAACAGTACCCAGCGCTGATTCTTTTTTGGCGCGGAGTCCCTCGCATGCGCCTATGATGTCGAGTAATACAAGTGTTTCTCTCTTGACCTACTGAACGGCTTATTTCCTGGGTTATGGACTACGGTACATTTTTCTTCACCAATATCGTCTCGATGACGGTGTTCGCGTTGAGCGTCAGCCTTCTTGCCTGGCGCAACCGCACGGTTGTGGGGATGCGATGGTTCGCCGCTAGCCTGATTGCGCTGTTGGCCAAACTGATCCTGCAGGGTCTCGAAGCCAAGGTGCCCGCGGTCATCGGCGGCATGGTGCCCAACGAGCTTTATCTGGTCTCCTCCCTGCTGCAGTTCATGGGCTTTCACTGGTTTGTCGTGCGCGCGCCGTTCCGGCAAAGGTGGCCCTTCGTCGCCGTTGGGCTGGCGCTGGTGGTCTACACCGCTACGTTCCTCGGCAGAATTCCCTACAGCGGCAACATCATCAACATCCCCAATGTCGTAGTGTGCGCCGCCTCCGCGTTGTTGCTCCTCAAACACGGACGCGCCGCAGTCTCGCGCGTCGCCGCGGCGATCGTCACCTTGGAGGCGGCCGTAATGGCTTATCGCGCCGTGCTCACCAACTTCCGCTATACGCGGCCGTGGGAGACGGTTGACGCTCAGACCGATCCGCGCTGGCTGTATTCGCTCGCCTTCGCCTCGTTTCTGGCCACCTGTATGGTCATGTGCTACCTCTGGTATCTGGTGACGGAGCTGAGCCGGGTGCTCGCCGAGCAGGCGCGCACCGACCCCCTGACCGGGGCGCTGAACCGCAGGGCAATGGAGGAAGCTGCCCTGCGCGAAACGGCGCGCAGCATCCGCCACGGCCACGGCCTGTGCATGATCGTCCTCGATGTCGACCACTTCAAGCATCTGAACGACACCCGTGGCCATGCCGCCGGCGACTGCGCCTTGCAGGCCCTGGTGAATAAAGTGAAGTCGATGCTGCGCGGCAATGACCTGATTGCGCGCACCGGTGGCGAAGAGTTCACTATTCTGCTGCCGGAAACGCCGGCCTCCGCGGGCGTCGTTGCAGCAGAGCGGGTCCGCAAGGCCATCGAAGCGCTGGAGCTGCCGTTCGAGAATGAGCCCATCCGCTTCACTGTCAGCGCCGGCGTGGCCCAGTTCGACCCCTCCAGGGGAGGATGGGAGAGCATGATGCGGCGCGCCGACACGGCCATGTACGAGGCCAAGGAGCACGGCCGCAACGCGGTCCGCCCCGCCACGGAAAGCGACCCGGACGAAGATTGGAAGAAAGACTCACTCCCCGTCGCTTGAACCGCTCCGGGGCGCCCATTTCAGAAGCGATTTCTAATCCCCGGCCGCACAGCGGAGCCCATCGATTGCATCCAGACTGGGGCTTCTCCGCTCTTCTGCCGCTCCGAAACCCTGCTCACTCTGCAGCATGGCTGCTGCCTCGTCGGCCTGGACCGGCTTGCTGAAGTAGTGCCCCTGGATCTGGTCGCACCGGTGTTCCCGCAGAAAGAACATCTGCGATTCGTTCTCCACGCCTTCTGCAATCACTTTGATGTGCAGGCTCTTGGCCAGGCTGATGATGGCAATGGCGATGGCTGCGTCATCTCGCTTCGAGACCACATCCTGGATAAAAGTCTGGTCGATCTTCAGCTTGTCTACCGAAAAGTGCCGCAGGTAGCTGAAACTGGAGTAGCCCGTCCCAAAGTCATCGATCGACAGCTTCAGTCCCATCTCCTTCAACTCCTGGAGAACGGAGAGGGTCACGTCCGCATTGGACAGCAACAGCGTTTCAGTAAGTTCGAGTTCCAGATACTCCGGCGCCAGGCCCGTCTCCTGCAGCACTTTACGGATCAGGTCCCGGAATGCCTCCTGGCGAAACTGGACCGCGGACACATTGACCGCGACCGGCACTGGGCCTAACCCCTCATCCTGCCATCTGCGCGCCTGCGAGCACGCCGTCCTCAGCACCCACTCGCCGATTGGCAGAATCAGGCCGTTGTTCTCCGCAATCGGAATAAACCGGTCCGGACAAATCAGGCCCAGTTCCGGATGGTTCCAGCGAATCAGAGCTTCGAACCCAATGATCTTTCCGCTCTGAATGTCCAACTGCGGCTGATACAGCAGGAAAAACTCCTTCCGTTCGAGCGCCTGCCGCAGGTTCTTATCCATCGTCACTCGCTCCATGGCCTGGGCGTTCATCTCATCGGTAAAGAACAGCACGCTGTTGCGCCCGCTGTCCTTGACGGAATACATCGCCGCATCGGCGTTCCGGATCAGGGTTTCTCCGTCCGCCCCGTGCTCGGGGAAGATACTCACCCCAACGCTGCAACTCACGCTCAGCGATCGCCCCTGCACCACGAAGCCCGCGTTCATCGCTTCAAACACCCGCTCCACCGCAATCGCCACGTCGGCTGCATCCTTGACATTGCTCAGCAGGATCAAAAACTCGTCTCCGCCCACCCTGGCGACGGTATTGTGCTCCCGCGTGCATTCCTTCAGCCGCTTCGCAATCTCCTTCAGAACGCAATCGCCGAACGAGTGCCCGAACGAATCGTTGATGGCTTTGAAGCGGTCCAGATCGAGAAACAATAGCGCAACCTTTTCCCCTCTTCGGCGCGCGCCAGCCAGGGCAGTGTCCAGGCGGTCCTGCAACAGTGCCCGATGCGGCAATTCCGTAAGCGCGTCGTAAAAAGCCAGGAACTTCATCCGCTCCTGGGCGGCCTTGTGCTCGGTGATGTCTTCCACCGTGCCTTCGAACAGCGCGATGTTGCCATCAGCGCCATGGATGCCGCGCACGTTGACCCTGACCCACTTCCGGCTGCCATCCTTGCGGTAGACCTCCACTTCGGCGCCGCGGACAATGCCATTCCGCCTCACCGTGTGGGTCAGTTCCAACATCCGGTTGGGATCGACAAACAGGTCTTGTGCCACATTGGACACCTCAGCCATCATCTCTTCCGGCGATTCGTAGCCGTGCATCTGGGCATGCGCGCGGTTGACGCTCCTGAGCCGGCCATCCGGCGAGGCCTGGAAGATTCCAATCACGGCATCCTCGAAGATGCCGCGGTACTTCTCCTCGGCCTGTCGCACCGCATCCTCGGCCCGCTTCCGCTCGGTAATATCCTGGGCAGCCACCAGCATGGATTTCACTCCATGAAAGTCCAGTGGATGCGAGACAATCTCCACGTCGATCAGCTCGCCGTTCCTCTTTCGATGCCTCCAAATCCCCCGGGCCTCGAGTCCGAGGGTGCGCTTCGCGATGTCCTGCAGCAGGCCGGGAATGTCCTGCTCGGGTCGTATCTCGGTAATCGTCTTGGCCAGAAACTCCTGCCTGGCAAACCCATATTGCCGGATCGCCGCTTCGTTTACGGCGATAAATCGAAGCGTCTTGAGATCGAACACCCACATCGGGACGGGGTTGCCGTCAAATAGCAACCGGTACTGCTCGTCCGACTCGCGAATCACTGCTCCCGCAGGGCAGTGCTCTGCAATTTCCCGAATCGCGATCGAAGACAAGACCGTAAGTTCTCGTGAACCATTACGCCCAGTTCCGGGGAGATTCATCGGGGCCAGTGGGCAACCTTCGGGAGTGACTGATGCGCACGTCCGTTTCGCCGCGGCAGGCCGCACTGCTGGAGTCTGCTTCTGCCGCGGCTTGCCTGGTGCCGATCCCATTCAAGAACCCCACGTTCCGCAGACGTCGCAGCGGCTTCAGTCTCGACTAGCCGATGGCGCGCATACAGAAGGCGCCCACAGAGGAGCGCTGCTCCATCGTATGAACTGGGGACCTATCCTAAGAATCCCCCGTTAGTTGCACCGCGCCGTGCCCGTGGCGCAGCTAACCCCGGCGCATTTCGTTTTCAGTAACTTCTGGGTTATGTATCGGCGGGGTAGAGGCGCTGCTTTAGCACCGCGCGCGCAATCGCGTCCAGCACCCCGTTCAGGAACTGAACCGACTCCGGCGCCGCATATCGCCGCGCAATCTCCAGCGACTCGTTGATGACGATCGCGGCCGGCGTACTGGGATATCCGAGCAGCTCCGCCACCGCTGCCCGCAGCACATTGCGGTCCACCACCGCCATCCGTTCCAGCCGCCAGTTCTGCGCGTGCGCCTCGATCAGCCCGTCGATCTCCCCCTGCCGCGCCGTGGCCACCCGGTACAGGTCCTCGGCAAAGCCGCGCGTCTCCGCGTCCACATCGTCGCGCGACATCCAGAACAGCCGCCGCACCTCGTCCGGCGTCTGTTTACCCAGATCGCCCTGGAACAGCATCTGCATCGTCAGCTCACGAGACTTCCGCCGGGTGCCCATTTATTTCGTCACCACAGGCTGCCGCGCTTCCTTCCCCGCCAGCTTGCGCTTGATCGACACCATCTCGATCGCCGCCACCGCCGTCTCGAAGCCCTTGTTCCCCGCCTTCACTCCCGCGCGATCCAGCGCCTGCTCCAGCGTCTCGCAGGTCAGCACCCCAAACGCGTGCGGCACGCCCGTCTCCTGCTGCGACTGGCCAATCCCCCGCGCAACCTCCGTGTAGATTGCCTCGTAGTGCGCCGTCTCGCCCCGCAGCAGGCACCCCAGCGTCAGAATCGCATCCGCGCTCTTCGCCTCCGCAATCGTCCGCGCCGCCGCCGGAATCTCCCATGCTCCCGGCACTCGCACAATCTGGATGTCCGCCTTCGCCGCGCCGCTCCGCAGCAAAGCGTCCAGCGCCCCCTGCAGCAGCCGGTCCGTAATCACCGCATTCCACCGCGCCACCACAATCGCGAACTTCATCCCCGCAGCCGACAGGTCCCCTTCCACTGCCACCGGCCTGCCGTGCCGCGGATTCTCCGACTCCCAGAAACCCAGCACCAGCCCGGGCTCCAGCGTCACCGTGAACAGCCGCGACCTCCAGTGCGTTGACTCCACCGCCGTCAACCGCTCTACCACCTCTTCCGTCCGGTAGTTGGCAATCATCCAATGCTCCACCGCCGCCCGCACCTGGTCGATCTGCGTCACCTCAATCAGCACCGGAGGCACCGCCGGCAACCGGCCCGTCATCATCTCCAGGTTGCCCACCGGCGCCAGAAACGCCAGCCCGCGTCCGGTTCCATCGTCCCACCCCCGGCCCGGCTCAAAGCCCAGCGCGCCCAGCAGGCTGGCATACCGCTCCAGCGCCGCCGCCGAAGCCACCGGCGTCACCAGCGTAATTCCCTTGATCATGTTTCGATTGTATCGTCTGAAGTGTCGCCCACCGCAGGTTGTCAGTCGTTGGTTGCGCTCCCGTTTCGCTGACCTGCCGATCGCTGACGGCTGACCGCTGATCGCCGATTTCTGAATTGAGGACTTTCAAATGGCCTACGAAACCTTGGAATTAGCGGTCATTGACAACGTAGCCACCGTCACCCTGAATCGCCCCAAGGTGCTGAACGCACTCAACGCCACCATGCTCCGCGAGCTCGATAAGCTCTTCGCCGCGCTTGCCCTCGACGGCGCCGTCCGCGTGGTGCTGCTCCGCGGCGCTGGTGGCAAGGCCTTTGCAGCCGGCGCGGACATCGGCGAACTCGCGGACGCCGACGCGGCATCGGGCGAGCAGCTCGCCGGCAGCACCGACCGCATCTTCCGCCGTATCGAGACCCTGGGCAAGCCGGTCATCGCCTGCATCGACGGCTTCGCGCTGGGCGGCGGCTGCGAACTCGCCATGGCCTGCACCCTGCGCCTCGCTGCCTCCACCGCCCGCCTCGGCCAGCCCGAGATCAAGCTCGGCCTCATCCCCGGCTACGGAGGCACCCAGCGCCTGCCCCGCCTGGTCGGCCGCGGAGCCGCCCTCAAAATGATCCTCACCGGAGCCATCATCGACGCTGCTGAAGCCCTTCGCATCGGCCTGGTCGACGAAGTCGTCCCCGGAGACGCTGAGGCGCTTGCAACACGTGCCCAGGCCCTAGCCAAACTCCTCGCCAACATGCCGCCCCTCGCCGTCGCCGCAGCCATCGAAGCTGTCGACCGCGGAGCTGGCCTGCCGCTCGAGCAGGCGCTCACCCTCGAAGCCGCCCTATTCGGCCGCCTCTGCGCCACCGAAGACAAACGCGAGGGTACCCGCGCCTTCCTCGAGAAGCGTCCCCCCAACTGGCTCGGCCGCTGACGTGTCTGCTGCGCCTGTCAGTTGGCTGGCGTCACCGCCACAATCAGGCAATTCACCCTGGACATGTACATCGAAACGCTTCCCATCTGAAATGGATTGAAGGTGGTGGTGCCGCCGGGTTGAACAGGGCCGTTGAGCACCATTTGGGTTTGCGCTACATTGGCTCCGTTGGCGGCGTATTGCGTGCACTGCAGGGTCGCCGACTGGATGGTAACGGGGGAGTTGTTGGTCCAACTCGCGTTGGTGACCTCGACGTATCCGTAGATGGCGTGCCAGCTGCCGGTGATGTTTTGCTGCTGGACGGGGGTGACGGGCGATCCCTGGACGCCGGGCTGGGCGGGAGCCGGTGTCGGAGTAGTGGTGGAGGCCTTGTGCGAGAAGTAGTAAGCGCCGAGGATGACGACGGCGATCAGCACCCAGGTCCAGACCTTGGAGCCGGTTTTGGCAGGGGGTTGCGGCGTGCCCACGAAGGCGGGGATGGGTGGAGCAGGACCGGGAGCCGCGGCGAATGCCGGCGGAGCGGGGCTCTTGGCGATCACCGAGGCCGGGGTCGACTTGGTCAGGGCCGAGACATCCGCTCCGCACACTACGCAGAAGCGTTCATCGCCCTGCAACTCAGCACCACAATGACTGCAGCGAACAACCCGCGGGGTGGTCTGAGGGATGGCTGACAGTCCCGGAGCAGGCTTTGGCTTGACCTCGGTTGCCTGTGCCGCTTTGGCCTCGGCTGCCGGCTCCGCTTTGCGTTCCTCTTCTTTGCGCTGATGTTCCTTGGGCTCGTCTTCCTGGATGCGGGCGGCTTCGGCCTGTGGGCTGGAGCGCAACTCTTCGCGGGCCGTGCGATCGCCCTGGTCGCGCTCCGAGAGGTCGCGGAGGCGCTGGGCCTCGGCGTCGCGGGCCTGCCAGGCGGTCTGGCGCTGGGCATCGTCTGCGACGGCTTTCTCCAGGACAGCGGGGTCGGGGCTGGCGACACGAAGGATCTCGAGCAGGTGGGCGAGGCCGCGCGCGTAGTCGGCGCGGAAGTCGATGCGCTGAGTGCGGCCAAGACGAAGCGGGATGGCGCAATCGACGTAGAGGATGGGGACAACGATCTTGCCGGCGCGAAGGGCGAAGTCGATTTCGTCGCGGACGTTCCCGGATTTTGACGAGGCGGGCGAGAGGATGACGAGCATCTCGGGCGCGCCGGTCAGAGCATCTTCGATGGCGTTGTCCCAGGGATGGCCGGGCTTGATGTCGAGCTGGTCGAGCCAGACGTCTGCGCCGGCAGCCTTCAGATCCTGGGCAAGGCGCAGGGCGAACTCCGAGTCTTCGCGACTGTAGCTGATAAAAGCTGACGAGGCAGGTGCGGACACGAGCAACTCCCAGTGGATCGATACCTTGAAAGACCGATGTTACCCGATGTAGCGGTTCGTGGTTAGTAATAAGTGGCTAGTTGGCGATCAGAAGGCGCAGAGGCCGGGTTCCTTTGACCGCGGCCGGATTCTATGTGGGCGCCAAGAGTTGAACCTCCGTGAAGTGATGCTGATGCATGCGGCGCAGGACCGCTCATGCGACCACCGGCGGGGATGGGAGCACGGAGGCTTCCACCCTCGCCAGGGTGGTCTCCAAGTGCGCCTTCTGCTGTTCCTGCACCTGGCGCAGGCCCTGCTGCACGAGACCGAAGACGACGTACCAACTGACGAAGCCGGTGATGATCTGATTGCCGGCGAAAGGCAACTGCCAGGGAGCGTCCCAAATGGCATGCATCGACACCGGAATCAGGAATGCCCTGAGAAAGCGGTGGTCAAAGAGCATGGAGGGTCTGAATGCCCTGCCCTGCTTGACACGCCAGAAGGCGCCGCCGGCGAGGGCCGTCCAGGCAACGTGACCGAGCGGGGACTCGACGCCACGCACGCGCAGAATCTGCAGCATGGAGACGACGCCGGAGTGCATCGCCGTCGGGACAACCTGCTGCGCACCCTGCACCGCCGGAAGCAGACCGGGCAGAAGACCCATGTTCAGCGCGTAGCCGGCCGTCTCAAAGCAGGCGAAGCCCGCACCTACGGTCGCTCCAAATAGAATTCCGTTCAGGATGTAGGGATAGCGTGCGCTGCGCATAATCACCACCACCGTAAGCAGCTTGGCAACCTCCTCCACAATCCCCGCTTCCATATCCGAGACCTGAAAAATCGGCAGCGCATACTCAAGCAGCGCCACGCCCAGGGAAGCAACCGCCCCGAACAGAAACAGCTTCACGATGATATGCAGGGAGACGTTCCGCGGGCTGTTCAGTTCAAAGAAAAGCGTCAGCGTCGCCAGCGGAACGGCGAACGCGCCCAGAAACATGATGCCCGGCACGCAGTTGGTGTTGTTGGTCTCCATGTAGATAAAGGTGAGAGCGATGTAAGCAATCACCAGCGCGGCCAGCACCCGGAAAAAAAGCCACGGCTTGGGCCAGCCGGTCTCGACCAGGTCAAGCGCTGGGGTGGTCCTGGACGTGCCGACCAGGAGGTAATCCTCCACATCATCGGCGCTGCGCCGCTTGAAGACCTCGGAGAACATCTCCTTCAGACTGAAACCCTCCAGATTCTCTGTGGAGGCCAGGCTCTGAATGCGTCCTCTCAGGCTTTGCAGCAGATTGTTCCGCTGGACGCTGTGTGCCAGCGCCGCCGCTTGGTGGCTGACGTAGTAAACCTGCTGCTGCGCAATCTGGTAAGCCCCAGCTTGCATGGGGGGTGGCGGAGGCGGCAGTGGTGGCGGAGGCGGCGGGGGCGAAACCGACACAGCTCCCTGGGGGTCGCTCGAAGCTGCTATCGGAGTTCCGCAGTTCTTGCAGAATTTATACCCAGGCTGGAGCGCCATTCCACAGTGCGAGCAAAACATGGAAACTCTCCGTTGCAAAAAAATGGGGGAGGCTATGGAACGTAGCACCTCGCTACCTGCAAAGTAAAGACAGATTTGAACTTTCACAAAACGCTCAACAATCATCGTCCAACCAGAACGAAGGCTCCCCAGTAATACGGCAGGTCCTTGCCGTCGTGACTTTTCTTCACCTGTTCACGCATCTCGAGTTGCGCCTCCTTCAAAGCCTCGTGGATCTCCATTCCGGCAAGCCACTTCGCATAGAAGAGTTTCATCAAGTCAAGCGTCTCCTGGTCGGGCACAGACCAAAGAGACATCAGAACCTCCTGCGCCCCGGCCTCCTGCAACGCCCGCCTAAGTCCAAAGACGCCTTCGCCATTCTTCACGTCCCCTTGCCCGGTATTGCAAGCGCTCAGGACGACCAGCTCTGTGCCTCGCAGGTTCAGATTGCCCGCTTCCATGGCGGTTAGCACGCCGTTGTCCAAACCCTGCGCCGCAGTTTTTCCGGCGAGGGTACGATTGGCCCCCGCAAAGTAGAGTCCTGACCGGAGCATCGGGTCCTCCAGTCCCGAGGGCTGATTTTCGCCCAGACCCACTTGGTTGGTGTGGATCTGCTGGTCGGGAAGGAAGAACCCATGCGTGGCCAGATGGACCACGCGCGGGCTGCTCGCCTGCTCGACCACGCGCTTCAGGGCCAGCTCGTTGGTGTAGACATTTGTCTTCCACTGGTGCTCCTGCATCAGCTCCGCAATCGCATGCACCTCCGCGCCCGTGCCGGGAAGCCGCGGCAGCGTGGTGCCGTTGCCCAGATCGCGCGATCGATCTCCGGGCGACAGAGCTGCCATCAGCACCGGCGGTTGCTGCTGTGGCAACGTCAGTTTCTGCATGGCCGCAAGCTGTTGCACTTCGCTCAGGTCAAAGGTGGGATCGCCGACCAGCAGGGCAGTCGCGTCTGCACGCGGTGGCACAGAGCTCAGGATGTCCCGCGTGCTCGAGAGCAGTCGTAGATCGTATCGTTCCATCAGCAGCTTGCCGTCGGGCGCCGGAATAATGCCGAGGGGAAGTTGGTTCAGGACGCCATCCGGAGACAGGTAGATGCGGGTCTTTCGCGCCAGGGCCGTTTCCAGAGGCTTCCAGATCAATTCGTAGGCATCTGCGCCAGGGAGTGTCGTCTCCTCCTCCGCCTGGGCTCCGCGCGTCCGGGTTGACTGCTGAAAACGGGCAAGCGCCTCGCCCTCAATCTGTTCATCCGTCCCCAGGAAGATGTACTCCGGCTGTTCTTTCGTCTCGCGCGTCACCACCAGCGCAACGTAGTAACTCGTGTCCGTCCATTTCTTGTCGTAGTAGCGGAAGTGGGCGAACTCAACCGCGGCCTCTCCCGGCTGGAGCGCGTCGCGCAACTGCTGCCACGTGGCCCGTTCCAGCTTCCTCTTTTCGGCAAAGGCGGAAGAGCGCGCAACCAGCGATTTCTCGACGTCGTTTGCCTCCGTCTGCAGTTGGCCGACCTGCTTGCGCCACAAGTCGAGGTCTGGCGGCTTCGCGTTCAGCAGCGCGGCTATCTGCGTGCGCTTCTCAGTGAGTTGGCCAAGCAGACTCAAGGCCTCCGCGTCGCCTGAGGCCTCGACCGCCCGCCGCAGGTCGGCAACGCTCCCGGCAACGAACCCCTTCTCCCAGAGCAGCAGGTTATACATGGAGCCAATGAGCTGTGGGTCCTTGTCGCGGAAGCGATGCACGAAGCTGAAATAGACCGGGAAGTTGGAGGAGAGCGTATCCAGAAAGCCGAGCCGTTCCTTCTCGGTCATGTAGGCGAAGTTGTATTGGAACTGCTGAAAAAGGTTGTCCAGGCTGCGCTGGTAGAGGGGCGCCGCTTCGGCGTACTTGCCCTGGGCGTCATTGAGCTCGGCGAGAACATGGACATCTGAGCCGACGCTGTTGTGTTCATTTCCGAGCGCCTTCTCGTCGATGCTCAAGGCGCGCTGAAGCAGGGGCTCCGCCTGGGCATATTTGGCCTCATACATGTAGACCTGAGCGAGATTGCCGAGATCGAGGGCCACCTCGGGATGGTCGGGCCCGAGCGCCTTTTCACGGACTCGCAGGGCACGTTGGTAGAGAGGCTCCGCATCCACGTATTTGTCCTGATACGTGTAGAGCATGGCGAGATTATCGAGGACGGCGGCGCCCCGATGATCTTCCGGTCCAACCGCCTTTTCGACGATGCGCAGGGCGCGCTGGAAAAGAGGCTCCGCTTCGGCATATCTGTCCTGGTCGACATAGAGCACCCCAAGGTTGTTGAGATCGGCGGCGACATCCATGTGGTCGGGGCCAAGCGCCTTTTCGTGGATGCGGAGGGCGCGCAGGTAGAGATTCTCCGCCTCGGCGTACCTCCCTTGGTGACGATAGAGTACGGCGAAATTGCTGAGGGTCTGGGCAACCGCGGAGCTGTCCGGGCCGAGCGCCTTTTCGCGGATGCTCAAGGCGCGCTGGTACAGGGGCTCGGCATCGGCGTATTTGCCCTGTTCGTCGTAGAGCAGAGCGAGATCGTTAAGCACGGTCGCGACCCCCGGGTGGTCTGGCCCCAGCGCCTTTTCCCGGATTCTCAGGGCGCGCAGGTGGAGGGGCTCGGCCTCAGCATACCTGCCCTCGTCGGCGTAGAGTTCGGCGAGTTCGTTGACAACGGTCGCGACTCGGGGGTGGTCGGGCCCGAGCGCTTTTTCGTCAATCCGCAGCGCGCGCTGGTAGAGGGGCTCTGCCTCGATGTACCTGCCCCGGTTATCGTAGAGCAGAGCGAGATTGCTGAGAGTAGTGGCGACACTGGGGTGATCGGGCCCGAGTGCCTTTTCGTAGATGAGCAGGGCGCGCTGGTAGAGCGGCTCGGCTTCGGCGTACTTGCCCTCGTCTTCATAGAGCAGAGCCTGACTGTTGAGAGTGCTGGCGACGTCGAGGTGGTCTGGCCCGAGGGCCTTCTCGTAGATGAGCAAGACGCGCTGGTAGAGGGGCTCGGCTTCTGCGAACTTGCCCTGCTGATCGTAGAGTTGGGCGAGATTGCCGAGAGCACCGGCAACATCGGGGTCGTCCGGACCAAGCGCCTTTTCCCGGATGCGTATGGCCCTCTGGTAGAGCGGCTCGGCTTCGGCGTACTTGCCCTCCTCCACATACAGCACTGCCAGGTTGTTGAGATCGGTGGCAACATTGGGGTGTTCAGGCCCGAGTGCCTTTTCGTCGATCGGCAGCGCGCGCTGGTAGAGTGGTTCGGCCTCAGCGTACTGGCCTTGATCGTCGTAGAGGACAGCGAGATTGTTCAGACCTATGGCAACCCTCTTATCATCCGGGCCAAAGGCCTCCTCGGCTGCTTTGACCGCCTCAATCGCAATCGGGATGGCCTCGCCGTATTTGCCCTGTTGATAGAGTTCCGACACCTGAGAACTGAGATCGTTCCAGCGCGCTTCCTGCGCAGGCATCGCGAGCGCGCAGAGCAAAATCGACAGTTGCAACGTGATACACGCCCAACAACCACGCGAAAAGGCCACGGAACAACCTCAAGGCAAAACCATACGCTGCGAAAGTCGCAAACGGAGAAAGATTTGGGCGAGCATAGCGATCGGTTCGCATAGTTCGTTCTTCATTTTCAAGCTAAACCTCGTTCGCGCCATCACTTCCAGTTGCCCATCAGGACGAACGCTGCCCAGTAATAGGGATGCGCATAGCTGGCTTGAACATTCGGCTCGCGGCCGACAACATTGATGCCCCTGCCGCTCGCGCTGGGCTGCGGCGTTACTTTGCTGCGCAGCAGGTCCAACTGTGCCTCGCGGAGCGCTTCCACCTTTGCGACTTTTCCTCCACCATCCACCCACCGCTTGTAGAAGTCCGCCATCAGCTCGCCTGTGCTCGCGTCATTCACCTCCCACAGGGATGAGATTACCGCCTTGGCTCCCTTCAGTTGCGCCGTCGTCCCCAGTCCGTCCACCTCGCGCCCATCGCCGGCGTTTCCGCTCATCCCCGTCTCGCATGCCGAGAGCGTCAACAGATCGGCATCTTCCAGAGACAGCTTCTGGTTGTCGCGGAAGTCGGCTACGGTCAGGTGGTAGCCCAACGCATCTTTGTCCTTGCCCGCAAGCAAGAGGTACGACTGGCTGTCGTCGCCGGGCTTGAAGACAAAGTGACTGGCAATGTGCACCACCGTATGCTGCCCGCTCAGTTGAGTTTCCATCGCAGCTTCGGTGAAATTGTCGTTGAGCAGGATGGTGCCCAGCAATACGCCCCGCGGGTCCTTTGTCTGCGCGTCCTTGACCACCTCGCCCAACTCACCGGCTACCGAGGGGAGGGCAGGCAAACTGTCCTCGTACTTGCGCGAAATTCCCATGGCCACAGCGCTCAGATCGCTGACGTCCGGCTTTTCTGCAAGGTGCGGAATGCTGACTGGCGTGATGGTGACCGTATTGTAGTTTTCCACCATGTACTGTTTGCCGTCGTAGAGCGCAGCCATCGGAATGTAGCGCAGCACGCCGTCCAGCGACCACACCAGCGTCTGCGCCTTCGCTTGATCCAGGTCAGCCTTCACCGGGCCGATCAGGATCTTATACAGGTCTTGCGCCAGCGGCTTGACATCCCGTGACGGATTGCGCAGCGCTTGCTGGAAGTCGGCGACTTTCTTGTTCAGGTCCGATTCCGGAATCGCATATTCTCGCGCGACGGTTGTCGATCCCGTAACCACGATGACGCTGTAGTGGTCTTTGCCCACCAGCGTATAGAGCGCCACCGTGTTCGGCATTTTGGCGATGGTCTGCTTCAACAGGCTCACATCGCCCTTCACGTCGGCCACCTGCTTGTTGGCGTCGCTGCTGGCGCCGAAGAGCGTGTAAAGGCGCGTGTAGTAAGCGTTCAACCCCTGGCTGGCCTTGGTGAGCTGGTCGGATATCTGCTGATACTCCTTCTCCTGATCGGGCGTGCGTGTGCCGATGTTTTTCAACTGCGACCACTGCTCGCCGAGAGAGACGAGTTGCGCGGTAGATGTCTGATAATCCTGCTCGGCCTGACGTTCGGCCGGCGTGAGCGACAGTGGAGAGACGGGATCCACACTCTCCCCGCGGACGTAATCCGAGTACTCCTGCTGCTTCAGCAGATCGAGCACCTGCTGCGCCTCGGGCAGACGGCCCTGGGCAATCAACAGATTGGCAAGATCGTGGTAGCAGTCGCCTACTGACGAAACAAAGCTCTTCTGTAGTTCCTTGTCGAGGTCCTGGATGTTGCCCCTCACCTGCTGCAGCAGGTTCACGGCCTGCTTGCCATAGAAGACGGCCAGCGCGGGCTGCCCCTTCCGGTTGAGCATCAAAGAGTGGAAGATGTCCGATTCAGCCAATGGGTCGCCGACGGCCGCGGCGATCGGCAATGCCTGCATGTAGGAGTCGAGCGACTTGTCGATTTCGCCGAGGTCATCAAAGTAGTTGCCCTCGTTGTTCAGCGTTGCCGATTCGCCGCTGCGATCACTCACCTCGCGATAAATCAGAACCGCCTGATGGGAAACATCGAGCGCCTTCTGCGGCTCCTTCATTTTCTCGTAGACCATACCGATGTTTTCGAGCGCCTTGGCTTCCACGTCGCGATTCCCGATCTTGCGGCAAATCGCAAGCTGCTGGTTGAAGGAGTCCAAAGCATCTTGATATTGGCCCAAACTGAAGTGGGCTAGGCCGACATTGGCCAGAAGTTTCGCCTCACCGTCCTGGTCGCCGACCTGGCGATAGAGTGGCAGCGCCTGGTTGTCATAGTCGAGCGTCTTGTTTGGCTCCCCCAGTTGCCAGTACACAACGCCTATCGCATCCAGCGCGATTGCTTCACCGTCCGGGTCGCTGATTTGGCGGCGGATTGCCAGCGACTGGTTGAAGCTGTCGAGCGCCTTTTGCAACTCGCCAAGATTCCAGTAGGCGATACCGTTATTACTCAGCGCGGCGGCTTCATCATGGTGGTTGCCCAACTGGCGAAAAATAACAAGCGCTTGAGTATCGTAATCCAGCGCGTTCCGCGGCTCGCCGGTTTCGCGGTAAATAACGCCCATGTTATTCAATACCTTGCCTTCATCGGCGAGATCGCCAAGTTCGCGAAAGATCGATAGAGCCTGATTGAAGCTTTCGAGTGCCTCCTTCGTCTCGCTCAAGCGATAATAGGCAACGCCCGTGTCCTTGATCACCAGAGCTTCGCCTTGGCGGTTGCCGATCTGGCGAAAGAGCAGCAGCGCCTGGTTAAATTGGTCGATCGCCTTGTGGGGCTCCCCTGTGCCCTGGTAGAGATCGCCGAGGTTGAGTAGAGCCACAGCCTCGCCCTGGCGGTCGCCGATCTGGTGACGGATGGGCAGCGCTGCGCCGAACGACTCGATCGCCTTCTGGGACTGTCCTGTGCTGGTGTAGACAACGCCAAGGTTCGACAATGCCATGGCCTCCATGGCGCGGTCGCCGACTTGGCGGAACGCGGAGAGTGCCTGCCCATAATAATCCAGTGCCTTTTGCTCCTCGCTCTGACCGTGATACAGGCTGCCGATGTTGAGCAGAACCCTTGCCTCGCCGTCCAGGTCGCCCAGCCTGCGGTTGATGGCCAGCGCTTTGTTATAGGAATCCAGCGCCTTTTGCGGTTCGCCCAACAGCCCCTCAGCATAACCAATGCGCCGCAAGATCGCGGCTTCGAGTCCTTCGTCGTTGGCCTTTTGCGCCAGCGGCAATGCCTTGTTTTGGTAGTCCAGTGCCTTCTGTGCCTCACCCAGATTCTCGCTAACCCAACCAATCCCGTTCAGCGCGGCTGCCTGGCCGCGCAGATCATTGGCAGTAGTAGCCACGTCGAGCGCCTGCTGATACGCTTCCTGCGCCTTGTCGTTCTGGGACACGTTCCGGTAACAGCTTCCAATTCCATTCAGCGCGGCCGCTTCCAGTTCCGCATCCTTCGCAGTGCGGGAGAGCGCCAACGCCTGGCTGTAGGCATCCTGCGCCTGCGGGAACGCAGAGACGCCAAAGTAGAGATCGCCAATCGCATTCTGCGTCCTGGCCTCGGCCTTCGCATCGCCCGCTGTCTGCGCTGCCTTGAAATCGCTCTGCAACTTGTCGAGCTTTTCCTGAGCCTCGGCGGGCAATGCGGGGGCGGGGCCTGTTCCGGCAGTGATGCCAGGCTGCTGTGCATTCAGCGGCGGATTCACGGACGCAGCGATTGCGATGGTGACGAACAGGAGAAGTGCAGAAGGAACAGAGGCGAAAACGCCTATACTTCGTGCGCGCATGGCCCAACCTCCAGCCCGCTGAGCGTGCGGCAGCTGGGAGGATACTGCACCAGGAGAGCAGAACTCAGTTCGCCTGAAGGGTAGAGCGGAGTCTTCCTTGTGTCAACAAGTCATCGTGGCTTAGCCGATAGCCCCGGAAGTTCACCGAGCCATTGCCCGGGTCGATTGTTGTGAAATCGCCATTAGGTGACCTGCCTGCAGAGTCGGGCGGTCTCGGGAACTTCGTTCTCGCAGAACCTCGAACTTCATTGCCGCCGGCGCGCCTGAATGTGGAAACCGCATCCAACAGCTTGGTATGCTGGTAGACAAGCCTATGTTCGTTTCGCCCCTTTCATCCTCCTCCCCGCAGTCCTCTTCTCAGTCCAGGTTGACGCTCGCTTTCGTCGCCTGCCTCGCGCTCCTGACGCCTCTGCTGCTCGCCGGCTGCAACCGCGCCTCGGCCGGCACCACCATTACCGCCGCCAGCGCGCAAGCCATCGAAGCTGCGCGCGAGCAGTTGGACCTCATCCCGCCACCGTCGAAAAGCCGCTACATGGCCGTCCACACCCTCTCTACCTGGGAAAATCCCTACCTCACCGTGCAGCAGAACATGGCTACGCTGCACGTGACTCTGGCCGACGCGAACCCCACCGATCTGGGCGCGGGCGGCATGCTGCGCCCCGTGGGCGCACGCCGCCAGGACCTCACCATTCGTCTCAGCGACCTGCCCGCGGCGCTCGCTGCGGTGCCCGAAAACTCGTGGCCCTACGGCCGCGTGATTGCCGTCGAGGAAGCGCACGACACACCCCCCTCCGATCGTCCCGCGGTCCGCCGCAATGTCGAGGCAGAGATCAAGACCCTCGGCGACCTCGGCGTGGTCGTCTACGAGTGGAGCGACGGCAGCTTTCGCTGATTCTCCAACCAACCTCCCACCAGGCTCCGCTATGATGCATCATGAACGTGCGCCGGTCCAGTAACCGTGGCCGAAGGTTGATGTCATGAGCAAGAAGAAAGTCGAAGTAATCCAGCCCAGGTCGCTAGCCAAAGGACTGCTCGCAGGATTGATTGGCGGACTGGTGGGCGTTCTCGCCATGGCCGCTGCCGAGCGCCTGGCTCCCCGGCACGCGAAAACCTCCGCTGGATCTCCGGACCCAGCCCCCGGGTCGCTGTCGCTCGAAGAAATGCACTGGAGTTTCGGCGCAGCCGTGGGTGCGGCCTATGGCGCGGTTGCCGAGTACTTCCCCACCGCAACCGCGAACCAGGGCGCCGCCTTCGGTATGGCACTGGAGACCCTCGCCCACGAAGGCACATTGCCCGCGCTGGGCCTGCTAACCGGATCGGCCGCGCGCGACACCGCCGGCGGGTTCACCTCCCACGTGGTCTACGGCGTCACCACCGAGGTCGTCCGCGGCTTCGTCCGCAAGCGCCTCTAAGAGACGGCCTCAAACGTGCGCATTTTCAGCGCCAAACGCAATTCAAGGGCTCATTGCTCCACGTGGAGCAATTTGCGGCAGCCGCTCCCGGTCCTCCGCCCAATTCTCAACAATCGAATCGACCACCACGTGGCCAATTCGGTACGCAGTGTCGAGCGACGGCAGGAAGGCGCTGTAATGGCCGAGTTTCGTTTCTGCGAGCGATTGGGCGGCGGTGAGCCCGGTGCGCTGAACGTCGTAGTTGCTGGCGGTGCGCAGGACTAGAACTCGTTTGATATCAATATTTTGGGCGTTGGCCAGGAAGGTGAGCGACTGCAGCGTGCCGGTATCCTCCATGCCGCAGATGGCGTAAGTACCTTTGTTATTAGTCATATACCGCACCCAGCCTTCAGCCCATTGGTTCAGCAGCTTGCCGTGCCAGAAGGTGCTGGCGGAGAGGTTGGCGCCCTTGAGAACCGAGGGCGGGCGGTGAGCGGCGTCGCCATCGAATTGAAAACGCGTGGCTTTCAGCTCGGGTGAGTCGGGAATCGCAATGACTTTGGTCAGGTTGTATGCCCAATCCACCAGCGCAGGGTTAAGTTGGTAGACTTCGATGCTCTCCGGGTCGAGAGGCTGCTGGTAGGGGACGTTCCTGCGCAGAGGCACGTAGCCGGTGGTCCAGAGGGCCCGCTGGGCGAGGGTGGCGTGAGGGATCTCGCGGGCGTCGATCTCGTAGGCGAGGTCGCCGTCGACGATCCAGTCGTTCCAGACAGCGGAGGCGAGCGAACCAGCGGCCGGATCGATGCCGCCGATGCCGGCGACCAGGAAGTAGGCGTGGGTGAGGTCGAAGCGCGGGTCGAGGCCGAGCGCCATGACCGATGCCGCGGCGCGCGCCGTGCCAACGCCGGTGAGCAGGCCGAGGACACCGGTGTGCGGGTTGAGGCGGAGATCGTGGTAGCCCTGGGGGAAGGGCAGGATTTGGTCGAGGTGCTCGCGCTCGACCCAATACTGGTACTCGCCGGGCGCGTCGCCAGTGTCGGCGCCCTGCTCAAACATGTTGATGACGACGACTTTGATCTCGATGGGCGGCGCGGGACTTTGCGCACAGAGCGACGAGGCTACAGCCAGCAGGATAAGGGGTGAGAATAGGCGCATAGGAGATGTTACCCGACGGGCGTGGTGGATTGGCCTGAAAAGGCTGACCTCAGGGGCTAAAGCCCATCGAATACTACGAGCGTTTACGGCACGACTGAAGTCGTGCCCTCAACGAGGCAAATGTGAAACCGTCCCAGAGTCAGATCGAAGGTGTGACGCTGCGGGAGTATCGCGCGGGCGACTGGGAACGCATGTACGCGCTCGATGTGGCGTGCTTTGAGCCGGAGTTTCGCTTCAGCCGCAGGGTGATGCGGGGATTTGCCGAGAATCCCGGCGCGATGACAGTGCTGGCCGAGGCAGCGGGGGAGTTGGTTGGGTTCTGCGTGGTGCAGATGGAAGGGCAAGTGGGATACGTGGTGACCCTCGATGTGGCTGCGGCGTGGCGGCGGCGAGGACTGGCGCGGCGGATGATGGAGGATATGGAAACGAAGGTGAGCGCGGCGGGAGGTGAGGGGATGGCGCTGCATGTGTTCGCGGGAAACGCGGGAGCGATGCGGTTCTATGAAGGGATCGGGTATGGACGGGCGGGGAGGGTAGAGGGGTTCTACGGGCGGGGGCTGGATGCACTGCTGTACCGGAAGCGGTGGTAGAGGTTCAAGGAGCGAATGAGCATTCCCATGGCCGACGCGGTGAGACTGCGTCGACCGTCTGAGCTGGCACCGTTTCTCACGCACGTCTGCTTCTCAATCGCTTGGGTTTGATGGATCAGTCGGGATTGTCATTGCTGGTCATGTTCCACCATCACGGCTGAAGCCTCCGGCCTGAGCGACGGGATGAGCCATCGGAAGAGCAGCGTTGCCGCGAGCGCACCGGCAAGCTGGGCCGCCACGAACCCGGCAACGTCTGCGGGTCTGATCCCTGCAAAGGTGTTGGTGGCGGATCGGGCGAGCGTGACCGCTGGATTGGCGAAGGATGTTGACGCGGTGAACCAGTAGGCGGCGCTGATGTACGCACCCACGGCGAAGGGAACGGCGGAGGGCCGGTGTCTGACACATCCCCAGATGACCGAGAGCAGACCGAAAGTAGCAACGAACTCGCTGAAGAGTTGGGCGGGGCCGGATCGGACGTGGGTTGACGCGAGGAAGAGGGGAAGGCCGAACATCAGATGGGCCGCCGCAACCCCGGCGAACGCCCCAGCGATCTGTGCCACAACGTAAGCCGTTGCCTCCCGCCATCGAATACCGCCTTGCCATGCGTCGGCAAGGGTGACTGCGGGATTGAGGTGCGCCCCTGAAATTGGGCCGAAGGCGAGGATGAGGGCGGCCAGGGCGGCGCCCGTCGCAATGGTGTTTGCCAGCAGTGCGAGGGCGACGTTGCCCGCCGCCAAACGCTCTCCCATGATTCCAGAGCCGACTACGGCGGCGAGCAGGAAAAGCGTACCGGCGAATTCCGCCACGACGCGGCGTGGGAGGGAGGGGGTCATTTGCGACCGATCTCGGCGATCTCCTTCTGAATAGCCAACTGTCCGAGTGTGGCAAAGGGAAGGGAGAGAAAGAGGCCGATGCGACGGTCCAGGATCACGAAGGCATCGCGGAAGGCACGGGCGATCTCCTCCTGCGTGCCACGAACGGCGGCGGGGTCGGGTATGCCCCAATGGGCCGTCAGAGGTTGGCCGGGCCAATAGGGGCAGACTTCGTTGGCGGCGTTGTCACAAACTGTGAAGACGAAGTTCATCACGGGCGCGTCGGGAGCGGCGAACTCGTCCCATGACTTGCTACGCAGACCGGCGATGGAGATTCCTGCGGAGGCTAGCTGGTCGAGTGCCTCAGGGCGTGGCGATCCTGAAGGATGGCTGCCCGCGCTGTAGGCGGTGAATTGACCCATCCCCTTATGATTCAAGATCGCTTCCGCCATGATGGAGCGGGCAGAGTTGCCGGTGCAAAGGAAGAGGACGTTATAGGCGGGAGTTGTCATCGCGCCTTTGCTTCCGCTGTGTCACAGCATCCCGGCGCGCAGCAGGGGACGCTGGGCTTTGTGGCACGAATGAACGCGCTTATGAATCTGCCCTCTACTTGCGGCGCGATGTCATCCACTGAGATACCTGCCTCAGTGAGAAAAACGCGAGCGTCTTCGACGTTGTAAATCCGGGTTGGCTCAAGGTCTACCTCGACGAAGCCCGCAGCTACCAACTTCGCTCGATAGTCGGACTCTTCCAGAGCACCGGCAATGCAGCCGACCCAGAGCAACATGCTCTGGCGAACGGAGGCGGGAACCTCGCCGCGCACCACCACGTCAGACACCGCGAAGCGACCCCCGGGCCGAAGCACGCGGAAGGCTTCGCGGAGGACGCGTGCTTTGTCCGCGCATAGGTTGATGACGCAGTTGGAAATGACCACGTCGACGGAGTTGTCCGGTAACGGGATGTTCTCTATCTCGCCCTTCAGAAACTCGACGTTGCTCGCGCCCGCCTGCCGCTGGTTCTCACGCGCAAGGGCAAGCATGTCGTCGGTCATGTCCAGGCCGTAGGCTTTGCCGGTCGGCCCCACTCGCCGGGCGGAGAGCAACACGTCGATACCCCCGCCTGAGCCGAGGTCGAGCACGGTTTCGCCTTCTCTGAGTTCGACAAGCGCGGTCGGGTTGCCGCATCCGAGAGAGGCCAGGACGGCATTCTCAGGGAGTACGCCGGTCTCAGAGGAGTTGTACAGATCCTTGGTGATTGGATCGCAGCAACGCATCGCGGGATCGCAGCAGGCGGTGGCCTGCGATTGGGTGACGCTCCGCGCGATAGAGCCGTACTTCTCGCGAACGGCGGTCTGGTTGTCCATTGGCTAGCGTCCTCATATGCGCCAACACGAATGTATTACTTCGCAAACATATCTGTCAAGGCGTATATTACTCGCATGAGCAGAACCGCCAAGCCGTTCGATATGGTGCAGCTGTTCGCCGCGCTTGCGGACCCTACACGCTTGCGGCTGCTGAACCTGATGAATGGGCGTGAGGTCTGCGTTTGCTATTTTGTCGAGATTTTGAAACAGGGGCAGCCAAAGATCTCCCGGCATCTCGCCTATCTTCGCCGGGCCGGGATTGTAGAGGCGCGGCGGGAGGGCAAATGGATGCACTATCGAATTGAGCGACCGGCCGACGTGAGAGCGGCTTCGATTCTTGACGCAACCCTCAGGTCATTCGAGACAGACCGGAATATGCAGGCCGACCTTGCCCGGTTGGGGAAGGCCTGTTGTGAGCCTCAGAGGTTCGTTACGCTGCAGGGCGTACCGATGCCGATTGCTCGGAGTGCGTGAAAAAGTCGGGTTTGCGGTAAAGTGACCGGGCCAGGGCCCTGCGGCGTTTATCCACCACAAAGCCAAAAAAACCGACAAGCTCCTCACCCGACCAGACCGTGATACGCAAGGCCTGCTTCCATCGCGGGCGTGACACGCAATGGGCTGCGGATTTCGAAGTTTACCAGTGCCCATCCGGGGGTCCGGTGGCTACTCGTAGTAGCGGGCGAAGCTGGTGTCGGTTTCGAAGACGGTGCAGTCTTTGACCTGGACGCGGCCGGCGGTGAGGGCCTGGAGCTGGCGGCTGGTTT
Source organism: Acidobacteriaceae bacterium (assembly GCA_049509035.1). Taxonomy (GTDB): domain Bacteria; phylum Acidobacteriota; class Terriglobia; order Terriglobales; family Acidobacteriaceae; genus Edaphobacter. The sequence goes on from JBELAH010000006.1 coordinate 31,329, forward strand.
CGTCGTAGAAATAGCGGGCCAGGTTTTCCGCCGAGGGGTTGAGCTCGGTGAAGGGCGCGAGGTCGTTGATCATCTGGTGGTCGAGGTAATCGACGACGGGCTTGAGCAGGTTTTTGAGCAGTTTGAAGTCGAGCAGCAGGCCGGTCTCATCGAGCTCGGCGCCGGCGAGGGTGACCAGCACACGGTAGTTGTGGCCGTGGGGGTTCTCGCACTTGCCGTGGTAGTTGCGGAGGTAGTGGCCGGAGGAGAAGCCGGCTTCTACGGTGACTTCAAACATCGTGGCGGCTCCCTTCCCTCTTGATTGTATGCGCGGCGAACGATCAGGGGCGCTTGCGGCGGCGGGAGTCATCCGTGTGGCGCTCGGCCTGTTCGAAGAGCGAGGAGAGGATTCCGGCGAGCGCGACGATGAGCGCGATGAGGAAGAGCACCAGGCCCATGGTGCGCCACAAAGAAACGTCGCCGGGCGAGCCGGGCTGCTGCGCGATGTTGGTGTAGGCCACGCCGCAGGAGATGAGCGCGAACAGGGTGAGCGAAGCGGCGAGGATGTAGAGATTACGGCCCATGGGAGTCGTCGGTTGCAGGTTGCAGGTTGTCAGTTATCAGCTTACCGCTGTTGCTCGCGATTGATCGTGGCGCGGCATTTGGTTACGGCGGAAGTGCGCTGCCGGACTCGCGGAGGGCTACGCCGGTGAGGCCGAGGCGGCGGCCTTCGGTGAGGGTGCGGGCGATGCGGGCTGCGGCGGTGGAGTAGTCCAGCCCGGCTTGGCTGTAGGACTCGCCGGCGAGCGGCGGGCGGATGTTGGAGACGCAGTTGCGTTCGGCGTCGGTGCGGCCGGGGCGCGGAGACCAGGTGATGTAGGCGCCGAGGGAGTCGGGCGAGCTGAGGCCGGGGCGCTCGCCGATGAGGATTACGGTGGCGTCGGCGTGGAGGCCTTGGCCGATTTCGTCGGCGAGGGCTACGCGGGCTTGCTCGGCTATGACGATGGGAGTGAGTTGCCAGGTGGGGTCGAGAAGGGGCAGGAGCGCGTCGAGGACGGAGAGGGCGTGGCGCTCGGTGGCAAGGGCGGAGAGGCCGTCGGCGAGAATGAGGGTGAGGAGAGTTGCAGGTTGCAGGTTGCTAGTTGCAGGTTGAAGAAGCGCGGCGGAGGCGGGGGCGAGGGTGCGGCCCAGGTCGGGGCGGCGGAGGTATTCGGCGCGGTCGGGGACGGCGCTGCGGACGTGGATGCCTGAGAGGTTGCGGTCGCGCAGGGCGGCGAGGAGGGATGGCACGGCAAGGGCGGCGTGGACGGCGTCGCGGGCCTGGGCGTGGGCGAGGGAGAATTCGAGGGCGTGGCGAGTGGTGATGCTGACGCCGGTCGAGGCGAGGGCGACGCGGGCGGGAGTGTGGTCGCGGAGGTTGACCGCAGTGGTGGTGGTGTGGAGGCTACGGTCCGGAACTGGTGGCGGCATGGTGTACCCCCCTCCCCCCTATCAATTTTGTATAATCTTCCAAACAAACCACTTAGCGTTTTTGGATTTGCAAGATCTTGAAAACAAAAGGGGCGGTTTTGCAAGATCCTCTAAACGCTGGAGTTATGGTTCATTGGGGATTAATCGAGACACAAGCCTGAGGCCGGTGGATTCTGTCTCTACGTATTCTTAATTATACGGGGTGGTGTCAAGTTCTGGCTGTGGGAAACGGGGTAAGTTATTGGTGGGGTGGGGGTAGTTTGTTGCCGACGATTGGCTGTGGTTGGTTGAATGGCGGCGTTTTTCCACTGCGGCGGTTGGTGTTAAGAGTGGGCTGGCCGTCGAGGTTGATTGTGGTGGCCGGTTCCCACCCATGGCGATACGACCGTCATGAAATGGGGTACCCGGCAATGAATTTCGCCAGTTTGGTTTCCAGGCGGCTCAAGTTCTTGAGCTCACATTGCCAGATAACCAGCGCATCCCACCCGAGTTGCGTTAGGGCCTTGAGGTTTCTTCTGTCCCGCGCCTTATTCTTGCGGAGTTTTGGAAGCCAGAAGTCCCGGTTGGAATTTGGGATGAGTCCGGGTTTGCAAGCGTGAGCGTGCCAGAAGCAGCCGTGTACAAATATCACGCGTCCCGAATCTCGCATTGAAGCGATTGCGCAGTAAGCATCCTTTCCTTCCGGAGTTCCTTTGCGCCCCGGTGACAGGTCGAACATAAGACTTGCAGGTTTGATACCTCATCCCCACCGCGGAGTTTCCTCGGTTTGATCTTTCCGATATGGAACCGGACTGCTCGTCCCGTAAGCTCATCGATATCGCCAGGGATGACGCCGCACATTTGGCAATACAACTCGACGCCGCCAAGGGCGGCGCTTCGTAGCTTTGCTGAAACGCCCCGCCCAAAGGCTATGCAACACTCCTCCGATGGGCGGTTGGCGGAGCGGCGTGATGCTCGACACCGCCTAATCGGCCTCGTCCTCCTAACTCTGTGCATCCTGATTCTCCTTACCGTTCAGATGTCAGCGTCGTCCGAAGCCGTCAGAAAGACGCCCGCCACGTCTCGGGGGACAGCCTGACGGTGTTCTCTAACGGTGGCGCGACGGTAAAAATGCGCGGGTCAGTGGCAAACAAGTGAACGCGGTATAGCCGCCATTCATCTGGGCATTGCGCTGCGACGCCGCACTCGTTGCGGGTAAGGAAAAATGGAGTGCGGGAAGATCCGTTCGTAGTCTTGACCTCGATGAATTGGGGTCGGCCTGTAAGGTGGAAGGAACTGACATCGTAGCCAGCTCCGTCTCCGTCCTCTGCGGCGGTCCATCGTACTTTCCGTGCTAGGTCCGAGCGGTTTCCTTCGCTGAGTCGCTTCCTTTCCAAATCAAAAACAAAGCCTTCCCCAGCCTTGCCGAGAGAACGATTGTGGTAATCACGCGCGACGGGATCGAACTTCACGATGAGCTGCCGCAGGCGTTTTGGAATTCTCTCGCCGGTTGGGCTCAGTACTGGCGGCGCAACAAAGACTTCAGCCGGTAGGGGCGGAACGGTTTGCGGCTTTGGCGCGGGCTCGAGGATGCTTTCGTGTTTGGTGAGGTAGCGGTCTATCGCATCGAAGATTGCGTTTTGAAAGTTGAACTTTGGTTTGTAACCGGGAATCCATGGCATGCCCAACTCGTCAAGCACAGCAGAAATATTCTGGTGCTTGAACTCCACAGAGCGGTGAGAACGGCCGATTTTGGCCATTAGGGCCGCACTGTGTCTGGACTTGACGTACGCTTTCCCCGAGAGATCCGCTGCGAGCATGGCGAAATAGTCAGCGACAATCAGGTCGAGCTCATCGTCCTGCCAGATCGTGCCGCTCTTCGCCTCTTCGGCCATTTGTGCCTATCACTTTCCTTAAACAGAATAAGACTGGCACGGCGGCGATGCGTGGATGGCGTCGAATGTCGCAATGAACTTTGGGTCAAGATTCAGTGCGTCCGTTTGGACGAAAGGGAACGGGTAATTCGGTTGCGGCTTAATATCCACCCCAACAACATCAAACCCCGCCATGTTGTATCCCGTTCCGGCTCCCCCGGCGCAGCAAAAGAGGTCAAGCAATCGTGGCGTCCGACCCAGGGAAGCAAGGGCGTCGGCTGCGGAGCTTCTTCTGGATGCGGATCCAGCTCCATTGTTTGAAACCACGCTTAGAGTTTTCAGGTCGGAGTTCACGGATGCGTTCCTCTGTATTCACTTTATATTCGCTTCATGCCGTTGGAAAACGTGGTTGTAATTCCAAATTTGCAGCCGTGCCGAAATGGGAACGGGCAGCCAGCGGCGGACTTTGGGTATTCCGTTAGGTTGGAGCGGCGCGGTCCATGCGTTATCCCAGGGGCTAAAGCCCGCTTCTTTGCCGGCGTTGAGTGCCAAGGCTGAAGCCTTGGCCTATCTAGAAGCAAGGACAAATGCACGCCCTGCGTCTACGGGAGGAGCAGGGAGGGGAGGGTGAGGCGGCGGGGGTTGGGGGAGGCGAGCCAGGCTTCGAATTCGGGGGCGGGGCGGAGGTTGAGGATGCGGCGGAGGTAGAGGGCGTCGTGGAAGCTGGTGGACTGGTAGTTGAGCATGATGTCGTCGGCGCCGGGGACGCCCATGATGTAGTTGACGCCGGCGGCGCCGAGCAGGGTGAGCAGGGCGTCCATGTCGTCCTGATCGGCTTCGGCGTGGTTGGTGTAGCAGACGTCGCAGCCCATGGGCAGGCCGAGCAGCTTGCCGCAGAAGTGGTCTTCGAGTCCGGCGCGGAGGATCTGCTTGCCGTCGTAGAGGTACTCGGGGCCGATGAAGCCGACGACGGTGTTCACGAGCATGGGGCGGTAGCGGCGGGCGAGAGCGTAGGCGCGGGCTTCGAGGGTTTGCTGGTCTATGGGCTGGCCGCCTGACCCGAGGTGGGCGTTGGCGGAGAGGGCGCTGCCCTGGCCGGTTTCGAAGTACATGATGTTGGGGGCATTGATTCTTGCGTGCGCTTCGGAACCCACCCTTTGCGATGAGGCCGCAAAGGATGGGCCACCCGGGGCATCGACGCCACCCGGGGCATCGACACCCGAATTGTCGGTGGCGAGGCGGTTGAGTTCGCGGGCCATCTGGTGGGCTTCGTCGAGCAGGGCGATGGAGACGCCGAAGGAGCGGTTGGTGGCTTCGGTGCCGCCGATGGACTGGAAGACGAGGTCGACGGGCGCGCCGAGGCGCATGGCTTCCATCTGCGTGGTGATGTGGGCGAGGACGCAGCTTTGGGTGGGGATGGCGAAGCGGGTGCGCGCGTGGTCGATGAGGCGAAGCAGGTCGATGACAGAGCGGAGAGAATCCGAGACGGGGTTGATGCCGATGACGGCGTCGCCGGAGCCGAGCATGAGGCCGTCGATGATGGCGGCGGCGATGGCGGCGGGCGAGTCGGTGGGGTGGTTGGGTTGGAGGCGCGTGGAGAGGCGGCCGGGCAGGCCGACGGTGGTGCGGAAGCGAGTGACCACGGAGATTTTGCGGGCGACCAGGACGAGGTCCTGCAGGCGCATGAGCTTGGAGACGGCGGCGGCCATCTCCGGCGTAAGGCCGGGAGCGAGCGCGGCGAGGCGTTCGGTTGTGGCTGAGTCGGAGAGCAGCCAGTCGCGGAGGTCGCCGACGGTGAAGGCGGCGATGGGGGCGAAGGCGGCGGGCGAGTGGGTGTCGAGAATGAGGCGGGTGACTTCGTCGGTTTCGTAGGGGACGATGGCCTCGTTGAGGAAGCGCCTGAGCGGCAGGTCGGCGAGGGCAAGTTGCGCGGCGACGCGGTGCTGGGCGGTCGCGGCGCAGATGCCGGCAAGCTGGTCGCCGGAGCGGGCGGGGGTGGCGCAGGCGAGGAGTTCGGCGAGCGACGAAAAGGTGTAGCGGACGCCGGCGACGGTGTGCGCGTAGGCCATTGTGGCTAAGGGTAGGCGTTCGCACGCCATTTTACTGCTTCGCGTGATCCTCTCGATGGTCGGCATGAGAATCTGGTTTGCAACCATGGGGAGCAGCCGCCCAATGCGGGTCACGAAGTGACCGCTGCTCTCCAAATCCGGGCCGCAGGCATGGTAACTCAGTCGATTCCCCAATGGCCTCAGCGCGGCCGGATTTTGTAACACTGAGGGGCGAGGTACGTCATGAAGGACTGCCACTCTCCGAGGGCCTGCCGAGTGCTGCTGCTGATCGCCGCGGCCTGCATTGTTCCGAACTTCTGCGCGGGCCAGGCTGCGTCCGCGGGCTCGAGTGCGCCCAGCCCGTCGCGGGTCGATATCTATGGCGGCTATGGGTATTTCGGCCCGGTCGACAGCGATATCTACAACGTGGATTACACCTCTCTGCCCGCGGGCATGGTCACCAGCTTTACCGGCTACTTCAACCGCAGTTTCGGGCTGCAGGGCGAGTACAGCAAGTTCTTCAACTACCCCGACTACTGCTTCGGCGCCGTGCAGGGCGGGCCGGTCCTGCGATTTCCGCTAGGGCGGCTGGTTCCCTTTGCGCACATTCTTGGCGGCGCGGCGCAGGTGGGCCCGTCGTATGACCACGGTGGATCTACTAACACCTGCAGTTGGGGATGGACCGCAACCGCCGGCATGGGCATCGATTACATCCTGCCTGCGTTCCACAACCGGCTCGCTATCCGGCCGGTGGAAGGCGACTTTGAATACTCCGACGTGGACTACGGCAAGCAGGTCCCACCGAATCCCTACAGCGGCGGCGTAGCACAAATCACGGCGTACCGGCTGAGCGCGGGCTTCGTGATCCGGCTGGGAGCGACGACTCCTGCGTTGCCCGCGTCGTATGGCTGCGAGGTGCAGCCGGTCAACGTGTACCCGGGCGATCCCGTCACCGTTACCGGGACGACGATGAATCTGGAACAGAGCAAGAAACTGCTGCCCATCTACACGTGGACCACGAACGGCGGCCGGGTTGCGCAGAAGACCCCAACCGCAAACGCAACCATCGCCACCGACGGTCTGGCGGCGGGAGATTACACCGTCAGCGGCCACGTGAGCGAAGGCAGCGAACCGACCCAGCATGCCGATTGCACAGCATCGTTCCGCGTGACTGCGTACGAGCCGCCCACGATCGCCTGTTCGGTCAGCCCTGGCAGCATCGCGCCGGGCGGAGTTGCCACCATTACGGCGCTGGGGAGAAGTCCGCAGAACCGCAAGCTCAATTACTCGTACGGCGCGACCGCCGGCCAGATTACTGGGACTGGCGCGACCGCAACGCTGACCGCGGCCGACGTGGGCGCAGGCACCGTCAACATCACCTGCAACGTGGTCGACGACCTGGGCAACTCGGCCTCCGCGACGACGGCCGTCACGGTGGTGGCTCCGCCGCCGCCTCCGCCGCCACCGGTGCCGACCACCAGCAAGCTGTGCAGCATCTCGTTCGAGCGCGACCGCAAGCGCCCGGTGCGTGTGGACAACGAGGCCAAGGGCTGCCTGGACGACATCGCTCTGGAGCTGAATCGGAACGCCGACGCGGTGCTGGTGGTGGTGGGCAAGCACGATCCGACGGAGAAGCCGGACGCTGCCGCCGAACGCACGCTCAATGAGAAGCAATACCTGGTGGTTGAGAAGGGCATTGAGCCAAGCCGCATCGAACTGCGCACGGGCGAGACTGCGGGCCGGACTGTCGACAACGTCCTGGTACCACCAGGGGCGACGTGGGACCCGAGCGGGACGGAGAGCTTCGATCCGGCCCAGGTGCAACGCCACGGACAACCGTACGCGACGGCGCCGAAGCACTAAGCTGCAAATGGTGACGGGGGAGGAGCAGATTTGCTCCTCCCCTTTTTTTTGCGACCTGGACAGAAGAGGCTAATAAGAAAGCGCTCATGTAAGCCAGAGGGGGCCCTGGGCTAAAGCCCGCGTTGATTTGGGCGATTCATTCGTGAGGTTGAAACCCCACGCTAATCCGTCAAAGTCTCCGCAGAGAACTACTTTGCGGTCATTTGCGCGGCGATGGGAGGCATGGCGTCCCAATCGTCGGTGCGGAAGGGCGCGGCTTGCAGGCCGGCGCCGTTGAAGAGGTTTGCGGTGTCGGGGTAGTTGTCCCAGGCATAGCGGACCGCGACGGGCGCGGAGACGCTGGGGCTGCTGACAATCACTGAGTCGCCATCGATCTTCGCGTCGGCGTCGACGAACTTCTGGTCGGCGCCGGCGATCTGGAACCACTTGAGCGGGCCATCCTTGGCGGTGAGACCGGCGGCGTGAGTAAACTTCACGCGGATGGCGCTGCCCTCGACTTTCATGGACGCGTAGACCGGACCGGAGAATTCGATCTTCTGGCCGTAGACGTTGGCGAGGGCGATCTTGGTGAGGCGGTCGCCGAGCGGCTCCTTGTTGTGGGGATGGACATTCTTGGCTTCGCTGGTGTCGAGGACGACGGCCATGCCGGTGTTGGGGAGGGCGAGGATCTTCGCCTGCTGCTCGCGGATCAGAGGGTTATTGCTGACGTTCTGCTGGCCGGGGAGCTGGACGACGTAAAACGGGAAGTTCCCTTCGCCCCAGAGCTTGCGCCATTGGGTGACGAGCGTGTCCATGACGTGACCGTAGAGCAAGAGTCCGTCCGGGCCACCGGTGACCGACTCGCCCTGATACCAGATGGCGCCGCGGATGGCGTAGGGAAGGATGGGATCGATCATGGCGTTGAAGAGCACGGTGGGCTGGTGCTGGTCGTGGGCGGGATCGCGCAAGGGGCCGGGACGGCCGGGGCGAGCGTTGATGGTCTGCGGCGACGGAGGGGCGTCGGCGTCGCTGGCGGTGGGGTGTGCCTTGAAGTAGTCCTCGCGCGCGTCCAATTTGTCGAGCATGGGCTTCAGCAGCGGATCGGACAGGAGCGCGTCGCGCGGAATCCAGGCTTCCGCGGTGCTGGCCCCGAAGGCCGAGAGCACGATGCCGACGGGCAGCTTGAGTGCCTGGTTGAGGTCGCGGCCGAAGAGGTAGCCGACGGCGGAGAAGTTCGGCACGGTCTGCGGGGTGCAGACCTGCCACTCGCCGACGAGGTCCGTTTGCGGGGCATATGCGGTTGCGTTCTTGACCGTGAACATGCGCAGTTGCGGGTAGTTGGCAGCGGCGATCTCCTTGTCCTCGTCGAGCAGACCGTAGGGTGCGTGGCCCGCGCCGTTCTTGGAGACGTAAAACTGCATGTTCGACTGGCCGGAGCCGAGCCAGACCTCGCCGACAAGGACGTCCTTCACCACGATGGGTGGTTCGCCAGGCTTGTTGCCCGCGATGGTCATCTCGAATGGACCGCCGGCTTTGAGCCTGGTGAGGCGGACCGTCCATTTGCCGCCGGCGTCGGCGGTCGCGGAGCGGGTTTGGCCGTTGAACTTGATGGTGACCTTCTCGGCGGGGTCGGCCGTACCCCAGATGGGAACCGGCATGCCGCTCTGCAACACCATGTGATCGCTGAAGAGTGGGGAGGGCTTGACCTGAGCGGATGCGAGCGTCGCAAGGCAGAGGGTGACCGAGAGCGACGCGATGCGGAAGCGTGACGTAGCGAGTTGCATGAGGGTCCTCGATTACGGATCAATTTGTTTCGGTGTGACGCGGCTTGTGCGGCAGCCACAGGAACACGCCCACGTAAATCAGACAGGCGGACAAGGCCTGGATAAAAAGCTTCCCAAAGTCGGACCACCCGGGAATGCTTGCACGAACGACATAGAACCAACAAAACTCCACAGCGACCGCCAACAGAACCACGCTCGAGGCGACCAGAACGACTCCTCGCGTTGAGATCGTCGCCGTACCGGGTTGTCCGGAGCTGTATCCGATCAGGGTGATCTGGGCCAATAACATGCCCAGGACAAGCCCGACGAAATGATTCCAGCTCGTTCCTTTGTCGAGGGAGCCGCGAGACAGAAACAGGACGGCGACTCCGAAGAGAACGGCACCCGTCCCCAAGAGTTTCTCCTTCGCGCTGCCCATGGTTTTCATGCGGCCAATCATAGTGCAAGTTTCCGGCCTAGTCGACGCGGGGACTTGTGCCCTGCGACTCCGGCGCCGCCTATAGTAGAGTGGTGCCGGTCTGGAATGCAGGGCGGAGGAGCTTGCAGTGAGCCAATCTAACGATGCGCGGATGCCGACGCGGCGCAAAGTGCTGCAGGCGGGTGCGGCGGGCGCGGGAGTTGCGGCGCTGGGACCGCTGCGGGGTTTCGCGTTCCAAGCGGCCGGCGCGCAGGTGAAGATCTTCGATGTGCTGAAGTACGGCGCGGTGGGCGATGGGAAAACGCTGGATAGCGCGGCGTTTCAACGCGCCATCGACGAGGCGGCAGCCTATGCAGGCAAGGCGCAGGTGCTGGTGCGCGGCGGCCACACGTACCTGGTCGGCACGATTGAGTTGAAGGGCGCGATCGACTTCCATTTGGCCGACGACGCGCAGTTGCTGATCAGCACCAAACGCGAAGATTACCGTGGAGGTTTGCAGGGGTCGGTCGAGGGGGCGACCATGGCCGCGGCGCTGGGCGCAGTGATTCTGGCCGACCATGCGCAGGGATTGAAGATCTCCGGTACGGGAACACTGCAAGGCCGTGCACGCGAGTTTATGAAGAGCTACGATGAGGCCAACGAGTGGTGGCTACCTGGGGATTTTCGGCCGAAGATGTTTGTGCTGACGGGATGCAAGGACCTGGAGGTGCGCGACATTACCTTTGCCGAGGCGCCCAACTGGGGGCTGCACCTTCTGGGCTGCGACAGCGTCCTGGTGGACAACGTGAAGGTGCGCAACCTGCTGGACGTCCCCAACTGCGACGGCATCGACCCCGACCATTCGCGCAATGTCGAGATCAAGAACTGCAACCTGGTGTGCGGCGACGATGGCGTGGTGATCAAGTGCAGCCGCCAGGCGATCGATTACGGCGAGGCTGCCAATATTCACGTGCAGGACTGTGTGATCGAGACCCAGGACGCGGGGCTGAAGATCGGGACAGAGACGACGTCGGACATTCACGACCTGCGCTTCGAGCGCTGCCAGATCAAGACCAGCTCGCGCGGTCTGTGCATTCAACTGCGCGATGAGGTCAACATCTACAACATCGACTACCGGGACATTACTTTTACGTCGCGCTTCTACAGCGATCCGTGGTGGGGGCGGGGCGAGGCGATTTCGTTCACGGCGATTCCGCGCACGGCTACGAGTAAACCAGGCACGCTGCACCACGTGAACGTGCAGAATGTGACCGGACATGCGGAGAACAGCGTGCGCGTGTGCGGTAGCGCACTGTCGCGGGTGCATGATGTTACGTTCGACCGCGTATCAGTCACACTAGACCGGACGACGAAATACAAGGGCGGCCTCTATGACAATCGCCCGACGAAAGCGATACCGAATATTGAGCCGCACGATACGCCGGGGTTTTCCATCGAGCACGCGGACAACGTGACGCTGCGCAACTGCGCGGTGGCATGGGGGCCGAATGCGCCTGACTATTTCAGCTATGCGGTTGAGGCGAAAGATACGACGGGGCTGAAGATCGAGGGACTCGTGGGCGGCCCGGCCCATCCGGCGGACCCAGAGGACCCGGCGGGAAAGGCGGTTTCTATCTCATGAAAACGATCTGTGCAGTATGGATGGCGTCGGCACTGGCCATTGCGAGCGTGGCGTCCAGAGCGCAGCAGACTCCGGCGGCTGCACCGCCGGCTGTGCCCGGCGACAATATGGTTGCGGCGACAGCGCCGACGTTGCCGCGCTTCAAAGTTTTCCAGTTCCCTGCGGACATGATTCCGCGGATCGACGGCAAGGACGACGACTGGGCGATGGTGCCGGACAGCTATGCGATTACGCTGGCGGACATGCACGACGACGAGCACAAGCACGCCCAGCCCGATCCGAAGGATCTGGACATCAAGGTGAAGGTAGGCTGGGTGAAGGGGCTGAACCGGCTGTATTTTCTGTACGAGGCGTATGACAACTACTGGGACTTCGCCGATCCCGGCCTGCACAACGATACGTTTGAGCTGGTGGTGGACGGCGACCGCTCGGGCGGGCCGCTGATTCCGCGCTTCCGCAACAACACGGACCAGGACCCGTGGGATGCGCACTTCTCCATGGATGGCGTGCAGGCGCAGAACTACCACATCATGACTCCGCACGAGGGCAAGGACTGGGCGATGGAGTGGGGCTGCCAGCCCTGGATCAAGCGCCTGCCATACGCCAACCAGGCGCAGACGTACAATTTTCGTCCGGGGGAATCCGGCCACTACATTCTGGAGTTCTACATCACGCCGTTCGACTACGCGGGATGTGAAGGGCCGCAGAGGGCGGTCGAATCGGAGCTTTACGAGAACAAGATCATCGGGCTCTCCTGGGCCGTGATCGACTACGACGGCTCGCCGGACGGGAAGAACAATGGTTTCTGGAACCTCTCGCCGGAGCACACCATGTACGGCAACTCGACGTATCTGCGCGAGTTCCAACTGATGCCGCTGGAGCCGCAGTTTCGCAAGTTGATCGAAGCGAACTGGAGCTTCAAGGTGCTGGACATGAGCCGCCGGCTGGTGGCGTTCCAGGATGAGTCCGAGGGGAAGATCACAAGCTGGAAGTGGGACTTCGGCGACGGCACCAGTTCAACGGAGCAGTTCCCCATCCACCAGTACAAGGCGGCCGGCAAGTACGTTGTAGTGCTTTATGTGGAGGGTCCCGCGGGCAAGTCGCGGCTGTCCAAGATATGGGACGTGATCGTGCGCTAAGCAGCGCCGGATTCGCCCAAGTCACCCCAAACCTTGTAGACTTTCGCTCGCCAGAAACTCGGCGATGCGCGGCGTCGTATACAGAACATCGCCCCACAGAACCAGGAGACCCGAACCATGCCAACTCTCGATACAAACCGAAGAGACTTCGTCAAACTTGGCGGCGCAGCCCTTGCCGTCGCCGCCACCCAGACCGCGAAGAGCTATGCCAAAATCGTCGGCGCCAACGATCGCGTGCGCGTGGGCGTGGTCGGCTGCGGCGACCGCATGCGCGGAGGCGATATTCCCGCCTTCCTGGCCTCGGCCAAGGAGATGAACTTCCAGATCATCGCGGTCTCCGACATCTGGAAGATGCGCCGCGAGGATGGCGCTGCGTACATCGGGAAGCTGACCGGCGACACGATCACTCCCGTGGTCAACAACGAGGCTCTGTATTCCCGCGGAGACATCGACGCCGTGCTGATTGCCACGGCGGACTTTCAGCACGCGCAGCACGGCATCCAGGCAGTTCAGGCCGGCTGCGACGCCTACGTGGAGAAGCCTACGGCGCACACCATGAAGGACGCACGCGCGTTTCTGAAAGCGGTCGAAGGCTCCAAGCAGGTGATTGCGGTTGGCACGCAGCGACGTTCCACGCCTGCCTACATCAAGGCGTGCGAGTATATCCAGTCGGGCAAGTTCGGCGACATTGTGATGGTGGAGATGACGTGGAATGTGAACCAGCCCGGACGCTGGCGCCGGCCCGACGTGGTGCCGCTGCTGAAGGAAGAGGACACCGACTGGAAGCGCTACCTGCTGGATCTGCCGCACGAGCCGTTCGACGCGCGCAAGTACCTGGAGTTCCGGCTGTTCTGGCCGTATTCGTCGGGCATTCCCGACCAGTGGCTGGTGCACCAGATCGACACCGTGCACTGGTTCACCGGGCTGCCGCATCCGCGCTCGGTGGTTGCCAACGGCGGCATCTACCAATGGCACGACTACCGGACGAACTGGGACACCATGACCGCGGTGTTCGACTACGGCCCGCTGGACGACCCCAAGAAGGGTTTCCAGGTGCAGTACACCTCGCGCTTCTCGAATTCGGCGGGCGGCACCAAGGAGCTTTACTACTCCAACGGCGGCATGCTCGACATGGATAAACAGACGGTGACGCCGACCGGCGGCCTGACCGCGCGCGAGGCGGCCGAGATGAAGATGCAGCCCAACCTGCTGCCCAGCTTCTCGCTGATGGAGAAGGTGGAAAAAGTCTCCACCGACGCCAACACTGCGACCGGCCCCAGAGGCGATCCGCAGACCAACGCCAACATGCGCAACTGGATGGAGTGCGTGCGCTCGCGCAAGACGCCGAACGCCAGCATCCGCGCAGGCTACAGCCACTCCATCGCGCTGTGCATGAATGTGGCGGCCATCCAGACCGGCCAGAAAGTGACCTTCGACGACAAGACGCAGATGGTGATGGTTGGAGGCAAGCCGTATGACCACATCTAGACTGTTCGCGATTGGGCTTATGGCGGGTTCGATCATGACGCTGAACGCAACCGCAGGCGCCGCTCCCGCGAAGGGCGTCGCGGTGGTCGTCAACGAGGCCGCCCACCGCGTCGACATCACTGTCGATGGCAAGCCCTTCACCAGCTACCTCTGGGGCAATAACCAGCGCAAGCCCATCCTCTACCCGCTGATCTCCCCTGACGGCGTCACCCTGACCCGCGGCAACCCACCGCTGCCCGGCGAGCGCACCGACCATCCCCACCACACTGGCCTCTGGTTCAACTACTCCAACGTCAACAACATCGACTACTGGAACAACTCCGACGCCATCAAGCCGGAAGCTCGCGCCAGATACGGCTCCATCGACCACGACCGCATCGTCTCATCCAAGAGCGGCGCCACCTCCGGCGAACTCGACACCGAATCCACCTGGTACCCTTCCTCCGACGTTCCCTCGATCGGAAGCAACCAGCAACCGCCCGTTCTCCACCAGACCACGCGCTACGTCTTCTCGAAGCTCACCATCGACGGCAAGCCCGCCTACGCCATCGACATGACGGTCACGCTCAAGGCCATCCAAACGGCTGTCTTCCACGACGACAAGGACGGTATGCTGGGCATGCGCGTCGCCCACTTCCTCGAGTCGGCCACCGCAAAGCCCGAGGTGCTGCGCGACGCCAATGGCATCGCAACCCCCGTCGCAGCACCCATCGCCGGCGCTACCGGCGTCTACCGCACCAGCGAAGGCAAGGTCGGCGATGAGGCCTGGGGCACGCGCGGCAAGTGGTGCGAGCTCTCCGGCACCACTGCCGATGGCAAGGCTGAAACCATCGCCGTCCTCGACCACACCGGAAACCCCAACTACCCAACCTACTGGCACGCCCGCGACTATGGACTCTTTGCCGTCAACCCGCTGGGCGCGCATGGGTTCGAGCCCAAAGCCCCGAACTTGAATTTCACTCTCGATCCGGGCCAGTCCGCGACCTTTCACTACAAGGTCCTCCTGATCGGCGGCACGGTCACTCCGGAAGCCCTCAACCATCAGTCTGACGCATTCGACGGCGAGAAATAATGAAGACGACGCGCCGTGAATTCCTCGCCACCGCAGCCTGCGCCGCGACTGCATTGGCTGTGCCGATGCGGGCCTTTGCCCAGGCAAATTCGCCGTTTCGGGTCAGCGTCATCACCGACGAGATCTCCCCGGACTTCGACCACGCGTGCTCGGTAGCAGCGAAGGACTTCGGCCTTTCGTGGGTGGAGATTCGCGCGCTATGGAACAAGAACATCGTCGACCTCAACTCCGACGAAGTCTCGCGCGCGCAGGCCATACTGGCAAAATACAACCTGCGGGTGACCGACATTGCCAGTCCGCTGTTCAAGGTGGACTGGCCGGGCGCGCCGCGCTCGAAGTTTAGCTCCAGCACCCAGAACTTCGCGGCCAACTCGGACTTCAACCACCAGGATCAAGTTCTGTCCGCGTGCATTGATCTGGCCAAGCAATTCAAAACCGACAAGATTCGCTGCTTCGATTTCTGGCGTCTAGACGATGTCACGCCGTACCGCGCCGCCATGGACGATAAGCTGCGCGCCGCGGCCGAGACCACCAGGAAGCAAGGCGTCGCGCTGATCCTGGAGAACGAGCAGGAGTGCAACACCTCGACCGCTCCCGAAGCCGTGCGCCTGCTGGCCGCCGTCCCGCTGCTCGGCCTGAACTGGGACGCAGCCAACGCCGTGTGGGCCGGCGAACACGACGCCTTCCCCGCCGGCTGGGCCATGCTGCCCAAGGACCGCATTCTCCATTGCCACTGCAAGAACACCGTTCTCAACGACGCCGGAAAACCCGCTTGGTCGCCTGTTGATATCGGCCTTATCGACTGGACGGCGCAGTTCCGTGCGCTGAAGCAGATGGGGTATCACAACGCCGTGTCGCTGGAGACGCACTGGCGCGGCGCGGGCACGCCTGAAGCCTCCAGCCGCATTAGTTGGGCGGGGATGAAGAAGGCGCTTGAGGCTTCCCGGACCCTGTAGCTCCGGCGGATTCGTAACTCTGAGAGCCAGGGTGTGGGACGGGTCAGGCGCGACGGGCGCGAAGCACCCCATTTGTGGGATTTACCACCCCCCTCAGGGCCGCCTAGCATCGCGCCATGGCGAAGTCTGTCCGCACAGCCCGAAGCGGCATGTCCTTTGTTACCACTGCCACGCGCGATCGCCGCCCCATCTTCGAGATCTCGCGGGTGGCCGATCTCTTCGTCGACACGCTGCTGCACTATCGCACGCTGGGCCATTACAAGCTCCACGCCTACCTGGTGATGCCCGATCACGTTCAACTCATCCTGACTCCGCAGTCCATCACCCTGGAGCAGGCGGTTGGTCTCATCAAGAACGGCTTTGCCTATCGGCTCGACACCAATCTTCCCGTGTGGGAGGACGGCTTTACCGGCTACTCCGTCGCCAACATGCGTGACCTCGAACTGGTGCGCGCGTACCTGCACCAGTTGCCGGTGCGCACCGGCATGGCTGCGGCTGCGGAACTCTACCCGCACTCGTCCGCCTATCGGCAAGCACCGATTGCCGCGATGGCCACTTCGAGTTCCGGCGTGTTAGCCTCTTCGGATGCTGAGCCTGGTCAGCGGCCATCGCGGAAATCGGCGGTGGCCAACGCAACTTCCCTGCACGAAGTCGCGTCCTAACCGGGAGCAGTCCAAAGGAGAACGATAGATGAAGAAACAGCTTCTCATCGCAGTCTGCGGCCTCTTCCTGTCGGTTGGCGCTGCCAACGCACAGATCGTCGTCCGCATTGGCCCACCGCCTCCGCGCCCCGTCGAAGTGATTCCCACGCCGCCACACGAGGGCTGGGTCTGGGTTCCCGGATACCACCGCTGGGACGGCCACGGCTATGTCTGGGTACACGGCCACTACGCCCGCCCACCGCATCGTGGGGCTATCTGGGTCGAAGGCGAGTGGCGTGAAGAGCGCGGCGGCCACGTCTGGCACCCCGGCTATTGGAAGTAATACAAGATCAGCAACGCTTAGCTTGAGGCGGGCCCTCGGATGCATTCGAGGGCCCGCTGAGCTATGGGCGCACGCTATCATCGAGGTATGACCCCAACCGCGGAAGACCGCGCCCGCCGCATCAAAGTCCTCATCTTCGACGTCGATGGAGTCCTCACCGACGGACAGCTCTTCTTCATCCCGGAAAATGACGGCCGGCCCGGACCCGACGGCAAGCGGCATGGCCTCGAAGTGAAGGGATTCACTGCCCATGATGGTCTCGGGATTACCCTGGCGCGTCTTGGCGGCCTGCGCGTCGGGCTTATCACCAAGCGCGAATCCGCTACCGTGGCGATCCGCGCGCAGGACCTGAGGCTCGAGTTCGTCTACCAGGGCCAGTCGCGCAAGATGGACGCGGTGGACGACATCCTGGCCCGTGCCGGCATCACCCTGGAGGAGCTTGCCTACGTGGGCGACGACGTGGTGGACCTGCCGGTGATGCGCGCCTGCGGCCTGGCCATCGCCACCGCCAATGCGCGGCAACAGGCCAAGGCCGCCGCCCACTACATTACGCCGAACGGTGGCGGCCATGGCGCCGGACGCGACGCAATTGACTTCATCCTGGGCGCCCAGGGCAAGCTCGATGCGGCGATTGAAGCCTTCCTGGATCGTGACAATCCGGCTGCCGCAGCCGCGGATATTGGCACCGGGAAGATGTAAAAGGGAACCCCGAGCGCTGATAGATCAAGAGTTACAGCGGGGAAAGAAAATCCTTTCGCGGGAGCGAACAAACTGCGAAGAGCCAAGCTACAATAGCGCATGGCAGCCGCCCCCGACCTCGATCTGTGCCCGACTGAAGCTCTCGCGTGGGCGCATCCCGTGGTGCAGGAGTGGTTCCTCACCAGGTTTGGCTCGGCGACTGAGCCGCAGGAAGAGGGTTGGCCCGCGATCCTGGCCGGCGACACCACGCTGATCTCCGCGCCCACCGGTTCCGGCAAAACGCTAGCCGCATTTCTCGTCGCGATCGACCAGTTGCTGCGGCTCGCGATTGCGGGCTCGCTGGCGCCCACGACGCAGGTTGTGTACGTCTCGCCGCTGAAGGCGCTCTCCAACGACGTGCAGAAAAATCTGGACCAGCCGCTGCGCGAGATCCAGCAGCTTGCGCTGGCCCGCGGCTATCTGGGCACGGAGATTCGCACTGGCGTTCGCACCGGCGACACGCTGCCCAGTGAGCGCGCCCGCATGCTGCGCAACCCGCCGCACATCCTGGTGACGACCCCCGAGTCGCTTTATCTGCTGCTGACCGCGGGCAAGTCGCGCGAGCATTTGCGCCACGTGCGCACCGTGATCGTCGACGAGATTCACGCTGTGGCCGACGACAAGCGCGGCGCCCACCTGGCGCTGACGCTGGAACGATTGGACGCGCTGGTCTGCGGCGAGAACCACCTCTCGCCGGGCACGTTCCTGACCGGCCGCAGCACGCCTCCGCAGCGCATTGGACTCTCCGCCACGCAGAACCCGATCGAACTGGTGGGCGAATTTCTGACCGGGACAAATCCCGCGCGCAGACCGGCAAACATCGTGCAGGTGGGCCAACGCCGCACGCTCGACCTGGCGATTGAAATTCCGTCGGACGAACTGGGCTCGGTTACGACTAACGCGATGTGGGAGGAGATCTTCGACAATCTCGCCGCACATGCGCGCGCGCATCGCTCCACCCTGGTTTTTGTCAACACGCGCAGGCTGGTGGAGAAGATCGCCTTTGCGCTCTCCGAACGCCTCGAACCGGAGCTTGGCGCAGACTGCGTCGCCGCTCATCACGGGTCGCTGGCGAGGGAGTTGCGCCTCGATGCCGAGCAGCGCTTGAAGAATGGCGAAGTCCGCATGCTGGTGGCAACGGCCTCGCTTGAATTGGGAATTGATATTGGCAATGTCGATCTCGTCTGCCAGATCGCCAGCACGCGCGCCGTTGCTGTGGCGATGCAGCGCGTCGGCCGCGCGGGCCACTGGCGCGGAGCCATCCCCAAGGGCCGGCTGTTCGCCACCACGCGCGACGATCTGCTGGAGCAGGCGGCGCTGGTCCGCAAGATGCGCGCCGGTGAGCTGGACCAGCTTGAGATTCCGCCCCAGCCCATCGACGTGCTGATGCAGCAGATTGTCGCCTGCGTGGGCGCGGAACCTTGGGAGGAAGACGCTCTGTTCGCTGTGGTGCGCCGGGCTTATCCGTATCGCAATCTGACCCGCGAACTCTTCGACCGGATTGTGAAGCTGTTGAGTGAGGGTATTGAGTCCAGCCGTGGCCGCTACGGCGCGTACCTGCTGCGCGACGGAGTGCACGGGCAACTGCATCCGCGGCGCGGCTCGCGCTCCATCGCGATTTCGAATGGCGGAGCGATTCCGGACACGGCGCTGTTCAACGTGATTCTGCAACCGGAAGGGGTACAAATTGCCACGCTGGACGAGCACTTCGCCGTCGACTCCGGGCCGGGCGATGTGGTGCTGCTCGGCAACACCAGTTGGCGCATTCAGCGCGTGGAAGCGGCCGGCCGCGTGCTGGTGGAGGACGCGCATGGCGCACCGCCCACGCTTCCCTTCTGGTTTGGCGAGGCCCCGCAGAGAACGGCCGTGCTGTGCGACGGAGTCAGCAACCTGCGCGAAGAGATTGCCGCGCGCACGGCTGGCGTCAGCCCGTCCGATGTGTCGCCGGGCCATCCGGATGTTGCTGCATGCATTGCGTGGCTTATGGATGCGTGCGGGATATGCGCCTCTGCTGCGCGGCAGTTGATTGCGTACATTGTGGCGGGGCGTGCGGTGCTGGGAGCGGTGCCGTCGAAGACCACCATCATCGCGGAACGCTTCTTCGACGAGGGCGGTGGCATGCAGCTAATCCTGCATGCGCCGTTCGGCGGGCGCGTGAACAAGGCGTGGGGGCTGGCGCTGCGCAAACGCTTCTGCCGCGGCTTCAACTTCGAACTGCAGGCCGCGGCCACTGACAACGGCATCAACATCTGCCTCGCGGAGCAGCACAGCTTTCCGCTCTCCGACGTCTTCCAGTTCCTGACCGAGAACACGGCGAAGGAGTTGCTGGAGCAGGCAGCGATCGCCTCGCCGATCTTCAAGACGCGCTGGCGCTGGGCCGCGAACCGCTCGCTGCAACTGCTGCGGATGGCCAAGGGAAAACGGATTGCGCCGCAGATCCAGCGCACGCGGTCGGAGGACCTGCTGGCCAGCGTCTTCCCGCAGGCCGCCGCGTGCTTTGAGACCATCGTCGGCGACATCCAGATTCCCGACCACCCGCTGGTCAACGAGGTGATGCAGGATGTGTTGCAGGAGGCGATGGACCTTGAGGGTTTGAACGAAGTGCTGAGGGGTATTGCGAGTGGAGCGATCCGCTGCCTTGCGGTCGATACGCCCGTGCCGTCGCAATTCGCGCACGAACTGATCAACGCCAACCCGTACGCGTTCCTCGACGAGGCCGGGCTGGAAGAGCGCCGCACCCGCGCCGTCAGCCTGCGCCGCGCACTGCCCGACAGCGTCGCCGACGGAGCGGGGCGCCTGGATCAGGCGGCGATCGATACCGTGCGGGGCGAGATCTGGCCCGACCTGCGCGACGAGCACGAGTTGCACGACTTGCTGCATTCGCTGGTGGCGCTGCCGCTCGCCTTGGTGGAGAGCGCCGAGGCGCAGGGCCACGGCGCGCGGCATTGGCCGCACTTCTGTGAGCGGCTGCGCCAGACCGGCCGAGCGCATGCCGTCGACCTGAACGGGATTCCCTGCTGGGCGGCCACCGAACGGCTTGCGCATATCGCTGCACTCGGCGGGAATGTTGCAATCGAAGCAACTGAGCCGGTTACAAATGAAACTGCCCTGAAACAATGCGCTCAGGGATGGTTACAAATTCTCGGGCCGACCACGGCTTGCGCATTGGCCGAGCACCTTGGACTTGATTCCGGCGCCGTCTTCCAGGTTTTTCTGGCCATGGAGATGCAGGGCCTGCTGATGCGCGGGGCCTTCGAGCGCCCCGCCACGCAGGAAGATCGCCAAATCGAATGGTGCGAGCGGCGAATTCTACAGCGCATACACCGGCTGACGCTGGCGACTGCGCGCAAACAGGTCGAGCCGGTTGCACCCGCTGTGTACATGCGCTGGCTGCTGGGCTGGCAGCATCTGGCGCCGCAGACGCAGCTCTCCGGCGAAGAGGGCGTTCTAGCTGCGTTGCATCAGCTCGAAGGATTCGAGGCGCCGGCGGTCGAGTGGGAGCGCACGCTGCTGCCGGCCCGCGTGGCCAACTACGATCCCCGTTGGCTGGACCAGCTCTGCCTCTCCGGGGCCGTCGGGTGGGGGCGCATCTCGCCGCATCCCGCATGGTTCTCCCAGAGCCAATCCAGCGGAGATGGTGCGGCCCGTCCGCGGCGCGTGATCCCCACCAACGCCGCGCCAATTACGTTCTACATTCGCGAGACCGCCGAGTGGCTTCCGCATGCGCTGGCGCAACAGTCTGTCGACGAGCAACTCCTCGCTGCGGCGCTCTCGACCGAGGCCTTGCGCATCCGCGCATTGCTGCAGCAGCGCGGCGCTTGCTTCGCGAACGACCTGCAGCGCGTCACCGGCCTCACTCGCGCCGAGACCGCGCATGCCCTGTGGGAACTCGCGACGGCCGGTTTGGCTGCGGCGGATGGCTTCGACCAATTGCGCGCACTGATGGACCCCCGGCGAAAGGCCAGTGCCGCCGAAGCCTCCAGCAAGCGGCCCACTCGCACCACCGCCGGGCGCTGGTCTCTGTTGAACTGGTCGCAGGTAAACCGGGAGCAGCCGCACCCGGCCGACGTCATCGCGCAGGCTCGCCGCACCGATGCGGCGCTTGAGTCTTTTGCGCGGATGCTGCTGGCGCGCTATGGCGTTCTGTTCCGCGATCTGCTGGCGCGCGAATCCAATGCGCCGAAGTGGCGCGAACTTCTGGGCATCCTGCGGCGGCTGGAGGCGCGCGGCGAGGTGCGCGGAGGCCGCTTCGTCACTGGCTTCGGCGGCGAGCAGTTCGCGCTGCCCGAGGCTATGGAATCCCTGCGCCAGACGCGGAACCATGAATCGCAGCACGAGATCGCCGCAGCTGCTGCCGACCCGCTGAACCTCGCCGGCATTGTCGTTCCGGGTGAGCGTGTTGCCGCGGTACCGGGTAAAGAGGTCCGCTACCGCAACGGGATGCTCATTGTCGCCGACGTTCTGAATGGAGACGACGTAGCGTCCGTCAAGGCAGTGACTCCAGCACTCCCTTCCCCAAAGAAGCGGTTCCAGCCGCCCGCGACTTCGGCAGTGCCCGCCAAATTCGCACCTGCGCCTACACTGTTCTGAACCGCCAAAATGCCTGCAAGCCCACCGAATCCCGCTTCGCCACGCGACGCCGACGCCCCCGCACCGAAAGGGACCGCGCGTGAACTCGCACCGGAAGACTTCTATTACGAGGGACCGTACCTGGTCTTTACCGCCGCGTACCACCTGAAGCGCGGCAGTTGCTGCCACTCCGGCTGCCGCCACTGCCCCTACCGGGACTCCGCCTGAATCCAACCGGCCCGGTTACAATCAAACTAATTACAATGCCTGACATCACGACCCGCGACACCGTCATCCTGGGCTCCGGCTGTGCCGGACTCACCGCCGCCATCTACGCCGCCCGCGCCAACCTCAAACCCCTGGTGTTGGAGGGCCACGAGCCCGGAGGGCAGCTCTCCATCACCACCCTGGTGGAGAACTTTCCCGGCTGGCCCGAAGGCATCCAGGGGCCCGAGCTGATCGAGAATATGAAGCAGCAGGCGACGCGCTTCGGCGCAGAGCTGAAGATGGCCCATCTGGTGTCGATCGATCTGAGCAAGCATCCGTATGAGCTGAACCTGGGCCCGGGCAAGGACCCGATCCACACGCGCACCCTGATTATCGCTTCTGGTGCATCGGCCCGCTGGCTGAATCTGCCGTCCGAACAGGCGCTGATCGGCCACGGCGTCAGTTCCTGCGCCACCTGCGACGGCTTTTTTGCGTCGGGCAAGCAGATCGCCGTGATCGGCGGCGGCGACTCAGCGATGGAAGAGGCACTGTTTCTGACGCGTTTTGCCACCAGGGTCACACTCATCAACCGCACCGAGCGGTTTCGTGCCAGCAACATCATGCTGCAGCGTGCGATGGCGCACCCAAATATTCAGTTCCTCCCCAGCACGGTGGTGGAGGAGGTGCTCGGCGTGGAGGAGAAGGACGTCAAGGGCCTGAAACTGCGCAACGTCAAGTCCGGCGAACAGACCATCCTGCCGGTTTCGTTTATGTTCCTGGGCATTGGGCACATTCCCAACGCGAAGATGTTTCACGGCCAGCTCGATCTCGACCCGGACGGTTACATCGTGACCCACGGGAGCGTGTTCCCCACGCACAACGGACAGCCCGTTCCAGGCGTCTTCGCCTGCGGGGACATTCAGGACCGGCGTTACCGCCAGGCGATTACCGCGGCGGGCACGGGGTGCATGGCAGCGCTCGAGGCGGAGAAGTTCCTGGAAGAACACGGGCGCTGAGCGCACAACTCCAGAGGCGAATGCCTTAAGGCAATCGTCGCGCTACCGCAGACCAGGTCGAGACAACATCCATCCCTGCCGGGCGGGTTCTTGCTATTGCTGCGCAAATTTCTCTGCGTAGTTCCCGATCACCGGCACCTTCCACTTGACGCCCGAATACGCCTTCACGATGCACATGATCACCGTGACCAGCATGGTCAGGATCAGGATCGGGAGAAGAACGAACCAGCCCAGAATTGGAATCACACCGCAGACAAACGACAGAACCATCCAGGTAACCGCCAGACAGATGCACTGGAAAGCGTTAAACCGGACAAAGGGCCGCTTGTTGTATTGGTCCATGACCAGGAACACGATCGCCGGGATAATGGTGACGTACGCCAGAGCTCCGGCAACATTGTCCGCCAGCCCGGCTTCAGCGGCAACAGGGGTTGGAGCAGAGGAGACTGCTTGGGGTTCTTCCATGGTGGACTCTCCTGACCTAGATAAAGTGGCAATGCCGAATTGCACTGATTTTCCAGAAATGGGCCCAGGGAATGAGAGTCACTATACTCCCGCCTGGTTGACCTCCGTCAAGCGGCGCCGGAAGTGGAAAAACCCACCCTGCTAGGATGGACGCAGCGCAGTAGGAGATTTGTCTGGTGAGAAGTGCTGCTCTGTTTGCGGTGGGCCTGTCTATCCTTGTATGTGGCTGCGGGACGCCCGCTGCCTTTTGGATCCAGCAGATCAGCAGCGTCACTCCATCGAGTTCGGGCACTCCAAATTCAGTCGTATCCTCTGGAAACTATGAGTTTGTGTCCGTTCAGGGCACAGGGCAGATCTTTACCTACAACATCTCCGGTGGGTCGCAGGTAGCCGTGGGGACCCCCTACGAAACACCCTGCGCCGACCCCAGCGGCATGGTGGTTGCGTCGATTGCTGGCGCCAATGTGATGGCGGTCGCTTGCTACGACACCGGCGCGCTGCTGACGCTCACGGTCAACCCCAACGGTTCGCTGAGCGCACTGGGGGCGATAGGCGGCCTGCCGATGGCTTACCCCGGCATCGTGCTGGATGGAACCAATGTGCTGGTGCCGCTGTTTGGCGGGAATACGTCCGGAAACGGCAGCGTTGCCAAAGTGAGCATCGCAACGCCGGCGAGTCCGGCGATCGAGGGCATGGTCACGCTGGCCAGCCCGGTGTCCGGCGGCGTCGCCAATGCGGAGTACCTTGCCGTCGCCGGTGGATATGTTTATGTGACCTCGGGCTCGGAGAGCAATCCGCTGGGCTCGTCCAGCACGGTGCAGGTGGTGAACGAGGCAACCATGACGCTGGTTGGCAGCCCGCTGGTGGTCCCGCACTCGCCGCAGCAGATCGCCCTGCAGGGCACGGTGGCCTACGTGACGCTGTTCGATGCGACCCAACTGGTATCGATCGATATTTCGAACCCCGCGAGCCTGCAGCCGCTCGAGACCTTATCGCTGGCCACGGCAAATCAGAGTTGTCATCCGGTCCCGGTGGTGGTCGAGGGCAACGACGCGTATGTCGGTTGCTACGAGGAGGGGTTTATCGAACAGATCGATGTCAGCAATCCGGCGCAGATGCATTCGGCAAATAGCATCGCCGGGATCGCTTCCCCACAGCGGCTGGCGCTTGCCGGGAATTCCATGCTGGTGACCGACGGCGCCAGCGGCGGGCAGGTGTACCAGATCGATTTTCGCTCGTTCTAGTGGAGCCTTCGCCGGCGCGTGCGACCCGAAACTCGCGATTTTCAGTGGAAAACAACCCCATTGATCCGGCCCCTCATTCCTGCGATACTTGTACGTGCCCCACAAGCGCGGCCAATCAAAACAACTAAATATGCGGAGGCGGAGATGTCAGCGAAATACATCTTTGTAACAGGCGGAGTTGTGTCTTCGCTCGGCAAGGGTCTGGCTGCGGCATCTATCGGCTGTCTGCTAGAGGCGCGCGGCATCAAAATCAATCTGATGAAGTTCGACCCGTATCTGAACGTCGACCCCGGCACCATGTCGCCGTTCCAGCATGGCGAGGTCTTTGTCACCGATGACGGCGCCGAAACCGACCTCGACCTCGGCCATTACGAGCGCTTCACCCACGCGAAACTCTCGCGCGACAACAACCTGACTACCGGCCGCATCTACGAGCAGATCATCACCAAGGAGCGCCGCGGGGACTACCTGGGCAAGACCGTCCAGGTGATCCCCCACGTCACCAACGAGATCAAGAACGCCATGCGCAAGGTCGCCGCGGATTGCGAGGTGCTTATCGTCGAGATCGGAGGCACCGTCGGCGACATTGAGTCGCTGCCGTTCCTCGAAGCCATCCGGCAGATGCGCCAGGATTTAGGGCGCGAGAACACGGTCTTTGTGCACGTCACGCTGATCCCGTGGATTGCCGCCGCGCAGGAGCTGAAGACCAAGCCCACGCAGCACTCGGTGAAGGAGATGCTCTCCATCGGAATCCAGCCCGACATCCTGCTGTGCCGCTCCGACCGCGCCGTTCCCCGCGAAATGCGCAACAAGATCGCCCTCTTTTGCAACGTCCAGGAGCGGGCGGTGATTGCCGCGCGCGACGTGGCCAGCATCTACGAGGTGCCGCTCACCTTCGCCGCCGAGGGCGTTGACGCGTTGGCGCTCGAGTACCTGCACATCGAGGCCAAGGCGCCCGATATCACCAAGTGGCGGGACATCGTCGACCGCGCGTACCACCCGCAAGACGAGGTTTCCATCGCCATCGTGGGCAAGTACGTCGAGTACGAAGACAGCTACAAGTCGCTGAAGGAGGCGCTGGTTCACGGCGCGCTGGCCCACAACCTGAAGCTCAAGGTGACCTGGATCGAGGCTGAGGGCCTGGAGACCCGCGACCCTGCGGAGGGTGATACTCCCGGCAAGCCGAACCGCGACTACGAGTCGCAGCTTGCCGGCTTCGACGGCATCCTGGTTCCCGGAGGCTTTGGCAAGCGCGGCATTGAGGGCATGCTGAACGCCATCCGCTACGCGCGGGAGAACAATGTTCCCTACTTCGGCATCTGCCTCGGGATGCAGACCGCCTGCATTGAGTACGCGCGCAACGTTGCCGGGCTCGCGGGCGCCAACTCCGGCGAGTTCGACCCCGCGACGCCGCACCGCATCATTTACAAGCTGCGCGAGTTGACCGGCGTGGAGGAGATGGGCGGCACCATGCGGCTGGGCGCTTGGGCCTGCAAACTCGAGCCTGGCTCACTGGCCGCCAAAGCCTACGGCACAACCGAGATCTCCGAGCGGCACCGCCATCGCTACGAGTTCAACCGCGAGTACGAGCCCATCCTGACCGGGGCAGGCTTGCGCCTGACTGGCACCACGCCCGACGCTACCTACGTCGAGATCGTCGAGATCCCCACCCACCCCTTCTTCCTCGCCTGCCAGTTCCACCCCGAGTTCAAGTCGAAGCCGCTGGAGCCCCATCCCATCTTCCGCGACTTCATCGGCGCCAGCTACAAGAACCGCGTAACAAAACCGGCGTCCGTCAATGTTGAAAACACGGCAAGCGTCGCTGGCTGACGAATCGTTTCGCTTACGACTTGAACATATCGGTCAGCTTGGTGATCCGCAACAACTCCTGGACGCGCGCGGACAAGTGCTCGAACTCCAGGGTGCAGTAGCCTTTGCCGATGGCGGAGACCTTGAGTCCAACCAACGTCCCCAAGCCCAGGCTGTCGACGAAATTCACATCCTCGAAGCCGAGGATGATGCGCCCGCCCTCCGCAATCAGGGGCTTGACGACATCCTTCAATTCGCCGGCCGTCTGATTCACGAGCGCGCCGTGGCAGATAACCCTGGCCACTCGACCCCTATCGGCATCACCCGACTTCTCGACCTCGCAATGAAACGTGTGCAGCCCTGCCGGCATGGATTCTCCTTCGACCGCCTGTGTGTGCCGCGTCAGATTACTATCAGTCAGGCTGGCGAGTATTAATTTTCGGTGAGTTCTCAGGCCACAGACGAATTGAACAGGTCAGTTA
The DNA here is from genome assembly GCA_049509035.1 of Acidobacteriaceae bacterium. Lineage (GTDB taxonomy): Bacteria > Acidobacteriota > Terriglobia > Terriglobales > Acidobacteriaceae > Edaphobacter. The sequence goes on from JBELAH010000006.1 coordinate 58,513, forward strand.
GATTTGTCATCTTCAACAGTTCCTGGACCCGCGGCGACAGATGCTGGAACTCCAGGGTGCAATAGCCTTTGCCAATCGCGGAAACCTTGAGTCCAACCAACGTCCCCAACCCCAGGCTGTCGACAAAACTTACATCTCTGAAGTCCAGGGTTATCTGCCCGCCATCCGCGATCAGCAACTTCACGGCATCCTTCAGATCACCTGAAGTCTGATTCACCAGCGATCCGTGGCAGATCACCTTGGCCACTTGGCCGGCCGCGCACTCGCCCGACTTTTCGACCTCGTAACTAAATGTGTGCATTTCGGTTGGCATCGGTTCTCCTTTGATCGAGGGCCCATGTCGAGTCAGGGTACTATCCGCACGGGCGGGTCGAACATTTCACTTCTGCGACCCTCACCCATCCGGCCGTCTGGCGATCGCCCTATCCAGTTCCCCTCGCTGGCTCTGATGGAATACTCTAGTGCATCACCATCGAGGTGTCTATCCATGTCCACAGCCGTCTTACCGAACATCGCTTCCGCGTCCGCGAGCACCCTCCGCGACGTCCCCCACTGGATCGCGGGGAAGGCCGTCGCCGGAACCTCTGGCCGCACCGGCAAGGTCTACAATCCGGCTACGGGCCAGGTGCAGGCGCTGGTTCCGCTAGCCAACCGCGCCGAGTTGGATGCCGCTGTTGCCGCTGCCAAGGCTGCGTTCCCCGAATGGTCTGCCCAGCCACCGCTGCGCCGCGCGCGCGTGTTGTTCCGCTTCCGCGAGCTCTTCGAGCAGCATATGGACGACTTCGCCCGGATCCTGACCTCGGAGCACGGCAAGGTCCTCTCCGACGCCAAGGGTGAGGCCACGCGCGGCCTCGAAAATATCGAGTTCGCCACGGGCATTCCGCAACTCCTCAAAGGCGAGTTCACGGAGCAGGTCGGCACCGGCATCGACAGTTGGTCCATGCGCCAGCCGCTGGGCGTCGTCGCCGGCATCACGCCCTTCAACTTCCCGGCCATGGTCCCGCTGTGGATGGCGCCGCTGGCGCTGGCCTGCGGCAATTGCTTCATCCTGAAGCCAAGCGAGCGCGATCCCAGCGCGTCCATCCTGATCGCTGAACTGCTCAAGGAAGCAGGATTGCCGGACGGTGTTTTCAACGTCGTTCACGGCGATAAGGAGGCCGTCGACAACATCCTGGAGCATTCGGGGATTGCGGCGGTGAGCTTTGTCGGGTCGACGCCAATCGCCGAATATGTCTACACCAAGGGCACATCGCACGGGAAGCGGGTGCAGGCGCTGGGCGGCGCGAAGAACCACATGATCGTGATGCCCGACGCCGACCTGGACCAGGCCGCGGACGCGCTGGTGGGCGCGGCGTACGGCTCGGCAGGCGAGCGCTGCATGGCGATCTCAGTCGCAGTCGCCGTGGGCAACAAGACGGCGGACGACCTGATCGCGAAGCTGAAGCCGCGCATCGCCGCGCTCTCGGTCGCGCCCGGAACAGAAGCCAACGCCGAACTTGGGCCGCTGGTCACAGGCGTGCATCTGGACCGCGTGAAGGGCTACCTGAAGCAGGGGCAGGCCGAAGGCGCGGAGCTGATCGTTGACGGGCGTGAAGACAAGTTGCCGGCGGGCGAGGGCTTTTTCCTGGGCGCTTGCCTGTTCGACCACGTCAAGCCGGAAATGAAAATCTACAAGGAAGAGATCTTCGGCCCGGTGCTGGGCGTCGTCCGCGTCAACAACTTCCAGACCGCGTTGCAGCTCACCAACGAGCACGAGTACGGTAACGGAACTTCGATCTTCACCCGCGACGGCGATACGGCGCGCGCGTTTGCGCAGGGCGTGCAGGCGGGCATGGTTGGGATCAACGTACCGATTCCGGTGCCCATGGCGTTCCACAGCTTCGGCGGATGGAAGCGGTCGCTGTTCGGCGACTACGCCATCTACGGGCCCGAAGGCGTCCGGTTCTACACGCGGCTGAAGACCATTACGGCACGCTGGCCCACGGGCATTCGCGCCGGCGTGGACACTACGATGCCGACGCTGGGCTGACCGCGGCAGCAGCGCGCAGGGCGAGAATCTGGCCGAGGATGCGATCAGCCATCTCGCGCTTGGTCATTTCGGGAATGTCCACGGCGTGCTCGCGGGTGACGAAGGTGGCGGCGTTCAAATCGGAGTCAAAGCCGATGCCGGGTTGCGAGACATCGTTGAGCACAATGGCGTCCGCGCCTTTGGCAAGCAGCTTCTCGCGGGCGCGAGCGATGCTCGAATCCATCTCGGCGGCAAAGGCGATAACCAGTGTGCCGGGGTGGTGCGCGGCGGTGACTAAGCGGAGAATGTCTTCGGTGGGCTCGAGATCGAGGTGGAGCGCGCCTTCGCGGCGAAGTTTTTCCGGGGCAACGGCGGGCATGCGGAAGTCGGCTACGGCGGCTGCGCCGATGACAACGGTTGCGCTGGGCAGATGCTCCATAACGGCGGCGCGCATCTCCTCGGCAGAAGTGACGGGGACGAAGGCGCAGCCGGCGGGCGGCGTAAGCGCCGTGGGCGCGGAGACGAGAATGACCTGCGCGCCACGCTGGCGGGCAGCCTCGGCGAGAGCGTAGCCCATCTTCCCGCTGGAACGGTTGCCGAGGAAGCGGACGGGGTCGATGGCCTCGCGGGTACCTCCGGCAGTGACGAGGATAACTTCGCCCGCGAGGTCCTGGGGCGTCGCGGGCTGGAGCGCGGCGAGGACAGCCTGGGCGATGGCGTCGACGTCGGCGAGGCGGCCGGAGCCGGTCATGCCGCAGGCCAGGTAGCCGCTGCCTGACGGGACAATAATGACACCGCGGGCGCGGAGCGTCTCGAGGTTGGCGCGGGTTGCGGGGTGGTTACCCATGTTCACATTCATGGCCGGGGCGACGATGACCGGCGCGGTGGTAGCCAGCAGCATGGTGGAGAGAAAGTCGTCGGCGAGGCCGTGGGCCATCTTGGCCAGGATGTGCGCGGTTGCGGGGGCGATGACGACGGCATCGGCGGCCTGGGCTTCGGAGATGTGCTCGATGCCGCCTTCGTCGTCGAGGCCGGTTGCGGGCTGCCCATCCTCGCCCCACATGGTGGTGATGACCTTGTGGCCGGTGAGCGAGGAGAAGGTGAGCGGCTGGACGAACTCCTGCGCGGCGCGGGTCATGACGACGCGGACGTCAACTTTATTTTGCTGGAGTGCGCGGACTAGTTCAGCAGCCTTGTAAGCAGCGACTCCGCCGCAGACTCCGACGAGAACACGCGGTGTTTTTCCGTCCATCAGACCCCCTCCCCCCCGGTATCTAAACTGCAAAATCCAGATGACAAAGGAGTTGTACTAGGGGATTATCTTTCCTGCTAGTAACCAACTGGTACATACAAATCCACCCGTCCGCCAATTGCCCCTATGTACTCATTATAGTCGGGGTGTCAATAGCGGCGGGAGCAGGATGACCCAGCGCCACGAGTGACGGCGCCCGAATCTTCATCGGAAGTTCTCGATCAGCATGAGGTCGCTCGCCGGGTCGTCGAGCTGGGCATACACCAAGTAGCGCCCGTCCGGCGAGACGTCGAGGCCGTACTCCGGACGTCCCATGGCCAGCACGGTGCTGGTGGCACCCGTTGCAAAGGCATAAAACTTCAACGTGGAGTTGCCTGCCTCGTCCGCATGGGTCATGTAGTAAATCCCGCGCTTGGCGACAGCGTAGTTGACGCGGTAGAGCGAGTCCGCCAGTTGCTCTTCCGGGCCGCCCGAGACCGGCATCCTCCATATCGATCCTGAATCCGCGCGGAGGATTCGCGTGAAGTACAACATCTTGCCGTCCTCGGACTCGATGCCGAACTCCCCACCATTGCGCGTCACCTGAACCGCCGTACCGCCGGCTGCGGGCATCTTCCAGACCTCCGTGCGCCCGGTGCGGGTCGAGGTGAAGTACAGCGATCGCCCGTCTCGCGACCACGACGCGCCGAAGTTATCGAACCTGTCGTTGGTAAGCTGGGTCATCCTTCCGCCGTCTGCGTCCATTGTGTAGATCTGGTAGTGGCCGGTCGAATTCGAATCCCACTCCAGCATGCGGCCATCGGGCGACCAGTGCGGCGACCCCGCCAACCCTTGCTTCACAAAGGTCAGCTGGCGCGCCTGCTTTCCCTCCGCGTCGCTCAGCCACACCTGGTTTCTCCCTCCCCCGCGCATGGACTCAAACGCGATCTGGCTGCCGTCAGGGGAGTATCGCGGAGACACATCGCGAAAGGTGGAGGCGATCAGCCGCTCCGGCTTCGGATCCCTGGCGCTGAGGTTAAGTCTCCAGACGTTTGCGTCTCCATGCATCACCGCGAACGCCAACCGGGCGCCCTGCCGCGAAACGGCGACGCTCTGTATTTCCGAACCTGTCCCGGGAACCGGCTGGGCCTTGCCGCCGCCCTGCACCGGAATGCGGTAGAGCCCGTTCGGAGTGAACGCCACGACCTCCCTGCCATTTTCCATCCAGGTCGCCCCCTTGATTGAGAGCTCCTGGGAGGAAATCGGCTTTGGATCTCCGACAGGCTTCGCGTTCTGGTCCAGCCGAACGACGTACAGCGTGCCTTGAGAATAAAACGTAGGCATTCGATTGAACAGCAGCGTCGTCCCGTCGGGAGAGATCGCAGGAGACTTGTCATCGAACTCAAGGCCTGGTTCCGTGATCTGCTCCAAATCCCCCGTATCCACCGATACGCGCAAAAGGACCGTATGTTGCTTCACCAGCCCCGGCACGATCAGCCATTTGCCATCCAGAGTCCAGGCAGGCGTACCTTCTTTCGATAACCAGACCGGATCGTCAATGATTGGAATCGGGGCTAGTCTCCGCTCCGGACCTCCCAGCGCGGGGATCAGCATCAGCTCCGCCTGGCCGGGAGCCATGATCCTGAGGAATGCGATGGTCGATCCATCCGGCGACCAGGACGGCATTCTGTCCGGTAACGGGTCCGTTGTCAGCCGCAGTGGGGCAGCGTCCGGCCCCATTGCCTTCACGTATATGTCGAAGTTGTCCTGCTTCTCGCCGTCCCACTCGAAGGCCACCTGGCTCCCGTCCGGGGAGAAGGATGGCGCTTCTTCGTTGCCACGATAGGTGGTTAGCGGCACCGGCGTGTAGACAGCCGGTACGGACGGCCACGGCCAAAACCGCCATGCTGCCCATCCGGCTGCCGCAAGGATAGCTAAGCCGATCGCAACCCAGACGAGCGGTCGCGGCGACTCGCGCGGCACCGGCACCGCGGCCGAGGCAGACTCCTGGGTGGTCAGTTTTCCGATGAAGCGGTAGCCGACGGTGGGCAGGGTCTCAATAAAGCGAGGCTGCCGGGGATCGTCTTCCAGCACCTTGCGTATCTGCGCAATGGCTCGGGTCAGGGCATTGTCGGTAACGATGGTCTCTTCCCAGACCACCCGGAAGATCTCTTCCTTGCCGAGGACCCGATCGCGATTCTCAATCAGGAACTCCAGCAGCCGAAAGGACTTGGGTTCCAGCAACAGGTCCCTGCCGCCGCGGCGCAGGCGCCTGGTTGCAGCATCCAGCGTAAACCCGTCAAAACGATAGATGAGGGGAGATTCCATGCGGCGTTTCGGACGAGTATAGCTCCGGACCATGCGACGCGGCCACGATTTCGGCGCCTCCATCATGCTTAGATCACCCTTCCGCAGGGAAACATCACGCCCAAGTCACGACTTGAAGACCCCACCAATCCCAAGGTGGGGGCATGCAAACTCAATCGTTCTTCCTGCCTGCCCTTTTCTTTGCGATTCTTCTTCCCTCAACCGCAGTCGCGCAGTCCGCGCAGGTAAGCATTCCATTGAAGGTCATGACCGGAAAGCCGGTCGTCGACGGCGTTTTCCTGAATGGACATGGCCCTTACCGGTTTCTTCTGGATACCGGCAGCCAGAGCAATCAGGTCGACTCGGGTCTGGCCCGCAAGCTGGGGCTCGCCGCCACGCTCCAGTTGGACCTCGAGACCCCGTCTGGGGAATCGACCGTGCACGGTGGCCGGGTGAGCAAAGTGGCTCTTGGACCGATGGAAGCCAGCGATCAGGAGTTTATGTTTACCCGCTTCGACGATCTCTCTACCCTGTCGCCGGACATCCGGGGAATCCTCGGGCAGGAGTTTCTGGCCCACTTCGACTACACCCTGGACTTTCAGCACCATCGTTTAATATTTGGAGGGCCGCCCGCCGCGGGCGTTCAGACGAATGTGCGCCTCATCTTCGGCCGGATGGCAGTCCCCACCAGCCTGGGAGACCTGGTGCTGGACTCCGGCGCCGAGATGCTTTTTCTGTTTCACGCGTCTTCCCATCCCGCGAGTGGTCAGGTCATGGGGGCAACCGGAGCGAAGGTGGACGTCTCCTACGAAACCGCTCCCGAAGTTCGCATCGGCGATCGGCGTTACCGCCCGGCCAGAGCGGAATACCACGCTGTCCCCGCCGCGGAAGAGGCTGGCCTGTTGCCTGCAAACCTATTCCATGCGATCTTCATCTCCAACTCAAAACAGTATGTTGTCTTCGATCCGCAACCCTGACAGCGTGGCGGATCTCAAATCGATCTGTGTCGAACGGGGTCAGGCGGGATAGCTGTAAGCGTTGACGAGCTTCGATAGTTGGGCGCGGGTGGCGGCGTGTTTTGGGTCGTCGGCCAGGTTGGTGAGTTCCATGGGATCTGCGTGGACGTCGATCAGCATGGCGCCGTTGACGGCGTTCTGGCCGTACTCGGCATAGCGCCACTGCTCGGTGCGGATGGCGGTGCCGTGGATGGTGCGGCCGTCCTCGCTCCAGATGCTATAGGCAGGCTGGTCCCACTTGGGGCCGCGTGGGTCATGCAGCAGAGGGACGAGGCTGGTGCCTTCGACGTGCGACGGAGGCTCGAGGCCGGCCAGCTCGCAGACGGTGCGGTAGATGTCCAGCGACTGGGTCATCTTGACGCATGTCCGGCCACGGGCCTTGGCTCCCGGCATGGCTTGCTCTGGAACGTCGATGATGAGCGGAACGCGCGTGCCGCCTTCGAAGAGCGAGCCGGCCTTGGACCACTTGCCCTTCTCGCCAAGCTGGTAGCCGTGGTCGGCGACGAAGACGATGAGGGTGTTGTCGCGCAGCTTGAGGCGTTCGAGTTCGGCGACCACGCGGCCCAGGTTCCAGTCGGCCCAGGAGATGGACGCGAGGTAGGCGCGGATGACCTGCCGGGCTTCGGACTCGGATGCGCCGCGGCCGATGAAGAGATCGGCGTTGCGCGGGCGGATGGCGGCCTTGGGGAAGCCGGGAGGGACGGTGGGCCAGGCGGCGAAGTCGGGCGGAAGGACGATCTTGGCGGGATCCCAAAGGTCGAAAAAGCGTTGCGGCGCCGTGGGTGGGCTGTGCGGCTTGGAGAATCCGCAGCCGACGAAGAATGGCTTGTTGGGGTCGGCAGCGACCTGGTTGAGGAACTTGATTGCCAGGTCCGCCACCATGTAGTCGCCCGAGCCCTCGCCGTTGCCGTCCAGCACCAGGATCTCGTCGGAGTGGGCGGCCTGTGCGTTGTCCACCGGCAGCGGCGGCAGCACGCCGTCGGGCATGGGGATCTGCGTCCGCGGAATATCCATCTTTGTGCCCAGCACCGTGGGATGCAAGGATTCCACAGCGCCGTAAAAGTCGGTCCATCCCTGCGGATCGTCCCCGGTGGGGTGGAAGAGCTTGCCGGCGCGCAGGGTGGTGTAGCCCGCGTCCTTGAACAAGTGCGGGAGCGTGGTCCACTCGGGATGGGTTGTTTCCACGCCGCTGGAGTTGCCCAGAATGCGGGTCTCACGCGGGATATGCCCGCTGAACAGCGAGGAGCGCGAGGGATTGCACAGCGGGAATTGGCAATAGTTGCGGTCGAAGCGGACGCCGTGCGCGGCGAGGGCGTCGATGTTGGGACTGTGCGCATTGAAGCGGCTGGCATAGCAGGCCAGCTCGGGGCGCATGTCGTCGGACATGAGGAAGAGGACATTGAGCGGGCGCTTGCGCCTGGCGCCAGTTGCAGGTTGCAGGTTGCGAGTTGCAGGTTGGGGCCCAGCGGCGGGAATTGTGTTCTGAGCGCTTGCAGGCAGCGTGGTTGCGAGGGCTGCGCCTGCGGCCTTGGCGAGGAAGCTGCGCCGGGTGGTGTTGGTTTTCTGATTGCTCATCGAAGGACCCCAGGAACTGCGCTACAAGTCTACGACGGATCGGAGGCCGAGGTGGAGGGCGGCGGCGTCCGGCGCGGAGGGTTGGCGGCCCACGAGTTATGGTTGCGGGGTGGTGGTCAAGCCGGGCGTTCCGCCTTCGCTGCCGGGGACGGCGCCGTTGCTCGGCCGCTGCAAGCCGCGGGTTCCGGGCGGGTGCAGCGAGCAGACGTCGGTGCAGGCTTTGCCGACACTGGACACTGAGCCGACCTGGATGGAAGCCGCGGCGGACGGGGTGCGCGGCGTCAGGATGCCGGTCAGCTCGACCTGATGGCCGGCGAGCGTGTCCGCGGAGACGTTACCCGTGAGCCGTGCGCATGCGGCCGGGGTGCTGATGACGAGGTCCGTGGTTGAGTTCGGCGCCTTCTGCACGCATCCGGAGTAGGTGGCAGGAGCGGGCGGTTTTGCGGCCGCGGGCTCGCTGCCGGTAGCCTGCGCGGACGCCTGCGCGCCAGCCAAGCAGCCGGCGATTGCGATCGAGAACGCGCAGGCCCGGGCGGTCCCGGAGATAGCGGCGATGCGATTGACGATTCTGCCCATGGTTTCCTCCATTGTTTCGACGAACTGACCCTCAGGATTGTTTCGTGTCGTTCGATTCAGTGGGTTTGGCTGCCGGCTCGGGCGCCGGTTGCGCAGCGGCATGGTGATGGCCGGCGAGATGTCCCAAGAGGTGTTGGCTGCGGTGGTGTCCGCTCGCCTCGAGGTAGCGGAAGACCATGAAGACTCCCGCGCCCCACAGCGCCCACAGAGGCGTGAAATAGCTCATCGTAACCAGCACGAGAAAGCTGCACGCCACTACGCCGGCGAGGACCACCAGGCTCCAGAAACCTGCCTGATCGAGCGTGAACCGCGGGCGGCCTGTCTGATCGTGCGCCCAATAGAGGCTGTAGACGATGAGCACATAGAGCACCAGGAGCCCGAGCGTCACCGGCGTCGGAATCTGCTGCAGAAAGCGGTGGTCGAGCAGGGCCTGCACATAGTTGGCCTGCAGGAAGACGCCGGGCCTCTCCCCCGGAGGAAATGGCGCCAGGTTGGTGGGGAAGGGCTTCATGTCCTGGTCGGAGATGGCTCCTACGACAACGACCTTGCCGGCGAGCGATAGCTGATTGCCGTCGAGGTTATTGGGGTCGCGGACCCAGGGCTTGCAGAGGTCGTCGCCGGGCTGGCCGTCGATCGGGGCGCGGGGGGAGGGTTCGGCGCTGCATAGAGCGGTGAGGGCGGTGATGTGCGGCAGGTTGAGGAAAGTGGTGTAGGGATCGATCTGCGGGGCGAGCAGCTTACTGAGGACGCGGTTGGACTCGATGCGCGGATTGACCAACTTGGCGGCAACGAGCGAAAGGGTGTCTCCGGCGGTGGCAGGCAGTGGCACGGGAGCAGGCGGACTGGCCGTGGCGGGCTCGGTTGTGGGCGCGGCGGCCGGGCTGACGGTGGGATCGGTGTAGACCGTAAAACGGAGGGGGATCTTGAGGTCGTCGTTGTCGATGCGGGTGAGGCCGTAGTGGACTTTGGAGGACGGGCTGAATTCAAGCTTCGGCGTGAGGGCGAGGCAGCCGGATGCGGCTGAAGTCTGCGGCAGCGCGTGGGTTTGCTGGCCAACGACGATGGGGACCTTGCTGCTCTCCATCGCTTTGATGAAGGCCTGGTTCTTGCCCTGCTCGGCGCAAGCGTTGGCGGAGATGTACTGGTCGATGACGATGACGTGAGCGTTGAGGGTGTTGAGGGCGGGGACCAGCCGGGAGAGAAAGGCGCGCGAGGCGCAGACGTTGGTGAGCAGGTCCGCCGGGTCGTGCGCGGGATCGATGTAGATGATGGCGACGCTGGGGCTGGGTGTGTAGCGAAGCGCCCACTTGGCGATGGGCAGATACATCCTGGCGGAGATGCTGCTCTGCGGGGAATCGGTGAGCGCACATGGGTTGGAGGAGGCCAACGGAGAGACGCCCATGAAATCGCCGAGGTCGGACATCATGAGCGCGGCCAGAATGGCGACCAGCGGAATGATGAGCCAGAACTGGCGCAGCCGGCGCATGGTCCAATGCTCAGGCGGGTGCGGATTGGCAGAATGCGAATCGGGCTGGGGCTCCGGCGTCATAGGCTTCCGCCGGCCGGTGCTGCAGCCGATGGCGCCAGCGCGAAGTCTGTATTGTCCTCGCTGCGGCTCATCACCGGGTTCTGCTGTAAATTGTATTGCTTGAACTCGGTGGCCACGGTCTGGCTGACGTGCTGCTGGGTGTAGTCGAAGATCTTGCTCAGCGGCGTCTGTCCGCCATCCTGACGCAGCGCCTGCACCAGGTAGTAGGTAAAGAAGCCGTGCTGGAGCGAGTCGCTCTCGAGCGATTCCTGATCGGTACCGGCGGCGGCGAAGACCATGCGCCCCGAGCCCTGCTTGATGTGGTCGAGCATCTTGGTGGAGGGCGCGGCGTTCTTGATGCCCGGCGCGATCATCTTTGCATTGCCGGCTGCGGCGTTACCGCTGTAGCAGGTGTCCAGGAAGATGGCAGCGCGCGAGGCCTTGACGCGGGTAGCGATCGCGTTGGCGATGTCGACCATGGGCAGCGCGGTTGCGTACAAGCTGTCGGGATCGATGCTGGCGCCGATCTCGGTGTCGTGGGTAATAACGTAGCTGACGCCCACTGTGTCCAGATCGCGGGCCGAGCCGTGAGTGGCTACGTAGACGACCACTATATCGTCGGGGCCGGCGCTGCGCGCCAGCCAGTTGAGCTGCATCTTGATGTTCTTGGTAGTCGCGTCGGCGTCGAACAGGCTGCGCACATGGTCGGGCGGGAAGTTGCCGATCTTCGGGTCCAGCAGCGCGTCCTGGAAGCTCTGCGCATCGCTGGCGGTGTACTTCAGCGGCTGAATGTTCGGGTCGGAGAAGCTGCCGATGCCGACGATCAGCGCCCAACGCTGCCCGGGAGGTCCGGAGTTGGCTCCCGGAGCCGCGGCGGCAGGACCGTTGACCGCGCGGGAGTTGGCGGTCATCACCGGCGTGGCGAGCACAAACGGGTTCAACTGCTCCTGGCTGGCATCCGAGGGAAACCTTTGTGCCTGGCGCATGGCAAAGTCGGCCAGCGGAGCGTGGCCCAGCTTGCGCTCCACCAGCGAGCGGTAGTACCACGCGTCGCCCAGCTCGCCGCAGAGTTCGGCGGCGCGCTTCAGCAACTGGTCGGCATCGCCCAACTCATCCGCAGTCGAATCGGCGCGCATCTTCTCGAGCGCTTGCACCACCAGGTCGACACCGGCGCCGCAGCGCCCCTGCGCTTTCGCCTGCGGCGGGCAGACGAAGCAGGCGCAGGCGATGGTTAGCACAATCGCCGCCAGACGCCGGTTTGCCGATGAAGCAGTCCTTCTCATGGATGCAGCACTCGGTGCTCGTCCCTAATGGTAGCGAGATTACTGCCCTCGCGCCTTCTGTTTCATTGCCGTGATGATGACGCTGTTCACGTTGCCTTTTGCCAGATCGATCTGTCCATGCGCGCTGAGATCGAAGTTCACCGCGCTCGCGGTCTTGATGGTGTCGAGAATGTTGCCCTGGTCCAGCTTGGCGGCGACCATTGCGATTACGTCCGCGTTGGTCAGGACATCCTGCGCCGGCGCTTTTGCCGCACTCGCGACCTGCGCGCTGGCGGCCGCCTGGTCGCCGAGCGTCTTGTAGTAGGCGAGCGCGGTGTCGATACGCGTCTGCGGCTGGAGGAAGTTCTTCTCGTCCGGCTTGGCGTCGATGGCCTTGCCATAGTCGATGGAGGCTTCCTGCAGGTACTTGCGGGCCTGGATTACATCTTCGGCCTGGTAGCCAAGCGCCTCGTTCACAACGCCGAGATTGTATAGCCGGTAGGCGTCTTGTGCGGGTTGGCCGAAGGGGTTCATCGTCTCCAGGTTTTCCAGGGCGCGCGTCCACAGCTTCTGGTCCATCAGTTTGTCAGCATCGTCCAGGCCTCCGCCCACGGCGAGGTCAACTGGAACCTGCTCCGAGGTGTTTACCAGGTGCGACACAATCTGAAAAGAGACGCTCTTCACCAATATGTCGCGTTGCTCAATGGGGGTTGGCGGCTTGTTCGTCGCCGCTTCATCTCCGCCTGCCGTGGGCTGCTTCTGCGGTATATGCGAAAGAATGCTGGACATCCCCGATAAGCTGTTTATCTTGGCCGGCGGCGCCGCGGACTGGATCGGGTACTGCTGTTCGAACTTCCCTGTCACAGTGTTGGCTGCAATCGATCTGCTGGCGCGAAGATCCTGTGCGTTGAAGTTGACCGTCATCATGTCTTTCACGTGGATAAACGACTGCGCCGGTATGGTTGTCTTACCGAAGGTGGTTGCCGCCTGGGTCTCGGTCGCCTGCGACGGCGAGTAACTCGTGACCTGGCAGGTAATCAGCGCATCGGGTTTGTCCGTGGGCGACATGACCGTATGCAGCCGCGGATCGTTGCTGATGATGAGGCTCTCGATGGTGGACCGCAGCGCATCGTTCACGTCGCCGGGCCCGCCCGTTACCTGGACCTTGAAGCTGGAGCCATCGATGTGCCCGGTGGGCGGCAGCTTGCGCACCAACACGATCTTCTTGCGTTGAAACGCGCCTCCGAAGCTCTGGGCGCGCACGGTGGTTCCGGGAGTTGCAACAACTCCCAACAGGACAGCCAGCACGATTCCAAGTCTCGCCTTGAACATACGACACACTCGCGGAAAAGGAGTTGACTCCAACCTCTGCGTTGCATGGTTCAGACTGCGGGCCCGGGTGGTGAATATCTTACAGCCGTGCAGGCGGCTCTAACTAGCGCTCTTGCCCGGAGCCGCGGCCACGTGATGGGTTGCCGGAGCCGACGCTCGCGCCCGCGCCTTCATAGCCGTAATCACAGGACCGGTCACTTTGTTCCTGGACAGGTCCACTTGCCCCTGCACGCTAAGGTCGAAGTTTACCGCCTTTGCGTGCTTGATCGTATCAATGACGTTGGTCTCGTCGAGTCCAGCCGAGACCATCGAGATTACCTGTTCGTTCGTCAATGTGTCCGCGGAGGCGCCGGACGCGGTTTTGGTCGCGCTGGAAGCAGCGGAAGATGTCCGCGTGGTGGTCGCCGATTCCACTGGCGCCTTCTGGTCGCCGATGATCTTGTAGTGCGCCAGCGCCGTATCGATGCGGTTCTGCGGCTGGAGGAAGTACTTCTCGGTCGGCTTGGCGTCGATCGCCTTGCCGTAGTCGATGGACGCCTCCTGCAGGTCCTTGCGGGCCTTCTGCACGTCTTCGGCGGCGTAGCCCATCGCCTCGTTCACCACGCCCAGGTCATATAACCGGTAGGCGTCCTCCTCTGGCGTGGGGAAGGGCTTCATGGTCTCCAGTTGCTCCAGCGCGCGCGACCACAGCTTCTCGTCCATCAGCTTGTCGGCCTGGTCCAGGCCGCTGCCCTTGGCCAGGTAGACGTCCACTTGCTCGGTGGTATTTACCAGGTGCGAGGCGATCTGCAAGGCCGCTTGCTGGATGAGGCGGTCGTGCAACTCGACGGGCGTAGGCGGAGTGTCGTCATCGGTGCCGCCCTTGGTCAAATGAGTCACGGTATGGGACATGGAGTGCAGCACGCCTTGCTGCGCACCGCTGGCGGAATACTCCTCGTCAAACTTCGCGGTCACGTTGTCGGCAGCGAGCGAGTGTCCGCTGCGGTCCTTCGCCTGGAAGCTCACCGTCAACACCCCGGTCACGCGCTCCATGGGCTGGTTCTGCATTCCGCCCTTTGCGCCCGGCGCCAGCACGGCCTGCGAAGTGTATTGCGGCTGCGGCTGGCCATAACTGGTGATGCGGCAGGAGATCACCGTATCGGGATGCGCGTCCTCGGTGCGCAGGCGGGAGTCGTCGCGGATTAACAGGCTCTCGAGCGTCGACTTCAGATCTGCAGGGAGGTCCTGCTGCAGGCCCGCTGCCGTCGTAACCACCACACTAAACGTCGTGCCCTCGATATGTCCGGTGGGCGGCAGCTTGCGCTGCAACACGATTTTTTTGCGATTGACGATCAGGTTGCCGAAGTTCTGAGCGGGTACGCTTACCGCCCAGCTCCAGACCGGCAGCCCGATCAGCACGCCCAGGAGAGATTTCCGGCCCAACCTGCACATAAACGTCTCCAGCCCATTTGCCGACTGTCTGTCGATCTGCCGGGCACATCCGTTCGCAGAGTTGCTATGCCTCTGAATGAGAGGCTTTGACTATAACGAATACGGCACTGTTTTGATAGGGCCGCCGTCGCGAAATTCCAGGAAACGATCCGGGCCCGAATGACTTCTGCCGCAACCGCAACTTGGGTCCGCTGCTGCGTCTGTGACAGAGACGAAGTGGCTGGGAAAAAGTCGCAAGCGCGCGGCGCGGATGTCCGCCGGCGGAACTGCCAAGCAAATCGGGCCGATCGGTCCCGATCGCCCTTGGGGAGTCATGTTTATGATCCAATAGTCTTAACCCATGGCCACTGAACTCACCTCCCGCGGCAACAACGTCCTGGGCCAGCCCCTGGCCACCTGTGGCTGCGCGCCGATGACCGGCTTCTACCGCACCGGGTGCTGCGAGACCGGGCCGGATGACCTGGGCGTCCACACCATCTGCTGCGTTGTCGACCGGGCCTTCCTCGATGCGTCGAAGGCCCTGGGCAACGACCTCTCCACCCCGATGCCGGAGCATGGCTTCCCGGGGCTGAAGCCGGGAGACCGCTGGTGTGTCTGCGCCGCGCGTTGGCTGCAAGTGCAGAAGGCCGGTGCCGCCTGCGCGATCGTCCTGGAAGCCACCCACGAGGCCACACTGAAGATCGTGCCCTTCGAGTTGCTGATCGAGTACGCCGTGATCCCCGACCAACTCCACTGATCTCAACCGGAAATGCGGGTCAGCGCACCAGCCAGGCCGACGCCGCGATCACGACTCCCACCACCCCCAGCGAGAGCCCGCCCACGAAGAAACTGCGCCGCCGGGTAAACAGCGTGATGGACGATAGCACCACCGAGATCTGGAGCAGCGCCTCGCCCAGATCGAACCGCACCGCCCGCCGCTCCGCCACCTTTACCTCGGCCTCGTACTCATCCGCGGTCTTTTGTTCATCCTTTAGATCGTCGGTCCACCTGGCGATGTGCGCGTTGTACTCGGCGATCAGGGCCGCCGTTGCCTTTTCGTCCACGGTCGATTGCAGACGCAGCACGTCCACCGTCACCATCAGGTTTTCCTGCCGTATCTTCTTCGCCTCGAACAGGTTCCACTGGTCGCCTGCCTTCGACTGAATCAGCACCGCCTCGGTATGGCTGCGGTGTCCCAGCACCGTTACCATCGCGACCAGCACCGCGAGGATCGAGATCGCCAGCGAAATTGTGGTCAGCGATTCCTCCCCGCCCTCTTTCATCTGCTTGGAAAACTCCTGCATTTCGGTCGGTTCCATGCGACCCATTCTAGCCAGAGAGTGGGTCATCTGGCAGACCTCGCAGGTGGTTTTTCTTTGTGTGACGAACGTCCTTGCCGGATGCGCAGGACCGGCGTACAGTTTCGAGACGTAGAGGCGGCCATGAATACTCATGTTCCTTTGCGCTCCATCCTGCTCGCAACCAATCTCACAGACATTGACTGGCTCTTTCCCTTTACCTGCTCCCTGGCTGAGGAGAGCGGCGCCCGCGTTACTGTGCTCCACGTGATCACGGCGCTGAACGGCTTCAGCGTCGACCTTGCGGGCATTCCGTACTACCGCCCGGACGAAGCCATCGCCGCGGCCAGGGCACACCTGCAGTCAGCGTGCTGCCAGCCCTGCGCCGCCAAGGTGCAGAGCGAGGTGGTCGCGATTGACGGCACGCCGGCGGACGGGATCCTGGCGACCGCAAAGACGATGCAGGCCGATCTGCTGGTGATGGGAACCCGGGGGCACCGGGGAATCGATAAATGGCTGCACGGTTCGGTTGCCGAAGAGGTACTGCGCTCTTCACCCATCCCGGTGGTTACAGTAGGGCCCCACGCGCGACGCGCCGCCGCCGCGGGTAAGCCCATCAAGTCCATTGTTTTTGCCACCAGCCTGAAGGCCCAGGCGACGGACACCGTAAATGTGAACCTCATCTACAAGTGGATCGACCGGCTCCACGGCCACCTGACGCTGCTGCACGTAGCGCCGGACGAACACAAGCACAAGCTGGCGCAGGAGCAGAACTTCAGGGCACGCGAAGACGAGTTGCATCATCTGCTGCCGGAGGATGCATTCCAGAATGGCCTGGTCGATGCGCAGGTCCGCACCGGCCGCGCGAGCCACGAGATTCTGGCCGCTGCGGCTCACGCTGACCTGATCACGCTGGGAGCGGTGCGCAATCCTGTACTGGGACGCCTGGCGCCGGAAGGAACCCTGTACCAGGTTCTGGCGGAGGCGCACTGCCCGGTGGCCACGCTGCACTCCGAGCACACCAAGGCGCGGCACGCATAGCTTCAGGGCCTCACGAGTGAGAGACGAGCCAGCGGCCAAGCACAAACAATTCTCCGAGGGCAAACAGCGTCCCAAAGAATGTCTTGTTGTGCCGGGCCAGCCAGAGCGGCAGGTAGATATCGAAGTTCTCTGCGCGCTCCGCGGTGTGGCGGGCTGCAAGATCGGTCAACGGGCAACGGCCCCGGTTCACCGCGAGGACGCTGCACTCAACGAGTACCAGCCCGGTTAGGACAGCCACCCCTTGAGAGTGATCGAGGATGCCGGCCACAGGGATCGCCATGATAGAGCCGGCGATAACAAACCACGCTACCGTGTGCAGCAGCTTGATCGCGATCAGGGTTCGTTCCGATGGAAGACTCACGGCAAATTCAGTTTAGCCCTTCGTCCTTCCATCCCGGCAGGTTCTGCGATCCGGTGATCAGGCGCGCGCCGTCCTGCAACGTCAGGTAGGTCCAGGCCCATTGGCGAAAGACGCCCAGGCGGTTGCGGAACCCGATAAGGAAGTAAATGTGCACCATAAGCCAGGCCAGCCAGGCCATGAATCCGCTCCAGTGCGCCTTGAACGGCCACACGATCTTGGCGATGGCGGCTTTGCGCCCGATGGTCGCCATGTCACCCTTGTCGAAATAGCGAAACCCCTTGGTGGAACGGCCCTCCGAGCCTGCGGCCTGGCCAACCAGCATCCCGATCCGCCGGGCGGCGTAGGTGCCCATCTGCATGGCAGGCTGGGCTACGCCGGGCAACAGCCGGCCATCCTGCTCGACGTGCGCCAGGTCGCCGCAGACAAAGATCTCAGGATGCCCCTTCGGGTTCAGGTGCTCATCCACCATCACGCAGCCCTTCTTGTCCATTTCGGCGCCCAGCAGCCTGCCCAGCGGCGAAGGCTGCACTCCCGCCGCCCACAGGGTCACCAGCGCGTCGATGCGCTCGTTCCCGACCATGACGTAGCCGGGTTGCACGTCGGTCACGATGGCGCCAGTGCGGACCTCCACGCCTAGCGCTTCGAGCTGCCTGCGCGCCTTTTGCTGCAGGTCCTCAGGATACATGCCGAGGATGTGCGGTGATCCCTCTAGAATCAATACCTTGGCCTGTTTCGTGTCGATGTGGCGGAAGTTGTTGCGCATGTACAGGCGTGCTATGTCTGAGATCGCCCCGGCCAGCTCCACCCCGGTCGGGCCGCCGCCAACGATGACGAACTTCAGCGGCGGGTGGGTCCCATGCTCCATCATCTGCCGCTCCGCCAGCTCGAACGCCAGCAGCACGCGGCGGCGCATGTCCAGTGCGTCGTCGATCGTCTTCAGCCCCGGCGCAAGGCTGACCCACTCCTCGTGACCGAAGTAGGAGTGGGTCGAGCCCGTCGCCACGATCAGGTAGTCGTATTCCAGCGCCACGCCGGTCTTCAGCCGGACCTGGCGCCGATCGAGGTCGAAGCCCACCGCCTCGTCCATCAAAACCTCGATGTTGGGGTGGTCGCGGAGGATGGACCGGATGGGCTGCGCGATGTCCGCCGGCGAAAGCACTGCCAGAGCCACCTGGTACAGCAGCGGCTGAAAGGTGTGGTAGTTCTTGCGGTCGACCAGCGTCACGTCCACGGGCAGCTTCGCGAGCGACCTCGCCGCGTTGATGCCGGCAAACCCTCCGCCGAGCACCACCACCCGCCGCCGAACCTGCTTGGCCGATGCCTTTTCCGCCATGCCGACCGTATCTGCCATCTGCCGAACCCCTCTCTCTAACGAGGCTTTTGCCCGGCCCATCTTTTCAGATGCCCGGGGTGAGACATCGATGCGAACATCGATCCGTCGAGCAGGGCAGAAAAAAAAATCGCCGCCCCCCAAAATAATGCTCGCCAAGCGCCGAACCTTTAGCTAACATTAGCCATCCGAGTCGTGCACAGCCTCCGCAGCCCCTCCCCCGGAGCCGTGTGTTCCCTTTTGCTGCGGCCGACTCACGGCAATTCTTTTGAAGCGCACACCCGAACATGACTGAAAGTCCGGCAAAGCCAAATCGGAAAGGAAAATGCCCCCAATGAAATTCGCACATTCTCTGCCTGTTCTCGTGGTTCTCGCCGTTTTCGTCTCCTTACCCGCCATGTCATACGCGCAGGCCCCGGCTTCGGCACCTGCACCGGCCTTTTATGCACAACTCGGCTTGCCGGCCACTTCTTCCAGCAGTTCCAATGCGTTTTTGTACGACGCACGTGCGCAAGCGACTACGCCCGCCAAAGTTGACACCGGTTCCGGGAAACCCTTCTCGGGTCTTGGGGTGGGTTTCAAGCTCGGCCTCGCCGGCATCGGCTTCGATGTCGCCACGCCCCTGGTTCCGCAGCGCCTGAACCTGCGCGGCGGCGCTACCTTCTTCTCCTACAATCTGAGCGAGACAACGTCGGACAACCTGGTGGTTAACGGCACTCTCAAGCTCCAGAACTCCGGAGTTATGGTGGATTGGTTCCCATTCCACGGGAGTTTCCGCCTGAGCGGCGGCGCGACCGTCTACAACAACAAGGGTGTCACCGCTTCAATCAATGAGCCCAACGGCAGCAGCTTTACGTTGGGCGGCACTACGTATTACGCCAGCGGTCCGATCGTCGGCACCGGAACCTTCAAGCTCGGCGGCAATGCCGGCGGGCGAGTGTCCTTCGGATGGGGCAATCTGGTACCGAAGCCTGGCCACCGCTTCAGCTTCGACACCGAGTTGGGCATCGAGTTCGTCTCCAAGCCCACCGTGGCCCTCGGCTTCACCGGCAATTACTGCACTGGGACAGCCAACTGCGAAAGCCCCACCCCCATCGCAGGAAACGCCGCGTTCGCGAACAGCGTCACCTCGGAACAGAACAAGCTGCAGAGCGATGTTAATTTCCTGAGCTTCTACCCCATCGTCTCCGTCGGCATCGGTTACAAACTGTTCTGATGTCTTGCCGCACAGCCGGACGGCAGACGTCCGACAGGTTGTAGAAATTGTCCCATTAGGCCACGCCCGCATCTCCCTACGGAGTTGCGGGCGTAGCTTTGTGTCCGCAACATTTTTCCTGCCACGGCAGCCGCGCGCTTTATCCAGTTAACGAAGTAATTAACGGTTCATACGCCCGTGATCGAAACGTAATACCTGGTCCTGTAGATTCTGGACATTGCGCTACTGACGCCAGGACGCGATTCGCACCCAAACTTGGGATCCATCGCCCAGAACACTAGGGCCCATGGGTCCCGAAATTTTTGCCATGCGCAGAATGTCGAGTACTCGCCCAACCGCACTCGCAACCCGCGCGAAGATTTCCGCGGATCTGCATCCTCAGCGGCCTTTCCTGCGTCTGACTGATGTGGTGCGTATTTCCGATATCAATGGTCGCTGAATTTAGCACCACAACTATTTTTCCCGACCTGTGTTTTTGCCTAAGTTGATCTATTTAGGGGCGTTCCCTGTCTGAGCCGTTACGCGCCGCTTCGGTCCGTTCAAGCGGCCTTTCAACCAAAGAAAGGCTTCCCATGAAGCGAGTTATTTCTTTTTCGCTCGGCATCTTTATTTTCCTCTGCATGATGGTTGGCAGCGAACGCCGGGCATGGGGCTACGTTGACCCGGGTTCCGGCCTGATCGCGCTCCAGGGCATCGCTTCCGTTGCTGCGGCGTATGCCTTTTACGTTCGCCGCCGCATCCTCACATTCTTCTCGCGCAAGAAAGAGGCCCCAGCGGTGGTGCTTCCCGTCGCGACCAAAGCAGGTGAGTCCAGCGAAGCCGCATGAGCTCTGCACTGCCCGGCGCCACGTTCCGCGATCCTGCCGGCTCACTCAGCTTTGAAGATGACCTGGTAATTCGCAGGGTTAACGCTTCGGCGCGCGTGGCCGTGCTCGAACTCCTCGATTCGCCCTTCTGCCGGACCCTGCAGGAGCGCGGCGATCTGATCGGCGCTGAAGTCGACGACTCCGGCGGGAGCCTCAGCCTTCGCCATCCGAAGATTCGCATCCCGACCTACCCGTGGGAGTGGACGCCTTCGCAATGGCTCGCCGCGGCCGAGTTGACACTGGATCTCTGCGAGCAAGCGCTGGCCGACGGCTGGATACTGAAAGACGCAACCCCGCTCAACATCCTCTTCACCGGCACCCGCCCCGTCTTCGTCGACATCCTCTCCTTCGAGCGCCGCGATCCGCATTCCTCCATCTGGCTTGCCTACGGGCAATATGTGCGCACTTTCCTGCTGCCGTTGTTGATGAACCGAATGCTCAGTTGGCCGCTCTCCCTCAGTCTGTTCAAGCGCGACGGCTACGAGCCCGCCGACTGCTACGCAGCGCTGGGGTGGGGGCGTCGCTTATCGCGCGATGCCCTTTGGCCCATCACCCTGCCAACCCTCCTCGACCGGCGCAAGAATGCTGAGGCCGCGCCGAAAAAGCGCCCGCTGCGCATCGCAGACCCGGAGGTTACGGCGAACGTGCTGAAGCGCACCCTGAAGGACCTGCGCAAGCGCACGCGCAGAGCCCTGCCGGAGAGTGTCGCGTCGGATTGGAGCCAGTATCCGGACACGCTCACGCATTACACTCCCGAGCAGAGCCGGCAGAAGCTCGAATGGGTCCGTCGCGCGCTCGGAATTGCGCAGCCCGCGCGCGTGCTGGACATCGGCGCCAACACCGGCGAGTTCAGCGCGCTTGCCGCCGGGATGGGCGCGGACGTTGTCGCCCTGGAGCGCGACCTGGCCGCGGCCGACCGCCTCTTCCGCATGGCCTGCCAGCGCAATCTCCCCATCCAGGCGATCCATGCGGACATCGCGCGCCCAACCCCCGCGGTCGGCTGGGAGAACGCGGAATCGGTCGCCCTGCTGCCTCGTCTCGAAGGCCAGTTCGATCTGGTGCTGATGCTTGCGGTGATTCATCATCTGCTGCTGATGGAGCAGATTCCGCTGCCCTCGATTCTCGACCTGTGCCATCGCCTAACCCGGAAGCATCTCGTCATCGAGTGGGTGCCGGTGGAAGACCCCATGTTTCAGAGCCTGATGCGCGGCCGCGATTCCATCTACGGCTCACTCTCGGAGGCCGACCTGCTGGCTGCCTGCGCCGGCCGCTTCCACGTGATGGACAGATACGCGCTCGACAACGGACGCGTCCTCTTTCTTTTCGAAAGATCGGGAGCAGTGGCCTCAAGATAAGCAAAGCGCTCTAATACAGGAGAGGATGTCCGGATGTTGAAGAAGCTGTGCCAGTGCATTGGAATTGCGTCGCTCATCCTGGTCGTCAACTACGGCGACCTGCTTGGCGGCGGCGCCGACGTCCGCATGCATACGCCGTTGCCGCTTGCCCGCATCTGCTACGCGCAGATCGCCGATATTCTGCTGGTTGCCCTGCTGCTCTTCGTGCTGTTCGCTGTGGCTGCGCGCACGCGGTTTTATCCGTGGCTGCGGCTGCTGGCGGCCATTGTGATCCCGCCGTATCTCATCCAGCGCACCCAGTCCTTCTTCCCCTTCGATCTGATTGAGGGCCTGGTGCTGATCCTCCTGGTGGTCTGGGCCGCGGTGCTGTTGCTGTTGCTGCTGCGCTTTGCCAAGTGGTACCGGCGCCTGATGCGCGTGGGCAGCGCGGTGGCGGCGTCTCTGATCATCTTCGCGCTATGCAGCATCGCTCAACTGCTGTGGGTGGCCACCTGGAAGCCTGCACCGAACCAGATCACCGCCGCGTGGGCTGCATCTCCCCAGCCTCCGCGCCAGCATCCTCTGCTGGTTTGGGTGGTCTTCGACGAACTCTCCTACGACCAGGTCTTCGAGCACCGCGCGCACGACCTGAACCTGCCCAACTTCGACGCCCTGCGCGCCCAGAGCACGCTGTTTACCGACACCCAACCCGCTGGATACCACACGGTGAAGATCATTCCCTCGCTGCTTACCGGCAAGATCGTCGATGGCATCCGCTACAACTTCCACAATCACCTGTGGGTGCACCATGAAGCTGACGACAAATGGGCGCCCATCAATGGCCAACAGACCGTCTTTGCCGACGCCGACCAGACCGGCTGGCGCACCGCCGCCGTCGGCTGGTACAACCCCTATTGCGCCATCTACTCCGACGCCATCCAGAACTGCTACTGGACCAACCGCGACATGTTCGACGGCCTGATGGCGCAGGACGCGTCGTTCTGGACCAACGTCTATACGCCGCTCGAGCAGGTCGTCCGTGAACTCAAATCCCCCGCGCGCGCTGACCGCCATCTCTGCTCGTTCGATGTCCGTCACCGCTACCGCACCGAGACTGACCTGCAGCAGCACGCCTTCGAACTGCTGCACACCGACCAGGCCGACTTCGTCTTTCTGCACCTCGCCATCCCCCACAGCCCCAACATCTGGAGCCGCATCAACGGCGACTACACCCAGACCTGTGACAGCTCCTACCTCGACAATCTCGCCCTGGTGGACCGCGTGCTTGGCCAGGTTGTCTCCACGCTCCAGGCCTCGCCACGCTGGAACCAGACCACGCTGATCGTCCAGGGCGACCACGGGTGGCGCATCGACGCGTGGGACTGGCTGCCTGCGTGGACCGAAGAAGACGATGCGGCTTCGCGCGGGGTGTTCGATCCGCGCCCGGCGCTGATCATCCACCAACCCGGCCAGACCGGGCCGCAAACCGTGGCGGCGGCTTGGCCGATCATTCAGATCCACGATGTGGTCGAGCAGGTCCTGCATGGCCGGCCGCTGACCTTCTAACCGCGGCGCCAGCCGATCGTTCCAGGTTCACGCCTATCGAAGGAAATGCGAATATCATGGGGAGAACACTGTGTCCTCTCCCATACAAATCTCGCCCGGGTCAGATGGGCCCGCAGACGCCGCGGGCCCGCGCGATGAGAGCGCGCTGGCTGCGGCACAGAAGCTGCCGAGCCTGTTTGAGTTCTTTTCGCCGCATGGGCTGTTGTCGCGCTCGGGCCTCCAGTTCGAGCACCGTAAAGGCCAGCACGAGATGGCGCGGGCCATCGAGCAGGCCTTCGCCGACAAGCGCCATCTGATCGTCGAGGCGGGCACAGGAACCGGCAAGACGCTGGCGTATCTGCTGCCCGCGCTGCGCCTGGCCCGCGAACGCCAGCAGCGCGTGATTATCTCCACCGGCACCAAGAACCTGCAGGAGCAGCTCTTTTTCAAGGACGTGCCGTTCCTGGAAAGCATCCTCGGCCCGCTGAAGGTTTGTTACATGAAAGGCCGCGGCAACTACCTGTGCAAGCACAAGCTGTATGCGTTGCGCGATTCGCCGCTGCTCTCGGGCCTGGAAGAAATCTCGCAGTTTCACGCCATTGCCGCGTGGGAGAAGACGACTACGGCAGGCGACCGCGCCGAGATTGAGGCGCTGCCCGAGAACTCCGCTCTGTGGCCCAAGCTGGACGCGCGCGGCGAGGCCTGCCTAGGCCAGAGCTGCCCCGACTGGGAAGGCTGCTTCATCACCGCAATGCGGCGCAAGGCGCTGGAGTCCGACATTATCATCGTCAACCACCACCTGTTCTTCGCGGACATGGCGATCAAGCTGCAAGCCGGCGCCTCAGCGGATGCGGGCGTGCTGCCGGCGGCGGGCGCGGTCATCTTTGACGAAGCGCACGATCTGGAAGAGACTGCGAGCAACTTCTTCGGCATCGGGCTGAGCACGCAGCGCTTCGACGAACTGGCGCGCGATGTCGAGACCATGCTGCGCGCAAAACGGGCCTCAACCCCTGCCATCGATAGCGCGACGGCGATGCTGCGCGATCGCGCGCGGCTGTTCTTCGCGGCGCTTCCCGTCGACGGCGAACTGAAAGCTGGCCTGGGCCGCATGCCCTTCGAGCAGCGTGCGGAGTTTCTCGAGGAGAGCGGCGACACCTACACCGGCGCGCTGAACGCCCTCGCCCTGCTGGAGGGTGAACTGGAACGGCTGAAGGATGTCGAGGAAGCGCCCGGCCTGCGCAAACGAACCGCAGACATCGCAACCCATCTGAAGTTCCTGCTGGAGTCGAAGGACCCGAACACTGTGTTCTGGATTGAGCGACGGGCCGCGGGCGGAGTCAGAAACCTCGCTCGCGGCGTGGGCCATGCAAGCTACCACACCCATCTGCAGGCGACGCCCATCGATGTGTCGCAACTGCTCGCGGGAGCGCTGTTCGACGAGTACAGCTCGGTCGTTCTCACCTCCGCGACCTTGACCGTTGCCTCGGGCGCGACCGCATCGGGAAACGCCACCTCCGGCTTTGAGCACATCTCCAGGCGGCTGGGCCTCACGCTGGCCCGTGAGCTGGTGGTCCCGTCGCACTTCAATTACCCGCGTCAGGCGCTGCTGTATCTGCCGTCGGGCATGCCCGATCCGCGTGAGCCGGACTTCTTTGTGCAGGCCGCAGAGCGCACGCGCCGCGTGCTGGAGATTACCCGCGGCCGCGCCTTCTGCCTGTTTACCAGCTATGCGCAGATGCGTGCGATGCACGAGCGGCTGGCCGCCGAGCTGCCTTATCCACTGCTGCTGCAAGGGACCGCCCCGCGCAATGTGCTGCTGGAAGAGTTTCGCGACACGCCCGGAGCGGTGCTCTTCGGCACATCGAGCTTCTGGCAGGGAGTGGACGTGCAGGGCGAGCAGCTAAGCTGCGTCATCATCGACCGGTTGCCGTTTGCCGTGCCGTCGGACCCCGTAGTGAAGGCCCGCATGGACGCAATCGCCGCAACCGGCGGCAGCCCGTTCTTCGACTACCAGGTGCCCAGTGCGGTGATCACGTTGAAGCAGGGGTTCGGGAGGCTGGTGCGCTCGCTGAAGGACCGCGGCGTGCTGATGCTGCTGGACCCGCGCATCCAGCGCCAGCGCTACGGGCGCATCTTCCTCGATTCGTTGCCACCCTACCGGCTCACGCAATCCATCGAAGACGTGGAAGCCTTCTTCGCGTCCTAGACATCGTTCTCTAAGCGAGGCTAGCTTACCGGGATGGGCACGGCATTCGCAGGCGCGCCTTCGGGGTTGGAACCGACTTCGCGCAAGACTCCTGCTTCCGCATGGTATGGACTGGCAACTGGAGGCACCTGCGTCCGCGAGACTTGCTCCACCATGCTGCGAATTGTTTCCAGCACCAGCTCCGGCTCATCCAGATGGACCCAGTGGCCGCTCTTCTCCGCAATCACCTGGCGCACCTCGGGCCCGATGCGCCGCAAGCGGTCGCCGCTGAGCGGTTCGGCGGTAGCCGGCGTCAACAGAACCACCGGCATCCCCCCAATTGCCTCGGCTCGCTGCATCTCGGTCACGGTCGCCGTCACCGCTTCCAGATGAGCGGCGAGGCCCCGGTAGTACTTGGGCGACGCCCAATGCGACGCCACGATGGGCCATACTGCGCGCGGCATCTTGCCCACCTCGCAGGTAATGCGCTGCATCACGTGGATTCCGGCGTTGCCTGCCGCACGGCTAAACGCTCGCGACGCTTTGCCGGAGCGGCACAACAGCGAGGTCGTCGCCAGCCGCGCCAGGCCGAAGCGTGCAACCTGAATTCCATACCCAGCCATACGAATCCCACGCTCCAGAAGCGCCCTCTGCGATTCGTTTACCGGCGGCCATTCTTCGCTGCGCATGGGATCTACCAGCACCACGCCTTCAACCTCATCCGGGTACATCGCCGCGTAACGGCGCACCACCAGGCCCCCAAAGGAATGCCCCACCAGCACATAGGGACCCGGCACCTCCGCCCGCTGCAGCAACTCGCGCAACTCTCGCGCAATGTTTGAAGGCGTACGTTCGGACACGCATGCGCTGCTCCAACCCAGCCCGTCGCGATCGTAGCTGACGGCCCGCGTAAAGGTGGCCACTGTCTCCTGCACTCGCAACCAGTTCTGACTGGTCGCCGCGATCCCTGATTCGAAGATGACAGTCGGGCCCGACTCCATCTCCCGTCCCATGTCGGACACATAGATACTCCGTCCATCGCCGACATCGACCAATCTCCCCAGCCCGAGAAAACGTCTCCGGTCGTTCAATGCCCCCATCCATTGGTAGAGCATGCCTACCGCCGGAAGCGCAGGAATCAGTAAGAACAGCCACAGCAGTCGACCCATCTATTTATCCATCTCCGTGAGCATTGCCGATTCGCGCACAAACCCACACGAAATCCCTGCCGGCGCGACAGTTGCACCGATCCCGATCCCGATGACATCCGAGGGAAGGCGGGTCCTCCGCCGCCTGCGCCAGACGTTCTTCCACACACAATTAGCCAGCGTCAATCTCGCGGTCATTCCTGATCTAAACACTTTCTGGAGGCATGCGTTTGCTTAGATAAGACTATCCAGCTTCGGTCTCCCTGTCTACATTTGCGTTGCATCCGCCACGCCAATTTGCGGCGCCTTTCAGGCCCGGCAGGCATATGGACGCCAAACCGGCCCCGAAGAGGGCCCGTTGCGCGCGATTCCATGGATTACGAGCACAAGCCAACCGTCGGGCCGCATGTTGCGGAACCCGCAAACCATGGGGAAAAGACACCGGAAAGCGAATAAGCCCCTCGGGTATCGCAGGCAGGGCGTCAGCCGCGCCGTTGCTGTCATAGGCGGAGGCCGCATTATCAAACCAGGGAGCAGCGGCCAACAGGTCGCAGGCACCGTCGTCCGACCACATACAGATTAAAGGAAAAGCCGGACAAGACTTTCGAAGTCTTGCCCGGCCCAGTGATTCGTACTGGTTAGTCGATATTGATTGGCACGACAAACGACCGCACACCCGCCGGCTGCGTGGCGCTGCCTTGCCACGTGGCGTTGACCGTTACCGTTTGCGGTCCGGTGGGAACCGCGGTGTAGAAGTCCACCTGATTGCCGCCGCATCCGGTCATACCTGCGCCGATTGCAATGACGATCATCAATATCCACAACGCCTTGCTCAGTCTGCGCCGACGGCGCACGCAGAATGCAAGCAGGCCAAACGGCAGGAACGCCAGCACCGTTCTGGTAGCGGAGGTCCGCAGCTCAGACAGCTTGAAGCCGAGCGGCAGAGTCGCCGGGGTCTCAATGGCAACGACGGTCGCTGCAGTCTTCGACGAGGCGGTAACCGAGACGGCCGGCGGCGTCATGAAGCAACTGACGTAGCTCGGATTCTCGGGTGCGCAGGAGAGGGTAACCTGACCGGCAAACCCGAGAACACCGTTGACGAAGAGGACCGCGGTCTCAGGTGCGGCCGTGGATTGGTTTGGCGCCGGAAGCAGACCATTGCCGCTCGGGACAACGCCCGGAATGACAGTGACCGGCCCCGTGGTTGAGGTCAGAGTGAAGTCCGGATAATCGACCAGCAGACAATTGACTGCGAGTGCCGACGGACTGCAGGGAACGGCGCCGGGAGAAATAGTTATCGAAGACGTCTGGAAGTTGCTGTCTCCGCTATAGGCGAAGGTGTATTGATGCAATCCCGCCGTCGCATTGGTTGGAGTGTAAGTGGCTGCCCCTGCTGTCAGCGGCAACACCACGGTAGTCGTAGTCGTAGCTCCGAGCCCGGTCGCATTGATCAGGGTAAAGGCATCCGTCAAGGTGACTGATCCCGTGGGCGTTCCGATGCCTGCAGCCACCGTAGTGGCAACCGAGATGCTCATTGCGACAGTGGCCACGCCGGCCGCTGTGTTGGCGACCGAGGTCGGAGTAAGCGACACGCTGATGACCGTCCCCGCCTTCGAAATCGTAAGGGTCGAAGGCTTGGCCGTCACAATGTAGTCGCCGACGTTGGCCCCGAGCACCGTGGGAACCACCGAGTAGCTACCCACGTTCAGGACCGACGACTTCGCCGGTGTAAAGGTTGCGCCGAAGCCGTCTCCGTTCTGTGCTCCGGTGATCACCGCGTTTTGCCCGTAGCTGATGTTGGGAGCTCCGTACAAGGCGGTGAAGTTGGGGATGGCATACGTCAACGGAGCCGCGTTTTCCTGCACCACGGCTGCCCCTCCACCCGAGAATACGGAGGGTGGGAAGCCGTAACCGCAAGCGCCCGTGCCGCTGAACGAAACCACGACCGGATACGAGCCAATCGGGGTGGTAGCCTTGGCAGCGCTTCCGAACGAGGCAGTGACCCCGGTCGGCAGAGCTGGCGCCACCGAGCCGACCGGCACAGGAGCTGCCGATCCGTAGGTAAAGGTCAGTTGAGCGGCGGTCGACGTCACCGTCGCCGTCTCCACTGTGGCCGCCTGAACCGCAACCAGGATCGGATTCGCCTGGGTCGGGGTGTTTAGCGTGTCGCCGGTGTAGTTCGCACTGACGGTGTATTGCACCCCCGCGGCCAGCGGCGAAGGCAGGTTGAAGCTTGCCGTGGCTGTACCTCCGGAGCCTGTCAGCGCCACCGTCTGGGTGCCACCCGCTCCGCAGTTATTGACATTCGAGTTGGCAACGTCAACCGCGTAAGTAAAGACGACATTCCCGGTTGGCGTTACGCCGGAGAGGTGCGGCTGGGTTACGGTCGCAGTGATGACGTCTGTTCCTCCTGGAGCGGGTGTCGCACCCAATGAGGAGGTCAGCACAATGTTGACCAGCGGCTGCTCGCCGTTGGCCTGCAACGAAAGCTGCGGGGAGCTACCCGATCCAGACGCCGCATTCACGCTGACGTTCTCACTCTGCCCGCCGTCGGCGGTGGGAGTGAAGGTCGGTGTGATGGTGCAGGTGAGGCCCGCCGGAAGAGGACTGGCGCAGTTATTCGAGATGCTGTACGCAGCGTTTCCGCCGCTGGTCGTCAGGAAGGGCGAGCCCAGAGTGACGGCCTGGTTGCCAATGTTCGTCACCGTCAACACGCAGGGCGTGGTGTTACCGATGTTGAAGCCGTCACTGATAATTGTCCCTGAGCAAACCGGCTGTGCCCCGGCCGCAAGATCCTGCGGCACGTTGCCGAAGCTGGTGAGCGCGCCGAAGTTGATGACCGGATTTTGCCGGTTGTCGAACAGCACCTGGCTGTTGCCGGTGTCGGCAACATACAGGTTTCCACTCTGGTCCAGGGCAACTCCGGCGGGCGCCTTCATGCCCACGAAATTGAGCGCGAATGGCGTCGAACCGGGGCCGCTCGCCGAGGGTATTTCCACCACCGTGTTGGCCGTGGCGTCGGAGACGTACAGGTTGCCGGCTCCATCCACCGCAACCCCGTTCGGCGTCTTCACGCCCGAGCCAACCTGGCTTGGGAATGAGGTTCCCGGAACGGTCACCAAGTCGCCACCGCCCGGAGGCAGTACGATAATCTGCGAACTGGGGTTCTTGGTGTCCGCAACGTAGATGTTGCCCATCGAGTCAACCGCGACCGCGACCGGGTTCTTGAACTTCGGAGCGCCGGGGTAGGACAGCAGCGGAACTGCTCCACCCAACGCATTGTTCGACGGAATTTCCACCACCGCTGAATTGCCGGTGTCGGCGACGTAAACATTGTTCCAGACATCGACCGCCAGGCCTTGCGGCGCTTTGAAGGCGTACTGCGGAGGAGGCGTGGTTCCGGAGCCGACAGAGGTACTGTCACCCGAGACCCAGACGTTGTTGCCGAGCACGGTCTGGGTGCTGGTGAGCGGGTTCACTTCCAGGACCCGGTTGTTGCCGGTGTCGGAGATATAGACATTGCCCGCGGTATCGACGGCAACGCCCATCGGGTTTTTCAGCCCGGTGCCGATGGTGCTCTGGGCGGCGCAGGTTGAGGCGGGGTTGCAACTGACAACCCGGTTATTGACTGGATCTGCAATATAGCCGATGCCGGACGAACTGACCGCGATCCCGGCAGTGGTGCCAAGACCGGTGGCTGGTACCTGAGTCGCCGTTCCGCCATCGACCGCCAACTGAGCGCCGACGCCGACACCGTAGAGCGGGAAGTTATAGACCGATCCGTTGTTGGTGGTCACCTTCAACTGCGCCTGCCGAACTCCCGGCGCGCTGGGATTGAACGAGACGTAGACCAGGCAGTCGTAGTCTTGAACCACGGTTGCGATGGGCGCTGCTCCCAACTGGGTGCAGGTGGGAAGACCCGACCACATATTAAAGTTGGCCGTGGTGGCATTGAACGCGTAGGCTTCGGTGCTGGCCTGGATCAGCGAGCCCATCGGGAACTCAGGATCGGTGGTGTCGATCGAGAAGTCCGGAGAGTTAATCGAGAAGGAAGACGTCGCATTTCCCGTCATCTGCGCGTCATTGACAGCGGCGCCGATTACGGGTGGATTGCTCGAGTTGAAATGGACCTGGATCGGCTGCACCACCGGGCTGGCCTGGACTCCGGCCGAACCGCAGGGAGAGGTGAAGCAGGTATTGGGCAGCGGCGACAGTGTACCCACTGCCGTTGCCGGGAACACCGTGCCGAGCACGAGTTCGCGCACCAACTGCCCGCCGCCATCGCCAATGTAGATGTTGCCCAGTCCGTCGGACACCGTGTAATGAACGCCGCCGCTGTAATACGCGAGAATTGAGGGACAGCCGTCCGCCTGTGGATCGTAGGTCTGGGGGCCCGAGGTCCAGGGATGTCCGGATGCCCCATAGACGCAATACCACGGGTTGGTGAACGTGGCCGGCGAAGTAAAGTTCGAGCCTATTCCGGACACCGACGCGGTCGCGCGCTGGTGCTGCGATCCGAGGACTCCGACCGCAAGCCCAGTGTACTGATCGACGCGTTCAATCTCGGGATAGTGGTTGTCGTTGAACCAGAAGGTACCGAAAGTATCCGGCAGCAGCGAACTCGGCCGAATGTCCAGGTCTTCGTTGGTCACAGCGAGAACATCCGGGAAGCTGCCTGGAAGGGAGCTGGAAATTGCCGGATTACCGAGCACGACATATGCGTTGCCGTAGGTGAGCGGCAGTTCGGCCGGCGAGTTGGGGGGAGTTGCCCCGGGGCCGAAGGACGAGGCGAGCAAAGGCGCTTCCACGGTAAGCAGATTGGTCAAGGGAGCTCCGCCTGCGTAGCCCGCCTGCCCATAGATTCCCGGAGGTCCGGTGCCGCTGCCCGTGCCGTTGAGCTGATAGAGGTTGCCCCATGCGTCTGCCTGGCCCTCTCTGTACTGGCTATTGAAAACGGCGGAATTGATGGGGCCGTTAATGCCGGTGTTGGCCGTAGAAGTTGTGGTACCGCTGTGGTAAACCGTGGCGCAGGCGATCGTCAGCGACCCGCAGCCGGTAAGGGCCTTCATATACCCGGGCGCAACCTGGTACTGGAAGAATGTCTGGGTGGTGGCCTGGGTGTTGATCACGCGTATGGTGCTGTTTGAAGTATCGGCCTCGTAGATATTTCCCGCGCTGTCGAGGGAAAGAAAGCTGTCGCCGTGGAGCTGGGCGGCTGGATAGCCTGCGCTGCTCGGGGGGTTGGAGCTGTCTTCAAAGGAGATCGAATTGTCGGGACCTGGGCTGCCCAGCGTGCCCGTGCAGGAGGAGAGGTTGATCGTCCCGGCCACGTAGTACACGTAACCCGGCAGCACCGTTCCTCCGGAGTTTTTGACTCCTTCGGGATTGACCAGTGCGATGAACGCTGCCACCTGGGCGCCGCCCCGGTAGATCACGGAGATCGTACCCTGGGTCGCATCGTCGTAATAGACGTTGCCATACGCGTCCACCGCGATGCCCGCGAGATTGCCTCCGATGGGATTTCCGGCCGCGGGAACTCCGTTAGCGCAGCCGCTGGTGCGGACGGTGCACGTCTGGCCGCTGCATCCCTTGGGAAAAACGCCCGCAATCGTCGTGATCAGTCCGGTCTGGGCATTGACCTCGCGAATTACGTCATTACCGGTGTCGGTAATGTAGACGTTTCCGGCGGAATCGACCGCCTGCCCAAAGGGCGCATTCAAGACCGCAGCGCCCGACTGGCGGATCAGCGACGGTGTCGCAATCGCGCCCTCCCCGGCAAATCCGACCGGCGCCGTCACCAGACCAGTCGGGAACTGGGGAGTCCCGGCAATGGTAGTGATGGTGTACGGAACCAGCAAGGGCGCGATGCCAGTGTTGCCGCCAGCAAGCGCAGTTCCCACTCCGCCTACGAAGAAGACCATGGCTACTGTCAGTTGGAGAAGCGCTCGCGTCGAGACGATGTGTTTGCGAAAGAGCATCGGGGTCACCTGATCCTTGATTAATGCATTTGCGGTCCGGCAGGCCGAGCAGCAGCGCTCAATATCCGCCGGTTGATTTCCTGGCTGATTTCCCATCGGAAATGGTTTCCAAAAATAAGCGGCATAATACGTCTTGGCGCAAAAGACTTGCAAGAGAAATCTTCGCAGCCGCTTACCACTTGAGGACGAGCGATTAAGGTCCATCTTTCCCCCCAGGCAGGCTGGCCGCTCTGGCCAGTTTCTTCGGCACGGTCAATGGGATCTCCAACGTGCCCACTTTGTCGGACACGCCGTCGAGAACCCCCACCCGGAGAAACGTCTCGCCGGGGGGCAGGTCGATCTGTTGAAAGGGCTGAAACGGCTTCTGCAGGAACTTCTGGTACTGTTCCGCCGTCAAAGGCGGCGAACTGATGGTTTGGCTTAGCCCGGTGATCAGCTTGCCGTAGACATCGTACGCGGCAAGGTCGATTGCGAGAGAGCACTTGCGGGTCCCGCCCGGCCCCTCGGCAAACGTGATCTGCCTGGAGGGAACCAGGTACTGAACGTCGTACCGCACCAGCGGCCTGCCCGCCAGCTTGCTATCCAGCGTCCCCCGCACATCGGCAGGGTTGACTGGATCCGCGCTGGGCGCCACCCGAACATCGAACAGCACCTGGCTTGCGGTCGGCACACCCCGGGCCATGGAGGCCTGCATGTTGTTTCCGTATGGCTCGGGAGCGGTTGTCGCCAGCGTCAGCTTGGGCGTGATCGCGTTGTGCAGAATGTCATCCGCGTTGTAGCCATTGCGGTACGACAGATGGACGTCCGGCTGGTCCACAGCCACCTCAATTGCGTGGTACCGACCGTTGTACTCGGGATCCGGAGGAACGTAAGAAACGCTATAGTAATTGGACCCGTTCCCGATCGCCTTGGTCACCGCCGCCTTTAGATCGTTGGTGTTGTAGTACGCCGTCCCGCCGGTGGCCTCGGCTACGGCCTCCATCCCCAACAACTCCCCACCCTTCTTCTGCTGGTACGCCAACTGCTTGGCTGCAACTCTGGCGGCGGTGTTCTTGTTGATCGTCGTGAGCTGCTGGTCGGCGCCGCCGGCAGGGTCGCTGAACAGTTTGCGCGCATCCACCGGGTACACCGCAACCTCAGCCGCCGTCAGCAGGTCCGTCGTCTTGCGCAGATCCTTGGCGTAATCGGTCATCCCCTCCAGGTCGTCCATACCTCCCGTGGGGAAGATATTCAACTGCAACCCCCCGGTAAACCAGATCAGGTTCTTTCGTCCCTTGATCCCGGCCACGTAGGCAGCAATCTGGTTCAACGCTTCCAGCGTCATCCGGTTGCGGATGTCCTGCTGGGTGGTGGTCAGGTCGTTCTCGAACTGCTGCACCATGGCCGCCGCGTCGTCGTTTCCGAGGTCCGACTGCGCATCCGCCTGGTCGTCCAGGACGGAACTGCTGTCGTTGTCGGTAAACGGCGAAGGCAAAGCCCGGTTCTTCTTGCTGTCGACGGCCGCGATCAGAATCTCCGGGTCGGCGGTGAATCCTTGCAGAATGCGCAGGCTGCTGGACAAGCCCAGGACTGCGACCCGCGTACCCCGGGGCATGCTCTTCAGGTACTTCATCGACTCCTGCTTCATGGCGACCTGGTCCACGGGAGCGGTGTTCAAGGCGTCCAGCAGCAGGATGTTGACCGCGCTGGTGGTCGGCGAAGGCAGATCGTTGGTGTACACGTTGGGCGGCAGCTTGGGCGGAATGCGGGCTGCCGGCGGCAAGTCCTCGCGGACCTCGAGGAAGTTGCGCACCGGCTGCGGTTTGCCGTCTTCCTTAACCGTGAAGTCGGATTCCTTCAGGCCGTGGACCGGCTGGCCCTTGGCGTCGGTCACGGTCACATCCACCACGGTCAGTCGCGAATACACCTGCAGCGTCGCGGTGCTCGATGCCTGGGAGGTCGCGGGCTCTGCGGCTGGCCCCGTTGGCCCACCCGCGGTTGCGGGATTTCCAGCCCCCGGCCCGGTTTGGCCCCACCCCGTCCCGTGCCCGGCCAGTCCGACCGCGGTGGCGAGCAGCGCCAATGCGGCAAAAACCACCCTGCCCAACCGCCTGGCGGCGCGATTGCCGGTGCGGGCCGTCGCGAAGGCACCTCCACCCCGTACTTCTGCGAGGGGCGTGCCGAGGTGTGTTTTGCTGTGGATATTGAACTCCAGGAGTGCCGTCGGTCCGGTCCCACAATGGTCTTCAGCCGTCCTGAACAGGCCGAACCGGTGCCGCCACTTTCCAGTGGAAACAAATTCAGTGTTGAATCTGGGCAAAAACAAAGTAGCATGTTGCAGGAAGCTTTGAAAACTTAATTCTTCCCCGGACCGCTCCACCCCAACTTGTCGGGTAGCGCATTGCAGGGTCGAGAGAACATCGCAAATCCGTTTCAACGGGAAAACATTTTCTTATTGACAATGACCCCCGTAAACAAATACTTTTTTCGCGTTCAGGCTCATCAGTAATTTTATGTTTCTAGTCATCGGCGCAAGGTTTTTTGGGGGATGCTCAACCGGAAACGACAGGCATCCAGACCCAACACCTTCCAGCGCAAAAATCAGATGGAGCAAAATTATGTATCGCAACTCGACAGTAGGGTCTTTGCCGCTCGGGCTTTCACGCCGTCCTCTCGCACAATGCTGCTCCCTCTTCGCCTGCGTGTTGGTCCTCGGAGGCCTGATGCTGTTCGGGGGCTCGTCGCTTGAAGCCCAGGACACCGCCGGCGGCGGCATCCAGGGAACCGTCACCGATGCCAACGGCGCCGGTGTGCCCAAGGCGGAGGTCACCGCCACCAATACGGATACCGGGGTCGCGATCACCAAGCTCACCAGCAACTCCGGGACCTATTTGCTCTCGCCGTTGCAGCCCGGCCCCTACAACGTCGAGGTTGTCGCCACTGGCTTCCAGCGGCTGCTCCAGGAGAACGTCACCATCGACGCCAGCTCGATCCTGGGGTTGAATCTGAAACTCACGGTCGGCGCCAAGGACACCACCATCACCGTCACCGACGCTCCGCCGTTTATCAACACCACCGATTCCACCCTCGGCGGCACCATCGAGAATGAGCTCTATTCGCAGCTCCCGCTCTCCATGAACGGCGGCGCGCGCGATCCGACCGCCTTCCAGTACCTGATGCCTGGCGTCCAGGAAAACCCGGCCAACGACAACGGAACCGGCGCCAATAACGGTAACTCGGGTATCTACGGAGGCACCGGCCAGACCAACCTGAACGAAAACTATATTGAGGGCGTGCCCGTAGCCAACATCGCCCAGCAAGGCAGCAGCAATCCCGTCGCAAACGCGGTTTCGGTCGACGCCGTCGATCAGTTCTCAGTGCAGACCAGCACCGCCTCCACCTCGTTCGGCGGGGCCGGATCCACCAACTACACCATCAAGGCCGGCGGCAACCAGTTCCATGGCAGCGCGGTCGACTTCATCCGCAACACCGACTTCGACACCTGGGGCTACTTCTCCAAGGTGCCCGCGGCCAGCGGCATCGCAGAGAAGCCGGGCGAGCACCAGAATCAATACGATATTTCGCTGGGCGGTCCCATCTTCAAGGACAAGCTCTTCTTCTTCGGCGACTACTCCGGCTTCCGTTACACCAAGATCAGCAACACGCCCCAGTACATCACCATCCCCACGGCTGCCGAGCGCCACGGCGACTTTACCGATGTGTTGGGCACCTCCACCGGCAACATTGTGGATCCCACGCTCGGCTCATTCGGTTCGCGTCCGGCGTTCCAGGGATTGGGAGCGAACGGCATTCCCACCTACAACGTCATCCCCACAGCCGAGATCTCCAGCATCTCCACGTATCTGGCGAGTGCGCTTCCCGCGCCCACCAATCTTTCCACCTTCAATAACTACCTGGCGTCCCTGCCTCAGGCGAATAACAACTACAGCGTTGACGCTCGTCTCGACTACACCATGAACTCGCGCAGCCACTTCTCGCTGGTGGCAGTGGGCGGCAATGTCGGTTACGGCGGCGAGCCTTTCTATAACACCCAGACGCAGCTTCCCGTGCCCTATGCACAGGGTCAGTACACCAATCAGAAGACGGCATCCGGCATCTTCTCCTACATCTACACCATCTCGAATTCCCTCATTAACACCCTCAAGTACGGATACAGCCGCAACTGGGGCCAGGGATTCTCGCTGACCCAGGGCACCAAGTACAACGCAACGGCGGCCGGCATCAACAATCTGCCTCCGGGCAACGCTGCGGCCAGCATGCCCCAGATCACCTGGGGCGCGGGCAGCGGTCCACAAGTTCCGTTCGAGTGGTACTCCACTGCCAACACCGGCCCCAAGGCCACCAACTCTTTTGTCCTGCAGGACGCACTGCAATGGATCAAGAACCGCCACAACATTACCTTCGGTATCCAGATTTCGTGGGACGAGACCAATGGCGGGAACTACGGGGGATTCAGCAATACGCTGGGCCTGAACTACAGCGCCTACTCGACTCAGCCCTGCACTGCAGGCAGCAACAGCGTGGCCTGCAACAGCCCCGCCGGCGTCGACGGCGATGCCTACGCCAGCTATCTGGTCGGGGCGGTCTATACCGGCACCGTTCAGACCCAGAGCATTCAGGACGTCGGAGCTCGCTACCGGCCTATCGAGCCTTACATTCAGGACAACTGGCAGGTGAGCCCCAAGCTGACCCTGAATCTCGGGATTCGCTATAGCTACCTCCAGCCCTATCACGAGGTCCACAATCGCCTCGCGTTCCTTGACCCCAATATCATCAATCCCATCGTCGGCGTTCCCGGAGTGCTGGAATTTGCCGGCTTCCCCAACATCAATCAGTTCACCAACCTTCCGGCCAGCGGTACGACACCGGCTGAAACTGCTCAGGAGCAGTACAACAACTACGCGCCTTATGAGTGCCACTGCACCACCCCGGTCAGACCTTATCGCCTCAACTACCAGCCGCGTCTGGGCTTCTCCTACGCCTACACTCCGTCCACCGTCTTCGCCGGCGGTTTTGCCGTCAACCTCACCCACGCCGGCGGGGTAGGGGGCAACGCTGGAGCAACCCAGGGCACCGGAAACAATTCAGAATTTGGCATATCCACCGGCGCGGGCAGCAACTCCAGCACAGCCGATCCGGGCTTCTACCTGAACCCGGGGCTTGCCAGCCCGCCCAACGCCCAGATCAAGCCCCCCATCCAGGGCACCAACCCCCCGGCCGTGAATGGCGTCCTCGGGCCGCAAATCGCCTGCGTCGCGGCCGGTACCTGCAGCGCGCTTTCGGCGGTGTTTCCCTGGAATTACCCGGGAACCGCTATCAACCCGCTCTCAACCACGGGTGACTACAACTTCACCAGCTACTTCGCCGACCACCTGAACGACTACGGCTGCAGCACCGGAGACAATATCTCCTGCAACCCTCAAGGTGTCAACTTTGCCGACCCCTATTATGGCGGGCGCGGTCCGCAGTACATCAGCTATAACTTCTCCATCCAGAAGATGATTAACAAGAAGGCGGTTCTCAGCGTCGCCTACTCCGGCTCGCAGACCCACTTCCTGCCCGGCGGCTCTGGCCGCGGTCCCGCGACCAACACCATCTCTCCGGATTATGCCAGGGAAGACGGAGGCGCCTTGTCTAGCGGCTGCTCCACTGGGTGCACCGTTCCCTACCCCACATTTACCGGTCAAAACGCGACTCTCTTCCAGTCTTTGAGGCCTTACCCGCAATTCGGAGGATTTACCGATCTGTGGGGCGATACCGGAAATGCCGATTACAATTCGATCCAGATCCAGGTCACTCAGCGGCCATGGCACAACCTCTCCGGCTTCGTCAACTACACCCGTGCCAAGGAGATTGACGACACTGGCACCCACAGGACCCAGTATCCCGTGGGTCCGCAGGACGGAAACTTCACCAAGAACTACAGCGCCAACGAAATCGACCGCTCGTTGGGCCAAAACAACCAGACCAACGCATTCAACCTGACCTGGAGCTACACCTTCCCGTTCGGCCGTGGCCAGGCGTTCCTCGCAACCAACCGGATCGGCGGCCTCATCGCCGGCGGCTGGCAGCTCTCGGGTATCTACCGGTATCGTGACGGCTATCCCCTCCAGGTTACACAGTCTGGGGGCTGCACGGCCAACGCCGTCGCCGGCCAGGGCACCTGCATGCCCGACTACAATCCCAACTTCAACAAGAATCAGGTACGCACGAACGGCAGATGGGGTCGCGGCCCCGGCGCCAATGCCGGCAACCTGAACCAGATCTCCTATATCAACTCCAACGCCTTTATGTGCCCCGACT
Organism: Acidobacteriaceae bacterium; assembly: GCA_049509035.1. Classification (GTDB taxonomy): domain Bacteria; phylum Acidobacteriota; class Terriglobia; order Terriglobales; family Acidobacteriaceae; genus Edaphobacter. The sequence continues at coordinate 97,363 of JBELAH010000006.1, forward strand.
CTTCCCCGCAGGCCCTTACTTACACCTGCGGCGGAACGCCGGAACCGAACACCACCTTCAAGCTGGGCAACATCGCCCGTTCCGGTGCCGACGGCCTTACCGGGCCCGGATGGTGGGACATTCAACTTGGCCTTCGCCGTACCTTCAACGTTCGTGAAACTGCTACCCTCCACCTCACTTTCCAGGTTGAGGCGGACGTAGACAACGCCACCAACTCCACCTTCTTCAACCTGTCCAGCGCGTCGTGGAACAGCTCGGGCTTCGGCCTCGTCTCCGGCCAGAACAAGAGCATCCAGCCGCGCGACTGGCAGTTCGCCGGCCGCTTCCGCTTCTAGCTGGATCTGATCCTTAACCCGATGGCGGCCATGCCCAGCATGGCCGCCATTCTCTTTGTGGCCATTCCTTCCAACCGGCCGTGGTCGCCAACCTCGGCAGCCGCAAGGTCGCTGCACGGGAGCCCTGCCGCGGGCGCCATTCAACCGCCGCGCAGCATCCCCAGCAGCAACACCGCCAGCACCATCAGGCTGATCGCCACGTACAGCCGGTCCCGCTCCAGGGCAAACGCGATCACCGCAAAGATCACCCGGCAGATAGGCGTAGCCACCAGCAACAGAATGCCGAGTTCGATAATTGCCGACGCGTCGCCGCGTGCGATTCCCTGCAGCAGCGCCGCCGGATGACGCAGCGCGACCGGCTTGGCGGCAAACACCCGGTAGTTCGCGGGCGCGCCGGCATGAGCAAACAGATACATCACCCCGCCCACCAGCACCACGGTCGCGGCCAGCAGCACTCCCACCTGCAGCAACCGCCCCATGATGGCCTCCATGCGCGCGTCGTTGAAGGCGCCTGCGAGCGCATGCGGTGCGTCCGTGGCAGGCGCACCGCCGCCGGACAGCGGCGAATTCGGATCCATCGTCATACCTTTCCCAACCAGCCGTTCACGATCATCTCAATGCCCAGCGCCACAATCACAATCGCGAACATCGTTCGCAGCAGCGACACCCGGCTATGGACCAGAACTTTCGCGCCCAGCAGCGAGCCCGCCAGCACGCCCAGCATTACCGGGAATGCGAGCCCCGGATTGACGTACCCGCGGGCGAGGTAGATGCCCGCGCTGGCCGCCGCCGTCACCCCGATCATGAAGTTGCTGGTGGTCGTCGAAACCTTGAACGGGATGCGCATGATCTTGTCCATCGCCAGCACCTTCACTGCGCCCGACCCGATGCCCAGCAGCCCAGACAGTATCCCCGCTCCGAACATGGTTGCGAACCCAGCAGGGATCCGGTCCACCTGATACGAGCTTCTCTCTCCGTGCGGCCCGTCCGGATAGGCTGCCGACATTCTCAGCCTGTCCGACCACGGGTTATCGAAGCTGCTCTCCTCATCGTGATCCACGTCGCTGCGCGAGAGCCAGGCCGAGTAGATCAGCACCACGCCGAAGATGATCGCCAGCGCACGCGTCGGCGCTCGCGTCGCCAGGAACGCGCCAAACACCGCCCCCAACGTGGTGGCAACCTCGAGGAACATTCCGATCCGCACGTTCGAATAGCCCTCGCGGACATAGGCAGCGGCAGCGCCCGACGAAGTGGCAATCACCGAAATCAGCGACGCCCCAATCGCGTATCGCATGTCAACATGGAAGACCAGCGTCAGCAGGGGAATCAGCACCACCCCGCCGCCCAGACCAGTGAGCGCGCCCAGCAAGCCGGCAAGGAACGATCCAGCGAACACCAGAAGAGTGAAAGAGAGCAGCGGCATCCGGCCTCAGCACGATTATTCCACGGACCCGCTCCATGCACGGCTGCATCGTGGCAATTCGCTGGCCCGAAATCACTTCGGCAGACGGACGATGCGCACGTCCCGTGCAACCTCCCGGGGTAGATCGAAGGCCTTCGCTGAGCGGCCGACCCGCACCGAGTAGCCTTCCGACGACGCGCTCTTGCTCACCCGCAGACGCGCCCCCGGCGTGATGCCGCAGGCCTCGATCAATCGCAGACTCTCAGCGTCCCGGTCCGACACGCTGTCGATCACAAACGTCCCATCCCGCACCACGTCGGCCAGCAGCATCGACTCCTGAGCCGCCATCTCTCCCTCGATGGTTGGAATCGAATGTCCGTGAGGATCGATCTTGGGGTTCCCGAGTTTCGCCGCAATTCGTTCCTCGAAGCGTTCCGAGATGAAGTGTTCGAGCCGTTCCGCCTCGTCATGCACCTCTTCGATCGGGTAATCCAGCACTTCATATAGAAACGTCTCAATCAGGCGATGGTGGCGAACGATCTCCAGGGCGCGGCGCTTCCCCGCCAGTGAGAGTTGCACCCCGCCGTGCCGCTCATACTCCACCAGCGGCGCTGGCGCAGCAGCCAGCTTCTGCAGCATGTTTGTCACCGAGGCAGGGGCGACGCGCAGCTTTTCCGACAGCGACTTGATGGTCACCCGCCTCTCTTCGCGCCCTCCCAGCGTCAGGATGGCCTTGAGATAGTTATCCACCGATTCGGTGTTGCCGTTCGCCTGTCGGCCTGCTGGCATGCCAGGTCTCCGATCCACGTTTTAGTTTGACTCATTTCTACTATTTAGGTATACCTAAATAGTAGGCGAGCCTAATTTTGTGCCGCGCGCACTCCGGACCTCCGCCCCTCTGGTCGCCTCCGGCGCCGCCCAAACAGGCTCGACCCAGCGCAGGAGCGGGATGCCCAGTCTTCACCCAACGCGATTGGAATCTGCGGCCCCGGCCGCTGAAATTGAGACGGTCTCCCCCCTGCCATCCCCACTCGAAACAGCGTCGTCGACCACCTCGGGATCTCCGCAACGCGGCTTCCTGCCCAACTTCAATCGCAACCAGATGTGGGCCTACTTCGGTCCTGCCTTCGTCGCCTCAGTCGCGTATATCGATCCCGGCAACTTCGCCACCAACATCCTGGGCGGCACCCAGTTTGGCTACCGCCTGCTTTGGGTCCTGCTCTGGTCGAACGCGATGGCCATGCTCATCCAGTATCTCTCCGCCAAACTGGGCATCGTCACTGGCCTCACCCTGCCGCAGAACTGCCGCAGGTATTTCTCGCGGCCCGCGACCCTCGGTCTCTGGATCGCCGCGGAGATCGCCGCCGTCGCCACCGACCTCGCCGAATTCCTCGGCGCAGCCATCGGCCTCGATCTCCTCTTCGGCCCGCTGCTTTACGCCCACGGCTTCACCCCGAAGGAATCGCTGCTGATCGCCGCGCTCGTCTCCACCGTCCTGGTCTTCGCCATCCTCGCACTCGACCTCGCCGGATTCCGCTGGCTGGAGCGAGCCATCATGGGCTTCGTCGCCATCATCGGCGTCTCCTACGCCTTTGAGGTCTTCCTGGTCCATCCCGACTGGAAGCTTGCGACCATCCATACCCTGCTGCCCACGCTCGACCGCTCCTCCGCGCAGAACTTTCACGACAGCATCTACGCCGCGGTTGCCATGCTCGGCGCAACCGTCATGCCCCATGTGGTCTATCTCCACTCCGCGCTGGTGCAGCCCCGGCTCAAGGAGCTTACCGGCTCCGCGCTTCCGGCCAGCGAGACGCTCGAAGGCCTGGCAGCCCGCAATCAGCCCACGCTGTTTCCGCGCCGCGCCATCCTCAGCCGATTTCTCAAGTTCGAACTCATCGACGTCTTTGTCGCCATGAACGGCGCATGGCTCATCAACTCAGCCATGATTCTGATGGCAGCAGTGGCCTTCGTGCATACCACCAATCTGCAGCCCACTATTCAGGAGGCGTACCACACCCTCGGCCCGCTCTTTGGATCGCTCGCCGCCACCGTCTTCGCGGTCGCGCTGCTCTGCTCCGGGTTGTCGTCGTCCACCGTTGGCGTCATGGCCGGCCAGGTCATCATCGAGGGCTTTCTCGACATCAAGTTCCCCATCTTCCTGCGCCGCGCCATCACCGTCATTCCGGCCGTCGCCATCATCGCCACCGGCCTCGATCCGCTGCGCATTCTCGTGCTCTCGCAGGTTGTCCTCAGCTTCGCCCTGCCCTTCGCGCTCATCCCTCTGCTGATGCTCACGAACCGCGCAGACGTTATGCGCAGCTTCGCCAGTGCGCGACGCACCCGCATCGCCGGCTGGCTCACGGTTGCCGTCATCATCGCTCTGAATGTTATCCTGCTCGGCCAACTCGCATTCAGCTAAGCCAGTCCAGCAATACTGCAAGGATGCGCGGCGGTGCCGACGGGAAAGATTTGAGCTCCGAGCCGTGTCCTAACGCCGATCCGGATGGTTGGGGTCAGTGAACTCGAGCAACTCAATAGGCGCGCCGTTTTCGACAATGAACGCGACGCGCACGCCGTCGGATGGGCTGTTCGGTGCAATCAGGATTTCCCGGCCCGCCAGCTCGGACGCAAGGTCGCTCACCTCAAAAGCGACATGCGGCACTTGCCGGACCAACTCGGGAATCGGTGCGTCCGCTTCGAACCGCATCCATTCGACGCCATACTCGCTGTTTTCGTGTCCAACGATAAAAATCTTTAGGCGCTCGATGTGGCGCTCACCGGGTCTCGGTTGGTTGGTAGGAATTCCGATGTGGTGATATCGACGCATCTTCTCGCCTCCGTTCCGGACTATCAGATTCTACAGACTCTCAGCCTTACGCTTTCGAGAAAACACCCATTTCATGCGCCCTTCAGGCCATCGACCCAGGCGACAATCGAACCGGAAAGCAGTGATCCAAAACAAATGGCAGGACCAGCCAACCCGGCCAGTCCTGCCATCAGTCCCCTTCCTAGTTGTGAGGCTTGTCGTCTTTGTGCTGGTCAACCTGCGGTTGCGGATGGGCCGCCGGGGCCGGTCGCGCCTGCGGCTGAGGTGCCGGTCGAGCCTGTGGTTGCGGCGCCGGTCGAGCCTGTGGTTGCGGCGCCGGTCGAGCCTGTGGCTGCGGCTGTGCCTGCCTTAGCTGCGGTTGCGGAACTGGCCTGGCCTCCGGTTGTGGAGCTGGCCGAGCCTGCGGCTGAGGAGCGGGACGCGCTTCCGGAGCCGGCCGAACCGGTACATTCGGCTGTTGCTGTCTCCCCTGTGGCTCTGCCTGCCTTTGCTGCGGCTGAAGCTCTGCCTGCCGTTGAGGTTCTGCCTGCCGCATCTGAGGCTGGACTTGACTCTGCCTCACTTGCGGCTGGGGCTGGCCCTGCTGCGGCTGACCCTGCCTCACCTGGGGCTGGGCTTGGCCAGGCCTCGCATCGTTGCGAGCCACAGGCTGTGCCGCTGGTCCCGCAGCCTTGGGCAACGCCGGCGGCGGCGTGCGGTCCGCAACCACCGGACTCGCATTCACTGCCATTGCCGGCCTTCCCTTGTTCGCGCTGTAGAACTGCGCCTTGTTCTGGGCCGCGGCATGCTCGACCTGCACCTGCGACGCCATGGGCGCATTGCGTTGCTCGTGCAGTACCGCAACCTCCGCCGCTCTCGGCTGCGCCTGGACGCCGCCGCGCCCGCCGTTGAAGCTCACCCGGTTGGTGCTCGCGCCGTTCTCTGTCCGGTTGTCGATTACCACGTTATGCACGTAAACATTGCGAATCACGCTCACGTTCACGCGGTTGACCGCAGTGTTGTAGTAGAAACTCCCGCCATTCCAATAGCCGCCATAGTATCCATAGCCGGTATACCCATAGCCGTAATCAATGCCGCCATAGAACCCGATGTGCAGCCCCCAGAACCCATGGTGGAAGCGATAATATCCGCCCACAAATCCCCAGTATCCCGGAGTCCACAGCGCTCCCACATACGGCGCCGCCACCCAGTAGCCGGGAACCCAGTAGTATCCTCCCGGCCCCCACGCCCAGTAGCCAGGAGTCCACAGGTAATTCGGGTCGGGAGCAGGCGGCTGATCGTAGTCCGGCAGCGGCGGCGGCGGCTCAGTCGCCTCGGCACTCGTTAGATCGCTGGCGTAAGGATCGGCCTGCTGATCGCCAGGCTGGCCGTTGTCATAGCTCTGGTCGCCGGCGTTGGGCGCCTGCTGCTGGGGACCGTAGTCCTGTCCCTGCTGCCGGCCCTGATACTGCTCATTCTGCCCCAACACCTGCGCTGGCGCGCCGCTCCCCGGCGCCATGTTCGCGTCGGCCGGATCGCCGGCATTTTGATCAACCGCAGCATTCTGGGCTGGGTTGCTATGGCAACCCGCAACGCCCCACACCAACGCCAGGCCTAGCGCCATTCCAGCCCAAATTCGTGTCCCGCACTTCATCATCGATCTCCGATCGTTCGCGCCCGCAGATGGATCCGCGGCTCTCGTGGGTAGGATGCGCAATTCGCGGCACACAGAACGCCCGACCCAGAAATAGCTCTAGGTTTCCACGCGAAGCGTCCAATACGGCACGAAGTGCTTATTTCGCCGGATAACCCACGGTTTCGCCGGTTCGCCCGTTGGTCACCGCAAGACTGCCATCCACCCGCACCGTCAGCTTCAGATAATTCCCCGCATCCGGCCCCGGCAGGTTCGCAATGTGCGAGTCCGCGACGTTGTGCTTCGCGTCGCTGCCCTCGGCGGTATGCAACTGCCACAGGTCCTTCAGCCTGGATGTGCCCTCGATCGTGTCATAGCTGGAGGGAGCGCCGCCTTTGCGCGGGCCGTTGTCCTCAATCGCCACGCGCGGCGCAATCGCGTCCACCAGCGCTGGGCTTCCGCTGCGATCCAGCCCATGATGCGAGACGATATACACATCGAATTTGCCGATCTTGTTGACCGGGCACATCAGCCCCCGCTCCTTCGCCCAGGTCAGATCGCCCAGGTCCAGAATCCGCGTTTTTCCAAACGTAATCACCAGGCCCAGCGAGCGATCGTTTTCCGAATTCTCAACCTCCTTCTCCGGCGAACTCGCGCAGGCCGCATTCTGCTCGCCTCCCGCCGCCAGCGGCTTCGCGATTACCTCGCCGTCGCCGCTCACCACCTCAACCTTCATCCCCTTCACCGGCAGCACATCGCCGGGCTTCACCGTCAAGTGTTCCGCATGTCCCTCCGCCAGCACCTTCTGGTACGCGTCGTAGACAGCGACCGTCGCCTTGCCTTCCGCGCCCTCGGTCTGGCGATTCACGCCATGGTCAATGAACCGCCCCACCGGAATCAGCGCCACCAGCTGCGGCAGCCCGCCCACGTGGTCGGTGTGGTAGTGGGTGATCACCAGGTTATCGATCTTCGTCACGCCGGCAATCTTCGCCATCGCCGCAATCCTTCCGGCATCGCGAGGCGCGCTGGGGTTGCGCGGATCGGGATTGCCTGTATCCACCAGCAGGCTCTCGCCCGTGGGCATCACAAACAGCGTCGACTGCCCGCCCTCCACATCCACGAAATAAACCTGCAGTTCCGCGTTGCCGCTCTTCGCCGCAGCAGTCCTGGTCGCGCCGCTCTGCGCCCACGCCGATCCACCCACCGCAAGCAACACCGCCAACCCCGCACTCCAGAGTTTTCCTATGTGCATTCTCGCCTCACCTCCACAAAGATCGCCGCCTAACAGCCCGCTTTGGCATCATCGCACAAACCACCCGCCACTTTCTTCTCCCATCCGAAACCGGAATAAGGCCGCCATCGTATACTTCGGGAGCCGCCCCACCCCTTGGAACTGCACCCGGTCGAGGAGTCACCCAGATGGTCCTGCGCATCCTGCCAACGTCAAGCAGCCCGCTTCTGCTCGCTTTCGCAATCGCCTTTGCCGCCCCAGCCGCGCACGCCCAATTCACGCACAAGGGACCTGCTGCCGCCATTGCGCTCGCGCCAACCCTGCCGCCATACGATGTCGTATCCATCAAGCTGCACAACTCGGCCAATGAACCGATGGACCAGATTTCCGCCTCCATGAGCATCCACGACGATGTGTTCACCGCAACCAACATTCCGCTGAAGAACATCCTTGAGTTCGCCTACGACGTCAAGGAAGACCTGATCTTCGGTCTCTCCGGCCCCGTCGACTCCGCTCGCTTCGACATCGAAGCCAAGGTCCTGGCGAACGACGCCGGCACGTACCCAAAGCTCACCGACACGCAGTTGGAGGCCATGATCATCCCGCTGCTGGCCGACCGCTTCCACCTCAAGGCGCATCTGCAACCGAAGACACAACCCATCTACGAACTCGTAGTCCTCCATGGCGAACCGAAGTTCAAGCTAGCCCAAACCGACGAACACAACAGCTCGGTGAACATGAGTGCATCGAACAACGACAATGTCCTCACCGCCAAGGGCGCCAGCATGGCCGACCTCGCCGCCGCGCTCTCCGACGAGGCCCATCGCCTGGTCGTCGACAAAACCGGCCTCACCGGAACCGCCGACCTCACCCTCAAGTGGACCTCCGACGAAGCGGCCGATCAGGGCGGCACGGTCGTCTCAATCTTCACCGCCGTCGAAGAGCAACTCGGCCTCAAACTCCAGCCCGCTAAAGGCCCAGTCGACACCCTGGTCGTCGACCACGCAGAAATGCCTTCAGCAAACTAGGCTTGCGGCTCTTCCCCGCAGCTTCCCCGCCGGCGTAAAATAGTGCCGATGCCTCTCCGTCTCTCCATCCCGAAGACGAAGCGCTTCCGCCACGGGCACCACGACCGCGGGCGGTCCTGATTCCGGCTGGCGGCCGCGCCTAATCCAGGCGCTTCCGGTCGCAATCGCCGCACATCCCCATTTTTTGATAGGCTTTTCATTCCCGCCGACTCGCGCCCCACGCGTCCTCGGCCCTCGAATCCGCGCCCGGTGCTCGCCCCCGGCCCCACGCTACTGGAGAAAAACCATGACCGACAAGAATCCCGATTCCTTCCGCAGCGCCGCAACCTTCATCAGCGGCGCGACCGCAGTCAACATCTTCCGCCTCAACGCCCTCACCGAATCCGCCGGCACCAACCTCTCCCGCCTTCCCTACTCCCTCCGCATCCTGCTCGAAAACCTCCTCCGCCACGAAGACGGCCACTCCGTTACCGCCGACGACATCACCTTCCTCGCCAACTGGGACCCCAAGGCCGAGCCCTCCCGCGAGATCGCCTACATGCCCGCCCGCGTCCTGATGCAGGACTTCACCGGCGTTCCCGCCATCGTCGATCTCGCCGCCATGCGCGACGCCATGAAGACCCTCGGCGGCGACCCTGAGAAGATCAACCCGCTCCAGCCCGCCGAGCTGGTCATCGACCACTCCGTCCAGGTCGACGAGTTCGGCACCGCCAACGCCTACGACCTCAACGCCGCGCTTGAATTCCAGCGCAATCGCGAACGCTATGCCTTCCTCAAGTGGGGCCAGGCTGCCTTCCGCAACTTCTCCGCCGTCCCGCCCGGCATGGGCATCTGCCACCAAGTCAATCTCGAATACCTCGCCCGCGTCGTCTTCACCACCGCGCCGATTCACACCCTCGACGCTGTTGCCACCCATGGGCACAAGGCCAGCACCGAGAAGACTAAAATCTTCGCCTACCCCGATACTCTGGTCGGCACCGACTCCCACACCACCATGGTCAACGGCCTCGGCGTGCTTGGCTGGGGCGTCGGCGGCATCGAGGCAGAGGCCGCCATGCTCGGCCAGCCCGTCTCCATGCTCGTCCCCCAGGTGGTCGGCTTCCGCCTTACCGGCAAGCTGCGCGAGGGCGCGACTGCCACCGACCTCGTGCTCACCGTCACCGAAGCGCTGCGCAAGCACGGCGTGGTCGGCAAGTTCGTCGAGTTCTATGGTCCCGGCATTGCCGAGCTGCCTCTCGCCGACCGCGCCACCATTGCCAACATGGCTCCTGAATACGGCGCCACCTGCGGCATCTTCCCCGTCGACAACGAGACCCTGAAGTACCTCCGCCTCACTGGCCGCAGCGAAGAGCACATCGCCCTGGTCGAAGACTACTTCCGTGAGCAGGGCCTCTTCCACACAGCCAACGCGCCCGAAGCCGAGTACTCCTCCACCCTTTCGCTCGACCTTGCTACCGTAGAACCCTCCGTCGCCGGCCCCAAGCGTCCCCAGGACCGCGTCCTGCTCTCCGAGGCGGCTGCCAGCTTCCAGAAGCAGCTTCCGTCGCTCCTGGGCCCCAATGGCAACCAGGACTCCGCCCGTCAGATGGTCCGCTGGGAAGGCGAAGGTGGCCACCACTCCGGCAACGGCAATGTCACCAGTTCCACCGGCTCCCCGGCGCCCCACAACCCCGACGCGCACACCGCCGCGCCCGCCAGCGTCAAAGCCCGCTTCGGCGTCGATCCCGACCCCTACCTCGGCAACGGGTCGATCGTGATTGCCGCGATCACCTCCTGCACCAACACCTCCAACCCCTACGTCATGGTTGCCGCCGGCCTGCTCGCCAAAAAGGCCGTCGAGAAGGGCCTCAGCACGCCCCCGTGGGTCAAGACCTCCCTCGCTCCCGGCTCTCGCGTCGTCACCGACTACTACAACAAGGCCGGCCTCACCAAGTACCTCGACGCCCTCCGCTTCCAGACCGTCGGCTACGGCTGCACTACCTGCATCGGCAATTCAGGACCCTTGCCCACCGACGTCAGCAAGGCCATCGAAGACCACTCGCTGGTCGCCGTCAGCGTCCTCTCCGGCAATCGCAACTTCGAAGGCCGCATCTCCGCCGAGGTCCGCGCCAACTACCTGATGTCGCCACCGCTGGTTGTTGCCTACGCCCTCGCCGGCCACATCAGCCACAACTTCTCCACCGACCCTCTGGGCAAGGACAAGTCCGGCGAGCCGGTTTACCTGAAGGACATCTGGCCCTCCCAGCAGGAGGTCGCCGAAACCGTCGCCGGCTGCATCGGCTCCGAAATGTTCCGCAAACAATATGCCACCGTCACCGACGGCGACGCCAACTGGCAGCACCTCAAGTTCCCCTCCGGCAACACCTACGGTTGGGAGCCCGACTCCACCTACATCCGCAAAGCCCCCTACTTCGACGGCATGACCGCGACCCCCGCGCCTATTCGGGATATCCGCGCCGCGCGCGCTCTCGCCGTCCTCGGCGATTCCGTTACCACCGACCACATCTCCCCCGCCGGCTCCATCAAGAAGAACTCGCCGGCAGGCAAGTACCTCACCGACCACGGCGTCGCCCCGGCGGACTTCAACAGCTACGGCAGCCGCCGCGGCAACCACGAAGTCATGGTCCGCGGGACGTTTGCCAACGTGCGTCTGCGCAACAAACTCGCTCCCGGAACCGAAGGCGGCGTAACCCGTCTGCTCCCCGAAGGTCTGGAAATGCCCATCTACGACGCCAGCGTCCTCTACGCGGAGCGCGGCATTCCCCTTTGCATCCTCGCCGGCAAGGAGTACGGCTCAGGCTCGTCGCGCGACTGGGCCGCCAAAGGCCCCAACCTGCTCGGCATCAAGTTCGTCATCGCCGAAAGCTACGAGCGCATCCACCGCTCCAACCTGGTCGGCATGGGCATCCTTCCCTTGCAATACCTGCCCGGCCAGAGCACCGCATCGCTCGGCCTCACCGGCGAGGAGATCTTCACGGTCGGCGACCACCCCGGCGCGTTGCAGAAGATGCTCGACTCCAAATTCGCCGACGGCCACATCCTCTCCGTCCTTGCGGAAAACAACCACGGCAAAACCACCGAATTCTCCGCCACCCTGCGCATCGACACCCCGCAGGAAATCCTCTACTACCAGCACGGCGGCATCCTCCCCTACGTCCTCCGCCAACTCGCCGCCAAGTAACCTAACCGGTTATAAATCGGGTGCCCCATGTTCGACGAAGTCGACCATGGGGTTTCTCATTTCCTGAAGTTGTCATTCTGAGCGCAGCGAAGAATCCCCGCATTTCGCTTGCTACCCCACCAACGGCGGCCCCACATACTGCATGTCGTACTTGGCAAACAAAGCCGCATCCATCGGCGGCCCATTCGGCACCGCCGCTTCGCGGAAAAATCCCTCCATCATTCCTGCAGGCGTGAACGCGATAATCATATGCGCCGGCCTCTCGCCCACCCCCACAAAACCATGCGGAATCCCGCGCGGCCCCAGTACCGACTCACCCGCTCCCAGCCTCTTCCGCTCGCCCGCAACCTGAAGCAGCACCTCACCCTCCATCACGTAGAACCACTCGTCCTGATGCGGATGAATATGCACCGGCGGCCCGCCATGCCCGAGGCCCTTGTGCTCGATCACGAACAAGCTGTCGCTCGTCTCCCGCGGCAGCACCTTGAACAGAATCGTGCTGAACCCCAGCGAGTGCGTCTCGCCCAGCCGGTCCTGCCCCGCCCCAACCACGTGTGCCTCACTCGAAACCGGAGCCGCAGCCGCCTGCCCCAGCACAAACCCGCCAAATCCCGCAGCCGGAAACGCCGCAGCCGCGCCCTTCAAAAATGAACGTCGCTTCATCGCACTCTCCTCGAACGAACACACTGCAAGCCAGCGCACAACGGAGCCCGTGAAGCAAATGCTGCATGGGTGAAAAGAGTATACCTAGCTTCAAAGCTCGAGCCTTCACGCGCGCAGCGCGTCCAGAACGGTACGAAGTACCACGCGCGCAGCGCGTCCAGAACGGTATGAAGTACCACGCGCGCAGCGCGTCCAGAGCGGTACGAAGTACTCAAATCCGTCCCGCCGCCCTTAGCGCAGCAATCTCCGCATCCGTAAACACTCGCGACCGGATCAGGAATCGCACTCCCTCCGGCCCTTCCAGCGAGAACATCCCGCCCCGTCCCGGCACCACGTCCAGGATCAACTGTGTGTGCTTCCAGTATTCGAACTGCGGCTTGCTCATGTAAAACGGCACGCCCGGCGCGTCCCCAATCGTCGCCAGCAGCACATCGCTGTCGCCGGTCATAAACTCGCCCAGCGGGTAGCACATCGGCGACGAACCGTCGCAGCACCCGCCCGACTGGTGAAACATCAGCGGGCCATACTTCGCCCGCAGCGTCTCCATCAGCGCCACCGCCGCCGGAGTCGTAAGTACCTGCTGCGGCGGATCCGATATTTCCGCCGCAGCAGTCACATCAGCCCCAGCCGATTCAATCGCCATTAGAAGAATCCCATGGCGTTCGGGCTGAAGCTGACAAGCACGTTCTTGGTCTGTTGATAGTGGTCGAGCATCATCTTGTGCGTCTCGCGACCCACGCCCGACTGTTTGTATCCGCCAAACGCCGCGCCCGCCGGATACAGGTGGTAGCAGTTCGTCCACACCCGTCCTGCCTGGATGCCGTGGCCGAACTTGTACGCGCGATTCATGTCCCGCGTCCAAACCCCCGCACCCAGCCCGTACAGCGTGTCGTTGGCAATCTCCAGCGCCTCATCGTCGGTCTTGAACGTCGTCACCGAAACCACCGGCCCGAAGATCTCCTCCTGGAAGATGCGCATCTTGTTATTGCCTTTGAAGACGGTCGGCTCAATGTAGAAGCCGGTCCGCAGATCGCCCTCCATCACGGTCTGCTTGCCGCCGATCAGCACCTCCGCGCCCTCCTGCTTGCCGATGTCCAGGTACGAGAGGATCTTCTCCATCTGCTCATTCGACGCCTGCGCGCCCAGCATGGTCGACGGATCCAGCGGGTTACCCTGCTTGATCGCCTTCACCCGCTTCAGCGCCCGCTCCATGAAGCGATCGTAGATCGACTCCTGGATCAGCGCTCGCGACGGACACGTGCACACCTCGCCCTGATTCAGCGCAAACAGCGTGAACCCCTCCAGTGCTTTGTCGTAGAACGCATCGTCCTCGCGCAGCACGTCCTCGAAGAAGATGTTCGCCGACTTGCCGCCCAGTTCCAGCGTTACCGGGATGATGTTTTGCGAAGCGTACTGCATAATCAGCCGGCCCGTTGTCGTCTCACCGGTGAACGCGACCTTGTTCACGCGCGGACTGGACGCCAGCGGCTTGCCGGCCTCCAGGCCAAATCCGTTCACCACGTTCAGCACGCCCGGCGGCAGGATGTCTTCAATCAATTCCACCAGGCACATAATCGACATCGGCGTCTGCTCGGCCGGCTTCAGCACCACGCAGTTGCCCGCGGCCAGCGCCGGCGCCAGCTTCCACGCCGCCATCAGGATCGGGAAGTTCCACGGAATGATCAGTCCCACCACGCCCAGCGGCTCGTGGTAGTGGTACGCCACGGTCTGCGAATCGATCTGGCCGATCGAACCCTCCTGCGCCCGAATCACGCCCGCAAAGTAGCGGAAGTGGTCCACCGCCAGCGGAATGTCCGCCGCCATCGACTCGCGGATGGGCTTGCCGTTGTCCCAGGTCTCGATCGTCGCCAGCATTTCCAGGTTGTCCTCAATCCGCTGTGCGATCCGCTCCAGCAGACGCCCGCGCTCGGCCCCGGAGGTCCTGCCCCACGCCGCTTTGGCCGCATGGGCCGCATCCAGTGCCTTGTCGATGTCCGCAGCCTTCGACCGCGCAATCTGGCATATCACCTGCCCCGTCACCGGGGTTATGTTGTCGAAGTACTCGCCGGAAACCGGAGGCGACCACTTGCCGCCAATGTAGTTGTCGTAGCGCTTCTTCAGGGTCACCGGGAACCCATAAGCACCCGGGTGAACTTTGGTCATCGTGGTAGGCATGGGGTCGTACTCCTTTGGGATTTGAAATGAGCGGCGAGCATTCCACCCGCCGCCCAACCGTCTAAGCCCGGAATTGTAGTCCACTGGCCCAGCGTGTGTCTCGTGTCACGCCAACCATGTGCACAGGGTACGCGAGGCCCTTTGTCTGGCCTCGTCGCCCAGGGCGAAGTTACACGTTAAACACCCGCAAGTGAATGGAAGCACACATCTTCTCCCCGTGTCGACACGCTCAGGCCGGCGCTCTCCGCCCGGGCGAACGCCAACGCTCCGTGACGGAGGTCACCGTTGCAACGCCGCCCGCACCGTAGACTGAACTGACTTCCGGTAAGAAATTGCACGAGAAACGGATAGGGAAGCGGGCCCATTGGCAATCATCATTTTCGTATGCACATTCTCATCTCTTGCGGTCTTGATCCTCGGGTTCGTTATCCTCCGTCACCGGTCGCACGAAAAAGCCAAACTCCGTCTTTGGGCGGAGCGTCAGCAGAATCTGCAGGACCGGACCCAACAGACCGCCGGGACCTGGCACGATAACCGGCACATGGATATGCGTTGAGCCGGCCTTAGCATCAAGATCCCCCAGCGGGGTCGCGCGAACCAATCGAGTACCAACCCAGTACCCCACAAGCTCCTTTGCGCGCAGTCGAAACGATGCGACAATGAAACCGGAAAACGCCAGGAAGCGGTTTCCGCGCGGGGAGCGAGCCTGAAGCAGCGTTCTCAGCCGACTGGATGACTTACCCGCACTGAGTGACGGATGTCCCCGAGTAAGCGTCCGTAGCTCGCTACCCTTGGCTTCTTCAAGGACACCGGAATATGACGACGTTGATTATGTTCGGACTTGCGTGGTCGTGGCTGGCCGCGCTGGTGCTGGGCCTTGTCATCCTTTATCGGTGGTTCCACGGGATCTTCAAGAAGTCCAAGGCGAAGGCGGAAGAGCGCAAGAAGGAAGAACTCCGGCTTTGGGCACAGCGCGAGATCGCTTCCCGTGCAGAGGACGAGGAAACCTGGCACCGCAACCAGGAAATGAAGATGCACTGAACCATCCACTGGTTCGAACTCCGGCCAGAACGTGTCGGCTGATCATCCGAACGAGACTCCCGTAAGTCGCTCGCACTCACCCCACAGCCGGGCTGCAGCCGCTTTATCCAACGCCTGCGCAGCCACCTTGGCTGGCCCCACGTCGCCCCCTCGCATCTCCAGAAAACCCCGCGGCCCGTAGTACCCACCGCTCACCGCATCCGGCGCGGTCGCCGCAAACAACGTGGGGATCGCTCCCTCCGGCCCGGAGTTCAGCAGCGTCCCGATGGTCACGCCGAACACGCGCCGTGCCAGCCTCTCAGCAGAAGAGAATTCGCCGACCTGGAACAGGTTGGTGTTGGCCACGCCCGGATGCGCCGCCACGCTCATCACGCCCGGCGCCGGAGGTCTCGCAGCGCGCAAACGCCGGTCCAGTTCGAACGCGAACATCAGGTCGGCCAGCTTCGTCTGTCCATACGCGCCCATCGGACTGTAATTCTTTGTCGATTGCAAATCGTCAAAGTTCAGCCGCCCGCGCTTGTGCGCAATCGAGGCGAGGGTGACCACGCGCGGTCTCTGCGGCTGGCTCGCAGCAGCGCGTAGAAGCGCGGGCAGCAGCAGCACCGTCAACGCAAAATGGCCCAGCACATTCACCCCAAACTGAAGCTCAAAGCCGTCCACCGTCTCCAACCGCCGCTTCGGGGCCATCACCCCGGCGTTGTTGATCAGCAGGTCGAGCGGCACTCCGCGTGCAAGCTCCCGCGCTGCAAATGCCCGCACCGACTCGAGCGAAGCCAGATCGAACACCGCAACCTCCGCGCTGGCTCGCGGATTTGACGCCCGCATTCGCGCCAGGGCCGCGTCGCCCTTGCTCTGGTCCCGGCACCCCACCAGCACATGCGCGCCATTCTGCGCGAGCTCGGCTGCCGCATAGAAACCGATCCCGCTGTTGGCTCCGGTGATCAGCACGCGCCGGCCTGCCTGGCTGGGAATGCTCTTCACTGTCCAGCCCTTCCCCACTGCTTCATTCATTGCAGTTATCCCACCGTCTCATTTCTCGATCCGGATATTCCCCTTCACAACCGTCGCACATCCTTGTAGAAGATGCAGTGGGTTTCGAGGTACCAGGAGGCCAGGAACCAGGCCGCCATCAGGCCCACCGCCCAGCAGAACATCTGAACTGGCAGCGTATGTGTCAGCGATTCGGCCCCGGATTCACTCGACTCGCGAAAGATCATTCCGCTGGTCAGGCAGATCCCCGCCGCCAGCGAAAGCAGAATCAGCGAGTCCCAGCTCCTCCGCTCCAGGTCGCTCGCCGGAACCAGAAACGCCGTGTAAAAAACAGACCACAGCGCCAGCATGCATAACAGCAGCGCAATCGGTTTGGCGATCTCCAGCATCATGCTCCGCACCTCGCATGCGCCTTTAGTCTAACGCTTTGCGCGGAACTCGCCCCTCGACCGGGCCTCGCGCACGGAAATCATTTTGCTCCGGGCAACCTTTCTCACGAATCCCAAGCACCGGCCGGCACGATTTGTGAGTACCCTTTGCTATCTCCCCGGCATCCGAAGAACCAGGCCCAGTCAGGGCATTGCAAGAGCCTCTTGCTGCACCAGTGACGCGCGAGAGGGCCCCATCAAGCAAAGCAAGCGAGTCCCAAGGAGATTGAAATCATGCCAGCTCTTAGAATGTTCTTGGCGCCCCATCTGGCGCAAACGCGAATCTGTTTCCTTCACGGCCTCCTAGTTCGTTCCCTGACCGGCGCTGCCATGATGGTTGCGCTCGCCATAATTCCGGCGGCAGCCACCGCGCAAGAGCCGAACCCGACCGACCAGGCCGCGCCCGCCGAAGCCAACCCGATCACCATGCAGAACGGCATCTATATCTACCGCGTCAAGGTGGTCGAGCACAATCTGGATTGCGTGAACTACCTGCATCGCAGCGGTTCCACCACCATCGGCTTTGAAGGCACGCCTCTGCTGGCAGGCGCGAAGGGCGAAGCCAAGGTGACCAGCGAGCGCGGAGGAATCACCATCGAGGCCAGGTTCGATGGCCTGACTCCCGCAAACAGCTTCGGCCACGAGTATCTGACCTACGTATTGTGGGCGATCTCTTCCGACGGCCGCGCCCAGAACCTCGGCGAAGTGCTTCCCGCAGGCACCCGGAACAATATCCGCGTCACCACCGCGCTGCAGTCGTTCGGCATGATCGTCACCGCCGAACCGTACTTCTCGGTCACCGAGCCCAGCGACATGGTTGTGCTGCAGAACTTAATCCGCCAGGACAAGACCAGCGGCGTTCTGGAAACCGTCAACGCCAACTACTTCCTGCTGCCGCGCGGAACCTATGCCGAAACGGCGGGCCCGCACACCGTGGCCAATCCAATCACCCGCAATGAGCATTCACCGCTCGAACTGTACGAGGCGGATAACGCAGTGCGAATTGCACAGGATTCGGGCGCCGACAAGTACGCCCCGGAGATCATGAAGCAGGCGCAACTCGATCTCCAGAACGCTTCCAGTATGGACACCGACAAACATCGCGACGAGAAGATGGAGATTACGGACGCGCGCGAAGCTGTGCAGCGGGCCGAAGATGCGCGCATCGCTTCACTGCGCAAGCAGGCCGCAGAACAGCAGGCCGCCACCGTAATGGCAAAAGACCAGGCCCAGGCAGACGCGGCCCAATCGGCGCAGCAGGCGGCTCAGTCGCAGCAGCAGGCGGCTCAGGCGCAATTGGAAGCGCAGCAGGCGCAGATGCAGGCACAACAGGCGAAACTCCAGGCCGACCAGGCGCAGGCGGCCAAGGCGCAAGCCGACGCGGCTCGCGAGTTGGCTGAAGCCCAGGCTGCCGAAGCACGGGTCAAAGCCGCCGAGGCCGGCAAGAGCGCCGAGGATGCCAACGCCGTGCGCGAGAAACTGCGCGCGCAGCTGAACTCCGTGCTCGCAACCAGCGAATCCGCGCGCGGATTGATCGTCAATATGTCGGATGTGCTCTTCAACACCGGCCAGTACACGCTCAAACCCGCCACCCAGATCAGCCTGGCCAAGGTGGCAGGTATCTTGCTGGCATACCCTGGTTTGACCGTGCAGGTCGAGGGGTTTACCGACTCCGTCGGCTCCGATGCCTACAACCAGACTCTCTCCGATAAGCGCGCAGAGACAGTGAAGAACTTCCTCATCGCGCAAGGAGTGCCGCCAGGCAACATCACCTCGCGAGGGTTCGGCAAGAACGATCCGGTGGCTGACAACACAACTTCCAGCGGACGCATGCAGAACCGGCGCGTCAATATGGTGGTGTCGGGTGATGCGATCGGCATTGCCGAAAACCAGGGTGCGGGCGCATCGCCGCAGGGCCAACCAGCCCAGCCGTAAGATCCTTGGCGCAGCGAAACAGAAGGGCCGCGAAAGCGGCCTTTCTAGTTTTAGAGATCACTCACAGGTGGATCGTCCAGCCCAGTTCGGCCAGTTTCTCCTCGATGTCGGCCAGCGCGTTGGTCAACGCTGTCCGCCGGTGCGGGTTGGAGGTACGCTCCGACAGCACGCGTTCGCGCTGCAGTTCCAGCGTCTGGCGTTGCCGCTTGCGCTCGGCTTCCTCCGCATGGGCCATCTTGAGGTCTGGTTTGGGGACGGCTGCCTGCGCCTGCTGCTCTTCCACGGATTTGCTCTCCCATCCACGTGACATGCCTCAATTTTACCCCCGGCGTCGCTAATTTCGCCCACTCCCGGCGAACATCGCACGTGGACCACTTCGCCCCGGGACCCATCGTGCACTCAGCGATTACCCCGGGAACTTCTCAGTGGTCTATTCGACCTTCGCATGCCTATAATCGCATCACCGCCGAGAATTGACAGCGTCGTCTGGAGAGAAGTTTGGCTTCTATTGTCCAGGTCCAGGGCCTGCGTAAGGTCTACGAAGGCAAGCAGCGCGTCGTCGCCGTCGACGGCATTTCGCTCGGAGTTCGCGAGGGAGAACTGTACGGGCTGCTCGGCCCCAACGGCGCCGGCAAGACCACCACCATCAGCGTCTGCACCACCCGCGTTCTGCCCACCGCCGGCACCGTTCACATCGCCGGCATCGACGTAGTCGCTACGCCCGCCTTCGCCCGCCGCTCCATGGGCATCGTGCCCCAGTTCAATACCCTCGACCGCGCCTGCACCGTCTACGAGAACATCTATTTCCACTGCCTCTACTTCGGTTTCTCGCACAGCAACGCGAAGCAGAGGACCAATCAACTTCTGGATCAATTTCTGCTCGCAGAACGCGCGGAAGCCTACCCCTCGCAGCTCTCCGGAGGCCTCGCCCAGCGCCTGCAGATCGCCCGCGCCATCGCCCATCGCCCCAAAGTCCTTTTCCTCGACGAGCCCAGCGCCGGACTCGACCCGCAAAGCCGCATCGCCATGTGGGACGCCGTCCGCGGCCTGCGCGAACAAGGCATCACCGTGGTCCTCACCACCCACTACATGGAGGAGGCCGACGAACTCTGCGACCGCGTCGCCATCATCGACCACGGCAAGATCCTGGTTGAAGACACGCCCGCCGCACTCAAAGGCTCCCTCGGCGCGCAAAAGGTGTACGCCCTCGACCTCACCAGCCGCGACCGCACCGCCGCGCTGATTGGCCAACTGCAGCAGATGCAGGGGGTTCGCGGCGTAGAGCCAACGCCCAGCGGAATCCGCATCCTGGCCGACAACGCCGATGGCCTGCTGCCCGAAATCGTCCGCGCCAGCAATCCCTATGGCTTGCGCGACCTCACCATGACCGAAACCAGCCTGGAGACCGTCTTTATCCGGCTCACAGGCAGGGATCTTCGCGAGTAGCCCTGCGGGAGTAAGATGCCTTGCTGACAATGGAACCCGAAGTCGAGGTGGCCAGCGCGCCTGAACCCGTGCACCCTGCCGACCCATCCAAGTGGATGCAGTATGCGCGCGCATTCGGCGGCCTTTTCCTGCGCGACCTGCACGTCCTGCGCCGCGAAAAGATGGCCTTCCTCATACGCGTCGTCATGAACCCGCTGCTCTTCCTGTTCGTCTTCACCTACATCATGCCCCACATGAGCGGCGGCGCGGCCCTGAATCCCACCGCCCAGATGGCTGGCGCCAACTTCTCCACCGTCCTGCTCCCCGGCCTCATGGCCGTCGCCATCATGTTCTCCGGCATCGCCGCGGTCGCGCTTCCGCTTGCTCAGGAGTTCGGCATCACCCGCGAGATCGACGACCGCGTGATGTGCCCGCTCCCCGTCGCCGCGGTCGCCATCGAGAAGATCGTCTTCTCCGCCGTGCAAAGCATGATTGCCGCCGCGGTCGTCTTTCCCCTTGCGTACTATGTACCGGCCACGCCGGTCTACGCGCATGTCAATAGTTGGCCGTTCCTCATCCTCGTCGCCGCGCTCGCCAGCCTCACCGCCGGAGCGCTCGGCCTGGTCATTGGCACCAGCGTCAAGCCGCACCAGATCAGCCTCATCTTCGGCACCGTGGTTATGCCCATCACCTTCCTCGGCTGCGTCTACTATCCCTGGGCCAGGCTGGACAAGATGCCGTGGCTGCAGCATGCAGTCCTCATCAACCCCATCGTCTACATGAGCGAGGGCCTGCGCGCCGCACTCACCCCGACCCTGCCCCACATGGACTCAGGCCTTATCGTGGCCATGCTCTGGTTCTTTTTCGTGCTGCTCACCTGGCTAGGCGTCAAGGGCTTCATCCGCCGCGTCATCGGCTGAGCCGGAGGCGACCGAATAGTCGCGTCGTCATTCTGACCGCAGGTCAGAATCTCCGTCGCTGTCCTGCCTCTTTGCGCAACTGACAGCTTCCCTCACGCCCGCTCCATCCCCATAAATAGATAATCCATCGGCCATCCCGGCTTGATCCCATGCTGCCGCACCAGCGTGGCCAGTTGCGCATAGTGCCGAATCCCATGCAGTATCGCGTGGAAGAGCACCGTCTTGCGCGTCGATCGCATCGGCCCCATCGACCGGGTGACGAACTCGAACTTCGCGTCCCAATCGCCACCCTCAGCCAGCAGCTCGCGAAACATTTTCATTGCGCGATCATGGGTCGCATAGATCGCCGCCGCCGAATCGAATGGAATCGCCGCATACTCCGTCGGGGGCAGTCCAGAGAGTTGGTCCGCATATCGCAGCTCCACCGCAACAATATGCTGCAGCAGTCCGCCCACGGTGCCCACCCCCATCACATCGCAGGGCAGGTTCAGGATCTCCGGATGCTCCTCGATCAGCCCGCGCCAGTTCTTCGAAGTCGTATCCAGCCAGGCCATCACCTCATCCGCACTCAGCGCAGGTTGTGCCATCGCATCTCCTCTCTTGTTCCGAATAAGTTGGGTTCAGAATAGTGGATGCCCGCGCCTCACAATCCGTCGCGCAAAGCGCGCCAACCGATGTCTCCCCGAAACTGCATCCCCTCAAACGAGATCCCCGCCAGCGCCCCGTACGCCTTGCCCAGAGCATCCCACAACGCCGACCCGCCCTTCGAACCCGGCCCCGATGCCGTTCCCTTGGATGACGCAGACAGCGACGTCGCCCGCGAAACCGCCGTCACCCCCAGCACCCGTCCGCCCGCCGTCACCATCGTTCCATCCTTCACCGCCGTGCCCGAGTGAAACACCACCACGTCCGGGTCCGCAACCGAATCCAGCCCCGCAATCGGCAGCCCCGAAGCATACTTCCCCGGATATCCGCCGCTTGCCGCGATCACGCACACGCTCGCCCCCGGCCG
Organism: Acidobacteriaceae bacterium; assembly: GCA_049509035.1. GTDB lineage: Bacteria > Acidobacteriota > Terriglobia > Terriglobales > Acidobacteriaceae > Edaphobacter. The sequence continues at coordinate 119,568 of JBELAH010000006.1, forward strand.
CATCCGGATATCCAGATTGTTGGCCGTCCCATCGATCGCCGCCTCAAACAAATCGACAAGATCCGTCTCCAGCCGCACCAGGATCGCCTGTGTCTCCGGATCGCCAAACCGCGTGTTGAACTCCAGCACCATCGGCAAGGTCGTCCCATCCTTTTGCGGCACCATCATCATCCCGCAGAACAGAATCCCCTGAAACGGCGCGCCTTCCATCGCCATCTCGTCCACCACCCGCTGCGCGACATTCTTCAGCAACCACGCCGACATCTCCTCACTCAGCAATCCGTCGCCGGTATACGCACCCATCCCTCCGGTGTTCGGCCCGGTATCGCCCTCGCCCACGCGCTTGTGGTCCTGCGCTGCTGCCAGCGCCACCGCATGCTTGCCGTCGCACAGCGCAAAGAACGACAGTTCCTCGCCATCGAGGAACTCCTCGAGAACAACCTCGGTCTCTTCCGTGCCCAGCAGCACACCCGAAAACATCTCCGCCGCCGCCTGCTCCGCCTGGTGGTGGGTCTGGCAGATCACCACGCCCTTGCCTGCCGCCAGCCCATCCGCCTTCACCACCACCGGCACGGCAAACCGCGGCAACTCCTCGCGAACCTCATCCAGCGTTGTGCACACGGCATGCGCCGCCGTCGGAATCCCATGCCGCTGCATAAACTCCTTCGCAAACGACTTGCTCGTCTCCAGCCGCGCCGCCGCCTGGGTCGGCCCAAACACGCGAAACCCGCGCCGCATCAGCTCATCCACCACACCCAGCGATAGCGGCAGCTCCGGCCCCACCACCGTCAGCTCCGGCCGCTCCGCCTCCACCACCGCAACCATCGCCGCCAGATCGCCCACATTCACCGGCACGCACCGGACGGGCACTCCGCCCACGCCCTCCGCAATCCCCGCATTCCCCGGCGCGCACACCACCTCCGTCACCCGTGCCGACCGCCCCAACGCCCAGCAGATCGCATGTTCCCGCCCGCCCCCACCAATCACCAACACCCTCATCGCAAAACCTTGCCCTCTCCACATCTGTCATTCTGAACGCAGCTCAGAAACTCCGTATTTATCTTCAATTCCAAAAATCACTCAGTGCAGGACTCAACTCCGCCCCGCCCTCGGCTGCGCCACTACCAGCCCTCTCGGCGTAGGCAGCAACACCACCGAAATCAGCCCCTCGTCCTCCATCTTCAACGCCGCCGCCCGCACCACCTGCAAGTGCGAACTCGCATCATGCATCAGGATCACCCCCGTCGGCTTCATCTGCGGCAGAAAGCGCTTCACCTCCGCCTCGCGAATCTGTATATCCGAATCCGAAAACAGCAGGTCGATTGTCCCCTCCACCTGCATCTCCAGGCTGGATTCATTGCGCAGCTCCATCCACTGCTTCAGAGGCGAAGCCTCCAGCCGCTCCTTCGCCTTCTCATAAACCACCGTGTCGAACTCGCAACTGATCACCTTGCCGAACCCATTCCGCTCCAGCCCGCGCGCAATCCACTCCGTCGACACGCCCAGAAACGATCCCGTCTCCACCACCAGCCGCGGCTTGATCGTCGTCACCAGCGTGGCGATAAACTCCAGCACCTCGACCTCAGCCGTCATCGAGTCGATCATGCTCCAGCGCTCGGGCTCGGGACACTCCGGCGTCGCCCGGTGGTACTCCGGCAGCAACGCACCCGCCGCCCGCTCATGCTGGAGCATCACCTTGTGCTCCTGCTTCATCTTCTTCCTGAACAATCCCATCCCATCCACTCTATAGCGATTTCGCCTTGAGATAGGCCGGGACTTTAGTCCCAGCACAATTCGAGCCCCATATCGAGAGGGCTTTAGCCCCTGGGACACACCCCCCACCCCCAAACAGAAAAGCGCTCCGCTCCGCCAGTCCGGAGGAGCAGGAGCGCTTCGTTTAGAAAAAGCTACGCGTTATGAACCGGCGCGTTGCGATGCACAAAGTGATACGGAGGCCAGGGGCCCGACAACTGCATCCGGCACTCCTTCAACTCCAGCGTCGCCGACGAATACTTGTTCTGGTACCGTTCCACCGTCTTGTTATCGATCAGGTGGGCGATATCCAGCAGCATCTTCCCCGAATCCGTCCGCTTGCACGTAATTTCCTCGGCAATCGGCAGGAACATCCGATGCATCTGCACACTCAGCGCGCGCGCCTTCGACTGCCGCTCCCGCTGCCGCATCGCGCTCTCGCGCAGGCTGGTCAGGTACTCCTGGCCGACCGTCATGTTGCGGTGCGCGTTGCCCGGGCAGGTGTCGTCCACCAGCACCTTCAGGTGCATCTCCGCCTTGCCCCGCAGCCGCTCCACGTTCGCGGTAAAGTGCCGCTGGTTCGATCGCACCGACCGCCGCAGCGAATCATCGTCCGGAAAGGTGGTGCCGAAACGAAATGGAAGTACTGTGGAAAGTTTGAAGCAGTCCGCAATCACGCGGGCATGATCTTTGGCTGAGTTCTGGTCCATCCGGGCAGCATCTTCCGGCGTGTGTTCGGAGACGATGACCGCCAAATCGCTTGCTGGAAAGAGGAAAGTTTGGTTCCCGAAGAGCCCTGTCACCCCGGTCAGGGGCATCGGGCGACGGTGCCGGCAAAGTTCTGGAAATGCGTTTCGTTCTGCAATGCAGTAGGCGTACCATGACATCGTCGTATCACTCCAAAGCGCAATAAAATCTAGCCCTTCCTGTGGGAAAGGTGGGTCAAGAACAACTCAAGCTGCCCGATTGTCGTGCGGAGCAAGGCCCGGTAGATGCTCAGGGAATTTTGCAACTTTGCCTCTGTTCTGGCGCGGGCGCCGGCCAAAGCGCTCTGTACCGAACCGAAACGGATAGTAAGCCTATCGCGCAACGATTGGCAAGACCAAACTTGGAGATCGACGTAGAGTGGATGGGCCAATCAAGCACACTGCATTCATAGGCTTGGCTTTAGCAAGCTGAAGCAATGGAAGAGATGTGGCCGATAACCGATCACTATAGTCGATCGAGCTGATCAACGCAACTGGCGCGTGAAAAACCGCGTCCCTTCTAGTCATCCGTCACACCATCCCTCAGAACCGTCCCGGAGCAAAAGCATCCAGCGCCACATCCGGCCGCTCTCCCGCCATGGCCTGCGCCATCACCTGCGCCGTCACCGGTGCCAGCAATATCCCGTCGCGATAGTGCCCGGTCGCGTGCCAGCAATGCTCCTTCTCTGCAGCGCCCAGGATCGGCAAATCATCCGGCGTCCCCGGCCGCAGCCCCGCCCACATATCCATCAGCGGCGGCGCCTCCGCCTCCGGAAACAGACTCAAAGCCGCCTCCGCCATTCTGCGAATCGACGGCTCCTGCACCGTCTCATCAAAACCCACATGCTCAATCGTCGCGCCGATCGTTACCCGGCCATCTCCCCGCGGAACCAGGTAAATCCCCGGCGCCCGCACCACGCAGCGCAAGCGATCGGGCTGGCAGCGCAGATTCGCCATCTGCCCCTTCACCGGAACCACCGGCAGCCCGCCCAGTCCGCGTTCTCCTGCGCCCGCCCAAGCCCCGCAACAATTCACAAACTTCCCCGCCGAAACCAGCTTGCGCGACGTCCGCACCACCACCCCGCCGGTCACGCTCTCCACGCTCAGCATCTCCGTCTCTTCCAGCAGCGTTCCCCCCGCCGCCACAAACGCCGCCGGCAGCGCCTCGCGCACATCGTTCGGATCCAGGCTGCCCTCTTCGAGCCACTCAAACAGATGGCCGCAGGCGTCCAGTCCCGGCGCAAACTCTCGAATCTCCTCCGCCGTCACCAGGCCCCCAGCGCCACTCCGGACTCCGTTTCCCGCCCAGCGGTCTTGCTCTACATACTGCATCGCCCGCCGCGTTCGCAACGGCACCTTTTTGCCCGACAATTCCTCCACCCGCCCCAGGTACGCCGGATAAAGCTCCCAGCTCCGCAGCGACAGCGGCATCAGCTCTGCAGGATTCTGCGGATCGTGCACCGCCAGCATCCCCCCCGCGGCCCACGACGCCGAGCTCATCGCCTGCTGCCGCTCAATCACAACTACTGAGAGTCCCCGCCGCCGCAGCTCCAGCCCCAGCGACAAACCGATAATTCCCCCGCCAGCAATGGCAACATCCACAACCGACCCATTCATGCCGCAATTCTAGCCCCCAGATCAAACCGCCGCTGTGCTCGCGAACACCAAAGACGGATTTGTCAGTTGCTGGTTGCGAGTTGTTAGTTGAAGGGCAAAGACAAGGGCAACGCAGAGGCAAAATGCGGAGTTGTTAGTTGCATCCGCTGGGGCGGACTTGACGAATCCATAACCATTTGGTTATTGTTTTCCCATGCAGGCAACCCAGGCAGCATCGATCGACGTCTTCAAGGCCCTGGCCGACCCAACTCGAAGGGCGATCTTTGAGGGGCTGACAAGCAATGGTGAGCAGACCGTTCATGCTCTCACCCGCCGCGCCGGAATCTCGCAGCCTGCCGTTTCCAAGCATCTGGTTATACTCAAGCGCGCGAAGCTTGTCGGCCACCGGCGTCAGGGTCGTGAAACTCATTACAGTGCCCGCCCGCAGGCTCTCACCCCGCTCGTCGACTGGATGGCCCTCTATGGCGCCTTCTGGCGCGACCGATTCGATCAACTCGAAAACCTACTCAAAAGGATGGAATTATGAGCAACTCAACCGACACTCCACGCAGTCTTGTCGTCGAGCGTGTATTCCCCCACCCGCCGGAAAAGCTCTGGCGCGCTCTCACCGAGGGCCCGCTCCTCGCCCAATGGATGATGAACAACGACTTCCAGCCCGTGCCCGGGCGTAAATTCCAGTTCCGCGCCGACCCCATGCCCAACTGGAATGGCATTGTCGACTGCGAAGTGTTGATCGTCGATCCACTCCAGCGCCTGTCGTATAACTGGGGGGTTGGCGGAAACGACTCCGGCCTCAGCTGGTTGGTGGAGTGGACCTTGACTCCAGCCGAGGGTGGCACCCATGTGCGCATGGAGCAGTCCGGCTTCCGGACCGATCAGCAGGCCGCGTATCAGGGGGCAAAATACGGATGGCAGAAGTTCATCGGCGGTCTGGAGCAGGTTCTCCGCGGGATCGAATAACGTCGGCGTCGAAAAGGAGGCTTGACTATGAAAGCAAAGAGTATTGCTTATTGGACTACGACCGCACTGGTAGCGTTTTCGATGAGCGGTGGCATAGCTCAGTTGGCGCGCGTCCCGGGTGTTGTGGATGGGTTTGTGCGCGTCCTCCACTACCCGCCATACTTTGTGACGATCCTGGGGTTCTGGAAGACGGCTGGAGCCATTGCCATCCTGGTGCCGCGCTTTCCCCGGCTGAAGGAATGGGCGTATGCGGGTATCTTTTTTGACGTCACCGGCGCGTCCGCGTCCTCCTTTGCGGTCGGCGGTGGCGCCTTTCACATCCTTGCCCCTCTCGTCGTTGCTGTGCTTGTCGTGGCATCGTGGGCGCTGCGACCCCCAAGCCGTACCATCGGTATTCTGTTTCCAGCGACGACGGCTAAGGAGGGGTACTGACCATGAAAGCAACAGCCATTAAGAAGACTGCAGCGGCCACCACCGAATCCCCTTCTCGCCAGATCGACGCCCGCATCGAGCAACTCGGCGACTGGCGCGGCAAGATGCTCTCCCGTCTCCGCGCTCTCATCCACCAGGCTGATCCCGAGATCGTCGAAGAGTGGAAGTGGGCCAAGCCGGCATCGCCCGGGACTCCTGTCTTTTCCCATGGCGGCATCGTCTGCACCGGCGAGACCTACAAGAGCGTCGTGAAGTTGACGTTCGCCAAGGGCGCTTCGCTCCCTGACCCATCGCGCCTTTTCAACTCGAGCCTTGAAGGCAACGTCAGGCGCGCGATCGATTTCCATGAAGGGGATGCAATCGATGAGCAGGCCTTCAAGACGCTGATACGCGCCGCCGCAGCCTTGAACCGGTCCTTGGCCCGATAGTCGAATCCAGCACGAATTCAGCTCTTGCCGTCCTCCGGCTTGGCCACCTGCTTGTCGCGCCACGACGGCGGACCTCCCGCCGGCTTCGGCTTCCCGGCCGCATCCTCCGGGCTCGAAATCCCCACCAGCCGAAGCACCTTGCCCAGCGCCCGCACCACAGGATTCATTCCAATCGCCTCCTGTGCCTAAGCTACGCTATTCTTATCGTATCTATGCGACTCTTTGCCAGGACCTTGCAGTTGTCGACCCTTCTCGCCCAATTTTCCCTCGCAGCCCTCCTTCTCGCCCTTGCCGCATCTCCCGCCTGCGCGCAAGCCGCTCCCGCGCCCAAGCCCGCGCCCGACGTCATCCTCTTCACCAACGGCGACCAGCTCACCGGCACGCTGGAGCGCGGCGCCGGCAACTCCGTCGTCTTCAAGAGCGACATGGCCGGCGAAATCACCGTCCCGCTCGACAAGGTCAAGGAACTCCGCACCGGCGGCAGCTTCGCCGTCCTGCGTAAGGATGCCCCCATCACCAGCGTCGCCGCCGCCCGCAAGATCACCCCCGCCCCCATCGCCTACGCGGACGGCAAGCTGACCGTCAATCGGCCCTCCGCTGCACCCGAGATCGTCCCCACCGCCCAGATCGCCAACATCATCGACGCAGCCACCTACACCAAGGAAACCACCGGCAAATTCGGCTTCTTCAACGGATGGACCGGCGCCCTCAACGGCGGCGCCACCATCGTCCGCTCCACCGACTACGGCGAAACTCTCACCGCAGGCATCGGCATGGTCCGCGCCATGCCCACCGTCTCCTTCCTGCCCGCGCGCGACAAGACCTCCTTCGACCTCCAGGAGACCTACGGCAAGCTCACTTCGCCCGTCATCCCACCGCCATCCACGCCCACTCCCGCCGCTGTAACTGAGACCAGCATCTTCCACGCCGACGCCGAACGCGATGAGTACTTCTCCGCGCGCTTCTTCGCCCTCGGCCAGACCGCCTTCGATCACAACTACTCGCAGGGCCTCAACTTCCAGCAGATCTACGGCGGTGGCATCGGCTGGACCGCGCTCAAATCCGCCAGTCAGGAACTCGACGTCAAGGCCAACATTCAGTATGAAAAGCAATCCTTTCAGACGGCGAGCAACAACGATAACCTGATCGGCTCAACCATCTCCGAAACCTATCACCGCACCCTGGCCAGGAAACTCGCCCTCTCCGAATTCGCCAACATCATTCCGTCGTTCAACATCGCCAACGACTACTCCGCCAACGTCTCCGGCACGCTCACCATGCCCGTCTACAAGCGCCTCGCCGTCAGCTTCACCGCCACCGACAACTACCTCAACAATCCCTCTGCGGGTTACAACAAAAACAGCTTCCAGTTCGTCGCCGCCGCCAGCTACACCCTGAAATAACCAAAACCCGACCACGGATTCAACAGACAAGAACGAATCAAGCGGCGGGCAGGCAAACAAAAACTCACCCTTAAGTTCTTTGCCCTTAATCGATCCCATCGGTCGAAATCGGTGTTAAGCCTTCGCCCTACGGCCCCGTCAATATCTTCGTCACCGGATCGGGCAACTCCTGGTCCGCATTCTTCAGCAGCAGCGTCACCTGCCACATCTGCGTATCCGTCAGCACGTGATCGAACGCCGGCATGCCCGTCAACCGAATCCCATTCGCAACCTTCCAGTACGTCTCGCCCGGCTCGTCGTCGCTCACTCCCACCACGTTGCCCCTCGCGTGCTTCTTCCAAAGCTGCGGCGCCGCCGGATACATGTACTTCGCATACGCCACATCGTGCCCCGGCGTTCCATGGCACGAAGCGCACTCCGTCCGGTAGACCTTCGCCCCACCCTCGTACACATCCTCGCTGATCCCGAACGGCGGCGTCTGCATCTGCCTTGCAATCCGCGCATGCAACGGCACCTGCACCATCTGCTTCTCGTACGGATACGGCTTATCCGCAGTCGCCACCGGCGGCGACCCCCAGCGCAGATACACCGCAACCCCCAGCGCCGCCACCACAATCGCCAGCACAAACCCAAGAACCACCTTGCCGAAACCGCTGCCCGAACTCCTGCTCTTCGCCATCCGCATCTTCCCCTTCTGTCTCCAGCCGCGCCACGAACGCCCTCTGGATGTTCTAATAAGGGATGGCTGCCGTCGGACCAGTCCGCCGCGCCCGCCACGCCTCAACCGCATTAAGAAGAAGCTACGCCGGTACCAAAAGCAAGCGCCCGCAGGAGCCCTCGTTGATGTTTCGATCGCTGTCCGGTTTCAGAGTGAGTACGCAGTCCCTAGCAGCCGTTTTGATATTGACGCTCGCCGCGTTGGCGAGTTTCCCAGGGCAGGCGCAGACCACGCGCAAGCCCGGCCACGAGACCAATGCAAATCGCAAGGCCCGCATCGAGCGGCAGATCAAGGATACCTACACCCATCGCTGGGAGGTCGGCGGCGGCGGCGGATGGCTCCGCTTCCGCTCCGGCCAGTCCACCCAGAAGAACAGCGAAATCGCCTTCTGGATGGACACCACCTACTACTTCAACGAGAAACTCGGCCTCACCGGCGAGATCCGCGGCGCCTACGGCAACGCCAAACCGCTTGAGGGCAGCCAAGACATCAACGTCGTCGGCAATCCGCAGATCTCCGAATACCCCTTCATGGCCGGCCCCACCTACCGCCTGCGCACCCAACTGCGTTACGACGTCAGCGTCTTCGCCCTGGGCGGCACCGCCATCGGCAAATTCGACGGCGACCTCCATAACCTCCCGGTCTCGCAGTTCGGCTTCTGGCCCTCCACCAACGCCCGCCCCGCATTCTCCGTCGGTGGCAACCTCGACCTCAACATCTACCCCAACCTCGCCTTCCGCATCGCCCCCAGTTACCTCGGCACCACCTTCGGCGGCAGCCTCCAGAACAACGTCGGCTTCGAAATGGGCCTCGTCTACCGCTTCGGCCGCCAGAAATAAAATTCAACTCCAAATCGTGCGCCCGCTTCAGAGCCACTACGCGCAAAGCGCGTCATTCGAGCGTTAGCTCGACCCGGATTAGCAGCGGGCTTTAGCCCGCGGTAAACCGGCCTCCGTACATGGGGCTTTAGCCCCGGGCCTTTCGTTCAACTGTCACGCCCCCGTCATCTTCCCCACATCCAGAATCTTCCGTATCTGCTCCTCGCTCAGCACCCCCCGCTCCCGCGCAATCTCAATCACGCTCCTCCCCGTCGCCACCGACTCCTTCACCAGCTCCGCCGCCTTCGCATATCCAATATAAGGATTCAGCGCCGTAGCCAGCGCCACCGTACTCTGCGCATACCACGCGCACCGCGCCGCATTCGCCGTAATCCCGCGCACACACCGCGTATCAAACTCCCGCAACATATTCGTCAGAATCGAAACCGACTGCAGCACGTTGTAAGCCATCGTCGGCATCATCACATTCAGCTCCAGTTGTCCCGCCTGCACCGCCATCGCAACGGCCGTATCGTTCCCCACCACCTGGAACCCCACCATCGCCGCCAGTTCCGCCAGCACCGGATTGATCTTCCCCGGCATAATCGACGACCCCGGCTGCAAACTCGGCGGCGCAATCTCATTCAGCCCCGTATTCGGCCCCGAACTCATCAACCGCAAATCATTCGCAATCCGGATCACTTCCAACGCCAGCCCCCGCAGCGCTGCGCTCACCTCCGCCATCGGCCCGCACGACTGCATCGCCCACCGCATGTCTGAAGCCGCCTCAAGTCTTTGACCAGAAATAACCGCCAGCTTCCGAATCGCCAGCACCCGATACTCCGGATGCGTATTGATCCCCGTCCCCACCGCCGACCCGCCCAGCCCCAGCTCCCTCAGCCCCTCCGCCGCCCGCGCAATCGACTCCCTCGCCTTCCTTATCGCCACGCCATACGCCGCAAACTCCTGCCCCAGCCGGATCGGCGTCGCATCCTGCATATGCGTCCGCCCCGCCTTCACCACTCCATCAAATTCCACACCCTTCAGCGCAAATCCCTCCGCCAGCGAATCCAGCACCGGATACAGCCCCTCCAGCGCCAGCAGCGTCCCCAGCCGCATCGCCGTCGGGAACACATCGTTCGTCGACTGCCCATAGTTCACATGGTCATTCGGATGCACCCACTCATACCTCCCCAGCGCCTCTCTCTCCGCCTCCCGCACTTCCGCATCGGCCTCCCCCACTTCCGCATCGGCCTGCCGCACTTCCGCATCGGCCTGCCGCACTACCGCATCGGCCTGCCGCACTTCCGCATCGGCCTGCCGCACTTCCGCATCGGCGTCCTGCACTTCCGCATCTGAGATAGGCCGGGACTTTAGTCCCGGCATCCCCCGCCCGGAAACAAACCGGGCTTTAGCCCCTGGGACTTGCCCCCTGCTCCCTCCCTCGGCGTCGTCGTTTCCTTTTTTGTCGTCATCCTGAGCGGAGCGAAGGACCCCTGTATTTGTCTTTGTGCCACCCCCACTCTCCGCGTCGTCCTCTCTCTCCGTATTTGTCTTGCCCCTGCCCCGAACCCGTGCCCCCGCCACCAACTGGTTCGCCCGATTCGCCACCACCTCATTCGCGTTCATGTGGAAGCTCACCCCCGCCCCCGCCTGAAACACATCCACCACAAACTCCCCATCCCACTTCCCGTCGATCACCTCCCCGGCCGCGCGCGCAATCGCCCCCGCCCGTTCTTTCGACACCACCCCCAACTCGCCATTCGCCTCCGCCGCAGCCTTCTTCACCATCCCCATCGCGCGAATCAGGAACGGACTCGCCCGCATCCCGCTGATCGGATAGTTCTCCACCGCCCGCGCCGTTTGCGCCCCATACATCGCCCCCGCCGGAACCTCCACCACCCCCAGCGAATCCCTCTCCCGCCGCATCTCACTCATAACTCACCAACCTTCCGATTACGCTTCAGCGAACCGGCTCCAAATTTTCTACGCGATAAGTCTTAAACTCATCCAGCTTCTCTTCATAGAAAAAGGCGAGAATATCGCTTCCGTTCTGAACGAAATCATCGCGCTGCAAAAGCCACTCTCTAACCGCGCCCAATGCAGACTCAACAATGTACGTCTTGATTCGATGTCGATGAACGCGGGGAACCGGCTGCACCACAATCTCCCACCGATACTGCGGCGGCCGCTGATACAGAGGCGTAACCGGAGGATGATATGGCGGTGTGACGCCATCAAGATACTCCACCCTCAAGAACTCGTACTCACCCCGCCTGAAAGAGTTGTCGCTCCAATAATGAAACCGAAGCCTCAAGAGCGGAAACTGCCGAACTCCCTCCACCGCCCTGGAAATCGCCTCCGCTCCAATCGGGTAAGAAAGATCCTTCGAAATCTTCACCTTCGACATCGTGGGAATGACTACAAGCTCTACGTCTTCCACAATCGTGTCCTCCACGCTGCGAACAGCATACGCCGCGCCGCTGTGCCCCCCATCACCACCCCACCCTCTCCACAGGACTAAAATTCACTCAGCACATCCAAAGGACCCCTCACCCCCATGCCCATCATCCGCCAGGACGACGTAATCCGCAGCGTAGCCGACGCACTCCAGTACATCAGCTTCTACCACCCCGCCGACTACATCGCCAACCTCGCCCGCGCCTACGAGCACGAACAATCCCCCGCCGCCAAGGACGCCATCGCCCAGATCCTCATCAACTCCCGCATGTGCTACGAGGGCCATCGCCCCATCTGCCAGGACACCGGCATCGTCACCGCCTTCGTAAAAGTCGGCATGGAAGTCCGCTGGGAGCCCTCCGCCAAGCACGGCATGATGACCCTCCAGCAGATGATCGACCAGGGCGTCCGCGAAGCCTGGCTCGACCCGGACAACGTCCTCCGCCCCAGCGTCCTCGCCGACCCTGCCTTCTCCCGCAAGAACACCCGCGACAACACCCCCGCCATGGTCGTCCCCGAACTCGTCGCCGGCGACACCCTCGACATCACCGTCGCCTCCAAAGGCGGCGGCTCCGAAGCCAAATCCAAATTCGCCATGCTCAACCCATCCGACTCCATCGCCGACTGGGTCCTCAAAACCGTTCCCACCATGGGCGCCGGCTGGTGTCCTCCCGGAATGCTCGGCATCGGCATCGGCGGCACCGCCGAGAAGGCCATGACCCTCGCCAAGGAATCCCTCATGGACCCCATCGACATGCACGAACTCCTCCAAAAACAAGCCAGCGGAGCCCTGCTCAGTAACATCGAGCAGCTAAGAACAGACCTCTACACCAAGGTCAATCAGCTAGGCATTGGAGCCCAGGGCCTCGGCGGCCTCACCACCGTCCTCGACATCAAAATCAAGGATTACCCCACCCACGCCGCCAACCTCCCCGTCGCCATGATCCCCAACTGCGCCGCCACCCGCCATCTCCACATCCACCTCGACGGCAGCGGCCCCGTCTCCGTCGCCCCGCCGCCACTCTCCCTCTGGCCCGACATCACCTACGCTCCACACAACGCCCGCCGCGTCGACCTTTCGACCGTCACCCGCGATGAAGTCCGCACCTGGAAGACCGGCGAAGTCGTCCTCCTCTCCGGCAAACTCCTCACCGGCCGCGACGCCGCCCACAAGCGCCTCACCGACATGCTCAACCGCGGCGAAGCCCTCCCCGTCGACTTCCGCAACCGCTTCATCTACTACGTCGGCCCGGTCGACCCCGTCCGCGACGAAGTCGTCGGCCCCGCCGGCCCCACCACCGCCACCCGCATGGACAAGTTCACCCGCCAGATGCTCGCCCAGACCGGCCTGCTCGGCATGATCGGCAAATCCGAACGCGGCCCCGTCGCCATCGACGCCATCCGCGAGTTCCAGGCCGTCTACCTCATGGCCGTCGGAGGCGCCGCCTACCTCGTCTCCAAAGCCATCCGGAGCAGCAAGGTCCTCGCCTTCCCCGACCTCGGCATGGAAGCCATCTACGAGTTCGACGTAGTCGACATGCCCGTCACCGTAGCCGTCGACAGCCAGGGCACCAACATCCACGCCACCGGCCCCGCCGAATGGGCCAACCGCATAGCCCAATCCCTACCCGGCACCGCCGTCCTGCAGTGAGGCATATTGGCCAGTCAACTCCGGCACCATTCAACGTAGCAAAGAAGCTAGCGCAGTGATAGAACCTGTTCGATCTCTCATCTGAGTGGCAAGAAAATCTATTTCATTCTGCACCAAAGGATCCAACCCCAGACTGTTTAAGCGGCGACGGAGATCGACCAATAACCGGAACGGGAACGCTACTAGAGCGTGATCCGGATCATGGATGTACACGTCATCGCTCAGGTAGGCGCTCAACATCTTCCTCGCGTCAGTTTTGGCGGCGTAACTCAGATATGCCGAATATGCTGGCTCGCTAAAGCGAGATTGTTTGTAGTTAACTTCCTCTCTTCGGTCGACAAGCCACTCAAGCGGCTTGCAGGTCGCAATCTCTTGGGAGAGAAATGAATCATAAGGAAAAGCAGACGCAAATCGAGCCAGTACACATTTGTGTGTAGTGCCGTTAAGAGCCGTCACGACAGCCCCGGGAACAACGCTCACTGACCTTGGCTTGGTCCCGTCGTAGAAAATACACTCGCCGCTCAAAGCTAGCCGCGACCGTAACGAGTAAAAGGCCGAATAGTAAAACTTCACCGTGGCCCAACTACAGAAGCCAGCCGGAATCGAACGCAACCCGTCTACGAAGCTAACAACTGCAGACTGATAGTAATCCTTCGCATCTTCGCGCAGCCGCAACTCAAGGGCGGAACGCTCGACCGGGTCCAAAACGCATCCGTTGGAGAGCTTTCCAACGGAGAATAGATATGCATTCGCCGCGTGCACTCAGATCTCTATCTCGCCGTCGTCCGATTCTTCGGGCGAGAACACATCAAGAAGGCGCTCATAGATCATGCTGACCGCCGCGCTACCGGACTGCCCCTTAACCTCCGACTGCTGTATTAGCCTATTCTTTTTGAGACTAATTGCATTGCCAATCGTGTGACGGGTGAACGATTTCTGACTCTTACAGTAGTCAATGACCTTGTTGCGAAAGAACTGAATCGCGGCCATGAACCCGGATGCAAATAAGAACGGATTGTCAGTGGAATCCCACTGCTCGCCATACTTGTCGCGCAGCACAGAAAACAGATTGATCAGTACAGATGTTTGGCGTTCCAACTCCTTTATTCCCGCCAATTCCAGTGGCCCTTTGTCGTCAATGAGTGGCTTCAGAGCAGATACCACGGTAGAGAGAGCGACACCTCCTCGCATTCGCGCCGAGCTCGGAAATTTTATGAGGCCTACATAAGGGGAATCCTCGGACTCGTTCAGCACCGTTGCAATATCCTTCGCGCGCAACGCACTTCGATCGACAAGATGCTCGCTAGCAACCCCGTACAAATCAAAAACCAGCGTGCGAGATACCGGCTTCTGCTCCGTATTAATTGCAAGGAATATGTCCGCACACTGTTCTGTAGTTAAGTTTTCATAAAGTGCAACTGGTATTTCAACCTTCGCTAGAGTCTTATCGACTTTGATCGCCTCCCCTAGACCTGCCACGCGATGTTGTCCGTCGATGATCTGAGCACTCCGCGGTTCGTCAGTCAGCGTCACTTTGCCAGAAACGATCTCCAGAGGCTTGCCGATCCAGTTGAGCACGATGCAGTTCGGATAGTCGCCACCCATGAGAGCAAAATCCCTGACGCCTGCGATCCGGCGTGGACTAAGAGCGCGTTGTACCGCGCCCTCCTCATCAGTGTCACCTCGCACAGATGCATAAGCGACTCGGGTGAGATGAGAAGCATTCATCTTAGTGAGAAGCAGGGTGTTCTTCTTCTGCTTCAACCTCATGCACGGATATTCTTTTGCGGCCAAAGCTCGTCCTCCCTAATAACCTTCTGAGCCATGTTACGTCACGGTGCCGGGTGATGCCGTCCGAAAACCTCGCTGGCCCCATTTCATGCGCATCGCGCATGAGTGGCCTCCAACCTCCGAACCCAACCCCTCACCCTAAGCCGCCCCAACCACCCTCACCCGCCCCGCACCCAGCGGGCTGTAGGCCCGCAATATCCTAGCCTAGGCCGTAGGCCTAGGAAAAAAGCCGCGTCCGCAGGACGCTTCCCCTCTGCCGAAGGCCGTCGTGGGCAAATACGGCGACATGATACCTATTCCCCAAGCGGAATGCGGCCCTAAGCCGCCTCTCCGCGCTTCTCCTTACCCCATCTGTACTCCAGAAAATCCGGCAAATAAAGCCCATCATCCAACTGCGGCCACCAGATATCCACGCCATGTAACCCGATCTTCAGGTCCACCGCCTGTTCCGGTGTCGCATTCTTCAACTCGCTCAGATCTTCCTTGGGAATCAGCAGCCGCCGCCCATCGCTCAGCCGCAGCATCAGGAACTCCAGCCCCGGCTCCGGCCGGTACACCGCCTCCAGGATGCGCGGCTCGTTCTCAATCAGTTTCGCCCGCTCAATCGCCTCGTCAATCTCTTCGTCTGTCGTCAGGTCGTTAGGATGTCGGTCCATGTGTCTTCTCCCAAAGCTCGTGCAATTCCGCGGCATGCTCAGCCGCTACAGCGAGGATATGTCGCGCATCGCTCCGCTTTGCATGGGCTTACTTTATGCCCCTGGCCGGGTCCGGCAAAGCAAAATCGCGGGCTCCAACCTCCAAACCCAACCCCCCCCCTAAGCCGACCAACCACTCTCACCCGCCCCGCGTCCGCCCGATTCCCCACAATCGAAACGCCACGCCCTCATTTCGGCTGCTGCGGCGCCGGCTGGTCCGACTGAACTGGATGGTCTGAGTCGCAGCCCTTGGTCTTGGCATCGTAGTGAAAGCCGCTCGGGCATGATCCGGGACCGCTGTAACCCGCCGGCCCCATCTGCTTCTGGCAGACCACACAGCTTCCATTGCCGAACCAGCCGTCGGCAGGCTTCGGCCCGCGCTGAGCAGCCGCCGGGCAGGAGAGCTGGATAGTCGCCGGCGTGTAGCAGCTGGCCTGTACTGCCTTCGCCTTTGCCCAGTCCGCGCTGTTCAGGCACACCGTCGAGTTGTCTCCGGGAAAGGTTCCGGAAGTCTGTCCGGCAAGGCATTTGGGATACACCGCCTGAAACAGCACGCCGTTGCTGTCGGAGCCCAGCGAGAACACGGCCCCGGGCAGCGTCAGCTCGCCTTTGGCGATAGCGAGTGCCGTGTTCACCTGCTCGACGGATGGGGTAAGCGGGCCGGAGAAATCGAAGTACTGGCCGACCAGCCGGTTCAGGACCGGCTTGATGGAGCCCATCACGTTGCCCATGCCGATAATGGCCTGGGCCTGCGTGTTGTCACCGCCGAGCGAGATGTTGGTGATATCGGCTTTGGCCGACGCAATGCTGAGCTGCGAGCCGTTGTACTTAAGAACAGCGCTGGCGTCGACGTCGACCCACGCCGTGAACTTGGGATCGCCGGTGTTGATCACGTTGCACACGCCCTGCACCGAAGTCGTGAAGTCCAGTCGGTTGTTGCTGGTGCGCAAGGTAATCGTTGCTGTGTCGTTGCGGCTATCCACACTGATCGAAGGATTCTGATCGAAGCTGCAGGTGTTGCCGGTCTGGTAGAGATTGCGAATGCAGTTGCCTGCGCCGGAGATGCCAGGGCCAATACTCTTCCACACCGCCTGGCACATGGCGCCGTTGTTGCCCGATATCGATCGCCACGCGGAGAGCACTTTGGCGTTCATGTCCACGTGGCTGTCCACGGTCGAGGTCCAGGCTGGATTCTGCGCCGTCCACTTCTCGGTGAGCAGCAGATCTTGCGCGACTACCTGCGCGGCGAAGACAGCACACGCAAATGCGCAGCCTAATTTCAGAAGAATTCTCACGGAACCTCCTTTGTCCTCTTGCCGGCCCGATATTTCAGGGAACGTCCCAGAATATTACTCCTGGGAGCTTATCGCGTGGGTTGGCTGATCGATAAGTAGTGGTATATACCCCCACCCTAAACCGTCGCCACGCCTTCCGTCCCCACAAAAACCGAATACAGCGACTGGCTCGCCGTCATGAACAACCGATTTCTCTTGGCGCCTCCGAAGCAAAGATTCGCGCACGTTTCCGGAAGATGGATCCTGCCAATCAGCGTCCCATCCGGCGCGAACACATGCACCCCGTCGTAGTTCGCTTGCCCCGACCATCCCGCGGCGGACCAAATATTCCCATCCACGTCGCAGCGGATGCCATCCGAAGTTCCCGGCGCCATGTTCACAAACAAGCGCCCGTTCTTCAGCCTCGCGCCATCCACAACTTCAAAAACCCGAATATCCTTCGGCGTCCCGCTGTCCACGACGTAAAGCAGCTTCTCGTCCGGTGAGAAGCACAAGCCGTTGGGCTTATCCAGATCGCTGACCACCACGGTCGCGACCCGCGTCTTCGGGTCGAGCCGGTAAACCACGCAGGGCAGTTCGAATGCAGCCTTGTGCCCTTCGTAGTTCCCCATAATGCCGTAGCCCGGGTCGCTGAACCAGATGGCCCCATCGGAATGGACCACCACGTCGTTCGGCGCGTTCAGCTTCTTGCCTTCGAAGCTGTCCATCAGCACGGTGACGCTGCCATCATGTTCGGTCCGCGTCACCCGGCGCGAGTCATGCTCGCACGTAACCAGCCTGCCCTCGCGGTCGCGCGTGTTCCCATTGCTGTAGTTTGAGGGGCTGCGGAATACCGTGACCTCGCCCGTTTCCTCGGTCCACCGCAGCATCCGGTTGTTGGGAATGTCGCTGAAGAGCAGGTACCCTCCGTCGCCAACCCACACCGGACCCTCCGCCCAGCGCGCACCCGTATACAGCCGCTCCACCGCAGCGTTGCTGACCTTATACTTCGCAAACCGCGGATCGACGATCTCCACCGCTGGATCGGGATAAGCGACCGGAATTTTCGGCTCCGGCTCACTGGCAAAAGCTGTAGGTCGCAACGCCAGAACCATGGTCGTTCCGGCCGCCATGCTCACAAATGTGCGTCGCTCCATAGGTTTCTCCGGGAGACCACCTTATCACGGCGTCGATATACACTTCTCCCGCAACCAATTCCCTCACCTGAGGAACCGATTCCCATGTCCGACCCCGCCATCCCGCTCCCGTCGCCAATCTTCACCCGCGAACAAGCCGTCCTCATCTCCAGCCGCCTCTTCGTCGCCTACCTGCTCTTCTGGGTTGCCTCCGACCTCATCTCACTGCCCAACGAAGTCCTTACGCTCAAACACGAACTGCTAGGTCTGAGTCCCTTCACGGCCAGCTACTATGCTCGGTCCTACGTTCTCAGTTTCGCGGCGAACATCCTCCGCATCGCCCTCTGGCTCATGGGCGCGGGCTGGTTCTATCGCTGCGGCCCGCGAATCTACCGCTTCTTCAATCCAGAAGAATCCACCCATCTCTGAGCCGCCCCGCTCCCTAGTCCCAAACCGGCTCCAGATACACCCACTCGCTGGAGTCGCGCCAGCTCGTCTCCATCTCCGGAACG
Organism: Acidobacteriaceae bacterium; assembly: GCA_049509035.1. GTDB lineage: Bacteria > Acidobacteriota > Terriglobia > Terriglobales > Acidobacteriaceae > Edaphobacter. Next base: position 137,961 of record JBELAH010000006.1, read on the forward strand.
TTCAGCCGCCCGTGACCCTGTTTGCACGCCAGCTCCGTGCCGTTCCATTCCAGCAGGTTGTGCGACGGCCGCCCTACCCGCGCCGGCCCTCCCAGCGAGCGCAGGCACTGCTTGCACCGCCCCTCCTGGTCCGCGAACGCCCAGCGCAGCCCAAGCAGAGCGAATGGCACAAACATCAGCAACTGCAGCGCATATGCCCAAATCGGAAACACCGCATAGATCGGCCGGCAGATATCTGCGCTCAGCAGGCACGCCAGCAGCAGCACCAGCGTCGCCTTCGCCGCAAAGAAAACGTGCCGCTTCAGCCCAAATCTTCCCTTGCTGGTCGATTCGATATGGCCGCGCGACGCCATGGCAAAGCTGACAAACACCACCAGCACCGCCGCGAACACCGACCGCTCGAACGGCCCGCGCGAGTACTTCGCAAACGCGTGCCAGTTTCCATTCAGCGCCAGCCCCACCAGCGTCGATAGCAAACACAAGCCCAGCAGCGACGCCAGGCACAACGCCGGCGTTCCATTCAGCGCGCGTCCCCAGCTATCCGTCCGCAGCCACAGCGCATCGCACACCAGCCCGATTGACAGATCGAGAGTGATCCCGAAATTCTTCCCCCGCACAGTCCGCTCAGCGCGCTTATTCCGGACCGCCCGATGGTGCATGTGCCACAGCTCAGCCCGCCACGTCCGCGACCACTCTCCACGCTCCTGCGCAGGCACGATCTTCTCCACGGCGCGCAGCAGATTGCGATCGAAGAATGGCAGCGGCGGCGCGGCAACAGGGCTCATGATCGCTTCTCCGGAACTAGATGTGCCAGCAGCGGATAGCGCTGCGTGGCCGCCAGCGCGGCTGCTTTGCCCGCGCGCGTGACCTCGTAATACCGGCGCGCCGGCCGCTGCTTCGCCGTCGCTTCTTCCTCAGGCTCCCACTTCGATTCCACCAGCTCGTCGCGCTCCAGCCGCCGCAACGCCGGATAAACCGTTCCACTGGGCAGGCCGGTCGCTTCCATCACGTCCAGGCCGAAGCAGTAGCCCAGGCTCAGCGCCTTCAAAATAAGTGCCGCACTGTGCGAGAGACGGGCCATGTGCATAAACCTACACCTATGTAGTATGCTATTTCAAGTAGTATGCTACATAGGGGTAAGCCATGCTGCAACTTGACCATGTCACCAAGCGCTTTCGCGGCATTCCCGCCGTCTGGAACGTCAGCTTCACCCTCAATCCAGGCGAAGTCATCGGCTATCTCGGCCCCAATGGCTCCGGCAAGTCCACCACCGTCAAGATGATCATCGGCATGATCCAGCCGACCAAGGGCAAGATCTTCTTCGCCAGCCGCAATATCCACGACGATCTCGCCTCCTATCGCACCCAGCTCGGCTACGTCCCTGAGGAGGCACAGGTGTACACCCATCTCTCCGGCCTCGAATACCTGCAGCTCATCGGCCGTCTGCGCGGCATGCCGGAGCAGCTCATCGAGCACAAAGCCCGCACCCTGCTGCAACTGCTGTCCCTCGAAACCGCCCAGTACGCCGCGCTCTCCGACTACTCCAAGGGCATGAAGCAGCGCGTCCTCATTGCCGCTGCTCTGCTCCACGACCCCAAGCTCATCATCCTCGACGAGCCGCTCTCCGGCCTGGACGCAATCTCCGCGCGCCTGTTCAAGGACCTGCTCATCCTGCTCGCGCGCGAAGGCAAGGCAATCCTCTACATCTCGCATGTGCTCGAAACCGTCGAGCGCGTCTGCGACCGCGTCATCGTCCTCTCTGCCGGCGAAGTTGTTGCCGATGCCGCGCCGCATGACCTCACCCAACTGATGTCGCTGCCGACTCTGGAGAGCGTGTTCGCCCAGCTTGTCCAGCAGACCGACACCGAACAAGTCGCCCGCGACCTGGTCGACGTGATGAAGGTGCGTCATGGATAAGCAAAAGAGCGTAACCCGCACTCTCATCGACCACTTCTTCCGCCGCTTCTTCGACAACGACTCCGTCCAGCTCGACGCCGACACCCAGACCACGGTGGTGCGCGCCCTCGCCATCGTTATGGTTCCCGGCATGCGCGTCGCATTCTTTCTGCAGAATCGCTACCCCACCACCCCGTGGCTCGCCATGCACGACCAGTACTTCTTCGTGCTGACTTCCTTCGTGGTCATGGGCGCGGTTTCCATCTTCGAGTGGGAGATGCTCTTCCCCGACCGCCTCGACTTCCTGGTTCTGTCGCCGCTCTCGGTCAAGCCCATGCAAATGCTCGCCGCCAAAGCCGCCGCGCTGGTCGCCTTCCTCGCGCTCTTCCTGGTCGCCTCGAATGCATTCGGCGTCGTCATGCTGCCCGCCGTCAGCAAAGGCGACTTCTTCCGTCAGATCTACGCCCACGCCGTCGCCGTCTTCTTGGCCGGGGCCTTCGCCGCACTCCTCGTCCTCGCGCTCGGCGGAGTTCTGCTCTGCGTACTCGACGCCGCGCGCTTCCGCGTGGCCTCCTCGATTCTTCAGATGCTTGCGGTTGCAGCGCTCGCGCTGCTGGTGCTCCACTACTTCATCTTTGGCGATGCCATGCTGGCGCTGCTTTCGCCGCCGTTCCGCATCGCGCGCTGGATGCCGCCGGTGTGGTTTCTCGGCGTCTATCAGATTCTCCTCCGGGGCAACGCCGCTCCCGCCTTCGCCCAGCCGGCCGCGCACTGCGCACTTCGCGCCACGGCAGCGGCAGCAGCAGTCGCCGTCCTCACCTATCCGCTGGCCTGGGTGCGCATGCGCAAGCTGGCAATCGAAGGGGGCGCGCGGCGAAGAAAACAGCCTTCGCGCCTGCTCGCCCGCATCGTCCACACTCTGGTCCGGCGCCCCGGCGAGCGCGCCGTCTTCCACTTCATCGGTCAGACCATCGCGCGCAACAATCGCTACCAGGTCTATCTCGCCATGTACGGCGGCATCGGGCTGGCGCTCGCCATCGCCTTCGCGCTCACGTTCCGCATCGACCACGACAGTTTGCAGCTCAGCCTCTCCAACCCCGGCCTGCACGCTGTCCTGCCTCTGCTGTTGTTCTGGCTTATCGCCGGCCTGCGTGTCGCCTTCGCCTTCCCTCAAAACCTCCCCGCCGGATGGGTCTTTCGCATCACCGGCGTCTACACCGGCGAGTGCGCATCCGCGGCGCGCAAATGGGTCTTCCTTTGCGCTATGGGCCTGCTCTGCTCCATCCTCGTCACGCTCCGCGCCGTCGGCTGGGACGCCCGCCATCTTCTGGTCCAAGCCGTGTTCGGGCTCTGCATCTCCATCCTGCTGACCGACGGCTTCTTCTTCTCGCAGCAGACTGTGCCCTTCAACCAGCCCCGCATGCCGGGCAAGACCAGCTTCCCTCTGATGCTGACACTCTATCTCGGGGCATTTCCCCTGTTCGTCAGCCTGACCATCGTGGCCGAGATGCTGATCGAGAAGCACCCGGCGAAACTGCTGCTGCCGGCTCTCATCACCCTCGCCATCCACACTGCCCTGACCCTCCTCCGCTGCGGCCCCGGCGAAGTCGAAGAAGAAATGGAAGGATACGAAGGCGAGTTTCAGCTTTTGGGTCTTAGCTAACAGCCGCCTCAACAGGCATCTCCTGCACCCGCCCGTGCCATCGCTGGTATCCTCAACCTGCGATGCCGAACGATCCAAAGACCGTGGCGCGCGCCACCGCGAGCGCCAAGCCGCCCATCTACCTGCTGGACTCCATGGCGTTCATCTTCCGCGCCTACCACGCCATGCAGCGCCAGCGCCCCATGTCCACGCGCACCGGCATTCCCACCGCCGCGACCTACGTCTTCGTCAACATGATCAACAAGCTGCGCAAGGACTTCGCGCCGCAGTATCTCGCCGCCGTCTACGACGTCTCCGGCCCCGTCTTCCGTGACGAACGCGCCCGCGAGATGAAGCCGCTGCGCAAGTGGAACGTCAAAACCCAGCAGTTCGACCAAGTCGACTACGCCGGCTACAAGGCCAACCGCGCCGAGATGCCCGCCGACCTCGCCCAGCAGCTTCCCTACATCCGCCGCGCGCTCGAGGCCTTCCGCATCCCCATCCTCAGCTACGAAGGCTTCGAGGCCGACGACGTCATCGGCACCCTCAGCCGCAAACTCTCCGCGCTCGGCCATCGCGTCTTCGTCGTCAGCTCCGACAAGGATATGATGCAGCTCGTCAACACCGACGTCAGCATCCTCAACCCCACCAAGGACAATCTCGTCCTCGATCCTGCCGGCGTCGAATCCACCCTCGGCGTGCCGCCCAGCCGCATCATCGACGTCATGGCCCTGCGCGGCGACTCAGTCGACAACATCCCCGGCGCACCCGGCATCGGCGACAAAGGCTCGGTCGAATTGATCCAGCAGTTCGGCACCGTCGAAGCCGCCCTCGACGCCGCCACCGCCGCGCCCGATTCCATCAAGCGGAAAACCTATCGCGAATCGCTCGCCAACAATCGCGACAATATCCTCCTCTCCAAGGAACTCGTCACCATCCACACCGAAGTCCCCATCGACTTCTCCGTCGACGACATGCGCACCCAGCCCGTCGATAACGCCGCCTGCCGCGAACTCTTCTCCGAGCTCGAATTCACCACCCTGCTCAAGGAACTAGCCCCCGCCGCCGACAACACCGCCTACGACTACAACCTCAAGCCCACCCCCGCCGAAATCGCCGCGCTTCTCGCCGAAGCCCGCAAGCCCGCCAACCTGCAACCTGCAACTGGCAACCTGCAACTTCCCCACGGCCTCGCCATAGCCATCTTCGAAGACGAGCGCGCCATCGCTGAGGAGATCGCCGCCGAACCCGACCCCGATTCCGGCGAACCCGAGCCGGAGCCACCCCCAACCGAGACCATGGATCTCTTCGCCCGGCCCAGCGCACCCGCTCCGCCTGCCGTACCCCATTCCCTTTTTCCTGTTCCCTGTTCCCTGACCCCTGCTCCCTGTTCTCTCGGCCTGGCCGTCAACGGCAACGCCGCCATCGAAGTCTCCCTCGACGCGCCCAACCTACGCGCCGCCCTCGAAGACGCCACCCTCCCCAAGCAGGTCCACGACCTCAAAGCCGTCCTGCGCGCGCTCTCCCCGCACAACGTCACCCTGCGCGGTCCCATCAACGACGTCATGCTCCAGAGCTACCTCGTCAATCCCACCCACGCCTCGCACACGCTGCCCGACATCGCCGCCCGCTCCACCAATCGCACACTCGAACATCAGCCCACCAAGGCCAATCCCGCCGACCCGAAGCGCCTGCCCGAAGCCGCCGCCGCCATCGTCCGCCTCGCCGCCGTCTTCGCCACCCAAATCGCCGAGAGCGACGCCACGGCATCCACGCCAACCCTCAGTTCCGGCCCGATCCAAACCTCTCCGCTCCAGCACCTCTACCAAACCATGGACCTACCGCTGGTCCCTGTCCTCCTGCGCATGGAGCAAGCCGGCGTCCGCATCGATTCCAGCGTCCTCTCCACCATGTCCACGCGCCTCGCCGTCGACATGGACACGCTCGCCGACCGCATCTACACGCAGGCCGGCGAAGCCGCCGCCCAGGATTCCGCTCTGCGCTTCAACATCAACTCGCCCAAGCAACTCGGCGACGTTCTCTTCAACAAAATGAACCTGCCCAAGCCCAACAAGTACGGCAAGGGTAAAGTCATCTCCACCGCGCAGGACGTCCTCGAAGAGCTCGCCGAACACCATCCTGTCCCCGCGCTGGTGCTGGAGTACCGTCAACTCGCCAAGCTCCGCTCCACCTACCTCGACTCGCTACCCACGCTAGTCGACTCCGAAGGCCGCGTGCACACCACCTTCAACCAGGTGGGCACCGCCACCGGCCGGCTCTCCTCCACCAACCCCAACCTGCAGAACATCCCCGTCCGCACCGCGCTCGGCCGCGAGATTCGCGCCGCCTTCATCCCCGCGCCCGGCAACCTGCTCATGTCTGCCGACTACTCGCAGATCGAGCTGCGCCTCATGGCCCACTTCTCGCAGGACCCGCTCCTGCTCAACGCCTACCGCACCGGCCAGGACATCCACACCCTCACCGCGTCCGAAGTCTTCGGCATCCCCGTCGCCCAGCTCGACAAGGAAACCCGCAACCGCGCCAAGGCCGTCAACTTCGGCATCGTCTACGGCATCTCGCCCTTCGGCCTGGCCGCGCAACTCAACATCGACCAGCGCGAAGCCCGCGCCTACATCGATCGGTACTTCGAGCGCTACGCCGGCGTGAAGCTTTTCATCGAGCGAACGCTCGATGAAGTGAAAAAAGCCCAGGCCGTCCGCACCTGGTTCGGCCGCGTCCGCCCCATCCCCGACATCCAGTCGCGCAACCCCAACATGCGTGGATTCGCCGAACGCACCGCCATCAACACACCCCTCCAGGGCACCGCCGCCGACCTCATCAAGCTCGCCATGCTCCGCATCGACGCCGCCATCACGCAGCGCCGCCTGCGCTCCCGCATGACCCTCCAGGTCCACGACGAACTCCTCTTCGACGTCGTCCCCGAAGAATCCGCCGAACTCAGCACCCTCGTCCAGCACGAAATGGAACACGTTGCCGAATTCAGCGTCCCCATCGTCGCCGAAGTAGGCCTAGGCCCCAACTGGCGCGACATCAAGTAAGCCGCCTTATTCTCATGACGTCACTAGCGCATCTAGATCGTCGATGAAGGCACACACCTGCTTGTAATACTTGCTGAACGTCACAATACTTATCCCCACTGGCCGGCCATGTGCAATCTGATGCCTGTTGACGACTATGCTATCGATTGCATCTTTGACCTCATTCGAGGGGCCGTCCTCGAAATGGCTTCGCCATTTTGGATCAAAGCTGCCTAAGAGAATCATAATTTTCTCGAAGCGCGGGTTCTGGAATTGTTCCAAGTTGGCAGTCACATAGGACGCGACTTCCGGACTGCTTCTAGTCTTAGCGAATCCGCTGAGCGTTAAGCGCACCGCTTCCTCAAGTAAGCCCGAACTAAGCACGCACAGAAACTGGGCCATCTGCGCCTTGAGTTCGTCGTCTGTGCTGACCGGCTCTGCCCTTGCTCTGGCTTCCAGATTGTCGATCCTCTGCCGTGCTCCTATAAGTCTCCTATCCATACCTCTACAGCACCTTGGCAATGGCGTCGGTAGCGCGGGCTATCCGACCCTTAACCACCTCGTCATCGGAGGTTGATTGCGAAATCCACTGAAAGAATTCCTTATCCTCTAGCAAAGATGCGAGCGAAGCCTGCATGGACGGCCCGTCCGTTATTGGACCAGCTTTGAGCCGAAGCGCAGTGCCAACCATAAGGGCATCAAACAAAGCTGCGTTGAACGATGCTGAAGGTTTGAATGCCTTCGCGCCAACAAACGTGTTGATCGCGTCCGTACATTTCGTGAAGATCGAGGTCAACTCCTCCCGATCCTTTTCTGGCAGATTTCGATGGGTCTCCATAAACTTGTTTAAGAACGTCTTGATCGGCTTCTTGTAGTTCTTCCCCTCGAGATAGAGAGTTAGGAAACGCAAAATCAGTTCCTGATCTCGCATTCTTTTGTTGACCGGGCCGAATAGAGCCCTCCAGCTCTCGACTTTGTTTAGTGCTGATAGGGTTTCGGCCAATGGACCGCCATATATAGCTGTCCTGATTTCTTGCGGCGAGAGAAGCATTCCGCTCGAATTGAGACGCTCGAAAATCTTATAGATCGAGCTGCCCCCATCCTTCGGGTCGGTCTGCTTAATTACAGTCGCATGAATGATCGCATTGTCGACTACTCGCCGATCATCCTCCGAAAGAGTCTTATACGTCTTTCCCTCAAACGACGTCTGAACGTCAACAAGACTGAATTCCTTCTTGGACGAGGGGAAAATGCCATCGTAGAAAGCGCGGAGAGTCGACAACCGCTGCTGACCGTCAATAACAAGTAGCTTGTTAGTACTCGGCTCAGTCGAAAGGAAGATGCCTGGCACTGGAAGGCCGAGCAAAAGCGATTCTATAAAACGCGATGCCTGCTTCAACGGCCACACATATCCGCGCTGGAACTCCGGAACCTTTACGTCACCCTTTTGTAGGCGTCTAACCAATCCTTCGACATCGTAATCGGCTCCGTAACTTGCTATCTCATACCGCAGGTCTTCCTCGGTCGTATCTTCTTCATCAAGCAGCCGTTCATCGACGGGATCATCGAGTACATCGGGATCGGCAGCTGCGACCAACTCCGGAATCTGTGACGCTGAAATCATGTGTAAGTCCTCACCTTCATAACTTATTCCACAGCGGGCGACTTGGCTACTTCGTCGCCGCGCCATTGACCATGCAGCCACCCGCATTCGCGGCACGAACCTGGCTCTAGCGGCCCAAACGCCTCGTGCATCAAGTAATCTGATCTAGCCACCTGATTCGCGCCAATCACCATGCCCACCCCAAAGACCGCCATCCTGCTCATCGACTGCCCGGACCGCAAGGGCATCGTCGTCACCATCGTCAACTTCCTCGTCGCCAACTACGACGTCAACATCCTGAACGCCGATCAGCACCAGGATGTCGAACTCGGCCTCTTCTTCATGCGCGTCGAGTTCGCCACCGACGCCCCCAACTCCGACGAGCCCGCCTTCCGCGCCGCATTCGCGCCCATCGCCCAGGAATTCCGCATGAACTGGCGCATCGAGTTCGCCGACCAGATCCAGAACGTCGCGCTCTTCGTCTCGCAATACCCCCACTGCCTCGTCGACCTCCTCCACCGCCAGCGCGCCGGCGAATTCCACTGCAACTTCGCGATGATCGTCAGCAACCACGAGGACACGCGCGCGCTGGCCGAGTTCCACGGCGTCCCCTTCCACTACATGCCGGTCACGCCCGCCACCAAGCCCGCCGTCGAAGCCGCACAGCTTGCCCTGCTCGCCGAGAACAAGGTCGACCTCATCATTCTCGCCCGCTACATGCAGGTGCTTTCCCCCAATTTCGTAAACGCCTACCCGCGCCGCATCATCAACGTCCACCACTCGTTCCTGCCCGCATTCACCGGCGCGCGGCCGTATCACGCCGCCTTCGCCCGCGGCGTCAAGCTCATCGGCGCCACCAGCCACTACGTCACCGAAACCCTCGACGAAGGCCCCATCATCGAGCAGGACGTCGCCCGCATCTCGCAGAACGACCAGCTCCCTTCGCTCGTCCAGAAGGGCCGCGACCTGGAACGCATGGTGCTCTCGCGCGCCGTGCAGTGGCACCTGAACCACCGCATCCTCAGCTACGCCAACAAGACCGTAATCTTCGCCTAAACTGTTCGCGGAGGCACGCAGTGGCCGCTCCCGCATCCGACCCGAACAACCTGCAGCGCTTTCTCGACGCGCAGGCGCCCGTCTTCTCGCAGGTCTTCGCCGAACTCCGCGAAGGCCGCAAGCGCACTCACTGGATGTGGTTCATCTTCCCCCAGATCGCCGGCCTCGGCTCCAGCCCCATGGCCCAGCACTTCGCCATCTCCGGCCGCGCCGAGGCGCTCGCATATCTGGCCCACCCCACGCTGGGCCCGCGCTTGCGCGAATGCACGGAACTCGTCAACCAAATCCCCAACCGCACCATAGCCGACATCTTCGGCTACCCCGACGACCTCAAGTTTCGCTCGTCCGTCACCCTATTCGCTGCCGTCGCTCCCGGCGAAGCAGTCTTCCGCGCCGCGCTTGACCGGTACTTCGCCGGCCAGCCCGACCCCGCAACCCTCGCCCGTCTCTAGGCGGAAAGCCGGCTCGGCGCAACCTCCGCCGCAACCCCATTTTCGATCTGCGCAGGTACCATTGGCCTTCGCTTCAGGTGGTACATGCGCTGGTCGGCGAGCCGCAGCAACTTGGTCGCGTCCCTCGCATCCCTGGGATAAATCGCGAACCCGAAGCTCGCTCCCACCACCGTGGCCTGTTCGTTGATCGTGATGGGGCGCTCAATCGCGCTTTGCAGCGAATCGGTAAAGCGTTCCACCGATCCCTCGTTGGCCATGTCCGTCGCCACGATGATGAACTCATCGCCGCCCAGCCGCGCCACCGTGTCGGTCGCCCGAATGCTTCTGCGCAGCGTGGCCGCAACCTCGCGCAGCACCTGGTCGCCCGCAACGTGCCCCAGCGTATCGTTGATCTTCTTGAAGTCGTTCAGATCCAGCACCACCAGGGCCAGGCTGCTGTCCCTCCGGTCGGAGTATTCGATCGCCTGGGTCAATTTCGCAGCGAACAGCCGGCGATTGGGCAGCCCCGTCAATTCATCGTGCAGCGCCAGCCACTCGTTGTTCGATACCTGCTCTTCCAGCATCACCAGAATCATGCCGATGGAAATAAGCGACTTCTGCATGTTCCACACATGCGAGGCAATGTCGGCGTGGGCCGCGTAGTGGTCCATGACCCATGGATGGGTCAGAAAGAACAGGGCCCAGATCGAAAACCCGGTCACAATCGCCAGCCTGCCCGTGCTCTTGCTCTGCAACCGCCGCTGGAAATGCAGTGCCGCAATGGCATACACACAGCCAAGGCTCCAGTAAACTGCTGCTCTGAAGTTCCCCTGGCTCACCAGCAGGCCGATCAGCCCCCATCCGACCAGGTAAATCAGGGCATACCGCCAGTTGCGGCGCAGGAAAAGCGAGCTGGCCACTCCCACAATCGCCCCGATCACTACTGCCGGAACGTAAACGCTCGCATAGCGCAGGTTCCAACCGTAAATGGATGTCAGCGCCATCAGCGTCAGGCCATTCAGCCCCAGGTAGAGCAGCCGCACTCGTTGCGGAATTCCCTGGTCCCCGGACGCCCAGATAAACACCAGTCCCGCGAGCAGGTAGCAGTCCAGAACGATAACGTGCAGCACCCGGTCGGGCACGCCCGTCGGCGCATAGAACGTGTGCGCCAGCGACTCGATCAGAGTGAACGAGAGGCCCAGCAACCACGCATCGGCCCGCGCGTCGGAGTGGCGTCGGCGCACCAGCACCAGTATGACGACCAGAATTGTTAAGGCAAAAAGATCAGGAAGAAATGCAAGGTTCATGGTGCCTCCGGGCCCCGGTCGATCTACGGTGACCTAGGGTCGGCCAACTCGGCCAGGCTGCTTTGGAGCACAAGTCTTCATAGCTTACCTCCATCCGGCCGAAACGGGAAACAAAAAAATCCCACATTGAAATAATTCTGCCTGAATTTCAGCTTCCCCCTCCTGCGCTCCGGTAGGCGGCATCCCGCATTCAGTTATATCTTGGGATTCAGCAACTTATCCTGCGCCGGTTTATCCTGCGCCGGGAGCTTTCATGCCCTTTGCCGTCCGCCCCCACTTCCACTGGCGCCTCCGCACCCGCAGCCTTGCGCTCGGCGAGCGAACGCTGCTCATGGGCATCCTCAACCTCACGCCCGACTCCTTCTCCGACGGCGGCCGCTTCCTTGATCCAGCCGCCGCCCTCCGGCACGCGCTCCAGATGCTCGACGACGGCGCCGATATCCTCGATCTCGGCGGCGAATCCACCCGGCCCAACTCCGTTTCCATCGCCCCGGCCGAAGAGCAGGCCCGCGTGCTGCCCGTGCTGCGCGACCTTCTCGCGGCGCGGCCGGACGCCATCCTCTCCATCGACACCTACCACGCCGAAACCGCCCGCCTGGCCGTCGACGCCGGCGCCGAGATCGTCAACGACGTCAGCGGACATCTCTGGGACCCCGCTATGTCCGCGACCTGCGCCGCGCTCGGCTGTGGCGCCGTCCTGATGCACACCCGCGGCCGCCCGCAGCAGTGGCGCACCCAACCCGCGCTCGCTCTCGGCGAGGTCATGCCGCTGGTCCTCAGCGACCTCCAGGCACGCACCCACGCCGCGCTGGCCGCCGGCGTCGCTCGCGATTCCATCGTCCTCGACCCCGGCTTCGGCTTCGGCAAGCTCCTCGACGAGAACTACCCGCTGCTCGCCCAACTCGACCAACTCCAAGCCCTCGGCTTCCCCATCCTCGCCGGCCTCTCCCACAAAAGCTTCCTCACCCGCGGACCCGCCGCGACTCCGCCGTCATCCCCCAGCGCCCCCTTGTTGTCATCCCGCAGCGCAGCGGAGGGATCTGCTTCTTCCGCCACCGACCCCACCACCCTTCCCACCACAGTCGCCAACACCGCCGCCATCCTCGCCGGAGCCCACATCCTCCGCGTCCACGACGTCCCGCCCGCCCGCGCCGCCGCCGCAATCGCCGACCGCCTCCTCGCAGGCTAGCCCCGCATGGCTACTGCTCTTCTGTCTCCGACTCAATCGAAGCAGCAAGGCTAAGTTCCTCCTTGTCTTCCGACTCCTGCAGAAACAGATTCGTCGTCTTCAGTTCGCGCGATGAAAATGGCCTGGGCTCCAGTTCCACCGCCTCCGGAAGCTCCGGCTCGGACCCTTTTCCCGCTCCCAATTGCTTCAACGTCCGCGCCTTGGAGAGGATGTACCGGTCAAGCCCCGGGATCGCGTCGTTGTAGGCCTTCACGCTGGCCTCCAGTTTGATCCCGATGGTAGCCATGTTGGCCGCAAATCGGGCAATCTGCGCATATAAGTCTTGCCCTACATTCTTGATTGCCTCGGCGCTCTTGTTCGCTCTCTCCTGGTTCAGGACATAGCCGACCGCCTTGAGCAACGGAATAAGGCTCATCGGATTTGCGACAAAGACGCGCCTCTCACATGCCTCACGAATCAGTTCGGCCTCATCTTGAAGGGCAGCATGGTACATGCCGTCGTGTGGGATAAAAAGAATCACGCAATCCGGAGTGTCGTAGCGCTCTTGATATGCCTTCGACGAAAGGTCCCTGATATGGCCCCTCAGTGATCTCGCATGCGCAGCCTGAAGAACAGCTTTCTGCGCCGGGTCTTCCGCAATCGAGTACGCGATGTACGACTCCATCAGGTTCTTGCTGTCGATAATCAACTTGCGCCCCTTCGGCAGGTTGATGATCGCATCCGTCCGTTTCCGCCCATCTTCTCCGTCCGTGCTGTGCTGAAGAACGAAGTCAACCTCGGCTCTCAGACCCGCATTCTCCAGAGCATTCTCCAGCGTCATCTCGCCCCAACTGCCCCGAACCACCGGTTTGCGCAGCGCGCTCGAAAGAGATTCGCTCGCCCCGGCTAGCCGATTGATCTGTTCGTCGAGCAACGCCTCGGCTTTGGACCGCGCAACATTGCTGTCCGCAACCTGCTGGTCCAGCCGTATGATCGTCTGCTCCACCGGGCCCAGCATCTTTGCAATCTGCTGCTTGTGCAGCTCTACGTCGCCGGTCGTCTTCTCTCCATGCTTCTTGATCAGTTCGTTGGCCGCCAGCACCATTTGCCCGGAGGCGTCCTTCAGAACATCTCCTGACAAGGCCTTGAACTCGGTCGTCAGCACGCTCTTCGCCTGAGTAATAAAATCGTTCAGCTTCTCGATCTGCTCGTCCTTCGCCTTCACAATCTCCTGTTGCGCCTCGCGTTCCTTCGCGATCATCTCGTCGGCGCGCCGGTTCGCCGCCTCGGCATCTTTCAGCGCCGAGGCCTTCTCCACCAGCGCAGCCGTCACTTCAACCGCCGACGCCGCAGCCTTCGCGTTCTCCTGGTTCTCGCGGTCGCGTGCCTCGTCCACCGCTTTGCGAAGGTCCGCAAGTTGTCCGCGCACCGCGATCAGGATTGCGATCACCCCCAGTACGCATCCAGCCACAAAGATTAGAATCTGCATGACCTCAATTTACGCCAATTCTTCGCCAATCCCAATATCCTGGCCTCTTCAAACGTGTGGATAACTCGGCTCGCTCAAACGCTACCCCTCCCTTTGCTTTACACTCTCCTAGGCGCTCGGTATCCTAGAGACTTGCGCGTACATCTCGGGAAATCTCTGCAATATACCGGTCCGGCCCGCAGCGAATTTTTGAACCAGAAGGCAAACAGGAGAAAGAAATGGCAGCAGTAGATGAAAAAGTAAAACAGATTATCGTCGAGCAGCTTCAGGTGGATGAGGCCGAAGTGACCCCAGGCGCAAGCTTCCAGGAGGACCTCGGCGCCGACTCCCTCGACGTCGTCGAACTCGTCATGCAGTTCGAAGAAGCCTTCGACATTCAAATTCCCGACGAAGACGCCGAGAAGATCAAGACCGTCAAGGACGCCGTCGACTATATCGAAAAGACGCAGAAGGGTTCCAAGTAGCGATGGACGTAACCAATGCGATGGAGCAGCAACCCTGGCGACGCCGGGTCGTCGTCACCGGTCTGGGCCTGGTCTGTGGAGTAGGCAGGACAGTCAGCGAAGTCTGGCAGGGCCTGCTCGCCGGCCGCAGCGGCATGGCCGAGATCAAGGGGTTCGACCTCACCGGCCATCCGGTGCGCTTCGCCGCCGAGGTCAAGGACTTCGACCCCCTCCTCTTCATCGACAAGAAAGAAGCCCGCAAGATGGGCCGATTCATCCACTTCGCCATTGCCGCGGCGCAGGAGGCGATGGACCACTCCGGCCTCAAAATCGACGAGTCCAACCACGATCGCGTCGGCGTCCACATCGGCTCGGGCATCGGCGGATTCGACATCATCGAGCGGGAACATTCGGCCATGCTGGCCGGAGGTCCGCGCAAAATCTCGCCCTTCTTCATCCCCGGCTCCATCATCAATCTCGCAGCCGGTCATGTCTCCATCCGCTTTGGCGCGCGCGGCCCCAACGAGGCCACTGCGACCGCCTGCACCTCCTCGGCGCACTCCATCGGCGACGCCTTCCGCATCATCCAGCGCGGCGATGCCGACGCCATGATCGCGGGCGGAACCGAAGCCGCCATCACCCCTATGGGCGTCGGCGGTTTCGCCGCCATGAAGGCACTCTCCACCCGCAACGACGACCCCACCCACGCCTGCCGCCCCTTCGACAAGGACCGCGACGGCTTCGTCGTCGGCGAGGGCGCAGGCATCCTCATCCTCGAAGAACTGGAGGGCGCCAAGGCCCGCGGCGCAAAGATCCTGGCCGAAGTCATCGGTTACGGCATGTCCGCCGACGCCTATCACATGACCGGAATGGCGCCCGAGGGCGAAGGCTGCTATCGCGCCATGAATGCCGCCCTCAAGGTCGCCGGCATCTCGCCGGATAAGATCGACTACGTCAACGCCCATGCTACCTCGACGCCGCTAGGCGATGCGCTCGAGTCCAAGGCCATCGAGAATGTCTTCGGCGAGCACGCGCTCAACCAGACCCTGCTGGTCAGTTCCACCAAGTCCATGACCGGCCATCTGCTCGGCGGCGCCGGAGGCCTGGAGGCCGGCATCACCGTGATGGCCATGCTGGAGCAGACCGCCCCGCCCACCATGAACCTCGAAGAGCGCGACCCCCAGTGCCGGCTCAACTACGTGCCCAACGCGCCCCAGCGCGCCAGGATCGACTGCGCGCTCTCCAACTCCTTTGGCTTCGGCGGCACCAACGGTTCGCTCGTCTTCAGGCGCTGGACAGAGTAGCGCCCGGATCGCCCCCATGGGTTTGGGGGCCGCCCGTGATCGTTCCAGTTGTTCCCGTCGTCCCAGTTGTTCCCGACGTTCCAGTGGTTCCCGTCGTCCCGGCTGTTCCCGACGCTCCGGTCCCGGCCTCGTCCCAAATCCAGGTGTCATACTCCAGGGTCAACCGCTCCACCACAAACGCCGACCCGTCTCCGTTCAGCCCCGAAATCTCATAGGAACTCGGCCAGCAATTGGTGACGCGGAACGTGACCACCGGGTTCATTTGCCCATCCAGCAATTGGATTGTGAGTTCCCGCAGCGCATCGGTGTAATTGCCCGAAACCACCGTCACCAATTGCGCCCAGTCGTAGAAATCGGTGTTCCCCGGCTGCAACCGCCGCTCCAGCACGATCGGCTCATAGCGCGTAATCCCCGGCGCCTTGTGCGGCGAGTTCAGCTTTTCGTTGCCGTCGCGGTACTCCAGCACATCGTTGCTCCGCACCAGCGGACTCACGCTCATCATGGGCTGGCTCGCGCCACCCCAGTTCACAATAAAGTTGAAGTCTTCATACACCGCCGGACCTGCCATCGCACCCACCTCGCTCTCCGGATCGCCTGAGCCCAGGCCCTCGCTCAGCCCTACCCTATCACCACTTCCTCCGGAAATCCTTCACCGCGCTCTAACTGAAAGCGGACGCTGCTACCGTCACCACCACGCCGATCAGCCAGAAGATGCCCACGATGATCGCCGACTGCGCAATCGTCTTCTTCGCGACGATGGCCATGCCGATCACCGTCAGAACAACCGACCACAGCTTCACAATGTCAAATGACTCCAGCAGCCCCTTCAGCCAGGGAGCCGTATCCGACGACATGATGTAGGCCAGGTTGGTCGCCACCGGGTTCTTGTAGTCGTATCCCTCGGCGTTCCCGCCAAAACAAAGCGACACAATCGTCAATAGCGATATCAGCAGGTAGGGCAGCGACGCATACATGGTCACCGCGAACACCTGCGAGAAAGTCGTCTTGGCTCCCAATCCAAAATTGAACGACGCCCAAAGTATCAGCGCATACAGAGCAAGAAAGCCCGTGACCAGCACGAAACTGCCATAGGTGACGTACTTGGTCACCGCGACCGAGATCCTTTCGGCTTGCGACCTCTGCGCCGGCGTCATGTCTGCCATGCGCTCCTGGGTATTCGGGCTCATGCGCACCTGGTTCTCGTAGGCCTGGTCGAATCCCACCTTTCGCTCCACCGTGAAGGCCGTTGCAATCGAGGTGACCAGCATCAGCACAAAGGGCAGCCACCACGATGTGCTGCGCAATATGTCCTTGAACGTCGCCGCGGGCGCGACAAACGTATCCACTACTCGCTCCAATTCGCTTAGACTGCGCGCCCCATCGCCGCCAACCCCAACTTCTCCAGCAACCGCATTCTCGTTCATCGCGTTCCTTTCGCTCACAACTGCCGCAGTCGGATTGTATCTCCCTCTGCCGCTGGCCCGAATAATCTTCTCACACCCGCTCCGGGCGCCAACAGAAAAGCCTCCCGCATTGCGCCGGGAGGCCTTTCCTCAAGCTCAAGGCAAGACGCCCTTACATCGTGACGCCGCCGCCCAACTTCTTCTCCTTGTTCAGCTCGTTGGTCTTGCGCGCGCCCATGTCCCTCTGAATCCACATGTCCACCTGCTGCATGTCGTCCTTCTGCGCCGCTGCATTGCCGCAGTCCGTGTCGGCCTTGCGCCGGTAGGTCAGTTGCAGATATGTCATCGCATCGTCGTAGTTTGGATTCAGATCGACTGCCTTTTGCAGGTACTTGATGCCCTCGGCCACCAGCCCCGAATTGGCCGCCTGGATCTTCGCGCAGGCGCCCTTGGTCATCTTCGGGTTGCCGTCGCCGGCATCGGTCAATCCGTCCGCCGCCAGGATCGTGATCGCATTGTTGTACGCCTGCTTCCAGTCCACGAAGCCGACAATGTAATACGCCTCCGGCTCGTTTGGCGCTATCGAGATCACCTTCAACTCGTCCGCCTTGGCCTGGTCCAGCTTGTTGATGTTGCGATCGATTGAGGCAATCTGCTTCAGCGCCGTCAGGTCGTCAGGGCGTTTCGAGAGCACCAGGTTGAACTCGTCCAGCGCCTTCTGCGCCATGGCCAGGTTGGCTGGATCCATCAGGTTCGGGACCACCTGCGACGCGTAGGTCGTGGCCAGATACAGTTTGGCGTTGTCGTTCGACGGGTCGAGTTGCGCCGCATTCTGGAAATAGTTTGTCGCTTGCTCGTACTGCGCGTTCTTGAACGCCGCAATGCCCTTATTCAACTGGTCGCGCGACTTCAGAAAGTTACATCCGGTCGCAGTCCCCAGCAACATCAGCAGTGCGACCAACAGTGGAATACGTGCATTCAATTTCATGGCGGCGGTGTTTCTCCTTCGATAAAGCGCGTTGTGTCAGATGCTGGAACGCGAAGTTAGGGTGTGTGCTAGTCCTCTCGATTGTAATGTGAGAGTGCCCGCCCTGACCAGCGATAGCACCTGCTTTTCACCGCAAACCTGCGCGGCTTTCCTGCATTTTGGGGCAAATCCGGCCCCGGCGGTAACGCTTTCGCGGGTAGAGCCATGGCCCACCCCAACCTTATTCGCACTTCGCGCAATTCATCCCTAGACGCGGCTTGCGGCGACAAAGTTTCCCCGCTCCGTTTATCGTCCGCCCAGCCGATCGCCCGTGTCTCGCCCGCCATGCGCGTGCCTTTCATACGATCCGCCCGTCCCGGATGTGCACCGTCCTGCTGGCGTACGCCGCCGCCTCCGGATCGTGCGTAATCATCAAAATCGTCTGCCCCGTCCGCTCGTTCAGGTCCTTGATGACCTCCAGAACCGCAGCCGAATTCTTGCTGTCCAGGTTCCCCGTCGGCTCGTCCGCCAGCAGAATGGCCGGCTGGTTCACGATCCCCCGCGCAATCGCCACCCGCTGCTGCTGCCCGCCCGAGAGCGCCCGCGGCTTATGCTTCAACCGGTCGTCGATTCCCAGCAGTTTCAACACGTCTACAAACTCCGGACGGAAGCTAGTCGACCGCCCGCCAATATACTCCACAATCTTGATGTTGTCCTCAGCCGAAAGCGTCGGCAGCAAATTGTACTTTTGAAAGACGAACCCCACCGTCGTCTTCCTCAGGTCAGTTAACTGTCGATTCGACATTCCCGCCAGGTCTTTCCCGTCGATCACCACCGTCCCTGCGGTCGGCGGCGTAAGGCCGCCCAGAATATGGAACAGAGTCGACTTGCCCGAGCCCGACGCACCCACGATCGCCACGAACTCGCCCCGCGCAATGTCCAGATCGACGCCGCGCAGCGCATGCACGTCCACCTCGCCCACATGGTAGACCTTGGTCAGCCCGCGCACCCGAATCATCGGCTCCGCCCCGGTTGGCTTCGTCGTCGCGACCATCCCTGTCCCGCCTTCACTCATAGGACAGCGCCTCGGTTACATCCTGCTGTACCGCTTTGATCCCCGGAACGACCGCGCCCAGCATCGACCCCACAATCGCAATCGCGCCCGCAATCGGCCACCAGGCGTATACCGTCTCCTGCACCAGGCTGCCCGGCTCAAAATGCTGCATCATCCACTGCGACCCGTAGGTCAGCACAATCCCCAACAGCGTTCCAAACACCGCCAGCATCACCGTCTCGCGCAGCAGCATATCCAGCACCAGCCCGGACGAGCCGCCCACCGCCTTGATGATTCCAATCTCCCGCGTCCGCTCCAGCACCGCCGTGTACATCGCCATAAACACCACGATGAACCCCACGATCACCGCCACAAAAATCACCACGTCGATGAAGTCCCGCAGCATCCCTATATTGTTGACCGAGTACGCATCCAGCAACGCGTTCATCGAGTAGATCTGGTCGTCGCTCAGCGTCCCCTTCAGTTGGTCCGCCACCTGGTCCGCTAGTCCCGGGTCGTCCAACTTCACATAGATCATCGTCAGATGCCCGGGCGTTCCCTCAATCTCCTGCAGCACCTTCTGCTTCACAGCGATCTGCGCTGCCTTCCCGCCCTCCATGATTCCGGAGATGTTCCACTCGTGGGCTACCAGTTTCACCTGGCTGCCCACACGCAGGTGGTACTTCTGCGCGTAATTCTCATCCACGATCATGTCGTCATCGTTGACCGGATCATGTCCCTTCAGATACTGGAACCCCCCGCTCATCTTGTTGAACGCTGCGAAATCGATGCCAAAGACCGAGTAGGGAAACTGCAGCGATTGCACCACCACACCCGTCACCGCGCTCACATGCGGCTGTTGCATCAGCAGCGGTAGGTATTTGTCGCTCATCGGCGCCCCGCTCAGGCTCGAGATCACCGACGTTCCCGTAGGCCGCACCACGACGTCTGCACCCACCGCTTTGGCCCGGTTCTTGGTCGAGTCCAGCGTCCCACGGCTCACGCCCACCAGCGTCAGGATCATGGTCACTTCCACCGCGATTGCCAGCACGCTCAGCAGCGTCCGCACTGGTCGGTGGGTTAGATTGGCGAAGATCAGCTTGTTCAACACCAGGATGAGTCTATCCCACCAAACCCCTTTTTCCGGCCTCAAACCCCATCCCCTGTGTCCGGTATCACAAGAGAAATGGCACGGAATCCGCTCTGCGACCATCGGGAGCACCACGCGAAGCCCAATACACGCCACGAAGTGGCTAGAATGGGCCATGCGCGTTGCCGCTCTCATTGCCGGCCTGCTCTTCTGCCTCAGCGCCGTCCTTGACGCCTTTCAGACCATCATCCTGCCCCGCCGCCCCGTCGGCCGCTTTCGCATCACCAAGCTCTTCTACATCCTCACCTGGACACCGTGGTCGTGGGTCGCGCGCCACATCCGCAACCCCAAGGCCCGCGAGCAGATCTACAGCACCTTCGGCCCCGCCTCGCTGCTGCTTCTGCTCATCGTCTGGGCACTTCTGCTCACCACCGGCTTCGGCCTCATCTTCTTCGGCCTGCGCACGCCGTTCGCCGATACCATGGCCGATACCTCCGCCCTCGCCCGCCTGCGCACCGACCTCTACGTGAGCGGAACCAGCCTTTTCACGCTCGGCCTCGGCGACGTTCTTCCCCGCTCGCTCACCGCGCGAGCGCTCATCGTCGTCGAGTCGGGCACCGGCCTCGGCTTTGTCGCCCTGGTCATCGGATACGTCCCCGTCCTCTACAACTCATTCTCCCGCCGCGAGGTCTCGGTCGCGCTGCTCGACGCCCGCGCCGGCTCGCCGCCCACCTCCACCGAACTGCTCCGCCGCCACTCCTTCCTCGGCGGTCAGGAAGCCCTGGTCGTCCTGCTCATCGAGTGGGAACGATGGTCCGCCGAACTCCTCGAATCCCACATCTCCTACCCCATCCTCTGCTACTACCGCTCCCAGCACGACAACCAGAGCTGGCTCTCCGCCCTCACCGCCATGCTCGATAGCTGCGCCCTGCTCATCTCGGTCGTCCCCGGTACCGCCTCCCGCCAGGCGCAACTCACCTTCGCCATGGGCCGCCACGCGCTGGTCGACCTCGGCCATGTCTTCCACCTGGAAAAATGTGAGGCCGCATGGCGTGCCCGCGGCGGCCCCAACCGCCTCCCGCCGGAACACTTCGACCTGGTCTGCGATTCCATGCGGCAGGCCGGCCTGCGCCTCTGCGGCGACCCCGAAGCCCCGGCTCGCCTCCACGCCCTGCGCGCGCTCTACGAGCCGCACGCCCAGGCCCTCGGCGACTACCTGGGCATGTCCCTCCCCGGCTGGGTGCCCGAACCCCGCGCCAAGGACCAGTGGAAGACCGTCGAAGCCGTCCGCTCTCAAGCCGCCTCCGTCTTCAAAGACAAGGAAATCCTCATCAGCGATCAGGCCGTCGCCGTCCGGCTCCAGTCCGAGGACCACCACTAGCCGGAGATTCTGCCGCCCAAACCAAATCAGGCATTGCGATTCCTTACCCAACCCGGCAGACTTGCGCTTATACTCTCCACGCGCCTTGCTATCGGACGCCTGATTGTTCGCAAAGGGAAGTGACCTATGAAAATCCTGGCAGGAATTGATGATTCCAAGTACTCCGGAGATATCCTGCGGGCGATTGTCTCCGAGCGGCGCGCCGACAACACTGAGGTCCTGGTCCTGCACGTCCTGCAGCCGGTGGGGCCGCCTCCGCCGCAAATGAGCCCCGGCTACGCTCCGGAACTGGAAGCCGAGCGCGACGCCGCCAAAACGCTGGTCGAACGAATTGCGACGGAGCTGCGCAGCGCCGGATTCAAAGCGCAAACCCTGGTTGGGGTCGGCGACGTCCGCGAGGGCATCATCGACACTGCCGCAGACTGGCATGCCGATCTCATCATGGTCGGTTCGCACGGACTCAGAGGCATGCAGCGGTTTCTGCTGGGCAGCGTGTCCGAGTTCGTCGTCCGCCACGCCCCCTGTTCCGTGGAGATCGTACGCACGCCCGCAAAACCCTGAGCCAGCGCTGCGAACTACTGGGGCAAGCCGCCCGGTCCTGCCGGCGCCGGATTCAGCTTCTCTTTCGCCATCGCGCCTGCCGTTCCTTTCGCGTCCTTGTCTTCCAGGTCCGCATACACCTTGCGCGCTTCGTCGGTCTTGCCTTCGGCGGTGTATAGATCGGCAAGCTGCAACCGTGCCAACCCATAGGGAACCGTAGCCGTCGGCTTGGCGCTGAGCTGGTTGTACAGATCAATTGCCTCGGCATCGCGTCCGGTGTCGCGATACAACCCGGCCAGTGCAATCTTCGCCAGTCCGGCCAGGTTGCTGTCCCACCCGCTCGCGACCTGCTTCAGCGTCGCCTCCGCCTGCTGGTTCTGCCCCGCCTCAATCTCGGTCAGGCCGGCGAAGTAGCGCGCATTCCTGCCATCCGGCGTCAGGCTGTACTTGCCGGCAACCGCCTGGAACATCGCATTTGCAGCTTTGGCCCGCTCCGCGCTGGAGGCAAACGTCTTCACTCCGGATGGCACCGGCTCACCCGGCTGCGTCAACGCCGACTGGTAAGTCTGCATGGCCGCGCCGAATGCAACCGAAGCCGCATCCGACCGCGCGTTATAAATCACTATGCCGAGCACCACCAGCGCGATCACGCTGAGAATCGCCGATCCGGCATAAATCACCCGCTGGCGATGTTCGCTGGCCCATTCCAGGCCGTGGGTGGTGGTGCTCACAAACTTGTCTTTCTTGAGGGCTTGCCTTGTCTGCTGATCCACTGGGTCTCGTCTTCCTTTGATCCGGAACTGGTCCCGTTCCCGGGCTGATATCGCTTCACCGCCGGCGCCGGTCGTCTTGCAGGACGCGCCGGGCGGGAGCTTCGCATGCGCCCTTTATGCGGCGCAACCCTACAAGTCTATCAGCCCGCGCGCGCGAAGTGCTAGACTGCGCGCATGATGCGGCAAAACCTCCGCGCAGCACTGTGCCTCTTAGCAATGGCAACCCTGTGCGCCCTCGCCGCCGCCCAAACCACCCCCGCCACCGACGCAACCCCACCCCCCGCCCCACCGGACACGCAAGCCGCTCCCGCCGTCCCCATCCCCTCAGAACCAGCCCCATCCCTGCCCGATCTCCCCCCCGCCTCGCTCCCCACCCAGATCGCCGCACTGCTGGAAGATCCTGCCGTCTCCCGCGCCCACTGGGGCATCCTGGTTACCTCGCTAGACGGCGCCCTCATCTACGGCCTCAACCAGGCCCAACTCTTCCAGCCTGCGTCCAACGCCAAACTCTTCACCACCGCCGCCGCGCTCGCCCTGCTCGGGACCGACAAGCGCTTTACCACCCAGGTAATCGCCGAGGGCAAACTCTCCGGCCACTTGCTCAAGGGAAACCTCCGGCTGCAGGGAGGTGGCGACCCGAGCTTTGGCACCCGCGATCTGCCCTACATCCCACCGGCGCAGCGCCCGAAAGCAGCGCCAGGCCCTCCGCCATCGATCGCGGACATCGAAGAGCTTGCGGACAAAGTCTATGCCTCGGGCTTGCGCGAGGTGAAGGGAGACATCGTCGGCGACGACTCGAAATTCAACTGGGAGCCCTACCCTCCCGACTGGTCGCTCGATGATCTGGTCTATGGATACGGAGCGCCCGTATCGGCGCTCAGCGTGCACGATAACCAGGTCGACGTGAAGGTATCCTCGGGCGCGCAAGAAAATAGCCGCCGTTCAGCCAAAGCCACCATCCAAACCGATCCGGACCTGGCCTACTACACGATCGAAAACCGGGTCGACGCAACCCCAACCGGAACAGCCCACGACTGCGACGCACAGATTGGCTATCAGCGGGAGCAGGGAACCAGGCATCTGGTGGTCTTCGGCAACCTCGAGCCAAAGCAGACACCCTGCACCCAGGCCGTAGCCATCGCCGATCCCGCCGAGTACGCCGCGATAGCCTTCAAAGCAGCACTCCAGCGCCGAGGAATCCGCGTCACCGGCGTAGCCCGCGCCAATCACCTGGTTTGGAGATACTTCAATCCGTCAACTCGCGTCGACCCGATGTTCGTGCCGCAGATCCTTAGCCGGCCCTACTCGCCCGATGCGGAGCCCACACAGTGCGATGCGCAGAGTGTTGCCGGACCGCCCCAGCCAGGGCGAACGGAACTGGCAACTCACGAATCGTCACCCTTGTCGGAAGACGTGACCTACACGCTGAAGGTGTCGCAGAACCTACACGCGGAGGTGCTTCTGCGGGACCTCGGAGCGGCGTATACGTGTGAGCACACCCAGGCCTCAGGCCTCACGGTTCTTCGCGAGTTCCTGCTGCACCTGGGGATTGAGAAGGGCGATTTTGCATTCGTCGACGGTTCCGGCCTCTCTAGCCACGACCTCGTCACTCCCCGCGCCACCGCCATACTCCTCCAGTTCGCCACCACCCAACCCTGGTTCCCCGCGTGGAAAGCCTCGCTCCCCATCGCCGGCGAGGACGGCACCCTCGAATCCCGCTTCCCCAACCCTCCGCTTAAGGACCACCTCTTCGCCAAGACCGGTACCCTCGGCGAAGCTCGCGCCCTCTCCGGCTATCTCGACTGCGCCAGCGGACGCACCGTCATCTTCTCCATCATGGTGGACAACCATCTCCCCGGCACCACCGCCGACCGCGAAGCTATGGACAAGATCGTCGCCGCCATTCAGGCCGCCGAATAGGAACAATCTTCCCGAACGCCCCCGTGTTGAGGCATACTTTCCAATACCGAGAAAACAAACCTTCCCCCCGGGCCCCTGAATTAAATCAAGTGTCAGGAGGTTTCACATGGCAACCGACGCCCTGCGCCAACAAGCTGTGCCTCGCCTGCGGGTCAATCCCAAAGCCGACCGCATCTTCTTCTCAACCATGGTGCTTCTGCTCTGGGCCACCGTCCTCTTCGGCTTTGCCAAGACCTACTTCCTCGCCGGAATGGTGGAGGCCCCGCTTCCCAACCGGCTCATCCATGTCCACGGCGCCATCATGACGCTCTGGATGGTTCTGCTCTTCGTCCAGACCGCGCTCATCTCCGCGCGCAGAGTCAAGTGGCACCAGACCCTCGGCCTCTTCGGCTTCGGCCTCGCCTGTGCGATGGTCATCATCGGCCCCATCGCGGCCACCAACTCGCTGCGGCGCGGCGTCGGCGTGCTCGGACTCGACCCCAAGACCTTCTACGTCATCCCCCTCAGTGCCATCTTTATCTTCGGAGTGCTGGCCTTCTTCGCCTATCGCTACCGCCGTCAGCCCGCCATCCACAAGCGGCTCATCCTCATCGCCACCATCGGCCTCATCGACGCCGCCGTCGGCCGCTGGCCTGTCGCCTTCTTCCAGACCAACCCCAAAGCGCAGGACCTTATCCCGTTCGGCTTTCTGCTGGCAGTGATGGTCTTCGACCTCGCTACTCAGCGCAAAATCCTGAAGACCACCCTCTTCGCCTCGCTCTTCCTCATCGTCATTCATCTCACCCGCGTCCCTATTGCCTTCACTCACCCGTGGCAGGCTTTTGCCACCATGATGCTGGGCAAGGGATAACCCCGCGCCCAATCGGACCCCGGATGCGACAATAGTTCCATGAAACAGATTCGAGGGGGATTGCTTGCACTCGGCGTGGCCACCATCTTTACCGCCGCCGTGGGATGCAAGCAACTGCCCCCGCCCACTCCAATCTCCGACCTCAATCCGCAGCAGATGCGCGGGTACCAGGTGTACCAGGCCCGCTGCGTGCGCTGCCACAACGACCGCACCAACGAACCGCTCAACGGCCAGTCCCTGCGCGGCATCTTCAAAAAGCAGTATCTGGATAGCGGCGCTCCTGCCAACGACGACCGCGTCATGGATGCCATCCTCTTCGGCCGCCCCATGATGCCGGCGCTGGGCAACACCATGACTCCCGAACAGCGCGATGACCTGCTCGCCTATCTGCACACCCTGTAGCCGCCGATCGCTGACAGCCGATAGCTGACCGCTGGTCATCGATCGCTCTTCGCCGCCTCTTGTCGTGAGGAACAAAATGAGTGATCCAGAAACCGGGAGCAATGACGTCAAAGGCCGAATGCTCCCCGGCATCGCCGCCATCTGCCTGTACCTGATCGTCATGACCACAGCCAATGTCTACGCCGGACTCACCGGAGTCTTCGGGAGCGGCCCGGCGAAGTACGGCAGCCTCGCCCTCTGCTCTCTGCTGGCCGCGGGTATCTATGGCCTGCTCCGCCTGCAAAAGTGGGGCTGGGCTCTTGTCACCGCCGGCTGCCTGCTCTTCGCCACGGGCTACGTCTTCTACTTCTCAAAGTCGCACGCGGGATTTTTCTTGATACAAGGTCTGTTCGGCCTGATTTTCTTCCTCTACCTCATTCGCCAGGAAACCCGCGAGCGCCTCCACTAGGCGTTCCCGCGCCTTTTCGCAGGCAGGATTCCGTGGAGAGACCATGCGAAGCAATAAAAAGGCGTGCGAACGCCCGCCCCACGCGCAGTGGGCCCGTCCGGCAGGACCATGCTTGCCATTCGCAGGCGATACAATTTAATTCGCATGACGCCGCCCATCGCCGAATCCCTCAATTCGGACCTCATCCAGATCGACCTTGCGCCCCAGCGCCCCGCGCGCAAGCCCGAGTGGCTCAAGGCCCGCGCCCCCGGCGGCGAAACCTTCCACAACCTCAAGAAGCTCGCCCGCGACCTCAACCTCCACACCGTCTGCGAGAGCGCCCACTGCCCCAACCTCGGCGAGTGCTGGAACCAGAAGTCCGCCACCTTCATGATGCTCGGCAACCTCTGCACCCGCCGCTGCGGATTCTGCGCCGTCCCCAAGGGAAAACCAGCCCCCATCGACTTCGACGAGCCTCGCCGCGTCGCCTATGCCGTCGCCCAGCTCGGCCTCGCCCACGCCGTCATCACCAGCGTCAACCGCGACGATGACAACCTCGGCGCCGCTCGCGCCTTCGTCGAAGTCATCCGCGAGATTCGTCTTCAATCGCCCGGCACCCGCGTAGAAGTCCTCACCCCCGACTTCCAGGGCGTCGACGAATCCCTGCGCATGGTCGTCGCCGCGAGCCCTGAGATCCTCAACCACAACATCGAGACCGTTCCGCGCCTCTACGCCATCGCAAAATCCGGCGGCCGCTACGCCCGCTCCCTCGAATTCCTCCGCCGCGCCAAGGAACTCTCACCCGCCCAGATCACCAAGACTGGCATCATCGTCGGCATGGGCGAAGAGATGCACGAGCTGCTCCACGTCTTCCGCGACCTCGCCGACCGCAAAGTCGACATCCTCACCATCGGCCAATATCTCCGCCCCTCCCGCGACCACCTCGTCATGCAGCGCTTCTACACCCCGGACGAATTCGCCTTCCTCAAGCACCAAGCCCTCGCCCTGGGCTTCCGCCACGTCGAATCCGGGCCGCTCGTCCGCTCCAGCTACCACGCCCGCGAGCAGGCCCAATCCACCGGCCTCGCTTAGACAACGGCACGCACCCCCGATTCCAAATCCATTTCCAATGCCGCTGCCGGCACAATTCGCGACAGACTCTTGACAATCCCCCGCCCGTGTTTCAGTTACACTCTTCGCACGCGAGGTGTTCGCAAATGAGCGGCGGT
Organism: Acidobacteriaceae bacterium; assembly: GCA_049509035.1. Taxonomy (GTDB): domain Bacteria; phylum Acidobacteriota; class Terriglobia; order Terriglobales; family Acidobacteriaceae; genus Edaphobacter. The sequence goes on from JBELAH010000006.1 coordinate 165,374, forward strand.
AGGTTCGGCGACCGGTTGAGGACGTTAGGCATCGTGTGGCTCGGCGCGGCATGCGCACTCGCGCTCGGACTCCTGCTCGCACCTGCCCTGCCGGCGCCCGCGCAGGACGACAATCCCCTCCACACCGCTACCCGCACCGAGCTCGACGTCGTCAAGGTCGTGCTCGCGCAGGAGAAGGCCTGGAACGCCGGCGATCTCGAGGGCTACGTCAAGGGCTACAAAGACTCGCCCAACACCATCTTCATCGGCAAGGATGTTTCCAAGGGCTACGCGCAGATCCTCGAGGAATACAAGCGCAACTACTACAATCGCGCCTCCATGGGCACGCTCACGTTCTCTGAGTTGGAGGTGCATTCCCTAAGCGACACCTTCGCCGTCTGCATTGGCAAATACCACCTCGAACGCGCCAAGAAGGACGGCGGCCCTTCCGACGGCCAATTCTCCCTCGTCCTCGAAAAAACCGCCGACGGCTGGAAGATCGTCCTCGACCACACCACCTGACGCCCTCACACCGTCAGAATTTCTTTCTCCTTCGCCTTGAACAGCTCGTCCACTCGCCGGATCTCCGCGTCGGTCAGTTGCTGAACCTCTTCGTTCGCCCGCTTCTCGTCGTCGGCCGAGATCAGCTTGTCCTTAGCCGCCTTCTTCACCTGTTCGTTGCCATCGCGGCGGATGTTTCGAATCGCCGTCTTGTGGTCTTCCAGCACCGCTGAGAGGTGCTTCACTGTCTCCCTGCGCCGCTCTTCGGTCATGGGCGGCACCGGCACGCGGATCACCTTGCCGTCGTGCATTGGATTGAATCCCAGGTTGCTGGTGCGGATGGCCTTCTCGATCGGCGCCACCATCGTCATCTCCCACGGAGCCACCAGAATCATCTGTGCCTCGGGCGTCGAAATCTGTGCGACCTGCGAGATCGGAGTGCCCGTCCCGTAGTAATCCACCTTCACCTGGTCAAGCATATGGACGCTCGCGCGGCCGGTCCGGGTCGAGAGCAGGTTCGCCCGGAAGTCGTCCACTGTCTTCTCCATGCGCGTCTTCAACTGGGTATGCACACCCTTCAACGCCGCGATACTTGTCATCGTCGATGCCATCCTGTTTCCGTCCTCTCCAATTGCAATTCAAAGTCCGCCATCAACCCAGCGGCTTCGACCTCGCTATTCTACAGAGGTTGAGGGGATTGCGACGCCAACTGGCGAATCGCCAGGTCGGTCGTCGATACGTCCTTAGAGTTGCAAGTATCGAAAGAAGCCTAAGGTAATTGCAATTGCCGCTAGAACGATTAATACCCACCACAACACACCGCCCGAACTCGTGCTTGGTGTCAGCATCTGCAATGGCTCTGCCGTCTCAGTAGCCTTGGATTGCCTCATGAGGTACGGAAAGCGCCGTTGCAGATGCGAGGCGATAAACCGTGTGCTGGGCCTTAAAACGTTAAAATACCCGGCCGGCGCGATATGGAAATCCCTGCGGTTCTCCGTGCGAGGAATCTTCATGGGTTGCCCCTGGATCCGTGCGCCTGACCATGGCCTCAGCCGCCGCCACTCCCTGTGCGGATCTCACGCCGGATTATATCCCTGTCCCCAAAGACCATACGGCCACGCCCTCACCGGGACCACACGCCGCCGATTACCGCGCTGGTTACCAGAGTTCCGTTGACATCCCCGGGACCCGCAAGCGTAGCCTCGACCCATGGAAGTCGATCTCACTTACGAACAGCGCGCCCGTATCGAGCTCATCGCCATCCACACCGGCAAGTCGCCCGTCCGCGTGCTCGTCGACGCGGCGCAGTTCCTGTTCGATTGCGAGATCGACTACTACCCGCCAGCGCAATCGGCTCCCTCCCAGCAGTTCCTCCCCGAGGAGGAGATGACCGCGCGGCTCGCCCGTCTCCTCGGACGCTAGTATCCCAAGCATGAGGCACCCGGCACGTAACGTCCCCTTGTCATTCCGAGCGAAGCGAAGAATCCCCGTATTTCATTCTCAGCCTCAGCCTTAGTCCGAGAGCCTTCCCCGAGCCTGTCGGAGAAAACCTGGCGCAGGCTCATCCCGCGCTCGCTCACTCCACCGTAAAATACATCCACGCGCCCGAATCGGACCACCCGCGCGCAATCGAGAAACGACTTGAAGGTCTTCGCATCCCTCCTGCTGATCGCGCTCGTCTGCGCCGCCCTCGCGGCCTATGCCGTCAACGCCCCCATCGGCCCTCCCGCCGGCACCTCCGACCAGCAAGCCATCTACGTCGACATCGCTCCCGGCACCGGAACCCAGGCCATCGCCGCGCAGCTCCAACGCGCCGGAGTCCTGCGCAGCCGCTTCGCCTTCCTCCTGCTCCGCGCCATCAAAGGTGGCAAGCTCATGGCCGGCGAGTATCGCTTCAACCACCCCGCGCCCGCCACTGAGGTCTACGCCCGCATCCTCCGCGGCGACGTCTACACCGTCCCCCTCACCATCCCCGAGGGCTACGACATCTTCGACATCGCCCAGGCGGTCGAATCCGCCGGCCTCGGCTCCCGCGACGCCTTCCTCGCCGCCGAACGCGCGGACACTGCCCTCATCTCCGACCTCGAGCCCAACGCCCCTTCGCTCGAAGGCTACCTCTTCCCCGATACCTACCGCTTCACCCACCACACCACCCCGGCGCAGATGCTCGCCGCCATGGTCCGCCGCTTCCGCGCCGTCGCCGCCCAACTCGGCCTCACCTCGAACCTCGAGCCTCGAACCTTGAACCTCCCAGCCACCGTCATTCTCGCCTCGCTCATCGAAAAAGAGGTCAGCCAGGATTCCGAGCGCCCCCTGGTCGCCAGCGTCTTCACCAACCGCCTCGCCCAGGGCATGCCGCTCGCCACCGATCCCAGCGTCATCTACGCCGCGCTCCTCGACAACCGTTACCGCGGCGTCATCTACGCCTCCGACCTCAAGTCCGGCTCGCCCTACAACACCTATGTCCATACCGGCCTGCCTCCGGGCCCCATCTGCAACCCCGGCATCGCCGCGCTTAAAGCCGCCCTCGCCCCCGCCACCACCAGCTACCTCTACTTCGTCGCCGACGCCCAGGGCCACAGCCGCTTCTCCGCGACCCTCAAAGAGCACTCGCAGCAGGTCGAAACCTACCGCCGGGCCATCGGCCGCCCCGCCCCCCCGAAGCCCCATCGAGCACCTCCAAAATAGCTTCTTTTGAGCCTCCACCCGCCGCCGCGCACCCAATTCATATTGTTGACCGTTATGCCTACCCGCACGCCCGTCATCGCTCGCAGGCAGATATACTTGAAGTTTGTGCTAATGAGCATCAGAAAAGCCTTCGCTCTGGGACTACTTACGCTGACTCCGGCCCTCACCGGTTGCCTCGTACACACCCACAGCGTCCTGAAAACCAGGCCCCCGACCATGGTTCTCGGCACCTCTCTCGACCAACTCCTCAAGCAGGTCGACGACCGCTACACCGCCATCCAGAGCATGACCGCCGCAGACGAGGTCGTCGCCTGCTTTGGCGGCGCCACCAAAGGCGACGTCCAATATGCCAGCAAGGGGGAGATCACGTGCTCTGCCCAATTCGACGGCCATATCGTCATCGGCAAACCGGAGAACATCCTCTTCCTCCTCGAGGTACCGGTTGTCCACAGCCGGGCGCTCGACATGGTCTCCGATGGCAAGTCCTTCAAGATGCTCATTCCGCCCGAGAACTGCGCCATTACCGGTTCTGATGTGGTTACCAACACCGCACAGAAGGGCAAGTACGCTATCCGCCCCGCCGCGATCCTGGACTCCCTGCTGATCCAGGGATTGCAACCCAACCAGGACGTCGCCATGACCCAGGACAATCGCATCGTCCCCGATCCCAAAAACCACAAGGTCTTCATCGACGAGCCCACGTATAACCTCGAGTTCCTTTCCAAGCCTGAGGGCCAGGTAGCTCAGTCGCTCCGTGTCATCCACATCAGCCGCGTCGACCTGCTCCCCTACCAGCAGGACATCTACAACGCCGACGGCAAGATCGCGACCCTGGCCACCTATAAGAACTATCAGAAGTTCGGCGATATCAGGTTCCCCACCTTGATCGAGATTCAACGCCCGCTCGACGAGTTAAGCCTCACCGTCACCATCGATCCCCGTCGTACCAGCTTCAACCAGCAGCTCGATGCCGACCAGTTCAACCTCGACATCCCCCCCGACACCGCCCACATCACCAATATGGACGACCCAGCCAGCGCCTCGATCACAAACCCGTGCGCCGTGCATGCGACGCAATCGCCGAATTAATCTCCAGCGCCAGCCCCAGCGCCGCCCGCCCATCCTCCGCCGTCACTACCGGCTCCGTCCGCCCCCGCACCGCCTCCAGAAACGCCTCGATCTCCAGCCGCAGCGGTTCGCCCGCCTCCACTGGAACCTTGCGGATCGACATCCCCGGCGATGGATGTCCGCCCGTACTCATCCCCGCGGCCGCTGCCATCTTCGCCAGTTGCGCCATATCCATCCCCGCCGCCGCCGTCACGTCGATCAGCAGCAGGTCCTGGCGCGCAAAGTCCACCGACAAATACTGGTGCGGCTGAAAGAACCGCATCTTCCGCACCCGTTCCGTGCTTACCCGGCTGGCCGTAAAGTTCGCCACGCACCCGTTCTCGAACTCCAGCCGCACGTTCGCGATGTCCACGTTCCGCGACAGCACCGGCAGCCCCACCGCCCGCACCTCGCGCACCGGCTCACCCACCAGCTTCATAACGATGTCCAGGTCGTGGATCATCAAATCCAGAACCACATCCACATCCAGCGATCGCGGTGTAAACACGCTCAGCCGATGCACTTCAAAGAACATCGGCCGGTTCAGCAGTCCGCGCACCGCCCGCACCGCAGGGTTGAACCGCTCCAGATGCCCCACCTGCACCACGCGCCCCAGCGTCCGCGCGGTCGCCACAATCTCATCCGCCTCCGCCAGGCTCGCCGCCAGCGGTTTCTCGATCAGCACATCGACGCCCGCAGCCATCAACTCGCGCGCACACGCCGCATGATGCACCGTCGGCACGCACACGCTCGCTGCCGCAATACGCCCCGGTGCCCCCTCCTCAGAACCGGGTGCCCCGTCCAAGCTCCGCTTGGGCGGGATTGCCGCCGCCATGCACTCCGCGATCGTCTGAAACCCACGCACTCCAAAGTCCGCCGCCGCCCGACCGCGCGCGCTCTCATCCGGATCGACTACCGCCGCCAGCTCAACCGGATACCCCGCCTGCTCCAACTCGCGATACACCCTTAGATGGTTCCGCCCGAACGCGCCCGCGCCCACCACCGCCACGCGCAGCGGCCCGCCACCAACCGATTCAGTTGTCATTTCGACGCGACCAGCACGCTGGATGCCGTCATCTCGACCGAAGCGGGACAGCTTCTCCGTCCTGCGAAGTGGAGAGACCCCCGCATTTGTCTTCGCCTTGCACTTTTGGCTCCCACTTACTTCACCGGACCCTCAACCGCCTGCCGGCACCGCCCATACAGCGCCAGCAATTCCGTCACCTGGTCCTCCGGCTTCGACGAAGCCGTCACCCCAAAGCCCGTCCCACCCGTAGCCTTGGTCCCCACATGCGCCTGCGACGCCACAAACTTCAACAAATCCAGCGCGATGTCTTCCGTCCGCCGAGCCCCATTGTTCCCTTCACTCATTTGCTAAACCCCTCTCATTCCAGACCCGATCTTAACGGCCATACCCACCCCGAAGCAAATCTACGGCTCTCTGGTCGCCTTGGTGTCCTGACCGCCTTGATGCAGCATGATGTGCGTGACCTTCCCAGTCGGGTCGGTGAAGAACTCAATCTCAACGTCCGCCACTTTCAGGAAGAACTTCGTCGGCGACTCTGGCAACAGCGCAGCCTTAGGCCCCCGTGGTGGCTGGGCCATCAACTGGCCCCCCTCGAGCGTGAACGTAAACCCCAGGTTCGGAGTGACGTCGTATTTCCCGACATACCGCGCCAGCACCGCTGGATCGACCTTTACCTCGGTCCGCACCACCGGGCGAAGGTCAGGCCAGTCGTACACCTCCGCAATACTCTGCATAACCTGGTCGGCGAGCCGGCCTCCGCCCTGCGCGTTCGTCATCACTGCCGCGCCCTCGCCGTTCTTCTCGTAGCCAACAAACGACGCCTCAAATCCCTCGTTTACCCCTCCGTGTGTGAAGTAGGGATTCTCCTTGGCTCCGCCGATTTGCACGCCCAGCCCCCAATTGCCCTTGCCCGGCGTCATCATTTGCTGGGTCATCTCCCGCGACAACACATGGTTCGCCTTCCCTTGTAACGATTGCTGGTTCTCCAGGATGTAGCGCGCCAGGTCCGACGCTGTCGTCCACAATCCCGCCGCCGTCATCTCTGGATACGTGTGCGCGCCACCCGGTATGGGCGCTCCGTTCGCCGTATACGGAGTCGCCGCCTGCCCCTGCAACGCCGCCGGCAGCGGCTGTTCATAGGTGCTATGCGTCATCCCAATCGGCCCCAGCACCGTGTCGTGCATCAGCTTGGGAAACGGTTCCTTCGTCACATCAAGGACCGTTTGCAGCATCACCACGTATCCACCGCCCGAATAATTCCATCCCGCTCCCGGCACGCTCATCAACCGGATCGCCGGCGTATTCGCGGGCTTCTCCCCATTCAACACCTGCACCAGAGTCGGCACGGGATCGCCTTGCGCATATCCGGGAAACCCATGCACGGTGAAACCCGCCGTATGCGTCAGCAGCTCGCGCAGCGTTACGGTCGCTCCCGGCGCCGCCGTGCTCGCGGGGACCTTCCAACTCGTCAGCTCCGTGTTCACGTCTGTGTCCAGCGCAAGCTTGCCCAACTGCACCTGGTGCAGCGCAGCCATCGCAGCCACCGGCTTGCTGATCGATCCTGCCTGAAACATCGTCTCGGCTGTCACCGGCTTGCCGCCCACCTCTTGCACGCCAAATCCCTGTGCCCACTCAATCGCTCCGTTGTGAACCACCGCGATGCTGACGCCGGGCACATGCAGTTCGGCCATGCGCTGCGCCAGAGTGACACAAGCCACCGCCTCGCCTTTTACCTCTACCGGAGGAGGCAGGCACGCAACCACCTTCTCCATCCTCGCCTGCGCATCCTTCGTCGCAGGAGCCTGCGCCACGGCAACCGCCAACCCCGCGCAACACAGAGCCGTCGACACAACCAAGATTCGCGCAGCGGCCATCCCATCGCCTCCTGGCGCGTCGAGCTTCAGCCCGTCCGCCGCACCCAGCTTACAGCCCAGCGCAACTAGTTGGCATCTCGGGGACTTCCTACCGCCCGCCCACGCCGCACAGAATCTCGTACGAAATCGTCCCCGCCAGCCGCGCATGGTCGTCCGCGGTCACCCCGTCGCCCAGCACCACCACCTCATCCCCCACCCGCACGCCCTCGATCCCACTCACGTCCACCACCGTCAGATTCATCGAAACCCTCCCCAAAATCCCCGCCCGCCCGCCTCGAATCATCACCCACCCACCCGGCCTCGCATTCGTCGCCCCCAACTCCCGCCGCAGCCCGTCCGCATACCCCACCGGAAGCAGCGCCACCCGCATCGGCCCCGCCACCGTGAACGTCGCGTTATACCCCACCGTCTCGCCTGCCGCCACATCGCGTACATCCAGCACCCGCGTCTTCCACGTCATCACCGGCCGCAATGCGCCGCGCAGCTTCGACTCACCCGCGCCTGCAATCGGCAGGCAATACCCATACAGCGCAATCCCGCAGCGCACCATCGCCCGCGCACCAACACTCTTCGCCAACTCCACTAGCCAGCCTGTGTCCCCCGCCGGATTATCCACGCTCGACGAACTCCCCGCATGCACCCACTTCGGCGCGAATCCCTCTGTTTTTTGCGACCAACTCCGCACTTGCGCCAACGCCGCCGCAAACCGCCGCTGCTGCTCCCGCGTCTTCTCCCCGCCCGCCACCTCCGCCGCGCAGAAGTGCGTCATCACCCCATCCACCGCCAGCCCGCTCGCACCAATCGAATCCAGCACCGCATCCAGCTCCGCCCCTGGCCGCACACCCTGCCGCCCCATACCCGTGTCCACCTCCACATGCACCCGCACTCCCATCCCAGCGAGCCAACCCACCTGCTCTCTCGTCCATACCACCGGCGTCAACCCATGCTCCACAATCGCCGTCACATCCCCCGGCATAAGCCCGCACAACACCAGAATCGCCGAATCCCAAAATCCAGCGCCCTCCAACGCCTTCCGCACCCGCACTCCCTCGGACGCATCCGCCACGCCAAACCACCGCGCCCCCGCCCGCCCCAGCGCCACCGCGCACACCTCTGCCCCATGCCCATACGCGTTCGCCTTCACCACCGCCAGCACATCCGTTTCCGCGCCAACCGCCGCCGCGACCGCTCGGTAATTTCCCGCCAGCCGTTCCTCCGACACCTCAATCCAGCTCGTCACTCCCACCGCCGTCCCGCGCCGTTAGAAGCTCGCAAGATCCGCTGCCTCCAGCACCTGCTTAGGATACCCGTGCTTGGCCACCCCCAGCATCGCGCGCCCCACCTGCTCGGTCGTCGTTATGTGCTTCGGAAACATCCGCAGCAGCAACGGCAGCACCGGTCGCAGCGCCGAGTACACGCTCTGATACACCGCCGTCTTCGACCGTATCCCATCGATCGGCACAATCAGCCCTGGCCGGAACATGTACGCCCCCTTGAACCCCATCCCCAGCAGCGCATTTTCCGTCTCGCCCTTCACCCGCGCCCACATCGCGCGTCCGTTCGCATCCGTCCCTGCACCCGACACATACACAAACGTCCCCACACCCGCCCGCTGCACCGCCCGCGCTGTGGCCATGGTAATGTCGTACGTCACCCGCCGGTACTCCGCCTCCTTCATCCCCACCGCCGACACGCCCAGGCAGAACAGGCACGCATCGTAGCCCGCAAATGCGTCCTCGGTCCCCGAGAAATCATAAAAGTCATTTGTAACCAGCTCGCGCACCTTCTCGCTCCGCCGCCCCAGGCTTGGTCCGGAAGCCCGCCGCACCACCTGCAGCACCGCTTCCACCTCGCGGTCCTGCACACACTCCCGCCGCACCCCCTGCCCCACCATCCCACTCGCGCCAAACAAGATTACTCGCACGTGCTAGAACCCACCCGCATCGTCCTTCTTCAAATTCTCGAACCGCGTAAAGTCCGAGCGGAACGCCAGCTCGATCGACCCCGTCGGCCCGTTCCTCTGCTTGGCGATAATGATCTCCGCCTTGCCCTTGACGTCCTCATTATCGTGGTCGTAGTACTCCTCCCGGTGGATGAACGCCACCACGTCCGCGTCCTGCTCAATCGATCCCGACTCCCGCAGATCGCTCAGCAGCGGCTTCTTGTCGCCGGTCCTCTGTTCGCTTCCGCGCGAGAGCTGGCTCAGCGCCAACACCGGGATCTTCATCTCCTTGGCCAGCGCCTTCAGCCCGCGCGAGATCGAACTCACCTCCTGCGTCCGGTTCTCAAACCCGCGCTTCCCACTCGCGTTCGTCCCCGTCATCAACTGCAAATAGTCCACCACGATCAGGTCCAGCCGGCCCTCCTGCTGCTTCAGCCGCCGCGCCTTCGCCCGCATCTCCGCCAGCGTAATCCCCGGCGTGTCGTCGATGAACATCTTCGACTCCATCAGCCGCTCCAGCGCCTTCATCAGCTTGCCCTTGTCCTCCCGCAACATGGTTCCCGTCTGCAACTTGCGCGAACCCACCAGCGCCTCGCTCGCCAGCATTCTCCGCAGCAGGCTCTCCTTCGACATTTCCAGCGAGAAGATCGCCACCACCTTCCCGTCATGCACCGCCGCATTCTGCGCAATGTTGATCGCCCACGCCGTCTTCCCCATCGACGGCCGCGCCGCAATAATGATCAACTCCGAGTCCTGCAACCCGCTCGTCATCTTGTCGAACTCGGTGTAACGAGTCGCCAGCCCGGTAACCTCTCGCCCCTGCTCATACAGCGCGTCAATCGACCCGAAGCTCTGCGCAACAATCTCCCCAATCCCTGCCAGCCCGCGCTGGATCGCCGAGTCGGCCACATCGGCCAGCAGCGCCTCCACATCGCCCAGCACCGTAATCGCATCTTCGCTCTGGTCCGCCGCCCGAATCTGTCCGTCGTGGAAGATCCCCATCAACTGCCGCAGCAGGCTCTTGTCCTTCACAATCCGGACGTAGCTCTCGATGTTGAAATTCCGCGGAATCCCCTCGCTCAGATACGCCAGGTACGCCGGCCCGCCCACCGAATCCAGCTCCCGCCGCCGCGCCAGCTCTTCCTGCACCGTCAGGTAGTCGATCCCGTGGCCCTTCGCCATCAGCTCGACCATCGCACGGTAAATCCGCTGGTGCGAGTCCAGCGAAAAATCTTCCGCCTTCAACTTCGACGTCGCATCCGAGATCGCCACGCCATCCAGCAGCATCGCGCCCAGAATCGCAACCTCGGTGTGTACCGACGAAGGAAGCCCGTCAGCCGGATTCAGTTGCGCCAGGGAAGCCATACATGAATTATCCTCCGTACAAGCCTGCGCAAAAATGGCAAGTATCGTGGAAACCGGGGACAGGGCCAACCAACGCGCATGGTTCTATCTTGCTTAATGGAACCGCATTACAGGTAGCGGGAAAAGGCCGTTTCGTTGAGGGCACGGATTCATCCGTGCCATAACCGTTGCAGAATGACAGCGGCTTTAGCCGCTGAGGTCACCTTCTAACGAACTACTATTTGTCACCTCTTCTGGAATCCTGAGCCTGCCTCGCCCCATACTGGAGCCCACCATGCCTCCCGCCAAATCCCTCGACATCCCCCCCGCCGCCGCCCGCGACAAGGCCTCCTTTGAAGTCCTCCGCGTCTGGATCGCCGAGCGGGGACAGCACGTCAGCATCCGCTCCGGCGCCTGGGAGGACCCCTTCGCCTGGGGCATCGTCCTCGCCGACCTCGCCCGCCACGTCGCCCTCGCCCACCACCTCCAGCACCCTGACTCCGACTCCGACACCTTCGTCGAGCGCCTCCTCGAAGGCTTCCACGCCGAAATCGAAAACCCCACCGACGAACCCGAAGGCGACCTCACCCAGTAGCTCGCCTCATCACCGCTTCGCCATCACCGCGCCCCACTCCTCCGGCCCCACGTCCCGCGCATGCCGCGAAAACAACCAGTGGTGTCCATCCAGGTCCAGCGCCGCATACTGGAACTCGCCATACTCCGTCTCGTGCGGTTCTTCCACAATCGTCGCGCCTTCCGCCTTCGCTCTCGCGTAGTGCGCCCCCACATCCTCCACAAACACTGTGAGCGACTGCGTCCCAAACCCAAGCTCCGCCGGAGTCGCGCCCGCACGCATCCTCACCATCACGTGCGCCGCGCCCAGCTGCATGTCCGCGCCGCTCACCCGCTCCTCATTCACCCCATACCGGTAATGTTCCTCAAACCCGAACACCCTGGTCAGCCACGCCATCGCCTCCGCCACATTCCTGTAGCTCACATGCGGCAGCACAACATCCATCGGCACCGACCGATTTCGAATCATCGAGAACCCCTACAAGACGCAGCACTAACTCGCTGCCTCTTCACTTCCCCCGCAGAAACCCCTTCGCATCCATCCACTGCACAAACACATCCGGCCACTCTGCCACCGCCCCATGCTGGCTCAGTCGCAACCCGAACCCGTGCCCCACCCCGGCATACTCGTGCAGTTCCGCCGACACGCCAGCCTTGCGCATCGCGATAAACAGCAGCGGCAACTGCTGCGCAATATTCTCGCGATCGTCCGCCCCGCACAGCAGGAATCCCGGCGGCATATCCTTCGTCACGCCCGCAATAATCTCCGGCGACAACCCGCCCGGATACATCAGCGCCTCAAACGCCGGCTTGTCGCTCTGCCGATCGATTGCGTCGACGGGCACCACGTTGCTCACATCTCCATGGAAATTCTCCGCCGCCTTCACCGCCAGCTCCCCGCCCGCCGAAAACCCCATCACCCCCACCCGCTCCGGGTCGACACCCCATTCCGCCGCCCGCGCCTTCACCGTCCGAATCGCCCGTTGCACATCGGCCATCTCGTCGCCATCCACCGTGTACGTCGACCCCTTTTCCCGCGCCAGCCGGTACTTCAGCACAAACGCAGCCACCCCACGTCCGCTCAGATACTTCGCCACGTCGTAGCCTTCATGGTCAATCGACAACTGGTAATGCCCACCTCCCGGCATCACAATCACCGCCGCCACCGGACTCTTCGCGCCACGCACCGGAAACGGAGTGATCGAAGGATTGTTCACGCTGGTCACAATCCGTTCGCCATCCGCGTTCACCGGCGTCACCACTTCCGGCGCGGTCTTTCCCTCGGAGTGCGGCGCTCCATTCGCCCACAGCGGCACCGCGGCTCGCGGTGCTGCCGGTGCTGGCACCGCCGGCGCAACTGCCTGCTGCGCCACACACGCAATTCCCAACCCTGCTGCCAACGCGCCCATCGCCCATACCATCACGCGCATCGCCGTCACCTCGCTTTCATTCCTCAAACAGCTTCCCATTGTCCTGAAAAAGCTCACAAAAAAAACGTCGCGGTGCGCCCAGTCGCTAGCGGCTAATAACTGGCAACTAGTGGCTACCCTTGTAGTCCTGAAACAGTTCCGGAAACTGCGCCTGCAGCGCATGCACCTTGGGAATATCGCACACCTGGATATATGGATTATCCGGATTCTTCTCCGCATAATCCTGGTGATACTCCTCTGCGTCATAGAACGCCACCAGCGGTACCACTTGGGTCACAATCGGCCGCGGAAACGCCTTCGCCGCATCCAACTGCGCAATGTACGCCCGCGCAATCTTCTCCTGTTCCGGCGTCGTATAAAAAATCACCGACCGGTAGCTCGTCCCAACATCCGGCCCCTGCCGATTCAACTGCGTCGGATCATGCACCACCGAGAAGAACACCCGCAACAGCGTCCCATAGCTGATCTTCGTCGGATCGAATACCACCTTCACGCTCTCCGCATGACCCGTCGTCTCGCTCGAAACCGCCCCATAGTTCGCCGTCTCCTTGGTCCCGCCGGAGTAGCCCGCCCAGGTCTTCTCCACGCCCTTGATCCGCTCAAACGTCGTCTGCACGCCCCAGAAACACCCACCCGCAAACACCGCCGTCTCGCTGTGCGCGCCCGTCTTCGCCTCATCCAATACCGGCGCCGGCAGCCTCTCCGTCCGCACCTGTCCCATCATCATCGTCTTCACCCCCAATACCACCACTACCACCAACACCACGCCCAGAACCGCCGCACTCACCTTCGACATCATCGCCACCTCCCGCACCATGCCCGCAGCTCACAACTGACAACCTGCAACCTGCAACTGACAACTGCCCCTAAGCCGTCTGTCTCCGCGCCTGAATCGCAATAAAGCAATTCACCAAACTCACCGCCGCCGGCGTCACTCCCTGGATCCGGCTCGCCTGTCCCAGCGTCTTCGGCCGCACTCGCCCCAGCTTCTCCACCATCTCCCGGCTCAACCCCGAGCACGCCGCATAGTCGAACCACTCCGGAATCACCCGCGCCTCGTCCCGCTTCAGCTTCTCCATCACCTTCTTCTGCTGCTCCAGGTACCCCGCGTACTTGATCTCCGTCTCCACCGTCTTCATCTCGTTCCGCACCCACGCCGGCAGCTTCAAACTCGGGTGCCCCATCGACGAATCTGGGTGGCCCATCCTTTCCGGCTCTATCGGAAAGGGTGGGTTGCCTTTCGCTCGTGCCGCCTCCACCCACTCCCTCAACTCCGGCACCCCCTCCATCAATCCCGCCAGCACCGGCCACAGACCCTCCACCGTAACCTCCGGCCGCTTCAACGCCTGCGCATAAGCAAGTCCGGCTATCCCCGTCCGCGCTGCCGGCTCGTTGTTCCCTGTTCCCTGTTCCCTATTCCCTGCTTCGCTGACTTGCTGACTCGCTGCCTCACTGACTCGCTCTTTCCCCAGCATCCGCTCAAACGCCGCCGCCCTCACCATCTTCGCCTCGTACGCCGCCCACGCCGCATCGTCGATTAGCCCCAGCCTTCTTCCATGCGGAGTCAGCCGCCGGTCCGCGTTATCAATCCGCAAATGCAGCCTGAACTCCGCCCGCGACGTAAACATCCGGTACGGCTCATTGGTCCCCTTCGAGATCAGATCGTCGATCAGGATCCCCGTGTACCCCTCGGTCCGGTCCAGCCAGAACCCGTCAAACCCGCTCCCTGTCCCCTGTTCCCCGTCCTTAGTCTTTCCCTGTTCCCTATTCCCTGTTCCCTGTCCCCTGCACCACAGCGCCGCATTGATCCCCGCCATCAACCCCTGGCACGCCGCCTCCTCATACCCGCTGGTCCCGTTGATCTGCCCCGCCAGAAACAGCCCGTCATACTTCTTCACCTTCAGCGTCCGCTCCAGCTCCGTCGGGTCGATCGCGTCATACTCAATCGCGTATCCCGGCCGCAGCATCTCCGCATTCTCCAGGCCCGGTATCGATCGCACCATCGCTGCCTGCACCTCCATCGGCAGGCTGGTCGACATGCCATTCACATATACCTCGTGCGTGTTCAACCCCTCCGGCTCCAGAAAGAACTGGTGCTGCGTCTTATCCGGAAACCGCACAATCTTGTCCTCGATCGACGGGCAATACCGCGGCCCCACCGCCGAAATCTGCCCCGTATACATCGGCGACCGGTGCGCATTCTCCCGGATCAGCCTTAGCGTCTCCGGCGTCGTCTGCGCAATATAGCAACTCACCTGCCTTAACTCCGGCACCCACGCGCTGTTCCCTATTCCCTGATCCCTGTTCCCTGCTCCATGTTCCCTGTTCCCTGCCCTGAAACTAAACGGCGTCGGGTCCGCATCCCCCGGCTGCTCCTCAAACTTCGTCCAGTCGATCGTCCGCCCATCCAGCCGCGGCGGCGTCCCTGTCTTCAGCCGGCACTCCCGCAGCCCCAGCTTCTTCAGGCTCTCGCCCAGCAGCACGCTCGCCGGCTCCCCGCTCCGTCCCGCCGCATACTGCTGCTCCCCACAGTGGATCAGCCCATTCAGAAACGTCCCCGTAGTCACCACCACCGCGCCCGCATGCACCACCCGCCCATCCCTCAACCTCACCCCGGTCACTCTCCGCCCACCCACCTTTGTCGAGGCGTCATCTCGACCGGAGCGCTGGACAGTCTCATCGTCCATCGCGGAGTGGAGAGACCCCCGCATTTCATCTTCTGTTCCCGGTTCCCTGTTCCCAATTTCCTCGATTTGGTCTACGACCAAATCCACCACCTCCGCCTGCTTAATAAACAACCCCTCTTGCCCCTCCAGCACCTCCCGCATCTTCACCCGGTACAGCGCCTTGTCGCACTGTGCTCTTGGACTCCAAACGGCAGGTCCACGCGAAGTATTCAGCAGCCGGAACTGAATCCCGCAAGCATCGGCCACCTCGCCCATCACCCCGCCCAGCGCATCCACCTCGCGCACCAGATGTCCCTTCGCAATCCCGCCAATCGCCGGATTGCAGCTCATCTGCGCAATCAAATCCAAATTCAGCGTAAACAACGCGGTCCTCAGCCCCATGCGCGCCGCCGCCATGGCCGCCTCGCACCCCGCGTGCCCGGCCCCCACCACCGCCACATCGAACTGTTCCGTAAATGCCATCCCCTCCATTTTACGTGCGAATATCGCCAACCGCCGCTCCCTGGCGACGAACTGTCATTCTGATCGGAGCGAGGAATCCCCGCATTTGTTCTTGCTTCAGCCTCCAATTGCGAAATCTGCTTCTCCCTTCCTCCGCCTCAGCCTACAATGATCCCGCGCCGCACTCACCCCGGAGAAGCAATGCAACTCGGCAAGCTGGCCCTCGTCTCGTCCTTTCTGCTCATCGCTCTGTCAACCTCCATCCCCGCCGCAACTCAGGCCGCACAGGACACCACCACCCCCGGCGCGCCCGCCCCAGCCTCCGTCGACGTCCCCGACACTCCCATCCAGACCCTCCACGTCACCGCGCGCGAGGTCGTCGTCGATGTCATGGTCACCGACGCCCAGGGCAATCCCGTCCACGGCCTCCAGCAATCCAGCTTCACCATCCAGGAGAACGGCCACCCGCAGATCATCGATAGCTTCCAAGAGATCTCTTCCGCTATCCCTGTCGCCGAACCGCCCGCGCCCGTGCTCCCGCGAGGCGTCTACACCAACAGCCAGTCCACTCCCGCCGCCGGCCCGGTCGACATCTTCCTGCTCGACGCCCTCCATTGCAACCCCGTCACCATGATTCACGCGCTCCAGGCCGCCGGCGGCTACTTCGCCTCCATGCCCCGCGGCAACAAGGCCGCCCTTTTCTGGCTCTCTGAGAGCGGCCTTCACATGATGCAGGGATTCACCTCCGACCCTGCCACCCTCACCCGCGCCCTCCGCAGCACCAACTTCACCGTCGGCTCCGACCAGGAGCGTCACACCACCGACTGGTACACCATCGACGCCCTCAACCAGATCGCCGCCTATGTCGCCGGCATCAAGGGCCGCAAGAATCTCCTCTGGATCACACCCGGCATGCCCGTCGATCTTATGCGCGACGGCGGCTACGGCTGGCCTCACGGCAACCAACCCCCAGACATGGGCATGGTCCATCGCCTCATGGACATCTACGAGCGCTTCACCGCCGAGCAGGTCGCCGTCTCGCCCATCGACCCTCGCGGCGTTGTCGGCCTCGGCTTGGCGTCGCTCAAAGTCGAAGCCGTCGCCGAGCAGACCGGCGGCGAGGCCTTCTACAACACCAACGACCTCAAGACCGCCATCGCCAAGGCCATCGACGACCAGTCTCACTTCTACACCATCTCCTACGTCCCGCGAAACCAGAAGGACGACGCCCACTACCACACCATCAAGGTGCAACTCGATCAACCCAAGCTCCACCTCGTCTACCGCGAGGGCTACAACGCCGAGCGCGTCCCCACCGCCGACGCACCCGCCCCCGGCCCCGAGCTCCTCAAAGCTTCCATGCAGGGCAACACCCCCGCCCGCACCCAAATCCTCTTCGACGTTGGCGTCTGGCCCACCCCCTCCAGCGACCCATCGAAAAAGCCGCCCAAATCCAAAACCGTCCGCTACGAGGTCCACTTCGGCTTCCCATCCAGCCAAATCGCCTTCCTCGAGGATCCCGACGGGACCCTCAACGGCTCGCTCCAGTTCGAAATCGCCGCCTACAACACCGACCGCAAACTCGTCGCCCACCTCTCCCAAACCGTCAAGCTCCCCCTCTTCGCCGCCGACTACGACAACTTCCTTGCCAAGCCCTACCATCTCAACCAGCAGATCGACCTGCCCCCCGGCCAACTCTCCCTCCACGTCGGCATCCTCGACGGCGTCTCCAGCAAAGTCGGCACCCTCGAAATCCCCGTCAACGTCCCCCGCTAGCCGTATCGCCGCGCACCCCGTTCCCCGTCCACCTCAAGTCACTCCCAAGGCCCACGGCGCACCAGCCGTCATTCTGGACTCAGTTTCATCGAGCTCAGAACCCCCGTATTTTCTTCATCCGGCCATCCCCACCCGCGAAAACCCCCGCCTTTTTGCTTGTCAAGCCCCCAAACAGCCTATCTCCCACAAAACACTACGAAAAGTCGATGCAGATGAGTTATGGTCAATCCGCTATAATGGAATTAGCGTATTAAACAAGAAGTCCGGCATCCCGCCGGGCTTTTCCATTTAACCCACACCGTCGTGGCCGACGACCCCCACAGACCTGATCCAGAACATGATCCAGACCTGATCCCAGACTCGGATCCAGACCTAACTCGTTCACTCACTAGACTTTGTCAAAAAAAGTATACCCAGAAGGAAACCCCACCCATGCCCACCGCCATCCGCTCCATCCACGCTACCTCAGTCCCACCGCAACCCGCCGTCACCCCAACCCCCACTCCCGAACTCGTCCATCAGATCTTCCCCTTCACCCCGCTCGCCAACATCGCCGCCAACCTGCCTCACGTCCTCGCCGCCCTCGCCGCCGCCTCGCTCGCCGACAAGCCCATGCTGCTCATGGCCCTCGCCACCATCCGCGCCGAAGCCGAATCCTTCCTCCCCCTCACCGAGGCCGAATCCCCCTTCAACACCTCACCCGGCGGCCAGCCCTTCGACCTCTACGACCACCGCCGCGATCTCGGCAATCTGGCCCAGCCCGACGGCGCCAGCTTCCGCGGACGCGGCTTCGTCCAGCTCACCGGCCGCGCCAACTACACCCGCTACGCGCAGCAGATCAACCAGCCGCTGGTCGCCAATCCCGACCTCGCCGCCTTGCCCGCAATTGCCGCCCAGCTCCTCGCCTGCTTCTTGGCCGCGCGCGAGCCCGCCATCCGCCGCGCCCTCGCCGTCCCCCCTCCCGCCGGTCCAGACCTCGCCCAGGCCCGTCGCCTCGTCAACGGCGGCACCAATGGCCTCGACCGCTTCACTGCCGCATACACCATCGGCGCCCGCGTCATCCCCTAGCTTCGCCGCCGCCCTTCGCCAGCCGCGCCGCCAGCAACGCAAACGCCGGGAACGTCAGGTAAACCAGCCCAATCTCCGAGTAGTAGCCCAGCGCCGTCATCTTCATCGGCCCAAACGCGAACATCGGATAGTCGAACACCAGGTTCATCACCAGCCACAGTGTTCCCACCAGCGCCGCCTCGCGCATCGTTACCTGCCGTCCGCGGAAGTAAACCGCCAGCAGGGCTCCGGCGGTCACCAGCACCACCAGCCCCATCAGCGTTTCGAACAGCGGAGCATTCCCCTTCTTGATCGGGAATGCAACAAACCCTGCGGCAAAAGGAATCAGCCAACTCAGCACTCCAAGCCAGGTCGCACTCTTCCAGTGAGCCATACCTGCCTCCAGCCTCCGCGACCGCAGTATATGCCCCGCGCCTTCGCCATCAATGGCCTGGACCGCTCCCTCGAACCGCGAACCTCGAACCTTACTTCAGCACATACGGCACTGCCGGCACCGGCGCCACATCCGGCACCTTCGGCAGCTTGCTGGTGTCGAACTTCGCCGCTCCAGCCAGTCCCGTCCCGGTCGTATCCGCGATCGCCAGCAGCGGCCCATCGAAGCCCGTCACCTTGATGCCGCTCAGGTGCACGTTCTTCACGTACGCCAGCTCGATGCCCTTCTTGCACGTCCCGGTAATATTGGTCAGCGTCAGCCCATCCAGCGGCTTCAACGGATCCATCCGGGTCGCATCCACCAGCATCGGCACGTCGGTCACCCGTATATTCGTGAAGCGGAAATTCTTGAACAGCGGAATCCCCGCCTCGCCAACCACATCCGCAACCCCGTCATCCTTGCCCGTGCTGGTGTTCGTGATCTGCAGAAAGCCCTGCCGCATGTCGGAGACGTCGCAATCCGTAGCGCTCACGTCCTCCACAAACGCCCCGCGCCCCACCCTGCTCTTGATAAAGATCGCATGGGACCGCGCATGAACGAACTTGCACTTCTCAATCCGCACACCGCGCACGCCCGCCGCCGTCTCGCTGCCAATGCCGATGCACGCGAAACCGGAATCCGACAGCGTGCAGTTCGTAATCAACGTGTCCTCGCACACCCGCCCAATCGTGTTGCCCTCTGCCCCGCGCCCCGACTTCAGCGAAATCGAGTCGTCGCCCGTGTCAAACGTGCAGCCGTCAATCACCGTGTGCTTGCACGAGTCCACATCGATCCCGTCCGCCCCGCTCTTGATCGCCACATTCTTGAACGTCACATTCTCGCAGTACACCGGATGGATCGACCACATGCTGTAGTTCTGCGTCGTCAGGTTCTCCACTCGGACATTCCTGCAGTTGTTGAACTCCAGCAGCGCGGGATTGCGATACCCCGTGCCTGCCTCGTTGCGGCGCCGCTCCGCCGGCGACCCGATGATCTTCCCCGGACCCACAATCCCGATATTGTCCGCATCCGTCGCCGAGATGAAGCCGATATAACCCTTCGTCCAATGGCCTTCCCAGCGCACCTCCGCGAAAGGATAATCCGCCATATCCTGTGACCCGTTCAGCGTCGCGCCATCCTCGATCCTCAACGTCACGCCACTGCGCAGCACCAGCGCGCCGGTCAGATAATCGCCCGCAGGCACCACCACCTCCCCGCCGCCGAACACCGAGCAGCGCTCAATGGTCAACTGAATCGCAAGCGTGTCCTTGGTCTTGCCATCACCCGTCGCGCCATTATCCCGCACGTTCAGCGTCACCTTCGGCTTCGCCGGCGCCTTCGCCACCACGTGCGCAGCCGGATGCGCGGCAACCGGTGCAGTCTTCGCCGGAGTCGCCTGCTGCGCCTCCGCCAGCCGCCCCAACGCCGACACCGCAGGCGCAGCCATCATCGTCTGCGCAGCAGCCTTCAAAAAACTGCGCCGTTCCATTCGCACACGGTTCATCTCAAACCACCTTCAAAATGACGGGAATTAATTGCGAAATAACACTATCAGAAGCTGAGTAATTCCGTGCCGACCAACGCGAGGACTACGCGAAGCTCGGCATAAGTCACCAAGTGACCGCCCCACGCGCAGTGGGCCCGTCCGGCAGGACAAAATCCCTAGTCCCTATAAAGGCCACTTCCAGCCCGTAATCTCCGGCCGGTCAATCCCATTCGCGTGCGCATAATTAATGCTCTCGATAATCTGGTCTTTCAACCACTCCTTGGTATGCGCCGCCGTCGCCTGCAACTTCGGCACGCGGTCAATCACGTCCATCGCCTGGTTGTACCGGTCCACCTGGTTCAATATCGCCAGCTCCAGCGGCGTGTTGATGTTCCCCTTCTCCTTGTACCCGCGCACGTGAATATTGTCGTGGTTCGTCCGCCGGTACGTCAGCTTGTGGATCAGCGACGCGTACGCATGGAAGTTGAAGATCACCGGCTTATTCGTAGTGAACAGCGAGTCGAACTCCTTGTCGCTCAGCCCGTGCGGATGCTCGCTCTCCGGCATCAGCCGGTACAGGTCCACCACATTGACAAACCGGATCTTCAAGCCCGGGCACCGCTCCCGCAGGATCGCCACCGCCGCTAGCGACTCCGACGTCGGAATGTCGCCTGCACACGCCATCACCACATCCGGCTCCTCGCCGTCGTCGTTCGACGCGAAGTCCCAGATCCCGATCCCCTTGGTGCAGTGGTCCACCGCCTCGTCCATGGTCAGATACTGCAAGTGCAGCGCCTTGTCCGCAACAATCACGTTCACGTAGTCCACGCTGCACAAGCAATGGTCCGTCACCGACAGCAGACAGTTCGCATCCGGCGGCAGATAAATCCGCACCACCTCCGGACTCTTGTTTGTCACAATATCCAGAAATCCCGGGTCCTGGTGCGTAAATCCGTTGTGGTCCTGCCGCCACACCAGCGACGTAATCAGCAAATTCAGCGACGAGATCGGCGCCCTCCACCGCAGCTCCAGCTTCGACTTCTCCAGCCACTTCGCATGCTGGTTGAACATCGAGTCGATCACGTGCACAAACGCCTCGTAGCTGGAGAAGAACCCGTGCCGCCCGGTCAGCAGGTAGCCTTCCAGCCAGCCTTCCAGCGTGTGCTCGCTCAGCATCTCCATTACGCGACCGGACCGCGACAGGAACCCGCCGTCAGCATCCGTCGGCTTCAGCTCCTCCATCCAGGTTTTCTCGCTCGCCTTATAAATCCCGTCCAGCTTGTTCGACGCCGTCTCATCCGGCCCGAACACCCGGAAGTTCGTCATGTTCCGCCGCATCACCTCAGCCAGATAGATCGCCAGGTTCGCTGTCGGCGACACCTCCACCTGCCCCGGCTTCTTCACCTTCACCGCGAAGTCGCGAAAGTCCGGCCGGTCCAGCGGCTTCCTCAGCAGCCCGCCGTTCGCATGTGGATTCGCCGTAATCCGCCGCGTCCCCACCGGCGCCATCGCCGCCAACTCCGCGATCAACGTCCCGTTCTCGTCGAACAGCTCTTCCGGCTTGTAACTCCGCATCCACTGCTCCACCAACTTCAGGTGCGCCGGATTTGTAACCGGATCGGTAATAGGAATCTGGTGCGCCCGCCACGATCCCTCCAGCTTGTGCCCATCCAGTTCCTTCGGACACGTCCATCCCTTCGGCGAGCGCAGAATAATCATCGGCCACCGCGGCCGCTCCGGATCAACCCCAGGATTCGCCCGCGCCGCCTGCTGGATCGCCCTAATCTCCAGCACGCACTTCTCCATCACCGCGGCCATCTTCTGGTGCATCTCCTCCGGGTCGCACCCCTCCACAACATACGGCTTCCAGCCCAGCCCCCGCATCAGCATATCCAGCTCATCCGGCGGAATCCGCGCCAGAATCGTGGGGTTCGCGATCTTGTAACCATTCAGGTGCAGGATCGGCAGCACCGCCCCGTCGCGCACCGGGTTCAGAAACTTGTTCCCATGCCAGCTCGTCGCCAGCGGCCCTGTCTCCGACTCGCCATCGCCCACCACCACCGCAACAATCAAATCCGGATTGTCGAACGCCGCGCCAAATCCATGCGACAAGCTATACCCCAGCTCGCCGCCTTCGTGGATCGAACCGGGCGTCTCCGGCGTGCAATGGCTGCCAATCCCGCCCGGATGCGAGAACTGCTTGAAGAACTTCTGCATCCCTTCCACGTTCTGGCTCTTGTCCGGATATACCTCCGAGTACACGCCCTCCAGGTAACTATTCGAGAGCGTCGCCGGCGCCCCATGCCCAGGCCCCGAAATATAAATCAAATCCAGCCCATACTTCTTGATCAGCCGGTTCAGATGCACCCACGTAAACGTCTGCCCCGGGTCCGATCCCCAGTGTCCCAGCAGCCGGTGCTTGATGTGTTCCACCTTCAGCGGCTCGCGCAGCAGCGGATTCTCTCGCAGATACAGCATCCCCACGCACAGGTAGTTGCACGCTCGCCAATACGCATCCATCTTGCGCAACTCATCCGCCGAAAGCGGCTGCTGGTCAATCAACGTCTCACTCTGCGTCGCGGTTGCTGTACCCATGCTTCTCTCCCTTTTCGATGGATCCGTTCTGCCTATTCGATGGCCCCGTTCTGCTTAAGGGCGCGGCTTCAGCCGTGCCATAAACCTTCGCGGACGGGCGGGGCTTTAGCCCCTGAGACCCTCTTTTCCGCGATACACGACGCCGCTTGCAAACTGCAGGCTATGACTTACTCAGATGCCAGTATCCCGCCGCAAGCCGCACGCCCGCCTGCCGGCGAGATCAATTTACGATGACTGCGCCTCACTCCTCGGTGACACCCGGCACATTTCCGCCACATGCCGCGCAATCATCAAATCTTCCTCCGCCGGCGCCACATACACCGCAACCGGCGAATCCTCATCGCTTATCTTGCGCACCGAACCGCCTGCGCCCGCACCGCCTACCCCCGCCAACTCCAGCCGGTTCGCCGCGAAGTCCAGCTCCACTCCCAGCCCGCTCAGCCCACCCGCAATCTCCGCCCGCGAAGCCGCATCGTGCTCGCCAATTCCGCCCGTAAACACCAGCGCATCCGCACCATGCAGCGCCACAAATCCCGCAATCGCTTTCACCACGCTGTTCGTAAAGATTCTTATTGCCAGCCGCGCCTGCGCATCTCCCGCCGCCTCACGCCGCCGCAACTCGCGCATATCGTTCACACCGCCCAGCACCTTTATCCCCGAGTGGCGATTCAGCATGTCCTCCACCGAATCCACCGTCGCGCCCGCCTGCCGCATCAGAAAAATCACCAGCCCCGGATCGATGTCCCCCGGCCGCGTCCCCATCACCACGCCGCCCATCGGCGTCAGTCCCATGGTCGTATCCACCGACTTGCCATCCACGCACGCCGTCACGCTGCACCCGCTGCCCAGGTGCGCAATCGCCATCCGCCGCGGAAACGCAAATCCCGCCGCCTCCCGCATCTGCCACACAATCGACTCGCACGACAGCCCATGAAACCCGTACCGTTTCACCCCCTGCGCCCGCACCTCCGCCGGCAGCGGATACACCGTCGCCTCCGCCGGCATGGTTTCGTGGAACACCGTATCGAAGCACGCGAAATGCGGCACATTCGCAAACCGCCGCATCATCTCGTCGATCACCTCAAGCGCCTCGGGATTGTGCAGCGGCGCGTACGCCACCGTCTTGTGCAGCTCCGCCAGCACCTCCGGCGTCAGCCTCTGATGCCCGCGCAGATTCGGCCCCGGATGCACCACGCGATATCCAACCGCATCCGGAACCGGCAGCCCCTCCAACCCCACATCGCGCTCGACGTTGCCGATGGCGTCTTCCATCGAAGACCCCTTCACCCCGCCGGCCTCGCCACTTAGGTCCTTGCCCGCCGCGTCGCGAAACTCCAGCGCCGCCGAAATCTCCCCAATCCCGCTGAACTCACCCTCATACACCGCACGCAGCCCACCCGCCCCCTCCGCAAACATCGAAAACTTGATCGACGACGACCCCGGATTGATGACAAGAATATGCATACGCACTTCGGCCAAATGCCGTTGCGACCCACCTTACCACCCTCGCATCAATCCATCCGGTTTATTGGTGCAGCACTTTGAACGCATGCATCCAGTCGTTATGCAGAAAGCCCGGCAGACACCACAACATGCACAGCGGCTCAATCGCCCGCGCCGACTCCACCTTGCCCACGTCCGCCGTCTCCCAGCCAAAATCGTCCAGGATCTTCGTCGCAGCCTTCTTTGCCCCGTCGTCGTTCCCGCAGATAAACATCGTCGGCTTGCCGCCCTTCAACTGCGGGTCCACCATCAGCGCCGCGCCCACCGAATTGAACGCCTTCACAAACTTCGCCTCTGCAAATTCCCGCTGCAGTTGCTCCATCAAAGACTCGTCCATCTTGGTATAGAGCTTCAGTACCCCATTCACCGGTGGCGCCTCTTCGATTGGATTGCAGGCATCCAGCACCGGCTTGCCTTTCAGATTCGCCACGCCCGCCAGCCGCAGCGCCTCCGCCGCAACATGGCCCTTCACCGCCAGCACCACCACCTCGCCGAACTCAGCCGCCTCGGCAAAGCTTCCCGTTCGCACCCCGGAAACCCCCGCAGCCCACTCGGTCAGCTTGCCCGGCGTCCTTGAACCAATGGTCACGCCGTAACCATGCTTCGCGAACCCGCTCGCCAGCGCCTTCGCCACTTCGCCCGATCCAATCACTCCAACGTTCATGGTGTTCTCCTTTAGCACCATCGGATGCGCGCCTTCCGCGAATGGTGCGTGAAAATATTCACCAGGGCCCGTCAGCGGCTCCGACCATCGCCCATAACGTACGATAGAACCTGGGCGGCCGCCCACAACCCATTCTGAGTAACAGGGGCTCCCATTCCATTGAAGACCCTCGCATACCTCCCCATCTGTCTGCTCGTCGCAGGCCTCGCCGTCTGCCAGCAGACTCCCTCCAGCCCTGCACAGCCGGCCACTCCCTCTTCGCAACAGAATCCCCCCACGCCACCACCCAGGCTCACCGAAGTCGACAGCATCCAGGTCACCACTACCATCGAGCCGCTCCCGCTCGCCGAAAGCGATCGCTCCGTCGAGGTCATCGCCCCCCGCGATCTCCCCATCGGCACCGACAGCGCCGTCGACCTGCTCCGCACCGACCCATCCCTCAACGTCCAGGCCCGCGCCGCCGAAGGCGTCCAGGCCGACCTGTCCATCCGCGGCACCACCTTCGAGCAATCCCTCATCCTCGTCAACGGCCTCCGCGTCAACGATCCCGAAACCGGCCATCTGAACCTCGACATCCCCGTCCCGCTCGACGCCATCACCCGCATCGACCTGCTCCACGGCTCCGGTTCCACCTTCTACGGGTCTGACGCGATTGGCGGCGCAGTCAATCTCCTCACCGGCAAACCGCCCGACCGCTTTGCCCTCATTGCCCGCTCCGGCGCCGGCAACTACGGCTCGCTGGAAAATCATCTCCGCGCCTCTTACTCCGCCGGCCCATTCGCCGAGCAACTCACCGGCTCCCGCGACACCTCCGACGGCTTCATCCCCGACCGCAACTACTCCTCCAACGCCCTCGCCAGCGAATCCTGGCTCAAGTCCGCCCCCGGCACCACCGACATCCTCCTCGCCGCCAGCGACCGCCCCTACGGCGCCAATCTCTTCTACGGCCCCTACCCATCCTGGGAGCGCACCAAGGCCTGGCTCGGCAGCATCCAGCAGCAGCTCGGCTCCCGTACCGCCGCCAGCTTCGGCTACGTCCGCCACACCGACCTCTTCGTCCTGTTTGTAGACCAGCCCGCCATCTACGAGAACAACCACATCACCACCAGCTACGAAGCCGCCCTCCGCCGCGCGGATGACGTTGGCCGCAACACCACCCTCGCCTATGGCCTGGAAGCCAGCGGCGACACCATCCACAGCTTCAACTTCTCCGAAAACTCCTCCGGCGGCGAAGTCCTCTCAGACGCTCTCGGCATCCACGCGCGCAACCAGGAAGCCGGCTACGCCAACCTCAGCCTGCGCTCACTCCGCCGCTTCTCGCTCTCCCTTGGCGCCCGCGAGGAAGTTCTCTCCAGCCAGGGCTCGGTCTTCTCACCCAGCGCTGCCGCGGCCTTCACCCTCACCAAAACCCTCCGCCTGCGCGCCTCCGCCGGCCACGGCTTCCGCCAGCCCACCTTCGTCGACCTCTATTACTCCGACCCCGCCACCATCGGCAATCCCTCGCTCAAGCCCGAATCCAGCTGGTCGTTCGAGGGCGGGCTTGACTGGGAGCCAGCCTGGAAGCCCGCCAACGGCCGGCTCCGCCTCACCGCCGTCGGCTTCCGTCTCAACCAGACCAACGCCATCGACTACTCCAAGCTCCTCCCGCTCACCACCGGCGAAAAGTGGCAGGCCGTAAACGTACCAACTCTGGACATCACCGGTGCCGAAACCTCCCTGCGCATCCGCCTCACCGCAACCCAGCAGCTTCAACTCAGCTACACCGCCGCCCACTCCGGCAACCTTCCCCCCAACTATCTCTCCGAATACGCCTTCAACTACGCCGCCCAGAACGCCATCTTCGCGTATACCGGCTCCTTCGGCCAGCTCACCGCGCGCACCCAGGTCAACATCGTCCAGAAGACCACCCAGACCGCCTACCCGCTCTGGGACATCTCGCTCGCCCGCAACGCCGGCAGCATCCGCCCCTACCTTCGCCTGCTCAACCTCTCCAACACCGGCTACCAGGAAATCCCCCAGGTCCCCATGCAGGGCCGCACCATCATGGGCGGCATGGAACTCAACTGGTCGAAGCAGTAAAAAGCAACGCCAACATTATTCGCTTGACCTTGACGCTGCGTCAGGCCCGACTATGCTCATAGACCTATGAGCACCACCTATCGTATCGGCGAATTCGCGGAACTGGCCGGCGTCACCGTCCGCGCCTTGCACCACTATGACCGCATCGGCCTGCTCAAACCTCAGCGCAGCAACACCGGCATCCGCCTCTACAGCCTGACCGACCTCGAGCGATTGGTACAGATCGCCGCACTCAAGTTTCTCGGCATCCCGCTCCGGGAGATCAAGCTGCTCCTGAAACACGGCCCATTAACGCTCGCCGACTCCCTCCACATGCAACGCGAAGCCCTGACCGAAAAACGAATCCTGACGGATCGCGCCATCGTTGCCATTCAAGAAGCCGAAAAGGTTATTCAATCCGGCCAAACGACCGACGCATCCATCCTTCGAAAAATAATTGAGGTGATCGACATGCAACCACAAGAAAACTCCATGCGGAAGTATTTCACCGAACAGGCCTGGCTAGACAGAGCGAAGCTCAGGGAGCAATGGAACCAGGCGCCAGCGGACGTTCGCGAAAAGTGGCAGCAAACCTGGAAGCAGATCTTCACCGAAATCGAAGCGTCGCTCGATCTCGACCCCGCAAGCGAGGCAGCCCAGGCGCTCACCAAGCGCTGGCTGCAGTTAGTGGAGAGCGCGGACGGTGGCAACGACGGAGTCAGGGCTGGCGGTATCGAAGCATGGAAAAATCGTCACAACTGGCCACAGGACGAACAAGACAGGCTTCTGGCCGGTTTCGGCCTCGACCCTAACGACAGAAGTGCGTCCATGCAACGCTTGGAAAGGGTGAGCAAATTCATCGGCCGGGCAATCGGCGCCAAAGTCCAAACCAGCCTCCGCAGCCTCTACGGACTCGATTAGTTGTAATCCCACCAAAGGCAACCCTCCGTCGGAATCTACTGAATGATCGTCATCTCCGACGAACTCGACATCGTGATCGCTTTCCTCGGCACAAACGGCATGGTGATCTCGAAGGCGTATATCAGTACTGGAACGAACAGCTTCGCCCGTGGCCGCTAACAAGGCAGCCGCTCACGGCGGACTCAGACCGCTCTAATTCTCCGCCGGCTCCGCACCACCCGTAGGCGGAGCAGCGTGCCGCACCCGCAGGTTATCGATCGCGTAGCTCAGGAATCGCGGCTCGAGACAAACCGCCTGTTCCGAGAACCGGCACGATGCTACCACCTGCTCCAGGATGAATCGGGGCTGAAACGCCGCCAGCTCAAGCTGCTTTTCCCCTTTCACCTTGCGCACCACCAAATCGAACACTTCATCTGTCAGCGCCAGCCCCTGCGCCTGGCACTCTTTTTCGAAGATGCGCCTATACACCTCCGCCGTGGGCGTCCCGACCTCGATCTTGTATGGCATCCGCCGCAGGAATGCCGGGTCCATCAGGTCCTCCGGCGCAAGGTTGGTGGCAAAAATCACCAGCTCGTCGAACGGTATGCTGAAGCTCTTCCCCGTATGCAGCTTCAAGTAGTCCACCCGGCTCTCCAAAGGTACAATCCAGCGATTCAGCAGGTTGGCTGGGGTCACCAGTTGCCGCCCAAAATCGTCAATCACAAAGCACCCGCCCAGCGCCTTCATGTGTAGCGGCGCCTCATAGAACTTCGAGGTCGCGTCATAGCGAAGGTCCAGCATCTCCAGCGTCAACTCGCCGCCCGCCACTACGAAGGGCCGCTTGCACGGCACCCAGCGCGCGTCAACTGCCTGGCTCAGCAGGATCGACTGCCCCGTGTCCTTACCCCCCGCGCTGCTGGTGATCGGAATGTGAATGCTCGGATCGAACACCCGGATGATCTGCCCCTCCACCAGCACCGCATAGGGAATGTAAATCATGTCGGAGAAGACGTTGGCCATGCGCATCGCAAACGTAGTCTTCCCGTTGCCCGAAGGCCCGTACAACAGGATCGCGCGACCCGAATTCAACGCCGGCCCGGATTGCTCGATCATGCTGTCTTCCATCACCAGGTCGCTGATGCTCTGCCGCACCCGCTCGAAGGTCACCACCTCATTGGTAATCTTCTGCAGGCTCACGCGTTCGGTGTATTGGTCCAGCGTCACCGGTGCCGGACCGGTGTATTGCGATCGCTGCAACGCATCATTCACCCAGCGCCGGCCCTCATCGGTCAGCGCATAGTTCATGGCCGCGGGATTGTCCGGACGCACGCCCCGCGCGTACAGCAGCTTCTGCTCGGTCGCCATGCGCACCAGCTTCACCACAATCGCCGACGGCAGCTTGATCGCGTCCGCAAACTCCCGGTTGGACTCCAGCCGCTCGCTGTAGATCTGCTTCATCAGCAGAGCCAGAAGCTCCTGCTCGTCGATTCCGGTCGCCTCAACGCTCTCCGGCTCGACCGGCGTTTTATAGATAAACGCGTCCAGGGCCTCCCGGCTCATGTGGCCCAGGGCAACCACGTGGTCCCCGAAGCGTCCGCCTTGTCCGGACTGGCGCTTCAGCGCTTCGTGCATCTGCTCCACGCTGATCAGCTTCGCCCGCACCAGAAGCTGCCCGAGTTCCATTCGCAGTGCGATGATGTCCTCCTGAACCCTCTGCGTACGCGCCAGTCCAGCTTCTCACCGGAGCCGCCGCATTGTTATCCCACCAACGCGGTATGCCAATGAAACCAAAACGGATCGATGCACATATAGTGGTAAACACCACTACGCTCCCATGAACCTCTACGCCATCATCCTCGCCCTCATCGTCCTCACCCTGCTCACCGTCTCGCTCACCCGCCTGGGCAAGGTCCACACCCGCGCCGATTACCTGGTCGCCGGCCGCTCCCTCCCCGCCTTCGTCCTGGTCTTCACCCTGCTCAGCTCTTGGATTGGCTCCGGCTCCTTGCTCGGCGGCGCCGAAAACGCCTATCGCCACGGCTTCGCCGCCCTCTGGCAGGCTGCCGGAGGCTGGGCCGGCCTGGCCCTCATCTACTTCATCGCGCCCCGCGCCCGCCGCTTCGCCCAGTACACCATCCCCGACCTGCTCGAAGCCCGCTACAACCAGACCGCCCGCGTCCTCGGCGTCATCGCCGTCCTCTTCACTTACACCGCCATCACCAGCTACCAGTTCATCGGCGGCGGAGACATCCTTCACCTCATCTTCCCCGCCACCGTCTCCGCCATCCACGGCCGCTATCTCATCGCGGCCTTCGTCATCCTCTTCACCGCCATCGCCGGAATGTCCTCGGTCGCCTACATGGACGTCGCCATCGGCCTGCTCGCCACCTTCACCCTCTGTATCGCCCTGCCTGTCCTCATTCACAGCTTTGGCGGCTGGTCCGCCGTCCGCGCCGCCCTCCCCGCCACTCACTTCCAGCTCTTCGGCGACATCTACCCCATCAATAGCCATCTCGGATCGAACCTGCTCCCCGACGGCTCCCGCGAGCGTATCTCCTCCGCCCTCGAACTCTTCCTCCCCACCTGCCTGCTCATGCTCGGCAACCAGTCCATGTACCAGAACGTCATCGTCGCTCTCGCCGTCGCCGGCTCCGCGGTCTTCCCCACCGGCGAGGTCCACGACCACCCCCGCGAAATCCTCGCCTACGTCGGCCTCCACGGCTTCGAACCCAAGCCATCCGCCATCACCACCATCCACCTCGACGGCACCGTCACCACCATCGCAACCACCGCGCCCGCAGCCTCTACCCTCAGCCTCGGTCTCCTTCAACTCCTCGGCGCGCTGCTCGTCGGAGCCATCTTCGCCAAGATCATCTCCACCGCCAACAACTATCTCTTCTCCCCCGCCACCAACCTGGTCAACGACCTCTTCGTCCGCTACCTCAAGCCCAAGGCCTCAAACAAGCAAGTCCTGCTCGTCTCCCGCGCGATGGTCGTCCTGCTCGGCCTCTGGGCGCTTTATCAAGGCCTCCACACCGAATCCGTTCTCAAGAAAGCCCTCTACGCCTACACCATCTACTCCGCCGCGCTCACCCCGGTCATCCTCGCCGCCTTCTACTGGCGCCGCGCCACCGCCTCCGCCGCCGTCGCCAGCATCTTCACCGGGACCTTCGTCACCGTCTTCTGGGATTCCGCCTTCATCCACACCCACGTCCCCGCCATCCTTAGCGATCGCGACGCCATCTTCCCCGCCCTCCTCGCCTCGCTCCTCTGCCTCATCATCGTCAGCCTGCTCACCCCCCGCCCCAACCTCGCCCACCTCACCCCCTTCGCCGAAAACGCTCCCACCTCATAGCTCAAACCTCATAGCTGAAAGCTGATCGCCGATTCCGAAAGAGCCGCGTTCCTCCTTCTTGCAGCCGAATCCGTCCGCGCCTCGCTCCTGCTTCTAAGTAAGCCAAGCCTTCAGGCTTGGCACTCACAGGCAACTTAAAAGAACCGGGGCTTTAGCCCCTGGGGCATGGGTTATCTCGCGCGACATGTTAGCCCCAGTCCCACCTCCGCACCTTCGCCGGAGGCTGACAAAACATTGACGCTGGCACATAATTTGCAAACGAACGGCTAGGCTGGCGCGACCCGCCCACCCCCAACTAGGCCTGGGCCGCATCGATGACGTACGTGCGCGTGAGCATGTCGTGGGGCATGCGATGGTGGGTCGACCAGGCTACCGAAACAAAGCCATAGAGGGCAGTGATGGGCAACGTGACGATCAGGAGACACTTCAGCGCGCCGCGCGCCAGGGCTTGCGCCGTACCGATGGGCTCTCCAGAGCGGTCCACGACCGCGATCTTCATCACTCGCTTGCCGACGGTCCCGCGGCCTAAATCGAGCAGCACAAAGTAGGCGACCGCGGCAACCAACCAAACCACCAAAGCCGCATCCACGAGCCCCGGCGAAACCAATTGGGCTACGGTGACCAGCGCGCCGAATGCGCTCACGATGAAGAGATCGATGAGAAACGCGAGGACTCTGGGCCAGGATGAGTTTCTCAACGAAGCGCTAACGTGGCCGATGCGCCGGAAAACCGGATTCAGCGCGCGATGCAGAAGGCAGGCGACGGGAGCGCCCTTTCCAAGCTTGTCACCCAACACGGGACGTTCGATGTGAGGTGTCCAGTCGCTCTCAAACCATATCCAGGCATAGAGGCTGCCGACCTTCTGGGTAGCCGGCCCTGGATTCAGTGGCAGGGGTTTTGGCAGCAGCGTGTTGGCGCGCTCGGCAAAGATGCGGAAGTTATTTTCGCTAAAGGGAACCAGCCATATCAGCCGGTCGGGCCTGTTGTGTTTCACCACCTGTCCAACCTCCCAGAAAAAGCCCTCAGTTTTGCCCGCGCGCATCAAGATGATGGACGATTTGCCAATCATGTCCAGGACCCTTGCCTGCCACTGATCGTCGGCAACATACATGCGCGCGGCACCCAGAGAGGGGAGTGCCTCGTCTGGCCTGCCAATCGCGACCAGCGGTCCGATGCGCGAGGCTACCTTTGCGATCTGCTCCTCTTCAGTTGTCGGGACCGTGAAATCAACTCCACGAATGGAGATGGCTTGACCGACCTTCTGGGCAGTCCTGTCGTCGGCCCCGAACGAGCGCAGGTAAAGCACGGGAGGGCGGGGGTCATGCGCAAGGACATCCACCGCGCCGCGAGCGCGATGATGTTTCCCCCGCTTCAGCAGCGCGGCAGCGCCAAACGAGAGACCGACCCAGATGCCTCCTCCAATCAGCGGATTGAGAAATGCGAGAACCAGGCCGACGACCGGGGCGACGATCATCAGACAAACGCCGGAGACGGTGAAGAACCACCCGCGGCCAAGGTGGGGGGTTACGGCACGCTCGCGGGCCGGCTGGCGAATTTGTGGTGGGGGCGGTGGCGGGGGCGGCGGCGCGGACTTCTCCTGCAGATCAATTGGCATGCTCTTGACCTCGGATGGAAGGAGTGTGGCCGCTATTTGACCAGATAGAATGCTCAACCGCAACAAATATTTGATGGTTTTACGACTATTTGATATAGTCAGCGACTATTTGATAGTTCGCCGAGGCGGGCGCAAATCCCTGCAAAGAGAGGCTCCATGATCCGACTATTGTTGGGTATTGCCGCATTGGGTTGTCTGGTGAGGGTGGGGGTGGGAGTGTCGAACAATATCTCCTTCAACAATCAGCTTCAAGCCACGCCTGCGGTCATGTCGATCAACGACATTGCGGGGCACCCCACCGGTGGCCTTCCCAAGGTGTTGAAGGTGACGGGCGTCGATTTCTCAGAGACGCTGTGCATACGAGGGCTGCTGGCAGATAAGGACGCCAACGGCAATCAACAATGCGACGACTTGTTGATTCCACTGCTCACACCGGACCAGGAGGCTGCGGCGGCCAGCGGAACCGATGTGACCGCCTCGATCGTCGCGAATGGCAGCGAAGCCATGGTGGCGAAGTTCAACGCTGACAATTCTTCCACCACGGCGCAGTCGGTGGGTGGCGTGTCGGCGCCTCAGGGAGTAGTGACCAGCGACTTCTTTGAGAATATGGGCGATGGCCTGAGCAAGCTGAGGGCAAATCATATCGATACCGACGAGAATACGGTCTTCCTGAATATGAAGCCCCGCGACGATGTTTCCGACGATGATGGCGGATTCATTGTGCTGGCGGTCATCTTGGGGGGCGTGTCCTTGTTCCTGCCGCAAATCAAGGCAGCGAGCGCACGCCGCAAGAAAGCCGCCGAGGCCGCGGAAGTCTAGCCTTTACCCCGTTCGTCCTCGGCGCGCAGCACGCCGTCTAGTTCGTCTCCAGGAAAGCCCTGCTCCCCACCGTCATCGTCGACCACATCGACCCATCCACCCCCAACTAGCCCCCTCCCCCAAAAGTCCCATCCTCTGCCACTACACAAATTCCGCACCGCATCTAAACTTGTTCCATGTGTGGAATCGTCGGATACATCGGCCCCAATCCTCCCGTGCCCATCATCATCGAAGGCCTGCGCCGCCTCGAGTACCGCGGCTATGACTCCGCCGGCATCGCCATCGCCGGAGCCCCCGACGGCAGCCTGCAACTCCGCCGCGCTCCCGGCAAGCTCCGCAACCTCGAAGCCCTCATCGCCGACGACCCCCTCGCCGGCACCTTCGGCATCGGCCACACCCGCTGGGCCACTCACGGCCGCCCCACCGAGGAGAACGCCCACCCCCACCGCGACTGCACCGGGACCCTCGTCGTCGTCCACAACGGCATCGTCGAGAACTACCTCGCCCTCAAGTCCGAGCTCGCCGCCAAGGGCCACACCTTCGTCACCGAAACCGACACCGAAATCATCGCCCACCTCATCGAGCAGGAACTCGCCGACGCCATCCCCTCCATCAAACTCGAAGAAGCCGTCCGCCGCGCCGTCCGCCGCCTCACCGGGGCCTTTGCCATCGGCGTCCTCTCCGCCCGCGAGCCGAACAAACTGGTCGCCGCCCGCTTCGGCCCGCCCGCCGTCCTCGGCCTCGGCGACGGCGAATACTTTCTCGCCTCCGACGTTCCCGGCATCCTCCACCACACGCGCAACATCCACTTCCTCGCCGACGGCGAAGTCGCCATCCTCACCCGCTCCGGCATCGTCCTCACCGACTTCGACGGCGCCCCCATCCCCCTTAAAGTCCAGCGCATCGCCTGGGACCCCATCCAGGCCGAAAAGGCCGGCTACAAGCACTTCATGCTCAAGGAAATCTACGAGCAGCCTCGCGCCATCCGCGACACCATCCTCGGCCGCGTCTCCGCCGACACTGGCCGCGTCTTCCTCGCCGAAATGGACATCTCCGACGCCGACCTCCGCGCCGCCACCCAGGTCACCATCGCCGCCTGCGGAACCTCCTGGCACGCCGGCCTCGCCGGAAAGTTCATGATCGAGCGCATGGCCCGCCTCCGCTCCGACGTCGACTACGCCTCCGAGTATCGCTACCGCAATCCCATCCCCGACCCCAAATCCATCGGCCTCCTCATCACCCAGTCCGGCGAAACCGCCGACACCCTCGCCGCCCAGCGCGAGCTCATCGCCGCCGGCTCCCGCACCATCGCCATCTGCAACGTCGTCGGCGCCGCCATCTCCCGCGAAGCCCTCGGCACCATCACCACCAACGCCGGCCCAGAAATCGGCGTCGCCTCCACCAAGGCCTTCACCGCCCAGCTCACCGCGCTCTTCCTGCTCGCGCTCAAACTCGGTCAGGTCCGCGGCACCATCTCCGACGCCGAATCCCTCCACCTCGTCAACGAGCTCTCCAAAATCCCGGCCAAGCTCGACGCCATGCTCAACCTCAACGTCCCCGGAGCCACCGGTGGTGGCGAAGGCACCGCCGCCCTCACCCCCACCACCGCATTAAGTTCGTCATCCCGACCAGACAGCGCTCCCTCTAATTTGCTGTCATCCCGACCGGAGCGAAGCGCAGTGGAGGGACCCCCGCATTTCGCTCCCGCCCAACCCTACCCCGGCCCCGACCGCCGCGTCCACCCCCGCCTATCCCTCACCGCCCAACTGGAAGAGCTCGCCCGCGTCTTCTCCACCTCCAACGACTTCCTCTTCCTTGGCCGCGGCATCCACTACCCCATCGCCCTCGAAGGCGCGCTCAAGCTGAAAGAAATCTCCTACATCCACGCCGAAGGCTACCCCGCCGGCGAGATGAAGCACGGCCCCAACGCCCTCATCGACGAGACCCTCCCCGTCGTCGTCATCGCCACCCAGGACCCCTCCGACCCCACCAGCGTCCTCAAGTACGAGAAGACCCTCAGCAACATCCAGGAAGTCACCGCCCGCTCCGGCCGCGTCATCGCCATCGCCATCGAAGGCGACCAGACCATCGCCCAACTGGTCGAACATGTCATCTACATCCCGCAGTGCCCCGAACTACTTCTCCCCATCCTCGAAGTAGTCCCCCTCCAACTCCTCGCCTACCACATCGCCGTCCGCCGCGGCTGCGACGTAGACCAACCCAGAAACCTCGCCAAGAGCGTCACGGTGGAGTAGTCGCCGCAGATTTGGCTTTGCCGCCGCCGCCGCCTCCTCCTCTCCGCCTCTGCTGGCGATGGTGGTGCTGCCGCCGGGCCAATACCTATCGGGGCAAGGAACCTGTGGGTCTAGCGTACGAAGAGAATTCAGGCGGGCGGGTTCTTCAATAAGCCCAAATCTGAGCCTTGAGCCGGCGGTCCGAAGCGTAGCGAGGTCGATTGGTCAAGTTAAGGATGAGCGCAACCGCTGCCGTGGTGAACTTGCCCTTCGTAGGAAGCCGTTGGCCCTTGGTCGGGTCATCCTTTGCAGAGAAGTGAAGAGTCGATGTGATGTCAATGATCTTCTGACTTTTGAATGAAGCTTTGACGTTATGAGCGAATTCATTGCGGATTTTCCTGATTCTTTCGCACTCCTGATACTCCGTTTCCTCGAGAATCCCCAATGCATACGCCGCAAGGATTCGGGCGGAAAACGCGCCGAGCGGAGCGTTGAAACCGTCGACGAGTTTCTTGTTTTCGTCGATCTCGACAAGAAAAGCGAGTATGGATTTTGCCAAGAGGTCGTCAATCATTGTTGCTGCTATGAGGACGGCCCCTCGTTCGGATTCTTTGTTCAACGAATCAAGGAACGTGAGAAGCTCCTCAAGATGAGGATGAGTTACGCTGAGTGGAGGTCCTTTCCGCATGTAGTTCGCACCTCGCGTGAGAGATTACTGCATACCATCAGGCCGAAATGTAATACGGCGGCATGACCCTCAGACGATGGGCCAGTTTTACGAGACTATTTTGGCGGAGCCGATGAACTTGAACGCCGTTCTGCAGAAGTTCATGTACGACACTTGGATCATGAGGCTGCAGGCAGTAGAAGATTCCCGCACTCCCACCCATGCGCAAAGCTGATCCGAGAACGCGATGGTGAATGCAGCCGATCCTTGTCCAATGGCGGCGTAGCTCTCGACTCGCCTCCTCATAAATGGCACGAGGGGTAGTGTCGTCTCCGCAACGCACTTTAGATCAGTACTTGTGCCTCCGATTTCCTGTTCAATCTGTTCCCAAAACTTTTCCTGGAATAGTCCGAAGGCCTCTTCGCTCATCTTGTTTTGTTGGAACGCGGCAGCGGCGGATGTTAGGGTTGCAAATGCCGATAATGCACATAGCTCGAAAGGGACTCTATACGGATTCGCTCCGGCGTCCAAAAGTTGCGTAATGGAAGGCTGAATAGAAGGATCACCCTGCGCGACCATGACGACAGTTCTTGAAAAGAACGAAACCAGATCAGGAAGTGCAATCTTCCGCTTGAATGGCCACATTTTCAGGGCGTTCCTTTTGGGGTTTGGAATAGAACTATACGCCCGTGTGGTTTAGGCGGGTGGCCCACCCTAAACCTATCCACTCCTCAGAGGCGGGTGCCCGTCCTAGCTCCGCTAGGGCGGGCGTGCCACCACCGCCGTCGCCGGGCACCCCATAACTTGCCCTGAGCCTGCGGAATGGGCCTCGATTCTGAGATGTGGCATCGCGCGCACGCGCGGCCACGTATCCCAAATCACAACCCCACCCTCGCCTCACCCCATAAGCTGATCCCGTGCCAAGCTTCGAGTTCGACCCTGCCAAAGCCGCTGCCAATCTCAAAAAGCAGGGAGTCTCCTTCGACGAAGCCGCAACCGTCTTCGACGATCCGCTCAGCTCTACCCTGCCTGACGACCAGCACTCAGACGACGAAGACCGCTTCATTACCGTCGGGATGTCCGCACTACAGCGTCTCCCGTTCGTCGTTTACACTGAGAGGGACTCTCGAATCCGACTCATCGGAGCACGGCGGGTGGCCCACATCTGACACCCTCCCCAAAATCGGGTGCCCCATATCTCGATTCTGAGATGTGGGCATCGCGCGTACGCGCGACCGCTCCCGCCCATTTCCCCAAAAGTCAGGACATCGGAAGGGCACGCGCTCATTCCCGCCCAGAAACAAGCGCGCTGAAGGCGCGCGCTACCCTAGCCAGAGGCAATGCGGCGACACGATACCTATTTCCCCATTTCCCCGAAAGCCAGGCCTCGGAAGGGCAGGGTTTCAACCCTGCCAATAAAAGCCGCGCCGATAGGCGCACCCGCTCTGCCGAAGGCCGTCGTGGAGCGCGTAGCGCGCAACGACTGAATTGCCTTCCTTCCACCTCCCGCAGAATCCCACCGCCGACCGCTCCCAGAAAAACTGTCAAGTTTTTTCCCGTGGAAAACCCGCCAACCCACTCAAAACAAACCGAAGATAAATCCTGAAAAATGGCAGATGAGTTATGGTCAACCTGCTAACATTAAGTTAGGAAGTAAATAAGAAAAAAGAAGGCCCAGCGTCCGCGCTGGGCCTTCCCCTTTTAACCAAACAGGTCACAACAACAGGCCTCTCTGCCGCTTTTCACGTGCGCAGCACGTCGAGAACGGCACGAAGTGCAGGAGCACCATGCCCACATCCCGTCCCACCTGCCATCACCTCCAGCCCACCGGCAAGCCCTGCGGCTCGCCCGCCCTGCGCGGCGAGCAGTTCTGCTACTACCACCACCCCACCCGCAGCCGCCCGCGTGCGGTCGGACGAAGGCCAAGGCTGCCTGCCTTCCACTTGCCCAGCCTCGAAAACCGCGACTCCATCCAGCGCGCACTCACCAAGGTAGTCTCCCGGGTCATCAGCGGTCGGCTCGACCGCGCCACCGCCGGCCTCCTCGTCTCACTCCTTCGGTCGGCCAACCAGATCATCCCCGGCGATCCCCACTCACTCGACGCCTTCATGCAACTCGCCCGGATGGCACTCCGCCCGGCTCCGCTTCAGTCCCTCGCCGACCTACTCCGCGACCTTCGGGCTTCCCTCTCGCAGCAAAAATGTACCGAGTCCACCACTAACCGCCTTAGAAACAATAGATAGGATGGAGATACCCTGCCGCGCTCGCTGGGGCGGGTGACCGCCTGCCCTGCCCCGCGCACCCGCAAAACCACATCCGCATCTCAGTAGCTAGCCCCCGAAAACTCCCCGCGTCGCCCCACTCATTGGCGTAGACTGCAAGAACTGCGGAGGCGTTTATGGCGTATGAAGAATTCAAAGTCCTGCTTTTAGCCAAACAGCGCGAGCTGCTCGCGCAGCAGGACCTCGCCGAACACGACGCCCAGGGCGAGGCTGGCGAACGCGTCCGCGATTGGAGCGATGAAAGCGTTGCGGACGAAGATTCAGGCCTGTCTCTGCAGCAGGCAGATCGGGACACCGCGCTCCTCGAGCAGGTTCGTGCCGCCTTGCAGCGCATCGAAAACGGCACCTACGGCAAATGCCAGGTGGACGGCAGACCCATTGAAGAAAAGCGGCTCAAACAAATACCCTGGGCCGTCTATTGCCTGAAACACCAGCAGGAACTCGACCAGAGCTCTCCCCCGCCGCCCACCCTCTAATCTGCGTCCCCCTGCCCCCCCGGTGATACGCTTTTCCTATGCCCGGCCTCACTCCCCAGCAGCACCTCGAAATCCTCCTCGACCATCTGGCCGAGGCCGAGCGCCAATATGCCGCCGGCGTTCCCTACCCGGACAAAGCCGGAGGCAATTGGCCCGACAGGATCAAACTCATCAAAAAGCACATCGCCGAGGCCCGCGAGATCATCGCCAACGACTAGCCCGCCGCTAAATGTTCTCGAAGCCGAAAACTCGGAAGGGCACGCGTTCACGCGTGCCATAAAAGCCGAGTCCGCAGATCGGGGCCCCCGGCCAACTTGTTGGCTGGGGTGAAAGGACGCTTCCGCTCTGCCCTGAGCGCAGTCGAAGGGCCGTCGTGCAGCGCAACGCGCGCAACGACCGATTTGCCTCACGCCCCGTATCTATGCGAAGCCGCTGCGGACATCGCCCCCAATTCTGAGTAGAATGTGCCGGTTACACTTCCAGGCCCCACGCAGCATCCAAAAGGAGAATCGCAGATGGATATCCTCTGGTGGATTATCGTTGGCCTCATCGCAGGCGTCATTACCGGGAAAATCATGAAGGGCAGCGGTTACGGCATCTTCATGGACATCATCGTCGGCATCGTCGGAGCCCTCATCGGCGGCTTCGTCATGCGCACCGTCGGCTTCGCCGGCTCCGGTGGAATGCTCTACACCATCCTCGTCGCCGTCCTCGGCGCGGTCATCCTCACCTGGATCGTCCGCCTCATCTCCGGCAACCGCTCCAGAAACCTCTAGCACGGGGCGCGGGCTGCCGCTCACACCGGGCGGCCCGCGTCCATCCACGCCTTGAACAGCGCCACCCGCTCCGCCGGCCACGGTTCATCCGGCGGCATCGATCCGTCCGCCACGCAGTCGTAAACGCTCTTCGCGTTCGCCGCCACGCACATCCAGGCGGGATCATCCAGCTCGATCCCCATGGACTTCATGCAGTCGACATCCCCCTCCCGGAACAGCGGCCGTATATCCGTCGCAAAACTCAGCGCCACGTCGACCTCCTTTGCTGCCTGATCCAAACCACTCCATCCGAAACCCGCAGGCCCAACCAACGACCGGACCCGCGAACAGATCGTTCCCTCAACCCCACGTCTTTCCGAGCGCCTCAATCCCCGACGCCGCAAGGTCCGCCGCGACCATCGCCGGATGCAGCTCGACCTTCGCATTGAACTGCAGAAACCAAGGCTCGGCGAACTTCGGAATCTCGGACGCATGCTTCAGATCGACAATCAGAATTCCCGACCGCTGGCCGTGATACTCCGTAAAGTACGCCGCTTCGGGCTTCTGTTCAGCGAGGATCTTCTGCATCTTGGCTCCCGCGGAGCCGTCCCTGACTGCAGCGTTAAATACATCCACAGGAAAGTAAACGTGC
The DNA here is from genome assembly GCA_049509035.1 of Acidobacteriaceae bacterium. Classification (GTDB taxonomy): domain Bacteria; phylum Acidobacteriota; class Terriglobia; order Terriglobales; family Acidobacteriaceae; genus Edaphobacter. The sequence continues at coordinate 206,284 of JBELAH010000006.1, forward strand.
ATCACCATGCGCATGGAATTCTCCTGCCGCCGAAACTGGCTGCCGGCGGTCTCTGACAATTGGATTTAGATGCAAGGCCCCTGGGGAGAAGCCGAAGTTACGCCGATTCCGCCATCAACGTCAAGCGCCCGTCACCCGGCGCGACGGTCTTCCAACACCTCATCCAGCATTCCCGCCAGCGTTCCCGCGCGCGATCGCATACTGCCTTCGGTCCGGTCCACGCTGCCCGCCAGCGCTTCGTAGCGCCCGCGCAATGCCATCAGTTCGTCGGCTATATTCAGCGCCGCCAGCACCGCGACGCGCAGAGAATCCACCGTGCTGCCGTGCGCCGCCACGGCTCGCATCTTCGCATCCACCAGCCCCGCCAGGCGCTCGATGTACTCCGCATCCGTGCCGCGCAGGTGATACACCTGGTCGTAGATGTCGACGCTCACCGCCTCAGGGCTCGCGGCGCCATCCATCGTGCCCAGTCCGTCCGGATTCCCTTTTATCTCCGCCATCGCGACCTCACTCGTCCGACCTACAGCAACTCGTCCATCTGCTGCAGCATCCGCTCGACCCGCTGCCGCACCGCATCACGCTCCTGGCTCAGCACCGCGACCTGCTTCTCTGCCGCATCTTTTTCGCGCACGACGGCCTGAACCTGGCTCTCCGAGCCCTTTGCCTGCGCCGCAAGCTGTTCGCGCAGCGCCGCTGCTTCCGCCTCGGCTGCAGCGCGCGCTTCGCGCTCCCGCTTCACAATCTCCACTGCCCGCAGCACCTTCTGCTCGAGCGCCTGAAACTCATCCACACTCACACCGGAACTCATACCCGAAGTATAGAGCCGATTGACGGCTTCGCTTCCATATAGTCCTGCAAGCAGTTGTGCAAAATGCGGCTTTCATCGGATAAAAGCCGCAAAAACCGCGCGCTCGTCCAGCTACGCCCGAATCACCCCGCCCAGCGCGGTCAGCGCCGCGATCAGCCTGGTCGACCACTCGGTCAACTCCTCCTCGCGCAGCGTCCGCTCCTGCGACTGGAAGCCGCACCGCAGCAGCAGCGAGTGCACGCCAGGATATTTCTTATGATCGCTCCAAACCTCCGCCGGCTTGAAGCTACGCAATTCCGGAATCCCCAGCGACTCGATGGCATCGGCCACGGCGCCCCATGCAACGCTATCGGGAAAGACGAAGGAGAAGTCGCGCTCGACTGCCTGGAAGCGGGAAAGTTCGTGCGCAGTGGCGCGGCGCAGCGGGAGTGCGTAGAGTGCGGCGAGGTCTATTTCGGCGAGGAAGACCGGCTGGCGAAGTTTGCGGGCCTCGCGCTGCCCGGCCACAAGCTCGCCGAAGGCCGCGATCGGCCTGCCCGCCAGGAGGGCTGTGGCCGAGCGGCCTGCCTCCAGCCACGCCGGAGCTTCCGCGCTAAAAGTCAAGGCCGCGCCGCCCAGGTCGAAGAGGCGAAGCAGCGACTCAATGGCCCCCTTCAGTTCGAAGATGGGCGCATCTGCAGGCGAGTAGAGATTGCTTGCAGGCACTGCGCCGGTCAGCCCCAGCGACAGGCTGTGCAACTCGACCACATTTTCCGCCGATCCGGTGAATATCGCGCCCTGCTCGAACAGCCGCGCCTCACGCACGTCGCGGTTCAGGTTGTTGGCGAGCATTGCAGCCATTCCCGGCACCAGTGAGGGCCGCAGCAGCCGTGCCTCATCTGAGAGCGGATTCTCCAGCGCAATCACGCCGCGGGCGGCGCCTAAGCCCGGCCCGGCGAACACCGCGCCGTCCGCCTCCGACGCAAACGAGCTGGAAATCGCCTCCGTGTAACCCAGCGCCAGCAGGCGCGTTCTCACCGCCGCCTCCGCGGCTGCGAGCGGATGCGCGGTCACGGGCAGCGCAGCCGGCAGCGTGTTGGCAAATCGGTTGTACCCATACACACGTGCAATCTCTTCCACCAAATCGATCTCGCGCTCCAGGTCCAGCCGCCAGGAAGGAAGTTGCACATTGAAAGCTACAGGTTGCGAGTTGCCGGCGGGCGTTAGCTCGCAGCCGAGAGCAGTGAGGTATTGAGTCACCAGTTCGCTAGTGATCGCGGATTGGCCCGGCTGATCGTCCAGCGTCGCGCCCAGATGCCGTTGCACCTGCCCCAGCGACAGCGCAATCGGCGGACGCCCGGCCGTTCGCGCAGCCATCGCAGGCACCACGATGTCGACCAGTTCGCCCTCGGCCGCGCCGCCCGCTTGCAGAATCAGCTTCGCCACCAGCGCATTGGCCACGCCGCAGGCGTTGAAGTCCGCGCCGCGCTCGAAGCGGTGCGACGCGTCCGTGTGCAGCCCATGCCGCCGCGCGCTGCGCCGCACACTCGCCGGATCGAACCACGCAGCTTCGACCAGAATGTTCCTGGTCCCGGCGGTGATCATCGAGTCCCAGCCGCCCATCACGCCGGCCAGACCCAACGGCTTCGCTTGGTCCGCGACCACCAGATCGTCGGCCTCCAGCGTCCGCTCGGTCCCATCCAGCAGCCGCAGCCGTTCGCCTTTGCGCGCGAGCCGGACGATGATTCCTCCATCGATTTTGTCGAGGTCGAATGCATGGGTCGGATGGCCCATGCCCTGCAATACGAAGTTGGATGCATCGACCGCATTCGAGATCGGCTTCGACCCGAGCAGAGCGAAGTACTCCGCAACCCGGCCGGTCGAGGGCGCGATGGTCACACCGCGCAGCACCCGCGCCGTGAAACGGCCGCACAGCTCTGGGGCCTCGATTGCAACCGAAAACGGCTTCGCACCGGATGTTGCGGCAGCCAGTCCGCTATCCAGCGGCGCCAGCGGCAGATTGTAGATGGTCGCCGCCTCGCGCGCGATGCCGTAGTGGTTCATCGCATCTACGCGGTTGGTGGTGATATCCATCTCGAACAAGTGCCCGTTGCCGGGCCCCAGGTCATGCACACCCTCGACAGCGATCCCGCGTAAGGTCAGGTCGTCGGCCAATTGGCGATCGTCGACAGCAATGTTGGGGACGTAGGAGCGAATCCAGTTGCTGAGAATATTCACGCGAATTGCTCCAGGAAGCGCATGTCGCCCGAGTAGAACTGGCCGATGTCCGAGATGCCGTGCTGGATCATCGCAATGCGCTCGACGCCCATGCCGAAGGCAAAGCCGCTGATTTCTTCCGGGTTATAGGCGTCGTCCGCGGGGTTGAGCTTGCGGCGTTCCCCGCTGACCGCGGCGAAGACGGTAGGGTCGACCATTCCGCAGCCCAGCAGCTCAATCCAGCCGGAGTGTTTGCACTTGCGGCAGCCCTTGCCCGCGCAGAAGATGCAACTGATCTGCACATCCGCGCTGGGCTCGGTGAATGGGAAAAAACTGGGGAAGAACCGCGTCTTCACGTCCGAGCCGAACAGTTCCTTCATCGCATGGTCGAGCGTGCCCTTCAGATCGGAGAAGGTGATGTTGGTGTCCACGCACAGGCCCTCCACCTGGTGGAAGACCGGCGAGTGGGTTGCATCCGCCGCGTCGTTGCGATGCACCTTGCCCGGGACCACAATGCGGATCGGCGGCGGATTGGCGATCATCGTCCGGATCTGCACCGGCGACGTATGCGTGCGCATCAGCAGCCGGTCGCGCGATGGCTTGGCCTGCTGCCCGGCCAGCAGCAGCGTGTCCTGGGTGTCGCGCGCGGGATGGTTGGGCGGAAAGTTCAGCGCCTCGAAGTTGTAGAAATCGCTCTCCACCTGCGGCCCCAGCGCAGTCGAGTAGCCAAGATGATGAAACACCGCGACAATCTGGTTCATCGTCTTCAGCAGCGGGTGCTCAATGCCCGGCGTGCGCACAGCGCCTGGCAGCGTGATGTCGATGCCGGCCTTCGCTGCGGACTTGGCAGGAGCAGCTTCAGCCTCTACGAGGGCTGCCTCTATCTGCTGCTTGAGTTGATTGAAGCGCATGCCCAGCGGCTTGCGTGCCTCGGCGGGCGCCGACTTCAACCATGCGTCGCTGATCAGCTTCAGCCGGCCTTGCTTGCGGCCAAGCCAGCGCAGACGGAATGCTTCTATGTCGGCGAGGGAAGCGGTTTCGCTGCGCACCTCTTCGCCAAGCGTGGCGAAGGCCGCGTCCAAAGAAGGTTCGTCGTAGCTGGAGAGTTGGGGGATAGCTTCGTTCATGGATGCTTACGCAGAAATCGGAATTTGGGCGACGCGCGTGGTGGGTTCGGGAACGGGCTCGTCGCCGGCGAGGAGTCCTTCTATGTGGAATGCGATACCTTCGCGGATGAGTTGCTCGGTAGCTTCGTGGTTTGGACCAGCAACACCGAGCCCTGGCAAGTCGGGCGCGTAGGCACTCCACCCCGGAGAGGTTTTCTCGAAGATTGCGGCGTACTCCTTCATGATTCTGTTAGTGTATCGCGCATCACAGGGCCGACAGCACAATCGCCACCACAACCGCGCCCAGCAGCAGGCTGCGTTTGTCCGTGATCGCAAAGACGACGGGGTCCTCGTGCAGTTCGCCGCGCGCCGCCAGCAGCCATAGTTGGCTGATCCAGAGCAAAAGAACTGGAGCCAGCAGCCACAGGCGCGTGCTGTGCAGATAAAGGCCCTGCGCGACCTCAAAGACATACAGCAGAAAGATAGCGACGGAAGCGTATCCGCTGGCGGTCCCGAAGTTGCGGATTTGTTCCAGATCGGAGACCCGATACCCGCGGCCCTTTACGGCAATCGATCCCGTCTCGCTTCTTAAACGCAGACCTTCGAGCTCGGAGAAGCGCTTGACGAACGCTAGCGACAGGAAGAAGAAGATGCTGAACGCCGCCAGCCATGGCGACATGGGCACGTCGGCCGCGGATGCACCCGCGAGAATCCGAATGGTATACAAACAGGACAGCACAAACACATCCACCAGCACCATTCGCTTCAACCGCAGCGAGTACGCCGCCGTCGACACCACATAGATGACCAGCCATGCCAGGAAGCTGCCCTGACCGACCCATGGCAACTGCGGCGACAACGCCAGCAGAACCCTCGGCAGCAGCGCCGCGATGGTCAGCGAAGCCGCTAGAAACACCACCGCCGTAACCACGCCTGCAATCGGCGACAAATCCCCCGACGCAAAGGGCCGCCGCCGTTTGCGGGGATGATGGCGGTCCGCTTCCAGATCCAGCAGATCGTTGAAGATATAGGTCCCCGACGCTGCCAGCCCGAAGCTCAGGAACGCCAGGCACACATCCACGATCGGCCCTGCGGCACGCACATGGGCCAGCAGCAGCGGCAGGAAGATCAGCACATTCTTGGCCCACTGGTGCAGCCGCAGGGCGCGCAGCCAGGCCCTCGCCGGCGAGACCTGGTCGCTGAAGGTCCGCACTGGCTCGACCCCGGCCGAACGCAGTCCTGCGCGCAGGCTGCCGTGCGGATTGGCCAACATGGGCTGCACGCAATGGGTCAGCAAAGGCAGGTCAGGCCGCGCGTTGCCGATGTAGCAGAATCCTGCCGGAAACCGCTCCTGGAATACCGCCAGCTTATTGTGCCCGGTCAGGTTGACGCTGCCATCGGAGGCGAGAACGCCGGTAAAGATGCCAAGATGCGCGGCGACGCGCTCCGCCAGCAGCGTGTCCGCGCCGGTCGCGAGGTAGATCACTCGTCCTTCGGCATGCTGCTGTCTCAGGTACTCCAGCAGCGGATGGTTGTAGGGCAGATGCACGACGTCGATCGCCGCCAGCAACGACACTTGTCGCTTGAATACCGCCTTGCCCTGGCTGATCCACCAGGGAAAGCGCAGCAGCGAGCTGGGACTCTGCCGGGTCAGGACGACCACCGTATCCAGCAGCGTGTCCGACTTTACCAGCGTGCCATCCAGGTCCACGCAGAGCGGAACAGCCAGCGCCGCCCGGTCCCCCGGGCCGTCGACCCTGAAGGCCGCCGCTTCCGCAGCAACTGAACCGGATTGCGATGGCGCGGATTCCAAAGACAAGAGTCGTCCCCTCCGGAGAACAGCCGCGGCACGGCCTACTCCGCGTAACCGTTCTTATTATCCCTTATCTATCTAAAAACTCTCAGACTGATCTAGCCCGGAGGCCAGCCCATGTGCCGTCCGCCCAGCAGATGCAGATGTAAGTGGTCAACGGTCTGTCCGCCGTCCGGACCGGTGTTGATGACGACGCGGTAGCCCCGCTCGAGCCCTACTGCGCGCGCCATCTCGGCAGCTTTGGCCACCAGGTGGCCGAGCAGTGCGATGTGGGCCTCCTCCGCGTGCGCCTGCGAGGTGATGTGCTGCTTGGGAATGATCAGCAGGTGCGTCGGAGCCTGCGGGTTGATGTCCGCGAAGCACAGGCATACATCATCCTCAAACAGCCGCTTCACCGAGATTTTTCCCTCGACGATTTTGCAGAACAAACAATCGGCACTCATACAGAAAACCTTAACACCGATTCACACGGATTCCACCGATTGAAGCAAATTGTCATCGCATTTTGAAACGCAGATCGGTGCTTCACCCACATTGATCGGCGTTAAGCCTCGTTCGCGCTCACTTGGCAAAATATTTTGGCGCCTCACCCACAGCCCACGGATCGTACGCCTCCGCAAACGCTGCGCGGAATCGCGTCGTCGGATGCGTATCGAACCACCATTCGAACAGCGGGTGCGGTGTAGGATCGTCCAGCGAATCCTCGCCCAGCACCTGAAAAGTCCGCAGCCCTACCGCCTGCGGGTCGGCCACAATGCCGTGGACGGCCTCCTGCCCATACACATCCGCATTGTGCTCGATGCTCCGGCTGATGCCGTTCGCAATCGGATCGGAGATGGCCGACAGCGTCAGCAATACCAGCGCCAGCACCACCAGCGCGCCCCAGTCCTGTTGCGATGGAATCCTCCACGCCGCACCATAGCGCCCTAGCAGCAGGCGCACTCCGTGGTACGTAATCCAGAAGCAGGGAAGCAGCCCGACGCACGACAGCGCCACTCCCAGCACCACATGGCCCAACGCATAGTGTCCCATCTCGTGGGCAAAGATGAACGAAATCTCGTCGGGAGTCGACCGGGCTATCGTCGTATCCCAGACCACCACGCGCTTCGATGCGCCGAAGCCGGTGACGTAAGCGTTCAGCTCGGTCGACTTGGCGCTCGCCTTCATCAGGAACATCCGGTCCGGCGGAATGGCGATGCCTCCGCGAGCGACCACCTGCTCCAGCCGCTGAACCAGCGCGGGATCGGTTTTGCCGAGCGGTTCGAAGCGGTAGAACATCGGGTCGATGACATACGGCGTAGCAAATACTCCGGCAAGCACGCAGACCACCGCCGGAATCCAGAACCAGAACCACCAGCGCGCCGGCGACTTGCGGATGATCCGGAACATCAGCATCACCAGCAGCCCGCCGATCAACCACTCCAGCGCGAACATCTTCCCTTTGTCCGCCAGCCAACTACCCCACCCCTGCACGGAAAGCCCATAGCTGAGAGCGACTCGATGCCCGTAGATGCCGAGCGGCAGATTCAGCAGATGAGTGAGCAGGAGCAGCAGGAAAACGAAGCTGAATCCCTGCACCCACCGGCTCTTCGACACCCCAACCGCTGCGTCCCGCATGCGCGCCGCGGCGCCCACTGCGAGGATCAACAGCAGCTCGACCAGGATCCAGACGTCCCCCACCACCTCAAGGGTCATCCGCGTGCGGTTCAGCGCGATCGCCCTGTCCAACTCCCCGGCCGGCAGCGTATAGGCCGTCGAATTGTGCGCGGCAAACTGCTCCGCTTTCGCCTCGGTGGACGTCTTATATCCAAGCCGGCTGGCGGTCAGCGCAAGGCCTGCTGCCAGCGCGACCATCAGTACCAGGGTGCCGCGATACCGCATTTATTGATCTCCGCAAGCGCAGGTTCCAGTGTGCCGCATCGCCGCACCAAGAAGCAAAGCGCCCGACGCTGAATCCGTGTAGCATTCCCGTAGGCTGGTTCACGCACATTAGACCCTGAGACAGGACCAATGGAACATCGCAAGACCCATACCACCAATCGAACTCTGATTCTTGCCGGCGCCTCTTTTGCCGGGCTCATCGCTATGGCGCTGGTTCCGCAGCATACCGCGCTGGCCGCCTCCGATCCCGCTCCCGCGACCGCAGCAGCCTCCAACGCCGTCGCCGGCGAAGCTCCGCTGGTGAACGCGCTGGATGCCGAATTGAAGCGGGCGATGTCTGATCTGGGAAACGACGGGGCCGCGGCAGCGCAACAGCCTAAGCCCTACTTCCTGAGCTATGCGGTGGACGACGCCAGCTCCGTCAGCATCGCGGCGGAGTATGGAGCGATAGTCAGTTCGAATGAGATCCGTCGCCGTTCGGTCGACGTGCAGGTGCGCTTGGGAAGCCCCGGCGAAGACAACACCCATGGCGATCACCGCACCAGTGCGCTGACGACCATGTCGCTTCCCCTCACGGACGACTCCAGCGCCATTGCGCGTTCACTCTGGTACGCGACCAACCGCGGATACGCCCGCGCCCTGGATGGCTACCTCAAGGTCAAGACCGAACAGCAGGTGCGCGCGAAAGAGGAAGACGCATCCGCCGACTTCAGCGAAGAGCAGCCGAAAACAGACCTGCTTCCGCCCGCGCCCGCGCTGGTCGTCGACCGCGCCGCGTGGGAGCGGCGTCTGCGTGAAATCTCCAGCCTGTTTTCGCAATACCCCGACATCTTTACCGACCAGGTGGAGTTTGAAGCCACCAACGCGACCGACTACTTCGTCTCCTCCGAAGGCGCGCGCGTGAACAACCCCAGCCACGTAGCCAGGCTCGTGATCGTCGCTCACACGCGCGCGATCGACGGCATGGATCTGGGTCGCGACGAGACCTTCGAGGCTGACTCGCCCGCCCACCTGCCCGACCAGAAGACGCTGATGGACAAGGCCGTCGCGATGGCAAAGAACCTGGAAGATCTGCGCCAGGCGCCGGTGACCGAGCCGTTCGACGGACCTGCCATCCTCAGCGGACGCGCTGCGGCAGTCTTCTTCCACGAAGTGCTAGGGCACAGGCTCGAAGGCCAGCGTCAGCGGGGCGACGAGGAGGGTCAGACCTTCACCAAGCTGCTCGGCAAGCCCATTCTGCCGTCGTTCCTCAGCGTCGCCGACGACCCAACCCTCGCCACCTTTCAGGGCACTTGGCTCAGCGGCCACTACGACTACGACGACGAGGGCCAGGCCGCGCGTCGCGTCGAGCTGATCCAGAATGGCGTCCTCGAAACCTTTCTAATGTCGCGTCTGCCCATCGCCAGTGTCTCCCATAGCAACGGCCACGGACGTGCCGAAGTGGGCCACATGCCCACCGGACGCCAGGGCAATCTCATCGTTACCTCATCGAAGACCGTGCCGGAAGCCGAACTGCGCACGATGCTGATCGCCGAGGCGAAGAAGCAAGGCAAGGCTTATGGCCTCTACTTTGAAGACATCTCCTCCGGCTTCGCGGTCACCACGCGCCGTTCGCCCCAGGCCTTCCAGGTGATTCCCCTGGTGGTCTACCGCGTCTATGTCGACGGCCGCCCGGACGAATTGGTGCGCGGGGTCAGCATCGTCGGCACGCCGCAGGCCGCGCTCAACAGCATCCTGGCGACTGGAGACAAACAGGACGTGTTCAACGGTATCTGCGGCGCGGAGTCCGGCAACATCCCGGTAAGTGCAGTGGCTCCCGCGATGCTGGTCAGCACGATCGAGACCCAGCGACAGGCCCAGGGCACGGCCCGCCCGCCAATTCTTTCTCCGCCCCCCCACCCGACAGCCGATTCCAGGAAAGGGGCGAATTAGTCGATATGCTCCTGAACAAGTTCCCCACGAAAACCTTCCGCGTCGGCGTTTGCGCAGCATGCATCCTGGTTGCGGCATCGACGGTTCGACATGCCGCATACGCGCAGGATGCGGCAAAGGACGACCCGGTGTTACGCGCCATGCAGGCCGAACTGGACCGCGAACAGGCGCAACTGCAGCTGCCCGGCATGGAGCGGCCTTACTTCATCGAGTATCGTCTGGACGACGTTGCCACCTACGAGGCCATCGCCAACTATGGTGCGCTGGTGCAGGAGCAATCCAACCACCAGAGGGTGGTGCGCGTCACCGTCCGCATGGGCGGCTACGAGACTGACTCCAGCAGCGTCCGCGGAGACGGCACCATCGCATTGGCGCCCACTGACAACAACCCCGAAGCGATTCGCTACTGCCTCTGGACCGCGACCGATGAAGCATACAAGAACGCTCTGCGCGCCTACGCAGCCAAACAGGCGGCGTTGAAGCGCTTCGAGACGCCGCCCACCGAGAAGGATTTTGCCCCGGCCAGGCCGGTCGTGCACATCGGCCCGCTGGTCTCCCTCGACATCGACCGTGCGGAATGGAAGCGTCGCATTGTGGAAGCCAGCGGCCTTTATGCCTCCGACCCTGAAGTCAACGCCTCGGCTGCGGACGTGCAGGATTCCAACGCCAACGTGCGCGGGTTGGCCGTGAATCGCTACCTGGTCAATACCGAAGGGACCATTGTGCGCCGGGGCTACACCGGCTACTCCGCCAACATCTCCGTGAGCGGCCAGGCAGCCGATGGCATGGAGTTGACTCGGGAGAATGGCACCGTGGGAGCGATCGCAAAGGAATTGGAATCCGGGCCCGAATTCCGCCGTCGCACCATCGCCAATCTGAAGAGTCTGCAGGCGCTGCGGAATGCGCCGGTCGTCTCGGCCGAGGACTACCACGGCCCGGTGCTGTTCAGCGGCGACGCGGCCGCCGATGTGATGAACTCGCTCTTCGTTCCCAACGTGCAGGCCAACCGCCCCGAGATGGGCACCACCGCGCGCACCCAGGGGGCATACACCTCCAGCTTCCATGCCCGCGTGCTGCCCGATTTTCTCAATGCAACCGACGACCCGCTAACCACGACTTTTGCCGGCCGCGAGTTGTTGGGCGCATACGCGGTCGATGACGAAGGCGTGCCGGCGCAGGTGGTGGGCGTTGCGGTCAACGGCAAGCTGGAGAATTACCTTATCGGCCGCACCCCGATCCGGGATTTTCCCGAGTCGAACGGACACGGCCGCGCAGCCCTTGCCCAACCCGCGCACGCTCATGAAGGCGTCATGATCTTCAAATCAACCCATCCTCTGACCGCCGCCGAAATGAACGCGCGCCTGCTCGCGATGGCCAAGGAACAGGACCGCGATGTCTACGCCGTGGAAACGCTCGGCGGTGCGCTGTCCCCGCGCCTGCTCTATCTGGTGCATCCCGACGGCACCCGCCAGTTGGTGCGCGGAGCGGTCTTCGACGAGCTTGATACCCGCAGCCTGCGCTCCGATATCGTCGCCGCCGGCGATGACGAATACGTCTCCAACTCGCTCGGCGCCATACCCTCCACCACCATCGCGCCCAGTCTTCTTTTCGACGACATCGGCGTCAAGCGCGCGACCTTGGAGCAGCAGAAGTTGCCCTACTACGACCCACCGGCGCTCGACGCAGCGCCCAGCAGGTAGCTCTAGTCCAGGCGAACGAGGTAGGACTGCACGCCGGGGTCGGGGATGTGGATGCTGTCCGCAATCTGGATTGCGGTTGCCTTGTCCGTGTTTTTCGGATTGATCCGCACGAAGTGGCCGGTTTGCCCGGCAAACTCAATCACCTTGGCCGTAGAGTAGCGGCGCAGCAGGTCGTTCTTTAGCGAGATTGCGTCCGCCTCGTCCGCAAAGGCGCCAATCTGCACGCACCATTTGCCTGCGGGGTCGTAGCCCGCTGGCGGCGCGTAGGCCTCCACCCGCACCTTCGCAACTCCCGCACGATAGACACCGGTCACTTTGGCCGCGGCCAGCGAGAGATCGATGATGCGGTCTCCGAAGAACGGTCCGCGATCGTTAATGCGCACCACCACCGACTCGTTGTTGGTCAGATTCGTCACCCGCACAATCGATCCCATCGGCAGTTCCCGGTGTGCGGCTGTCATCCCGTTCGGATCGTAGATGCTGCCATCGGCCGCCTTGGCGTTGGTGTAGGGAGGCAAATACCAGGTCGCCAATCCAACCTCGATCGAGATTGGCTTTCCGTGCGGCTCCAGTTGTGCATTGGCCGGCTCCGTTCCCGCGGATTCACTCGGCGCATTGCCATGGCTCGCAGCCGGACGGTTCGGCGCCGCACTTCCCGCCTCACTGCCGTTACTCTCCGGCGTCGGCGGCGGAGGCGGCGGATAATTCGCGGTCGCAGTCTTGTGATGGCAACCCGCGACCCCCAGCGCCAGCACCAGAAACATTGCCGTTCCACTTGCCCGTACGAACACCCGGCCCGGCCCGGCGGCTCTCGAACGGCGACAGTATGCAATGGGAGTCAAGGCTTCGGCTTGTCCTTAGCCGCCGGAGGTGTTGATCCTGCAGCCCGGTGATCGTCCATACGCTGTGCCAGCTTCTGCAACTCCACAGCTGCGGCCCGCAGCGCATCCGATCCGTTGCGCCGCACCTCCGGCACCACCTCATCGTTAATGTAGGTCAGCGCCCGGTGAAGCTCTTCCTCGGCGCGCGCAATCCCCTCGCGCAATTGCTGCTCCCAGTTTCTCGTTTCGCCGCTCGACATAGGCCCACACCTCTCCACTCTCCAGTATGTAGATGCCAAAAAGCGCGGGTCAATGCGCGAATCGTGTTATCGAGTACTCAGTGCCTGATTGGTAATCGCGAGGCCGGTTCCATCCGCCAGTGCTTCCTCCGTGAACACCCCATCTGTCGGCCTTCCGACGCTCCATTCGCCGCCCGCTTTCCCCATTCAATGCAACATATTGCCGTTCGCTAATACCTCCTTCGGAACCTGGCCCGGCATGGGTACTCTGGTAACTGGAGAGCATCTCACTTGGTAGCAGGATCGCCCGTCGAAACAGTAACACCCCACCCATCTGCTGGTTTCTTGAACCACTTGCCCGCCTCCATTTGCTGCCGTCGCGGATAATTGCGTCCGGCTCACACTGACCAACCTTCCTTCAGGAGAAACACACACATGGCAAAGCGCGCAAAGGTATTCGAAAAACTTCTGGTTCAGACCGCCAAGGGCGGATGGGTTGTCTACAACCGGCTGAACTCACTGGTGGCCGACACCCCGAGCTTTACGCCTAAGTGGAGCGACAAGCCGCTGCTGAAGTCCTATCAGAAAGAGAAGCCGCCCCTGGGCTGGCCGCGCACCACCGACTCTCTCTGCCCGAAGTGTGTCCCGGAGATTCGCCAGCAGATCGTCGACGGCAAGTTGCCTCACGAAATCCTGCTCAACGAAAAGGTCGGCGAGATCAAAGCGCAGATCATCGAGCGTGACGGCAAGATCATGATGGTGAAAGACTGCCCCATCCACGGTCACTTCGAGGACGTCATGTCCATCGACCCGCCCATGTTCAAGCACCTGGAAGAGACCTTCCCCGGCCGCGACATCCGCGCCCACAACGACAGCCGCCTGCACAATCACGGAACGTCCACCGTCACCCACGGCCGTGGCTCGGTGCTCACCATCGACCTCACCAACCGCTGCAACATGATGTGCGATCCCTGCTTCATGGACGCCAATCAGGTCGGATTCGTCCACGAACTTACCTGGGACGAGATCAAGACCATGCTCGACAACGCCATCACCATCAAGCCCAAGCGGCAGATGAGCGTCCAGTTCTCCGGCGGCGAGCCCACCCTTTCGCCCTACTTCCTCGACGCCGTCGCCTACTCGCGCAAGGTTGGCTACAACTCCGTCCAGGCCGCTACCAATGGCATCGAGTTTGCCAAGTCCAAGGAGTTCGCCAAGGCCGCGGCTGAAGCCGGCCTGCGCTATGTCTACCTCCAGTTCGACGGCATCGGCAACGCTGCCAACTCGCACCGCAAGGTCGGCAACGCGTTCGACGTCAAACTCCAGGCCATCCACAATCTGCACGAGGCCGGCGTGGACATCGTCCCCGTCACCACCATCATCAATGGCATCAATAACGAGCAGGTCGGCAACATCATCCAGTTCGCGCTGGATAACCCGAAGAAGATCAACTTCCTCAGCTTCCAGCCGGTCAGCTTCACCGGCCGCGACGAAGCAGTCTCCGACGAGCGCCGCGCCGCCCAGCGCTACACCCTCTCGCACATGGCGCACGACGTCAAAGACCAGACCGGTTTGGGCGAGCCCATCCGCGACTGGTTCCCCATCTCGTTCATGTCTACCTTCTCCGACTGGGCCGACCTGGTCCATGGTCCCAATCATGACTGGGGCCAGCTCTCCTGCGGCTGCCATCCCAACTGCGGCATCGGCATGGCGCTGATGATCGACAAGGAGACCAAGGAAGCCGTTCCCGTCACCGCGTTCCTCAACGCCGACCGCCTGGCCAAGGACATCGCCCGCGTCAACGACGCCGCCCGCGGCAAGACCCTCACCATGATTGGCGCTGGCCTCGCGCTGCTGCGCAACTACGAGCCCGCCAAGGCCCCCACCCACTTCAAGATCGTGGATCTGTTGCAGAAGTTCGACAAGTGCTTCGGCGCCAGCGGCCGCGACTACGGCAAGGTTACCGGCGACCGCACCATGGAAGACATCAAGAAGCGCCGCGCCGACCGCTGGAACTTCCTCTTCATCGCCGGCATGTGGTTCCAGGACCTGTTCAACTACGACTTCCGCCGCACCGAACAGTGCATCATCCCCTACGCCACCCAGGAAGGCGAGATCAGCTTCTGCGCCTATAACACCGGCGTCGGCTGGCGCAACATCATCGAGAAGATGCACATGACCTCCACGCTCACCAAGTGGTATGAGGAGCATGGCCGTCACGAGATCTTCGCCGGCGGCAAGAAGGTCGGCCTGGATGCAACGGACAAGTATGACCTGGTCCTCAACGAAGCCCACGTCAACGCGGCCGCCAACGACACCTTCGATAAGTCCGGCATCGCCAAGAACGCGCGCGAAGAAAAGATTCGCGCACGCGACGCCAAGCTGAAGCAGGATGCCGAAAACGCCCGCATGGCCAAGCTCTACCGCAAGGAAATCCTCCAGGAACCCGATGCTCCCGCGGGCTTCATCTCCCTCGGCGAAATCAAACCCGCAGCAGCCCCCAGGGTGGAAGAAACCGTGGCCGGCGACTAACCGTCCAAATAAAACGTAAGTGTTAGCAAAAAGGCCGTCCTCCAGGACGGCCTTTTTATTGGGACACTTCAAAAAGTGTCTGCATGGGCCTGCGCAGAGACCACTACCTTGTTATTCTCCAGCGAGAAGGACAATGCCATGCGAAAGCTAAGTCGTTTTCTCGCTGCTTTTCTGATTTGCAGCAGTCAACTCGTATCAAATGCCCAGTGCAGGGAAAAGGATGTGGGCCTCAACGACTGGGCCGGGGCTGGCGGCATCTTCGGCGCAGGCACCGCTTCTGGAGAAATGACCGGTGCCTACATCACTGTGTATCAAACAGGCCGTTCGATCAATCCCGTCTGTGCCGGCGGTCTCAGGTTGGAACTGGGCTACGCACATAACCTAGTCAAAGTATCTGATGATGGGGCCTTCGGAATTACGTACGATCACACACTCAACTTCACTAAGAGTTTCGATACAAGCCAAAAGAATAGATTCCACCCCTTCTTCAATATCGGTTATACGCGGTTCTTTCTCGGCGGCAATGCAGTTCACTACGGCGGTGGCATCCTCTGGAAATACGGCGGCACCGATAACGGCTTCCGCTTGGAATATCGCGGCTATTCCCTGCCAGGGCAGGGCCCGGTCTCAACCATCCGCCTGTCGCATGAGTGGGGATCAAGCGCGATCTAGCCCTTCAAACCGTTTAGACCGCTGGTCAAGTCTGATCGGCTTTCATGCCGGGTGCTCGTTCATGCGCACCGCGCATCGGTAAGGTCGAAACTTCAGTAGTATCCCTCGGGGTTCAGCGTACCTCTTTGCGAGCCTCTTCTGCATGTGCCGCGCGCGGGCCTTCATGGCCGGCGTCCCGTTCCACAGGAACAGCTCCACCAGTGCCTCGGCCTCATCGCGCAGCGCAGGC
Organism: Acidobacteriaceae bacterium; assembly: GCA_049509035.1. Taxonomy (GTDB): domain Bacteria; phylum Acidobacteriota; class Terriglobia; order Terriglobales; family Acidobacteriaceae; genus Edaphobacter. Next base: position 222,213 of record JBELAH010000006.1, read on the forward strand.
TCATAGAGCGCAAGCGTTGCCATTCCCTCCATCGCCGCGCAGCGCAGCGCATTGCTCTCATCCTCCACCATCAGCGACAGGATGCGTGCCGCGCGCAGCCTCTGCTCCCGGGTATGGGCCACGCGGGAGACGGCCAGCGCCAAGTGCCAGCGCGTCTGTGCCTCCTCAATCGGCAGCGACTCCAGCAGCCCGGCCAGCTCATCGGCATACCGTTCCAGCGGAGCCGCATCCTCATCCGTGATCCGCCGCACCACATCGGCTGCCCGCTTGCGCAGCCTTGCATCCTCCCCGAAAAGTTCGCCCACCAGGGCGCGCAGCGACGGCTTGTAGTCGCCAATCTCGTGGGCCAACCTGCGCGACTGGGTCAACCCCCAGGGTCTTGCGCGCAGCAACTCCCGCACCTGTCCCATGCCGCGAAGTATAAACCGCGGCGAGCAGCTACGAGCTGGACAGCCGCTCCTCGATCCTCGCCACCGCTTCGCGCAGCGCCGCTACCTCCGCCTCCAACTCCGCGACACGAGCCGCAAGCGTCAGCCCTGCCGCCGCCGGGCCCCGAACCTCACCGCCAGCCTCCCGCGCCGCGGCCTCGACCGGCCCGCCCAGCAGATGCGCGTAGCGCGCCTCCCGCGAGCCCGGCTGCCGCGGCAGCACCGCCACCAGCGGCCGCAGATCGCGCGCGCCCCCAGCTTGATCGCCCGCCCCATCCGCCGGCGCCGTCAGCCGCCCCAATGTGCTTTCTACCGCATCCAGCCCGTCGAAGCTGTACAGCCGGTCCGCGCGCGCGCGCAGCTCGCCCGGCGTCTGCGGCCCACGCAGAAACAGCAGGCAAAGTATCGCCGTTTCGTCGCGACGCAGGTTCAGCACGGTGCGGATGCGGTGCTCGTACTTCGCCACGCGGCTCGACCGCTCCACCGCCGTCAGCCCCAGATCCTCCAGCGTGTGCAGCGCCTGGCGCGCCTCTTCTTCGGTCAGGTTCATCACCGGATCGCGGCTCGACCGCTGGTTGCAGGCGTTCACCAGCGCATTCAGCGAGAGCGGGTAATTCTCCGGTGTAGCTATCTCTTTCTCTATCAATGCGCCAAGCACGCGAATCTGGATCGGATCAAGGGTCATGGATTAAGAGTGCCACAATTACGCTGGCCGCCGTGCCAGGCTTGCAACCATTGCGACACCAAGATGACACAAACGGGCCACGGCCTGCGCCCCTCCCCGCGATAAACTAAGAGTGTGAATCGAGGAACGCAAAACTCATTCGCATATGCGGATTCACAGCACTCTGACCCCGGGGAGAAATAACGCGGATGATTCTTAGCAAACGAATTGCAACCATTGCGGCCATGGCCGCATTTTCCTTGGGATTGACCGCAAACTCCGGAGCCAAGAGCCTCCACACCACCCACCTCAGGCCCGGCGCAGCCGTAGCTTCCACCGAGTATCACCTGCGCATGCACCATCTTCACACCGGCGAAGACATCGACATCGTCTATCGCGTCGGCGACACCTATATCCCGGCCGCGCTCGACCAGCTCAACTACTTCCTCCGCGACCACCGCACCCAGGACGTCAGCAGCTATGACCCCAAGGAGTTCGATGTCCTGCACGCCATCATGGCGCGGCTCGGCCGCCCCAACGGCATCATCGACATCATCTGCGGCTACCGCACTCCAGAGAGCAACAACTTCCTGCGCACGCTGGGTCCCGACACCGGCGTCGCCGAGCACAGCCAGCACATGCTCGCCAAGGCCATCGATATTCGCGTCCCCGGCGTCAGCACCCGCGCCCTGCGCAACGCCGCCCTGGCCCTCCATGCCGGTGGAGTCGGCTTCTACCCGGTCTCGCAGTTCGTGCATGTCGATGTCGGCCCCGTGCGCACCTGGTCCTTTCGCTAACCTCCACGTAAAAGAATGCCGCCACATCCTCGCGAATGTGGCGGCAGCGAATTGCAACATCGATCAAGCCAGTTAGAAGTTGAAGTGCCCGGCAAACTGCCAGTCGCGCGGCGTGGCGCTGGCGCTGCTGATGGTGCCGAACGAGGTTGAGCCGGGCGACCAGCTTGCGCTGGGGCCACCCATCGTCACCTTATTCCACACGTTGGTGCAGTCCGCCTCAAATACGAATGTCCCGAACTCCCGTGGCAGCGGAAAACTGCGCCGCAACGAGGCATCCAGGTTCTGGCTGCCCGGGTTCCAGAGGTTCAGCGGACGCGTGCGTGGCGCGTCGCCCAGCAGGTACTGCGCTGTGCTGGTGGTGGAAACATTGGCTGCATTGCTGAACGCATTCACATCGACATACTGAATCACCCCCAGGTTGGAAGCAACGGTCCCATGAGGTCCGGTGCCATAGCTACCGTTGATGCGCGCATTATGTGCAATGTAGTCCGGCGACGCCACGTTCAGATCCGGCATGCACTGGCCCTGGCCCGGGAAGGTCGTCCCGCTGCACACGGTCGAGGTAACAGCAACCGGTGTGCCGGAGGAATAGGTATAGATGCCTGAAAGCTGCCACCCGCCGGCCAGGGAACGCACCAGCAACGAACTGTCGCCGATGTGCCCCTTGCCGAATGGCAATTGCCAGACGCCGAAGGCATGCAGACTCTCCGGCGTAGAGACGGTGGCAAGCGAGCGGTCTATGCGGTCCTGGTGCCACGCCTGCGTACTCGCGCCACCGAGGCCGTTGGAGAGTGCCCCGGACGGGATGTTGAAACCGCTGCGGAAGGTGCTATCGTCGGCCAGGTTCTTGGAGAAGGTGTAATTGATGTTGAAGTTGAGACCATGCGCGGTGCGCTGCAGCAGGGTGATCTGCAGCGAGCTGTAGCTGGCATTCTCAGAGTTCGCGCCCCACAGGTCGGTAACGCCGCTGTACTGGGGAAACGCAACCAGGCCCTGGGTAATGGTAGCCGTGGTACTGACGGCTGCGGCGGCCTGGAAGAACGCCGGGATGTTGATGCTCGGCATCACGGATTGTGCCTTGGCGACGTTCTGAGGCGTCGCCGGAGAGATCAGGATCGGCTTGCTGCCGGAAGATGATACCGAGCCGGTGTCATTGAGCGTGTCGGTGACTCCGCCAAGCGCAACGAGATAGATGGGATTCAGCTGATTGTCCCAGTAGCCGCGCACATTGCCGCCGGTGTTGAGGAAGTGGCTCATGTCGCCCACCCAGTTCACCGCCAGGGTCATGTCCTTGGTGATGGCGCGTTCCATGCCCGCGTTGTAGAAACTCATCTCCGGCGCGCGGCCTGAGATGAAGGGATCGGCATAGGAAACTCCGCTCGCGGTAACGAACTTGCTCGCAGCGTTCAGGTAAAAGCCCGTATTCAGAATCTGCGATGCGGCGCTGGGAACCGGTGCGGACGGATAGGCGTACCCCGGGCCGAACAGCGACGTGTTCTGCAGTGCAGCCGGGGCGCTGGTGTTGTTGTTCAAATAGAAGGATGGTGCAGCCAACGCGCCGGTCGTCACTTCGGCCGGTCCGGTCGCTGTGGTATTGAAGCCGGTCTGCCCTGTCCCCTGGAAGGAGCCACCTCGCCCGCCAACTCCGCCGGCCTGGGTGTAGACCTCCGCGAAGCCCATGCGGAAGACGGTCTTGTCGTCGACCGAGTAAGCGATCCCTACGCGTGGCCCCCAGTTCTTCCAGTAAGTGCTAACCGGCGTGGTGCAGCCGCAACTGACGCCTGCACCGCCGTAGTTGCCGGCGAACTGCAACTCGCCCGGAGCGCCCGTGGCCGTGTTGGTCAGGTTCGGGTTCAGGAAGGTCCAGCGGTCTTTCACTTCGCGGTATGGCGGCAGGTAGTCCCAGCGCAGCCCGAGATCCAGTGTCAGCTTGTCCGTCACCTTCCAGCTATCCATGACGTACGGCGAGACCGGCTTGTAGCGCCCACCCTCCTCCGACACATACTGCAGGCCGAGGCTCGGCGTTCCACCCACCGCACCCAGCAGGAAGCTCGCGTACGAGTATCCGGACGGCACCGCCGGCGCACTTGAAGTTGCAGCCGAACCCAGCGTCAATGTATTCGCGCCCGGTGCGAAGTTGGCGGTATCGTATGCGGTATAGCCGAGGTCGAGACCGCCAGTGAAGGTCGCCGGGTTGGCGTTATTGATCTCTTGCCACTGGTAGGTCATGCCAAACGTCAGCGCATGCCTGCCCTTGACCCATTGCACGTTGTCCACCAGGGTGAAGTTATTCGGTGTCGTCAATTGAGTGGAGACCGAACCCGCCGAACCGCGCCATCCGGTCGGCACCAGCCCGCTGCCAAAGGCCGGTGTGGTGCCGAACGACGCTCCGAAGAACTCCTGGCCCGCCTGCCCCGCGGGAAGGTTGGTCACTCCGAAGCCCGACTCCTCCCAAGCCGTCACCCCTTGCGTCTCGTCCTTGATGTCCTGGTAGAAGCGGGTAAAGCCGTACTTGAACTGGTTGGTCATGCGCGAGTTGATGACGTAGGTATCCTCCACTTGGTAGTCCTTGGGGAAGATAGCAGCGAGATCGCCGCCGATATAAGGTGTGGCCTGGCCCTGCGGACCGGCGATGATGGGAGCGCCGAAGTTGTTCAGGTAATCGACCACACCCATGGCGCCCACAGACGATATCCTCTGCTTCGCGCTCAGGTCGTAGTCCACGCGCCAGTCGATGGTGTGGTTGTCATATCCGCTGGGAAAACCACCGAGGTAGTTGTTGACGATGACCGCTGGGTTCGAGGGCGGCGGCAAGAACTGCTGCTCGGCCTTGGAGATGGGCGAGATGTAGCTGGCGGGAATCACATTGTAGGTGGGCACGCCGTTCTTCATCCCTTGGAACGGCGTCCGGGTGCAGACGCTGCCCACACAACTGGTGGTTGTGGGATCGAAGAGAAATGCCGGATTGCTGGACCCTGTTCCGCTCTGCCCGCCGGTTCCAGCGTTGCCGTTCAGCTCGGTGAAGTCGCCGGCCTGCATCAGCGGCGTCGGCACCGTCATTAGCGAGTAAGAGGCGCCCGCGCGCGCGTGGAACCTGTCATAGGCGACAAAGAAGAAGAGTTTGTCGTGTGTCAGCGGCACCTTCCACCCGGCCGAAGCCGAGAACTCGTTCCTGTGCTCGATCGGCTTCGGAGCAGGCACCGTCTGTCCCGCGGCATTCTTCGTGGTTGCCGCCTTGGCCTGGAAGGCCCACGCATCGAAGGCAGTGTTACGAACAAAGTCCGAGACCTGCCCGTGCAGCTTCAGTCCGCCGGACTTCATGGTGAAGTTCTCCGCCCCGGCACCCATGTACTCTGCCGGAGGCGTGCTGGTGACCACCTGGAACTGGTCCACGGAGTCGACGCTCATCGACTCCGACACCAGCCGGTTGTCGCCCTGCTGACTCACCGTCTCGGCCGGCATGCCGTCGATGTAGAGTTGCCCCAGGTAGTTGCCCGTGCCACCGATGATCGGTAGCCGCGTGCCGCCCTGGGAACCCGGAGTCAGCGTGCCAAACGCGGTCGGGTCGCGTTGCAGGCTGCCGCTCAACAGCAGCGGGAGATTGGCGTAGGTCTGGTTCTCCATCACCAGCCCCACAGTCGCGCTGGTTGTATCCAGCACCGGCGGGGCCGTGGTTACAACAACGGTCTCCGTTGCTGCGCCGACAGTCAGCACTGGGTTAAAACCCAGTTCACCCAGCGCGACTACATCCAGATTCTGCTGAGTCAGCGTCTTGAATCCCCCGGCTGCCACAGTCACGGTATAAGTTCCCGGCTGCAGCGGAGCGATCGTGTATGTGCCGGACCCCGAAGTCGAGCGCGTTTCCGACACATTCGTCGCGGTATTTGTGGCCGTCACCGTCGCATTTGGGATCGCTGCGCCGCTAGTGTCCGTCACTGTGCCGGCGATGGATCCTTCACCGGCGGTCTGCGCCTGAAGAGTGGGTGATGCTCCACTGATCGTAACCAACACAAGCAGCGATAAAACTTTGCATATCGGGGCCGCGAGATTCCGATCCAGAAACGTTCCTTGTGCCATAGCTTTGCCCTCGCCATAAGACTCAGAACGGCCCCCTCTTCGACCTGTGCAGAAGAGGCGGCCTCAGATCGTCTGGATGTTGTACAAGTGCCGGACAGTTCCCGCCGGAAAACAGTTTTCCCGGCGGATTCTATCCGCGGAAAACTTGGATTAGCATCAATCTCCCAGGGTTGCCTCGCTCATCGCGCAAAATTGGAGAGAGCTACGCCCAACCTGCCCGTGTGTCGCTCAGTCGACACTCATGTCCGCGTCCACATCCAGCACCAGCGCATTGTGATCAACCTGCATCGAATGGAGTTTCAAAGAGTCCAGCGTCAGCGTGTACCCGGTTGTCGCCACCGACTGGTTCAGCACTTTGCGCATCAGGTCCGCCGCATTCACCTTCATCTCCGATGGCAGCTTGTGGCTGAGAAACGGCTCCAGCAGAAAGTTCAGCTCCTTGTTTTCGCTCAGCCGCTCGATCCGCGCGTCGCGAAATCCCACCGACTCGCCCTGCGCCTCCGGGACCAGCGAAACGTCCGCGTCCGTAGTCAGCGATAAGCCAAGGCACGCTCCATGCACCGCGGTCCCCAGCTTCGCCCTGGTGTGCACGTGGACGACCACGCGATCGTCCTTGAACGAGACATGCGGCGCTTCCGCATACACATAGCACGCCGAAGTCGCGTCCCCGCGCATGTAGTAGCGGCCCTCGGGGCCATTGAACAACTGCGCCCGCAACGTCCGCTCCAGCGCCTGCGCTGAGACCTTCACCTCGACGGCGCGCGCCATCTGCGTTCCACCCAAACCCAGCAGCACTGCAACCAGCGCCACGCGAAGCAGCAGAATTCTCATAATTTAAGAATAAGGCACTCGCTCCCGCGTGACCGCCAATCGCTTACTCAACGGCAGGAATCATCGCCCCGGCAGCGCTCGTCACTGCAACTGTCGCCGGTTCCAATCCGGTTGCGGTCACCGTCACTGCGATCTGCCCATCCTGGCCGCGCTTGCTCTGCACGATCGCCATGCAAAGTCCGTTGAACGCACTGCGTTCGCTGGCCTTGTCTGGCTCGTGACAGCTAGGGTCGCCATTGCCTACGCCAATCACCGCGCCCGGCCCATTCACCGCAAACGTCACCTTGTTGTCCGCGGTCGGCGCTGGCCGGCCCTGCGCGTCCACAATGGATACGTTGATCACCGTCACATCCTGCCCGTCCGCCGCGATACTCGACCGGTCCGCCACCGCAACAATCTTCGCCGCCGGTCCGGCCGTCTCGCGTTTCTCCGTCAACACCACGCGGCCGCCCTTGCTCGCTCCCGCCTCAAGGGTGCCCGGCGCGTACTTCACCTTCCACTCCAGATGCCCGTTCTTCTTCACCGGCTGTGCCCCCAGGCTCGCGCCGTTCAAGAACAATTCGACACTGTCCTGGTTACAATAGGCCCACACCGCGATCTCCTGGCCTTCTTTCCCTTCCCAGTTCCAGTGCGGCAGCAGGTGCAACATCGGCTCGGATCCCCACCACGCCTTGTAGTAATAGGCCGTGTCCTTGGCAAATCCGCACGTATCCAGAATCCCGAAATGCGAGCTGATGCACGGCCAGTTGTAAGGCGTTGTCTCCCCCCGATAGTCAAAGCCGGTCCACGCGAATCCGCCCGCCAGCCACTCGCGCTCGGTGTAAAACGACCACCACTCTTCCGCCGTATTTCCCCAACGCGGCTTTTCCGTGTCGTACGCGCTCACGTAGCCGCGCGCCGGATCGTTGGCATAGATCCCGCGCGTCGCCACCGTGCTCGCCGTCTCCGTGCCGATCAGCGGCTGCTGCAGGTTTGCCCGGTGGAACTCGTCGATCTTGTCGTCGTTGTAATTGAATCCCTGCACATCCACCACTGTCGAAACACCCACGCCGCCATAGCTGTTGTTCATCGCCGTCGTCGAAATGCGCGAAGGATCGAGCTGCTGCTGCAGCGCCCTCATGGTACGCACAATCCGCGCCCCGCGTGTGTTCCCCTGTTCCGGCTCCTCGTTGCCCAATGACCAGATCACCACGCTGGGATGGTTCCGGTCGCGCTTAATCAGGCGCTCCAGTTCGCTCATCCCCTCCGGGCTCGACGACATAATCCGCGTCTCGTCCATCACCAGCATGCCCATCCGGTCGCACGTATCCAGAAACTCCGGCGTCGGCGGATTATGCGAGGTCCTGCACCCGTTGGAGCCCATCCACTTCAGCCGCTCCAGCCGGTACGCCTGAATCCGGTCCGGGATCGCTTCGCCCACTCCCGCGTGGTCCTGGTGGTTGCACGTCCCCTTGATCTTCACCGGCTTGCCATTCAGCAGAAATCCCTTCTCCGCATCGAACCGCAGCGTGCGAATCCCAAACGTCGGCGAATCCTGATCGACCGCTTTGCCGTCCACCTCCACCGTGGTCACCGCGTGGTACAAATTCGGCGTCTCCAGCGACCACACCTGCGGGTGCCACACCGTCGTATTCATGGCAAACGTGTGCACGTCGCGCGATGGGACCGTTGCGTCTTCCGACACCGCCGTGGCCACCGTCTTGCCCGCCGGATCCACCAGCGCCAGCCGGACTCGCCCCACAACGTCAGCATCGGTGTTATTCGCAACCTCCGAATTCACCAGTACCGTCAGTTGCGAATTGCTGGTAATAACTCCAGTCACATTGCCAAAATCGGGGCGAACATAGTTTCCCCACTGTGTGATATGCACCGGCGCGGTCTTGGTCAGCCATGCATGGCGATAGATGCCCGCGCCCTCATAGAACCACCCCTCATCCAGCGACGCGTCCACCCGCACCACCAGCACGTTGCGTCCCGTGGGCTGAGCATTGGGGGCCCCTACCAAGTCACCATTGTTACGATCATGACTGCCAGGCGGCGCTGTCTTGTCGCCGAAGTTGGCGAAGTCGGTCAGGTCCAGCGATACCGGCGCATACCCGCTCATATTCTGGGTCAGGTAGTGACCGTTGAAGAACACCATCGCGTTGCGAAATATCCCGTCGAACTCCACGCAGATGCGCCGCCCCGCATCGCTGGCCGGCAGGAAAAACTCGCGGCGATACCACCCGATGCTCGTCTCCGGATACTCGCGCCCCAGCGGCTTGGCGCCGTGCCCGATCAAGATTCGCTGGTTGACGAATGGCAACTCCACCGCCCAGTCGTGCGGAAGGTCCACCTTGCGCCACGCCGAGTCGTCGAAGCGCGGCGCCGCCGGCCCGCCCGCGTCGCCCGACTTGGCAAAGGTCCCCGTGCCCCGCAACTTGCCGAAGCCGAAGTCCTTGTCCGGGTCGTTGGCGTTGCCCAGGGCAAAGCGCCAGCCGAAATCCAGCAGCAGCCGCTCGCGCAGCGAATTCGAATTAGCCACGCCGGACTGACTTGCATTGCCCTGTGCGAACGCGGAAGCAGCCGCAGCCAGGCGCTCTCCCCTCGGCTCAGCCAGCAGCTCATTTCCTGCCATCACCCCAGCCGATGCCGCCAGTCCTGCCTTCACCAAATCCCGTCGCGTCCACTTTCCCATTTCAGTCCCCTCAAAGCTCGGTCATAGTTGGGCACGCATGCAAAGCGCCGCCCAGGTTCGCATCCACTTTACCCCGTGGCCGCGAATTCCGCCCAGAATCATCTCCGCTGGCAGCTATTTTCTTGCGCCCGCAAGCCGCTTCTGCGTCTCCAGAAAACGCCGCATCCGATCCAGCGAGCGCGCCTTGCCGAAGACGATCAGGCTCTCCAGCAGCGGTGGGCTGGCGGTTTTGCCCGTCAGGATGGCCCGCAGCAGCATGAAGTTGTCCTTCACCGGCCACTCCTTGTTGACGCCGAGCTGCTTCAGCGCGGGCTCCAGTGCCTCCTCAGTAAAATCGGTCGCCTCCAGCACCGCAAGCTGCTCGGCCGCAAATGCGAGCGTCTCTTCCAGCGTGCGCTTCTTCGGCACAAAGACCTCCGGCGCCGGCATCACATCGTCCTTGAAGAAGAAGTCTGCCATGTCGCCGAACTGCGCCAGCGTCTCGATGCGAGTCTGCACCAGCGAGCCAATGCGCCGCAGGTGCTCGTCGGAGAAGATCGTATCGCGCAGTGCCTGCAGGAAACCCTCCGGCGGCAGCCTGCGCAGGTATTCGCCGTTCATCCACTTCAGTTTGGTCAGATCGAACACCGGCCCGCCCAGCGAGATGCGCTGGAAGTCGAACTTCTCCAGCATCTCCGCCAGCGAGAAAATGTCGCCCTCCTTGCTATTGATGCCCTTCGAGACAATCTCCTCTTCGGTGGGCTGCGCCATGCCTCCGCCCATCAGGCCCAGGAAGTTCAGCAACGCCTGCGGCAGGAATCCGCTCTCGCGGTAGTAGATGAGCGAGACAGGATTCTTGCGCTTCGAGATTTTGCTCTTGTCCAGATTGCGCAGCAGCGGCATGTGCCAGAAGCGCGGCAACTCCCAGCCGAACGCCTTGTACAGCAGCACGTGCTTGGGCGTCGATGAGATCCACTCCTCGGCGCGGATCACGTCGGTGATGCGCATCAGGTGATCGTCCACCACATTGGCCAGGTGGTAGGTCGGAAAGCCGTCCGACTTCAGTAGCACCTGATCATCCACGTTGTTGTGCGAAAACGTCACCGTCCCGCGCAGTTCGTCGCGAAAGCTGGTCTCGCCTTCAACCGGGACCTTCAGACGCACGACGAAAGGCCGGCCTTCCGCCAGAAACGCGTCGATCTGCGCCTGCGGAAGCTCGCGGTGCGCTCCGTTATAGCGCGGCGGCAGCTTGGCGGCGATCTGAGATTTGCGCATCGCCTCCAGTTCCTCGGCCGTCTCGAAGCTGCGGTAGGCGTGTCCGCTGGTCAGCAGCTTTTCGATATGCTCGCGGTAGGTCTCCGTGCGTTCGGACTGCCGGTACGGCCCGTACGGGCCGCCAACATCCGGGCCTTCGTCCCATGTCAAGCCGAGCCAGCGCAGAGCGTCGAAGATCATCTGCTCCGACGTCGAAACGAAGCGCGTCCGGTCGGTGTCTTCTATGCGCAGCACAAACTGCCCCCCACGCTGGCGGGCATAAATGAAGTTCAGCAGCCCGATATAGGCTGTGCCGACGTGCGGATCGCCCGTGGGCGAAGGTGCGATGCGTACGCGAATAGGGGAGGCGGAAGCGGTGGGGATGGTCATGAGTGGGTCAGCACTTAATGGTAGCAGGGCTCAGACCCTTCGCCGCGTCACCGAACGTCTGCCAGGTCAGCCGGGCTCAACTTCCCGTGATTCCGGAACCGCTCCTCCAGTTGGGCATTCACCCACGCCGATGCCTGCGCCGTCAACAACACCGCCGGCTGCGGCCCAATCGAGCGTCGCGGATCGGTATTGCCTCGTCCCGCTTCCCAATTCCGCCGGGTGGCCTCGAATGCTTCGACGCCCATCGCATCCATCAACTCGTTCAGCGACACGCCCTGGGCCAGCGTCCCACCCATGAACTCAGCGCCATACACACGAATGTAGTGCGGAAGCTTCTTTCGCCAAAACCGCGCACGAATGTCCCCTTCTGTAGCGTCGTCCGCGCCCTCTTCATAGTGCTTCGCAATCGCACGCCCGTAGATCATCACGTCGTTCGGCCCCTCGACCAAACGGCCCATGAACATCAGCGCTCCATCCTGAACCTGCCGCGGACGCTTTCCGGTAGGGTAAGCGCACACCTTGTGATTCCCCGCCTTCTGTACCGCAGAGAGAGTCGTCCCGATACGCGGCGCCCTGTCTCCGTTCGATCCAAAGAACTTTACAAAGCTCTGCGCCACACTCGCACTCGGCCGCGCTTCGTGCGTCGACACTCGTTCCATTGCTACCGCCTCATTTGCAGCTAGGCTATACAGTTCCATGGCGAATTGACGGATGACACGTAAGTGGGATTCGGTTATTTTAGATCTTGGACAAAGGTCCAGAACTCTTTGTTTTTCTTCAGCTTCAGAATCGAATTGTCTGTAGTCGGGTCGGGCATATGTTCGCCGGGAAGCGTATTGGCTCTGCGGTCGAAGGCCTGCTGGAGGTGGAGCTTTGCGTCGGCGGCTTTGCCCTGTTCCGCGTCGGCGCAGGCCAGGTTGTAGTAGTAAAGCGGATAGTCAGGATCGGTCTTGATCGCGTCTTGAAATACCTTACGTGCGCCATCTACGTCCCCTGAGATGCCCATCGCCATTCCCATGTTGTCGGTCGCAACCCGCCGTAGGTTCTGGTCCTTCTGACCCTCTGAAATGGATTTCAAGAAATCACCATAGATCGGAACGGAGGCGCCGTATTGTTGTGTCCTGTAGAGAATCGACGCGTAGAGGAATTTGTCCGCACTAACCGGCGCGTAGTTTGGGTCGTACCTCTGTCGGCCTAAGAATAATGATGCCGTGTGGAGATCGAGCGATGTGCCGGTATCGGGGTATGCCTCGACAAGCAAGCACTGATCGCCCTGGCCGTAGAAGCCATAGAGATACTGGCCGTTCTTGCCAGTTATCAGCATCGTCGCATGGGATTCGCTGTCCTTTGAATCCGGATTGAGTTTCACATCCTTGAAGTCCTCCGCCATGTCCTTGCGAACTTGCTTCAGCTCGTTCTGCAGGCACGACGCTGCGTCTTGATGCGGCGTTTGCGGCGTCAGAAAGAGAAAGATCAGCGCGCCCGTGTTTCCATGATCGTGAACTCTTAGGCCGAGTTCTACTCCGCCTGGTTTGGCTGAAGACTGTGTGACATCAAAGCCATCTAGATCGACCAGCATTGCCCCGGGATGCGAAGGCAGCGAATGCGGGCGCGTTTGCGCGGCGAGGACCGTGCACACTGTGAGCTGTAGCGTGAAGAACTGAATTAGGCGTCGCATAGACAGAATCCATCCTAACCGACGGCTGCAACTGCGCCACTTACAACTCCATGGCGAATTGGTGGATCGGCACATACGTCGGGTGCGTGGGTTCCGTAGCCAGCGCAAGGATCAGCCGCTCCAGCACTAGCAGTTTGTTCGCCGGCGAACTGCGGAGTTCCAGGTCGGCACGCGCCACCAGCCGCAGCGCGCGCGTCAATTCGCGCCGCGACTTGTATCGCCGCGCCTGCCGAATCAGATCCTCGGCCGCAAACGGCGGCATGCGGAAACCCTGCCACAGCACCGCCCAGATGGCGCGCGAGTCGCGCACGTTCTTCTCCAGAATGATCAACATCTGGCGGAAGGTCCGCGCCAGCATATACAGATGCCCGATGGCCGCGTCTTCGCCACCATCCGAAGCGTTCAGCAGCCCATGCAGCAGCAGCAGCGCGCGCGTGCGGTCGCGCTGCGAGATGGCGTCGGTCAGTTCGTACAGCGAGCGCTGCTTGGCCGCCAGCACCATCGTTTCCACATCGCCCAGCGTAATCCGGCCCTTGCCCTCGACGTATAGACAAAGCTTCTCGAACTCGCTCGCCACCATCATCATGTCCGCACCCAGAGCGTCGACCAGCTCCCGCGCCGCATCCGCATCGAAACGCGTGCCGCGCGCCTCGGCCTGGGCCACCACCCACTTGATCGCATCGCTCTCGTCCACTCGCGCCAGTTCGACGAAGCCGCACCAGTCGCCCAGGGTTTCGCGGATGCGGTCGTAGCGTTCCTTGTCCTGGTAGTCCATCCTCCGCAAATCGGTGGGGATGCGCAGGTGGTCGGCAACGAACAGCAGCACCGCCTGCGGGTTGGGGCTGCGGAAGTACGCGTCAATGGCCGCGAACTCTTCCTTCTTCGATCCGCGGCCGTAGAGGTTCTTCAAGCCGCGGATAAACAGCACCTGGAACGGCGCCATCAGCGACGGCGTCTGCGCACGGTCGAGAATATCGAAGATCGAAGTGTCGGCCAGATCCAGATCGTGCAATGAAAAATCGCGCGCACCCTCCGGCGCGAGCGCAGCCAGCACTCCCTGGCGGCAGCGTTGGTAAAGGAACGCCTCGTCCCCCAGCAGCACATACCCGGGACGCAGGGCCGCGGGCGACGCAATCTCGGCAAGGAAGCGATCGGCCGACGCGAAGCTGCGCAGTGTGGCTGCGCGCTGCGGACTGGCCGGATTCGTAACCACCGGATACTCACTCATCAGAACGACTCCAGCATATCGCCTACCAGTGCCTGCGCGAAGTCCCGCGCCAGCCGGTTCACGGCCGCGGGGTCCTCGCGGATAAAGCCGGTCAGGTCCTGTGGGGATTGGTACTGCTCGCGGTAGGAGAGCGCGTCGTTCTGGTAAAGCACGCGGCCGTCGCGCGCCGTCAGCACCACCTTGACGGTGATGGTAACCACGTAGCTGGAGGTTTCGCCGGTGGTGGAGTCGTAGGTCAGCGGCGCCGAACTCTGGGTCAGGATTGTACCGCTCAGCACCGCATCCGCGTTCGCGGAATCGCCCGTCAGGACGCGATAGCGGGTGCGCGTGTTCAGCTCGCGGACCACTGCCTGGGTCAGCGCCATCTCCGTGTGATAGGCCTGCGCGTGCGTGGCGAACACAGGCACCTCGATGGTGCGCACGTTGGCCGGAATGTGCGTGGCCGCGCCGGCCGTGTGGTACCCGCAGCCGGCCAGCGGGCCCAGGCAGCCGAGGCCGAGACAGCAAACAAGGATACGCGTACGAGCAGCGTAGGGCGTCAGAGGGCGCATGCGTCTGGCTCTATTGTCGCACTCCAGCCACGTGTCGCAGACGGTGTCTTTGAAGTGTGCCGGATATCTCAACCCATAGCGCAGAAAATGAGGCGACCCGTAGGCCGCCTCATCTGCTTCCGTTGGTTCGAGCATTATGCCGGGGAGGGCTGGCCTTCCGGGAAGCCAGGCTTGCGGCCCGGCTGTGCTTCTGGCTTGACGACCTTCTGCCCATCGCCCGGGCCAGGGTCGGCATACGCCAGTGGCGACTTGAAGGGCGGCAATTCCTTGCCCTCGATCAGCAGGTCGATCTCCGCCTTGTCCAGCGTCTCCCGCTCCAGCAGTGCGGTCGCCATGCGGTGCATGATGTCCGCGTTCTCTTCGAGGATCTTGTACGCCGAGTGGTACGCCTCGTCGACGAACGCACGCACCGCTACGTCGATCTGCTTGGCGGTGTCGTCGGAGTAGTCGCGCGACTGAGCGATGTCGCGGCCCAGGAAAACCTCCTGCTCCTTCTTGCCGTAGGTCAGCGGACCCAGATCGCTCATGCCGTACTCGCACACCATCTTGCGTGCCAGCTCGGTGGCGCGAACGATATCGTTGCCGGCCCCCGTAGTCTTGCGGTGCATGAAGATCTCTTCCGCACAGCGCCCGCCCATCAAAATGGCAAGCTGCGTATCGAGATAGTCCTTCGTCACCGTGTGCTTGTCTTCCTCGGGCAGGTGCATGGTCACGCCCAGCGCCATGCCGCGCGGGATGATGGTGACCTTGTGCAGCGGGTCCGCGTGGTTGCGCTTGGCGGCCACCAGAACGTGACCGGCTTCGTGATAGGCGGTGTCGCGCTTGTCGTCGTCGGAGAGCAGCATAGACTTGCGCTCGGCGCCCATCAGCACCTTGTCCTTCGCAACTTCAAAGTCATACATGTGCACCGATTTGCGGTTGTAGCGCGCAGCCGTCAGCGCGGCCTCGTTCACCATGTTGGCCAGATCTGCTCCGGAGAAGCCCGGTGTTCCACGCGCCAGCACATTCAGGTTCACGTCCTCGGCCATGGGCACTTTCTTGGAGTGCACACGCAGTACCTCTTCGCGCCCACGGATGTCCGGGCGGTCCACAATCACGCGGCGATCGAAACGACCGGGCCGCAGCAGCGCCGGGTCCAGCACGTCGGGCCGATTGGTAGCTGCAATCAGGATCACGCCGTCGTTGGACTCAAAGCCATCCATCTCGACCAGCAACTGATTCAGAGTCTGCTCGCGCTCGTCGTGTCCCCCACCCAAACCCGCGCCGCGGTGACGGCCGACCGCGTCGATCTCGTCGATAAAGATGATGCAGGGCGCGTTCTTCTTGCCCTGCTCAAACAGGTCACGCACACGGCTCGCGCCGACGCCGACGAACATCTCGACAAAGTCCGAACCCGAGATGGAGAAGAAGGGCACGTTGGCTTCGCCGGCGACCGCGCGGGCCAGCAGGGTCTTGCCGGTGCCCGGAGGCCCGACCAGCAGCACGCCTTTGGGGATGCGTCCGCCCAGGCGCTGGAACTTCTGCGCCTCGCGCAGGAACTCGATGATCTCCTTAAGTTCTTCCTTGGCCTCATCCACGCCGGCCACGTCCTTGAACGTGATCTTCTTCTGCTGCATGGAGAGCAGGCGCGCGCGGCTCTTGCCGAAGCTCATCGCCTTATTGCCGCCCGATTGCATCTGCCGCAGCAGGAAGAACCACAGCCCCAGCAGCAGCAGGAACGGCGCGATCGACACCAGCATCGATACCCAGTAGTTGGAGTTCTGGTCCTTGTTGCTGATGTTCACGCCATGGGCGCGGAAGATGTTGAACATTTCCGGATCATTGGCCGGAATCGTGGTGCGGAACTGGTCGTTGTTGGCAAAGTGCCCGGTCATCGTCGTTCCGTCGATGGTCACGTCCTTCACCTGGCTGTTCTGGGCCCTGTTCAGCACGTCGCTGTAGCTGGGGGTCTGCTCTTTCGGCCCGCCCATGCCCTTGCTGACATAGGTAAACAGGCAGATGGCGCCGGTGATCACCAACACCCACATCAGAAGCTGCTTGACGGTCGAGTTCAATCGCGTTTCCTCATTTTTCCGGCCTGATGCACCCAGCTAAAGCGGCCAGACGGCCAGCCAATCGAGTGAGGTATTCATACACCCGCACCCGGACACTACTCCACGATCCAATTCATTAGACGCCCGATGAGTACTGAAGGGTTCCAAGTCTTCGGCAGGAATCGCCATCCCGGTCCCAAGTGTGGGCACACCCCAGCTATCTCGATTCTACTCTGCCCGAAGCAAATTGGGCAGATTTCGCCAAAACAAACCCCGAGTAAGTCCAAGCCCATTATCTATCAGCCGATGGCACACCCGGCTTACGTCTTTCGGGGGACTCTAAGTGGCTCATCGGATGCTCTTTGACGGGCTGCGCCTTCTCCGGCTCAGCCTGGCTCAGGCGAAGCTCTCGCACGGACCGCTCTGCCCGCAAACCACGTCCCAGCCGCAGACTCGCGCCCGCTCGGGCCGCAACCGTCGGATCCATCCCAAATCCCGCCAGCGCCAGCAGCCTCGATGTCTCGTCGAAGCTCAACCGCGCCCCCAGCGACCGCGCCGCCGCGCGAACCACTCGCCGCCGCAGCGCCGGATCGAATCCCCGCAGCCGCTCAATCTCCAGCGCCACCAAGCCCGGCTCCCCCGCCGCCGTGCTCACCGCTCGCCCGCCACCCCGCACCGGCTTGCCTGGCAGCAGGACCTGCGGCAGGATGCGGCCCAACTCCGCCTGCCAGTGCGCCTCGTCATCCCGCGCCAGCTCCGCCAAATTCGCCAGCGTCTGGTCGACCGAAGGGTTGTACTCGCGCAGGATGGGCAGCAAGTGGTGCCGAACCCGGTTACGCGTAAACGCCTCGTCCGCGTTCGAGCTGTCCGTGCGCCACGCCTGGCCCCGCCCGCGCAAATAGTCTTCCAACTCCGCCCGCCGAACCCCCAACAGCGGCCGCACGATGCGCCCACCGCCTGCCCCCTGTTCCCTATTCCCTGCTCCTTGCACCAGAACCACCGGATGGATCCCGCTGATGCCCTCGGTCCACGCCCCGCGCAGCAGTTTCATCAACACCGTCTCCGCCTGGTCGTCCAGCGTATGCGCCGTCAACACCGAATCCGCGTGCCCCTCCGCGATCAGCCGGGCGAAGCATTCGTAGCGCAACTCCCGCGCCGCCTCTTCGATTGTCTCCGTCTCACCTTCCTCGCGACTCCGCGCCACCCGCTCCGCCACGCCGGCATGGTCGACGTGCAACGGCACCTCCAGCCGCCCGCACAACTCCTGCACGAACGCCAAATCCGCGTCCGCCTCGTCGCCGCGCAGTCCGTGGTGGACATGCATCGCCGACAGTCCCACTCCCAGCGCATTCCGCGGCAGCGCATTGGCCGCATGCAGCAGCAGCAGCAGCGCCACAGAATCCGCGCCTCCGGAGACGGCAGCGCACACCCGGTCTCCCGGTCGGATGTACTCGCGATTCAAGGTCGGCACGGAGGTTGGCATCGAGATTCCATCCTACCGCGCCCGTATCTCAACAATTCGTTTGCGATACGCTTGTTGGATGGCGGAAACCCGGCAAGCGACGGTGGCGGATGCGGATGCCATCGCCGAGCAGCGCGTGCGCATGTTCGTCGACGATGGCGTGGCGACCTACGACGGCCTCGCGCAGATGCGCGCCAACTTCGTCGACTGGTTGCGCCCGAAGCTGGAAGACGGCAGCTACGTCGGCTGGCTGGTTGAGGAGGATGGCCGCCTGGTGGCCGGCGCCGGCCTTTGGGAGATGGAGTGGCCGCCCCACTTCATGGACGAGAATCCCCGCCGCGCCTACCTGTTGAACTTTTACGTTGCGCCGGAAGCACGCCGGCGCGGCCTCGCGCGCATGCTGCTGGGTCTGGCCGTGGTCGAAGCCAAGCTGCGCGGCATCAAGGCGGTCACGCTGCATGCCTCCAAGCTCGGCAGGCTGGTCTACGAGCAGGGCGGATTCAAGGCCTCGACCGAGATGATGCTGCGCCCCTGATTCTGCTCCCGCGCCAAAATAAGCGCCCTTTGCCCGGCTATCTTGTATACTTCGTTGGCTATGCGTGTGTTTGTCATTCTTCCGGCGGCAGGGATTGGAACGCGGATGTCCGCTGGCGGCGGAGTCGGCGGCAACCATTCCACTCCCAAGCAGTTCCTCGCCATCGCCGGCGTACCCGTGCTGGTGCACTGCCTGCGCGCGTTCCTCGCGGTCGAACGCGTCGAAGCCATCTACGTCGCCGTGCGCCAGCCGGAGATCGAGCGCGTCCGCGCGCAAATCGCCGAGTTCGGCCTCGGCATGCCCGGCTCCGGCGGTAAGGTCCAGGTTGTCGAGGGCGGCAACGTCCGCCAGCAATCCGTCAGCAACGCGCTCGCCAAGCTGGTCGCCGACGCCGGCTGCAGCGAGGACGATGTGGTTCTGGTGCACGATGCGGCGCGGCCTCTCATCGACCCGCCCACCATCGACCGCACCATCGACGCAGTCGCCGAGCACGGCGCCGCCATCGTCGCCCTGCCCGCGGTCGATACCATCAAACAGGTGGAGCGCACGGCCCACGGCGCCATCGTTACCGCGACCATCCCGCGCGAGCGGATCGTCCAGGCGCAAACGCCGCAGGGGGCGCGCTACGGCCTGCTCCGCCGCGCCTTCGCCGAAGCGGTCGCCGATGAGTTCGCCGGCACCGACGAGGCCAGCCTGCTCGAACGCGCCGGCATCGAGGTGGTCGTCGTCCCCGGCTCCGCAAAGAACTTCAAAATCACCCAGCCCGGAGACATCGAATTGGCTGAGTTTTATCTCGGCCAAACAAAAAGGCCTGACACCGATGACACCGACGAGCACCGATTGAAGACAGAGAATGAATAGCGACAAACCACACGGAAAACATCACGACCTTACGCAAGAGATCATCGGTGTCTTCTACGATGTCTATAACGAGCTGGGCTCGGGCTTTCTGGAATCGGTCTATCGCGAGTCGATGCGGATGGCCCTATCGCAGGCGGGATTGATGCCGCAGACAGAGGTTCCGATCCCCGTCACTTTTCGGGGTGAGCTGGTTGGCATCTTCAGAGCGGATCTCATTGTGAATGATGTCGTATTGATTGAATTGAAGGCCTGCGAAGCTCTGGCTCGCGAGCACGAATCGCAGACGCTGAATTATCTGAAGGCAACGGCAATTGAAGTAGCGCTCTTGATGAACTTCGGACTTACTCCCCGGTTCAAACGATTGATCATGGATAACCAGCTTAAGAAATCAAAAGAAAAATCGGTTGCATCGGTGTCGATCGGTGTTAAGCCTTTAGCGGACGCCGAGGTGCTCCCATGAGTATGCGCATCGGCTACGGCTTTGACTCGCACGCCTTCAAGGCCGGCGTGCCGCTGGTCATCGGCGGCCTGGCCATCGCGCACACCGAGGGTCTCGCCGGCCACTCCGACGGCGACGTCCTCCTGCACGCCATCACCGATGCCCTGCTTGGCGCAGTCTCCGCCGGCGATATCGGCACCTTCTTCCCGCCCAGCGATCCACGCTGGAAGGGCGCGGCCTCCAGCGTCTTCCTGCAGACCGCACTCGAAGAGATCGCCACCGCCGGATACAAGATTGTCAATGTCGACACCGTGCTTGTCATGGCCCGCCCAAAAATCGTGCCCATCGCCGGCGAACTCCGCGAAAGCGTCGCCAGACTGCTGGGCGTCAAACCCGGCGAGGTCGGCATCAAGGCCAAGACTCCCGAAGGCCTCAACCTCGACCATGTCGCGCAGGCACACTGCACGGTGCTGCTGGAAAGCCTGCCCGCGCCCGAAGCGCTTGAGCATATGGCCGCGGTAGCGGAAGCCGGCTCAGAGGAAGAACTGAATGCCGTCGTGGAGGGCCTCGTCGGCAGCCGGCGCAATCTCTCCGCACTCGGGCGCAAGGTCAATCCATTCGACACGGACGACCTGACCTGACTCATGGGTGCGTTTTGACATGGACTCATGGGTGCGTTTTGATGGGGATTCGTGGGTGCGTTTTGATAGGGACGGGCTTTAGCCCGTCCATCGGGACCAGAGAATGAAGTGGGGCTTTAGCCCCTGGGGGATCTGACCAGACGCAATGATCACGACCGTGCAACAACACATCCTGCAACAGCAACAGGAGATCAGCGAGGCCAGCGGCCGTTTCAGTTGGCTGCTCAGCGGCATTACGCTGGCGACCAAAATGGTCGAGGCCAAGATCCGCACCGCCGGCCTCAGCGACGTCCTCGGCGCCATCGGCCAGACCAACGTGCAGGGCGAACAACAGCAGAAGCTCGATGTCTTCGCCAACCAGGCCCTGCTCCATTGCCTTGGCCTGCGCGATTCGGTCGCCGCGCTGGTCAGCGAAGAGGATGAAGAACCCGTCACCTTCGACCGCAGCGTCGAAACCGGCAAGTACATCATCGTCTTCGATCCGCTCGACGGCTCGTCCAACATCGACGTCAACGTCAACGTCGGCACCATCTTCAGCGTGCTGCGCCGATTAACCTCCCCAACCAACGACCTGCAGGCCTCGATTTTGCAGCACGGACACGCGCAGGTGGCGGCTGGCTACGTGGTCTACGGGCCGTCCACCGTCCTGGTCTACACCACCGGCCACGGGGTGCATGGCTTCACGCTCGACCCCACCATCGGCGCCTTCGTGCTGACAAACGAGAACATGAAGATGCCCGCGCAGGGCAGCTATTACAGCGTCAACGAGGCCAACGCCGCAACCTGGCCGGACGAGTACCGCGAGTACGTCGGCAAGCTGCGCTCCGGTGCGCTCGGCCGCCAGTACAGCTCCCGCTACATCGGCAGCCTGGTCGCCGACTTCCATCGCACGCTGCTCAAGGGCGGCGTCTTCCTCTACCCGCCGACGAAAGATCAGCCCGGCGGCAAACTCCGCCTGCTCTACGAAGCGAACCCGCTCGCGTTCATCGCCGAGCAGGCCGGCGGCATGGCCTCCAGCGGCCGCGGCCGCATCCTCGACATCAAGCCCGAAGGCATCCACCAGCGCACGCCCTTCATGGTCGGCAGCAAATGCGAGATGGAAGCCTTAATCGACGGCCGCGCAAAGTAATCAAAGCGCCCAGCCATCTCTGTGTTCTCTCGTATTTCTCTGTGATTCGCTCTTCCAGCAACCTCTGAAGGCCCGACCGATCTGACCATGTCCCCTGAACCCAACTCGTTCTCCGCCGTCGTCACCGACATCCGCCTCGAATCACGCGAAGGCACAACCGTACGCTGGCGCATGACCCTCGACCGCACCGCCTTCACCCCCGGCTCGACCGGCGTGCTCCAGGCCGTCTCCCGCTCCGGCACCCGCATCGAGGTCCCGGTCCTCGCGGTCATCGACGACGCCGGCGACATCTGGCACATCGTCGAAAAACCCCTCGCCGCCGGCACCGACGTCACCGGCCGCATCACCCGCTAGCACCCACATTCATGGACGTCTCAGGAATCTCAAGTAAAACGCTGCGAACACCAGGACTATCCCAATGTTCACTATCAGCCGTTCCCAGAATCGGTCTCTGAAGAACCCGAAATCTACGCCGACTATGACGGCCGCCATAGCCACCACGTAAAGCACGCTGGCTACCTGTCTGCCCATCCCAATCCCCAGTTCAGTCGTAAATCAAATCCGACGCAGCAGCTTCCACTCGGACGTACTCCTGGCAACCTGCAACCTGCAACCTGCAACCTGCAACCTGCAACTGAATTAGATCCCTTCTCCCATACTCACACTATCCACCCGACTCGCCTGCTCCGTCCGGTACTGCGCCCGCTCCTCCTCCTCCACCGTCAGCGAGCTCACCGGCTCCATCCGAGCCGTCTGGAACTCGCCATCCAGCTTCTCCAGCCGCGTCTTCAGCCGCTTCACCTCATCCGCCAGCGCGATGATCACGTCAGACAGCGGGTCGCTCACGTCATGCGGATCGGTAATCAGCACCCGCTTGCCGCCCTGGTACACAATGTGCGCAGGCACGCCCACCACGGTCGAATCCGGCGGCACATCCCGCACCACCACCGACCCCGCGCCCACCCGCGAATGCTCCCCAATCGTAATGTTGCCCAGGATGTTCGCATTGTTCCCAACGAACACTCCATTGCGCAGCGTCGGATGCCGCTTACCGACATCTTTTCCCGTGCCGCCCAGCGTCACCCCCTGGTACAGGGTCACGTCATCGCCCACGATCGCCGTCTCGCCAATCACCACACCCATCCCGTGATCGATAAACACCCGCCGCCCGATCCGCGCTCCCGGATGAATCTCCACGCCCGTCCAGAATCGCGTCACCTGCGACAGAAAGCGCGCCGCCAGCTTCATGTGTTTGCACCATAGCCAATGCTGCACATGGTGCGCCCACAGCGCCTGCAAACCCGGGTAGCACAGCAGCACCATCGCCCGCGACGTCGCCGCCGGATCGCGCTCAAACACGCACGCAACATCCTCGCGAATCGATGCAAACAGGTTCATGGAGCCAGGGAGGACGTCGGCGTAGCCATGGCTTGTTTTCGTAACTCATCGAACAGCAGCGTCGAAAGGTACCGCTCGCCGAAATCGGGAACGACCACCACAATCAATTTGCCCGCATGCCTCGGCTCGCGCGCCACCTTGATCGCCGCGTGCACCGCCGCGCCGGACGAGATGCCGACCAGCAAGCCCTCCTCTTTGGCCAGCCGCCGTCCCATCGCAAAAGCCTCATCGTTGGTCACCTGGATGATCTCGTCGATCAGCTCCGTCTTCAGCACTTCAGGCACAAACCCCGCGCCGATCCCCTGGATCTTGTGCGGTCCCGGCGCGCCGCCCGAGAGCACCGGGCTGTCCGTCGGTTCCACCGCCACCGTCCAGAACCCCGGCTTTTTCGGCTTGATGTACTCGCTCACGCCGGTCAGCGTGCCCCCGGTCCCGACGCCCGACACCAGAATGTCCACCGTGCCGTCCGTATCGTTCCATATCTCCGGCCCCGTCGTCGCCAGGTGGATCGCCGGATTCGCCGGGTTGTTGAACTGCTGCAGCATGTAGCCATTCGGCGTCTCGCGCAGAATCTCCTCAGCCTTGGCGATCGCGCCCTTCATCCCATTCGGCCCCGGCGTCAGCACAATCTTCGCGCCGAACGCCAGCAGCAGAATACGTCGCTCCACGCTCATCGTCTCCGGCATGGTCAGGATGATGTCATAGCCTTTCACGGCGGCCACAAACGCCAGCCCGATCCCCGTGTTCCCGCTGGTCGGCTCAATCAACACCGTCTCGCCTGGCTTGATCTTCCCCGCGCGCTCGGCCGCTTCGACCATCGCAAATCCAATGCGGTCCTTCACGCTTGCCGCAGGATTGGCGCTCTCCAGCTTCGCCACCACCCGCGCACCGCATCCTTCCGTCACCCGGTTCAACTGGACCAGCGGCGTTCCGCCAATCAGATCCGTCACCTTCGCAGCAATCTTCATCGTTCCCCCTAACAAGCCACAGGGAAAGCATACCCGTTTTGCCCGGTGCACTGGCGCGTGCTAACTCACTTCAAACCGGTCGCCCCGCTTCGGACACACCACCTCCAGCTTGTAGCGCTCCTCAATCTTCCCCTTCAGCACCGTCATCGCCGCCAGCTCGCCGTGTACCAGGAACACCTTCTTCAGCGTCGGCGCCACCGGCGCCATCCAGTCCAGCAACTCCTGCTGGTCCGCATGCCCGCTCAGCGCATCAATCGACTCCACCTGCGCCCGCACCCGCATCGGCTCGCCCAGGATGTTCACCTCCTGAGCCCTCGCCACCAGCTTGCTTCCCAGCGTATTCTCCGCCTGGTAGCCGGTAATCAGGATCAGGTTGCGCGGATCCTCGATCCCGTTCTTCAGGTGATGCAGAATCCTCCCCGCCTCGCACATCCCCGACGCCGACATCACCATGTACGGCATCCGCAGATCGTTCAGCGTCTTGCTCTCCTCGACTGTCTGGATGTAGCGCAACCGCTTCCAGCCGAAGGCATCCTCGCCCTTGTTGAAAAACGCGCACGCCTCGGCGTCCCACTCTTCCTGATGCTTCTTGAACACCTCCGTCACCGCCGACGCCAGGGGACTATCCACAAAGATCGGGAACTCCGGGATCTCCTTCGCCTCGATCATCTCGTGCAGCAGCAGCACCAACTGCTGCGTCCGCTCCACCGCAAACGCCGGAGCGATAATGTGCCCGCCCCGCCCCAGCACACTCTTCACCAGCCCCGCCAGCTTCATCTTCACATCGCCCATCGGCGCATGCAGACGGTCGCCGTACGTGCTCTCCATAATCAGGTAGTCCGCCGCCGGAGCCGCATCCGGGTCCTTGATGATCGGCAGGTTCTTCCGCCCCACGTCGCCGGAAAACAGCAGCCGCACCGTCTGCCCTTTCTCCACCGCCTCAATCAGTACATTCGTCGACCCCAGCATATGTCCCGCGTTCGTCGACGTCATTGTGAACCCTGCGTCCTTGGTCGATCCCGCCAGCAACTGCGGCTCATGCAGCTTCACCGGCTTCAACAGTTGGCACACCTGCGCGGCGTCGTCCTGCGTATACAGCGGCGGCATCGGCCCCGGCCCCGGCGGCACCTTGATGTGCTGCCTTCGCCCATGCCGCTTATTGATAAACTCAGCATCGCTCTCCTGGATGTGCGCGCTGTCTCTCAGCATCGGCACGCACAGGTCGATGGTCACCGGCGTCGTATAGATCGGCCCGCGATATCCCTGCTTCGACAGCAGCGGCAGGTCGCCACTGTGGTCAATATGCGCGTGCGACAGCACCACCGCGTTCAGCCCGGGCGTCGCCTTTCCCGCAAGCTGCTCCGGCGTCAGCGCCAGGTGCGAGTTGATTTCCGCTGTGTCCTTGCGGTGGCCCTGAAACAGCCCGCAGTCCAGCAAAATATTCTGCCCCGCACACTCAAGATGATGCGACGATCCGGTGACGGTCTGGTCCGCCCCCCAGAAATGCAAACGAATTGCCATGCGCTCTCCTCAACTTTGGTGGTCCGCTGGCAAATCGCTTCACCGAGCCCCACTCCCGTCCAATCCACACGGCAACCAAGATAACCACGCCGTGCAAATAAAGCCAGCCACATCGCACTCGGGGGTGCTCTATCATCGCAAGGCATGCCTTTCATCTTGTCGATGCGTTCGAGCGAATCCCTTGCGCGGCCACTCGCGGCCACCCTAGCCTGCGCTCTTCTCCTTTCGCCTCCAAACCTGATAGCCCAACAGCCGCAGAATCCCTCCCCCATGGTCGAGCACACCCGCACGCACCCTCGTCTCACCCAGACCACCCCGCCCGGCCAACGCCAAAAGCTCTCCCTCGGCACCCTCTTTGTGCCCGAAAAACTAAAGGGCAAGCGCCGCATCAACCTGCTTCTCTTCTTCCACGGAGGCGACTGGCTCCCCGAACTCGCGGTCGCGCAGCAGCGGAACATGGCAGTCATCACCGTCCAGGCCGGTTCCGGTTCCAGCACCTACGAAAAACTATTCGCCGATCCCGCAACCTTTCCGAAGCTGCTCACCGAGGCCCAGTCCGCCGCCTCCGTAACTTTCGCCGAGGTCGATCTCGCCGGCTGGAGCGCTGGCTGCGGCGCCCTCCGCCAAATCCTCCGCGATCCCACCGCCTACGACCGCGTCCATCGCGTCCTCTGCATCGACGGAGTCCACGCCGGCTACATCAGCGGGGCGCCCGGTAACGATGCCGCGCCCGGTCCGGCAGAATCTCAACTCGACCCCGCAAACCTCCAGTCCTGGCTGCACTTCGGCACCGACGCCATCGCCGGCCGCAAGCGCCTCATCATCACCCACTCCGAGATCCTTCCCGGAACCTACGCCAGCACCACCGAGACCGCGGATTACCTTCTGCACCAGTGGGGGCTCACACCGCATCCCGTTGTCCGCTGGGGCCCCATGGGCACACAGATGCTCAGCGAGACGAAGGCCGGCGGTCTCCTCGTCGTCGGCTTGGCCGGCAACTCCGCTCCCGACCACGTCGACCAGTTTCACTCCCTGCCCGAATACCTGCGCTGGCTCTCAAGAAAATAAATCCGCCCGCCATCGCGAAGGTTACAACCGGCAGCGAGACGAGCATACTGGTGGACGCGGTCCCACGGAGCATTGACCATGACGACGACAACCCTTCGCATAGCAACATTCGCGGTAGCATTGACCCTCACTTGTGCAGCACCCGCTCTCGCCCAGGTTCAAACCGAAGTGCCCGCACCCGTCCCCGGCGCGAAGCTCGTCACCGTCGAGCGCATCAAAATCCACGGCGCCGCACTCGAAGGAAATCTTGAAGGCAACGCCGTCGACCGCGATGTTCTCGTCTTCCTGCCGCCCAGCTACGCCACCAGCAAGGCCCGCCGTTATCCCGTCGTGTACGCCCTCCACGGCTACTCCATCGGCGCCGAGCAGTGGAGCCACGAAATCCACGTTCCCCAGACCATCGAGGGCGCCTTCGCCCAGGGTGCAAAGGAAATGATTGTCGTCCTGCCCGACTCCAAGACCGTGCACAACGGATCGATGTACTCCAGCTCCGTCACCACCGGCGACTTCGAGCAGTACATCGCCCACGACGTCGTCGCCTATATCGACGCGCACTACCGCACCATCCCCAACCGCCTCGCCCGCGGCCTGGTCGGCCATTCCATGGGCGGCTACGGTGCCAGTCGCATCGGCATGAAGCATCCCGACGTCTTCGGCAGCCTGTACATCATGAGCCCCTGCTGCATGTCGGCGCACATCAGCGGATCAGCCAGCCCCGCCAACGATAAGGCCCTCGAAGCCGTAAAAACGCCCGCCGACTCCGCTACACTCTCCTTCGGCCTCCGCGCCCAGCTTGCCTCCGCAGCCGCCTGGTCGCCCGACCCGAAGAACCCGCCGCTCTACCTCGACCTTCCCACCAAGGACGGCGTACCCCAGCCGGACGTCATCGCCAAATGGGCCGCCAACGCCCCACTCGCCATGGTCGATCAATACATCGCCAATCTGCGCCAGTACCGTGCCATCGCGACGGACGTAGGCGACCAGGACGGCCTCCGCATCGACGCCGGCACGCTGCACACCATCCTCGACAGCTACAGCATCCCCAACACCTTCGAGATCTACCACGGCACCCACACCAGCGCGGTCGCCGACCGCATGCAAAACCACGTTCTCCCCTTCTTCAGCAAGAACCTCTGCGCCAGCGCGCCCTGCCGCTGAAGTCTTCGCGAAGCCGGGTGCGCCTGCGAACGTCCGGCCACGGCACGAAGTGCCGTCGAGAAAGGTACGAAGTACCATCATCTCTGTGCTTGAACTCACCACCCCGGTCAAATACGTAAAACGCATCGGCGAGCGTATCGCCGCGGCCCTCGCCACGCGCGGCGTCTCGACCGTCGAAGACCTGCTCTACCACCTGCCTTTTCGTTACGAAGACCGCCTCAACCCCCAGCCCATCGCCGCGCTCACGCCCGGCGCCATGGCCTCCATCATCGGCGAGGTCCGCGGCTCCGTCCTGCTCCGCACCCGCTCCGGCCCCATCTTCGAGATGACCCTCGGCCAGGGTCTCGGCACCGTCAAGTGCATGTGGTTCCACGGGACATATCTCAAGGAGAAGTTCAAGCTCGGCCAGATGGTCGCCGTCTACGGCAAGCTCGAACCCTCCCGCTCCGCCATGGCCGCCGCAGCCTCCGGCGCTCCCACCTCAGGCCGCTTCAAAATGATCCAGCCCCAATTCGAAATCCTCCCCGCGCCCAACGATCCCGATGCCGACCTCGCCATGCTCGAGATGGGCCGCATCGTCCCCGTCTACGAATCGCTCGGCGGCACCACCCCCTGGGGCGCCAAGCTCACCTCCAAATGGACCCGCCGCGTCATCTGGTCCGTCCTCGAAGAGCTCAGCGCCGCCGCCACCGCGGGTGCCCCACATCCCGGGACCCCCACCAAACTGGGTGGCCCATCCTTTCGGGCCTCATCCGAAAGGGTGGGTTGCTCTTCGCTCGACCCAGTCCCCGAAACCCTCCCCCCCGCACTCCTCGCCCGTCTCAACCTTCCCACCCGCCTCGCCGCCCTCCGCGCCGTTCACTTCCCCGAAGCCGGCACGCCCATGCCGGACCTCATGTCCTCCACCACTCCCGCGCACCGCCGTCTCATCTTCGAAGAGCTCTTCTACCTCGAGCTCGGTCTCGAGCTCAAACGCCGCCGCATGCGCGAGCGCGTCGGCACCGCCTTCACTACAGGCCCTGCCGTCCGCGAAGCCATCAAGCAGGTCCTTCCCTTCCATCCCACCGCCGCGCAAAAGCGCGTCCTCGCCGAGATCGTTGCCGACATGCGCCGTCCGCAGCCCATGCGCCGCCTGCTCCAGGGCGATGTCGGTTCCGGCAAGACCATCGTCGCCATGCAGGCCGCGCTGGTCGCCATCGAGAACGGCGCCCAGGCCGCGCTCATGGCGCCCACTGAGATCCTCGCCACCCAGCACTATCTCTCCGCCCGCAAGCTTCTTAGCGGCGCCATCTCACCCTCCACCGGCCGCCCGTACACCATCGCCCTGCTAACGGGCTCGCTCGACCCCGTCACCAAGCGTCAGACCCAGGGCCGCGTCATGCGCGGCGACGCGCAACTCGTCATCGGCACCCACGCGCTGCAGGAAGACAAGGCCGACTTCGCCAACCTCGGCCTCGTCATCGTCGACGAGCAGCACCGCTTCGGCGTCCAGCAGCGCTTCAAGCTGATGCGCAAGCCCGGCCCCGACGGCGTTGCATCCGAGCCCGACGTCCTCTCGATGACCGCAACCCCCATCCCGCGCACCCTCGCCCTCACCCTCTACGGCGACCTCGACGTCAGCGTCATCGACGAGATGCCTCCCGGCCGCACTCCCATCGTCACCCGCCGCACCACCGACGAGCGCGCCGCCGACGTATGGGACTTCGTCCGCAAGCAGGTCACCCTGGGCCGCCAGGCCTACCTCGTCTACCCCGTCATCGAGGGCTCCCGCGACGACCAGCCCGAACTAGACTTCGCCCACGACCCGGAAGATGTCCCCAACGCATCTGTCTCGCTTAAGGGCACGGCTTCAGCCGTGCCGAAAAGGGCCCGGGGAATGAAAGCGGCTTTAGCCGCTGAGGTCACGCCTTTCTCTAATCCGCCAACCAAATCCAAACGCAAGTCTGCTGCGCCCTCCCAACTCTTCGAAAAGCCCAAACTCCGCTCCGCCACCGACATGTATGAAGCCCTCCGTCACGGCCCCCTCGCCGGCCTCCGCCTCGGCCTGCTCCACGGCCGCCTCTCTGCCGACGAGAAAGAGGTCACCATGGCCCGTTTCCAGCGCGGCGACATCGATGTCCTCGTCGCCACCACGGTCATCGAAGTCGGCGTCGACGTCGCCAACGCCTCCGTCATGGTCATCGACCACGCCGACCGCTTCGGCCTCGCCCAGCTCCACCAACTCCGCGGACGCGTCGGCCGCGGCGCCGCCAAAAGCTACTGCATCCTCATGACTGGCGATCGTGTGACTGAGCAGGCCGAAGTCCGCCTGAACGCCATGGTCGCCACCCAGAACGGCTTCGAGCTTGCCGAACTCGACCTCCAGCAGCGCGGCCCCGGCGAGTTCTTCGGCACCCGTCAGACCGGCCTGCCCGAATTCCGCGTCGCCAACCTCCTCCGCGACCGCGCCATCCTCGAGCTCGCCAAGCTCGAAGCCGAGCGCTTCGCCGCCGCCCCCGACCCCACCCTGACCGAAGCCGAAATCGCCGCCGTCTGGGACCGTCTCAAACACCAATGGCAACGCCGCTACGGCCTCATGGAAGCTTGACCGCAGGAAAATTAATCCTGGAAAACCCAGCAAATACCGTTGTCAAGCCCCGAAACCGCCTAACTCGCACATAACAATCGCAAAAGTCAATGCAGATGAGTTATGGTCAATCTGTTATCCTTAAGTTAGTAGGAATGGAAAAGAACAAAAAGCCTCGGCCACCGCCGAGGCTTTTTCATGCACTCCACAATCACCAGCAAGCCGAATGGAATCTTATATTTATCCGCAAACTATCTGGAATCTCATATTTACACAAGAAATCCGACAAATATAAGATTCATAATGGCTTAGATATACCCCCCCCCGGGGGGGTACCCTCACACGCGCCGCCACTCCCCGCTCTTGCCCCCACTCTTACTCACCAGCGCCACCTCGCGAATCCGAATCCCCTTATCCAGCGCCTTGGTCATGTCGTACACGGTTAGCGCCGCCATTGAAGCCGCCACCATCGCCTCCATCTCCACTCCCGTCTCCGCCGTCGTCGCCACCGTCGCCCGAATCCGCACCCCGCCCGCAACCATCGTCGCCTCCACGTCCACAAAGCTCAGCGGCAGCGGATGGCACATGGGAATCAACTCCGCCGTCCGCTTCGCCGCCTGGATTCCCGCAAACCGCGCTATCTCCAGCGGATTGCCCTTCGGGTTTTTCGGCAACGCAGCCAGCACCGCGTCCGACAATTCGACGAACGCTTCGGCCACCGCCTCCCGCCGCGTCGCCGCCTTCGCGCTCACATCCACCATGTGCGCCCGCCCAGCATCGTCGTAATGTGAGAGTTTCTTGCTCATTGTGGAAGCCTATCGCAGCAGTACCGTAATCACATCTCCAACCTGCAGATCGCGTCCGTCCGGCAGCACCGCATAGCAGTTCGCCCGCGCATTCGCCGCCAAATCGCCCGAGCCCCGCCCGTCCACCAGCTGCACGTCCGGCCGAACCAAATCATGTCTCAACGTCGCCGGAAGAATTCGCGTCAGCCCAGTCTTCCCGCGAACCTCCTGGCCCAGCGTTGCCTGCACAAACTTCGGCCCCGCGGCGCCCGCACCGCACATCGCCCGCAGCAGCGGCTCGACAAAGCAATGAAACGTCACCTGCGTCGAAACCGGATTCCCCGGCAGCCCGAAGAAGTAGCACTCCGGCCCCTCGCCGTCGGCGTTTTCGAGCTTCGGCAACCGACCGAAGACCACTGGTTTGCCCGGCTGCATCTTTACCCCGGTAAAGAAGAACTCCGCGCCGAACTCGGCCAGCACCTCTTCCACCAGGTCGTACTTGCCCGCCGAGACGCCTCCCGAGAGGAGCAGCAGGTCCCACATGCGGCCCTGTGCAATGCGGTCCCAGACATCCTGCCGCGTGTCGCGCGCAATCAGGAGCCGGCCCGGATATCCGCCGGCCGCGCCGACCAGCGCCGCAAGCGCGTAACCGTTCGAGTTACGAATCTGGCTCTCACCCGGCGCCTGGTCCAACTCAACCAACTCATCGCCGGTGGCGACGATGGCGACCATCGGCCGCTTCCGCACCGCGACCTCCGCGCGCCCGCAGGCAGCCATCAACGCAACCTCCGCCGCGCCGATCGCCGTCCCGGGAGCCAGCAAAACATCGCCTCGCCGCGCCTCGCTGCCGCGCGGCACAACATTCTCGCCTGCGCGCAACGTACGGCCGGCCGCAGCCCAAACCTCGCTGCCATCCAGCTGCGCGTGCTCGACCATCGCGACCGCATCGGCCCCTGCGGGCACAGCCGCGCCGGTCATAATCTCGACCGCGCACCCCGGTTCAACGAGTCCGCCAGTCCCCGCCTCGCCGGCCCGAACCTGTCCTGCCACGCGCAGCTTTTTCCCAGCCGTCCATTCCTCCGCCCGCACCGCGAACCCATCCCGAGTGGCCCGGTCGAACGGCGGCTGATCGCGGTCTGCAGCCACGTCCTCCGCCAGCACCCGGCCAGCCGACGCCGGCAGCGCAATCCTCTCCGCATCGGGCGCACGCACCTCAGTCGCACGGCGCAGCACCACGTCGAGTGCCTCGGCAAACCCGAGAATGCGTGGCTCTATTGCCGTCTTGCTCATTGACACTCCTCGAGCGCACCAGCACCGCTTCGCTGCCTCAACGCCGCCATCCAAGAAAAAGGCCCCGGGCCGCATTGCCCAGAGCCGTTTCCGTTCTTCCAGCTATCCTACTTCTTCTTGGTTGGCGTCGATTTATAGTTCGCCTGGACCGTCGCCCCGATACCTTGAAGGATGCCCTTGATCTCCTCCGCATGCGGGCCGTTTGGGGCCAGTTCCAGATACTTGTTGTAAGCCGCGATGCACTCCGGAGGAGCGGTGATCTTGTTCGTCGCCGGGTCGACCGTAGCCTTCTGGATCAGCGACTGCCCCAGGATGTAGTAGGCATCCACCTTGGTGGGATCGGCCGTGATCGCTTTTTGCGCCGCAGCCGCCGCGCCATCCATATCATTCGAGTTGAACAGCGTCGCCGCTTCGTTGAAGTAGTACATCGAAGCCTTGGTTGGGTCGACCTTGGCCGCCGCTTCGTACGCCGCCGACGCATCCGCCATCTTGCCGACGTGGCCCAGCGCCTGCGCCATCTGATTATTTGCCGCTGCCTCCAAATCCGTGTTTGGCTTCCCCGACGCGGTATCCAGGCTCAGCGACTTCTGATAGGAAGTGATGGCCGCCTGAAATTTGTCGCCAAGCGACGGGTCCGTCGTCTTGTTGTCACGTGCCGTCTTTAAGGCGGCGTTGGCCAGGCCAAGCTGCGCGTCGCCCAGCGTGTCCCACAGAATCGCCTCGTCCGGTTTGGCCGCGGTCGCATCCGTCATGTCCTTCACGGCTTGGTCGAAGTTTCCCGCCTTGGTAGCTGTGCGCGCGTCTGTCAGAAGCTTATTCAGATTCTCGATCTTGGCGTTTGCCGCCGTAACCTCTGCGTTCTTCTTCTTGTACTCTTCCAGCGCGTCGCGGTCCGCCTGGCTCATGCCCTTGATGTATTCCGGGCGGGTCATGTCAAAGTCCACGGTCTTGTTTTCGCCCGCCGCAAAGCTCTGCTGAGGCATGAAGTCGACGCTGCGCCCCTGCGCGAACACTCCGGCGATATAATTGCCCGGTTTGATGTCCGTGCCCTTATAGTTGCCGCTGCCGTCAATCGGAAACGCGTATTCGAACTTCGCTCCGGGGGCGCTGGGGTTTTTGTCCGTGGTCAACCGAACTTCGCCCACCGTAACCGGCTGGCCTGCCGGATTCTGCACATGCCCATGAATGGTTGCTGTCTGCGCCATCAACCGGCCCGGCTGCGCCAACATCAGCAGTCCCACAAAACCCGCGGCCAACCATCCCGCAACTCTCAACTTGGAAATCTTCATCGCTTTTATCCCAACCCCTCTCATCGCACTCGTGTTACTTTGAGCGTCGACCTATCCATGCGCTTGCTCAACCATCCGGAAGAGGCCCAATCCATTCCACGCGAACCGTCGCTGGTTCGGCAGTATCGGCGGTCACAATCGTCCGCGGCAGGGTTCGTCTTCCACAAGCAGCATGACCAACTTACATGCAAGGGCGCGCCCAATTCAACTCCTGCCCGCTCCGCCCCCTCTTGGCTGGCCGCCACTTCCTCCGTTTGACCGTTAGCTCAGGCTTCAGGGATGCCCACGCCGGGGTCAGCCAGCAACTCGCGCGCCGTTGTTTCGTCCTCCTGGCGCACCTGCAGCCGCACCCGGAAAGCCGACTGGATCAAGTTGTTCGCGTTCTCTCCCACCAGGAAGCACTCCACCCCGGACGATTCCAGCAGGCCCTTGGCGATCTGCGCCTCCACGGGACTCTCAAACCGCGCAATCGTCACCAGCCCTTCAGGCGGCGTGGGCTCCGGATCTCCCTCAAAAAGCACCTCTTCGCTCCCTCAGCTCACTTCGGTTCGACGCTTTGCAGGTAGAAGGTGATCGTGCCCCAGAACAGCCGGGCCCGGATCTGCACCGGCATATGGCGCGCGTCGTCGGTGTACCAAATCCAGATATTGCCGCGGTTCTTGACCACGCCCTCTTCGGCGGTGGGTTGCACGCGAATCGTCTGAAACGTCCCCGCCGGCGTCTTGATCTCTTCCTTCGCTTCCACCTTCATGATCACGGTGACGGTGCGCATGGCATCGGCCAGAGGAAAACCCACGTCCTGGCCGATCACGAGCCGTTGCGACGCCGCATAGAAGATGGCCGAGAGCGAGTCCGTCACGCAGGCGGGAATCGACGTCGTCTGCGTCTTCTGCGTGCCCTTCACCAGGTTGCGCTCCACCTGCGTCTGCTTGCCGGCGTTGGAGTCGATGGTCAGGTCGCTGGAGATCTTTCTCCGGCCCTCCTGTATCTGCTTCGAGAACACCGAGGAACAGCCGGTCCGGGTGTCCATCGCAGACTGGAAGCGATCGATGACGGGAAACAGCATATTGATGGCGCCAACCGTGTCCGCCGTAGCCGAGACGTGGAGTTGCTCGCCCTGCTGCTCCAGGTGAAACACCGCGGTGCCGGCGGTGAAGACGCGCCAGTCCACGGTGAAGGTGAGCGTCTCGCGCGCGGGGAAAACATAGCCCGGAATCGGAGGCTGCAAGGTTGGGATCACTACCGGCGGCGCCGGCTTGCTGCCCAGCCCCAGGAACTGCGCCACGCCGGTGTGCGCAGGTCCGACGGCACCCAGAAGGACGCAGAAAAGGGGAAGAGCACGGCGGAACCAACGTCGAGTTTTCTGCAAAAGGCTTCCCCGGCAGTTGAGTTTGGGGCGGCTCATGGCCACCAGGACGGCTTGCTGAGCCCCGCAGGAAACACGTGGCGCTCAACCAGGATCAAAGCCAGCGCCAGATAGATGGCGCCAACCCCCATAAGAGCATTGTACTCGCGGTGCTTGCGGTAGAGGGCCGACGAAAAGCCGCCGCGCTCGCCGCCGGACGCCGCTGCAGGTTGCGCCGGGGTCAGCCTGGGCAGCAGCCTCGGCACCGCGCGCGCGTAAGCGTCGAAGCCGGCAAAATGTTCCCGCAGATAGGCCTCCTCGCCGAGAATAGTCGGGATGTAGATGGCCGCGAACAGCGCTGCCAGCGCCGCGAGAATCACCCAACTCGCAGCCGCGGCGGCAAACCCGAACGCGATCAGCATCGACCCCAGGTACAGCGGGTTGCGCGTGTGCGCGTACGGCCCGGTAGTAGCCAGTTCGGCGTTCTTCTTCACGTAGCCGGACGCGTACCCGCGCAGCCACAGTCCCGGCAGCACCAGGATGAGGCTCGCCAGCATCGTCCTCCAGCTTGGCCGCGCCAGCCCCAGAAACACCACTGCAAACGCGAAGCCCATCGGCACCCGTATCCGCCGCGCAATCCTCTGCCAACCCGCAATTCCGCTCACGCTCTCGCCGTAAACCTCTCCGTACTAGACGATTTTCTCATCTGCCGGGCCGCAGCCACGCGCCGCGACTTGCTATCCCAGCATCTCCAGTGCGGCCTGCGCTACTTCCTCCACGCTGATCTGCAGCATCCCAGCCTCAGTCTCATCCTTCCGCTTGTGGCTGGTAAGGCTGGACGCATCGCGCAGCACGCGCTGACGCGTGCCATAAGGCCCGTTGCGCGCCGGATCAGTCGGGCCGTAGATGCCCACCACCGGCCGCTCCAGCGCCGCCGCCACATGCAACGGTCCAGTGTCCCCCGCGATCACTACCGCCGACCGCCGCACCAGCGCAATCAACTGGCCCACCGAGCACGGGACGGCGCGGGCAAACCCCTCGCTCATGGCAACCACCTCATCCGACTCGCGCGAGCCATGCACCGAGGCATTCACCACTGTGCGCACGCCGGCTTGCCCCAACTCCGCCGCCACCCGCCCCAGCCGCTCCGCCGGCCACACCTTCGCGCCCCATCCCGCTCCGGGCGAGATCAGGCAGTATCGCTCCCGGCCCACCACGCCATCGGCCCACAGCTCATCCTTTTCGTCCATCGGTAGTGTCACCTTTGCCGGCCGCAACGGTTCCTTCACCGCCTCGCCAAGCAACTCGCATGCCTGCTCCACCACATGCGTCGCGGTCACTTCCAACTTCCTCCCATACAGCCGCCGCGCCGCCCGCTCGCGAGGCTCGGCCGGACCTGCAAATGTCCCAGCCTTCGCCATGCGCCCAATTACCGCCGACTTGATCGCGCCTTGCAGGTCCACGCAGACATCGAAGCGCTCTCCCCGCAGCACCTTGCGCAGCGCGAAGATATCGGACAGCGTAGCGCGCGCCATCGGCCGCTTCCGCCACTCGCCCGCGGCCACTCGGTACCACCGGTCCACCAGCGCCCGGGCTGCGAACCCCACTCCCTGGGAGAGGTCCTCCGGGTCGCCGGCGATCTGCAGCAGGTCACTCCAGCGCGGCTCGATCGCCCAGCCGATAAACCAGTCCGGGTGCGCTGCGCGCAGCGCCGCCACTGCCGGCATCGCATGCAGCACATCTCCCATGGCCCCGATCCGCACAATCAGTACTCTCACCGCAGCCGCGCCTCCAACTCGCGCACCGCTTGCTGCGAATCGGCAAAGATGGCCTGCAGCCTGGCGACCAGCACCGGAGCCGCCGCCTCAAGCTGCGCGCGCAACTCCGGCGTAATCTTCACCGCATCCTTCTCCGTGGTGATAAACGCTTCTCCCGTCCGCGCCTGCAGGGACTCCGTCAATTGCTGCATATCCTCCGCCGTATATCGATGGTGGTCAGGGAAGGCAACCGAATCGACCACCCGCGCACCCTCATTGCGAAGAGTGTCAACAAAATCCTCCGGCCGCGCAATGCCACAAAAGGCGACCACCGCGCACTTCGAAGCAATCCCATCCGTCGCCCCCTTAACCTCCACC
The DNA here is from genome assembly GCA_049509035.1 of Acidobacteriaceae bacterium. Taxonomy (GTDB): domain Bacteria; phylum Acidobacteriota; class Terriglobia; order Terriglobales; family Acidobacteriaceae; genus Edaphobacter. The sequence goes on from JBELAH010000006.1 coordinate 259,390, forward strand.
GTCCGCTGCACCGTCCAGATCGTCGCGCCCTCGCGCATCCGCGCGCGAACCCGCGCCTCAATCCGCCCGCGCTCTTCCTCGCGCAGCACTACAACATCGGCGCGCCTCAGCGCCGCCAGTGGCTCGCGCCGGTTGCCCGCGGGCAGCAGTGCATCGTCCAGGTCCTCCTCTGTCACCACCACCACATCCACCGCCCGCGCGAGTTGCCGATGCTGAAACCCATCATCCAGCAGATGCACGCCGCGACCCGCGTCGACCCTGCCACTGCTCGCCTCCGCCGCAATTCCCGCCGCGAATCGCTCCGCCCCAACCCATACCGGAACACCCGTCCGCTGCGCGATCACCACCGGCTCATCCCCAAACCGCCGCGCCGCATCCGCAGCATTGGGATCGACCCGCTCTACGCCTGCTCCCTCGCGCCCATATCCGCGCGACAGCACATCGACGGCAAACCCGCATCCGCGTAACAACTCAGCCAGCACGATCACCACCGGCGTCTTCCCCGCACCGCCCGCTGACAAACTCCCCACGCTCACCACCGGACGCCGCAGCTTCCGCGTCCGCGACACGCCCACTCGCCGCAGCCCATCCTTCGCCGCCCGTCCCGCCGCATACAGCGGCACCAGCGGCCACGCCCACCCCCGCCGCGCCTTCACCGCCTCACCATCCCCACTAAAGCATCAACCGCCCGCCCCGTCGCGCCCTGCTGCGCCTCGAACACCGCACGTCCGCGCTCGCCCATCCCTTGAGCTTGTTCGCGGTCCGTCAACATCTGCAGGAAAGCGGCTTCTAGTTCCCCGCCATCCTTCACAATGCGGATCGCATCCGCGTCTTTCATTTTCGCTACGATGTCGCGGAAATTCTCATACGAACTTCCCATAATGACCGGAACCCCATATTGTGCCGGCTCGAGCGGATTGTGGCCGCCCTTTGGCACCAAGCTCCCGCCGACAAACGCAACGCCCGCGAGGCTGTATACCGCAGCAAGATCGCCAATTGTGTTCAGCACAATAACGTCGTACTCGATCGTGAATCCTTTAGGTCCTTTGAGTGATTCGAGCTCGCTGGCGTCTGCGTAAAACGTGTCTACGATTGAGCTGACGAACGAAAAGCGCTCAGGATGTCGAGGAGCTAACACAAGCAGAAGTCCCGAGTCGCGCTGGGGTAGCTCTTGCCACGCGTTGAGTATGATCTCCTCTTCGTTCGGTTGGGTGAGACTCTGGCCGCCCACCGTGCTTCCCGCCACCACAATCGGCCGTCCCCCTGCCACCTCTTTAATCAGTGCCGCCACACGACTCGCCTTCGCCGCTCGCACGTCGTACTTCAGATTCCCAATCGCCCGTACCGCCTCCGCGCGCGCCCCCAGCGCCACCAGCCGCCGCGCATCTTCCTCGCTCTGCGCCAAAAACAAATCCACCTGCCGCAGCACCCTCCCCCAAATCTCCCTCGCCCGCATCCCGCGCGCGTAGCTCCTGTCCGAAACCCGCGCATTCACCACCGCTACCGGAATCCCGCGGCAGCCACACTCCACCAGCATCCTCGGCCACAGCTCGCTCTCCATCAGCACCAGCAGCTTGGGCTTCAGCACCCGCAGATACGCCCGCACGGCCCAGGCAAAGTCCAGCGGGTAGTAGAAAACTCGCGCCGCCCCGAACCGTTCCCTTGCTAACGCCTGCCCCGTCGCCGTCGTCGTAGAGACAACAATGATCCAGCCTGCGCCCAGCGCCGCCTCCATGTCCGCCACCAGCCGCGTCGCCGCCAACACTTCGCCCACGCTGACCGCGTGCACCCACACCACCTGCCGGGCACCGCTGGGAGACCGGATCGCCGCGCGCAGCTCCGCCGGAACCCGCCCCAGCCGCTGCCCAAATCCGGCCCGGTACCGGCCGCTGGTGGCCATCCGCGCCAGCCAGTACGGCGCACCCACCACCAGCACGGCCATCAGGAGCAAGCTATACAGCGCCATCGCCACGATCTGGACCACGTTCCGGACTTCCCCTCGCTCTTGCACTTCGCTCTACCACGGTACCAGCGAAGAGGATAGTCTTGCCTGCATGAGTCCGCATCAAGAACTGCCCGGCCCGCAAAACTCGCACACCTTCAACGCCTCTCTTCTCCTGACCGTTGCAGCCGCGATCCTGCTCTGCCTATTCCCGCTGGCCACGCGCGCCGCCGACCACAAATCCGCCCCGCTCGCCAAGCCCGCAGCCGAGTACCCCGCCAACGACACCCATCCCGACGAGCACGTTACCATCGCGGCCGACCCCTGCGACGACCCGAAGCTGTGCAGCTTCTTTCGCCTGCCTTACATCCAGCACGGATTGCTTCCCATTCGCGTCGTGATCACCAACGATAGCGACCGCGCGCTCTCGCTGGACGACGCCCGCATGCAGTTCATCTCCGCCAACAACGACAAGATTCCCGCGGCCACCGAAGACGACATCAACCGCCGCATCTTTACCATCAAGAGTACCCAGCCTATCCACGTCCCGCTGGTTCCCATGATCAGCATCAAGCGCACTCCCGTGGACAAAAAGATCACCGACGACGACAACGACTTCGGCTTTCAGGGCACGGTCGTCAACGCCCACTCCACCCTCGCCGGCTACCTCTTTTACGACATCCAGGACCTCGACGAACCCGCCCTGAAGCATGCCGAACTTTACGTGAAGATGGTGCACACGCTCGACGGCAAGCAGGAACTCTTCGCCTTCACCATCCCTCTCGACAAATGGCTCGCCGCCAACCCCGACGCCCCCGGCAACCATCCGCGCCAGTAAGGCGACAGTATTGGAACAGTCTTGAGCATGGAGTACTGTGGTCGAGACAGAATTCCCGGACAGCGAGAAGGGCTTCTCCATGAGCAACTGGCGCTCTAAAGCAAACATCTTCGGCTGGCTCTCGTTGCTCTGCTGGTCTGCCTACCCCATATCCTATCTAGCCAGCCGCATGTTCCCCTACGGCCCAGATTGGTTTTTCGGGATCGCGATTTACTCGCTACTGTTTGGCTGCTTCCCAGCCACTCTGTTCGCGCTGATTGCGGCGACCGCGAAAAACAAATGGTGGATCGCATTAGCCGTGCTGTCAGCGATTGCGTTTGCGTTCATACAATGGGACTCATACAAGCACCCTTTCTACATATAGCCCGCCGCATTTCCAACCATATTGCGCGACGCAATAGAATCATCGCTGCATGCTTAACATTCGTCCCGCAATCCCCGAAGACATTCCCGAGATCCTCGCCTTCATCCGCGAACTGGCCGAATACGAACGCGAGCCCGCCTCCGCTATCGCCACCCACGCCGACCTCCTTCGCGACGGCTTCGGCCCCACCCCCCGCTTCCAGTGCCTCATCGCAACCTGGGACGGCCAACCCGCAGGATTTGCCTTGTACTTTTACAACTACTCGACGTGGAGAGGACACGCAGGGATCTATCTCGAAGACCTGTTCGTGAGACCAGCCTTTCGCGGCAAAGGAATCGGCAAGGGACTCTTCTGCGCTGTCGCACGCATCGCCGTCGCCGAAGGTTGCCCCCGCTTCGAGTGGGCTGTACTCGACTGGAACACCCCTGCCATCGATTTCTACAATTCGCTCGGCGCCACCCCCATGTCCGAGTGGACCATCATGCGCCTGTCCGGCGACGCGCTGGCGCGACTTGCGCAGTCCGCCCGTCCATGAACCCCCGCCAGGCGCATAACCGCAAGCGGGCCGATCCGGACCGTTCAGACCTACCGTGCTAACTCAGAAATGATGCTGCCGAGGCGATGGCTCGCCTACCAGTAGCCGCGGTGGCCGTAGCCGTACCCGTACCCATACGGGTAATACCGCGCCCGCCAGTAGGGGTCATACGGGGTATACGCTCCATACGGATACGGCTGAGGGCCGTATCCATAGCCGTACGGATGGTAATAGCCGTATGGATGGTAGCCGTACCAGCCCCAGCACCGCCGCGAAAACAGCAGAACCAGCAGGATCAGAAGGAGCATACGTTCCTCGGTGCGGGTTTCCAGAAGCCTGCGTCCGCACACCAACACTCTACGCAATCCCCGCCGAAAAGTTCAAATCGCCGCACACGCCCCTCCTTCACCCATAACAACCGCCTCTCACTTCTTCGGCGGCCTCACCTGCGACACACTAAGTGGGGAAATCGCGATCAAATACTTACCCTCGTCGCTATCCATCGGGTCGACATTCAAAGTCAAGAAATTCTCCACCTCCAGAGCGCGCATCCCTAAGTAGTAGACCTTCCCCGCCTCTGCGATGAAGTGCGAGAGCCCTTTGCGGTCTCCTAGCGCGCTTTTCCCCTGCAAAGCAACGCACGCGTGATGCTCTCCTGGACCAACGGAAACGGAAAAATAGGAGTTGTGTTGGAAAGCTCCGACCCACGCTCCATCCAGGCCTATCTCTGCGACACATTCGTGCCCCTTACTGCCGCAGACCGCCGTGCCCTCTTGGATGAAATAAACCAGCGCCTTCCCAGCCTCAGGCTGCGCCAACGCATGTTGCGAGCTGTCCTGCTTCACATCGAAGACCACATCCTTCGGCCCGCACGCATCCGCAACTCCGGCCGTCGCCTGCGCAACCGCCGACACGCTCAAAAACAACACTGCTAGAGCAACTTTCATGTCCTCTCCATCGAAACATCTTGTTCGGTTAAGCGACTGCCTCATCGCGCTTCACGCACAGCGAGGTAATTCGAGCCGAGAGAAGATTACTCCAGCAACCGCCCAAACAGCGCAATAATCCCCCTATGCTGGAAGCATGAAGAAGATCAAAGTCATCGGCGGAGGCCTGGCCGGTCCCGAAGCCGCCTTGCAAGCCGCGCGCCTGGGCTGCGAGGTCTCGCTCTACGAGATGCGGCCGACCCGCTCCACCGAGGCGCACCAGACCGCCGACTTCGCCGAACTCGTCTGCTCCAACTCGCTCAAGTCCGAGTCAGAAAACGCCGCGCCCTGGCTGCTGAAGCAGGAGATGCGCCGCGCCGGTTCCATCCTGCTCGCCGAAGCCGACGCCTCCGCCGTCCCCGCAGGCCACGCCCTGGCAGTCGATCGCGTGGAGTTTTCCCGCCGCGTCGCCGCCCGTATCGAAGCTCTCGCCGGAAGCGGTCTCGGCCGCATCGCCGTCCATCGCGAAGAAGTCCTCGCGCTCAACCCGCACGATCCCGAAACCATCACCATCCTCGCCACCGGCCCGCTCACCTCGCCCGCCCTCACCGCCGAACTCACCCGCCTCACCGGCTCCGCGCACCTCGCGTTCTACGATTCCATCTCCCCCATCGTCGACGCCACCACCATCGACATGGAAAAGGTCTACTTCGCCGCGCGCTACGACAAGGGCACCGCCGACTACATCAACTGCCCCTTCACCAAACCGGAGTACGACCGCTTCCTCGACGCCCTCATCACCGCCGAAGCCGTGGAACCGAAGTCATGGGAGGCAATCCCTGGTTCCAACTCGCAACCTGCAACTGGCAACCTGCAACTGCATTACTTCGAAGGCTGCCTCCCCATCGAAGAAACCGCCCGCCGCGGTCGCGACACTCTCCGCTTCGGCCCCATGAAGCCGGTCGGCCTTACCGATCCCAAAACCGGCAAGTGGCCCTACGCCGTCGTGCAGCTTCGCCAGGAGAACCTGCGCGCGGACAGCTACAACCTCGTCGGCTTCCAGAACCATTTGAAATTCTCGGCTCAGGCGCGCGTGCTGCGCTTGATCCCCGGACTGGAAAACGCCACATTCCTGCGCTACGGCCAGATCCACCGCAACACCTACATCAACGCCCCCGCGCTGCTCACTGAGACGCTCCAACTCCGCGCCCACCCCAGCCTCCTAATCGCCGGCCAACTCTCCGGCGTGGAGGGCTACACCGAGTCCATCGCCTCAGGCTTGCTCGCCGGCCGCTATGCCGCAGCGCTCGCGCGTGGCAACCAGCCCACACCGGCGCCGCGAGCCTCCGCCAACGGCAGCCTGACCCACTACATCACCCACGCGGCGGGCGCAGATGGAAACGCCAAACGCTTCCAGCCTGCCAACATCACCTTCGACCTGCTGCCGCCTCTGGAAGAGGAACTCCGCCGCCGCATCCGCGACAAAAAGGAGCGCCACCGCCTGCAATGCGAGCGCGCCCTCGCCGCCTGGGACGCCTGGCTCAGCCCAAAATAATTTCATCCCGGCAGAAACTCCGTGCTACTCTCCTCCCACCCAGCCATGAGACCCCTTAGCGCAAGTGAAGCCATCGGTCCCGCCCTCCAACGAACCAAGGACTTCCTCGCCCATCCCTTCCGCTGGCGCACCTTTTTCAAGCTCGCCGCAGTCGCCTTCTTCGCCGAGATGGGCGGGAACTTCAACTCCAACTTCTCCAACCTCTCCAATAGCTCGCGCAATGGCACCCACGGAGTTCCTCCCGCCTTTCTGGCATTTCTCGTGGCCTTCGCGGTCATTATCGGCCTGGTCTCGCTGGTCATCGGACTCGTTCTGCTCTATATCGGTTCGCGCCTACAGCTCGTGCTGGTGGAACTGGTCGCAACCCGCCAGTCCTGGGTCGCTCCGGTATGGCGCAGGGTCAGCTCCGCAACCTGGCGCTGGATCGGCCTCAAGCTCCTCTTCTTCCTCTGCATTCTGCTCATCACCCTGCCGCTCACCATCCCGGTTATCCTCTACTTCGTCCACCATGCTCACGACAGCGGCAATTTCTTCACCGGCCTGCACATCGCCCAAATCATCCTCTTCATCGCCGGCGCCATCCTGGTGCTCCTGGTCATCAGCGCCGTCTACCTGCTGGTGCGCGACCTCGCGCTACCCTTCCTCGCACTGGAAGACCGCAGCATCTCGGACGCTCTCGGCCGCCTGCGTGCCATCGTCGAAGCGGAGCCAGGCCAGGTTGCCCTCTACGTTCTCCTCCGGATCCTGCTCGCCGCCGTCTTCGGCTTCGTCGCCGAACTGGCCGTCGTTCTAATCCTGCTGATCTCGCTGATCCCTCCGGCGATCATCGGCGTGGTCCTCTGGCTCGCCCTGCACAAGGCCGGCCCCGCGGGATACGTGGCGCTGATAGGCCTCGCCGTCCTGGGCGGACTCGTCTTCCTCTGCTGGGCGATCTTCGTCGGCGTCTGCTTCGTCGGATCGGTGCTGACCTTCGGCCAGGCCTACGCGCTCTACTTCCTCGGCGGGCGCTACCCGCTGCTCGGCGACCTGCTCGACCGCTCCACGCCGCCCCCGGCCAACGCCTACCCCGCAGGCTTCCCGCCAACTCCGCCGCAGGGCCCGCCGCCGCAACCCGGACCGCCGGCCGCTGCCTAATTGGCTTCCGTGGGCAACTCACCTGCATCGTCCGCCCACCGGCAACCGCACGCGTGGCATCGCCAGGATTCGGCCCCGAGCGGAAACGGCACCGCCAGCACGAACGTAGTGACCAGCGCGGCCGAGCGGTCGGAACCCTCAAACGTGATCTTGATCGATCCGCAGCGTGGGCAATGCGGCTGCAGATACTCCGCGTGGCCCTCATACGCAATCGACTCCGGAATTGGCTGGCTCAGCAATTCCTCCGCAGCCCGCACATCCTGCGGCCTCACCTGAAGCCTCAGGCCGCCCAGAGCGATCGCCGCGCCCCAGTCCAAACGAAGAAAGTTCTCGTCCTGCAGAAAGCAGAAGATGCCCGCCGACTCCAGCGTCGCCCGCCCCACAATTGCCTCCGACAGGTCGCGGTAGCGCCGCACCGTCACCAGCGGCTGGCTGGTCACCTCCTCCGGCTCTTCGACCAGCGGCGGCTCCATTCCACGCCGCGCAAACTCCCTGCGCAGCGCATCCTGCGCCGGCTCTATCAGCGAATCGTACGCACCAGCCAGACGCAACAGTTCCCCTTCGCTCATCTGCACATACTCATCGGCGAACCTGCGCACTGAATCGGAACCGGCTTGCACTGCCATGCAGCGGATGGTAACAAAAAGCCTCAGCCGGGCCGCGGCGCTATCGTTGCACCCGCCCGCCCAGCTCCATCGCAGCGACGCGTTGTTCCGCGTCAACATACACCATCCCCGAAAGTGGCGTATGGTTGCGGCCCTGGATCAGCGACGTGTCGTACATGAAACGCAGATCGCGGAAGCTGATTGCTGTGCAGGCAGGCGCGCCCGGCGGCGCATCGGGGGGCACGGCCGGGCCAATGTCGCTCACCAGCGGCCAGCTTGACCAGTCCAGGTACACCCTGCCCAGATAGCTTTGCATCGCTGCGCGAATCTCCGGTGTGGATTGCGGCTTGTAGAAGAGGTCGTGCCCGGCGTCGGTGGCCACCGTCGAGTCGAGCGTATCTACCGTGGCCGTCTGGTAGAAGGTCGGGGTGTCGACCACCGTGTGCCAGCGGTACGGATTGCCGGGATACGGGCTCGCAGTCACGCGCAGCACCTCCGCGCCCTTCGCCTTTGGCCCGTAGGCAGCGGTCGAGGCTAGGTCCACTGCCGCGTCGTGCTCCACCTGGCGCCAGCCCCACAGGCAGACCATCCCGACCAGCCCGCAGATGGCCCAGCCGCGCCCGCGGAAGGCCGCCCGGCGCACGCCAACCTCTCCGCCAATCAGCCCGAAGAGAGCCGGAGCCACCAGCGCAACCAGCAGCACCAGAAACAGTACCGGCTCGAAAATGAACACGATGGAGTCGGCGTACCAGTGCGTATCGAACGGGAAGAACGGCCGCAATCCATAGTTGTTGGTCCAGTCCAACAGCAGGTGGCTCAGCAGGGCGGTCAGCACAAATCCGTAGAGCAGCCCCCAGCGCACCGGCGCTTTGGTCAGCGGACGCACAATCGCCTGATCGGTAGCGTCGAGCGAGACAGGCGTAGCGGCCTTGCTCGCTGCCTGGCGCACCCGCCAGCGGTGCAACAGCCACACCGCGCCAACTACCACCAGCCCCTCAAACGGCAACCCGAGAAACGTGTGCGTGATGCCGCGATGATGCTGGAACGCAGCCACAGGGCCGCCCGCCGCCCACAGCGTATCCAGGTCCGGCGCCTCCGCGGCCAGCGTCATGGCCAAGGTCGCATAGGCGGCTTTGCGATTGAAGCCGGCGCGCGCCAGCACGGCTCCGGTAAGCAAATGCGTGACAGGTTCCATCGCTCACAGCATACGGCACTTCGAAGATAAACTCTCGGAAAGCACGGACGTCGCTGCCTCTCTATAATTCCTAGCCATGGCGTCCAGACTCTCGCCCCAACAGCAGATCGAAGCATTGCGCGAAGAGATTCGCCGCCACGAACACCTCTACTACGTGCTCGACGCGCCGGAAATTACCGACGCCGAATACGACGCGCTGATGAACCGCCTGAAGGCGCTCGAGGCCGAGCATCCCGATCTGATCTCGCCCGACTCGCCCACCCAGCGCGTCGGCGGCAAGCCGCGCGAGGGCTTCGTCAAGACGCCGCACTCGCGTCCCATGCTCTCGCTGGACAACGCCTACAACGAAACCGAACTCCGCGCCTGGGACCAGCGCGTGCGCGATGCTCTGCCCAGCACCGATCAGGTGCGCTACGTCTGCGAGTTGAAACTCGACGGCCTTTCGCTGGCGCTCCACTACGCGCCCGCATCGGACGGCTCCGCGCAGCTCCAGCGCGGCCTCACCCGCGGCGATGGGACGATTGGCGAAGACGTCACCTCCAATGTGCGCACCATCCGCTCGGTGCCTCTGCGCGTGGCTGCGGCAAAGCTGAAGGCCGCGCGCTTGCCCGCAGATTTCGAGGTCCGCGGCGAAGTCGTGCTCCCGCAAGCAGCCTTCGTCAAGATGAACGTCCAACGCGTGGCCCAGGGCCTTGCTCCTGCCGTCAACCCGCGCAACGCTGCCGCCGGCACCATCCGCACCCTCGAACCAAGCATCGTAGCCCAGCGGCAGCTAGTCTTCTACGCCTACTTCCTCCTTCACGGCGAGGGCGACCAGGCAGGCGAGTTCCTGCTGCCCACCCAGTCCGAAGGGCTTGAAGCCCTCCGCACGACAGGCTTCCGTGTCAACACGCACGCGAAGACCGTCGACTCAATCGACCAGGTGCTCGCGTTTATCGCCAAAGCGGAAGGTCTGCGCGACTCGCTCGGCTACGAGATCGACGGCGTCGTCATCAAGGTGGACGCCACCGCGCAGCAGCGCCGCCTCGGCTTCACCGGCAAAGCGCCGCGCTGGGCCATCGCCTACAAGTTCGCGGCCCGCGCCGGAATCACCCAGCTCGAAGATGTCCTCTTCCAGGTCGGTCGCACGGGCAAAGTAACGCCGGTCGCCGCGCTGGTTCCGGTCTTCATCGGCGGCACCACCGTGACGCGTGCCACCCTCCACAACGCCGACGAGATCGCCCGCCTCGGCGTGCGCATCGGCGACTACGTGCAAGTCGAGCGCGGCGGCGACGTCATCCCCAAAATCACCTCGGTTGTTGATGACAAGAAGCACCCCCGCGGCACCCGGGAGATCGCCTTCCCCACCCACTGTCCGCGTTGCAAGACCCTACTCATCCGCGAAGAGGGCGAAGTCGACTTCCGCTGCGTCAACGCAAGTTGCCCAGCCCGACTCGAAGAGGAGCTGCGCCACTTCGCCTCCCGCTCCGTCATGAACATCGAAGGCCTCGGCGAAGTGATGGTCGCCCAACTCCTCGGCCACACCATCGCCGAACACGAAGCCGCGGAAACCGAAACGGATGTGCAATCCGACGAGGCCGCCGCTGAGGCTCCCACCCGCGAAGCCCTCGTTCACTCCGTCGCCGACGTCTACACCCTCACCAAAGATCAACTCCTCACCCTCGAACGCATCGGCGAGAAGACCGCCGACAATCTCCTTCTGCAGATCGAAAACTCGAAAGCCGCTCCGCTCAACCGCGTCTTGCTCGGCCTCGGTATCCGCCACGTTGGCGAGCGCACCGCCCAGGCGCTTGCTGAGCACTTCGGCAACATCGACGACATCATCGCCGCGGACATCCCCACGCTCACCGCGATCAACGACATCGGCCCCAAGGTCGCAGCCACCATCCACGACTTCTTTCTCAACCAGCACAACCTGGCGCTGGTCCGCCGCCTCAAAGACCTCGGCCTGACCATGCTCGCGGAGAAGAAGCTGCGAACCACCACCCTCGAAGGCCTCACCTTCGTGCTCACCGGCACGCTTCCCACCCTCACCCGCGAGGCCGCCAAGGAGATGATCGAGTCCGCCGGCGGCCGCGTCTCCGGCTCCGTCAGCAAGAAGACCAACTACGTCGTCGCCGGTGAAGAGGCTGGCTCCAAGCTCGACAAAGCCCAGTCGCTCGGCGTGCCCATCCTCGACGAACCCGGCCTGCGCGCCCTGTTGGAAAAGTCCGCGTAGCTTACGACGTTCCCTGCCCCGCGTGCCCCACCAGCTCCGAAACCGGCTGCCACTCCCGGTGCTGCGACTCCGCCACCGGCCTGCACGTCAGCACGCCTCCGAAAGTATTCACTCCCGCCGCGATCCCCGCGTCTTCCTGGATCGCCGCATTGGCCCCGTGCCTCGCCAGCTTCATCAGGTATGCAAAGGTCGCGTTGGTCAGCGCCAGCGTCGACGTGTTGGGGACCGCCGCGGGCATGTTGGTCACGCAGTAGTGGACCACCCCGTCGACCACATACGACGGCTCCGAGTGCGTAGTCGGCCGTGCGGTCTCGATGCATCCGCCCTGGTCGATGGCCACATCGACGATCACCGCGCCTCGCTTCATCTTCGCAACCATCGCCCTGGTAACCAGCTTCGGCGCGGCTGCACCCGGAATCAGCACGCCGCCGATCACCAGATCGGCATCGCGCACCGCCCGCCCGATGTTGTAGCTGTTCGAGGCCAGCGTGTACAGGCGCCCATTGAAAATGTCGTCAAGCTCGCGCAGCCGGTTCAGGTTCAGGTCCACCAGCGTCACCCGCGCGCCGAGACCCAGCGCAATCCTCGCTGCATTGGTGCCGACAATGCCACCGCCCAGCACCACCACGTTGCCGGGAGGAACTCCGGGCACGCCGCCTAGCAGCACCCCGCGGCCTCCGCGCTCTTTCTCAAGATACGCCGCGCCCACCTGCACGCTCATGCGTCCGGCCACCTCACTCATGGGGGTCAGCAGCGGGAGCGTTCCGGCGCGGTCACGCACCGTCTCATAGGCAATGCCGGTCACCTTGTTCGCCAGCAGCGCATCGGTAAGTTCCACCATCGGCGCAAGATGCAGATAAGTGAACAGCACCAGCCCTTCGCGAAAGTGCCGGTACTCGGTCTCGATCGGCTCCTTCACCTTCACCACTATCTCCGCCAGCCGCCACACGTCGTGCGCGGAGCCGACCATCTCCGCGCCGGCGGCCTGGTACTCGTCGTCCGGCATCGCCGAGAGTTCGCCCGCATTGTGTTCCACCAGCACTGTATGTCCTGCCGCCGCCAGCGCATGCACACCCGCCGGCGTCACGCCTACCCGGCTCTCGTGGTCCTTTACTTCCTTCGGTACGCCAATAATCATGTTCCCCACCCTACCAAACGCGCTCCCGGTTGTCAGTCCGCTGCCGGATACCGCACGGCGATGATACCCCTGAAAGTGGCACGGCCCGTCCCCCGGCAGCGGTACCCGCCAAGCCGTACAATAGAAACTGATCTTTTTCACTAGGAAAATACCCACGCAATGTCGTCAAACGGTTATCAAATGCGGTACTCGCGCATCCACAACATGCGCTCGCTGTTCAGTCTTTTTTCCAATGACCTGGCCATCGACCTGGGCACGGCCAACACCCTCGTCTTTGCGGCCGGCAAGGGCATCATCGTCAACGAGCCTTCCATCATCGCGGTCAATACCCAGACCAACGAGGTCGAGGCCGTCGGCAAGGAGGCCAAGGAGATGCTCGGCCGCACCCCGGGCAACATCATCGCCATCAAGCCCATGAAGGACGGCGTCATCGCCGACTTCCGCCACACTGAGAAGATGCTGAACTACTTCATCATGAAGGCGCATAACAACCGCAAGCGCATGGTGCATCCGCGCATCGTCATCGGAGTGCCCTCCGAGATCACCCAGGTGGAGAAGCGCGCGGTCATGGACTCCGCCTACCGCGCCAAAGCTTCTGAAGTTCACCTCGTCGAACAGGCCATGGTCGCCGCTATCGGCGCCGGCCTGCCCATCACCGAACCCGGCGGCAACATGGTCGTCGACATCGGCGGAGGCACCACCGACATCGCCGTCATCTCGCTCGCCGGCATCGTCTACTCGCGCTCCGTGCGCATGGCCGGCAACCAGATGGACGAAGCCGTCGTCACCTACCTCAAGCGCAAGTACAACCTGCTCATCGGCGAGCGCACCGCCGAGCAGATCAAGATGCAGCTCGGCTCCGCCTTCCCGCTCGACAAGCCCATCACCATGGAGATCAAGGGGCGCAACCTGATCGAAGGCGTGCCCAAGACCATCACCATCGAAGACTCCGAAATTCGCGAGGCGCTCTCTGAATGCGTCGCCACCATCATCAACGCCATCCGCGTCGCACTCGAACGCACTCCGCCGGAGCTCTCAGCCGATATCTCCGACCGCGGCATCGTGCTCACCGGCGGCGGCGCGCTCATCAAGAACCTCGACAAGCGCATCCGCGAGGAGACCGGCCTGCCTGTCTCCATCGCCGACGATCCGCTCGCTTCCGTCGTGCTCGGCACCGGCAGAATGTTGTCGGACTTCAAGCTGCTCCGCAAGATTTCGATCGACTAGCAGAGGAGAGCCGGCAGTCGTCTCCGTGCTTCGCTTTCATCTTTGGCTCGCAGGAGATCGGTAACATCGGTGTAGATCGGTGTTAAGCCTCTAGGCAATGGACTTCATCACCCGGTTCAAGAATGCGTTGTTCCTGATCGCGGTCCTGCTGGCGCAGGCGATTGCGCTGGCGATGCAGGTGCGCACGCCCGCCGATTCCAGCCAGCCTGACGGACGCAGCGTGCGCCTCATTCGCATGTGGGCTACCTCCACCGTGACTCCATTCGAGCGCGCTGCCCACGCCATCGGCTCCGGCGCGCGCCATGGCTGGTCCGACTACATCGACCTCCGCCACGTGCGCCGGCAGAATGCAGACTTGCAACAGCAACTCACGCGCATGCGTATCGAGCAGGCCGCCATCGCCGAGGACGCGCTCGAGGGCCGGCGGCTGCAGGCCCTGCTCGGCTTCAAGCAGCGCTACGTCGGCTCGACCGTTGCCGCGCAGGTCATCGGTGCCAGCGGTAGCGACCAGTCGCACGTGCTCACCATCGACAAAGGTTCGCGCGACGGCCTCAGGCCCGATATGGCGGTCATTACCCAGGATGGCATCGTCGGCAAACTGCGCGATGTCTTTCCCGACACCGCACAGGTGCTTGAGATCAACGACCCGACCTCCGGCGCGGGCGTCATCCTCGCCAGCACCCGCATCCGCGCCATTCTGCGCGGCACCGCCGCCGGACGGGCGCAGATCGGCAATCTCACTGCCGACTCGCGCATCAAGCCCGGCGAGCAGGTGCTCAGCTCCGGCGGCGATCAGGTGTACCCCCGCGGCTTGCCCGTAGGCACCATCGAGAGCATTGCCCCCGACCCCAATAACCAGCCCTATACCGCCATCGTGGTGCGGCCCGCGGTCAATCTGGACCGCGTCGAGGAGGTCCTGGTCATCACCGGCACGCAATCGAATCTGCCGGCCGACGCCCAGCAGGATCTCGCCACGGCGGAAGCGCAACACGCAGCCGACCTCAGTGCCGAGCGGCTCCCCGGCATCCATGACGACCAGGCGCCCGGCGCACCCGGCAGCCCCACCGCAACTACTCCGCCCGCAACCGCGGCGCCGGCCTCGGGCGTCCCGCCTCCGTTGGTCCTCCCCCACCCGCTGCCCACTGTGCATCCCGACCGGTACACCAGCGGAACCACTCCACCCGCCTCGGCCTTGACTCCCGGCGCACCCATCACGCCACAGACCAACCAGCCCACGGGAAGCCAGCAGCCCCCACCCAAGCCGGACCAGCCGAAATGACGCACCCCTCCCAAGGCCCGCGCAAGGCTCACGCGCCCCCCAGGAAAGTCGTCATTCTGGACTCAGTTTCATCGAGTCCAGAATCTCCGTATTTGTTTTTCGTACCCACGGAATGCCTCGCCCGCGGCAAATTCAATTTAGGCTGAGGTAGGCAAGGCGCTCTCCACCAATTCCCATGGTCACACGCAGTTACATGTCGCGCCGCGAGGTCGAGCAGCAGAGCTTCAGCCTCCCCGTCGCCATCTTTGTGCCGGTGGGCGCCATCCTCCTGCAGGTGCTTCTGCCCAGGTTGTATCCAGGGTTCGCCATCCTCGATCTGCCCTTGGTGGTCACCTTGTTCTTCGCTATCAGCCGTCGCAGCCCCATCGCCGGAACCACCACCGGCGCCACAATCGGCCTGCTGCAGGATGTGCTTACCAGCCAGCCCATCGGCGTCAACGGCATGGCCAAATCGGTGATTGGCTACGCCGCTGCCAGCCTGGGCAGCCGCATCGACGTCGAGAACTCGGCCACGCGCGCGGTCCTCACCTTCGGCTTCTCCCTGCTGCAAAGCGTGCTCCTCTACCTCATCGAGCGCCGGCTGCTGGGCATCCGCGGATTCCACCTGCTGTGGTTGCACGAGTTGCTCCGCGCGGCGGTGAACACCGCGGTCGCCATCCCCATCTTCCTCCTGCTCGACCGCACCAAGCACCCGGAGTAGGGCGTACCCGCGCGGATGACCCGCAAGGGGCAGTGATCTCCTGCGGCAGAACGACGTAAACTGTAATCGGCAGGACTTGCAGCATGGCGATTCTCCCCAGCCCCGAACGCTACAACGCCCGCGATGAGAAGGTCTCGGCGGGCAAGCTGCACGCGACCCAATACCTCGTCGTGCTGCTCCTCGCTGTGCTTGCCTCCGGGATGTGGCGCCTGCAAATCCTCGGCGCGGACAGCTACCGCGTGCTCGCCGAGGCCAACCGCGTCCGCAAGGACCCCGTGCTCGCGCCGCGTGGCAAGATATTCGACCGCGAGGGCCGCATCCTCGTCGACAACTATCCTTCGGTTTCCTGCTTCCTGCTGCGCGATCAGGTCAAAGACTTGGCAGCGGACATTCCCCTCATCGCCCGCGGCCTCGATCTTCCCGTGGACCAGGTCCAGACCACCCTGCGCCGCTATGCCAGCTCGCCCAGCTACGATTCCATCCCGCTGAAGCAGGACATTACCCCGGACGAACAGGCCTTCATTGAGGCCCACCGCAATGAGTTGCCCGAACTCGAAATGCGTGACACCCAGCGGCGCCTCTACCCCCGCGACGGCTTCGCGGCGCACCTCATCGGCTACGTCGGCGAAGTGTCGGAGGAGGACCTCAACAGTTCCAAGTATGACTTCTACGAGCCCGGCGATGTGGTGGGCAAATCCGGCGTGGAAGAGACCTATGACAGTTGGCTGCGCGGCACCGACGGCTCCCGCGACGTCATCGTCAACAGCCACGGCAAGGAGGTTGGCACGCTCGGCCAGGTGCTGGCCAAACCCGGCAACGACCTGCGCCTCACCATCGACCTCGATCTCCAGCGCGTAGCCGAGCAGGCCATGGAAGGCCGCAACGGCGCACTGGTGGCAATGGACCCGCACACCGGCGAAATCCTCGCCATGGTCTCGCGTCCCACCTACGATCCCAACCAGTTCTCCGTGCGCCTCACCAAAAGCTACTGGTCGTCGATCGTCACCGACCCCAACCACCCGCTGATGAACAAGGCCATCCAGGCGCAGCTTGCCCCCGGCTCAACCTTCAAGATCATCATGTCGCTCGCCGGCCTCGAAGAGAACGTCGCCCAGACCATGCGCGTGATGTGCAATGGCGGGGGCAACTTTTACGGCCGTTTCTTCGCCTGCGATCACCATCACGGCATGGTGGACATCGACCACGCCATCCCGTGGTCCTGCGATACCTACTACTACACCCTCGCCGAGAAGTTGGGCATCGACACCATCGCCAAATACGCGACCGAGGTCGGCCTCTCGCAGAAGACCGGCATCGATCTGCCCGACGAGGCCACCGGCGTCATGCCTTCCACGGCCTGGAAGTTGAAGACGCAGCATGACAAGTGGTACGCCGGCGAGGTCATCTCCGTAGGCATCGGACAGGGATCGGTCCAGGTAACCCCCATCCAGCTCGCGCGCGCGCTCTCCGGCATTGCCTCCGGCGGCGTGCTCCAGCGGCCTCATGTCGTCTTCCCCGACGAGCTTCCGCCCGATATGCAGTCCGCCATCCTCGCAAGCTATCCGGGCTCCGGCAACCGCACCATCCCTCTCACGCCCGACAACTGGGAGACCATCACCGATGGAATGGCGCAAACCATGCTCCCGGGCGG
Source organism: Acidobacteriaceae bacterium (assembly GCA_049509035.1). GTDB lineage: Bacteria > Acidobacteriota > Terriglobia > Terriglobales > Acidobacteriaceae > Edaphobacter. The sequence goes on from JBELAH010000006.1 coordinate 276,697, forward strand.
CTATGACACCGGCGCCGCCGTCCGCCTGGACGGAGTCGACTTCGCCGGCAAGACCGGCACCGCTCAGGTTGTCAACCACAGCATCGGCGGCAACAACCTGTTGACCGGGGCCGCGCGCGCCAATGCCTGGTTCGTGGGCATGGCGCCGCGCCGCAATCCCGACATCGTGGTTGCTGTGCTCTGTGAACATGGCGGCTGGGGAGCCACCGCCGCCGCACCCGTCGCCGCCCAGGTGGTCAACGCCTTCGTCACCAAGCAGCGCAAGCACGATGGCAATCTCCGCCTGGTCGATGCCCCCAAACCCCCGCCGCCTCCCGCAACCAGCCCCACCACCACGCCCGCCGCCGCCATCCCGACGCCCAAATCTGCCCCGAAATCTGCCCCCGCCTCACCCACCACCATCGCTGCAGCAACCACCGGGCCCAAAGTTCCCCCGGCATCCACCGCCAATCGCCCCGCGCCCAATCCGTAGACCGACAGTCAGCCCATGCGCCGCTTCTCCTCCTTCCGTGACTTCGACTGGACCCTCCTCATCCTGGTGATGCTCATCTCCATCATCAGCGTGCTCGAGATCAAGTCCGCCACGCTGCACACCAAGTTTCACGGCTTCGGCGAGAAGCAGATCGAATTCCTGCTGTTCGGCATCGTGCTGATGTTTCTCATCTCCTTCGTCGACTACCACCGCCTCATCGATATCGCGCCCTGGGCGTATGGCATAGGACTCATGTCCTTGGTCGCTGTCTTGCTGGTGGGGACCAAGGTGATGGGCGGAAGACGCTGGATCAATCTCGGCGCTGGCGTGCATTTTCAGCCGTCGGAATGGGTCAAGCTGATCCTGATCGTCGTCATCGCCCGCTACTTCTGGGGCCTGGCCGGGCGCGAGCTCAGTTGGCTCGACATCGGCAAGGCCTTCGCGCTGGTCGGCATTCCCATGCTGCTGGTGCTCAAGCAGCCCGACCTCGGCACCGCGCTCACCTACTTCCCCGTGGTTATCGCCGGACTCTTCCTCGGGGGAATCCGCATCCAGAAGGTCGCTATCCTGCTGCTTGGATTCGCTATCGTGGTCGGCGGCGCCTGGATGAGCGGCAAGCGCCTGAAGCCCTACCAGCAGGCCCGGATCAACAGCTTCATCAACCCCGACACCGATCCCAAAGGCGCGGGATACCAGATCAAGCAGTCCCTGATCGCGGTCGGCGCCGGCGGCCTCTGGGGCAAAGGCACCAATAAGGGCACCCAGACCCAGGGCGACTTTCTACCCATTCCATACACCGATTTCATCTTCGCTGCCTTCTGCGAGGAACACGGCTTCGTCGGAGGCATGGGCATCCTGCTGCTGTACTTCCTGATATTGACGCGTCTGATTCAGAACGCTCAGCAGGCATCCGATATGCCCGGTGCCTTCATCATCATGGGGGTGGTCGCCGTAATCCTCTTCCAGATTGTGGTGAATATCGGCATGGTCGTCGGACTGATGCCGGTCACGGGTATTCCGCTGCCACTGATGAGCTACGGCGGATCCTCCATCCTCTTCACCTTCCTCGCCCTCGGCATTGTCATGAACATCCGCATGCGCCGCTTTGTGAATTGAAACCATAGCGCCTTTTGCGGGGCCTATCCGTCCAAGTAGGCGTACATTGAGATCAGCGACTGGACCCTCGTAAGTGATGCCATTCTCGATCCCACGGCGGACATTGATGTTGAGACGAGCGTATGTGTTCATGCTCTTCCTCGCTCCACTTTCCGTCAGCGGACTCGCCCAGTCCAGCAGCAAGACGCCCGAGACCGCATCAATTGCCGCTAAGTCCACCGATACCGCGCCTGTTGCGCTCGCTATCGCCGACGTGCATCCCAGCCCGAACAGCTTCCACTTTACCTTCCTACGGGTGATGCCGCCCGCCAAGGGCCGTTACGTCCTGCACGAGGCAACTTTGCTGGACTTGATCGTGACCGCCTACGGCGTGGAGCCCAACAACGTGGTCGGCGGTCCCGCATGGCTGGACTTCGATCGCTTTGACGTGACCGCGCAGGTCCCGCCGGATGCCACCCAAGCGGACGCCAACCTGCTGCTGCGTTCCGTGCTGATACAGAGGTTCAAGCTGGTCGCGCACACCGAAATGAGGCCTGTGCCGGCGCTGCTGCTGCACGCAGGCAGCGGACCGCCCAGGCTCAAGCTCACAGCAGACGCCACGGCCGAATCCGGCTGCCGGTACCACCCTCCCTCGTCTCCGCCCGCTCCCGGCGGTCCTTCTCCCACGACCTTTTCCTTTTTCTGTCGCAATATGACCATGGAGCAATACGCGCAGAGCCTGCATATGATGTTCAGCGACAAACCAGTCGTCGACCTCACCGGGTTCAAGGGCGCATGGGACTTCGACGTCACCTACACGATCCGGCCAGATCGCCAGGGCATAGACTTCGCGGATGCGATCGAAAAGCAGCTCGGCCTCAAGCTTGAGCCGGGAACTACGCCGCAGCCGGTCGTGGTCGTCGACAGCGCCGTCGAGCAGCCGACCCCCAACCCGCCTGGACTCGAGAAGGTCCTGCCTCCGCCACCTCCCCTGGCATTCGACGTGGCCGTGATTAAGCCGAGCGCACAGCAGTCGAGCGGCGGCTTCGGGGTCAGTCGCGAGGCAAACCAGGTCAGATTCAGCAACATATCGATCCAGGGCCTCATCAGTTACGGGTGGGACATCAGCGCCGCGATGATCGCGGACCCTCCCGCGTGGATTGACAAAGACCACTGGGACGTTCTCGCAAAGTGGAACGCCGAGCCGCCCCCAGCCGAGAGCTCCGGCGCGCCGCGACAGACGGCCCCCGAAGACGTCCGCGCCATGGTGCGCACGTTGCTAGCCGACCGCTTTCAACTGAAGGCGCACTCGGAAGACCGGGTGGCCCAGGCAGACGCCTATACCCTCTTCGCGGCCAATCCCAAGATGAAGAAAGCCGATCCGGCCAACCGCACCTCCTGTAAGGAAGGCCCAGCGCCCGGCGCGAAAGACCCTCGCGCCACCAACCCCATCTTCTCTGAAGTGGTCACCTGCCAGAATGTCACCATGGCTCAGTTTGCCTCGGAGATCCAGTACTACGCGCGGGACTACATCAAGACGCCGGTGCTGAACGCCACCAACCTCGACGGCGCCTATGACCTCACGCTCAGCTTCAGCAGCAGGGATGCCGCCCGCGGCGTGGTTACCACTCCGGCTGGCGGTGCTGCCCCACCGCCGTCCGTAGACGCGTCAGTCTCCTCCGACCCAACTGGCGCTATCTCGCTCCCGGATGCCATGATGAAGCAACTGGGGCTGAGGCTCGAGATGCAGAAGCGATCCGTGCCCATGCTCGTAATCGACCACCTTGAGCCGAAGCCGACGGACAACTAGCCAGCTTGGATCTTGGACGGCGGCGAGCTTATCGCCTCAAAACGGATACCAACTGGGGTCGCATCGGAAACCGCACAAGACGCGCGTAGCGTTTTTGGTGCATACTGGATTTACCCGGCTGTTACACTCAGGCCGGCGCAACCCACCGCTCCCCGTTGGCGCACTGGCGCCGGGCTCGCGGAGTTAGAGTTTTGCAGGTTTTTCAAAGATTAGAAAAAGGCCGGCCAGGCGAGAGATCAAGTCCGTTGGCCGGACAGGTTTGAAGGGAATGATTGCATCCGGACCGCGAACGGCCAGCCCTCAGCTACGATCCGAGGTAGTTCTGGTCACAAAATCCGCATGCCCATTTTCGCTCGAAGCTTCCCAAGTGTTCCCGATCGCGTTTGTTATGAACCAGTTCGCGCCCCCACCGGGCGCCCTCTGGACGCAGTCTGAGTTGTCTTTCGGCTCCCGCCTGCACCCATCGGTCCACACCGCTTCCCGATCCCGCACCCTGTCCGCACCCTCGGTGAGCGGCGCCTAGCATCCAGCTAGAGCCCCTCCGATCCTCGCCTGCCCTGCCGCTCAGCTTCCGGCCACTAAACCCGGAGCGGGCAGAAAGAGCAGGAAATGTCGAAAGAAATCTATATCTCCAGCACGCCTCATGAGACGCGTCTGGCCATCGTCGAAGACGAAGCCCTCACCGAAATCTATTACGAACGCGAGAACGAATACACGCTCGCGGGCTCCATCTATAACGGACGCGTCACCCGCGTCCTTCCCGGCATGCAGTCCAGCTTCGTGGACATCGGCCTCGAGCGCGACGCATTCCTCTATATCACTGATTTCATGGAAGAAGCGCCGGACTCGGAAGAGTTCGACACCACCCCCGCCAGTGACCGCCCCCGCACCATCAACGCCGAACGCAGCGACAATGGCGCCGCCCGGACCGAGTCCGGCGGACGCGGCCAGGACCGTGGTGGCCGAGGCCGCCGCGGCGGACGCGACCGCGACCGCGACCGAAATCCAGATCGCCAGGCCGGCCCCGACGCAGCGGCGCGCGCCGAGCAGGAACCCGCCGACGCCGCTCCAGCCCCTCCTCGCGAGCTCGACGACGCAGCCGAAATTGGCGAAGGAGCACCCGGAGCCGAGGCCAACCGCCGTTGGCGAGGACGCCGCGGACGCCGTCGCGGGCGCGGCCTGCCCGGCCAGTCCGGTGATCCCGCCCAGCAGAATGCACCGGCCTCCCCGGAAGACGAATCATCCACGGAGCCCGAGACCTACCCGGAGATCGAGGCCTTCGAGTCCGCCAATGCGCCAACCAACCGCGACGACAGCCGCAGCCAGCGCCGCGACGGCCAGCGCTTCGACGCCCCACGCCGCGATTCATTTCAGCGGCCCGACCAGCGCCCGCAGCGTCCCCGCGGCTTCGCGCCCTCGCGCGACCGCTACGGCATGGACACCGGCGAAGCCGGCGGCACCGGCCCGGTCTTCAACGCCTATCCCGACGCCGACTCCGGGTCATCCCCCGAGCCGCTGATTCTGCCCGGCGAATCGCTCTCCAAGTACCGCAAAGGCGAAGAACCGGCCGCCTCCACTTCGCCCACCGCCGCGCATACCTCCGTGCCGCCAACCACGGTCACGCTCGCCCCGCCCGCCAACCTCTACACCGTGGCTGCCGGTTGGGATGGCGGAGACGTCCTCCCCGGCGAGACCCTCTCGCGCCGCCGCCCATCCGACTCGCGTCCCGAATCCCGCACCGAATCCCCCCGTAGTTTCGACCGCGGGCCCAGACGAGAAGATCGCCCCGGCCGCAACGACCGCTTTGGCCGCGGCGAAGCCCGTCGCGACAGTGAACCCCGTCGCGACAACCGTTCCGATTCCCGCAACGCCGCCCCAGCCCCAGCGTTGGTCACGACCGGGGTCGAGCCACCACCAGTACCTCCAGTTCAGCAAGCGGTCCAGAACCGAAATGAATCCGCCCCGGTCCTCGCGACTCCCGCATGGGAAGATGCTCCGGCAACCACGCCCGAAGCACCCACCCCAACCCCTCCCGTTGAAGCCGAATACGAGCCCGACGTCGCCTCGGCCTCCTACCGCGTCGACCCCCTGCCCCGCACCGAGTTCCGTCAGGGCGCGCCCGTCCTCGAACCCCCAGTCGAAGCCGTAGCCGAAACCCCCGCACAAATCGCCGAAGCTTCCGCCGCCGTCGCACCACCCGCAGACGAGCCCGCCGCCGAGGTCCACGACATTACCTCCATCACCTCTACCGGAGATATGCTCTCCGAACCTGTCGAAGTTCTGCCGGAAGCAACGCCCCACCCAACTCCGATTGAGGTTCCCGAACCCGCATCGCCTATCCGTCATGAGGGCGCGGTCCTGTCCGCCGGCGCAGACGCCGACTTCGCTGTCCCGCCGGTTACAAACTTCGCCCCCGGCTCCGGCCAGCTCCACGAGGAGATCCTCGAAGAAGAGGAGGTAGACGGTTCTGCCTTCCACGCCAGCTCCATCGAGGAGATCGACGACCTCGAGGAAGAGACGCTCGAAGGCGCAGCCGACCTCGGTACCATGCTGCGCGATATGTCCATCGACCACATCACCCGCACCCCGCCCGAGCTGGAAGCAGAGGACGACGAGGAAGACGACCTCGAGGAAGACGATCTGGAAGAGGACGACGAAGAAGAGGGCGAGAGCGCCGATGAGATCGACGACCGCGCCGGCGCAGACCAGGCCGAGTCCGAGGACGCGGACGATGATCTCCACGAGCAGGCTGCCCAGGCCGCCCGCTTTGAGCAGGACTTCAACGAACCCGGCGACGCAATGCAGTTCGACCAGCCCGGCGAGCGGCAGTCAGCCGGCGAACCCAGCCCGGCCCGCGATGCCGACCGCGACCTCGGTCGCGATTCTGAACGCCGGGGCGGACGGCGCGATGGCCGCCGTGGCCAGCGCGGCGACCGCGACCGCGGCCGTGGTGGCCGCAGCGGTTTCGGCGGCAGCCGCAACCGCATGTCCATGCAGTCCACCAATCTGCCCGTCATCAGCGATCTGCTCAAGCCCGGGCAGGAAATCCTGGTCCAGATCGCGAAGGAGCCCATCGCCAAGAAGGGCGCACGCATCACCTCGCACATCGCACTTCCCGGCCGTTTCCTGGTCTTCATGCCCACCGTCAACCACACCGGCGTCTCGCGCAAAATTGAGTCCGACGCCGAGCGCCGCCGCCTGAAGGAAATCCTGCTCAGCGAGAAAGGCGACGCCACCGGCGGCTTCATCGTCCGCACCGCCGCCGAGGGCGCCAGCGAAGAGGAGCTCCGCAGCGATCTCCGCTTCCTCCTCAACCTCTGGGCCGACATCAAGGCGCGCTCCGACTCGTCCAAGTCGCCCGCCCTCATCTATCACGATCTCAATCTGGTCGAGCGCATCCTCCGCGACCAGGTCACCGACACCTTCTCCGCCATCTGGGTCGACACCGAGGATGCCTACGAGCGCGTCCTGCGCTTCCTCCAGCGCTTCCAGCCGTCGCTCATCCGCCGCGTCAAGCTCTACCTCAAAGAGACGCCCCTGTTCGAGCAGTTCGGCATCACCGAGGAGATCAACAAGGCCCTCCGCTCCAAAGTCTGGCTCAAGTCCGGCGGCTCCATCGTCATCAATCAGACCGAAGCCCTGGTCGCCATCGACATCAACACCGGCAAGTTCGTCGGCAAGACCGCGCGCCTCGAAGACACCATCGTCAAGACCAACCTCGATGCCATCCCCGAGATCGTCCGCCAGATCCGTCTGCGCGACCTCGGCGGCATCATCATCATCGACTTCATCGACATGGATGAGCGCCGCAACCGCAACCGCGTCATGGCTGCGCTCGAAGACGAGTTGAAGTCCGACCGCGCCCCATCAAAAGTCCTCCAGTTCAACGACTTTGGACTGGTCGCCATCACCCGCAAGCGCGTCAAGCAGTCGCTCGAACGCACCCTCTCCACCACCTGCTCGGTCTGCCAGGGCACCGGTATGGTCAAGTCGCCGGTCACCGTCTGCAACGACATCTACATCGAGATGCGCAAAATGCACAAGCACCTCGACCGTGGCGACGTCATGCTGCGCGTCCATCCCGAAGTAGTCAAACAGTTGAAGTCGTCCGGAGCACGCTGGCTGCAGGAGATGGAAGAGATGGTCGGCAAAACCATCCTGGTCAAGAGCGACCCCGCCCTTCACCCGGAGCAGTTCGACATCCACTAAAGGCAAGTTGCAGGCTGCAGGTTGCTGGGTGCCGGTTTCTTAACCTGCAACTGACAACCTGCAACCGTTTTGTCCTCAACTTGCAACTTCCAACCTGCAACCTGCAACTGCTCCGTCCGCCATCCTACCCCACTTCCACCCCGAATTTCCCGAAACTATTGCCGCCCGGGGTGATCCAAAATTCATAATGGCGCGTCTTACAGAGCAATGAGATGATTGGAGTTCGGGCTGGAAATACCGGCGCAACAATCTCAACTTATTCGGGTTAGGAAAGTCGAAGGATTCTTGCACAATAAAAAGGGAGTCGTCAAAAAAATGAATACCAACCGCAGTTTCTTCGGTATTGCGTGCCGCGTCGCGGCGTTCAGTTTCCTGATGGCGGCAACGGCCTCGCTCACCCAGGCCCAGCAGCCCTCGTCCCTCTTCTTTGGCCCAACGACGCCACTCTTCCAGGCATCTGGATCCGTTCCGCTGGACCTTGCCGGCACCTCCAGCAGCAGTTCCTCATCCTCCGACGCCACGCCCTCCTACGCCAAACTGGACCTCGACTCCGCCGCTCTGGGCAGTTTCCAGCCGCCCCCGCGCCGAACCTACGGCCGGCCCAATTACTCCAGCGGCAACACCAACCCCGACGGCTCCGACAAGTATTTCTTCCTCGGCGGCTTCGGCGCCTCTGTTCCCTTGGGGATTACGCACAAGTACGAGACCGAGAGTTGGGGGCTTCAGATCGGCGTCGGACGGAGTTGGAGCAAGACCCTCGGTGTCGATGCGGAATTCAACTACGATCACTTCGGCCTTCAGGGCGCCACCATCGCCAACCAGGAGTACATCTACAACTACGGCTGCACGACGCTGCTTCAGGAGGAGGGCGAATGCGCCCCCGTCACCAACCTCGACGGCAACAATCACGTCTGGTCGTTCACCCTCAACCCCATCTTCACTCTGCCTACCGAAGGTTCCTGGGGCGCCTACGCGGTGGTCGGCGGCGGCTACTACCATAAGGTCACCAACTTCACCGAACCCCAGGTCGAGGAAAGCATCTACTACGGAGAATACGAGGTTGATGCGAACATCGACCACTACACCAGCAACGCAGTCGGCGTAAACGGAGGCTTCGGCGTCACCTACAAGTTCTCCAAGTTCTCCAATGAGCGCCTCTACCTCGAAGCAAAATACGTTTTGATGCTCAACTCGCAGCGCACCGGGTACACCGCGCAGAACGTCGCTACCACGACCTACAACGGCTACGACGCCTACCCCGCCAACAGCGACCGCACCACCTTCCTTCCCATCAAGGTCGGCATCCGTTTCTAAACCACCATCCCCGTAAGTCTCGCGAAGCTCGGCTCCCCAGCCGGGCTTCATCGTTTTTCCCGCCTCGATTTTGCGGCCTCCGCAACGAACCGCTACATTAAATCAGGAATCCGAAAAGTCTTCGCTCCCAAGAATGATGAGAGCCATCCAGAAAATGCGCGCCTCTCGCACCCTCTTCGGCATTGCGTTCCGCGCCGCGGCGTTCAGCTTTCTGATGGCGGGAGCGGCCTCACTCGCCCAGGCCCGGCAACCCTCGCCCACCCCACCTCTGTTCCTGGCATCGGAAACTTCACCCGCAAGTCTCGTGCCCACCGCACCGGAGACCTCCCAACCCCCACCGCGCCGCTACGGCCGGCCAAACTTCTCCCGCACCACCTCCAACCCCGACGGCTCCAACAAATACGAGTTCCTCGGCGCCGTCGGAGCTGGCCTGCCCGTCGGCAACACCCACGCGTACGAAACCCCCAACTGGGGTTTCCAGGCGGGCGGCGGCCGCAACTTCAACCGCAATTTCGGTGTCATCCTCCAGTTCGACTACGATCACTTCGGCCTGCAGGCCGCCACCCTCAACCATCAGGAGGTCGTTTACAACTACTGCCCGCCGGCAGTGATGGTCGCCAATCAGTGCCCCGCTCCCATTGCCAACCTCGACGGAAACAACCACGTCTGGTCGTTCACCCTCAACCCCACCTTCACTCTCGCCACCCAGGGCTCATGGGACGCCTACGCCGTCGTCGGTGGCGGCTTCTATCACAAGGTCACCAACTTTCTGGCTCCTACAAGCCAGGAAGAGTGCAGCATCTACGGCTGCGGCTACTACAACGTCGACGAAACCGTGGCCCATTACACCAGCAACGCCTTCGGCGTGAATGGAGGTTTCGGCCTGACCGTCAAGATATCCAACTTCTCAGGCGCAAAGGTCTATCTCGAAACGCGGTATGTCCTGGTGCTCAACTCGCAGCGCTACGGGTACACCGCTCAAAACGTTGCCACCACCACCTACACTGGCTTCGACGCCTACCCCGCCAACAGCAACCGCACCACCTACATCCCCATCAAGCTCGGCATCCGCTTCTAGATCCCCACCGGATACGGCTTCTCGTGCCCCTCAGCCCCGCTCGTTGCTCGACCCGCGCGCTCGAACCGCCCCTGAAAGATGCTCAGCAGCGCCGTGTACCAGTAGCCAAACACAAACAGCACCAGAAACGGCACCGTGAAGTAGTTCTCCGTCGTGCACGCGTACCACACCGTCCACGCGAAATATCCGCCAATCGCCAACTCGATCCACGGCACAATCCCCAGCCGTTTGCGGTACACCTTGGCCTGGCTCGTCTCACCCTTCGTCTTCACCCGGTACTTGGGCGTGCGCGCGAACGCTGTCTTGTATCCCAGCAGCGCCTCCATCACCGCCTTGGTGTTGGTGATCGTCAGCCCCACCCCGCCCAGCGCCATCAGCACCGGCACATACAGGAACGTCCGGTACCAGGTCTTCGGATACAGCTCTTTCTGGCTCACCAGGTAGAACGTCGACACTGACATCGTGCTGGCAACGAACAGCGGCAAGTCGATCAGCACCATCTGCAGATAGCCCTGCCAGCTCCGTATGATCATCGCCGGCATCAGCAGCACGCTCAGCACAATCATCAGCGGATAGCTGATGTTCGCCGTCAGGTGGTACCACGCCTCCAGCTTGGTGTGCCAGGGCGCGTCGCTCTTCATTACCCGCGGCAGGATCTTCTTGCCCGTCTGGATCAGCCCCTTCGCCCAGCGCGCCTGCTGCGTCTTGAAGGCGGTCATCTCGATCGGCAGCTCCGCCGGGCACTCCACATCCTGCAGGTATTTGAACTTCCATCCCGCCAACTGCACCCGGTAGCTCAGGTCGGTGTCTTCGGTCAGCGTATCGTGCTGCCATCCGCCGCCATCGGAGATCGCCTTCCTCCGCCACACTCCCGCCGTCCCATTGAAGTTGAAGAACACTCCCGCCCGCGAGCGCCCCCCATGCTCCAGCACAAAGTGCCCGTCCAGCAGGATCGCCTCTACCTGCGTCATGAAGCTGTAGTTGCGGTTCAGGTGCGTCCAGCGTGTCTGCACCATGCCGATGCCCGGCTCGGCAAAGTGGTCCACCACCTTCATCAGCCAGTCCGGCGCCGGCACAAAGTCCGCGTCGAAGATCGCAACCAATTCCCCCTTCGCAACCTTCAGCCCCGCGTCCAGCGCGCCAGCCTTGTACCCATGCCGGTTGGTGCGATGCAGGTACACGATCGGTTGCGGCGCCAGTCCGGCAAAGCCCCGCGCATAACGCTCCACAATCTCCCGCGCCACCTCCACCGTCTCGTCGGTCGAGTCGTCCAGCAGTTGCACCTCGAACCGATCCCGCGGATACTCCAGCCGGCACACCGCATCGATCAGCCGGTCCACCACAAACTGTTCATTGAAAATCGGAAGCTGCACCGTCACAAACGGCAGTTCGCCCTCCGCATAGCGGCCGCCCGGCTCGTCCCACTTCGCCGCATTCTTCTTGTTCCGGTAGTACAGCCACACCAACTGGTAGCGATGGATCCCGTAAAACGCCAGGATAATCATCACCAGGAAGTACGGAACCAGCATCGAGATGTCGAAGGCGTTCCAGTGGTAAAGGTGCCGGAACTCGCTGCCGCGCGCATACTTGGCCGCCAGGCCATGAAGGATGCCCTTGGAGGCAAGAAACATCGCCAGAGACGCATGCAAACTGTAGAGGAAGGATGGCAGCAGAATACTCCGCGAGCAGATTACCGTTCCCGACGATTCTACGCGAACCCGCTATTCCGGCAGACGGTCTTTGTGCAACTCCAGGAAGTCTGAGGGACGGATGATCCTTACGCCGAGAACTGCAGTACCGTACAAGTGCGAGAAATGCCTCTTGTCGCCGGTCGCAAGATAATCAACACCTGCAAAAATGGCGGCAGCAAGAATAGGCGCGTCTTTCATCGGGAGCTTCACATGTGAGGGGAGGAAATCGGCGTCCGTATCGCTCACCAACTCCGTTCTTGCGAGCAAGGCTTCAAAGCGCTGACGATGGCTATCCACGTCGATATTGCGCGAAACCTCGCCGGCCGCATAGTAGGACGCAACAACGCCCACATTGCGCATCCTCCAGAAGTTGAGAAATACGGAATTCTGATCGTACGACGCCGAAAACAGTACGTTTGAATCGAGGTAGACACGGAGAGAAGGAAACTCAGGCACTTTTCCTCTCTCGGGGCCGATGCATCTTCAGGTCCCACTCGGCATCAGTGGGCAGCGTCTCCCGGTGATTCGGTTCCAGTCCCTCAATCTTCTCTGGATCGACACCCATCGCCAGAACGTCCGGCAAATTCCGGTCCCACTCTTCTTTCGTCATCGAGTTGATCAGGATGTAATATGCCTTTTCCTCATCAGACCAAACAGGAGGTTCATACATCAACGCCGGCCGGATCCGAATCTCCCCATCCTTCGCCTCGGTCACCAGCAACGACCCATCCGCCAGCCCAAACTGCTTGCGCAGCCTTGCCGGCAGCACAATCGTCCCCCGTTTCCCCATCTTGATCGTCGTCGCCGCCATGTCCAAAACCTCTGAATATCAGAATATCAGATATTCAGACAGCCGACGCGACTAACTCAACATCATCGCCTGGTAAGCCGCATCCCGCTGCGCCGGCCTGAACCCCGCATCCCGAATCACCCGCCGAACGTCCTCTTCGCTCGCGCCCTCACCGGACACAACCCCCGCATCATTTGCCCCAAACCGCAGCCCCGTCTGTAGCACCTTCAGCCCGTGCCCCGCCCGGATCGCTTGCACATTCTCCACGTTATCGAGAAACATCCGCCCGATCGCCAGCGTCTTCAGCCGTTCCACCGCCGTCGCCGCATCCAGGTCCCGCCCGCTCGCCACCTCGGCCGCCACCGGTACAGACGCCGTGAACCCGCCCGTCTCCTGCTGCAAGGCCCGCACCGCCTCCAGAAAATCGACGCGCTGCTCCCGAGTCTCGCCCGCCCCAAACCTCATCACCGCCGCCGTCCGCATTCCCACCCCATGCGCAGCGCGCTGCACCTCGACCCACTCCGCCACGCCGCACGCCGCACCACCCACGCCCGCCAAATCCGCCCCATCCCCCGCAATCGCATCCAGCCCGGCGTCCCGCAGCCGCGCAATCGCCTCCCGGAGCCCCACTCCGCGGTCTGCAGCCAGCGACCTCACCTCCGCCGCGGTCACGCCCTCAATCCAGAGTTCAGGAAACCGCTGCCGGATGCCTCGAACCACCCCCTCGAACCGCTCCATCCCCTCGCGGCCAGCGCCCGCCTTCACCCGCACGCCCGTGCCGCCCATCTCGACCGCCTCGCCAATCACGCCGCAAATCGCATCCACCGAAGCCGCGCTGCCGGCCTCAACCTCGCAGCCGATCGCGTACGTCACCACGCCCTCCGGGTGCAGCCGCCTCCGCACCGCGTCGGCCTCCATCCCAATCCCCACCAAATCGTTGCTCCGAAAGCAATCCAGAGCCTGTTCACGGCTGATTCCCATACAACAACTCTCCCTCTGCTCAACAATTCCTAGCGCACCATCCGAATGACCAGCAGCGTGACCGTAACCGCCATCAGCAGCACCGCCAGCACCAGCAGCTTCACCGCCGCACTCATCGACTTCTCCAGCCCGGCGACTCGTTCCTCCATGCTCTCGACTCCCAAGCGCGCGCGCGTCACATCCACCCCAATCTCGGCAATCTGCGCGCTCTGCTGCTGCATCTGGCGGGAGAGGCCTGCCTGCGTCTCAGTCACCTGGCCAAGTTCGCCGCGAACCCCCTCGGCCAGCGCTGCCAGCGCCGCTGCCTGCGCCTTTTCGTTCGCGCTGATGCGGGCGAGATACTTGTCCGCAACCGGCAACAGCCGCGAAAAATGAGGCAAAAGGTCCAGCAGCAATCGGGGCCACATTCCTTTAGTCTACGTGCTCGGCCAGCACCGACACCATCGACGCCGCCCGCCTCCGCCTGCGCAGCAGCACCGCCACCACGCTCGCAATCAGAATGGCGGTGATGATCCCCTGCGACCATAGGCAGTAGATGCACCACATCTGAATGACGTAGGCCTCGATATAGCTGAGGAACGCCGCGCAGAAGAACCCAATCCGTGCCAACTCAAGCACCATCCGAAACCGCCCCAGCAGCGCAACGATCCCGATCAGTGCATATCCTGCGATGCCGATGGCCGCTACCGGTATATGCAGTTTGCCGGAGTCCGCCGGCTCGTCAGGCGTCCGCGCCGGAAAAACCGAGTACCTGCTGTGGCCCACTAAACCGCAGTCGAAATGCGCCGAAATCGCGCACGGGGGCACTGCGGACGAATCCATATTGTGAATATGCAGTGCCACTGCGCTTACCACCACGCCCGCAACCGCCAAGAGTGCAATCAGATATTTCATGCACACCATCTTACGTCCCCACTGCTCTTCTATCCCGGGTTTTATTCCCGCACTTCCTGTGTCATCCGTCACCCCCAACGCCTCCAGCATCTTTACCAAATCCTCATGGCTCTCCACTGCTGCCCAGTATCCAGGCAGCGTCTCCGGGTAGATTCCTTTGGAACTCCGCACTGGTGCGAGTATGCTGAATCATCCCTGAACTTTCACTTCAGGGGGCGCGCGCAGAGCAGTTCCACAATCAGCACGAAGGAGCCAACCCAATGCAGTGTCCCGCATGCCACAACGAAGTAGCGTCCGAGTCCGCCACCTTTTGCAATCACTGTGGAGCCCCGCTCTCCGCCGCCGCTCCAGCCGCCGCTCCGCCCCCCACCGACGCACCCCCGGCCGCCGCGTCCTCAGGCATTGACCCCAAACTGGCCTCCGCCATCGCCTACCTCACTTTTATCCCGGCGGTTATCTTTCTGTTGGTCGCCCCCTATAACAAGACCCCCCTGGTCCGCTTCCATTCCTTCCAATCCATTGGGCTCAACGTGGTGGCTCTGGCAATCAGCGTGGTCCTCAGAATGGTGCTTCCGTTCGGCTTCTTCCTGGGGTTGTTCATCCAGAGCATCGTCAACCTTGGCTTCTTCATCATCTGGATCGTCGTGGTCATCAAGGCCTTCCAGGGCCAGTGGTTCAAGCTGCCCATCATCGGCGACTTCGCCATGAAGCAGTCCCAGGGCTAGCTCCCCACCGTCTCCCATCCAAACCAGGTGCCCCACCGATGCCGCGCACATCGCCATCGGTGGGTCCGTACCCGGCTATTTCTTCGGCGTGTACTCGAACTTCACCAGGTTGTCCCGGTAGTCGATGTGCACCACCAGTTGGAACAGCAGCGGCGCGCCGATGAATCCGGAAACCTCCACTCCATCACTGTGAGAAAACTTGGTCAGGTCGATCGATTCCATGCTGGGCGCGTCCAGCCGCAATCCGGCAAACTCCAGCGTGAACTTGCCCGCATCGTAGACCTTGTCCACCTTGCCCGAGATGCCCGCCAGCTCCACCTCATCGTCGCGGCCGAGTTTGGTCACCTCCTTGGCCGCGGCGATTGAAATCGTGTTGTCCTCCGATCCCGTGTCCAAAACAAACAGTTTGTCCTTCCAGGCGCTGTCGTCTTTGATCCGCTTGGTGTCGACGATTCCCGTAGGCATTAGAAGCATGTGCCCGCTGCGATAGATTCGCAGCCAGTCCTTCATCTCCGGCGCCACATACGGATCATGGAGCACCAGGGGCGCGTCGTCATCCGCTGCTTCCTGCTTGGCCCGGTCCGCCTCCGTCTCGTCCGGACGCTGCGGCAGCGGCGCAATCCTCAGCTCGTGTTTCGGGAAGTCCAGCGTCACCTGTGACCGATCAAAGACGTCCGCGCCAATCAGTCCGTCCGAGTCCAGAGCACTCCACTTCTCCAGAATCTCCACCGGGCAGTTGGTGAACTCGACCCCTCCCATCTTGATGCTCGCCGCATGGATAATCGAGGTCTTCGCGCTGCCTTCGTCGCCAAAGCCCCAGGCCTTTGCCGTGTCCTCACGCTGGATGCCAAGAAACAGCGCCGCGGCACGCGAGATCATGATGCCGCTCGCCCCGGTGTCAATCTGCAGCCGCCGCCGCTTGCCGTTGAACTGCACATCCAGGCCCCACCCAACGAACCGCGTCGGCCCATCCATCACTTTCACCATCGGCACCGTCGCCTCCCGCGGAGACGTCGCCGCCATCCTGCAGTCCGACGTATGGGTCTGGGATGCCTTGTCCAGGCTGATCTTCATCTTCGTCCGGTTCTCTTCGCTAATCTGGTTGCTGTGCTCGGCATAGTCGGCCAGTTTCTCCAGCCGATCCTTGCGTTGCCGCGTCTCGATCCATGCCACGTTGATGTCGTCGTCTGTGGGGTGCAACGCGTACGCCTGCTCAATCAACCGCTTGCCCGAGGCATACCGTCCCGCCAGCCCATCCACCTCCGCCAGCCCATAGTAAGCGCGTGCATTGCAAAGGTCCGCCTGCGCCGCCTTCTGAAACTGGATGAATGCCTCGCGCGGATCGCCCTGCCGCAGCCGCACGTCTCCCAGCGCCGTCAACGCCAGTGAGCTGTCCGGTCCCGCCGCCACCCACGCCTCCGCATCCTTGGCCGCCGCATCCACCTTGTCCTGTCCGATCAGCGCGCGCACCAGCTCTTCATGCGCGACCGCATTGTCGGCTCCCTTGGCCAGCACGTCCCGAAACAACTCCTCCGCGGGCGCGTAGTCCCCCTTGTTCAGGGCAGTCTCCGCCGGGTCCGGCGCCAGTGAGTCTACCGTGCAGGTCTTCCTTGCCGATGCCGCCGCCTTCGCCGGGGCCGCTGCTCCAGGCGGATTCTGTGCACCCGCAGCTACCCCAACCCCCAATCCACTCCACAAAACCGCCAGCAACCAGCAGGCCCTCGCCACCGTTCTCTCCTTTGCAACCGCAATGGCGGCATCATAACCGCTCGGCCTTCAATTGCAACCGTTTTTCCATCACCCTGATCGCCTCTGCGCTTTCGTCCACCATGCAGAACGCCCGCCCATTCCGTGCCGCCGCCACGCCCGCCGTCCCGCTGCCCGCAAAAAAATCCAGCACCAGGTCTCCCGGGTTCGAGTGCACCCGCACAATCCGCTCCAGAATCCCCAGCGGTTTCTGGGTCGCGTACCCCGTCTTTTCCTTACCCGTCGGCGACACGATGGTGTGCCACCACACGTCCGTCGGCGTCTTGCCTCGCGCCGCCTTCTCCGCGCCCACCAGCCCCGGCGCCATGTATGGAATCCGGTCGCTCTCACCCAGATTGAACGTGTATCGCTCCGGGTCCTTCGTATACCAAAGAATGCTGTCGTGCTTGGCCGGCCACCGCTTCGTCGCCCGCGCCCCATAGTCGTACGCCCAGATAATCTCGTTCTGGAAACACTCCCGCCCTGAACCCGCACCGCGGAAATCAAAGATCTCATCCAGCATCACCTTGCAGTAATGCACCTCGCGGTAGTCAATGTGGAAGAACAGGCTCCCGGTCGGCGCCAGCACCCGGTGCGCCTCCATTAGCCGCGGCCGCAGAAACCCCAGGAAGTCGTCGAACTGGTCCGCATACCCCGCAGCCTCGCCCGAACCCGCTCCGCCGCTATTCACCAGTTCCGTCCGATACCGCCGTCCGCCGAAGCCCACCCGGTCGCCCGCCTCGTCCCGCACCGTCTTCACCCGCAGGCGAGTCTGCCGCCGCCCGGTATTGAACGGCGGGTCGATATAGATCAGCGCCACCGACCCCGACTCCATCCGGCCGAGCGCCTCCAGGTTGTCTCCCTGCACAATCCGATTCCGCACAATCCGGTTCAACTCATCCCCTCGCGTCTTCTCACCAGACTATCGCCAACCCTCGTCGCCGCAGAAGCCATTGTGACTCACGCGTTACAGGGAGTATCGTTGCAGCGGCCACGAAGTGCGCCGATCGGGTGTGTCGAAATGCCAAATACTGCGACTCTGAAGCCTCTCAAGCCGCACCTCCCACCCCCCGCCGCCGCGGACATCCCAGCCTCCACATCCACGCATTCCTTCGCCATGCTCTCCCATCGCGGCCGGGTGCGCCACACCAACCAGGACGCATCTGCCGCCCTGCCCGAGTTCGGCGCCTTCGTCGTATGCGATGGCATGGGCGGCGCCGCCGGCGGCGAGGTCGCCAGCCATCTCGCCACCGATGCCTTCCTCAACAGCCTTAGCCACGCCCACCGCACTCCGCGCAAAGCCGCATCCAGCGCCGCGTCCGTCGACCCCGAAACCGGTTGCCAGAACGGCCCCGAGCTCTATCCCGCCGACCATCCCCACTCCCGCCTCCACCAGGCCATCTGCGCCGCCAACCACGCCGTCTTCCAGCGCGCGCAGAAATGCCGCTCCCTGCGTGGCATGGGCACCACCCTGGTCGCCCTGCTCGCGGACCAGTCGCCCGCCAACCGCACCCTCTGGCTCGCCCACGTCGGCGACAGCCGCTGCTATCTCTTCCGCCGCGGCGCCCTCCGCCAACTCACCCGCGACCACTCCCTCGTCGAGGAGCAGGTCCGCGCCGGCCTCCTCAACCGCGCCCAGGCCGCGCACTCCCCCATCCGCAACATCATCACCCGCGCCATCGGGTCGCAGCCGGCAGTCTCGCCCGAGATAGCCGCCCTCGCCCCCGAGCCCGGCGACCTCTACCTCCTTGCCTCCGACGGCCTCACCCGCGAGCTCGACGACGCCCAAATCGCCCACATCCTCGCCCACGCTTCCGGCCCCGCCGCCCTCGAACCGGCCTGCCAGGCCCTGGTCGACGCCGCCAATGCCCACGGCGGCCGCGACAACATCACCGTCCTCCTCGTCGCCTGCCCGTAGCCTCCAATCGCAGTTTTTGTCTTCGTGTCCGCTCCTGTTTGGAACCAAAACGGATCTACCCGGCACGCGACCAGCACTTGAACCTTGACAGTCCCGCACATCCCGCGATGTACTACTTGTGTGTTGCGGTGAAGGAGTTCACCCTTAACCGCTGTCCCTCCGCAATGGTCGGACAGATGATGACTCCTGACAGGGGAACCCTGTTGCGGAGTCATATCCACGGCGCGATCCCCGAGTAAAAACTGGGAGTTGGCTCCATGAACACATGGGCTCTGTCTGCGCTATGGGTCGGTCTCGCATTAATCGCAACCTTGCTGGCCATCTGGCTTCGCATCTCAACCGCACTGTCCGAGATCGTCATCGGCACCGTGGCCCAGTTGGTCATCGGTGCCGCCTTTGCACGTGGCGGCCTGCTCGGCAGTACCGAGTGGATCACCTTTCTCGCCGGCACCGGAGCCATCGTCCTCACCTTCCTGGCAGGCTCCGAGCTTGATCCGTCCATCTTCCGGACCAAGTGGCGCGAGGTGCTCATCATCGGCCTCGCCGGCTTTTTTGGACCCTTCCTCGGCTGCACGCTGGTCGCCCACTATCTGCTCCATTGGACCGTCATGGCCAGTTGGCTGTGCGGCGTTGCCCTGTCCACCACATCGGTCGCAGTGGTCTACGCCGTCATGCTCGAGCTGGGCTTCAACGCAACCGAGTACGGCAAAGCGATCCTTGCCGCCTGCTTCGTCAACGATCTCGGCACCGTTCTCGCTCTCGGCCTCATCTTCTCGCCATTCACCCTCAGGACCCTCACCTTCGTAATCGTCGCGATTGCCGCCTTTGCAGTCCTCCCATGGCTGACGCCCTGGTTTTTCCGGAAATACGGCGGCCGCGTCTCCGAACTCGAAGCCAAATACCTTCTCTTCTTCCTCTTCGCCCTGGGCGGTCTGGCCCTCTGGGCCGGTAGCGAACCCGTGCTCCCGGCCTACCTGATCGGAATGGTGCTGGCGGGTACCGTGGGCAAGGACCACACCCTCATCCGCAGGCTGCGAACCCTCACCTTCGGATTTCTTACGCCGTTCTACTTCATCCGCGCCGGCTCCTTCGTCTCGATCCCCGTCTTGATCGCCGCGCCGCTTACCTTGCTGATTCTCTTTCTAGCCAAGATGGCCGCCAAGATCACCTTCGTTTTTCCCGCCGTGCAATTCCATCGCTACCGCGGAGCTGCGGGTGTCTACTACACGCTGATGATGTCCACGGGGTTGACCTTCGGCACCATCTCCGCTCTCTTCGGACTCAATCACAAGATCATCAGCCCAGCCCAGTACTCCTTCCTGGTCGGGGCCGTGATCGCCAGCGCGGTCATCCCGACCCTCATTGCGAACTCCTTCTTCCTTCCCTACCACCTGCTGCCACCCATCCCCGAAGGCGATCCGGAGAAGCGGACCCTCGAGGAGCTACCCGAGCCGGACGTCGTCTAAACTTCGAGCCGGAGCTCGGCGGATCCGCCCAAGGCCAACTTCCGCTCGCATCCCGTATAAACTCGTAAGCACCAGGAGACGCGCCCCAATGCCCAAGGAGCTTTACTTCGAGGACTTTTACGTCGGCCAGCGATTCGATTCCGTCGGCAGCTACAAGGTCACCGCAGCCGAAATCAAGGAGTTTGGCGAGAAGTACGATCCGCAGCCCTTCCACCTCGACGAGGCCGCCGGCGAAGGCTCCTTCTTCCACGGCCTGGCTGCCTCAGGATGGCTCACCGCAGCCGTCGTCATGCGCCTGCGCGTACTATCCATCCACGTCCGCGGCGGCATGATCGGCGCCGGCGCCGAAGAGATGCGCTGGACCGAGCCCGTCCGCCCTGGCGACACCATCCGCACCGAGATCGAGGTCATCGGCGTCCGCCACTCCAACTCGCGCAAGGACTACGGCGTCGTCCGCACCCGCACCCTCGCCTACAACCAGAACGACCAGATCGTCCTTCGCTCCACCGTCAACTTCCTCGCCCCGCTCCGGGCTGCTCCGTAAAACCAGCTTGTCATTCTGAGCGCAGCGAAGAATCCCCGCATTGGGCGCAGGCTGTATTTTGGCGCAAGTCACATTTGGCGCAGGTTACATTTGGCGCAAGTAGATTTTTCGTTGAGGGCACGGGTTCACCCGTGCCGTATACTCTGCAATCGGATCGCGGCTTTAGCCGCTGAGGTACGCCTCTTGCCTGCGCGGCCAAATAATATCCCCGAAGAAAGCCCGAACCGGATCGCTCGCCTCTTTCGCCTCGCCCTCGCCGCCAGCCTCATCGTCTCCGCACTCCTGTTCTTCCTCTGCACCTGGCGCTGGCCGCTCGTCGGCG
Source organism: Acidobacteriaceae bacterium (assembly GCA_049509035.1). Taxonomy (GTDB): domain Bacteria; phylum Acidobacteriota; class Terriglobia; order Terriglobales; family Acidobacteriaceae; genus Edaphobacter. The sequence continues at coordinate 297,752 of JBELAH010000006.1, forward strand.
ACTCCGCGCTCATCCACTACATCGGCTTCCTTATCCAGCGCCACTGGGCGCCCTACCGCCAGATCGGCGATATGAACATGCCCGGCTCCTATCTCATCGAGATCGCCGCCATGCACCTCTTCGGCACCGGCGCGCTCGCCTGGCGCCTCTTCGACTTCACCCTCCTCGCCCTCGCTTCCGCCGCCTTCCTCGTCGTCACGGAATCGGGTGCCCCATTCGCGACGGCGTCATCGTCGCTAGTGGGCTCTGCACGAAGCTCGGGTGCCCCATCCATCGCGGCCTCTTCGCGATCGGTGGGATCCGAAAAACGATGGCTTCCCGCCCTCTTCGCCTCCAGCCTCTTCATCCTCATCCACGGCCGCGACGGCCTCGCCGAAGGCGGTCAGCGCGACCTCACCATGGCCGTCCTGCTCATCGCCGCCACCGCCTTCCTTTTCGTCGCCATCCGCAAGCGCAAGCTCTGGCCCATCGCCGTCTTCGGACTCCTCTCCGGCATCGCCTCCACCATCAAGCCCACCACCCTGCCCCTCACCCTCATCCAACTCGCGCTCGCTCTCTACGCCCTCCGCAAAATCCAAGGTGAGTCTCTAGCCCCGAAAACCGTCATCCCGAGCGAAGCGCGAAGCGCGAAGTCGAGGGACCCCCGCATTTTCTTGCTCGCTCTCCCCGCAGCCCTCGCCTACCTCATCGCCCCCATCGTCGCGCTCATCTTCCTCGTCCGCGAGCATGCACTCGCCGCCTTCCTCGATGGCTTTCACGGAATCATTCCCTACTACGCCAGCCTCGGCCATCGCCCTCTCAGCTTCGTCCTCCTGCACAGCATCTCGCCGCTGCTGCCGCTGGTGCTGCTCTGGCTCGCCATCCTTCTCCTGCTCCGGCCGCACCTCGACTGGGAACGCGCCGCGCTTCTCGCCGGCGTTCTCTTCGGCCTGCTCAACTGCGTCGTCCAGCAGCGCGCCCTGCCCTACTACCGTTACCCCCTGCTCGTCTTCCTCCTGCCCCTGATGGCCATCGACTTCACCCGCGCAGCCACAAATCCGGGTGGCCCATCCTTTGCGGTTCCATCGCAAAGGGTGGGCTCCCGCGCCGCAAAATGCCTCGCCGCCCTCGCCCTCGCCTTCGGCTCCTTCTTCCTCGCGCCCCAATCCGCCGTCCTCATCCACCGTTACCGCTGGTGGCAGACCGACTTCATCTCCTCGCTCCAGCAAAACCTCAGTGCCCTCGGCGGCTCATCCCTCTCCGGCCACATCCAGTGCATCGACTCCATCTCCGGCTGCGGCAACGTCCTCTACCGCATGCGCCTCGAGCCCGCCACCGGCGTCCTCTCCGACTTCCTCCTCTTCGGCGCCGCATCCGACCGGCAACGGCCCAATTCCATCCCCATCATCCGCGACACCCGCGCCCAATTCTCCGCCGCGATCCTCGCTCATCCGCCCGAAGTCATCGTCGTCACGTCGCACCTCCACATGGATGGTCCCGACGACTTCCAGAAACTCTCCCGCTGGCCGGCATTCGCCGGCTTCCTCGCCACCCGCTACACCCTCCAGACCGAATGGTCGCCATCCCGCACCGCCCGCTGGTGGTCCCGCGAAGAGACTCCCGCCAGCTACCGCATCTACGTCCTCCGCCCCAACCCCTAGTGCCTGGAACCTAGTACCTAGTACCTAACACCAATCCACACCAACTCGGCGTATCTTAGCTTCATGCGCATGACCGTTCTCGCCTCCGGCTCCAAGGGCAACTCCACGGTCATCGCCTCCGCGAACACTCGCCTGCTCATCGACGCCGGCCTCTCCTGCCGCGAACTGCTCAAGCGCATGAAGCTCGCCAACGAAGACCCCGCAGCCCTCGACGCCATCCTCATTACCCACGAGCATCAGGACCACATCGCCGGCCTCGCCGTTCTCGCCCGCCGCCTGCGCATCCCTGTCTACCTCACCGAACCCACCCACCGCGCCTGGGTCCGCATGGTCACTCCACGCACCACCATCACCTACGCCCAGTGGCTCGAACACGTCCACGCCGAGAAGCAAGCCCGGGCCCAGGCCGCCGCTGCCACCTCAACTTCTGATGTCGTCATCCTGAGCGTAGCGAAGGACCCCTGTATTTCGTTCTTGTCCGCTACGGCGGATCTGGCCGCCGAAGACCCCGAAGAAGAACCCGCCCCGAAAGCCGATCCCGCCTACCTCCCTGCAATCGAATACTTCCACTCCGGGACCGACTTTTCCATCGGCGACATCTCCATCACCCCCTTCACCATCCCCCACGACGCCGCCGACCCCTGCGGCTTTGTCTTCGAGTCTCGCGCCGAATCCATCCGCATGGCCATCGCCACCGACCTCGGCTACATGCCCCCCAATGTCAAAGTCGCCCTCCGCCGCATCGACGTTCTCCTGCTCGAATCCAACCACGATCTCGAGATGCTGCGCGACGGCCCTTACCCCTGGGCAGTCAAGCAGCGCGTCCTCTCCCGCGTCGGCCATCTCTCCAACTCCGCCACCGCCGAATTCCTCAGCCGCGACTACGACGGCGCCGCCACCTACATCGTCCTCGGCCATCTCTCCGAACAGAACAACGCCCCCGAGTTGGCACTCATCTCCGCCGAACAAGCCATTCGCGGCCGCATGACTCTGCTCGGTAACCGCATTCTGTTGGCCCAGCAATCCGCCCCACTCGACCCCATCTGCCTCTAGTCACTGGCGCTCCCGATGGTTGCAAACGGGATTCCGTGCCGACCAACGGGAGGCCCGCGCGAAGCAGCAAAAGCGTGTGAACGCCCTCTAAGTCCTCTCGAATCCTCGTGTGACCGTCGACACAGCGCCGCCCGCACAGAGATAGCAATATAAGGGACTCATAAGAACCACCAAATCTGGCATCCTTCCCTCCCCCCGGGCTATCAAATCTTGTAGAATGATGTCTATAACACTATGTTTGATCTCGTTTCAGGCACCATCGGATCACGCCGCATAATCATTCCGCATTGCACCGATCCCCTCATCGGAAACATCCTCGCCGGGTGGCGATACGACATCTCCGGCCTCTCGCCGGCAATGCGCACCGACTACGATCAGCACCTCTCCGACTGCGCCCACTGCCGCCGCCGCCAGCATGTCGCGCGCTCCATCGACGTGCTCCTCATCTCCGTCTCCTCGCTCTCCATCCTTGCCTTCCTGCTCGCCGCCGCCGTCCTGCACCGCATCGAGGCCCTCGCTCACCTGAGCAATACTCTGCACGGTCACTTCCATCACACTCCGATCACCATCTCGCTGGAAGCTGCGGCCATCGCCGGCCTCGTCATCTCACTCCTGCTCTGGGTCCTGGTTGCCATCGCCACCCCCATCCCCGGCCTGTTCGCGGACGCGCTCCAGCAACGCATCCCCCCGCATATCCGGGAACGCATCATGAAAAACGCCGCCTAGCGCTTTCTTCCTTTGCTCCATAACAACTTGAACAAGTATCCCGGAAAGAGAACAGACGAATGAGAGCTGTGTCTTCCTTGTCCTTGATCAGTTCAATCGGTGTAAATCAGTGTTAGGCCTTTTGTCAGCGGCTCAACACGCGCACCCAAAAATGCGATAGCGTAGAAGTATCGCCATGCCATCCGCACAATCTCACCCCGAAGGCGAATTCCTGCCCCCGGTTCATCCCGAGGCCCCCCCCGAGGCTTATTCCCCCGAACAAGCCCGCCGCCACCGCGAGTACAGCGTCTGGGACCCCCGCGCCGCGCCCGGCACCTATCTCCTGCTCGCCATCAACATCGCCGTCTACCTCTGGATGGTCACCCACCACGTCAACTGGTACAAGCCAACTGAGTCCGACCTCATCCGCTACGGCGCCAATCAGCCATGGTCCGTCCTCCACGGCGATTGGTGGCGCCTGCTCACTGCCACCTTCGTCCACGTCGGCTTCGTGCATATCGCCTGCAACATGTGGTGCCTCTGGAACCTCGGCATTCTCGGCGAGCCGCTCATCGGCCCCTTCGGCATGATCGCCGTCTACATGCTCACCGGCATCGCCGGAAACCTGCTCAGCATGGCCTCCGACGTTCTCGCCACCGCCTTCACCCACAATCCGAGTTTTCTTGTGCTGGACGTCGGAGCCGGCGCCTCCGGTGCCGTCTTCGGCATCGCCGGTATCCTCATCGTGCTGCTCTCCAACCGCGCCCTGCCGTTCCCCTGGGAAGAACTGCGCCGCCTGCGCAGCATGGTCATCAAGTTCGCCGCCATCAACTTGGTCATCGGCCTCAGCACCGCGATTCCGAACATCAACCTTGGCGTCCGCATCGACAACTTCGCCCACATCGGCGGCTTCGTCAGTGGCTTGGCCCTCGGCGTTCCCCTGCTCCCGCGCATGACCGCCGGCCGCGCCCGCTACCTCGCCCGCCAGAAAGTCACCTTCGCCGCCGCCTGCCTCGTCCTCGCCCTCTTCGGCTACTGGATCGCCAACCTCATCTAAAGACAGTTGTCAGTTGCAGGTTGTCAGTTGTTTGTGGATCACTCGCCTGCGGAAGAGTTTCGTCCTGAGATAGGCCGGGACTTCAGTCCCGGCACCACGAATGCGGAATCAATCCGGGCTTTGGCCCCCGGGACACGCCGTTGCCGTTGGCTTTCAACTAACAACCTGCAACTAGACTAAGGTTGTCTGAGCGAACTTCCTTACCATCGCCAGCAGCAGCTTCCGGTCGTTCTCGCTCAGCCGCGACGCATACCGCTGAATCTGAGTCAGGAACCGAATCTCGTCCTCACTCAGCCGCAGCGACGACATCTCCCGGCTCACTGCCTCGTCACTGAAGAACTGCGCCAGTTGCAGGTCCAGCGCATAAGCAATCTTCTGCAGCGTCTCCAGCGACGGCACCGTATGCCCGTTCTCCACGCGCGACAGATAGCAGCGCAGCAGGCCCGTCCGCTTCTCGATGTCGCCCTGGGACATGCCCTTTTGCAGGCGATAGGCCCGGATCGTCGATCCGATGTTCATTGCGATGGTAGTAACCGGGGGGAGGCTACCCAACTGTGCCGGAACTGTTTGCATATCTGCCATTGACCACAAAGTAACCATCCCACGCAGTCGGGTCAATGACTAATTCGTGGGACTGCAAGTTTCGAGTACCATCCGAGGTTCATCCGAAGCAGATAGCCGACTTCCTTGAAGTTCAACTTCAACCCCGGCCCGACCTGAACCAGACTATCTACTATCCAACTGGTCATTGGCTGTGACGCCAGTCACCAGCCGCCCCGCGCCGCTTGCAACTTACAACCTGCAACTGACACCTACCCCATATACATCCCGCCATTCACATCCAGCGTGTGCCCGGTAATGTACCCCGCCCCCTCGCTCGCCAGAAATGCCACCGCCGCCGCCACATCCCGGTCTGTCCCCGCCCGCGCCAGCGGCACCACCGACGTCATCGCCGTCTTCTGCTCTTCCGTCAGCACCGCCGTCATCGCCGTCTCGATATACCCCGGAGCCACCGCGTTCACCGTAATCGTCCGGCTCGCCAACTCCCGCGCCAGCGACTTGGTCAGCCCGATCAGCCCCGCCTTCGACGCCGCATAGTTTGCCTGCCCCGCCTGTCCCGCCTCGCCCACCACCGACGTAATGTTGATCACCCTCCCCCACCGCCCCTTCAGCATCGACCCCATCACCGCCTGCGTCATCAGGAACGCGCCGGTCAGGTTCGTCGCCAGCACGTCGTCCCAGTCTTTCTTCTTCATCCTCAAGGCCAGGATGTCCCGCGTAATCCCCGCATTGTTCACCAGGATATCCACCTTCCCCAGCCGCTCGATCACCGCCTTCGCGCACGCCTTAATCGAATCCTCACTCGCCAAATCCAGGGCAAACACCTGCGCCCGTCCCGCCGACACTCCGGGTGCCCCATTCGTGACAGCTTCACCGTCACGGGTGGGGTCTCGATTGATCTCCGCCGCAACCTCTGCCAGCTTCGCCTCATTCCGCGCACACAGCGCCACCGTCGCGCCCGCCTCCGCCAGCGCCATAGCGCACGCCCGCCCAATCCCCTGCGACGCTCCCGTAACCAACGCCACCCTACCTTGCAATCCGCTCACGTTCGATCTCCATTCCTGACGACGCCTGATTATACGAAAGCTCCGGGCTGGGTTTTGATGGGGGAGGGGGGTGCCTCCCAATCGACCCCGGAAAGGAGTCAGCCCGGTTATCCACGCCCGCTCTTCGCCACAGTAGCTTATCCTTGCTCAACCATGCCCGACACAAATCCCGCCATCGCCGAAAATAAACCTTCCGCCACGCCGAGCCAGCCCGTCACCGCCCAGACCGACGTCTACGCCATCACCGGCGCCGACCCCGAAGTCCTCGCCTACGCCATGGCGAAATACTCGCGCTCCTCGCTCTCCCTGAAGGAGTCCCTCGCCGAAATCTCCTCCCAGCGCGCTGAGCAGTTCCTCAACACCTTCTACTTCCAGTACGGCCATCGCTCCATCGCCGACCTCGCCCACATTCCCTTCGCAGTGGAACGCTTATCGCTGCTTGCTGCGATAAGCCTGGTGGATGAACAGCGCTGGGACGGCCAGGAGCGCAGTACCCGCTACCAGAACTTCCGCAAGTCCGGCTGGTACACCCCCGCACTCCCGCCCAACGAAACCGCCGCTTACACCGCCTCCGTCGAAGCCCTCTTCGCCGCCTACGACCGCGTCAGCGCCGGCATGTTGGAAGCCCTCAAGTCCGCCATCCCCCAACCTCCGGAGATGAAGGAGGCCGACTACACCCGCACCCTCAAGGCCCGCGCCTTCGACGTCGCCCGCTACCTGCTCCCGCTCGCCACCAACACCTCGCTCGGCCAGATCGTCAGCGCCCGCACCCTCGAGAATCAGATCGCCCGCCTGCTCTCGAGCCCCTTCGCCGAGGTCCGCACCCTCGGCGAGCGCCTCAAATCCGCCGCCGCCGAGCCTGCCTGGAACGTCACCCACGCCGCAGCCAACGTCCTGCTGGACGAAGCTGCCTCCTTCTCCATCCCCAACGCCGCCGGCCGCGAAGACTTCCACGCTCGCCTCGCCGACGCCCTCGTCCGCCAGGTCAAGACCGCGCCCACGCTGGTCAAGTACGCCTCGGCCAACGCCTACGCCATCACCTCCCGCGCCGAGCTCAGTGCCGCCGCCGCCGAGCTGATGGCCGGCCAGCTCATCGAACCCGCTCCCGTCGTCGACCTGGTTGAAGACTGCGGCCCACTCGAAGTCGAACTCGCCACCTCGCTCCTCTATCCCGAGTGCCATTACTCCTGGCGCCAGCTCCAGCGCACCGTTGCCGCCCTTCCCGCGCCGCGCGTCGCCGAACTTATCGCTCTCGGCGCCAAACATCGCGGCCGCCACGACGAGCTCCCCCGCACCTTCTCCGCCGGCCAAACCTTCAAGTTCGACATCCTCATGGACATCGGCGGCTTCCGCGACATGCACCGCCATCGCCGTTGCATCCAACTCCTCCAGCCCTACACCGACCTCCACGGCTACGAGGAACCCATCTGCCCCGGCCAGCCCACCCTCGCCCAGGCGGGCCTCGCCGACACCTACACCGCCGCCATGCAAGCCACCCACGCCGCCTACCGCACCGCCGCGACCATTCCCATTGAAGGCCGTCATCCTGAGCGCAGCGAAGGACCCCTGTATTGGAATTCCAACCCCGACGCCGCCTACCTCCTCCCCCTAGGAACTCGCATCCGCGCCATGTTCAAAATGGACTTCGCCGAAGCCCTCTACATCGCCGAACTCCGCTCCGGCCCCGCCGGCCACTTCAGCTACCGCCGCGTCGCCTGGGAGATGTACCTTGCCGTCGCCAAACGCCACCCCGCGCTCGCGCGGAACTTCCGCATCGAGGACGTCAACCAACCCATCGATCTATTGAAGAGGTGAACTCTAGACTTCCAGCACCGTCTCGATCGCCCGCTCCTCAGCACGCAACTCCGGAACGCGCACCTCAGGCGCACGCAATCCGAGCGCGTGACTCAACCCGGCCAGCGCAATCAGCCCCAGCGCCATGGCGCACACGCCATTCCACTTCCAGCGCTCCCACGCAATGGTCGACAGCGCCGATCCGCCCGCCGCGCCCGCGAAGTACACCGTCATGTAGACGGTATTCAGCCGGCTCCGCGCCGATGGCACCAGCCCGAAGATGCGCGTCTGGTTGCCCACCTGAGTCAGTTGCGCGCCCACGTCCAGCAGAATTACCCCGGTCAGCAGGATGGCAATGTGCACGCCGAAGGACAGGCTGGAACTCCCCCACTCGCCCGCCCACAGCACCGCATAGGAGAATGCCAGCATCGAGATCCCGGCCGTAAGCACCCAGCGCGTGCCCCGCTTGTCCGCCAGCCTGCCCGCCAGCGGAGCCACCAGCGCTCCCGCCGCGCCGACCAGCCCGCAACTGCCCGCGAACCCCGCGCCCAGCCGGTAGTGGCTGAACAGCAGAAACGCCAGCGTCGTCCAGAAGCAGCTGAACGACGCGAACACCAGCGCGCCAATCAGGCACGACTCGCGCAACAGCGGCTGCGTGCGGAACAGCGTCCACAGCGAGCGCATCGCCTCGCTATAACGCATATCCTGCTTCGGTGGCAGTTTCGGCATAACCCGTCCCAGCAGGACTAGAAACGCCGCGTTCACCAGTGCCGCGATAATAAACACATAGCGCCAGCCGTCCGTAACCCAGAACGCGCCCTTGGGAAACAGGCTGGGCGCGTGGACAAACAGCGCCGGAATCCTGCTCACCCAGCCCGCAAACGTCCGCGCCAGCAGGATGCCCAGCAGCAGCCCCATCATCACCGTCCCGATCGCTCGCCCGCGCTCCTTGTCGGCAACCAGATCCGGCGCTATCGGCAGCACAATGTGCGTCACCGAAGCCACCAGGCCCAGCAGAACGCTGCCCGCAATCAGCCATGCCAGCGTCGGCGCCATCGACACCAGCAGCAGCGCCACAATCACCGCGGCGTACATCCGCATCATCAGAGCGCGACGCTCCAGCAAGTCGCCCAGCGGGACAAACAGCAGCAACCCCAGCGCGTATCCCACCTGCGTCGCCCCGGCCACAAACATCACCCGGCCGGCGGGCGCGCCGTAGGTCTTCCCCATCTCCACCAGCAAGGGCTGGTTGAAGTAAATCGTCGACACGCCGATAGCACAAGCCAGCCCCAGAAGATTCAGTGGAGCGCGCGGCGTGCTGGACTTGGTCCCTGGAGTCATTCGGCCTTGGATTCCTGCCACTCAGTGTAAGACCAGTTATGCACGTCTGTCCCGTATGTGGTCCGTCCACATGGGGAAATATTGCTAACTTTCAGTTTCCGTCGACTAGAAACTCTTTGGAATCGTTCAGGTCAAGCTCAAAATGGTCTCCAACCGGTCTGCCCACGCATCAGTCCGCGTCTTGGGTTCACACCTTGCCAACGGTCAGCTTCGCAATCGTTGCCAACTGCATAAACGACGTGCCCTCGTAGATCTTCCCGATCTTCGCATCGCGGTACAGCTTCTCCACCGGGTAGTCCTTCACAAACCCCGAACCGCCAAAAACTTCCACCGCCAGGCTGGCCACCCGCTCCGCCACCTGCGACGCGAAGTACTTCGCCATCGCCGCCTCCTTCACAAACTCCGCGCCCTTATCCCGCAGCCGCGCCGCGTTATAGACCATCAACCGCGCCGCCTCCACCTCGGTCGCCATCTCGGCCAGTTGGAACTGCATCGCCTGGAACTGCGCCAACGGCTTGCCAAACTGCCTGCGCTCCCTGGCCCACCGCGCCGCATGTCCCCAGGCTCCATCCGCCAGCCCCACCATCTGCGCGCCAATCCCGATCCGTCCTTCGTTCAGCGTCTCGATCGCGACCTGGTACCCCTTGCCCGGCTGGCCCAGCATCTGGCTCGCCGGAACCGTGCAGTCGCGAAGAATCAGCTCGCAGGTACTCGAAGCCCGAATCCCCAGCTTGTCCTCCTTGCGTCCCACCTCGAATCCCGCCGTGCTCTTTTCCACCAGGAACGCCGTAACGCCCTTGTACCCAGCCGCCGGATCGATGGTCGCAAACACGATAAACAGGCCCGCCTCCATCGCATTCGTGATCCACAGCTTCTGCCCATTCAGCACGTAGGCGTCGCCGCGCTTCACCGCCCGCGTCTCCAGCGCGAATGCGTCCGATCCCGACTTCGCCTCACTCAGCGCGTACGCTCCCGCCATCTCCGCCGCCAGCCGCGGAAGATACCGCTGCTTCTGCTCGCTCGTCGCCCAGCGCACGATCGCGTTCGCGCACAACGTATTCTGCACGTCCACCAGCACACCCACCGCCGGGTCCACCGCCGACAGCGCCTCCACCGCCAGTACCGCGTCGAAGAAGCTGCCGCCCGCGCCGCCATACTCCTCCGGCACTACAACGCCCATCAGCCCCAGCCGGAACATCTCCCGCACCAGGCCCGCGTCCATCTGTTGCGCTTCGTCCATCGTGCGCACCAGCGGCGCCACCCGTTCCGCCGCAAACTGCCGCACCGAGTCTTGAAACATCCGCTCGTCTTCGCTCAACTCGCTCAACGCCGCCCGCATCGCATCGTCCGCCACTTGCGTCACCTCACGCGAAGAGCGAGTGTAGCACCGCTCGCCGCTCGCCGTGTTGCGACGGGATTTAAGCGTCAAATCCCTTCCCATTCGCCAGTTACTCAGGCACAATTCCGAGTGTGCCACTGAAGTGCGCCACTCAAGCACCTCGTACTCTTTCCAATCTGCTCCGTGCCGCGCTCTTCGCCGCCGTCTGCCACGTGGCTGCGATCTCTGCGCCGGCTGCCGTCTCGTCCTCCGGCGTGCGCGTTCCGGGGCCGGGCGTAGCACCGCAGCTCATTTTTGCCTGTTGCGATCAAGGCGCCGACCAGATGCGCTCCTTGTTCGCTGACCCGGCCGTAATCGGCGACCTGAAGGACCTGCACGCCGGGCTTGCTGTCGCCATCCTCGACCTCAGCCCCGAGAGGGCTCAACTCGTACGCAGGCTGAATCAGGCAGGCATTCCCACAACCGCGTGGCTCATGCTCCCGCAGGGACAGGGCCCCTACTTCAATGCGGAGAACGCTCCGCAGGCGGCCATGCGCTTCGCAGCCTTCGACGCGTGGACCCGCGATCAGGGTCTGCGATGGGGCGCCGTTGGCCTCGACATCGAACCCAACTTCGCCGAGTTGGCAGACCTCAAAGGCCATCGCTGGAGGTTGCTCACCACACTGTTGCGGCATGCCGTTGACAGGCAGCGCCTACTGGGTGCGCAGAAGGCATATGCCGCCCTCATCCGCACCATCCAGTCGCGGGGCTATCGCGTCCAAACCTATCAGATGCCATTCCTCCCCGCGGAGCGCGAGGCCCACTCGACTCTCTTCGACCGGACGCTGGGCACGGTCGACGTGCGCAGCGACGAGGAAGTCCTGATGCTCTACACCAGCTTCGCGCGCCCAGCCGGCGCCGCCATGATTTGGACGCTGGGGGCGCACGCCCAGGCCATCGCCGTCGGGAGTACCGATGGCGATGCCACCTCCAGCCCGGCCCCGCTCAGCTGGGATGAATTCTCCCGCGATTTAATCGTCGCCGGTCATTTCTCGCGGACCGTCGGTGTCTACAACCTCGAAGGCTGCGTCCGCCAAGGCTTTCTTCCGCGCTTGCAGACCTTTGACTGGAGCCAGTCTGTCACCATCCCGGCAAGTTCGTTGCAAAGGGCCAACCGTCTTCATCGCGTGCTGGAACTGGTCCTGTGGTTCGACTCCCACCTTTTGTATCTCACTCTCATCCTCCTGATGGCCGTCGCGTGGATGGTGTGGCGCCGCAGCAGGAAAGGCCGCCCCTCCCGTCGGCTGGATTCGCCAGAGCCGTCCTGAGAATACGCACCTGCGTTGCCTGTTCGCAGCTCCTTTCAATTGGGGAAGTGTTTCCAAACGTGCTCGCGGCAATGTATAACGCATTGCGGCGTGTTTGCAGTTTTTTCTGCACGCTGGAGGGCATGGAATGCGCTGTTCACGGGGCAGAAACGTCGTTGCGGCGTTCGCAGTATTGTTGACGGCAAGCTGGATAACGCCAGCTCGCGCATTCGCGCAGGACCTCCCCAAGCTCGTCGAAGACCATGGCCGCGCCACCCTGATGGTCGACGGCGCGCCCTACTTCCTGCTCGGAGCGCAGGTCGACAACTCCAGCGGCTGGCCCGAGCGCCTCGACGCCGTCTGGCCCGCCGCCGAACTCCTCCGCCTCAATACCCTCGAAGTCCCCGTTTACTGGGAGCAACTCGAGCCCAAACGCGGCGCCTTCGACTTCACCGTCGTAGACGCCATCCTCACCCAGGCCCGCGCCCACAAGATGCGCCTGGTCCTGCTCTGGTTCGGGACCTGGAAAAACGGCAAGATGCACTACGTCCCCGACTGGGTCAAATCCGACCCCGCGACCTACCCGCGCATGCTCTCCCGCGCCGGCGTGCCAATCGACGTGCTCAGCCCCAACGTGTCCGCCAACCTCGATGCCGATCGCACCGCCTTCGTCGCGCTCATGCGCCATCTGAAGCAGACCGACACGCAGCACACCGTGATCATGATGCAGGTCGAGAATGAATCCGGCTCGCTCGGCCTGGTCCGCGACTTCTCGCCCGCGGCGCAAAAAGCCTTCGACGCGCCCGTCCCCGCCGACCTCATCAAGGCGCTCGGCAAGCAGCCGGGCACCTGGTCCCAGGTCTTCGGCGACGACGCCGACGAGACCTTCGCCGCTTGGTCCGTCTCCCGCTATATCAACGCTGTCGCCGCCGCCGGCAAGCAGGAACTCCCGCTGCCCATGTACGTCAACAACTGGCTCAAGAGCCCGCGCGCCTTCCCCATCACCACCATCCCCGGCGACGATTACCCCTCCGGCGGTCCCACCATCAACATGTTTCCCGTCTGGAAGGCGATGGCCCTGGCGCTCGATCTCATCGCTCCCGATATCTACGTGCCCAACAGCGAGCGCTACCGCAGTGTGATGCGCGACTTTCACCAGCCCGGCAATCCGTTGCTCATTCCGGAAAGCCTCGGCTTCGAGCCATTCCCCGGCGCCAATGGCTACGCTCGCTACCTCTACTTCGCGCTGGGCGACAGCGCCGTCGGCTTCGCCAACTTCGGCCTCGACCGCCTCGACATAGGCCATCTGAACCAGGAGATGCAGGCCGTCGTCAATGGATTCAGCCTGCTCGGTTCCTTTACCCCGCAACTCGCCGCGCTCAAATTCGCCGGCAAGCTCCAGATTGCCGTCGAGGAAGACGGCATCTCGCAGAAGGAAATGGCCTTCGCCGCGGACGGAATGCCCGCGCCGCTGGGCTCAAGCTCCGCTCCGGCAGCGCCCGCGAACGCCGCCTGGCGTGTCATCGTCTCCTTCCCGCCTTCCTACGATCCGCCCGCCGCGCCTATCTCCACCACGTCCGACACGACCGCCCTGCACGAAGGCCGCGCAGTCGTGGCGTCGTTCGGGCCCAATGAATTCCTCGTCGCCGGCATCGACTGCCGCGTACAGTTCGCCCTGCCCGTGCACTCCGGCATCAAACAGCCGCAGATGCTCAAGGTCGAAGAGGGCCATTATGACGGCGCCACCTGGGTGCCCACGCGCCTCTGGAACGGCGATGAAACCGATTACGGACTAAACTTCGGCGGCAAAGGCTCTTTGCTGCGCGTCACTATGGGGAGCTACTGATGAAAAACCTATTTGCAACCAAAAATGATCGCAATATCCGGCTCGCTGTCATATATGTAACTGGAATAGTAGCATTTGCCCTGTCTTTGCCCGCCCAGACGCCATCAGCGCAGACTTCTGCCGACTCCGGCGGCCATTCCTTCCAGAAGATTCAGATGCCCACCGCCGCCGAAGTCGCCAAAGTCTGGGTCAACCCGCCGTCCGAGTACGGCCCCGAACCCTACTTCGGCATGAACGGCCCCGTCACCATCGAGTCGCTCGCCCACGATCTCGACACCATGAAGTCGCTCGGCTTCCACGCCGTCACCGCGCAGGCCGGCGGCGGCATGACCACCACCTACCTCACGCCCGAGTACTTCGCCTTCTTCAAGCAGTTCGCGCTGGAAGCCAAGAAACGCGACATGAAGGTCTGGATCGTCGACGACATCGGCTATCCCTCGGGCTTCGCCGGCGGCCTCTTCATGCCATCCAAGGACAAGCACGACCTCAGCATGCAGGCGCTCAGCCTCGGCCAGCGCTTTACGGTCAAGGGGGGCGAGACCCTGAGCCAGCCGGTCGGCGCCAATGCGGTCGCAGCCGTGGCCACCAACGCTTCGCTGGAGCGCATTGTGGTGGGCACCAACGTTCCGGCCGAGCGCGTCAACGTGCCCATCGTCAACGGCAACATCGCATGGACTGCGCCCGCCGGCCCCGACTGGACCGTCCTCATTGTCGAACACGTCTTCCGCACATCACCCACCCGCAGCGACGCCAACCCCACCCACGCCAAGGACTCCACCAACCCGCTCGAGGACTACCTCAACCCCGCCGCCACCGCCGCCTACCTCGAAGCCACCCACAACGGCTACTACAAGGCCATGCCCGAACTCTTCGGCTCGACCATCCTCGGCTTCCGCGGCGACGAGCCCGACTACTCCATCTCCGGCCTGCCCTGGACGCCCGCCTTCTTCTCGACCTTCCAACGCGTCAAGGGCTACGACATTCGACCCTACCTTGGCGCGATCCTGATGTCCCAGTTCAGCGGACGTCCGCAGCCTGCCCCCGGCGCCGCCCCGGCACGACCGGCGTCCGGTGCCCCACCGTCCGATCCGGCATTCATCCCCGCCGGCCCACCCATGCCCCCGGCCAAACTCACCGACGCTGAACTCCGCGCCAAGGGCGACTACTACGACGTCTTCTCGCAGATGTTCCGCGACGGCTTCTTCAAGCCACAGGGCATCTGGTGCGCCGAGCACGGCGTCGCCTACCAGGTCCACCTCAACCACGAAGAGATGGAGATGGACCTCACCCGCTCCGAAGGCGACTTCCTCCGCGACATGAAGTACGTCGAAGTCCCCGGCATCGACGCCATCTGGCACCAGATCTGGACCGACACCATCTCCGACTACCCCCGCCTCGCCTCCTCTGCCGCACACGTCTACGGCCATCCGCAGTCGTTCACTGAGAGCTTCGCGGCCTACCGCCCCGCGCCCGACATCACCCTGGCGCGCTACATCCTCAACGAGCAACTGGTCCGCGGCATCAACATCATGGAGACCATGTTCTACTCCGCCACCCGTCCCGCCTCAGCCGGTCCGGAGCCCCCGCCGCCCGCACCACCCACCACTCCCGGCGCTCCCGCCGCGCCGCCCCGCCGCGGAGGCCCCTCCGACGTCATGCGCGATCCCGGCTTCCCTGCGCTGGCGGAGTACGTCCGCCGCGTCGGCTACGTCATGAGCATGGGCCGCCCGGGCGCCTCGGTCGCGCTCTACCTCCCGTCCAGCTCCATGTGGCTCAGCGACCGCGACTCCGATACCGCCTTCGTCTCCACCGAACGCATGCTCGCCGAGCGCCAGATCGACTTCGACATCATCAACCAGGATGCACTCGCCACCGACCTCAAAGCCGGCCCCGGCACGCTGACCACCATGAGCGGCAACGCCTACCGCACCGTCATCATCCCTTCTGCCATGGTCCTCACCCAAACTGAACTCGACCGCCTACAGACCTTCGCCCGCCCTGTGGGCAGCCAGCCCGGCGGCAAAGTCCTCTTCCTCGGCAAGACCCCCACGATCATCTCCGGCAAGACCATCCTCGACTCCCGCGCCGCTTCCCCCGCCGACTTCGCCTTCGCTACCATCGAGACCTCGGCCCAGCTTCCACCCACACCCACCCCACCAGCCCAGGCGCCACCCTCGCCTCCCAGCCCGCAGGTCGTCCCCCCGGCCATCGAAGCCGCCCTCAACAATGTCATCCCCACCCGCGCCATCACCCTCGACACCCCGGATACCGCCCTCAAGGTGAACACCCGCCGGCTTCAGGACGCCAGCATCTACTTCTTCTTCAACGAAGGCGCTCAGTCCATCTCGCACGCAGTCACCTTGGCTGGCGGCGAAGGCAAAGTGGAGTCTTGGGACCCGGCGACCGGCACGGTCGCGCCTATGGCCTCCACTCCAGGCAAAAGCTCCGTCACCGTCAAGCTCGACCTGAAGCCCTACGAAACCAAGCTGATCACGATCAGCTACGACGACACCAAGTCAATCACGATCAAATAGCCCAGTTCTCTATTGTCAGCCCTGCCACCCGTCTGAATTCGCGTGTATTGTTGGTCACCAGTGTGAGCCCCAGACACCGCGCATGCGCTGCGATGAATAAATCGTTCGCGCCAATCAAGGTTGCGCTCGTTTTGAGCGCGGCACGTATCTGTGCGTAGTCCTGGGCCCCCTCGGAGGGGTAATCCAAAACCTCGACATGCCGCAAGTATGCGTCGAGCGCAGCCTGGTCCTGCTGCCTTCGTGGCGACACTTCCACCCCGTACATCAGCTCAGACTTCGTGATCGCAGAGATCGAAACATCGGCGACTGGAACCTTCGTCAGCCGCTTCAACACGGCATCGTTCGAACGCTTCATCACATACGACGAGATATCCGTGTCGAGCATATACACCGGCATCAGAACTCACGCTCCTGTACCGGCAAATCCTCGATACCTCCCATGAACTCATCAGATGCCACCGGGCCCGAAGTCAGATAGGCCCGCCAGTCCGTAGGGCGCTCAGATAGGACCACATCCTCGCCCTGTTTCCGGATAAATACCTCTGAGGTCTTGAACTGGAACTCCTTCGGAAGCCGGACCGCCTGGCTCCGGTTATTCATAAACACTTTGGCTGTGCGTTGCATTGATTCCTCCTGTGGCAACCCGCCATATACATAAGTATATGCCAGTGGGTCAATTCTGCAAGTGGTGCACAGCTCTTTCCACTTGCCGCGCCTTTTCACCGCTCGAAGATCGCGCTATGCCGCCTCAGCCACCAGCACGCGCCGCTCCCGGCCTGGGGAAAAAGGGACTGGCTGCAAGCCACGTCTGCGATCCCGCCCTCGTCGTACTCCTCTTTGTTGTCTTTTAGCGGCAGCACCACCACCGTGTTCACCGTGACCGTGCCCATTCCGCCGCCCATCGCGACCCGCGCGCGCCACACCGCCCAGTCCCCCACGTAGACGACCGAGAGCGCACCAATCAACCCAACCAGCAGCTTGGCGAGAATCCGTTTCACCGGAGCCAACCGTCCTCAACTCCTCCTGCGGAGACAAGAAGAGTAGCAGAGAGCGGCTGGCCCCGCCGAAATCCTACGACGCCATCCGCATCAATTCACGTTCTGCCCGCAGCCAATCCTGCTCGGCCTGCCCGTCCTGCCAGCCCCGTTCCGCCCAATACTGCTCAGCCAGCCGGGCAATCTCTGCGTGCGTCGGCATGGTCCTGGTTACCTTTTCGGCAACAGTCTCCTTCTTGGCCGCTGCCTTCTTGGTCGTCCCTGCGGCCGCCTTCGGCTTCGCCGGAGCCTTTGTTTTCTTCACTTTCTCGGTCATTTCAACTCTCCTTAAGGGTTTGGGCCGCCAACAGTAGGTGGCATCGTCTTTAACGATACCCGATTCTGTCAAATAAAGCTTGCCCCACCCCTCAAGGGGTACCTTGCCGCATACCCGTGCAGACACCTGATACCGCGCCAATCGTGGTTTTCAGCCCTGCAGCCTCAGTGCGCCGGCGCGTCGCCCCCGGGCGGCCGGATCCGGCCTATGGCCAGCACCAGCGGGATCATGCAGGCGCAAAACACCGCAAACACCGCGATGATGTCCATATAGGCCAGCATGGCCGACTGCCGGTGCAACTGGTTGTACAGAAACGCCTGTGCCGCCTGCAGGTTCCCGCTTGCCTTGCCCCCGAATCCGCTCGCCGCCCCGTTTCCTCCCCCATAGAAGAACCCCTTCATCTGGTTCACCTGGTTGCGGAAGGCCTCATTCCCCGGCGTAAGGTTCCGCACCATCGCTGCCTCGTGCACCTGCTGCCGCCGCGTCAGCATGGTCGCCACAAACGCCGTCCCGGTCGAGCCTCCAATGTTCCTCGCCAAGTTGGTCAGGCCCGAGACATCGTTGCTCTGCTCCCTCGGCACCCCAATGTAAGAGATTGTGTTGATTGGAATAAACAGGAAAGCCAGCCCCGACGCTTGCAGCACCCGCACCCACATGATGTAGCTGAAGCTCGACGTCAACGAGAACGTGTGCATCGCCACCATCGAAATCGACAGCATGGTGAACCCGTAGCAGATCAGGTACCGCGGATCGACCTTCCCCACCAGTATCCCTACCACCGGCATCATCAGCATGATGCAGATCGCCCCCGGCGAGATCACCAGCCCCGCCAGCTCGGCCGTGTAGCCGAGCAACAACTGCACCAGTTGCGGAATCAGCACTGTCGTCCCGTACAGCGCAAAGCCCAGCACAAACATCAGCACAAACGGAATGGCAAACGTCTTCCGCTTGAACAGCGTCAGGTTCAAAATCGGCCGCTTTTTGGCCCTCAACTCATACAACTCCCACACAATCAGCGTCACCAGCGACACCACGCATAGCACAATGAAGAACGTGATCACCCGCGAGCCGAACCAGTCATCCTCCTGCCCCTTGTCCAGGACAAACTCCAGCGACCCAAACCCCGACGCCAGCAGCCCGAAACCGAAGTAGTCCAGCTTCAACCCCTCCCGCGCACTCTTCGCCACCTGCCGCTTGATGTGCGGCGGGTCCTCCACCAGCCGGTTGGTCAGATACAGGCTCAGGATCGCCACTGGCACGTTGATAAAGAAGATCCAGCGCCAGTTGTAGTTATCCGTAATCCACCCGCCCAGCGTCGGCCCGATCGCCGGCGCGCACACCACCGCCAGCCCATACATCGCAAACGCCTGCCCGCGCTGCTTGGGCGAGAAGGTGTCTGCCAGGATGGCCTGTTCGGACGGCGCCAGCCCGCCGCCGCCAGCCCCCTGCAGCACGCGGAAGAAGATCAGCGCCGACAGCGACGGCGCCAGCCCGCACAGCATTGAGCTGATCCCGAACAGCACCACGCAGATCATGTAGAACTTCTTGCGCCCGATAAACGTGGTCAGGTACGCCGACGCCGGCAGAATAATCGCGTTCGACACCAGGTAGCTGGTCAGCACCCACGTGGCCTCGTCCTCGCTCGCCCCCAGCGATCCCGCAATATGCGGCAGCGCCACGTTGGCGATGGACGAGTCCAGCACCTCCATAAACGTCGCCAGCGTAACCGTAATCGCAATCGCCCACTGGTTCGCCCGCGGCTTCCACGCGTGGTCCGCGGCCAACTGGGCGGTCTCTAATTCATCCATCTGGGGAGTTGCCGTCGCCATGCGTGTGGATTGGATTCTCTCCCCCCGCCACGCGACCCAGAAAAAACGGCGCCAGGACCACTTCCACCGGCGACGAACCTGCCCGGCTCAAGATATCATCGAAACGAATTCCCGGACCCGACGTCAAACTCCCCTCCTTTTCAAGGACACACCATGAAGAAAACCTGGATTGCCTGGTCTGTCGCCATTCTCGTCGTCGGCATCATCGTCGCTTACAACTACATCGCTCGAGACCGCGCAGCCGGCGATCAAGCCAGCGCGAACTCCAGCGCCGGCCAGCCCGCTGCATCGCAGGCCCCGCCGAAGGAAGCCTTCAACGCCGGCTACCCGCTCAAGGACACCTCCATGCTCAAGCCGCCCGCGGGCGCCAAAGTCGCCATCTTCGAGTTCGAAGACCTGGAGTGCCCCGCCTGCGCGCACGCCTTTCCCATCGTTCACGCGACCGCGACCGAGTACCGGGTCCCTCTGGTGCGCCACGATTACCCGTGGTCGTTTCACATCTGGAGCTTCGATGCGGCCGTCACCGCGCGCTACATCCAGGACAACATCTCGCCCCAACTCGCCGACGATTTCCGCCGCGATGTCTTCGCCGGCCAACAGCGCATCGCCAGCAAGGACGACCTCGTCACCTACACCCGCGCCTGGTTCAAATCACACGGCAAGACGCTGCCCTTCGTCATGGATGCCAGCGGCGCCTGCAGGAATGAGGTTGAAGCCGACCACGCGCTGGGCGATCGCCTCGGCGTGGCCAGCACACCCTGCATTATCGTGGTGACACCGACCGGCTTTGTCCCGGTCGCGTATTCCGACATCGACCAACTTGGCCGCATCGTCCACGATGCTCTCACCCAAACCGGCGGCCCGGCCGCATCCTCACTCGCCATTCCCGCCCGACCCGTCGCCCGCGCCGCGATCCCCCGCTTCGCACCGGCCCGCTCCTGACGCCGTTTACTGGTCGATTTCCGCGAACGGCGCCGGCTTCTCGTTCTCGTAGCCCGACAGCCCCTGCAGCAGTTGGGCGTTCACCTCGTCGGCAATCGCCATCAGCGTGGCCGGCAATTGGCCCGCGTCGATCCGCCCAAGATTGTCCTGGATGGTCTGGAAGAGCGCCACCTGCAGCGCCCGTGCCTCCTCCACCAGCGCCGGCGATCCCAGCCCCTGCCTGCGCCGTCGCGCCCCGTGCTGCAAGCTTGCCATCGAGAACAGCGTCATCACTCCCAGCGGCTGCGCATAGCGCAGGCGGTACACAATCTCGTCCAGCGCCCCCGGCAGATGTGCGCACTTCTCTTCGTCAGTCAGCGTCGCCAGGCTGCCGGCCTCGTTCATCTTTTTCAGCCACGCCCGTGTAATCTCCGCGCGCTCCCGTTCCAGCAGGCTTGCCACCAACTCCACCGCCTGCGGCCGCAGCGGCTCCTCCTCGACCTCCCGAGGCCGCGGAAATGCCGCCTCTTCGGCCAGCCGCCGCCGGATCATCTCCACGATCGGGCCGGCTTTCACCGGCTTCAGCAGGACCTCGTCCACCATCCCCAGTATGGCTCGCGTCGCCTTCGCCATGTCCGGATTGGAGCTCAGCACCAGCGTGATCGCCCGCGGGTTGGCGTGCCGCATCGCCCCGACTACGATCAGGCCATCGCCCGCGCCCGGCATGTGCAGATCGCTCAGCAGCACTTCGAAGCTTGCGCTTGCGATGTGCTTCAGCGCGTCACCCACAGTCGCTGCGGTCGTTACTTCGAATTCATGGGCTTCGAGAATGACACTCAGTCCGGAGAGAACCGATTCGTCATCATCCACGAGCAGGAGTCGTACGGGTGCCAAGGAGAAACCCCTTGTGCCGGTTGCACACAGAAGGAAAGCGTCCCGCGGAACTCGGCCGCGGGACACTCAAAGGAACTGCAAGATACTACTAGTCGAACTTACTTGCAGACTACACCGCCTGCCAGTGCACGTCGCCGCCAATCTGGTGTGACCCGCGAAAACTTAGGTAACCCCGCCTTGTCGTTGGTCGTTTGCTCCACCCTGGTCCAGGAGGCGTCATCTCGACCGGAGGCGGCGCACCTGCCGCCGTAGCGGAGAGACCCCCGCATCGGTACTTGCTTGGGTTTGCGCTCACCCGCCCGCGTGCTAGACTCGGAGTTTTCCGCTGTCTGCACGTTTTGCGCCGTGTTCTGTGCGAGCAGCGAAAAGGAGGGCCCTTCATGCATCCGGATCTCGCCATGCTCGTCGTCCTGCAGACGCACGACCTCGAAGCAAACCGCCTGCGCGACCAGATGGCGTCGCTGACCAAGCAGATCGCCGCGCTCGAAACCAGCGCCAGGGCCACCGTCGGCCAGCGCGCCGTCATCCTCGACCTCATCGCGAAAGAGGAAGCCCTGCGCCGCAAGGAAGAACAGGAAACCGCAGACCTCCGCGCCAAGCTCGAGCGCAACAAGAAGAAGCTCGACATGACCACCACCACGCATCAGCTCGAGGCGCTCGAGCACGAGGCCGCCTTCATCCGCTCCGAGATCACCCGCATCGAAGACCAGGAGATCGAAAGCATGGAGCGCGGCGAGGCCCTCGACGCCCAACTCGCCCTCGCCAATGCTGCCGTCGATGAGTCCGCCGCCTCACTGGAGCGCGAGCGCCCCCGCGCCTCCGAAACCATCGCCCGCGATCAGGCCGAGCTCGCCGAGCTCGAACTCAAACGCCTTGCTCTCCGCGCCCAGATCGCCCAGTCAGACACCGGCGAAGCATCCCTCTCCGCCTACGACCGCATCGCCCACGCCAAGGGCACCGCTATCGCCGAAGCCCTCCACCAGCAATGCACCGCCTGTCAGATGATGCTCCGCCCGCAGCGCTGGAACGACCTCCGCGACAACAGCCCCGACTCAGAATCCGGCCACACCCTTATGTCCTGCGAGAACTGCGGACGCATGCTCTTCTACGATCCCGCCCGCGACAGCCCCCAGCGCAAGACCGTCCAGTCCGAATCCATCGCCGCCCAAATCGTCCGCTCGTTGTAGCTTTCCTGCCCAACGATGCGTCATCTCGACCGAAGTCGCTCACAGTCTAATCGTGAGCGGCGTAGTGGAAAGACCCCGCATTTGGTCTTTGTCACCTGCCACCCCACCTCGAACCTTGAACCTCGAACCTCGAACCCCAATCGCAGATAATAGAACCATGACTCCCCGTAAGAGAATCTGCGTCGACATGGACGAAGTCATGGCCGACGCCATCGCCGAGCACCTCGCCCGCTACAACCAGGAATTCCAGCGCAACCTCACCAAGGAAGACCTCCGCGGCAAGCGTTTCTGGCAGATCGTCCCTGAACCCCACCACGCCATCCTCGACGACTACCTCCGCGCCGCGGATTTCTTCGAAGACCTCGACGTCATGCCCGACGCCCCTCGCGTCCTCGTCGAACTCCAGCACCACTACGAAGTCTTTATCGCCTCCGCCGCCATGGAGGTCCCCAGCTCCTTCAATCCCAAATTCCGCTGGCTCCAGCGCCACTTCCCCACCATCCCCCACACCCACATCGTCTTCTGCGGCGACAAGTCCATCCTCCGCGCCGACTACCTCATCGACGACAATCCCCGCCAGCTCGAGCGCTTCACCGGAACCGGCATCCTCTATGACGCTCCCCACAACGCCAACGTCACCGGCTACACCCGCGTCCACAACTGGCTCGAAATCGAGTCCCTCTTCCTCGCTGGCACGTGATTCTCTAATATGGTTACGCCGCAGGCCATCGTCAATTGCCCTCAAAGGAGAAAGCAACGCCATGAAAACCATTTCGGTTCTTACAGTCGCTATCGTCTCCAGCTCAGCTTTGACCGCCCTCCTGATGCACCAACCCGCGCCGAGCCGCGTCTTTGCCGCCTCCGCCGCGCAGGCACAACAGGGTCAACCTTCCGGCAAAATCGTCCTCCAGGACAACGGAAAGCCCCTTACCCCGGCCCAGCAGATCCAGGTCCAGTTTGCCGGCGTCGAATTGGAGGTGCAACTGCTTCAGACCCAACTCAAGTCCGATGAGAATTCCATCCACGCGCTGCAGGCGTCCCTGCAAACGCTCCAAACCCAGTTCGCCAACCATTCCCATAAAGTGACGTACCTCGTGCCCGGCCATCCCTGCATGGGCATCGACACATTCCTCGTCACCGACGCAGCCACCGGCAAGCAAAGAAATCTTGGCCTTGAATTCACCGAGCCCTGCTCCAACCCCAAATGGAACGGAGCTATCCCAGATTTATGGCAGGCCTTGAATGTGAGCACGCCAGTTCAGGGAGCTCAGACGCCGGAGCAATAGTCGCAGTATCGAAGAAAGGGTTGGGTCATTCTCCGGCAAGGCGCTGCATCGTGCTGCGGCTCGGTGACGACGGCCCCTTCCGCCCCATCCCCGAAACCAGCGTCAGCAATCCCTGTACCACCAGCGCCACCGAAATCACCAGAACAAACCCCTCGAAATGCGCCGCCCGCGCATTCCGGACAAAGGCCTGTCCGCCGATCCCGATCAGCGCCACTGCTCCCACCCACAGCCACCACTCACCGCGAGTTCGCAAGTCAGTCTTTCGCACAAGAATCGTCGCTAGGCTGATCAGCGCGATCAGCGCGGCGACACCAACACGCGTCCCATATCCCGGATGCCGCAGCGTCATCTCCATCACCCCCAGCCAGCAGGCGCATACGGATGTAAAGGACGAAACGGCCAGGAGAGCGCTTCTCAGAGGATCCTCCTCAGACGAGAATTCCTCTTGCAGCTCCGCGTTGTCAAGCCCATCACGCATACAGCGCCGCCTCGAACTCCTGGAGCGCCGCATCCGACCAAGCGTGGCTGCTCCTGTTCCACACATCGCCCTGGTCTTCCAGAAAGTTCGGGAAATTCATCCGGCAGTATCCGCGCCGCGCGCCAAAATCGTACAACGCTTGCGCCGCGCCATCCAGATACAGCGCCGCCTTCAACCCATCGCGCGACCACTCAATCGACGCAATCCGTTCCGGCACCGGCCGCTTTAACTGCTCGTCGCTCGCCGCCAGCGCACTGACGTTGTAAATCAGCATTGCATCCAGAATGCTCTCGTCCAGCTTCTCCCGCGACCGGTCGCATGCATAGAAATACCCAGCAATGCCCTCGTCCTCGAACACCACGGTCCACGGCACCGCGGTCGAGTCCGAAGACAGAAACGCACGGCCAGGGCTGAATGTAAGCGATTGCATAGCACCTCACTTCCACCATACACGGCGCGATACACTCGAAAGCGGGCCCGCCAGGAGAATACTGAACGTGCACACCGAAGTCGCAGCATGACATTTCCGCGCATCCAGATCGGACGGCCGCAACGCCTCGCCGCGCTTCTCCTCCTCATCTTCCTCGCCCAGTGTCTCTGGGTCGTCGGCCACCAGCAGCTCTCCACCACCGACTATCGCTTCGCCCGCTGCGGTCGCGAAATGTGGGAGCGGCCTTCGCCGCTCGCCGGATACTTCACCACCTGCGGGAACCTCAATGGCGACGGCACCTTCGCCTATCGTGTCGCCGGCTTCCCGCTCACCGCGCAGCGCCTCACCCTGCTCGCCATCGACCACTTCCGCGCACCCGCCAACCGCCTCTATGCCGGCGGCTCGCTGAACGGCTCCACCTGGGAGGCGCGCCACCAACTCACCAGCGTCATCTACCTTATCCACCTGCCGTTCGTGCTCTTCGCGGTCTGGCTCGGCTCGGGCCTGTGGTGGGTTGCGCGCCGCCTCTTCGGCAACCAGGGCGGCTTCTTCGCGCTCGGCCTCTACTGCTTCTGCCCCGCCGTCGTTCGCCTCGCGGTCACGCCCTCGAACGACCTGCTCGCCATGTGGGGACTCTACGGCCTGGTCTACACCGCCATCGGCGTCGCCCACGCCATGCAGGGCCCGCGCCGCAAGTGGCGTCCGCGCATCGTGCTTCTTATCATCGCCCTCGGCCTAACCGCAGCCGCGCATCTGCTGGCTGCGATCCTCGGCTTCTTCGCCGCTCTCTTCTTCATGCTGTACGTCGCCGAACGAAATCGCGGCTACGTCATCCAGATCCTCATCTTCTCCGCCATCGGCGCGCTGGTCATCCTCTTCGCGCTCTACGGATTTCACCTCGCCGCCTTCAGCTACGTCTTCACCGGAGGCGCGGCGCGCTTCTGGTTCTCGCTCACTCCGCTGCGCAGCTTCGTCACCGGCGCGCTTAACTTTCCCATCCTGACCGCGACCGCTGTGGCTGTGCTGCTCTACCTCGCCGTCCGCCGCAGCCGCTACTTCGGCAACACCGCACCGCTGCTCGTCGTCCTGGCGCTCGCGCCGCTCGTCGCCACGCAGACGGTAAGCGCGCCATGGCTGTGGGCGCTTCCATTTCTTTTCACCTTCCTCGGCGGCATCTTCGCCGACGCGCTCGAATCCCGCTACCGCAAGCTTTTTCTCATGTTCACCGGCGCTATCCTCGCGGCCCAGGCAATGGAATGCCTCACCGCCCTTCCTCTGCTCGCGCGCTAGAATCCCCAGCCGCGTCTCTACTGTCCAGCCTGCGCCAGCGCCGCCCGCTGCTCGTCCCACGGCTTCATCTGGTAATCCTCCGGCGGCGTGCCCTCCGCCAGATAGCGCACAAAGTAGTCCCACCTCCGCCGCGTCACATATGGATTTGCTGCTTCGTAGTTATGCTTCGCATTCGGAATCATCAGCAAATCGAAATCCTTGTTCGCCTTGATCAGCGCATCCACCACCAGCAGTGTATTGTTCGGCGGCACGTTGTCATCCATCGTCCCATGAATCAGCAGAAGTCGCCCCTTCAGGTTCTTTGCTTCGTCCTCGTTCGCCTGGCTGTCGTAGTTCGTCGTCCCGTCCGAGTTCTTCTTCTCCAGCCCGAGCCACTTCTCCGCCCAGTCGTCTTCATACACGCGGTTGTCGTGGTTGCCGCTCTCGCTCACGCCCACCTTGAAGAAGTTCGGATAATGAAACATCGCCGCCGCCGCCGCCGCGCCGCCGCCCGAGTGCCCATAAATCCCTACCCGCTCCGCGTCGATCCACGGGAACTTCGCCGCCAGTTCCTTGATCCCCGCCACCTGGTCCGGAATGGTGTTGTCCGCCATGTCCCCATAAAGTGCGTCGTGAAAGCTCTTCGACCGGTCCGGAGTGCCCATGCCATCGATGCACACCACCACGAATCCCAACTCCGCCAGCGCCTGCATATCTCTATGTGCTGCCGCAAAACTCCGGCTGCCGCACGATCCCGTCTGCGGCCCGGGATAGACGTGGTCGACAACCGGATATTTCTTCGCCGCATCGAAGTTGGTCGGCTTGAACAGAAACCCGTACAGATCCGTCTTACCGTCGCGCGCCTTCACTGTGATCGGCGTGAGCGGCTTCCATCCCGCCACCTGTAGCCCCGAGATGTCCTGCCGCGCCACGTCCATCACCGCATTGCCGTCACCATCGCGCACCACCGTCGTCTGCGGCGTAGTCGGCGTCGAAGCCACATCGACGAACCTGCGCCCATCCGGCGCCATGGTTACCGCATGGTCGGCATCCTCCGGCGTCAGCAGCTTCTGACCCGTGCCATCGAAGTTCACGCGATAGAGCCCCGCGATGTACGGGTCGCGTCCAGCCTCCTTGCCCACCGCAACGAAGTAGATCACGCGCGTCTTCTCATCGACGTGCAGCACCTGCGTCACATCGCCGTCACCATGCGTAATCTGGTTCTTCAGCTTTCCCGTAGTCAAGTCGTAGAGATACAACTGCCCCCAGTTGTCACGCTCGGAAAACCACAGCACCTCATTCGACCCCGCCAGGTAGCGCCAATTCTCCGTCTTGTCGTTCCCGCTTTCGAAGAACGTCGCAACCTTCTCGTTCATCACGTCGCGCACCTCCCCGGTCGTGGCATCGGCCACCCGCAGCGACTCCTGCTTATGGTCCCGCGAGGTCGAGACGAACGCCAGGTGCGAGCCGTCCGCACTCCACTGCACGTCGTCCCAGCCTTCCCCTCCCGCACAGCTCACGTCGTCGCATAGGCTCGAACGGTGCTGGTCCGGCGGCATCTTCAAGCGCACAACCTTGCGCGCATCCACGTCGACAATCACCCGCTGAATCATGGTCACGTTTTCATCGCCGGCCAGCGGATAGGGCCACGATTCCAGCACCGGATGCCCCACCGCGGTGTTCGCCAGGTACATCCGCCCCACCTTGCGCTGGTCCTGCTGGAACGTCGCAATCTTCTTCGAGTCCGGCGACCACACCACGATGGGCTTCTTGCTGTGCGTCCATCCCGCGTTGTCCGTGGCATAGCCGAAGTCCGGCACGCCGTCCATGGTCAGCTCCGTCTCGTGCCCGCTCGCCAAATCGCGCACCCACAGGTTGTCGTCGTAGACAAACGCTGCCTTCTTCCCATCCGGCGAAAGGGCGTACGTCTCCGGCAAAGTCTCGCCTGCACTCTTGCATTCGCCTGTCCCGCGCAGGTCGCACCGGACAATCACTGGCCCGAACCGCAGCAGCACCGCGCGATCGCTATCTTCCAGCTTCAGGTCGTCGATCAGCAGGTGCCCCGCATCCAACGGCGACGCAATTGCCAGTTTGCCGGCGCCGGCCAGCGCTCGCAACGCCGCAGCCACTTTGCTCTGATCGAACGCCGGCGCCTTGGTTCGCTTCGCCGGATCGACCAGCATGTAGGTCATTCCCTCCGGCCCCAAGTCCCGATACCAGAAGCGCCCATCGTCCAGCCACACCGGGTCCTTCACCGTGTGGTAGACCAGCGGGTCCACGTTGTAGTCCATCCACCGCTCGGCCTGCGCGTACTCGGCCGCTGTGTACACCCTGCCTGCTTGCGCTGCGGCCATCGCTCCCCAACCACACCACGCCGCCACTATCACCGCACGGCACACACTTCGCAACATCCCTCGCCTCCAGGTTCCCGGCCCTCCATGTAACTACCGGCGACCTAGAGGCAAGTCTAGCAATAACATCCTGCAGCGAAGCTCGGAAGCGCGGCATGATGCGGACTCAAGCAACCATCGGCTTCACCTCCGAAGCCTGGCCACTGCGCCACCGCGTCACAACTCGTCCGCCCGGGATCGCTCATCCGCGGATGATTTCTTCGGCAAGGTACTTGGTCCAGGGATTCCCCGTCAAAAAGTGCGCCGCCGTCTGAAGGTAGATCTCCCGAAGCAGGCGAATCCCGATGGCATCGGCGTCGGTGGTATTGCGCAGATCGATCAACAACTCCCGTTTCCCGAGCGAAGGAGCCGACTCCTTCCAGGTTTGGCTCAGTGCATCGACCCACGGTCCGGCGATTCCACCTTCCAACGCAATTGCGAGCGACACCACATTCTGCTCCGTCGAGATTCGTAACATCACCTGGCCCATCCTTTGCCATGCCCGAACTAAGTGCACGGCACATGCCAAAGTTTCGGCTCCATCCGCAAGCGCCTTTTAGTCATTGAATTGGATGAGACTTATGCGAAGCACGGGGAGCAACGTCAGAACGCAAGTGACTAAGTGACGATGACGAAATCCCGTCATCGCGACTTTATATAGTCAATTCGCTCGCGCCTCTCTCCCGCCTTACCACTTAGCCGACGGCCCAGGCTGCGTGCCGGTATAGGGCGAGCAGCACGGATCCTTCACCGGTGCGAACTCCATGAACTCCACGCGCGTGCCGTCGGGATCTCTCAAGCCGATCTGCATCTTGCCATCCACGCCCAGCGTCCACGGGTCCCTGCCCGCCGCAAACTTCCAGCCGCGCTCCTCCAACTTCTTCTGCAGCTCCGCTATGCTGACGACGCCCGGTGAGAAATGGTTTGCGGTCCCCAACTGACCCGCGGACGGGTTGGCCGGCAGCAGCAACATGTATTCAATCCAGTCCGTCCCGTCCGGCACCTGCATCATCACCCAGTTCACGCGCTCCGGCGGGTTCCCGCCCTGCCAGTACAGATGAAACCCGAGCAGGTCCTTATAAAAGTGGTCCATCGCCACGCGGTCGTGGACTACATAACCGGCATGGATAATGTGCGAGCTCAAACTCTGCGCCGCTGAAGCCGGCTCCACAGGCGGACGCTTGCCGTCCTGGGTAAATCCAACCTTGTTGCCTTCGGGATCGTGAACGACGAAGCCCCTGCTGCCATCCGCCTCCACCGTCACGCGATCCGGAACCGCGACGCCCCGGCTGCCCAGATACTTGCGCATGGCCTCAGCGTCAGTCGTCGCAAACGCAACCGAGTCCCAGTGGTTCGCCAGCCCCTGCGACGCCGGCGACAGCAGCTCGACATACTGTGCGTGGTTGGCGTAGAAGCGCACGCCCGCACTTGCGGCCCCCGCGGGCGCTTGGTCCCATCCCAGCACTCCCGCATAGAACTGCTGCGACTTCAGCATGTCGTCCGCGAACACCACCACGTGAGAGATGCCCGTGACCTCCGGGCGCGGAAGCGCCACCGGCTGGGCCAGAGCCAGAGCAGGAAGAAATGCGGCGCCTGCCGCAATAACGCACTTGAACATTGCCATCCTCCAACCAATGCAGGTTCCTGCCCACACTACGCTGGTTTTCGCAATTGGCCAACTGCAACTTCGCATACCTCGAGTGATCGTTTTGTCATTCAAAGTGGTCAATTTTGAACAACCTGACGGCCACGGAATCTCTAAACTATTGTGGTTCTCCCGATCTGGCTGCACCGCTTGAACCTGCAATGTTTCTCGGCCCAAACGACGAGGTGATTTGCGCATGAGGAATCCAGGCATAGATCAATTGGTCTGGTCCAATGGCCGTATCGGCGGGTTTAGGGTGGTGCGGGTCGATACGGCTCAAGCGGTTGCCGACCTTCAAGCCACCGACCGCATGGGTGTCATCGAGAAGAACATCCCTTTTAGCGCAATCCATCCCTTGAATCGCAAGGCTTCCCACCCAGCCGCAGAGCCGATCGTCAAGAGTGCTTGATCGAAAAGGCGTAGGCTTCCGTCGCAGATGGCGGACCCGCAAGCCGCACGGCTCCGGACTTGCAATCTCGCCCGTTGAACCCAGCCTGCATTCCGATAGCGAGAGCCTGACTCTTGGTAACCTCAAACCGTACCCCCGGCGAAGCCGTCGCAGCTTCGCCGGGGTATGGGCCCCCGTCCGGTACGGAGGCCATGAAATAGCAACTTATAGACGGAAGTTCTGTAGCCGCCAATCGAGGTACCTGAGGGGCAGCCGCGCGGTGCCGATCTCGCCACCTAAATCAAGTGGTCCAACTGCACATGTTCGTTGGCGTAGGCCAGGCCCCGTTCGCGTAGTGCGGGGATCGCGGTCACCGCGTCCAGCTGCGCCAGCTCCGGGTGGGTTTGCAGCAGGGCCTCGGCCTTGGCGGCGTTGAAGGACTCGTTATAGCGCACATAGCTGAACCACGGTGCGCTGGGAAGCGCCGTGTCCATCATGGTCCCGATCTCTTCGTCCAGGGTCTCGCCGTACAGGCACTTGCCCAGGCAGCGGCAGACGTAGTCCTGCTCCCAGGCGATGCCCTGAATCAGCGCCGGCGGAATCTTGGCCGCGTTATATCCCAGCCACAGCGTGCCAATGTTCTTCGCCAGCGCGGAAGAAAAACGCATCGTCCCTATGGAGACGATGCGAATATTCTCGGCGCCGGCAGGCCACTCCAGCCGGTAACACGGCAGAATCGCGGTCAGCGCTGCGATCAGCGCCGGGTTGTTGTATGGCGTGATGGAGCCGTCGACAAAGATCTCGGTGCGGCCGCCGAGTTCGATCTTCTCCGGGTCGAAATAGACCGGCGCGGCGGTGCTGGCGCGCAATACCTTCCACAGCGGAACATCGAGGTTGCAATCGGGACGGCTGCGATCGTTGTACTTGGCCAGCGGATTGTTGGTCAGTGGCCACTGCGATCCCGTGGAGTGGTTCCGAACAACTACCAGCAGAAGTTTCTTCAACCGCTCGGTGCCGATGGTCGAGAGAATCCTGCCCTCGCCGTCCTCCGAAAACAATTTTTTCAGCATGTCGGAGAGCGGCGCCGCTTCGAACCGGGCGATGAACAGACGCCGCAGAGGATGGCGCCAGGAAACGTGGGTGAACATTTTTTTGCCGTAATCGACATACATATTCAGTATGTCCTGCACGTCCATGCCCCAGCACAGGCAGGTTGCAATGATGGCGCCGGTGCTGGTGCCGGCAAAGAAATCAAAGTGGTCCGAGAGCATCATCGCCGGATTCTCATAGTGCTCGCGCAACAGCGTCTGCATGCGCAACAACACTTCCAGGGTGAAGACGCCTCTGATTCCACCACCGTCCAACGCCAAAATGCGCTTCATCGTATCCTCACCGGGAAAGATCGCTGAGCGGCGAAGCCGGCCGTGTCCTTGGCCGGCAGCCGCACCGTTGATTCTCGGTCGATCATGCGCATGCTTGTCCTTCGCTAGGCTGGGACCGCTTCACGCGACTCCTACTGAACGGTATTCAACTGCAGAATATTGGCAATCGGATACTTGGACGTATCCACGGTTACCTGCGCAGTCAGCGCAGCGATCAGCCGGAACACGTCACGGTTCCAGTATTGATTCTCGGTTACCTGCACCTGATCCGGAAAGGGATCGGCGACGCGGTAGTCGGTCTCGCGGTAGTTCAGCTCAATCAAATCCGGCATTGGCCGCAGGTCCGGCGCGCCGGGGTAGTCGGGTTTCCAATTTATGCGAAGGATAGGACTTTGCTCGACGCCCGGGACCGCTTGGAAGAAATTCAATCCGCCTGGCTCTTCAGCCATCCGGAAAACCGGTCCGGGGTTTGTTGCTTTAGCACTTTGCAGGAGTTCGTCGAATGGCTCCTGCTCCTGGGCGGCAGCAGCCATCACGCCGATCAGGGAGCGTAGCACCAGCCGGGCAGTGACATTCTGTTGGCTCGCGCTCAGTGGGTTATCCGGGTCCTGAACCGGACACGGTCCTCCATTTGCAACCGGTTGCGAAAGGTCGTCCTCAATTGCGAAACCATTCTGGACCGCGTTAACAAACAGACAGAAGGCCGTCACACTGATGTTCGGCTTACCATTCGGCGCACACGGATTGGGCTCGCCGGAGGGCGGCTGGGCAGCCACATAGTTCTTGTCCGTCAATTCCTGAGCCAGGTTCTTAAGCTGTGGGTCGTTCACGAGATTGTACAAAATGCCACCGATTCCCGCAGGGACAATGCCTTTGAGAGGCAGCGGCGAAGGCGACTGCGGCGCCGGAATGAGGTAGAACCTCGCATCCGGAAGCCTTTGCCCGATCAGGATCCGGCCAGTCGAAGGCGCATCCTTTGAAGGCCCTGCAGCAGGCGTCCCGGCAGCGGCAGTCGCTGGAGCAGGAGTCGCAGGAGCTGAAGGCGAGGTTCCAGTGGAATTCACAAGCTTATAGCTCTCGAACGAAAGTCCCTTCTCCGCAGCCTTTTCGATGTCGGTTGCACTGATTAAGCCCTTCTTCGCGTCGGCCGTGTCAGGTGTGGCAGGCGTTGCAGGTGGGCTCGCAACACCGCCGCCCGGCGTGGTCTGCGGGGGGCTGGTTGTGCTGGTGCCGGCGCTACTCTGCCCGCTGCCACTGCCCCCACCAGTTGACGGGCCTGCGGTCACGGCATTCGTATCCAGCGGCACAAACTTACTGAACTCACGCAGCGCGAGGTTTCCGTGTCTTTGCAGGGAGTAGGCAATGGCGCTTGCGCGCAGGAAGCCGGCGTAACTGCCCAACTCCTGCGTTTCAAGCGGATCGTTTGGATCGCCCAGCGTGGGTGGCACATTGCGGTAAATCGAGACATCGCACCCCTTGCTGGGATCGCTAAAGTCATCCGGCTGCGTCACCTCAATGCGATCGACCATCAGCCGGAACAGCTGATCGATGCGCCAGCCTTGCTGATAGAGGATATAAAACGTCTCCGCCGGAATCTGCTTCAGCAGCAACTGCGCGTTTTCCTCATCGTTCACCGGGATGAACTGGAACAGCGGGTCGCTCTCATAACTCAGCGCCGGCGTAGCGCCGCCGGTGGTATTCGACTTGCCTGACACGGAGCTCTGGGAGGCGTAACCAACGCTGGTCGGAACGCTCGCGGACATGCGATAGGAACTGGTGATCTGCCCCATCTTGAAGAAGTAGGTAGGGTCGTGGTTCTGCAGCCGGGCGAGGTTCAGCAGCAGTTCGCGATTCGAGGTGTCCGCGTAAGCCTTCTCGAAGCCGTTGAAGTCGGCACGCACGCGATGGACTGCGCATCCCGATGTGGCGAGCAACGCCGCCACGATTGCAAAAAGCAGTCCTCTCCTCCACCCACAATTCGCCGTGAGCAGACGTCGTTTCGCTTCGATTTGGAGCCTGATCCAACTTTGCCAGGATGGCGACCGGAAGGTAATAGAGCCCATTGTCTCTCTCCTTATCATTCAAAAGCCGATTTGCCGCTAGCCCGATCCGTGTGTCAAACCTGAGGTGCGCGAGGGATACAAGCGGCCGCGATGGCCGAGTCGTCCAATCAGTGGAGTACTGCCCCAGAAACAAGTGCGACTGTGCTTGATGGGTTGACCTGTGCGAACAACAACACCGGCGACACGAAGACAACCACTAGAGCCATACCGAATCGTGCCATGGTTCCCTCGGGCAAAGTGTTTTGTTGATGGTTTTACGAAAATACCTATCTTTCCCTTAGTTGTCAATCACTTGTGCGCGGCGATCCAGTCCCGCAATTCTATGATCTGGGCGTGCACCGATCTCCCGGCACCGGCGACCTGCACCGCGCCGCTGCCGGGGCTGGGCTGACCACGACGGTGCATCCCGGGCCCTCGTGATCAGGGTCACTGCAAAACTCTCAGCAGGTGTTACGCTGTGACTATGTTGCGTGGAATCACTCGCCGGACGGCGGTTGCCATCACCCTGATCGGGGTGTTTCTGCTGTCGGTCGGAACCTGCGTGGTTCCTGCACAATCCACCACCCACCGCTGCTGCATGCACATGAGTATGCCCTGCGAGGGCAAAGCGGATTGCTGCAAGGTCATCCCGCAGACTCCTCCCGCAACCGTCACCCCGCTCTTTTCCGGCTTCGCATCCATCAACGTCACCGAGGATTTCCTCTCTGCGGCCAGTGGCTCTGCAGCGCGCAACACTGCGATCGCGCCCGTCGTTCCTTCGCAGTCGCCTCCCGGCACCTTCATCCTAAGAATCTAGAGCTTTCTTCTTCGCCGTGGTCTTCCGGTGTGCGCCCTGCTGCGCCTCGGACCCATTCCTCCTGCATTTAACCCGGAGCCTGAAGAGAGAAGCATGAAGCATTCCCACGGTTTTGCGCCGCTGCTGCTGGCGCTGTCATTTGCATCGTTCGTTGCCGGCTGGAGCCAGACTCCGACTCCTTCCGTATCCAGTCCTGCCCCGGTTGGTTCGCCGCTGACCGCGCCGCTAGCTGTGGACCAGGCTGTCACCGAGGCACTGCAATCGAACACCGGGATACGGGCCGCGGTCCGCCGTCTTTCGCTGGCCCAACTGAAAATCACCACCGCCCGCAGCCTCGACGACCCCATGCTGATGGTGCGCGACTGGGACACTCCCCTGCGCAAGCCGTGGGACCTGAACCAGGCGCAGGTGATGGTCTCCTTGCAGCAGACCTTTCCCGGCAAGCAGAAGCTGGACCTGCGCGGCAAGATTGCGGATGACGATGCAGGCGCTGCCTCCGACGAATTGGAGAGCTTGCGCCAGCAGGTATCCGCCGCCGTGCGCGAAGCGTGCGCCGCTCTGCTGCGCAACGCCGATGAGATGCGGCTCCACAATCAACAGGCTGCAGTGTTGAACGAGGCCCTGTCCGCCGCGCTCGCCGAATACACCACCGGCAAAGTCTCGCAGGCGGACGTGCTGCGTGCGCAGATGGCGCTGACCCGGCTGAACGAGCACCTGGTCGAACTGGAAGAGGAGCGCGACACCGCGCGTGCGCAGCTGAATTCGCTGATGGGCCGCAGCCCGGAAGAAATCGTGGAGATTGCCGGCAGTTACAGAAGCTCAACTACGGTTCCTTCCACAGATGAACTGGAGCGGCTGGCGATCGAGCACCGTCCCGAGCTTGCCGCGCTGCGCAAGCAGATTGTCAAGTCCGGCGACGAGGGCAGGCTGGCACGTCTGGCCATGAAGCCCGACCTCACCATTGCCGGCGGATACATGCTGATGCCGTCCGGTTCCTTCTCGCGCAGCGCCTATATGGCGGAGCTCACCATCAACCTCCCATCGCTGAACCGGGCCCGCCACGATGGCGAGGCAAAGCAGGCCGACGCGGCATCCGATGTCGCCCAGGCCGAGCTCGATGCCCGCACCTCAACCGTGTTCCTCGAAATCCGGCGGGCGCAGATTGCGGTGCAGTCCGCGCAGAAGCGCGTGAGACTCTATCGCGACACGCTGCTGCCTCAGGCCGAAGCTACCTTCAAGGCCTCAACCGCCGCCTACCAGAACAATCGCGGCGAGTTCATGAACCTCATCGACAGCCAGAACCTCCTGCTCGACGTTCGTACCGCTTACTTCCAGGCCCTTGCGGCTGCCGACTCCGGCAGCGCCCAACTGGAGCTCGCGATTGGCGCGCCCCTCCCAAGCTCCAACATCACACCTTCCACAGAAGAGAGGACAGGAAAATGACCGCAAAAGAAAAGAAGCTCGTTGCACTGGGTGCAGGCGCAGGAATAATCGTCACTGCGTTGGCCGTTGGTTTGCTGGTGGGGAGGGAGCGCACGTACGCGGCGGAAGCCACTCCACCACCGCCGGCACGCGCAACCCAACCCGCGGTCGCCGCGCCGCTCGACGCCGACCCAGGCACGCAGCCAGGCGCCACGCTAAAGCTGACGCCCGCAGAGATCACAGCGGCGGGCGTTCAGGTTGCCGAGGTCCGCATCGCAGCGTTGAAGACCAACATCGATTCCTTTGGCCGCGTCGAGCAGCCGGAGGCGCAACTCGCCGCCGTTAGCGCTCGCGTCGGCGGCCGCGTCGACAAGCTCTACGTGCAGTACACCGGCGAAAGCGTGCGGCGCGGCCAGGCCGTGGCGGATGTTTACAGCCCCGAAGTTGCCACGGCCATCGAGGACTATCGCCTCGCGCAGGAGAACCGCAACCAACTCCGCCAGTCGGACGATCCGAATGCGCGCGTTCAGGCCGACGCACTTGTAACCGCAAGCCAGCGCAAGCTGGAACTGTGGGGAATCACGGGAAACCAAATCAACGCGCCCGAGACCGGCGGCACGCCCCACGTCACGCTCTATGCCTCCGCATCGGGAAGCGTAGTCGACCGCAAAGTGACCCAGGGGCAATACGTCAACGCGGGCGACACCCTCTTCACCGTCGCCGACCTCAGCCAGGTCTGGATCAAAGCCGATGTCTACGAGGACCAACTGCCGCAGGTTCGCCGCGGTCAGGAGGTGGAGATCACCTCCGAGGCCCTCCCCAACCGCACCCTGCACGGCCATGTCGATTTCATCGAACCGCAGGCGAACCCGCAGACGCGCACCGTTCCCGTCCATGTGCATGTCGCCAATCCCGGCATGCGCCTGCTGCCCGGCATGTTTGTCAGCGCGACTTTTGTCAGCACCGCGCCGAGTCAGTCCATCGTCGTCCCGCGCTCCGCAGTGCTCGACACCGGTACACGCAAGATCGTCTATCTCGCCCGGCCCAACGGCGTCTTCGAAGCTCGCGAAGTCGCCCTTGGAACTCCGTCCGACGATCTGTTCCCCGTAACCAGCGGCCTCGCACTGGGCGACAAAGTCGTCCTCAGCGGCAACTTCCTCATCGATTCCCAGGCGCACCTTAGCTCCGGAATGTCGGGAATGTATGGTGGGTCGAAAGAGTTCGCAGCAAATGCGGCAGCACCCGCGTCCGCGGCTGGCGGCGGAGCTGCCGATGCGAACGCGGCCAAGCTCGACTTCCATGCTGACTCGGATCCGCTGAAGGCAGGCGAGGACAATGTCTTCCGCGTCGCGCTGACTGGAGCGGACGGTAAGCCAATCCCCGATGCACACGTCACTGTCGCGCTCATCATGCCTGCAATGCCCTCCATGAGCATGCCCGAGATGAAGAATTCGTTCGAACTCCCATGGTCCGCCGGCCAGCACCTGTATATGGGCAAGGGCCAGCCGCCGATGTCGGGCTCATGGAACGTTACCGTCGAAGCACGCAAAAGCGGTGCTGTCATCGCAACCTTCCACACCCACTTGAACGCGAAGTAGAGGCCGCAATGATCAACCGTGTTATCGCATTCTCGATGAAGAACCGTTGGCTGGTGTTGGGCCTCTATGCCGGACTGGCGGTCTGGGGCTACTGGGCGCTGCTGCGCACGCCCATCGACGCCATCCCCGACCTCAGCGAAAACCAGGTGATCGTCTTCACCGACTGGGCCGGCCGCAGCCCGCAGGAGGTCGAGGACCAGATCACCTATCCGCTGACTGTGAACCTGCAAGGGCTCCCGCATGTGCGCACCGTGCGCTCGGCGTCCGCATTTGGCTTCTCCATGGTCAACGTGATCTTCGAGGACTCAGTCGACATCTACTTCGCGCGTACTCGCGTGCTGGAACGACTCAGCCTCGCAGGCAGCTTCCTGCCCGCAGGCGTGACCCCGATGATGGGTCCCGACGCGACCGGCGTGGGCCAGGTCTTCTGGTACACGGTGGAGGGCCCCTACGACAGCGGCACGCTGCACTCCATTCAGGACTGGTTCATCAAGTACCAACTCAACTCCGTGCCCGGAGTCGCCGAAGTCGCAAGCGTTGGCGGCTTCGTAAAGCAGTACCAGATCGATCTCGATCCGATCAAGCTCCGCGCCTACAACATCCCGCTCAAGGATGTGGTCGCAGCCGTGCAAGGCAGCAACAACAATGTCGGCGCCAAGGTTATGGAGGTAGGCAGCACCGAGGACATGGTGCGCGGCATCGGCCTCGTCCGCAGTCTAAAGGACATCGAGGACATCTCCCTCGCCGCCTACAACGGCACGCCGGTCACCGTCGGCAACGTCGCCAGCGTGCAGCTCGGGCCGGAGTTCCGTCGCGGCGTGCTCGACAAGGACGGCAAGGAAGCCGTAGGCGGAGTGGTCGTCATTCGCTACGCGGCCAACGCTCGCGAGGTGATCGCAGCCCTCAAGCAGAAGATCGATGAGATCGAGCCCGGCCTTCCCGCCGGCGTCAGCATCGTTCCCTTTTACGACCGCAGCGTCCTCATCGATCATGCCGTGGACACGCTCCGCCACGCCTTGATCGAGGAGATTCTGCTCGTCACCCTCGCCCACATTCTCTTTCTCTGGCACTTCCGCAGCATCCTGGTGGTCACCATCCCGCTGCCGCTCGCAGTCCTCGGCGCGTTCCTGTTCATGAAGGGCGCAGGCATCTCGTCGAACATCATGTCGCTCGGCGGTATCGCCATCGCCATCGGAGTGCTGGTCGACGCAGGCATCGTCATGACCGAGAACGTCATCCGCCAGGCCGAGCAGTACGAGCAGGAGCACGGCAACTATCGCGATCACATCTGGGAGATCACGCTCAACGCCGCGCGTCTTGTGGGCCGACCTATCTCCTTCGCCATGGTCATCATCATTCTGGCGTTCATTCCCGTCTTCGCGCTCACCGGCATGGAAGGCAAGATGTTCCACCCGCTTGCCTTCACCAAGACCTTCGCCATGCTGTGTTCGACCATCATGGCCATCACGCTGGTGCCGGTCCTCTGCACGTTTCTCATTCGCGGCAAACTGCATCGCGAGGATGAGAATCCGATCATGCGCCTGCTGCGCAGCATCTACCGGCCCACCCTTAGTTGGGCTCTCCGTCACCGAATCATTACGCTCTCTGCCGCGCTGGCCCTGTTCCTCACAGCGCTATACACCACCACTACCATCGGCTCCGAGTTCATGCCGCCGCTCGACGAAGAGACGGCACTCTTCATGCCCATCACCGACCCCCGCATCTCGCTCACCGCCGCAACCGAAATCCTCCGCCAGCAGGACGCCATCATCGCCGCCGATCCACAGGTCGCCATGGTGGTAGGCAAGGTGGGTCGCGCCGAAACTTCGACCGACCCCGCCCCCGTCAACATGTCCGAGACCACCATCACCTTCAAACCCAAGGACCAGTGGCCGAAGGGGCTAACCAAAGACGCTATCCTCGCCCGCCTCGACGACAAGCTGCAAATCCCCGGCGTCACCAACATCTGGACGCAGCCCATCCGCAACCGCATCGACATGCTCTCCACCGGCATCCGCACCCAGATCGGCATCAAGGTCTTCGGTCCCGACCTGCGCGTCATCGAGCAGAAATCCGAGGAGATCAAGAATGTCGTCCGCCAGATCCCCGGCGCCACCGATCTCTATGCCGAGCGCACCACCGGCGCCCCCTACCTCGAAATGACCGTCGACCGCGCCGCCGCGGATCGCTACGGCCTCAACGTCGCCGACGTCGAAGATGTTATTGAAACCGCCATCGGCGGCAAGGACCTCACCACCACCATCGAGGGCCGCCAGCGCTTCCCGGTGCGCGTCCGCTATGCCCGCGACTTCCGCGAGAACCCGCAGCAGCTTGCCGACGTCCTCGTCACCGGCAGCAACGGCGCTCAGGTTCCGCTCAGCGAGGTCGTGAAGATCACGACCACCATGGGGCCCTCCATGATCAGCAGCGAAAACGGCCTGCTGCGCGGGGCCGTGCTGCTGAACGTGCGCGGCCGCGACGTCGGCGGCTTCGTCGACCAGGCCAAGCGCGCCGTGGCCCAACAGGTCAAGATGCCGCCGGGTTACTACGTCGAGTGGAGCGGTCAATATGAGAACGAGATCACCGCGCGCAAACGCCTTGAGCTGGTGATCCCCATCGTTCTCCTCGTCATCTTCGCGCTGCTCTATCGCACCTACGGCTCCGCAAAGGAGGCAGCGCACGTATTGCTCGCAGTTCCATTTGCGCTCTCCGGCGGAGTCTTTTTGGTTAAGCTGCTCCACCTGAACTTCTCCGTCGCCGTGTGGGTCGGCTTCATCGCGCTCTTCGGGACCGCCGTGCAGACCGGCGTCGTGATGGTGATCTACTTGAAAGAAGCAGTCGCGCGGCGCACAGCCATCGACGGCCACCTCACGCGCGAAGGCCTGCACCAGGCGGTAATGGAGGGCGCTCTGCTGCGTCTCCGCCCCAAAGTTATGACCGTGGCAACCGTAATTGCAGGCTTATTGCCGCTTATGTGGTCCACGCGTACCGGTGCGGAGTTCATGCGACCGCTCGCCGCCCCAGTCCTCGGAGGCATGCTCAGCTCTCTGGTCCACGTCTTGATCGTGACCCCGGTAATCTTCCTCTGGCTCCGCGAACGGGGGCTGCGGAGAGCGGCCATTCGAGGCATATCTGAAGTCACAGGGAATCGCGCTTGAGGCAGAATCGATGTTGCCTGTTCTGATCCGTGTTTAGCCGTGCGCCAAAAAAGAAAGCGCTTCACATCTTTTCGGCGGCGGCATTCCTGCCGGCGATCAGCCCCCCAACGACGCAACGGGCTATGCCGTGCTCGCTGAATCCACCGGCGGACTCGCCCGCGCAGTAGAGGCCCGGTATAACCCTGCCGTTGAGATCCAGCACTTGATTGCGCGCGTTGATGCGCAGGCCGGCGCGGGAATCATGAAGGACTGGCGTGGCCCAGGCCGCGTAAAACGGAGCGGTCGCGATTTTGTACATGGGAGCGGGCTTGTCGAAATCCGCGTCTTTGCCCGCGTCCACAAAAGAGTTGTAGCGGGCAACCGTATCCTGAAGCGCCTGGGCGGGCATCGGGTTCTTCTGATATCTGTTCTTTGCAATGTTGGCCGCCAACTCGGCAATGCTGTTGCCGGAAAAGAAGAAGCCGGCCGCTCGATCCACATAGGGTGGCTCCACGGTCCAATCCTCGCGCTTCACCGCCTCTGCATCGAAGATGGCCCAAATCGGCCCGCCGCCGTTGCCGGTTCCGCCATTCGGGCCCAAAGCGGCGGGAAGGTAGTTGTTGGGGTTCCACTTCATGTCGGCCGCGTTGCGCCAACTGTTCGGCACGTAGTTGGGATGCGCCGTCGGGACCCGGGTCACCATCTCGTTATAAAACCTCACCCCGACCTGGTTGACCTCGATCACGTCCTGATAGTCGTGGACCCGCAGGCCGGTGGCGCGGACCAGGTGGAAGTATTCGCTGGTCGGTTGCCACGAAGGAGACATGGAAGCGTACCCGTACTGGCACCCGATATACCCTGCCCTGGTAACAGCGATGCCGAACTCCCCAGTCTGGTTGACGGTGCCCCAGAGCGATGCCCCCACGGCCATGCCGGCGATTTCTCCGCTGGCATCCTGGGGCGTATAGGGCTCGCCCGCCACGCCGCAGTATTCCTCAGTCAGGCGGGGATCGAGGATGCGGCGAAAATTCACGTTGCTGGAGTGGCCGCCCGTGCAGAGGATGACGCCTTTGCGGGCGCGGATATTCAACTTGGCGCCCTTGGTCTCCGCCGTGACTCCCACCACGCGGCCCGTGTTGTTGTCCTCCCGGATCACACTGGTCATCCTGTGCTCAAGAAGAATTTGCACGCCCGCTTTCCGCGCCGCCGCCTCCAGCGGGCGCACGATGCCGATGCCACCGGAAGTGGTTTTCTGGACCGCGGGGGCCGCTGCTCTTCCGGTCTGGATCAGCGGCCATGCCATCACCGCCGCGTGCATGGCCCTGGGTGCCGAGACGCCCGCAGCTTCCATGCCGCCCAAGTTGGGCGCCGGGAGCGTGAATGTAAGTCCATGGGACACCAGAAAGTCGTACGCGAAAACATTGTTGTCGGCGAAAGCGCGAACGATGTCACGGTCGTTGTAGCGGTAAGGGGCCGCGCCATTGGGCTCCACTACCGACCAGTCGGTGAGGTCTTTGAAGAGGATATCGGGCG
This sequence comes from Acidobacteriaceae bacterium, assembly GCA_049509035.1. GTDB lineage: Bacteria > Acidobacteriota > Terriglobia > Terriglobales > Acidobacteriaceae > Edaphobacter. The sequence goes on from JBELAH010000006.1 coordinate 339,913, forward strand.
AATCCACAATTCCGGCCTCTTTCTGGGCCCTCGTGCCGCCGCCCAGCGGGATGTTGCCGGTGCAGACCGCGGCGTGACCGCCGATGTCGCGGTTGGCCTCGACCAGGATTACCGACGCGCCGTTCTCCCTGGCAATAATGGAGGCGGGCAGCCCGGCAGCGCCGGATCCAATCACCACTACGTCCGCTTCTTTATCCCACTTGCGCGCAGCCGGGGCGGCCTGCGCGGCGGGCGCCAGAGCGGCCAATGCCGCGCCCTTCAGAAATACTCTGCGATCGACATTCTTCTTCGGCATTGGTTTTCCTGCGATGTTTTGTCTGACAAAACCCTAGGCCCTTGCTGCCTACCGAATACTTCCCCGCCGTGAGCGCCTTCTTCCGGTCTTCACCGCGCTCTCGCATGCGAACTCAAGGACATTCTCACAATGGTTATCGTGACGGGATAATTAGACACCGAAAATGTGGATAAGCCTCTTATTTTGTTGGAGCACCGAGTGGGAATTGAACCCACGAATACTGGTTTTGCAGTTCGGATTACTCGTTTACTTTCAATAACTTAGCGGAACTATACCGCCCTCTGAAGTACTTGAAAACACTGCACGGAATTCTCTCAATGGTGTGAAAATGGTGTGGTTCGCAAGCTGCAGGATCCCGGCCAGTGCCGCCAATATGCCTGCCTTCGGCTCTCAGTTTTACTCAACAACCAGGGTGACCGTCGTTGAATGTGACAATGTGCCGGAGGTTGCCGTCACAATGATGTTGTAGGTTTGCGGCTGGTTGCTGCTTTCTCCGCTGCTTCCGCTTCCGCCTCCGCCACAGCCCGTGAGAGTAGCCAGGCCGCCAGCGCCTGCCATCACCATTACGAGGAGGGCAAGCAGGCTCAACCATGGTCTCGACCGTCTGATTCTGCCCAGGAAGGGCAGGATCAACAGACTGAGCGCAATTAGTGGCAGACCCCGGTCGGGGCGGCTGCTGTTGTCGAGCATCGCAGTCGTCGGAACCTGAATCATCAGCGCGACGTTGGTAGCAGCGCTACCTGCAGTAAGCGAGGATGGGCTAAATGTTGCCGTGAATCCTGTCGGTACGCCGGAGGCTGAAAAACTGACCGCCGCAGGAAATGTGGCTCCTCCCGATGGAGTCATGGGTAGACTGTAGGTCGCCGTTCCGCCCGGCTGGACCGACTGCGATGAGCCGCTCGCTCCTATCGTCAGGGTGAAGTCCTCAACCGTCTGGCTGACAGCGGTGCTGGAGACAGAATTGAAATTACTGTCGCCGCTATACGCCGCGGTGATGGAGTGCGATCCCGCCGCCAGTGTCGAGGTTGTCAGGGTCGCGATGCCGCCGGTCAGGTTCGCTGTTCCGAGCGTCGTTCCGCTGTCGGAGAAGACCACGGAACCAGTCGGCGTGCCGACTGAAGAGGCGACCGTCGCGGTAAGGGTGACCGTACCCTGCACCAGGCTGGGGTTCGGCGATGCGGTCAACCCCGCTGTGGGCGAAATCTTGTTGACCGTGATGGAGTGGGTCACCTCGGCGGCAGCGGCGTAGGTCGTCGTATTGCCGGACTGATCGGCCACAACCACAACCGTCCCTGCGCCGGTGATGGTGAGGGTGCTGCCGCTAACTGACGCCGGTCCTGAAAGGACGCTGAACACGACCGCGAGACCGGAACTGGCGCTGGCCGAGAGGGATATCGGCGCAACCCCGTAGTTGACGGGCGATGCCGGCGCGGCGAACGTGATGGTCTGGGATTCCTCCGCCACAGTAAAGGAAGCATTCTGGGTCCCGGCCAGGAAGTTGCCTGCTGCGGCCTGGCTAGCCTGCAAAACGACCGAACCCGCGGCGGTCAGCGTAACTGTGGAGCCGGAGATGGTTGCCGGCCCGCTGACAACGGAGTAGGTGATGGCTCCGGTGGAGTTGGAGGTAGCAGCTACCGTGAACGGCGCCGCTCCGTAGGTCTGATTCGCCACGGTGAAGGTGATGGTGGGAGCGCCTGCTGCTACAGTGAAGGTCGCGTTCTGGGTCCCGGACAGGTAATTTCCTGCCGCGACCTCACTTGCCTGCAGTACCACCGTACCTATTCCGGTCAAGGTCACCGTCGATCCGGACACAGTTGCCGGTCCGCTCACCACCGAGTACGTGAAGGAACCGGATGAGTTGGACGTTGCGGCCACCGTGAATGGTGTCGCCCCGAAGGTCTGGTTCGCCACGGCGAAGGTGATGGTTGGAGCTACTGCCGCCACGGTGAAGGTAGCGTTCTGAGTTGCCGCGGCATAGTTGCCCGCCGCAGCCTGGCTCGCTTGCAGAACCACCGTCCCGGCGCCCGTCAGGGTCACGGTGGACCCGGAGATGGTTGCCGGCCCGCTGACGACGGAGTAGGTGATGGCGCCGGAGGAGTTCGATGTAGCCGACACTGCGAATGGCGCGTTGCCATAGGTATGGTTCGCCACGGTGAAGGTGATGGTGGGAGTTGCCGCAGCTACGGTGAACGTGGCATTCTGCGTTCCAGCGGCATAGTTGCCCGCCGCCACCTGACTCGCCTGCAACACCACCGTACCCGCACCGGTGAGCGTAACCGTGGAGCCGGAGATGGTTGCAGGACCGCTGACCACGGAGTAGGCAATGACGCCGGGGGAGTTCGAGGTAGCCGACACCGCGAATGGCGCGTTGCCGTAGGTCTGGTTCGCCACGGTGAAGGTGATGGTGGGAGTTGCCGCAGCTACGGTGAAGGTCGCGTTCTGGGTCCCGGCAAGATAGTTTCCTGCTGCGACTTCACTTGCCTGCAGAACTACCGCACCTATTCCGGTCAAGGTCACGGTCGATCCGGAGATGGTTGCCGGGCCGCTGACGACAGAGTAGGTGAAGGCGCCAGTGGAGTTCGAAGTTGCGGCGACAGCGAAGGCTGCCACTCCGAAGGTCTGGTTCGCCACGGTGAAGGTGATCGTCGGTGCTGCCGCGGCTACGGTAAACGTCGCGTTCTGGGTTCCGGCCGAATAATTGCCTGCCGCGGCTTCACTCGCCTGCAACACCACAGGACCTATGCCAGTGAGCGTAACCGTGGAACCGGAAATGGTTGCCGGGCCGCTGACCACGGTGTAGGTGAATGCGCCAGTGGAGCTCGAAGTTGCGGCGACAGCGAAGGGGGTGGCTCCGAAGGTCTGGTTCGCGACGGCAAAGGTGATGGTAGGCGCGGCACCCGCCACTGTGAACGTAGCAGTCTGAGTCCCGGCTGCATAGTTGCCGACTGCGGCTTGACTCGCCTGCAACACGACCGTGCCTGCGCCGGTGAGGGTGATGGTGGCGCCGGAGATGGTTGCCGGGCCACTGACCACGGAGTACGTAATCGTGCCTGATGAGTTCGACGTCGCCGCCACGGTGAACGGCGCATTGCCATAGGTGTGGTTTGCCACAGCGAAGGTAATCGTCGGTGGTGTGCCAGCGACGGTAAAGGTGGCGTTCTGTACCCCGGCGGTGTAATAGGCCGCCGCGGCCTGGCTCGCTTGCAATACGACGGTACCTACACCGGTCAGCGTTACGGTGGAGCCGGAGATTGTAGCGGGCCCGCTGACTACCGAATACGTAATCGCGCCGGTTGAGTTGGAACTGGCCGACACCGCAAATGGGGATGCTCCATAGGTCTGATTCGCCACGGTGAAGGTAATTGCGGGCACTCCTGCCATAACTGTGAATGTGACATTTTGCGTTGCCGCGAGGTAGCTGGTCGTCGCTGCCTGGCTTGCTTGCAGGACTACTGTCCCGGTGGCAGTGAGCGTGACCGTCGAGCCCGAAATAGTAGCCGGTCCGCTGACCACGGAATACGTGATCGCACCAGATGAATTCGAGGTCGCTGCCACTGTAAACGGCGGAGTGCCATAGCTCTGGTTCGGCACCGAGAAGGTAATGGTCGGCGGCTCCGCCTGCCCTGTACCATTCAGGCTGATCGTCTGCTGGGCATAGTTTGGTGAAGCGGCATTTAGGTTAGTGTCAGTCAGCACCAGCGAGCCGGCAATCACACCTGCTGCCTCGGGTGTAAAGTTGATCTGAAGCGTGCAAATACTTCCCGCGGCCAGAGATCCCACAGAGCCCGACGAGCTGACCTCGGGGCAAGTGGAACCATTTCCCAACACAAAATTGGTTGAAATAGCGGGATTACTTCCTGCCGATGGAACTGGGAAAGATAGAGCCGTGCTGCCTGCATTTTGCAGTATCAACGTTTGAGGGCTGTCAGAGCTTGTGGTGCCGACTGGAGTTGTGGCAAAGGTCAGGCTTGGCGCATCCGACCAGTCGAGCTTGAATGTGTTTGAAACATTACCATTATTCACATATAGATTTCCGCTCCGATCCACGACGAGTTGCCCCAGAGGGAAAGTCTGACTTAACCCGGCGACGGTCACTGTGCTCTTAACATATCCCCCGGAGGCGGGAGATTCTCTTACGACAGTGTTGCTGCCAGAACTAGTCGTCAGTACTCCCCCCGAATTACTGATATATACATTGCCGAAGCCGTCAAGGGCGATACCCGTAGGGAAGGTGAGTTCGGTTCCAATAGTTGTCTCAATATATCCACCCGCCGAGGGGGTTTCCTTCAACACTCCGGTACATACTGCTACGTTACTAGAATTAGCATAGCAATACGGGACGTAGACACTTCCGCTGCCGTCCACAACAATAGCGTTGGCAGTTATCGTTCCAGCATCATTACTATCAATTGTCGAACTTGTCGTAACGTTGCTCTGTGTATAGACGCCACCCGAAAGGCTTAACTTCGCTATTTTGAAACCACTTTCTTCGTAAGGAAAATATACGTTTCCCGCAGCGTCCACCGCGATTACACTTACACCGCCGAATCCGCCCGCGATGCCACTTTCACTATATCCGCCAGCCGTTGGAGTGTACTTTAGTATATTAGCCCCGGCAAATGCTGGGACATACAAGTCACCTGCTCCATCGATGGCGATCCCCCCCGGCTGATTAATCCCCGTCACAACTGTGCTTTGGACATAGCCCGCTCCGCTAGGCGAAAACTTGAGTATCAGACCATTGGCGTTATCGGTCGTGAATATACTCCCGGCCCCATCAATGGCTATATATCCTGCTCCGACTCCTCCGCTAAATCTGTTCGTCGCTAATCCACTGATCGTTGTTTGGGTCCCCGGCAGAAATTGTACTTGTGGGCCAATACCCGTGCCTTGCACATATCCCGTCGCAAGCACCGCCCCTGCGGGGTCCAACAGCACCGCGGCTCCGTACTCGACGCCTGCCTTTGTAGGGGAGAAAACAATATTTACCGTACAGGTTGTACCCTCAGGGTATTCAGTATTCGGCTGGCAGGTGCCGGTTCCGGCGTTGGCAAAGTCCAGGCCCGTCACTCCTTGCGTAAGGAGGCTGACACTGCCAACAGTGGCGCCTGTATTGAATGTGAAGACGAGCGTCATGGGAGTTGTGCTGGAACTTCCTACATTGACGCTTCCCAGGTTGCCGGCAGACGCTGTCTCCTCAACAGAATCGATCTGCTTGACTAAGCTGTTGCCGGTGTCCGCGATGTAGACGTTTCCATTGCCGTCCACAGCGACCCCATTAGGATCAAGAACACTGCCCCCGCCTACCGATACATCTGCAAGAACTGATGGGGTGTAATTACTTTGGGAGAGAGTCTCTTTGACGATGGCGTTTACACTCAAACTAGCCACGTAAACATTCCCGCTGGCATCGACGGCGATGCCGGATGGGTCGGCAAAGCCGCTTCCAATCGTGCTCTGGTAATAGAGGCCGGCGGAGAGGGTCTCCATGAAGACGGTCACGAAATGTTGATCGGCAATGTAAACGTTTCCGCTCGCGTCCACTGCGACTCCGGTTGGGAGGCTCAGTCCTCCGTTCGTGGAACTCGCAACGACACTCTGGGTGTAAGTGCCGGCTGAGTAAGTCTGCTTCAAAACACGAGCATTGCCAAAGTCCGCGATGTAGACATTAGCGTTTGAGTCCACCGCAACGCCGTATGGCTGATTCAGGCCGCTCGTGAGGACAGTCCCTTGTGTGTAGACTCCTGCGGAGAGCCTCTCGATGAGAACTCGGTTATTGCCTGTGTCGCCGATATAGACATTTCCATTGGTATCGACAGCGACACCCCGCGGCCGAAAGAGGCCGCTGCCGATTACGGTCTGAACAAAGCTGCCCGACGAAAGGGTCTCTTTAAGCACTCGGTTGTTATATGTATCCGCAATGTAGACGTTGCCGCTTGAATCGGCCGCAACCGCATACGGCTCGTCAAGGCCGCTGCCAACGGTTGTTTGGATGGCGCTGAACACTACATTCTGGGCGACCGATCGGGAGCTTCCGGAGACCATGAAGAACAACCAGAAGAATGCAAGGATCGAGCTCGGAAAGTGGAAGTCATTGGTAATCACAACGGAATGCAGTCGTCTCATGTCGGCCTCAAGAGATCGTCAAGGGAAATCCACAGAACTTCGATTGGCCCTGCTGTGCTGCCACATAGAGCTGGTTCGCTGCTACAAAACTGGATTTGGGGAGTCGGTGAAAACGGAGGTCTGGGGGCCCACGGCAACGTCTATACGCGTCCCAATACATCGGAGCTTCTCAAACCAATTCAGGTTAATGTGGGGGAGGGACCTGAACAAAATCGCTTGAGGGCGCCTGCAAAGCGATGATTTGGAGGAAACCTGATACTTTATACCAGTCGTCTAGTGCATTTGCAATCCTGCCAAATGGGAGATGCGGTGAAATATGGCGTGACCACAACCTGCAGGATCCCCGACCTGTTGTGTCATCCTACGATCGCTTTCGCTCATCAGTTCTGAATGAGTGACTTCGGCGATTTATTGTCAATCGTAGCGCTAACATCGAAAACAGTCGGGATGCTCATCAAGGGCGTTATCGCAATCGGCGGGTTACTTGTGCCGATTGCGATAGCGCGATTCGGGGGAAGCTCCTTCAGTTCTGCGGCGGGAGTGGTGCAGGCGGATCCGTTGGCACTACGCTGCTCGTAGTGGCCTTCGGTGCGTCCCCGGCCGTACTTGTCTCTGCTACTGGACTAGGGGGAGCAGAAGATGGACTAGGGGCAGCAGAAGGCTTTTGCTGAGCGGCGAGCGCGTTCGCGTCCAAGGTTCGGACATCTGCCGCGTTCACATCCTTGTTAGTGCCCTTATCTGTCACATCTAAGACAAAGGTCGACCCTGGAAAGAAGTCGATATTCTTTCCGCTCGTCGTGAAGTCGAGTGAGACGACGTATCCAAGAGCGCCGCCAGCCATTCCCCCGGCGAGCGAACCGAGCCCCCCACCAAGCATCCCACCCGCTAAGGCACCCATTCCAGCGCCGCCGCCAGCGAACATGGCTCTTTTCAGTCCGTTGCCCTGCCCAAGAACATCTCCTTCTTCGTCGACCTTTTGCACTCCTTTAGCATTCGTAATCTCCTTGAGGGTGGCCTGAATCTTGTAAGTTGTATCCCCAACGGTTAATGTCTCGAAGCCAAAAATGATGTGAGACTTCGGGGCATTCGCATCTTTCGCGGGCTCCAACTTAGTGATGTGCCCTTCCACAATAGCCCCTTCAATCTCCGCAGGCTGCGTTACGCGGGCAACAAATGAGTCGCCGGCCTTGTTGAGGCTGGTGCTAATGGGCGAGTCGAGTATGACGGTGATTGGTCCGTTCTTAAAGGGTTTGCCACCAGCGCGAGCGGTGGAGGGGGCTAGGGCAAGCAAGGCAAGAAGCGAAACGTGGAAAACAATGTTAGCGGCTTTCATGATGAGAACCTCTATCTTTTTGGATTTTGAAGTCGACTAGGACCTAGACCAATGAAGTACGACTTGTACGGTACCCTTACCGGAAACGCCAAAGACAAGGCGCTGGTAGGAATTACTGGGAGCCGGTGTTGCTGCTAACCGGATGCGCTTTGCGTCCATCGGCTGAATGATTACGGGAACGCCCGGTAGGCCACCGGAGACCAGACTGCCGGTGTCGCATGTGTTGCCAGTGATGGTGACCAGCGTGTTGCCTGTGACGGTGCCTTGCCAAACGATGTCCCCGGATGAGGGCCCAACGTACGCTGGCTTAGGCGGAACCGCCTCCTGTTCCTTCCTAAGATCTGCCGCCTGTTGGGCCTCCTCCTGTTTCTTCTTGATCTCGAGCTGCTGCTGCGCCTGTGCGAGTTCCTGTTGCTTTGCCGCCTGCTCGGCTGCCAACTTCTGCTGTTGTGCAGCCATAGCATCGAGTTCCGCCTGCTTCCTCGCTAGCTCCTGCGCCTGCTGTTGTTGAAGTAATTGGTCGGCTTGACTGGCCTGCGCTGCTGGTGGAGGCATTTTGTTGGCCGCGGAGGCCGGAGATACCGACGGAGCGGGCGACTCTGCTGGTGCAGCTGATGCGGGAGCCTTCCCAATCAACGCAGTGGAATTAGAATCAGAGTGGCCGGTTGTCGAATTGGGATGCTGCTGGTTAACGAGCGAGTTCTGCGACTTGAAAATGCCGCTCCACAGCAGGCCGACCAGCAACAACAAGAGCACAGCAGATCCCATCAGGATGGTCTGCAGTGATATCCATCGAGAGCCGGTGTTCTTTTCTGGTAGTTGCTGTTTAGCTGTCGACATAGTTTCGCTCTCCGCCAAAATGGCCCTGGCGAACCTTCCCCATCGACTGGACGGCTAAATCAAACCCACAATTTAATGAAATGAGTGCAGATACGTGGCAATTGTGCTAAAACTGAAAGGAATTTGCAAGAGAAATCTCGCCTCTTCCTCTGAACCCACAAGCCGCGTACGTTTTGGTGCTATTCGCTGACATTTGAGCAGCCTCAATTGGAAGTATCCAAGGCCGAACTCAGGTTACGGGCAAAGCGTGATCAATTTTCGATCCATTGAATGGAAATTCTTCGGCAAGAGACTCTTCAATCCTTCGACTGCGCCGGAGTTCGACTTGCGATTCGCGTCGCAAACCGATATTGGCAAGGCGCGAGATCACAACGAGGATGCTGTTCTCTTCGAAATTCCAGCTTCTTTGCGAGTATTGACGCGAAGAGGGGCGATTGCGATTTTGGCCGACGGCATGGGCGGTCACGCGGCGGGAGAGATCGCAAGTCAGCTAGCCTGTTCCACTATTCGCACACGGTATTACGCAGGCCGCGGTTGTATTGAAGACGGGTTGCGCAGCGCAATCGAAGACGCTAACGGGGTCATTTTTCAAGCAGCCCAGAAAAACGCTGTGCAGCGCGGAATGGGGACTACCTGTGTCGCACTGGTAATCGTGGGTGCGAGTGCTCATTATGCTTGGGTGGGTGACAGCAGGCTCTACCTCATCAGAAACGGGGCCATTTACAGACTTTCCGAGGATCATACGATCGTTAACCAGTTGGTTAAAGATGGCCTGCTCGATTCCTCAGAGGCAGCGTCGCATCCTGACCGCAACGTCCTTTCGCGCGCACTGGGGACCCACCAAACGGTTGAGATATCCAGCAGTACCCAATCTTTGGAGGTCCGCCCCGGTGACCGCTTCCTTCTATGTTCGGATGGCTTGCATGACCTCGTGCCGGATGAGGATTTGCTGCGCACGTCTCAGCCCCTCGACGGGAAGCGCGCCGCTCAATCGTTGGTCGCTCTGGCCAATGACCGGGGCGGGTTAGATAATATCTCGGTAATTATCGTCGAGGCTGCGGAAAGGCACGCGGTGCCACTCGAACCAGCAAATCCGCGAGAGACACGGGAGCTACACCGGACATGAGTCTTCAGATTGGTCCATACAAAATCGTCTCCGAGCTCGGTACGGGCGGCATGGGAATCGTATACCGGGCTCTGGACACTCAAATCCTCCGTGAGGTCGCCCTAAAGCGCCTGCGGTCGGAGTTTGCTGCGTCCCCGGCAGTGATGAATCGGTTTCGCAACGAAGCCAAGTTGCAGGGGCGGCTGAATCACCCCGGAATTGCCCAGCTATATTCCTTATTCCAGGGTGACGGTGCGACCTGCATCGTGATGGAGTTCGTGGACGGGGCGCGACTCAAGGATCTTTTGCCACTCCCAACGGATATAGCTGCTTTCGTTATGATTCAGGTGCTTAATGCGCTGGATTATGCGCATCGTCTCGGCGTACTACATCGAGATATAAAACCGGAAAACATAATAATTGACCGGACCGGGTGCGTGAAGGTGATGGATTTTGGCATTGCGCACGCCATCGGCTCTGAACGCATGACCCGCGAGAAGAGCATGGTGGGTACCATCGAGTACATGGCGCCGGAACGCATTCTTGGGCGGGAAGTAACCAACCGGAGTGATATCTACTCTCTCGGAATACTGCTTTTTGAGATACTTTCCGGAAGACTGCCGATGGATTCGATCGTCGAGTATGAGTTGCTTAACTGGCAGATCGAGAATAGTCCCCCGCCCCTCAGGGATTATGTCGATGTTCCACCTGAGCTTGACCTGATTATCGCTCGAGCCATGGAGAAGGATCCGCTGGCACGTTACTCCTCCTGCGAGGCCATGGCATTAGACTTAGCGTGCTTCGTGCCGGATAGCGCCGGCGCTTCAGCCAGTTTGCAGCAGCTAGTCACCGCAGCACGGAATCGAGGCGGCGACGGTAGCGCCGCGGATTTGCAGGCTATCTATCGGAATGTTCTCTCCTTGTTGGATGCGGGCGATTTTGCTTCTGCCGAGCGACTGCTTCGCCAGCAGGCAGAGCGCTATCCGGGCTCTGAGAGTCTTGCTGTGGATGCGAGATTTGCCGCTTCCCTGGTTCTGTCGAACGGCCCATCAGGTCCGGATCGCGCAAACCTGCAGCAAGTCAGGTGCGGATTGTTTCATGCCCTCATCTGCGAACGGAATGATGACGCTGAAGGAGCGCAGAAGATTCTGCGCCACGCGCAAGGACAGTTTCCAACATCGGTACTGCTTCAGATGGCGGTCGCACCAGGTAATGTCTCCTGAGTTTTAGTTGCTTTCACATTGTGTTGATTCCTGAGGACAGACTTCATGCCAAATGAGTCCTTTTCCGAGCGTCGAATTGCAATCATTGTATTATGCGTTTGCGTCTGTGCTCCTGTCGCATTGGGGCTGCGGGTATGGTCATTACGGTCTGAACTGTCTTCGACGCGGAAGTTGTTACAGTCGGAGAACATCGCATCCGCCAGCCAGGAGCTAGAGAATATCTCTCTGCCACAGAACAAAGCCTTCGTGGTCTGCAATCGAGGCAATATCGATGTGGAAATCCGCAACTTCTCAGTCGCCTATTGGGATAGCGCAGGACGCCTGCAGGTATTGAACGCGTTCAATCACGGCTGGAGCCCCTATCTACTGCGCCGTGGTGAGGTGAAGCAAGTTCAACTCGCTGAGTGGCCGGGAACCTATGCCCTCTACGCGATTGACCTCTCCCAAAACGGCGGAGCCCGGTTATACACAGGCACCTCCGAAACAGAAGACGAAAGCTGCATTCGATTGAAGTAATAGGCGGAATTTCCTCCATGACTGGTGCAATTCTGGCACTGCCCTCAATTGAGCTTGAGTGGAACGGCTCTCGAGACGCTACTCAACCGATGCGGATGCGAGTGGGTGCGCATATCCATGCCGACCCGAGAGCCCAATCCGCCGGCCTGGACAACTCAGGTATTTTCCCTTCCTTCTCTATCGCTTCGTACAGTGGGGAATTCGAGATCGGCTGTGGGGCCTCGAAGGGGAAGATTCGGCCCTTACTCAAGGAGGCCACAATATCACGAGATGCCGCTCTCGATGTTCTGCAGCAACTTGGCGAAGGTTTAGACCTCCTGCACAGCCGTGACATAGTGCATGGTTTTCTACGGATCGAGACACTGCTGGTGGATGAAAAAGGGCGTGTGTTTGTTCCAGATTGGTTTCTGCGATGGGACTCCGCGCAACTCGACCAGTTAGCAGCGCAGCTTCCCCAGATAACGCCGGAGTTTCTTCGCCAGGAGGAGCTTACCCCGGCGGCAGACCAGTTCTTGCTGGCCTGCATCGCTTACCGGCTCCTTTATGGGGTGTTTCCTTTTCAAGCGGCTACACGGGTAGAACAACTCCTCCGCATCGGCTGTGGCATGTGGGCGGAGAATCCTCCGATGGAACCTGACATTGGAGTTTGCGATGTCTGGGACCGCGTGTTTTCTCTTCAGCCGGAGTGGCGCTTTCCCTCTTGCCTCTCGTTTGTGGATGCACTTCGGGCCGCCTTTTTGTCGAGCACTGCCGCCGAGTCGAGTGGTGAAGGCGCATTTGCTTCTGACCAGGAAGAGCCGACCATAGACAAGAGAGGCAATGTCCTCATTTGGGCCGCCGCGGGCATCCTGGCAATCGCATCGGTCGGCTTAGGGGCCTGGAGTGCCAGCCTCTCCAGACAAGTGCAGTCTGAAACGTACCAACTCCAGTCCGAGGCTGATCCTGATGCTGCGGCATCCGCGCCACTGGGGAACGGTATCCTTAATGTCTGCAATTCTTCCTCCATACCGCTGCAAATAACGGAGGTAGCTGCGATTTATAGAAAAGGGGATTCTCTCCAAGAGTTCGACAGCTCTGACCACTCAAGTGCGAGATGGGCTATCGCGCCAGCTTCCAAACAATCCCTGTCGTTTGCTGAGAATGGTGGTGTCCTGTGGGACGGGTCTACGCTCTTCTATTATCTGGGCTACCAGATTGGGGATGACTTCTATGTGTCGACTGGTCTTTGGGATAAGGTAGACGGGTGCCTTGAACTGGCACCCCACTAGAAAGTTATAGAAACGGGCCGTTTCCTATTGCCAAAAAACTGAATCCTGAGGCATACTCCACGAAAGACGGTGTTTTTCCTTCCCAGACTGCCCGAGGTGCTATTGTGTGTTCACTTTATCGCGTTTGGGGCCAAATCATCTCTTCTGGTAAGCGACGGCGCGTCACGGCTGTCGTGTTGGTCTTGATGCTGATCGTCCCGGCTGGGACGCGGATCCTCCTCGGTCAGACAACAGCGCAGCAGCAGGAGCAAGAACGCGAGCGCCAGCAGCAGGAACAAGAACGCGAGCGTCAGCAGCAGGAGCAAGAGCGCCAGCGTCAGCAACAGGAGCAGGAACAAGAGCAGGAACGACAGCGCCAGCAGCAACAACAGCAGCAGGAACAAGAGCAGGAACGACAGCGCCAGCAGCAGCAACAACAGCAACAACAGCAGCAGCAGGAACAAGAGCAGGAACGACAGCGCCAGCAGCAGCAACAACAGCAACAACAGCAGCAGCAGGAACAAGAGCAGGAACGACAGCGCCAGCAGCAGCAACAGCAACAACAGCAACAGCAACAGGAACGCCAGCGGCAGCAACAACAGCAACAGCAACAACAGCAGCAGGAGCGCCAGCAGCAGCCACAGCCACAGCGCCCCTCAGGTGCCGCTAACCCCGTACGTAACGCGCCTCCACCCGTGGTACGCAACAACCCGGCAAACGGGCAGCCGGCGAATGGTTCTCCTGTCCTAAGCAACCATCCGGTTGAGCCACCGCGGCAGGGACTTCCGGTCCTCACTACACACCCGGGTGAGCCGCCTCGGCAAGGTTCTCCCGTCCTAACAGACCATCCGGTTGTGCCGCCACGGCAGGGACTTCCCGTGCTAACTGGGCACCCGGTCGAGCCACCCCGGCAGGTACTGCCCGTGCTCACTGTTCATCCGGTGGAACCGCCCCGGCCGGGTTCTCCGACGCCGTCTGTCCTACCCCCAACAATTTCTCCTGTTGCAAGGCCATCTGCTCCTTCCGCAGCGGCAGTGCTTGGTACGCCTGCTCCTGGCGTGGTTACGACGGCAGCTCCCACTGTAGTTGTGGTGCCGCAGCAAAGCCGGGTAAGCGCAGCCGCAGTGTTGGGCGTTGCGCCGAATGCGCAGGTGGCCGCCAACTCCCAGTGGGGAGTGCGGGCGATGATGGCCCCGCCGGGACAGGGTATTCCGGCAGATCCGGACGCCGCCAAAGCTGCGGCGGCAAAGCAGACAGGTTGCTCAAATTGGGCGGACGATTCCGTGACGGTATCTGCTTTGGGTGAGGATTCGCTCTTTGTGAACGCGGATGTCGTGAGCGGCATTGTCGATGCCAATGGAGCACCCAGCTTCTCGGGTCAGTTTCTGAAGCTCCAGTATCGTGCGGACGCAAAGACGCCATTCTATTTCGGATTGGGAAATAGTGCAGATCGGCAACTCGCCCCAGGCCAGAGTGCACTGGTTCCTGTCGTTGATCCAGTCAGTTACGGAAATCGAACCCAACATCTGACCGTTCACTACTGCAAGCCTTAAGGGCCAAGCTTCAGCCGGAATCAGCGGGGAGGGGAAGATGGAATTAGCTTCGCTGCGTTTAGCTGTGTGTGCTGCTGTGCTGTTGCCCGTTACATGCATCGGGCAGCAATGCGATACCAGCGCCTTCACTTATAACCAGTCCAATGGCGAATATTACATGCCGGGCGGCACCAATTCGGCTACAAATGCAAACCAGTGCAGTTGTCTGCAGCAACAGTGGGATACGATCAACCAGCAGATCCAGACACAGCACCAGAATTGCCTTGACGCAAATCAGAACCAGCCCAATGTTCCCAACTCGGGAGCAACTCCAGGCAGTTTGTGCAGCCGATCCAGTTGCCAATCGCTGCACGATGCGTTGTATACAACGATGGCGCCGAGGGAACAACAGCAGATGGCTGCCTGCAACGCTTCGGTCGCACAATATCAGGCCCACCTTCAGGCGCAGCAGGCCGCTGAGCAACAGCAGCAAGCCGCGGAACAAGCAGCGCAGCAGCAGCGAACGATAGAACTGACTTCACTGAAGCAACAGGTCGCAGCCATGCTGAAGTCGTCGCAGGACGCAGCCCAAGCGCGAGCAACCGCGGTCCAGCAGTTGCAAACGCGCATTAGCCAGGAGCTGGGCGCCGCCACGCCGCAGAATCCGACCCCTTCCCCGACGCCAGGCCCTACTCCGACCGACCAGCAGGCGCCACCCACTTCCGCGACGGCCTCGTCAGGTTTGCCCGAGCCTCCTGCCCCGAATATCGCCGACACACTTGTTCTGCCCGCTGGGACCGACCCTTCTGCGCCCCAACTTCAGGCTGCCAGCCCCACCGACCCGCCAGCGAACGGTATGGACAGCACCGTGCCGACTGCCGACGAGCAGGCTGCTCAACTCCTTGTTGTTCCGCAGATTCAGTCCTACGAAGCCTTATGGGACGCCGCCCATGCTGCAGCGGATCCCGTTGGCGTTCTAATGGATCAAGCAAAATCATATGCAGAGGACCAGGCGAAGGAATCATTGGTAAGTAGTATCGGGTCAAGCTTGTGTTCCAGTCCCCAGAACCAGGGATACTGTGCAACAGCCACACCGACTCCTGCACCCAACTCAGCTCCCATCTCAGATATCGCCCCGGTGCCTCAACCCTCAAGTCTGTCCTCGGCTGGTGGTCCACTGGCAGCAGACGAGACGGCAGCTTTTCCCGCGCCGGCTCCCACCCCGGCAGCGTTGGGCTCGCTCAATATCCCCGATCCCGCGACCCAGTCGATTCTCGCTGACGCCCTTCACAGCTCGGATCCGGTTGTGCAAGACAAACTCGCCCAGTACCAGCAAGCTTCGAGCCAATTGCAACAAAATCAGGCAACCGAAGCCCAATTGGCGGGCCAGGCCTACGATGAAGAGTGCGCGCAGTTGGTAGCCGCGTGTTGGGGGGCTGTAGCTTCCCTAAAAACGCCGGCCGACGCTGTCGCAGCAGCAATCGGAACTGAAGCCCCGGGGTTTAACGTGGCCTATAACGCGGCAACCGGCGTCGCCGGGGCCGTTTCGCAGGGTATTGTTTCCAGTGAGTTTCCGATGTCGGAGGCAGTTAAGGCCACCGGGGAGACAGCGAACAGTTCTGGGGAGTACTTAACCGGCAAATCTGAACAACTCGCCACATACGCAGAAGAGAACCCAGATTCGATTTTGGCTCCCACTGCTTCTCAAGCTGCCGGTACCCTCGGCAAGTCATTCTCGGTTCTAGGCGGGACAGTCGGTGCCGGCGTTAGCGGCTACGGAGCGTATCAAGCTTATCAGCAGGGAAACGGATTTGGGCTGGCGACGTCCACCACCGCATTTGTGGGAAGCGCCACTCAAGTGGGAGGAGTAATTCTAAACTACGCCCCGGCGGCTACGTATGGGGGGGGCGTAGCCACGATCGCAAATCTCGTCCAAAGCGCACCCGCCTCTTACAATGCTGCGGCGGACGCTATTGGCGACTTACACCAAGCCTTCTCGGTAATCCCTCAGCAATACTCCAACATGATTTCTTCGTTTCAACAGCAAGATGCGCAGCTTGCGGCAAAACAACAAGCCCTTCTTCAGGAGATACAAGAGGAGCTTCAATCCCAGTCCATACAACCGCCCACAACGATAACTGTTCCCTAACGCAGCCCATTCCAATGAAGTAAGCAATCAGAGGCTTATGAAACTCAATTTGAAGCATCTGGCAGGGACAATCAGCGGCCGGACCGATTCATTTGACGGCTCCGACACCAAGGAAATCGTCGTCGGGCGCGACGGCGACTGTGCAGTCAAATACGACGCGGACCGCGACGACCTGGTCAGCCGCCGCCACGTGAAGATCGTGGCTAACGCCGCCTGCCCGTCAGGGTTCAATATCGTCGACTTGCAGAGTCGCAACGGCACGTTCGTAAACAAGCAGCGCATCTCGACACCGACCTGCCTGCAGCACCTGGACGTGGTCCAGTTGGGCGCGGGCGGCCCCGAGTTTCGCGTAGAGTACGATCCACCGCCGGCAGCAGCCTCGCGCCCTACTCGCCTCGCTGTTCCCAGCGAACTCTCCGCTGCGCGAATGACACGCGAAGCCGCGATTCCGTCGGCCGCCGCAGCTCCTCCCCCGCCTGCTGCCGCGGTGCGCCCCGTGGGACGGCTTACCGTCGAGCGCATGCTGGGGGAAAGCTTCCGCAAGGTCAAGCTTGAATCCAATAAAGCGCTTTGGATTGGAGTTGCCGGGATTGTTGCCGTGGTCTGCGTTGGAGTGGGATTGTACGTGTACCTTCAACGGACTTCTCAAGAGAGCAAGATGCGGGCGATGGAGCAGCAAATCCTTCTGCAGAAGATGGACCAGCAGACCAAGTCGGAGCCCGTCCTGGAGGCGCAGACCCAAACCCAAATCGCGCAGTTGGAGGCGCAGCTGAAAGCGGCCCAGGAAGAGAATCGAAAGCAATTCTCGCAGCTTGCCCTTTCCAGCGGAAGTTCCCCACAATCAGCTCCCGCTTCCGACCCGCCGGCCGACGCGCAAACCGATGCTCAGTCCGAGGCCTACGACAACCAATTGCAACAGGCCCTGCAACAGTTTTCGAGCAACGACATGGCTGGTACCATGAGGACTTGCGCCGCTCTGATCCAGATGGACAAGAAACGCTGGGAGGCATACGCTCTGGCCGGAAGAGCATTGAATGCCGCGAACCAGCAGGCTCAAGCAAAGGGCTTTTTCCTGAAAGCGGAACAGCTGGCTCCAGCTGAAACGAAACCCCAAATTCAGCAGATGATTGCCCAAATGGGTGCGCCCCCTCCCGCCTGAGGAACGAGTCGCAGATCCGGCGGCGGCAGATGTCGCCTGACGCAGAGGACCCCGGCCCGTCTCCTCCCTCGGAAACTGCGTCGTAGTGCGAACCCCAGGGCCTGCATAACCTAAGGCGATGAAGCGGAGAATGCCATGCGATTGACCCGGAAGAGCCTTCGCCTCACTCTCGCAATCTCGTTCCTCTTCGCGGCAGTGGCGACCCACGCCCCTGCCCAGGCCGCGGCCAGCGCCGCTGTGCCTACCGCTGCGCCCGCCGCGGCACCCACCGCAGCACCCAGCGCTGCCGCCGCAGCCGCACCCACCGTTGCACGCACCGCTGCGGTTGCCGCCGCGCCTACCCCCGCAGCCGTCAAGCAGACAACCGCTGCGCTCGAAGCTAAGGCCCACCAGCTGGTCCTCCAAAAACAGTACGCAGAAGCGCTCAAGCTGTACCAGACCTCCGCACAACTCGGGAGCCCCATAGGCCAGCGTTTTGTCGGATTCTTTTATCAGGGCGGCCTCGGCGTTCCTCAGGATTATGCGCAGGCCATGGCGTGGTATCAGAAAGCAGCGGCGCAGGGAGATGCCAGTGCCCAAAGCGATATTGGCTTGATGTACATGATGGGCCAGGGCGTGCCCCGGGACTACGCGCAGGCGATGGCCTGGTTCCAGAAAGCAGCGGCGCACGGAGAAACAAGTGCCCAGAATGACATCGGCTATCTCTACATGAGAGGCCTCGGCATGCCTCAGGATTATGCGCAGGCGATGCTCTGGTTCCGCAAGTCAGCCGCGCAGGAGAACGCAGACGCTCAAACCGATTTGGGCTTTATGTACCAGCACGGACTGGGCGTACCCATCGATCTCGCGCAAGCGCGTATGTGGTACCAGTTAGCGGCCGCGCAAGGCGAAACCGGCGCGCAATCCGCCCTCGCCCAAATGAATGCAACCGCTCCAACCGTTGCAGTTGCACCTGCAGCAGCGAAACCACCCGCGCAGCCGCGGCAGGCAAACATCGTCCCCATCGCAAACGCGAAAGAGGCCGTGGCCAGCCTCGAACAAGAAGCTAACGCGTTACAGGCGCAACAGGCCACGGCAAAACAGCAGCAAGCACAAGCACAGATCTTGGGCCAGCCCCAGACCGCAGCCCAGCAACTTACCCCGGCCCAGCAAGCCCAGGTCCTAGCCGCAGTGCAGCGAGACCGCGTAATGCAGGCACGGCAGCCGGGGGATCCAATGCCGATGTCAGAGCTACTGGCCATTCAGCGACAGCAAGCCCAGATGCAAGCGCAACAGGCCGCAGCCCAAAAACAAGCCGCCGCACAGCAGCAGCAACAAGCGCAGATGCTGGCCCAACAGCGGGCTGTGCAGGCGCAGCAGCAAGCCAATGGGACGGTCCCCCCGCAGGCCGTCGCCGCCGCCTATGTGCCGCCTGTGGCTAGTCCATTGGCCGACCCCAGCACCCAGCAGTGGCTCGTCGCTGCCGGTCAGTCCCAGTCCGACACCAGCAACGGACACAACTTCCGCAAAACCACCAGCCTTCAAATCGTCGGCCCCTGCACCCTCAAATATGTCTCGGAAACCCGCGAGACCGACCCCACCGGCCGCTGGATTGTCGGCTGGTCGGACGACCGCGACACCAGCATCGTCAATTTGGGAGCCATGAAAAACCCCAGCGTCAACAGCTCTCGCAACGATGTCAATCTCGGAAACGATAACAACGTTGTGAACGTCAGCACGCTCATGACTTGGGGCACGGGTGCACCGAAGAGCAGCACCGACACGGAAAGCGCAGTAGCCATTACATTCCAGGATTCCAGTTCCGCCGATAAAGCTGCCAGCATTTTCACTCAGGCCATTAAGAGTTGCACCGCCAGGCCGAATCAATAACTGTAATGGTGCGCGAATTCCACCCAGCGGGCCTACGCTTCCCGCAGCCACTTATCGGAGGGTGAGCGCGCTCCCAAAGAAGCCGAATCCAGGGTGGTTCAAGGTAATATACATATCTGAGATAGGTCTACGCTGTTCTCTGTTCTCGACGGGTTTTCGGAGTACATCGCTTAACAATATGCTTCAGCGACGCTGCAAAATGGCTCTGCTAATACGGGGACCTTCAACCAGCGAAATAGCGCGATTCGGTGATCGGCTTCCTCAACATCGAAGCTACGTAGTCAGCATTGACCGTGACTTATCCGAGCATCTCTTTTATCGCTTCAGGCAGACATAGGATGCGGTTGGGCTGCGGATGACCAGATGGGTGGTGCTGTCGGCGGCGTAGGATCCGGCCGGGCAGATGAACAATTCGAAGTCCTGCTTCTGCGCGACCTCGGCCTGCGACCAGCCGGTGTTCTTCGCTTGTCCGGCGGCAATGTCCGCGCTGGAGGCGCCGACGGGGTCGGCGGGGTTCTTGGCGATCCAGGTGAGGTTGATGGGCTGTCCGCAGTTGTTCTGGAAGGAGAGCCAGTTGTATGAATTGGAGTCCCAGAACTCGCTGATGCAGGCTTGAGTGATGGGGGCGACGGTGGGGGTCGCGGAGGAGGAATTGCCCGCGGAGTTGGTTCCGCCGGAGTAGGAGGCGGGTTGATTGGCGTTCTCCAGGGCCTGGATTGCGGCCTGCTGGGCGGCGGCTTGCGCGGCTTGCTGGGCGGCGATTGCGTTGGCCTGCTGCTGCGCCTGGGCCGCGGCGGCGTTGGCATTTCCGGCGGCGAGAATGTTGGCCTGCTGCTGGTCCACGGTTTGCTGGATGGTGGGTGAGTTGGCCGCGACAGCCTGAAGATTGCCGGCGAAGGAGGCGTCGACGTGCTGTACGGGCGCGGGGGTTTCACCCTGAAGCTGCGCGATCTTGGCGTTGTCGTCGGCGATGGCGTTGGTTTCCGCATTGGCGTTGGCGCGGGCCTTGGCTGCGCCCGCATCGCCGATGACCCCGCAGAGAGCCGCGGCGAGTCCTGAACCGCAGGAACTGTTGTTCATCGCCTGGGCAGCGTCGTCGTTCCACATCTGGATGTTCTGCTGGTGCTGCTGGATGTCGGACTGGAGATCGGCGATCTGGCTGGCGATGTCGTCGGCGGAAGGTCCGGAGTTGTCTGCGCTGGAGGCGGTGTCGGCGGGTGCAGGCGCGCTGGCTGCATTCATTTGCGCCAATTGATTCTGAGCGGCAGCAAATCCCTGACTGGCGGCCTTCTGGAACCAGGCCTGAGCCTGGGCCTGGTCTACTGCGACGCCGAAGCCCTTGAGGTACATGTAGGCAAGATCATTTTCTCCAACGGCCAGACCCTGGGCCGCGGCTTTGCTGAACCAGGCGAAAGCCTGGGTAAAGTCCTGCGCCGTGCCATTGCCGTTGTAGTACATTTCGCCAAGGTCATCCTGAGCGGCAGCCAGCCCCTGCTGCGCGGCTTTCTGATACCAGAAGATTGCCTGCGCGGGATCCTTGGCAATGCCCAGACCATTCTGGTAGAGGTAGCCGAGATTATTCTGGGACGCTGCATTTCCCAGGGCGGCGGCTTTCTGAAGCCACACCGCTGCCTGCGCGTAATCCTGCGGGACACCCTGAGCGAACATGTACATGGCGCCGAGATTTGCCAGGGAAGAAGCGTTGCCCTGGGCCGCGGACTGGTTGAACCAGTAGACTGCCTGGGCCGGATCTTTGGCGGTCCCGTCGCCATCACGATACATGGCGGCGAGACTGCCCTCGCCACTGGGCTCGCCTTGCTGTGCGGCTTTCTGATACCAGGCGAATGCCTGGGTGTAATCCTTCGCGACACCCTGGCCGTTGAAATACAAGGCACCGATATTGTTCTCGGCCACGGCACAGCCTTGCGCTGCGGCCTTTTGATACCAGGCCATCGCCCGGGTGTAATCCTGTGCGACACCCTGGGCATATTCATACATGGCGCCGATATTGTTCTCGGCAAGCACGTGACCTTGCGCGGCGGCTTTCTGAAACCAGGCCATCGCCTGGGCGTAATCCTGCTGGACACCATAGGCGTTCTGCAACTGGACGCCGACCCAGTACTCGGCATCCGCGTTCCCCTGCTGAGCTGCCTTGCTGTACCAGGAGAAGGACTGCACGTAATCCTTGGAGACGCCGTTTCCTTTCTCATACCTGTTTGCCAACTCGGTCTCGGCTGCGGCGTTGCCGGAATTGGCCAGTTGGGTGAGGGTGGCGAGGGTGAGCTTGCTGAGATCGTCCTGCGATTGGGCTGCGGCCGGTCCCCCTTGGAGCGCTTGCTCCAGTTGCTGCTCGGCTTGTTGGGTCTGCTGCTGCTGCGGGGTTGCGGCCGGTGGCGCGTGCAGTGCTTGCTCCAATTGCTGCTCGGCTTGTTGGGTCTGCTGTTGCTGCGCGGCCCGCTGCTGTTGCTGCTGGGCTGCGGCTGGTTGTGTCTGCAGTTCTTGTTCCAGTTGCTGCTCGGCTTGTTGGTTCTGCTGTTGCTGCGCGGCCCGCTGCTGTTGCTGCTGGGCTGCGGCTGGTTGTGTCTGCAGTTCTTGTTCCAGTTGCTGCTCGGCTTGTTGGGTCTGCTGTTGCTGCGCGGCCGGCGGCGCCTGCAGTGCTTGTTCTCGCAGCTGCAGAGCCCGCTGTTGGGCTGCGGCCGGTTGCGCTTGCAATGCTTGTTCCAGTTGCTGCTCGGCTTGTTCGGCCTGCTGTTGCTGCTGCTGCCGCGCTTGTTCTGCCTGCTCCTGCTGCTGCTCCTGGGCTATTTGCGTCTGCTGCTGGGTTGCGGCTGGCTGTGCGAGTGTATTGAGTTGGGCGAGGGCGGTTTGTGCGTCGGTATTGCCTTGGGCGGCGGCCTTCTGATACCACGCGCGGGCCTGGGCAAGGTCGACTGGCACACCCGCGCCGTGCTGGTAGATATAGCCGATAGCAAACTCGGCATTTGCATCCCCTTGCGCCGCCGCTTTCCGGTACCAGGACATCGCTTGCGCGTAGTCCTGGGTAGTGCCAAGACCGTTAATGTACATGTTGCCGAGGTTTCTCTCGGCGAGCGCATACCCTTGCGCGGCTGCCTTCTGGAACCAGATCAGTGCCTGCGAATTATCCCGGGCCGCTCCTTGACCGGTTGCGTACATGTTAGCGAGGTTATTCTCGGCAATGACGTGCCCCTGCGCGGCGGCTTTCTGATACCAGACCATCGCTTGCGCGTAATCTTTGGCGACTCCCAAGCCGCTGTCATACATGCCTCCGAGGCTGTACTCGGCCTGAGCATAGCCCTGCGCCGCTGCCTTCTGGTACCAGACCATCGCTTGCGCGTAGTCCTGAGCTACGCCGCTACCGGATGAATAAAGATAACCGAGGGCGTACTCTGCATCGACGAGACCCTGATTGGCGGCCTTGAGATACCACGATGCGGCCTGCGCATAGTCCTTTGAAACACCTAGGTTGCCGAAGTAGTACCGGTCGCCCAACTGCTTCTCCGCAGCGGCGTTGCCGGCGTCGGCTTGTTGCGTGACTAAGGCGATGTCAAGGTTGTTGAGATCCACGGGGGGCTGGGCAGGCGCCGAATTGGAAGGGGCTGCTGGACTGGCGGCGGGCGGAGCCGGAGACGCGGGCGGTTGGCCTGCTTGAGCGAGAACGCATTGCTTGAGATGGGCGCTGATGGTCGGCTTCTGGGAGGCGGGAGCCAGCACATTGGCCTGGCTGAACTGGGCGATGGCCTCGTCGTAGCGATGCAGGCTAGTGAGGGCTTGGCCGGCGATGTCGTATGCCTCCCAGCGCTTGGGATCTTCTTTGATTGAGGTCTGGCTGAGGATGAGGGCCTGCGCGGCGTTGCCGGACTTGAGCAGGTCGGCGCTCTGCTGGATGAGCGCGTCGTATACAGCGCTGCTCTCGGCGGCGGCGGATGAGGCGGCGGCGGCCGGCTTGGTCTGGGCGGGGGCGTGGATCAGGAGCGGGGCGAAGAGGAAGATGGCGAGAGTGAAGCGGAGGGTGGGGCGGGACGATCGCATGGCATTCTCCGAGGTGTTGATGTGGACGCACGGGACTGCGGTTCGGGGTACGCGCTACGACCGCATGCTGCGGGTTCGCGCTGCGGCACTATTTTTCAGTGGAGAAGACGGGGCCGGGTGGGGCGATCCGGAGGTCGGTCCGCGGGATCCGGGTGGGAGCTAATATACACAGATTTCTGCTGGATTGGGAACAGATTTGCGCTGCTTTCGTTCTCAAAAAGAGAATTGTGTCGAGTCTGACGACGTTCCCCACTTCTGCATTGGCTCTCGCAGAAACAGCCTGATACAACGGCCATCAAGTTCACGTGCGTAGGCAACTTCGGAACGACCGCGCGAAAAACTGCTTGACGACCGGCTCCTTGGTTCTTTTGGTAACGCCCTTGATCTTCACGAACCCGACAGAATTTCTCCACTCGATGGGGCGATATTCCTGACCGGCCTCCCTAGATCCGCACATACGCAAGTATGATTTTGGACTTGGGGAGGATCGGCATGAGCAAGAGCAGCGAGACGCAGATCATTGCTGCGCTGAAGCAGGTAGAAGCGGGGCGAACGGTGGACGGAGTGGATTTCGCGGTGTGCCTGTCCAGCCGAGGGGGGAAGTAGCTGGGGGCCTAGGGAATCGATGTCAGGGAATTGCCTGTCAGCATCTATGTACTATCTGAGATACATGTTACACTGTTCTTCCTTGGCGGCGGGTTTCCAATCCGGCGCGGGGTAAAGAGAGCGGGGCCTATATGGCAAGCGCGCAGCAGACGATCAAGCTGCACTGGTGTACAACGGACGACCACGACGAAGATTGGTTTATCTTTGCCTCTAGCGCCGGACAGGCGCGATCGTTTCATGAGCATTACGAAGGCTACGATAAAGGCGATGCTCACTCCCGTCTGCTCGTCTCTGATGTCACCCTGAAGGAGTTCCAGAATGGAACTCCTCCCTGCCATGCTCAGTTCCTGGACCTCTTTGAGATCGGATTCCATAACGCAGGTACCAGCCCGAATCGACGCCGGGCGGGATGGAACGGGGAGATCTTCAGGGAAGGCATACTCGAGGCCATCATCGAGCTGGGACGGCAGCAGCTGGCGGTGAAGCTGCGGGAGAACGCCAGCCTGGAGTCTGGAAAAACATCGTCCTTAACGACGGCGCCGGAGAGGGCGGCCGGGGTGGAAACAAGGCTGAGGCTGGTGAACTAGGAGCCATACCGGACAGCTCTGTGGAGGACTGGGACGGGCTGCCAGGTGGCCGGCGCCGGCGGAGGGGCCGGCGGGGTGAAAAACAGCCTTCAAGTGCGGCACGGTGCAGAACTGCCAGTCAAATATAGAAATCATGGAATAACGTGGCAAAGCCCAGCAAATGAGTGCGGCACGGTACGGAACTGCCAATCAAATAAGGGATCACCCGAAAACAAGGCAAAAGCCCAGCAAATAGGGTGCGGCACGGTGCAGAACGTCCAGTGGTCCTCTCGGGAAGGGCCTTTCCCGACCCCTTGATGTCGTTTGGCCTACGGAAACTTCCCAGCCCGACATCAACTATTTTCAGCTCACTTTCGAGCTCTCCGGCGGGCCCTTCTGGGGTGATTCCAG
>JBELAH010000007.1:0-189935 GCA_049509035.1 Acidobacteriaceae bacterium
CCACAGCCCTTGGAAATCGCAAGTGCGGCGATTCCCACATTACCCCCGCACGGCTACGACGAAGTATAGAATGACATTTCTAAAGGGCCAAGCCCCCTGTCATTTCAGTTGAGCGCCAACACAGCGTCGATCGGGCCGAGTTGCGGGGGATTTTGCTTGGAATCGTTTCCCTGCTCATCCCATATTGCTTCTGGACTCCGTCAGCCCACTGGTCTCGAACTATACGTACCGGTCCTCTTGCAAACCGATCCGATGTGTAGGTCCGCTTCCACCGCCGACGAAATGCACGATCTCCAGGCGGTCCCCTGAGGATACGGAGATCCCCGTCCAGCGGGCCCGCTGCGCGATCTCGCCGTTGTGTTCCACGGCGATGCGGTCGCCTTTCAGGTTCATCTCCGCGATGACTTGCGCGAGCGTAACCGGGGATGTCAGGTCGGCGAACTCGCGGCTCTGACCATTTATTGTGAGCGTGAGCGACATGATTCCTAAGCCTAGCAGGTCACAGTTTCAGCCCTGCGCAAACCCCATCGACACGTTATCGGACGCGCTACTCCCGTGACGCACCCTAATCTGTCGCACGAAGAAGCGGCCATAAGTGGTTCATCGGCCCGTGCCCTGTGCCTACCTTGACGGCCGTTCGCAGGGCGCCGGTCACATAAAGCTTGGCGGCCGCTGCCGCTTCGCGCGGTGGATCGCCCAGAATTAGCCGGCTTAGGAAGGCGCTCGACAGCGCGCAGCCGGTTCCGTGGGTGGCTCGGGTCGCGATCCGTTCGCCTGGCAGCCACAACCCTTCCCCGCTAGGCAGCAGCAGAAAATCGTCTGGGTGTTCCAAGTGGCCGCCAGTCGCAAACACGCCGACACGCTGACTTCCTGGCTTCCTATCTATCGTATTCTGCAAGGCTTGGCAGGCACGCGGAAGATCGTCGCGGCCAGCTATGGTCTCGCCCGTCAGCGCCGCCAGTTCGTCCAGGTTGGGGGTTACCCAGTCGACCAGAGGCAGCAAGCGGTCCTTTAGGGCCGAGAATCCAGGCGCATCGATCAGTTCCCTGCCGGACGTAGATCGTAGCACAGGATCGAGAACGATGGGGATGCGGGCAGCCTTCGAATTTATCGAATGTGTAAGTTGAAGTTGTGATAGATATTCGCTGACTCTAAAACTGTTATCTTCATTCGCCAACATCCCGATCTTGATGCCTGCCGGCGGGATATCCACATTTAAACAGGCCAGCGTTGCTTCCACAACTTCGGGGGGCGTAGCATGCGTCGTTCGCACTCCAAGGGTCGACTGCACTGTCAGTGCGGTGATACATGCGGTCCCGTAGAGGCCGTGAGCTGCGAAGACCATCAGGTCCGCCGTTACTCCAGCCCCGGTGGATGGATCGAACCCGGCGATGGTGAGAACGGTCTGCATGGCCGCAGGGACGGAAAAACGGGAAAATTGCACTTTTTCAGAAAAAAGTTTGCTTTCTGCTAAACAGGCCGGATCAGGGCCGCATCGAACCGGATTGGCCCCAAAAGCCCAACTTCCGGGGGTCCTTTAGGCGTTGCGCCTGCCTATTTTCTATATCACAAAGGAGGTCATTCTGGCAAGTTCAACTCTCCGATAACTTCTTTCGGATGTTTGACTTGGGGTTAGCCACCCAAAGACAATAGCAGAAGGAGCGTGCGAATGAAAAGGACTTCTTTCAGAACTGCTCGAGAGCTGTCACCCATGTCGGTCTGCAGGTTTGGGGCCGGACTGTTAATAGTGGGGATGGCACTCTCGGCGTCGGCGAAGGATGCGGCTACAGTTAGCCCGCCCCCTGCGAAGGACGCAAGACCCAATGCGCAGACCAGTTCCAAGACCGGACACAAGTCCCGGCGCTGGCTCCAGGTTGGAGTCGCATCGTGGTATGGATCGCATTTTCAAGGACGTACAACCGCAGCGGGCGAGCGGTTCGACATGAACCTAATGACCTGCGCCCACCCGACGCTGCCCATGGGAACCTGGCTGCGGGTGACCAACCTGAAGAACCGCAAGACCGCCTACGTCCGTGTGAACGATCGCGGCCCGGTGCTGGAGGGACGGATCGTCGATCTGTCGTACGCGGCGGCAAGGGTGCTTGGGCTCGCCGGCGTCGGTAAGGTGCAGTTGGAGACGGTGCGGCAGGACGACCCCGACATGGCCCGGGCGATGGTGGCCCAGTTGCAGGTGCCCGACCTCTTCACCCCCCTGGAACAGTGAGCGATGGGGTAACCCAGCGTCACGGTGGCGCGGCCACGGGAGTTTCCAAGATAGACTGACGGTATGGAAACCCTGGCCCGCCCTGACCCGCCACACTTGAATTCCAGAAACGCCGGCCTCGATGCGCGAGACCTGCGAGACCCCTTGGACCGGCTGATTGTGGCCCTCGACCTCCCGTCCGCAGAGGCTGCGATGGATATGGCAGACCGGCTCCAGGGAACCTGCCGGTGGTTCAAGGTGGGGATGGAGCTCTACTACGCGGCTGGGAACGCGGTAGTCACGCGGCTGTGCGAGCGCGGCTACAAGGTTTTCCTGGACCTCAAGCTGCACGACATCCCCAATACGGTTGCGGGCGCGGTCCGGTCGGTTACGGGAGTCGGCGCTTCCCTGCTGACTGTCCACGCCGCCGGCGGCGAGCGCATGCTGCGCGCGGCGGTGCAGGCGGCGAGCGCGCCCGGCTCGCCGAAACTGCTGGCCATAACGGTGCTGACCAGCACGGACGCGGCGGAGCTGAGCGCGGTGGGCGTGGGCGATACTCCGGTTGGGCAGGTGCTGCGGCTGGCGCAACTGGCGAGGGCCGCCGGGGTCGACGGGCTGGTCTGCTCGCCCGAGGAGGTCGGTGCGGTGCGTGAGCTGATGGGGCCGAACGCCCTCCTGGTGATTCCCGGGATTCGGCCAGCCGGTGCGGTTGTGGGCGATCAGAGCCGGGTTGCGACCCCGGCCGATGCAGTTGCGCGTGGAGCTTCGATGCTGGTGGTAGGGCGGCCGATCACCCAGGCAGCCGACCCGGCAAAGGCGGCGGCTGGCATTCTGGAAGAGATCCGGAGTGCGATCCAGCAGAAAAGTTGAATCCAGCCGCGGGCTGTGACCAGCCAGAGGAGGTGCCTATCCCTGTTCGTGCTATTGGGGTTTGCCGCGATCGGCTGATATGGTGAGGCTGTGTCTACACCGACCACAGTACCCGCTCACCCAGCGGAAGAGTCCAATGCACCGCTGAGATCGCCAGCGGAGTCGCTGACCACTTCCGGCAAGAAGTCCGAGCGGATCGCCAACGGGATCGTGCTGGCAGTCCTGTTTGCTGCGCCGGCGTTGATGTGTCTGCACTCGGCCAACGCGAACGATCCCGACATCTGGTGGCATTTGCGCACGGGCGAGTGGATCTTGCAGCACCACGCTGTGCCGAGGGTCGACCCCTTCTCCTGGCCCAACGCAGGAAAGCCCTGGCCGGCCTACAGCTGGCTCTTCGAACTGGTGGTGATCAAGGCGTTTCAGCGGTTCGGACTGGTCGGTATCGTCGGCTACTCAGCCGCAATGGTGCTGGCGATTACGGCCGCGATGCGCCACCTGGTCCAGCGGCTCCAGTCCGACTTCACCATCGTCGTCTTGCTGACCTTTGCGGCCTGCTACAGCATGGGCCACATGTACACGCCGCGGCCATGGCTGTTTACCATCCTGTTTTTCGTGCTGGAAATAGACATCCTGATGTTCGCGCGCAGGACCGGGAGATTGCGCGAGCTGGCCTGGCTGCCGCTGATCTTTGCGCTCTGGAGCAACATCCACATCCAGTTCATCGACGGCCTGCTGGTGCTCGGCTTGGCGCTGGCTGAAGCGGTTGCCGCGCGGTGGGGCATCGGCGAGAAGACCCGCCTGCGCGCGCCCTGGCTGGCTGCGGCGTTGGTTGGCAGCGTGGCGGCGACTCTGGCCAATCCGTTCGGCTGGCACATCTACCGCATCGCCTACGATCTGGCCGCGCAGCCGGGAGTTCTGGACAAGATCAACGAGCTTAAGGCCATACCCTTCCGCGACTCCACTGACTATTGCGTGCTGTTGCTCGCGCTGGCTTCGGCAGCGGCGCTGGCGTGGAGCAGGCGCTTCCGCTTCTTTGAGATTGGGCTGCTGCTGTTTGCGGTGGTGGTGTCGTTCCGCTCGCAGCGCGACGTGTGGGTAATGGCCACGGCCGCCGCAGCCATCCTCGCATCCACCGTCATGGGCACCCAGCGCACCACCGTTCGGTTGCCCAGGTTCGCACCGGCGGTTGCGGTCGTGGTCGCGGCGCTGGCGGTACTCGCAGGCTTCCGCATCTGGCACGTGAACGACAAGCTGCTCGACACCCAAATCGAAAAAACGCTGCCGGTCGACGCAGTGCAGGCAATTCGAGCAAACGGTTACGCCGGGCCGCTCTATAACGACTTCAATTGGGGTGGGTATCTTATTTGGACGCTGCGCATGCCGGTCAGCCTCGACGGACGCGCCGCATTCTACGGCGACCAGGCCATCGACCGATCCGTGGCAACCTGGAACCTGCAGCCGGATTGGGCAACCGACCCGGAGCTGAAGTCGGCCGGACTGGTGATTGGCCCGGTGACAGCGCCATTGACCCAGATGCTGCGAATCGACTCCCGCTACAGGCTGGTGTACGAGGACAAGCTCTCAGCAGTCTTCGTGGCGCGAAAGTAACCGCTACCCCGCAAACCTGCCACTCAACGCTGCTTTCGGTTGGACGACGGAGCTAAAGCTTCTCGAAGAACTCGCACGCCGAGCAGGAGATGTAAACGCCGCCGGGAATGCCGCGCTCGCGGTCCTTCACTCGCTTTACGATGCGGGTGGGCTTGGAGCACTTGGGGCAGTCGGTGCTCTTGCTGGTATCCATTGCTTTCTTACGGTCGCCGGTCTTGGCAATCTTCGCCATCTTGTTCCCATCTCCTGTTGCTGATCTGTTGGTTCTCGCTCACGTTTCAGTTGCGGCCTGGGCGTTCCCTTTGGGAATGGCCGGTGCACTATTCGCTTCCCTGGGGGGATGAATCGAGGGAGAAGAGCCGCGGCGAGAATCTTCAGTTAGTTTACACGACCCGAGGCTGTGGGCGCGAGATCCCGAGCGCGGTGTGCAGCACAGCTTGCTTGTCCGGCGAACCCAGGCGGCAATTTGCAACCGCGAAGGCCCTACTTCGAAGCCGCTGTTCCAGCGTGATGATGTGGGACTTTGAGGGCCGGCGCCAGAGCAATACCGCGCGGCGGGCGTCTTTTGCTCACTTCCGGCTCCCATTCGTCATCCTGTATGCCTGCTTCCTGAAAGATCCGGTCGCAGTCGTTCATTTTCCGGCCCCAGGTTTCGATGCGAACGAAAGCCCTGTATCCAAACCAACCAAGGGCTACGACCGCCAGCGCTGTGGCTCCAAGAAGCAACGTGGTCATGTCTTACCTCTCTGACGGCTGCAATGCTACGCCAATTGTCGGGTTCGTCAAACACAAACGCACCTCAACTCACCGGCGAAAACCGTTCCACCTAGCCTATCGTCCGTAGCGCCGATTCCTTTAGTCCGGATAGCAAAGTTCTTGCACGTCGGTTCAAATTGGGAATGGGAGTTGCTCCGAGACGTCCTCGACCTGTAATCGCCGTCACAACAGACGTTCTCCGCGCTGTGTAGAATTGTCCGTGAAGCCAATAAACGCAAAAAAACTACAGGAGACCACCGCAAAATGAAGCTAACACCCGGAAAACTAGCAGGACTTAAAGCCGTATCCAACGAGCGCGGTGTCATTGCAGCCGCTGCCATGGATCAGCGCGGCTCCCTCCAGAAGTCGCTCGCCAAGGAGCGCGGAGCCGCCGCCACCGGCAAGGACCTCGAGGACTTCAAGACGCTCGTCACCGACGTTCTCTGCCAGCACGCCTCCGCCATTCTGCTCGATCCCGAGTACGGCCTGCCCGCGTCCAAGCACCGTCACGGCAAGGGCCTGCTGCTCGCCTATGAGAAGACTGGCTATGACTCCAACACCCCCGGCCGTCTGCCCGACCTGCTCGACGTATGGTCGGTGCGGCGGTTGAAGGAAGCCGGGGCCGACTGCATCAAGATCCTGCTCTACTACACTCCATTCGAGAAGTCGCACATCAACGACCTGAAGCAGGCGTGGATCGAGCGCATCGGCGACGAGTGCCTCGCCCACGACATTCCCTTCTTCCTGGAGTTTGTCGGCTACGACGCCGAGGGCGGCGATGAGAAATCCCTCGCGTACGCGAAGAAGAAGCCAGAGATCGTTTCCGGCGCCATGGCCGAGTTCGGCAAGGCCCGCTATAACGTCGACGTCCTGAAGGTGGAAGTGCCCATCGTGATGGAGTTCGTCGAAGGCACCAAGGCCTTCAAAGGCGAGAAGGCCTACACCCGCGCCGAGGCCCTGCAGCACTTCCGCGACGCCGAGGGCATGACCCACAAGCCATTCATCTACCTCTCGGCCGGCGTCTCCAATCCCGTATTCATCGAGACGCTCGAGCTCGCGGGCGAGTCGGGCACCAAGTTCAACGGCGTGCTCTGCGGCCGCGCCACCTGGAAGGACGGCATCGCCATCTTCGCCAAGCAAGGTGAGGATGCTTTCCGCGGGTGGCTGGAGACGACCGGCGTTGAGAACATCAACAACGTCAACCTGGCTCTGGAGGCCGCAAGTCCCTGGTACCTGAAGTACGGCGCCAAGAGCATGGCCGAGCTCGGCTAGCTCTCGATCATCCCGCAGCAAAGGAAGGGCCGCAGCGACCAACTGCGGCCCTTCTTGTGCGACACTGCGCACCGGCACTCGCATTATTCTGTTGCGGCCCGCGAGCTCTGCTCCTAGCATCGGAAGCAAATGAAGCTCCTTCGCAAGCTGGCCTTCATCCTATTCGCCATAACGGGCCCATCCTTTGCCGCACCGGCCCCTCCACCCGACCTCACCTACACCGCCGCAAAGATCGTCTTCAACAATCCCGGCCCCTACACGCAGGCGCAGTTGGAAGCCGTCGCGGGAATGCACGCTGGAATTAAGTTCAAGGCCGACGATCTGGGCGCCGCGGCGCAGCGCCTGGTCGATAGCGGATTCTTTTCCGATGTCGGTGCCACCCTCTCAGGCGATGTGAACAAAGCCAACGTCTTGTTCGACATCAAACCCATCGACCATGCGCAGATGCTGCGTGTAGGCTTCGAGAACTTCGTCTGGCTCAGCCACGCCGAGATCGAAATAGCCCTGCAAGCCAGGGCGCCGCTCTTCCTCGACTCGCTTCCCGAAAGCAGTCCGCTGGAGGATGTCTTCGATGCAGCGCTCACCGACGCGCTCGCCGCCAAGGGTATCCCTGCCCGGGTCACCCACGAGACCGTCGAGCCCACCATGCTGCGGCCGGAGCGCGTGATCGAGTTTCGCATCGCCGCACCAGCCATCCACGTTGCCAACGTAAAGCTGGAAGGAGTTGCGCCCGACCTGGCTCCGCTGCTGCAGAAATCCGTCAATGCAGCCGCGAAGGCCGCGTATAACGAAGGTCTCGCAGGCGAGACTACTGAAGATCGCGTCCTCGCACCACTGCTCGACGCCGGGTACATCCACGCCTCTCTCTCGGGCGCCACGCTTGCGCCCACGTTCTCCGGCGATGCGGCCTCGGTCGTGCTCTCTGCCACGCTGAACCCCGGCGATATCTACCGAATCTCAAGCATCGCCTTCGCCGGCACTCCCCTGCTCTCGGCCGAGTCCTTCGCTGCCTCCGCGAAGCTGCATCCAGGAGACATCGCCTCCCGCGCGCTCCTGTTGCAGACGCTCGCGCCGCTCGACGCCGCTTACCGCCGCCAGGGGTATATGGATGTGATCGTCGAAGCCACGCCTGCGGCCGACCCGGCGACACGTCAGGTCGCGTACACGGTAACGGTCAAGCCGGGAGAGCAGTACCGCATTCACGAGGTCACAGCGAACAACCTCGACCCCGCCGCGCGGGCCGACTTCGACCGCGGCTTCCTGATGAAGGCGGGCGAGCTCTACAACCCCGAGTACGTCTCTGGTTTTCTGAAGAACAACTTCGCGCTTCAGGCGCTGCTCGGGTACAGCGCGACCTACAAGGCCTACGCCGATCCCAATACACACACCGTCGATCTTGTACTTACTTTCATCCACGGAGCGGGTGCCAACGTCATAACGGTGACCCCCACCCCTTAGCGCCCGACCGTCTTCGCCGCCTCGGCGGGCAGCGGCTTGTCCGCCCTGGAGAGCAGCAGGCTCACCTGCCACAGTTGCGTCTCCGAAAGCGCCTTGCCGTAGGCTGCCATCCCGGACAAGCGGATGCCGTTCTTCACCTTCCAGTAGGTCTCCCCCACCGGGTCCTCGCCCACGTCCATCTCCCCGTTCTGGTGCTTCACCCAAAACTGCGGCGGCGGCGGAAACATCGTCTTTGCCATCACGGAGGGCTGATCCGCGGTTCCGTGGCACGTCTCGCATTTGTCCTCATAAATGCCCGCGCCGGCATTCAGGTTCTCGTCGCTGGCGGGAATCGGCGAAGTCGCAGGCGCCTCGCGCTGGATGCGCGCGTCCAGCGGAATTCCGACAATCTTTGCTTCCAGCGGAAACGGCGGGTCCGCAGTCGCAACCGGCGGGTGGCCGAGGGCGAGGTAGAGGTAGATGCCGAGTGGCAACAACAGAACTCCCGCAACCAGGCTGAGAATTGCCAAGAGGGTACATTTCATAGGGGCTCGCGTCATTATAAGACGACTCATGACTGCCGGAAGACGCTGCGCGACTGCACATTCTGAACCGGCAATTGGCGCCTCCGGCCCGTAACATGGAGAGAGCGAATCAGAGTCCCGGCCACGCGGCCGCGACAGGAGGAGCAGCAGGCGTTGGCCACATTCGTAGCACCAGTAGAATCACAGGTCGCCTCCGCGCAGTTCGTCTGCGCCGGTCGCAAGCGGGAACGCGGCTTTGCCGTGCTGCTGGTGAGCGCGCTGACGCTGTTCGCCCTCGCAGTCCACGGCTACCACCCCTATGCGGAGGATGGCGGTCTGTATGTGGCCGGCGTGAAGTGGCAGCTCGATCCGGCGCTCTATCCGCATGGCACGGCCTTCGTGCTGGAACCGATGCGCTTCTCATTATTTGCGTCGCTCGTTGCAGCGCTCGTCCGCCTCACCCGCTTTAGCCTGCCCGCTGTGCTTCTCGTCATCCATGTTGCCAGCGTGTGGGCAACGCTGTTCGCTGCGTGGATGCTCGCCACGCGCTGTTGGGCGCAGCGCGCAGCCCGCGCCGGCGCGGTGGTCCTGCTGTCGTGCTGGCTCACCCTGCCGGTCGCCGGCACAGCGCTCTTTCTTATGGACCCATACGTCACCGCGCGCAGCCTTTCCACTCCATGCACGTTGCTTGCGCTGGTGGGCGCGCTCGACTTCACCGGCCGAGGCGCCAACTTAGCCACCCGGCGGCGCGGCCTCTGTCTTTGGACGGGCGGCATCGCGCTGGCCGCTGTGATGCATCCGCTGATGGCTGCCTACGCGTTGTGGGCGACGCTGATGCTGGTTTGCGTGCGGTCGTCGTGGCG
The DNA here is from genome assembly GCA_049509035.1 of Acidobacteriaceae bacterium. Taxonomy (GTDB): domain Bacteria; phylum Acidobacteriota; class Terriglobia; order Terriglobales; family Acidobacteriaceae; genus Edaphobacter. The sequence goes on from JBELAH010000007.1 coordinate 9,534, forward strand.
CACCACGCGAGTGTGGGCGCCGGTCGGACTCTCGGCGGCTACGCTGGCGGTCGCGGCATGCCTGCAACACATGGCGAAGCCCGAGAACGTGGACTCGATCCGCGCGGCGCTGACGCGTACCTACTGGTTCCCTGCGCTGTGGGCCTGGTATGAGTTGGTTGGCCTGGTTGCCCCGCTGGTCATCCTGCTTGCATTTGCCTGGGCCTCGCGCAAGCCGCCCCAGCAAGGCTCCGCGCCGGAGAATTCCGCACGGCAGGCACTGGCGCGAATGGCAGTTGCGGTGGGCGTAACCGCCTTCCTGGTTGCAGCGTTGCTCGCTCGTGCGGCGGCGGCCGCACACCTGGTGGCGCGCATGCAGCCGCTGCGAGTTTTTCAGATTGTGTATCTGGTGATGGTGCTTGCGCTGGGCGCGAAGCTGGGCGAGTGGGTGCTGCGGCGAAGCCTGTGGCGCTGGGTGGCAGCGATGGTGCTGCTTGGCGGCGTTATGCTGGCGGCGCAGCGAGCCGCCTTCCCCAACTCCAATCACCTGGAGCTGCCGTGGACGACGCCGCGAAACCCATGGGTGCAGGCGTTCCTCTGGATCCGAGGGAGCACTCCGCGGGACGCACTTTTCGCCCTGGACGCGAACTACATTAACGCGCCGGGCGAAGACGCGCAAAGCTTTCGTGCCATCGCCGAACGCAGCGCTCTGCCGGACTACTCGAAGGATGGCGGCGAAGCATCCATCGCTCCGGAACTGGCCCAGGCGTGGACCATCGGCCAGGCTGCGCAGCAGGGATTGAGCAGCCGGCAAGAGATCGACGCACAGCGAGTCGCGGCCCTCAGCCCGCTCGGCGTCTCCTGGGTTGTGCTTGAATCCGGCGCCGCTACGGGCTTCGACTGCCCTTACCGCAACGAGGCCGTAAAGGTGTGCCGACTGCGTTGACCCGCTCGGATATCGCGCAGAGACGCGGGTGACATCCAACAACAGCGTAGACTTAGAGCATCCCACAAATGCACCGCGTCGCGCAGAAAGTGCCCTGACCAAATGCTGGACATTGAATTCGCAGAACTCTCCGATACCGGACTATCCCGTCAGCACAACGAGGACTATGTCGGCCACGTGGTGCCGTCCACCCCTGCCCAGGTTCAATCCCAGGGCTGGCTGTTCGCGATCGCTGACGGCGTAGGCGGCCAGGAGAAGGGCGAGGTGGCTTCGCGGCTCGCGATAGAAACGGTGCTCGCGGGCTTCCGCAAGATTCCCAAGGGCATCATGCATGTCTCGCTGCTTCCCAAGCTGGTGCAGGAGGCCAACCAGGCTGTCTATGACGTGGGCAACGCAGACAATGCGCGCCCCAATCCCGGCTATGTCGATCCCGGAGGCAATGTTATTCCCGGCGGAGCGCACATGGCCAGCACGCTGGTGCTCTGCGCTCTGCGCTTCGATTCCGCTGTGGTCTCGCATGTCGGCGATTCGCGCTGCTACCTTTATCGCAAGGGCAACCTCGCCCCGTTGACCCACGACCACACCATGGTCGACGAGCAGGTCCGCATGGGAGTCATCTCCAGGGCTGACGCCGAAACCCATGAGAACCGGCACCTTCTCACCCGCAGCCTGGGCGCCGAGATGTTCGTCGCCGCCGACACCATCACCGTCAACATCATGCCCGGCGATGTGCTGCTGCTCTGTTCCGACGGCCTACACGGATATGTGCCCGATCCCGCGATCCAGTGGATATTAAGCTCCACACCGGATCTTAACCAGGCTGCCGCAGCGCTGGTTGCCGCCGCAAATCAGACCGGCGGGCACGACAACGTCAGCGTGCAACTCATCCGCATCCGCGCCGTCGAGCGCATGGGCCTCTATCGCGGACGCCCGTATCGGCTGCTTTAATAGGCTGTTGTGAAGTTCAACAGAGAATTGGCCTTTACCCTTGTTTGGCCTTGATCGGTTCAATCAGTATCGATCGGTGTTAAGCCTTTGCCTCTACCGCGGCACAAACTCGTCCGCGTGGACGACGAACTCGGGATACGCTCCTGCGCCGAGTTCGCGAATATCCATCCCCTGCCAGTCGCCGTCATTATCGACGCGATAGCGAACGAAGCGGTTCAGCAGCAGATTTCCCGCATAGATCAGCGGCAGCATGAAGCCGAGCAGCGCGGCTATGCCGACCAACTGCCCCAGCACGTGCCCTGCTCGCGTGCCCTCGGCGAAATGTCCGAACAGCCCGACCGCAATCAGCCCCCAAAGCCCCGCGCCCGCGTGGACCGAGACCGCTCCGCCTGGATCGTCCACCTGCAGTCGCAACTCGGCGACTTCAATCATGTAGGTCGACAGCACGCCCGCAATCACGCCGATATCGACGGCCACAATCGGCGTCACCAGCGCGCACGCCGCGCTGCCCGCCACCAGGCCGGCGATCCAGCCATTGGCGCTCAGCGACGCATCCGGCTTGCGGTAGCGCGTGCGGGTGACGACCAGCGCCGCCAGGCATCCTCCCGAAGCGGACAGCACCGCATTGATTACCACCCAGACGATCTGCTGCGGACCGGCTGCGTTGAAGAGAATCGCGGCCGCCGAGTCGAGTCCGATCCATCCCACCAGTGCCAGCAGGCAGCCGAACAGCACCTCCACAATGTTGTGGCCGGGAATCGCAGCCGGCATTCCGTCCGCGGCGAACTTGCCCTTGCGCGGGCCCAGTATCCAGGCGACCGACACCGCCATCAGGCCGCCTACCATCTGAATGACACCCGCGCCGCCTACATCGACAAATCCGGGCACGCCAAAGTTTGTGCCAAGCTGCGCCAGCCACCCGCCCCCCCACACCCAGTGCGCGAACAACGGAAAGGCAAAGCCCCCCAGCCCCGCGCTTGCAATACAGATCGGGGCGAGCCTCCAGCGGTCCGTGCCAGCGCTCAGCGGGATCATAGCCGCCAGTCCTGCAGCAAACATCTCCAGGCAAAGTGTCAGCGCGCGGCTGAACCCCGCAGAATCCGCTGCGTCCACGCTCATTCCGTTTGGAAAGAACGGTGCCGCGCCCAGCCAGTCCCAGTGCGCGCGCCCAGCCACGAACGAGTGCACCGCTCCCCCCGCGACGCCTGCCAGCGAAGAGCCGATAAGCACAAACACAATGGCGGAGATCCCCACCGCGCAGAGCGTCGCGAGCATGGCATGAGCTGCGGAGCGCGAGCGTCCCAGGCCTTGGTGGATCAGTCCCAGCCCAGCCGCCGCCAGCGGCATCAGCATCACGCACACCAGGCAGAGCAACAGGTTCATCGCTGCTCCTTCTGCATCAACGTATACGCGCGAGTCAGCAGACCCACGCCGAGAACTTCCACGCCCAATCCGGCTGCCACAAAGGCGAGCCGCATGTTTGGCGCTGCAAACAGCACAAGGGCCGCGAGAACCAGGAAAAATCCGGATACGAGCAGCAGACAGCCGACCAGCCTCAAAGAGTCTCCTTCAAAAATTGAATGTGATTGTCAGATAGAAGCATACCCGACCGCTTCTCCCGAAGGAAATCATTTTGCAACCGATTCGGTAGCACTCACCCGCCAAACACCGACGGCCAGGGTAGATGCCCTGGCCGTCGGAAATCGTGATAACCGCAGGGTGCTAGTACCTGTAGTGTTCCGACTTGTACGGCCCTTCCACCGGCACGCCCAGGTAGTCCGCCTGCCGCTTGGAGAGCGTCGTCAGCTTCACGCCGATCTTCTCCAGATGCAGCCGCGCGACTTCCTCGTCCAGCTTCTTCGGAAGGATGTAGATTCCCACCTTGTAGGTGTCCTTGTTCTTCCACAGGTCGAGCTGCGCCAGCGTCTGGTTGGCAAAGCTGTTCGACATCACGAAGCTCGGATGCCCGGTCGCGCAGCCCAGGTTCACCAGCCGCCCCTCGGCCAGCACAAAGATGCTGTTGCCGCCTGCGAATGTGTACTTATCCACCTGCGGCTTGATGTTCAGCTTGGTCACGCCCGGCTCGGCGTTCAGCTTCTCCATCTGGATCTCGTTGTCGAAGTGGCCGATGTTGCACACGATCGCCTGGTCTTTCATCAGCTTCATGTGTTCCACCGTAATGATGTCCACGTTGCCGGTGCAGGTCACGTAGATATCGGCCTTGCCCAGTGTCTCCTCGATAGTGGTGACTTCGTAGCCTTCCATCGCCGCCTGCAGCGCGTTAATCGGATCGATCTCCGTCACCATCACGCGCGCGCCCAACCCACGCAGCGAGGCAGCCGAGCCCTTGCCCACGTCGCCGTATCCGCAGATGCATGCCACCTTGCCTGCGACCATCACGTCGGTCCCGCGCTTGATGCCGTCCACCAGCGACTCGCGGCAGCCGTACAGGTTGTCGAACTTCGACTTCGTCACCGAATCGTTCACGTTGATCGCCGGCACCAGCAGCTTGCCCTGCTCGAACATCTGATACAACCGGTGCACACCAGTCGTCGTCTCCTCGCTTACACCGCGCCATTCCTTCGCGACCTCGGTCCAGCGCGTCGGCGTCTCCGCGTGAATCTGCTTCAGCAGGTCCTTGATCACGCTCTCTTCGTGCGAGCCTGAAGGCGAATCGACCCACCTGTCGCCTTTCTCCAACTCCACGCCCTTGTGGATCAGCAGGGTCACGTCGCCGCCGTCGTCCACCACCAACTGCGGCCCCTTGCCACCGGGAAAGCTCAGCGCCTGGTTCGTGCACCACCAGTACTCTTCCAGCGACTCGCCCTTCCACGCAAACACCGGCACGCCCGACGCTGCAATGGCTGCCGCCGCGTGATCCTGGGTGGAGAAGATGTTGCAGCTCGCCCAGCGCACATCCGCGCCAAGCGCTACCAGCGTCTCAATCAGCACCGCCGTCTGGATGGTCATATGCAGCGACCCGGTAATGCGCACGCCGGCCAACGGCTTGTCCGCGGCATACTTGTTGCGGATGGAGACCAGCCCCGGCATCTCATGCTCGGCAATATCGATCTCTTTGCGGCCAAACTCCGCCAGTCCAATATCCGCGACCTTGTACTCCGTCGCACCCAAAGCTGCCTTATCGATCGTTGCCGTCGCCATCCAAACACCTCATTTGTCTTCGTAAAATTGTGGTCCGAGTGGGCCATCAAGCCACTCTTCTTCAGGCCGATGATTCCTATTCAGGATACCATCGCAACCACTCCAGCCAAGCCTTCTCCTCTAGCTGGTAAACAATAGCAGTGACCGGTGTATATACGCACTGAATGGCGGCCTAATCCCATCAAACCCCACTGAACTTGATGGGATATTTCAGTCGCACAAGATAGATCGGCCAACCCACCTTCTTCCTTCCAGATCAGTTCGGCGACGGCGGTTCGACATTATCGATCACGATTACGTCGACAGCCGCTTTCTCCGCATCGAGCTTCAAACCCAGTTGTTCTTGAAGTGCAGTAAAAATGGATGGCCCAGCGCTGGGCGATCCCTGCAACTGGCTGGTTGCCCAAATGAGTGAAATGTCATATCTACCGGTAAGCCCTGTTCTGTCAATCACACGGCGATCCAGGTCCGCCTCTGAAGAAAGGCCAAAGATAAGGTCCTGGATTTGTGCCTTCTGAAAGTCGATTTGTCCATGCCCTTTGGCTCGAAAGAGTGGCATCACCGCTTGAGAATCCTTCAGCTTGCAGCCGCCTTTTGCGACGATCAAGGCGTACACCGGAAGAACGACGGCTTCGTGATGCACCCTGAGGCTCATGCGGTCAACAAGCAGTGCCTGCAGCATCCTCTGAATCTGCTTCCATCGGTCTTGTGGATTCAGTTTCTGGAAAGCCGTGGCTGTGTCCTCGTCCATCTTCGCCTGAATGTCGAACCGGTCTGAGTCCGTCCACCGCGGAAGCCCTGACACCTCATTCTGGAAATTGAGGCTGTAAGCAGTCAGAATCAGCTGCCGAATCGTGATGTTCTCCGCCAAATAGCCATCGTCATTGAAATTCCACTTCATCACTTCGTTGCCCGAGTGGTTAGGATTCAGCGAAACCACCGCAAAGGCCGGCGCTTTCACTGCTTCGTTGCTCCGCAACTCCTGGCCGGATACAGGCGCGGTCAGAGCCCATAGGCCGGCAAGAAGCAAACTAAGTTTCCGGTGGAGTGCCTGCGATCGCGAAACATGCGGGGTCATCGTTCGAACCCATCCTTCTTTCGACCACGCCTAGAAACGGCGGGAGGCGAACGTGACCGTTCACCCTCCAATGGAGAATACGCAGTGCAGGAGCGCGCGGTTGCATAGATTCCGCGTCTAACCGCATCCCCTCCCTCAAATCCGCTAGCGGTACTCTGTTATGAGCACCCACGATGCCTGCCTACTGCGACGTTGCCTTGCCCGTCCCGCTCGACCGCACCTTCACCTACGCCGTGAACGGGGCCGCGCCTCCGGTCGGCGCGCGCGTGCTGGTGCCCTTCAGCGGCCAGCGCCTCATGGGCGTCGTCGTCCGCGTGCACGATTTGCCGCCGCCGGAGGGAATTGAAATCAAGCCCATCCAGCAGGTGCTCGACGACACTTCCCTGCTCTCCGCCGAACTGATGCAACTCGCCACCTGGATCGCGCAATACTACGTCGCCCCGCTCGGCGAAGTCCTCCGCGGCATGATGCCGCTCTCTGCTGAAGTCCGCCGTCAATACGCCTACCGCATCTCCGAGGCGGGCCGCCGCGTGCTCTACGAAGGCGCGCAAAAAGGCTCCTCCCGCCGCTCACGCCTGCCCGCCGAAGATCAGAACCGCGAGTACTCCGTGCTGAACTATCTCGAAGACGGCAGTTCCGCTAAGGCCTCCGCGCTCCGCTCCGCCACGCAGGCCCGCAAAGCTCTGCTCGACGCCATGGTTCGCAAGAAGTGGCTCATCCGCGAAGCGCTCGCCGAGGAGCGTGACGCCCGCCGCACCGAACGCGTTGCCGTCCTCGTGCCCGACGCGCGCATCCCCAAACTCAATGACAACCAGACCGCCGTCCTCGCCGAACTCGCGGCCACCGGCGGCCGCATGCGTGTCGCCGACCTGAGGGAACTCAGCGTCCCAGTGTCTACGCTGGCAACTCTGGTCAAGCGCGGTCTGGTCACCGTCGAAGAAGCGCCGGAGGACTTTCATCTCGGCGGCCTGCCCGCCAACGGCAAGAAGCGCGCCCACGAGCACGCCCTCAACGAAGCGCAGATGGGGGCTCTCGGCTCCATCGCTGCTGCCATGGCGCAAGGCGGATTCAAACCCATCCTGCTCTATGGCGTCACCGGCTCCGGCAAGACCTCGGTCTACTTTGCCGCTATGCAACGGGCGCTCGACGCCGGCAAGTCCGCGCTGTTGCTTGTCCCCGAGATCGGCCTCACTCCCGCGATGGCCGGCGAAATGTTCGCCGCCTTCGGGACGCAAGTCGCGCTGCTGCATTCGGGCCTCACGCCGGACGAGCGCGCCGAGCAGTGGCACCGCATCCGCCGAGGCGAGGCCCGCATCGTCGTCGGCACGCGCTCCGCGGTCTTCGCACCCATGGTGAACCTTGGCCTTATCCTGGTCGACGAGGAGCACGACTCCAGCTACAAGCAGGAGGAAACGCCGCGCTATCACGGCCGCGATGTCGCGGTGATGCGTGCCAAACTCAACCACGCAGTTGTCGTCCTCGGCACCGCTACGCCATCACTCGAATCCTGGGCCAACTCCGAACGCGGCCGCTACCAGCGCATCGAGATGCTCACCCGAGTCATGAGCCGCCCGCTGCCCACGGTCGAGCTCGTCGACATGCGCACCGAGTTCCGCGAGACCGCCCGCGAAGACATCTTCTCCCGCCAACTCGTCGTTGAAACCCAGGCTACAATCGACCGCGGCGAGCAGGTGCTGATCCTGCTCAACCGGCGCGGCTACTCCTTTACCGTAATCTGCCGGAGTTGCGGCGAGAAGATCGAGTGCGAGAACTGCGCTATCGCCATGACCTACCACAAGCCCGTGCTCGGCACGGATCTGCACGCCCACCCCGGCGACCGCCTCGAGTGCCACTACTGCGGCTTCCGCCGCCCCGTTCCGAAAGTCTGCCCCAAATGCCAGTCCGAGCACCTCTACTACCTGGGCGCCGGATCGCAACAGGGCGAAGAGCGCCTGCAGGAACTCTTCCCCAACGCGCGCATCGGCCGCATGGACAGGGACACAGTCCGAGGTAGAGGCGATATGGAGCGCCTGCTCACCCGCCTGCACTCCGGCGAGATCAACCTGCTGGTCGGCACCCAGATGATTGCCAAAGGCCACGATGTTCACGGCGTCACCCTGGTTGGCGTCGTCGGCGCGGACTCCGCTCTCGGCTTGCCAGACTTTCGCGCCGCCGAGCGCGTCTTCCAACTCCTCACCCAGGTCTCAGGCCGTGCCGGCCGCGGAGAGCTTCCCGGCCGCGTCCTGGTCCAGACGTACCACCCCGAGCACTACGCCATCCAGTGCGCCGCCGCGCACGACTACCGCGGCTTCGTCGCCAAGGAACTGCAATACCGTCGCTGGATGCATTACCCACCCGCGGCCGTGCTCGCCAATGTAGTGGTTCAGGGGGAGTCGATGGCCGAAGCTGCCGCGTGGGCCAACACACTGGGCCGCTGGTTCGCCGTTACTCCGTTCGATAAAGTTCGCGTGCTCGGCCCGGCCGCCGCACCCATTGCCCGGCTCAAGCGCATCTACCGCTTCCACTTTGTGGTTAAGGCCGAACGCCGCGACGCGCTCAGCCGCGCCCTGCGAGCTCTGCTCGCCCACGCGGAAGCCCAGGCAATCCCACGTCGCAATCTTGTCCTCGACGTGGATGCCGTTCATCTTATGTAACCAGGCCAGATCTAAATTACTTCACTCCAGCGGCGCCAATACATCAGCAATACTTTCAGCCAACTCATCCCGTCTTCCCTTCTCTGCATCGTCGGCGTCCGAGACAGCCGGCTCGCTTGTTCGGTCGATCATCATACACAAATGCAACCGAATTCGTACAACTTAATTCTGCCGTCTTCCATCAAAGGCCTCGGCTCGCCGCAAAGTCTGTGATGTAAGTCACATGCCTCGGCTCGCCGCAGAGCCCGCGTTGCCGAAACAGGCCGGACAGCAAGCCTCTTCTACAACCTGATCTCCTCCCGCGCGATCTCTCTCCGGTCCTCGGCCAGAATCGTGCCCCGCTCCAGCACGTGCGCCAATTCGCGCACATTGCCCGGCCAGTCGTATTCCATCAGCCGCTTCGCCGCGTCTGCGGACAGCCGCTTCACCGGCATCTCCTGACCCAGCCGGTCGAGCAGATACGCCGCCAGCGGCAACACGTCTTCCATGCGCTCGCGCAGCGGAGGTATGAAGACCGGAAACACCGCCAGCCGGTGATACAGGTCCAGCCGGAACGCTCGCTCGGTAGTGCGCTGACGCAGCGGCTGGTGCGACGCCGCCACGACCCGCACATCCACGCGCAGCGTCTCATTGTCTCCCACCCGCTGCAACTCGCCCGATTCCAGAAAGCGCAGCATCTTCGCCTGCAAGGCCAGCGGCATCTCCCCGATCTCGTCCAGAAACAGCGTGCCCCCGTTGGCCGCTTCGATCCTGCCCGTCCGCGACTGTACCGCCCCGGTGAAGGCGCCGCGCGTATGTCCAAACAGTTCTGCTTCGAGTAGCGCCTCAGGAATTGCCGCGCAGTTCAACACTGCAAATGGCTTGCTCGCACGCTGACTCAGACGATGCACAGCTTTAGCGACCAACTCTTTGCCGGTGCCCGTCTCTCCCTCAATCAACACCGAGGCCGAGCGCGGCGCAACCAGCCGAACCAGCCGTGCCAGTTCCAGCATGCCGGGGCTTTCGCCCACCATCTCCGGCAACGGCAGCGGGCGTGTCCGCGCGGTCGGCCCCTCGTCCCAATCCTGTTCAAAGAACGACGCCTGCGCCTCCGTGGCCGGTCTGTCGGGTGTGGAGATTCTGGGTCCCGCATCCGGTTGAGCGTCCCACGTTATCCTCTCGCCGGCATCCTCTCCACCCTCTTTCATCTGCGCCTGGCGCAATGCATGCAACAGCTCATTTCTGCGTGGGCTGCGGGCCGCCCCCGCCTCGTCCGCGCCTGCATGCACCCGCAACAGCTCCATCACCGGATACCGGTTCCGCATCTGCCCTGCAAACTCGCCCACCTCCAGATCGGGCAGCACGCTGTCCAGCAGCATGGCCTCGGCACTCTCAGCCTCCAGTTGCTCCATTGCCTCCGCGCCGCCGCCCGCCTCGCGCACCTGCCAGCGCATCGCGGTCAACTCCCGCCGCAACCGCGCCCGGAAGTGGATGTCCGCGCTCGCCAGCACCACCGTCCTTACTGCCGCTTTGCTCTCGACGCTTGACCTGCTCGTCCCGTACCCCATCCAATCTCCCTCGCCTGCTCCCGTTCTCAATGCCCATCGCTCGGGACTTGAAGTTGCTCCGTCAAGCTCGCCCTAGGCGTATGCGGCGTCGGCGCCTAGCCTGTATCCGGCTCCGCGCACGGTTTCAATTAACCCTGCACACGCATCGTGGGCCGCTCCATCGTCCACCTTCCGGCGCAGGTAGTTGACATACACATCCACCACATTGCTGCCCGTCTCCGCCGGCATCTGCCAGGCCTCTGCCAGTAGTTCGCTGCGCGAGACGCACTCGCCCCGATGCAGCAAGAGATACTCCAGCAGCGAGAATTCCTTCGCCGTCAGGTCGATCGCCCGTCCGCCGCGCGTTACCTTATGCTCGATCCGGCGCAGCTCCAGATCACCGTGGCGGAGTACCGGGTCGACGAACTGCTGGCGTCTCCGCAGCAGCGCCCGGCACCGCGCCATCAGCTCAAAAACACTGAATGGCTTCTCCAGGTAGTCATCCGCGCCGCCATCCAGGCATTGCACCCGCACGTTCAGATCGCAGCGTCCGCTCAGCACCAGCACCGCGGCGTCATTGTGCCGCGCTCGCAGCTCCGCCAGCACCTCAATGCCATCCCGCTTGGGAAGGCTCAGGTCCAGCAGCACCAGGTCGGGATGGTCCGCAGCGGCGTGCGCCAACCCCGCCTCTCCGTCCTGGGCCCACTCCACGCGGTTGCCGTCCAATTCCAACCCCTGTTTCAGGAATGCACCCAAAGCTCGATCGTCTTCTACAACCAGTACACGCATTCAGGTTCCCCCAAACTCGATTCCTGCAATCCAGACTTCAATCAGGCGGCTCGTTGCTGTTGCGACGTACTATCTTCAGACCGTGAACTTGTCTAGAATCCTCTTTTCGACCGTCTTTTCCACAGGAAACTGACAAAGGGTCAACAAGCCAAATCCCAAAACAGGAATCTCGCCCACAACCCCCTGGAAACTGCGCGCTGGTTGCCAGATTTCGCCCGCGCTCTGAAAAGACTTCGCAGCGCAGACCCCTGCGGAACGGCCTTCTGAGAAAATGGTTAAACACCGCCGGGGATTGCTAGCGATAGAGCGAGACCGTTCGCCAGCCGGAGAAACGTCACACATGCAAGCCGCCAGGCTCCTCCCACTGCTCGTACTTACTTCACCAGCCTGCTGCGGCGCTCAGACCTCTTCTGCACAAACCCATATCGCTCCGCCCTCCAGCCCTGCCGTCCAGCGCTTCACCATTCCTGCCGCTCGCGAACCCGTCCTCGCACACGACGCCAAGCTCAAGCTGCTCCGCGAGAAGGTGAAGTACGTCTTCGTCCTCTTCCAGGAGAATCGCTCCTTCGACTTTTACTTTTCCACCTACCCCGGCGCCGATGGCCTCTATTCGCGTCCCGCCGCATCCATCGCCGGCTTCACCCAGCCCATCGTCAACCTCGACGGCGCCGTCGGCACCATCTCTCCCTTCAAAATACCCTTCTCCGTGATCGATGCGAACGGCAAGACCGTTCCGCTCTATCCCTCCGACATCGCCTCGGTGAACCACTCCCACGTCGGCATCGCCAACAAACTCGACGTCACTGCCGGCGGCTTGGCGCGCAACGATCGCTATGCGCTCACTGAAGAGGGCGTCACCCTCGAGCACGGCAAACCCTCCAATATTCCATCGCTCGAACGCAAGCAGTTCGGCGAACTCGCGATGTCTCACGTCGACTGCGACGCCGCACCCTTCATGTGGAGCTACGCCGACCGCTTCATTCTGTTCGATCACTTCATGGACACCGTTATTGGCCCCTCCACGCCCAATGCCATCGCCATGATCTCCGGTCAGTCCGGCGAGACCCAGTGGATGCTGCACCCCGATGCCGTTAAGCCCAACGGCAGCTCCGGCAGCCCGATGCCCATGCTCTCCGACCCCGTCCCCTACTGGGGATCCTTTCTCGATATCAAGGGAAACCATCCCCGGCAGCCGATTCCCGACGAGAGAGTCAGCCTGAACTACAAGCCCAAGACCGATCCACGATCCAATCCAGCCTCGAACCTCACCTTCGCCGCGCTGCCGCTGTCGTTCATGGGCGCGGGCATCGAAAAAACTACCGCCGCGGATTACGATCCTGCTTTCGACCTTCTCGACGTGCGTGACGATATCCGCAAGATCGCCGGCCACGGCACACCGGCTACCAACTGGGGTTGGTACCAGCAGGGCTACGACCACGAGCCTACCGATGCTGCCGGGGCAGCGTCGCACTCCACCTATATCGTCCACCACAACGCGCCCCAGTACTTCGGCTACGTCGCCAACAATCCGGACGCCTCCACCCACATGCATGGCCTGGGCGACTTCTTCGCGGACGTGTCCGCCAACCGGCTTCCCTCCTCCGGCGTCTTCTATGTGCGCGGCGGATACGGCAACATCCTCGGCCTCAAGCCGCTCGATCCCAACCCCCGCCTCGAAACCGAATTCAACGGCGACGACGACCACCCCGGCTACAGCGACTCGCAACTCTCCGAATCCCTACTCGCACGCGAGATTAACGCCATCGCCGCCAGTCCCTACTGGCCGCAGTCTGTCATCCTCATCACCTACGACGAGTCCGACGGGGAGTACGACCACGTCCGTCCCCGCGTGCGCTCGCACGACGCGGCCGGCCTGCCGCTCGACCAGGGCCCGCGCATTCCCGCTATTCTCATCTCTCCCTACGCCGTCGCCCACGGTGTCTCGCATGAGCCCGCCGAGCACAGCTCCATCATCAAGCTCGTTGACGAACTCTTCCATCTCATCCCGCTCGCCGACCTGCCCGACGAAGAGCGTGCCCGCGCCATCGGCCTCGCCAAATACCACCAGAAAGACCTCGGCCCTGCCGACGACAAAGTTCCCGGCGTCGGCGACCTCCTCTCCGGCTTCTCCAACGCCCGCCTGCTTGGCCGCGCCGCGCCGCTCCCGCCCAGCTACGCTGAGATTCCCGAAGCCGAGATCACAAGTTTCCCCCACCTGGGCGGCCACGGCTGCTTCGCACTCCAGATCCGCCCCACCGACACCGGCCGCCCCAACCCCATCCCCGCCGACTTCAACCCCCGTCCCGACACCACTTCCGGCATTCCCACCTCCGGCAACTGGACGCCGTAAGTGACGCAGGTCATGGCAAAAAATCCGAAGAAGCCTCAAACTGTCCACGTGAGCATTAAACGAAGGGTAAGTGCAAATATGGACTGGGCTGAACCATCTGCCAAAGGAACCACATCGAATTCACGGCAGGAGGACTTTCCTGTTGCTGCATTAGCGTCAGCAGTTGCCCTCGCGGCTGCGTCAAGCTTGCTGGCCTGGTCATTTCTACCAGCCAGAAAACGGCGCGTATCAATCGCTGGCCAAATCTCCCTTGGCGTGATGGCCGCCTGTGCCGCCGTCGTGGCCTGGAACAAACGGCAGCAGGAAATCGACGCAGCTCGTCATCTCTTCACTCACATCCACGAGGTGCGCGACGCTCGCTGGCTCAAGAAGCATCCCGTTGCCTACGGCTGAGGTCCGAACCTGAACCGATGGCCGCGCGCCCCTCATAACAAAGGCACAACTCACGCCTGTGACGTTACGTAACCTCTTGAAACTAGCGTCGCAGGCCCCTTCCGCGTAAATCTCACCTCCAACGACGTCCAGATCCAGCCGGTCAGTCCGTCAGAAGCTCTCCGGATTGAGCTGCCGTCGAAATTCTGTTGTCTTGGAGGAAACAATGAACCAACTGCATGCGGTACGCGCGCAGCTTCGTCAGATCGGCCGTTGCGCTTTCGTAGGGACGCTCGTGGGACTCATGGCAGCACAGGCCGTCGGCCAGAGCGCACCCACCCCAACTCTCCAGCCTTCGGCGCAAACCGACGTCGTCACCCTCCCCAGCAGCGCCCCTGCGCCGGCAGCCGCCTCCGAAGCCGCCCCCGCTCTTCCCCACACTCTTTCTAGCAGCACCACCCCCGATCCCGCCGTACTCCCGAACGCGCCTTCGGCAGTCCAGACGGCCAGCTTAACCGTGCCGTCCAACCTTAACCTGATGCTCGCCAACTCCAGACAGGCCAGCCAAGCTCTCCAGACCACTTCCTCGACCCCAAGTGAACACAAGGTAAAGGCAGGCTGGCTGGTGCTGGGCGTCGTTGGCGCTGTGGCCGCGGGGATGGGCGCCTATGTCTACTCGATCAAAACAACGGACACCAGGGGCAAAATGGTTCTGGGCACCATGTTCATGGCTCCAGGTGCAACTGCTGCCGGATTCGGCTTCTACTTCGCCTTTCACCAGAAGAATTGACCCATGGAAACACTGCACAGCGGATCGATTGCGGGGGTTTTCGCAACCCACGAAAGCCCTCTCTCTGTCCTCCAACCCGTTCATCTGCCCTCATCCGCGCATGTTAAGATCAATCACATTCCGCGGAAGAGGCCACGATGCCGGGCTCTGTCGAATCCCATCCGTCCCCCCGCACTCCCGACTCGCGTTCACGGGAGATTCGCGCTTACCTGGCGCATCTGTTGGCCACGCCTCAATTCGCGGCCTCCAGCAGGCGCGGCCAACTCCTGCAATTCCTGGTTCAGCACGCCCTTGCCGGCGACGCCGACAAGATCAACGAGTATGCCATCGGGCTCGAAGTCTTCGACCGGCCCTCGTCCTTCGATCCCCGCATCGAATCCGTCGTCCGCACCGAGTTCAGCCGCCTGCGCAAGCGGCTGAAGGATTACTACGCCGAGGAGGGCCGCCATGACCCGATCGCCATCGACTTCCCTCCGCGCAGCTACGTCGCCAGCTTTGAGTTTCGAGACAACGTCACTGTTCTGGAACCCGCGGGCGCGCCGCAACTGGTGCCGCCGCCATCGCAGCCACCCCAGCCGCAGCCCGCGCGTAAAACAACACGCTTCGTCCTCATTCTCTCCGTGCCTATTCTTGTCGCCATCGCCGCCGGACTCATGCTGTGGAAGCAGCATCTGCCTCCGGCTGCGCTCAAGCAGCCCATCAACGCCATCGTTGTCCTGCCCTTCGAAAACTACTCTCCCGACCACCAGGACGAGTACATCGCCGACGGCATGACCGAAGAGCTCACCAACGACCTCGCCCAGTGGCACGACCTGCGGGTCGTCGCCCGCACCTCCGCGTTCGCCTTCAAGGGTAAGGGCGAAGACGTCCGTGCCATCGGCCGCCAGCTCGGCGTCGACGCGGTACTCGAGGGCAGCTTCACCCGCCAGGGCGATCAGGTTCGCATCACCGCGCAACTCAACCGCACCGCCGACGGCTATCATCTCTGGTCGCACTCCTACGAGACCCAGTCCGACAACCTGCTCGCCCTCCAGGAGCAGGTGGCCAACTCCATCACCGCGGCCATTCAGCAGGTCCGCGGCGGCTCGCCTCCGCCCATCCGCGAGCCCACCGCCAATCCCCAGGCCCACGATGTCTATCTCCAGGGCGAGTACCAGCTCTACCTCAACACGCCCGTCTCTGTGACCAAGTCGATCGACCTATTCGACCAGGCCGTCGCCATCGATCCCACCTTCGCCCGCGCCTGGCTGGGCATCGGTCGCGCGGAGATCGTCGCCACCTCTCTTACCGCCGTAACCCACGAAGAGAGCATCCCGCGCGTTCGTCAGGCCGCCCAGAAAGCCCTCGACCTCGACCCCAATCTTGGTGAAGCCTACACCCTGCTCGCCGACGTCGCCTACATCTGGGACTGGAACTGGCCCCAGGCTGAGGCGGAGTTTCGCCAGGGGATCGATCTGGGCGCCGGATCGGAAGCCCGCGCGCGCTATGCCTGGGCCCTGACCACGCGCGGCCAGTTCGCTGAGGCCCACAGCCAGTTCCACCTCGCCGCCGAACAGGATCCGCTTGCGCTGGTGCCGCCGTTCGATGAGTTCTTCGCCTACAACTTCGAGCGCAATGTTTCCGGTCAGAAGCAGGTCCTCCAGCGCATGCTGCAGCTTCGCCCCGACTTCCTCGGTGCTCACGCCCTCACTGTCGTCATGTCAGTCGAGCAGCACGACTGCGCCACCGCTCGCACCGAGGGCGATTGGCTCCTGAAGACCTACCCCACCGTGCCCGCCACGCAGTCCGCGCTCGCGTACGCAGCCGCCTGCGCTGGCGATAAGCCCGAGACCCTGCGCCGCATCGCGCGCATGACCGTGCTCCACGCCCCCGCCTACCAACTCGCCATCGCCTACGCCCTGCTTCACGACACCGGCAACGCCATCGCGCAGCTAGGCAAGTCCGCCGACGCGCACGAAGGCCAGATCTTCTACCTCCGCTACGATCCCTTCTTCGACGAAATCCGCTCCGACCCCCGCTACGTCGCCCTCGAACACCGCGTCGGCCTGCTCTAGCCTGCAAAGCGCAATTCCAGGCGCCTGCTAGAATCGGTAACCGTACCGACTTTGCCCATGAAATCTCGCCTAACCCGCCGTCCATACACCAGAACGCAAACCGGAGACACCACCCATGCAGTGCCTGAACTGCGGTACCGAGATGACGACCAACCAGGTCGCCACCAGGAAGAGCAACATCTCCTACAACATGTGCGAAAAGTGCGGCAGCCTCTGGCTGGACGCCGGCGACCTCGACAAGATGGCCTTCAAAACTACCGGCAGCATCGAATACTGCGAGGAAATCAAGTCCGATGAGCCCGAAAAGAAGCCGAAGAAGTGCCCGCGCTGCGACGACTTCGTTCTCAGCAAAGTGAAGTTCCTCGCGTCCGATGACATCTTTCTGCACTATTGCCGAAACTGCGGCGGCTTCTGGCTCGACGGTGGCGAACTCAATCTGATCGACAAAGTCATCGCCGCGGACAATCAGGACGAAGAAGTCCTCCCAGCCGTCGCCAACCTCGAGGAAACGATCCCGGCCGTCGCCAAAATCATGCCGGCCCAGGGCCACGGCTTCTCCGACTTCGTCAACGACGTTCACGTGCCCTACTGGTCGAAGCGAATCCAGAGACCCAGCTCCCAGACCGACTTCTCCATCGACGTTCCCCCCATCAAGGATGCCGTCCAGAAGCAAAGCACCGCCGACGTCTGTCCCGCATGTGGGCAAAACCTCTACATCTATTCCATCTTCTCCATGGACTTTGAGGGCTGCCCGAAGTGCAAAGGCATCTGGCTCATCAAGGACGAGTTGCGCAAACTGAAGAACAAGGTGAACGACGGCTCCCTGCGCTGGCTGAACGACGAAATCGGTGACATGGAGAAAACCAGCGCGCTCTCCACCAATCGCTCCTGCCCCAGGTGCAAGACCGCCAAAATGGTCTCCGTCATCTTCGGCAAGTCCTCCATCGTGGTCGATTGGTGTCCGCAATGTCACGGAGTCTGGCTCGACAAAGGCGAATTCGACGCCATCACCGCCTATCTCAAGGACGAGCTAGGCGCCCTGCACCCAAAGGACATCGAAAAGCTCGCCGCCGAAGACATCGAACGCATCTGGAGCGGTGGGCCGGAGACCCGCTTCCAGGAGCTCCTCGACGCCCGCGCCGCCGTCTCTGCCCTCATCAATGCGACCATCTTCGACCACCCGGCGCTCTACAAACTCTGCTCCACCGCCAACAGCATCCAGCTAAACGCGTAAGCGATTGCCGCGCCCGAGGGTTTATTGCCCATCGGTCAGGATGGCCACCGATGTGATTACGGACACATAAACCCACTTTGACGTGGGGCCACAATCATTCGCAGATCAGGACTCATTCCATTCAGCGGAGATTATGTGAGGCAGATTTATCGTGCGTTGATCGTGTTCTGCTCTTGCGTCATCCTTTGCCACGCTCAAGCGTCAAAGACAGACCAGGCGCTGCTCAACCAGGCGCGCGAGAAATACGATGCTCCGTTTAACAGGAACTTGCAGTCCTTCGATTGCGCTGTCGATTTCAGCTGGAAGGATCACTTCAAAGAGACGGTCCGCGTAGGAGATGAAGGGACAGACGAGGAACTCGAAACCATCTTTCAGCCGATTCGGAACCGCGTTACAGTGACGCGGCAGAGCGTTACCGTTTCCGCCGGAATGACCGACGATGCGGTCGAAAAGCTTCCCCATGGCGGTATGGCCGAGTTCCTGCTGGAACACGCGGTACAGAAGAGCCTCGGGAACTGGTTGCCTGCGAGCTCTAACGCGATCCTCCCGGTTCCCGGTACGCCGGTCTCCTTCAAACAATCAAAGTCCGGCTACAATCTCGACTACAAGATTCAGAACGCAGACGTCGAGATGGTTCTTGCCCCCGATATGCGTCTGCAGAGCGCAGCCTTGAAAGCACCATATTCGAAAGGTTTCGAGGCCTCATTCATGCCTGGGGAGCAGGGCTTCCTCTTGAACTCATGGACCATGGGTGAAGATGGGAACTGGGAGCCGGGCAACCGCCTGATCTTCAGCTACACCTACCAGACCGTCGATGGCGTGCAGTTGCCCGAGCATGTTGCGGTAGTCAGAGAAAGTCACCATGAGGTGTGGCATTACACGCTGAGCGATTGCCGGGTGAAGACCAGTCAATGAGTCAATGATGGCTGATCAGGCCTTGCCACGCATGGGCCGCGAATTAAAGTTCCTCGAAAAGTCCAGATTGCCGACAGCTCCGCATGGCTCGGCCAAACCCCGGCAAAAAAACTTGTCAAGCCCCCAAACTTCTAACTCGCTGAAACTAAACGAAAGAAACAGCAATAATCGATGAGGATGAGTTATGGTCAAACGACTACACTTAAAGTATGGGGAGTTGTGCGCAAAATCCCTCCCGAAAAGCCGTTCCCGCCGTGTGCCCATTCGCGACGGGGCCGTCGTACTTGCGCAACTCTTTGATTCCGGCTATCTTGCGAACAAGTCGCCTGGAATCCTACTCTTGCACCACCCATAGACCCCCACGTACAACAAAATACAACACTTCTCCCCAGGATCATAGGGGGAGGGGGGGAGGGGGGTATCCCCCACTTCTCGCCGCCGTCCTGCTGCTGTTCGCCCTGCCCGCCCGCGCGGCTACCCTCGACCACATCCGCCAAATCAAAACCCTCCGCTGCGGTATCAACCAGGAGACGCCCGAATACTCCACCTCCGACGACCACGGTCCGCGCCAGGCCTTCGACGCCGACATCTGCAAGGCCGTCGCGGTCGCCATCCTCGGCCCCAACGCCCGCACCACAATCGTCTCGTATCCCGACGACGTCGCCGCCATGGCCGCCCTCCGCGCCGGCAAGGTCGACCTGTTGCCAACGCTCACGCTCGACTTCAAGCACTCCGCCAACACCGGCATCGCTTTCAGCCCACCGTTGCTCTACGATGGCGTCGGCTTCCTCGTCTCCCTCAGTGCCGGCCTCACCCACGCCGCCGATCTCAGCGGCAGCAAAGTCTGCTTCCTCGCTGAAACCGAAGTCGAAGCCGCCCTGCGCGCCTGGTTCGCGAAGCAGCACCTGACCTTCGTTCCCTTCCCCTTCCAGGAAGAAGGCGAGATGGAAGCCGCCTTCACCACCGGCAACTGCACCGCGCTCGCCGGCGACCTCACCCGTCTCGCCGCAACCCGCGTCGGCTTCGGCCCGCTCGCCTCGCGTTACACGCTGCTCCCCGAACAGATCTCGAAAGACCCGCTCGCCGCCGCTTCCCGCTCTGACGATCCTGCCCTCGCCAACATCGTCCGCTGGACTATCGAAGTTCTCCTCCAGGCGGAAGAGAGCGGCCTCATGCTGCACACCATTGCTGCCGCGCCCACCAACTCCGATCCAACCGTCGCGTTTCTAACCGGAAAGACCCGCGAGATCGGCGCCCGTCTTGGCCTCGACAACGCCTGGGCCACGCGCGTCATCGCCGCCGTCGGCAACTACGGCGAAATCTACGACCGCGATCTCGGCGCCCAGTCCCCGCTCAAACTCCCCCGCGCCCTCAACCGCCTCTACACCCAGAGCGGCCTGATGTATCCGCTGCCGCTGAAGTAATGCCGTTGCTAGTTGTTAGCTTTTTGTTGTGAAGTCAATGATCTTGGAGAGTTGAATGCCAACACCGTCATCAACTGGCAACCTGCAACTAACAACCTGCAACTTCTTTACTTCGCCACTTCAAACTCCAGGTGCGACGGGTACTGCGGCGAGCCGTAGATCGTCACCGTCTCCGCCTTGTAGGCTTTTTTCGGCGCCGTCATGATGTTCGGCACAAACGTCTGCGGATTGCGGTCGTACAGCGGAAACCAGCTCGACTGCACCTCGACCATGATGCTGTGCCCTTTAAGGAACGTGTGATCGACGCCATGCAAACTCCACTTGAACTCGTTCACCGCACCCGGCTTCAGCGGCTCCGGCTGCTCGAAGCTGTTCAGATAGCGCCCGCGAAAGATCTCCTCCGCCACCATCAACTGATAGCCGGGATTTGACGCCGAGTCGTCGGGAGTAACATCGATCAGCTTGACGACCCAATCCGCATCGCTTCCCGTCGTCGCCGCAAACAGATCCGCGGTCACGTCGCCGGTGATGGTCACATCGTGGTCCAGCGGTGCCAGCGTAAAACTTGCCACGTCCTTGCGCCCGGTCACGAAGCGCTGGTCTTCCACCAGCCACGTGTACCACTTCGAGCCCGGCGCATACGTCGACTGGATCGGCCGATGGCGATACGGGACCGGGTCCGCGGGGTCGGCAACATACGTCGCCGCAGCCGCATCGCCTCTCCCTGGCGGCGCAACAAAGCTCAGCGTCTTACCCGGCTCGAGATACAGCCGCGCCGGAGCGAACCCGGCAACTGGAGGCCACGCGTCATAGCGCTCCCACTTGTTCGCGCCGGTGCGAAAGCTCTCCGTGTCAGCGACGTCGAAGCCCGGCTTGTCCTTCAGGTACTTCTCGAAAAACGGAAACTCCATGTTCCTGCGGAACTCCGTCCCGGTGGGTTCGCCGAAGTCCAGCCTGCCAAAGTCCGATCCCAGCGTGCGGCCGCTTCCGTGCCAGCCGCCATGGTCCCACGGCCCCAGCGCCATAAAGACCTCGTGCGCGGAATCGTGCGGCTTCAGCGCAGCGTACTCGGCCTGTGTGCCCCACATGTCTTCCTGGTCCCAGTAGCCGCCCACCTCCAGCGTCGGCACTTCGACCCTGGTGAGGTGATACTCCACTGCCATATCGCGCCAGAACTTCGTGTACTCCGGCTGGGTCAGGAACGCCTTCGCGGTAGGCAGATCGCCCATCTTCGCTGCCGCCGCCGCGCCGGCGAAGTTGGTGTGGTGCAGAAAGAAGTCGTACGTGTCCTGCTTCAGGTTCACGCGGACGTCGGTCCTCTGTCCCTCCATCTGCTGCACATAGTCGAAGCCGTAGGCCTCGCGAAACGCGCCGTTATGGAAGAAGTCGTCACCCATCCACACGTCCGTCATCGGCGCCTGCGGCGAGATGGCCTTCACCGCCGGATGGGCGCCGATCCCGGCCATGATGGCGAGAAAGCCGTCGTACGAAAGGCCGAAGACGCCGACGCGGCCGTTGTTGCCCGGCACATTCTTCAGCAGCCAGGCGACGGTGTCATAGGCGTCGGTGGTCTCGTCCACATCGCTCGAGTTCTGGTGGGCAACGATGGGCCGATTCATGACGAACTGTCCCTGGGAACCATACCGGCCGCGAATGTCTTCGTACACATAGATGTAGCCACTGGCGGCCAGCTCGGGCTTGTCCTCGCTCACTTTCTGCGAGTCGAACTCCTCCACCCCATAAGGAGTTCGGGCTAGTAGAAACGGCCAACCCGCCTGCGGCGCGTCACCCTCTGGGACCAGGATGACCGCATGCAGGCGCACGCTGTCGCGCATCGGTATCATCGCCTCCTGCCGAGTGTACGCGCGGGCGTGGTTCAGCCGAATTCCGACCGCGCTGAAGCGCGCCGCCTCGACCAGCGTCCTTCCATCGCTGTCGAGCGTTACCTTGAGCCCGGTAATCGAATTCGCCGGGTTGCGAAGGAATTCGACATGCGCCTGCGGAGTTGCAATGGTGAACCGGTCCTGCGCCGCTCGGTCGGGAACAAGCCGCTGCCTTTGGCGTTGCGCGCTCTCCTCGTAGAGAGCTCCGCCCTCCAGATAGACCGCCGTGACCTGGTCGGGGCTGGACAGGCTGCGATACTGCCCGACGTACTGGGCAAGGTCCTGCGCGCACGCTCCGGCACAGCCGGCCCACAGCGCCAGCAGGAGGACCGGAAACGAACTCGAGGATTGACGCGACCGCATTGCGGATTCTCAGGGAACGGGAGTTTCTGTGGGAGGAAGCGGAGGTGGAGGAGTGGGCGCGCACTGAAAGCCAATCCGCTTGTGCGAGCCATCGCAGAAAGGGCGGTTCTCGCTCGCACCGCAACGGCACAGCGAAACGGCAGGCTTGCCGGTCAGGTCCCACGTTCTGCCGTCGACGTCGCTCAATTCGATCGGTCCCTCAACCCGCAGCGGGCCGTTGGGTCGAACGGTAATTTTCACAGCTTCAGACATCAATTCGCTCGCTCTCTGAAATCAGCTCCCGGTGAGACACCGGCAAGCCCAAGGATAGCAGCAGACGCTGCGACCGACTCGAGTATCCAGCAGGCTTGCGCAGCGCAAGCCGGGGAGCTTGCGCCCTAATCATCCAACGACTCGGCTGCTTCAGTCAGACCGTACTCCTTCAATTTGCGGTAGAGCGTCGTCTTGCCGATTCCGAGCAGCCGCGCTGCCATCAGCTTGTCTCCCTTCAACTGCCGGATGGTCTCCAGGATTGCCTGCTTTTCCATGTCTGCGATCGAGACGACGGCGTCGGCGCTATGGCTTCCGCCACCCGCGTGCGCCAAGGTGTCGGCCTCGCGGCGATGCGCCCGGAAGTCCTGCAGTTGGGTGGGCAGGTCGACCGTGTGCAACACCGGACCGGACGACATCGCGCAGGTGCGCTCGACAGCGTGCTGAAGCTCGCGCACATTGCCCGGCCAGTCGTACTCCATCATCAATCGGTGCGCGTCCTCGGAGAAGCTGTGCGACTTTCCCGATTCGCGGCGCATACGCTCCAGAAAGTACTCGGCCAGGACTGCAATATCTTCCCTGCGGTCGCGCAGCGGAGGGATCTTGAGGTTGACGACGTTCAGCCGGAAGTAGAGGTCCTTGCGGAAGAGTCCCTGCGCGACCATCGCGTTGAGATCGCGGTTGGTCGCCGCCAGCACTCGGGCCGAGATCGGAACCGCGTGGGTTGCTCCCACCGGGCGCACCTCTTTCTCCTGCAGCGCGCGCAGCAGCTTCGCCTGCAGGTCCAAAGGCAGCTCGCCGATCTCGTCGAGAAAAACCGTCCCGCCATCGGCCGTTGCCAGCAAACCTTCCTTTGTCCGGTTGGCTCCGGTAAACGCACCTTTGACGTGGCCAAACAACTCGCTCTCGATCAGCGTGGGCACCAGCGCACCACAGTCCACCGTGACAAATGGCCTGGAAGCGTGCGGCCCGCTGGAGTGGATCAATCGGGCCACCAGCTCCTTGCCGGTGCCGCTCTCGCCCAGAATCAGCACGGGATGGGCCGACAGCGCCACCTTTGCCAGGATGCGGTAGACCTTCTCCATCCCGGGCGAGATGCCGATCAGGCTCCCCATGCCGCGCTCGGTGCGCAGCCGCTCGCGCAGGCGGCGGCCCTCCAGATCGAAGTGCAGCCGGCGGCTCGATTGGTCGAGCACGGCGGTTAACTGCTCCAGCGCAAACGGCTTGGTCAGGTAGTCGCCGGCGCCGATGCGCATCGCTTCCACTGCGGAAGACACCGTGGCAAAAGCCGTCATTACGACTACGGCGGTCTTCGGAAACCGGGCCCTGACCTCGGACAGCAGCTTAAGACCGCCGCCGCCGGGCAGCTTCAGATCGAGCAGAAGCAGGTCCACCGGCCGCTGCTCAATCATCTCCAGGGCCTCCTGCACGCTGCCCGCGGGGAGCGCAACAAAGCCCATGCCGCTGGCGATCTCGCAGCATGCCTTGCGCAGCGGCGCGTCGTCGTCCACTACCAGCAGGCGGAGCGGGGGTATCCCGTCGGGCAGAGCCGACACGATGCTGGGAGTGCTCTGCGCCGCGGACACGCCGGATGCACGGACGGGCGCAGTCGCACCGAGTTGGGCTGCGGGGTCGGCGAGATTGAGACCCGCATCTTCGGGACGGCCGGGCTTGGAGGTTGGGATACGAGGATAGGGCTCCGGGTTCAGCATGACTTTCTCCGATCCCCGCCCACCCCGCGCAGGCACGGGCTTTCTGCGGCCAGCTTCGGATGCACCGCAGCCATTGGCCACTCCACCTGCACCCGCGTCCCGACTCCCGGCGCGCTCATGATCCTGAGGTCGCCGGCCGACGCGACCACCAGTTCCCGCACCACACGAAAGCCGATCCCATGACTGCCGCGCGAAGGCGCCCTGCCTCCGGAGAGAAGCCTCTCCAGTTGCTCGGGAGGCATGCCGCACCCGGAATCCTCGACGGTGAGACGCACCCGGCGGAAGGGCCACGGCTTGGCGTCGCCCACGCGATTCACGAGCAAGCCCACTCCGATCCGAATCGATCCGGGAGTCTCGTCCGCGGTGGGGTCCGCAACCGTCTCGCGGACGGAACTCCGCTGGGTAGGCGCGGAACTCTGGGCGGCCTCGCCAACGGCGGCGCCGGCAGAAGTCCCGCCTGGGTTCGAAGGCAGATTGCGCCCGGCGGTGCGCTCGCCCAGCGCTGCAGCCGAGTTGCGCACAAGGTTGATCAGAATCCCCTCCACCGACTCCTCGTCCACCCGCACCGGGACGGAGGCTGCAGCCCCGTAGCTGATCTCGATCGGTCTGCCATCGGCAACCCGGCCCAGCAGACCCGAACAGCCCTCGACGATGCTGCGCAGACTTACCGGGTTCGCCGCAGTCTCAAATCCATACGACCCCGTGATGCCGGGCGTCCTTCCGCCAACGACTTGAGCGGGGTCGCCAGCCGCGGCCTTAGGTGGGTGGTTCAGCCAGGAACAGTTCGTCGCGCTGGTCGCCGCAACTGGCGCCTGCGGCGACGGCTCCATCAGTTGCTGGATCATCGCGACGCTGCGCGCGCCCAGCATGCGCACCTCGTCCGCATAATGGCGGTGCTCCGGCTTGAGCACGTCCGGCGTCGACAGCAGGTCGCAGTAGAGTCCGAGCGCTCCCATCAGGTTGCGTGCGTCATGGAGGAGCCCCTCGCCATGAACGATTGCCGGGCATGGCAACGCTGGGCGGCGAGTTGGCGGGGCCAGGAGACTTGGCGCAACCGGAGGCCGGGCGCCGCCGGTGGCGCCGGCGGGTGCGTCCGGCAAAGGGGTGTACAGCGGAGGCGCACTTGGTTCGAAACATCTGTACATCTCTGAGGCGGAGAAACTCTGCTTTGCCCTCACGATAGAACTCCAGTCAATCAACTCCAGGATGTGCCTGCTTCTCTCCTGTTTTGGAGATTCAGACACTCACTCTGTAATCAGGTTGAGTGCCAAACCGGCACACCGGAGCGAACTGCTTGAAACTAAATGCCGAATAGATCATTCTTCGCAGTCATGGTTTGGCACTCGATTCCCGATATGGGACAGGAGCGACACTTCGGTACCGTGCATCCGCAGTAAAGACCCGGGAATGCTCGAATTTCCCAGATTGGGACGGATTTCCGTTTTGGGAATCAATCGCCGACGGACGCTCGATGTCTCCTTCGCGGAATACCTCCGTGATCCAACGTTCAATCGCTCGGCTCCGTCCTGATTCATTATGGGCTGCCTCGCAGGCCACGTCCGGAAAGCCTGATCGTGCCATGCACCACTATAATCGCGCCATGGCCTCAGTTCTCACTCCAAGCGGAACTTCTTCAGCATCTTCCCCAAGTATCTTTCGGCCGGACGGCCGCGCCGCCGATGCTCTCCGTCCTACCCGCTTCACCACGGGCTACGTCGCCACCGCCGAGGGTTCGGTGCTGGTGGAAGCCGGCAACACCCGCGTGCTATGCAACGCCACCCTGGAGACCGGCGTGCCCGGATGGATGCGCAACTCCGGACGCGGCTGGGTTACGGCCGAGTACGGAATGCTGCCCCGCGCCACGCTGACGCGCACTCCGCGCGAGGCCGAACGCGGCAAGATCGGCGGCCGGACCCACGAGATCCAGCGGCTGATCGGCCGGTCGCTGCGGGCGGTGGTGGACATGAAGGCACTGGGCGAGCGCACCGTGATTCTAGACTGCGATGTGCTTCAGGCCGATGGGGGGACGCGGACCGCTGCGATCACCGGAGCGTCGGTGGCGCTGGCGCTGGCGCTGGGCAAGCTGGTCGCGGCAGGCACGCTGAAGGCTTCGCCGCTGCGGCAGATGATTGCGGCGACTTCGGTCGGCATCGTCGACGGCAATATCCTGCTCGATCTTTCATACGAGGAGGACTCTCGCGCCGACGTCGATATGAACGTGGTGATGCTGGCGGATGGCGGCCTGGTTGAAACCCAGGCTACGGCTGAACGCGTCTCCTACAATCGGGCCCAACTCGACGCCATGCTCGACTACGCGGAGAAAGGTATTCGGGAGTTGCTGGTGGCGCAGCAGGCTGCACTGGCCGGAGCCATATAGCAAGCCAACCTAAGCGGTTCGATCCGCGGCCAGCCAGTATGAGTAAGCCAGTAGCGCCAGCCCCACGAACATTGGGATCGTTCCGACCAGGAACACCGGCTCGTCGTGCACCAGTCCGCGCAATAGAATCATCAACCCGAGCCCAACTCCAATATTGATCAAGCCGCCCAGCTTCATTCCGCCCAGCCGCTTTGCTGCGGCGATGCGTTCCTGCTCGCGCAGGTATTCGAGCGCAGGGTTGCGCTCCCCGCCCACCTCGGCGATCTTCTTCATCATCTCGGCCTTGTAGTAGGCCTCGCGCTCCGCCTGCCGCGTGCCGGCCCAGGTAGCCACCGAGAGAAAGCTGAAGAGTGCGATCGCCCCAATCGCCAGAAAGACGAATACTGCTACTCCGGGGTAGTCGATCATGTTGTTCTCCTGATGTTTCCGCTTTCTGTGTTGCGTACGGTGAGACAGCACCTCGGGTGGGACGGTTGCGTTTTGTTTAAGAATTCGATTCTCTAGCCGCAAAAGAAAACGCAACCGCAATGCTCCAAGAAGGGTCACACTGATTTGAGGAGACAGGTTGAGCAACCCAGACCTCCAGCGCGCTGCGGACGACCGGCAGGACGCAATCCGCGTCCTCGCCGGAGATACCAGTGCGTTCGAGGGTATCGTGCGCCGGTGGCAATCGCCGCTGATCAACCTGGCCTACCGCTTTTGCCGCGACCGCGGCCGCGCCGAGGAGATGGCGCAGGAGGCGTTTCTGCGGGCGTTCCGCAATCTGGCGTCGTGGCGGCAGGAGTCCGCCTTCTCCACCTGGCTGTTCTCGCTGGCGACCAACCTTTACTGTTCGGAACTGCGCCGTTACCCGCCTGTTGCCCTGCCCTTCGACGAGGTGCGCGAGCCAGCCGACCCGCGCGAGATCGACGGCGGCCTGGAACAGCGGAATCAGAGCGCGGCCATTCACAAGGCAGTCGAGAGCCTGCCGGCGAAGTACCGCGAGGCGCTGACGCTGTACTACTTTCACGAGCTGGATGTCCCCGCGGCGGCGCGGAGCCTCGGGCTGCCCGAAGGCACGGTCAAGGCGCATCTCTTCCGTGCACGCAATCTGCTGCGCGACAAACTCAGACCGCTATTCGGAGACCGGGCCGCTGCGCAGCGGAATCCAACCCGGCACTCTGCCCCCCCAGTCATGAGGTCCCTATGAGCCGACCATTCAATCCGAAGCAGGACAGCGGCGCGCCACCTGCTGACCCAATCGACTCTCTTCTGGACGCGCACCTTGCCGGTCCGGACGATGAGCTCGCCCCGTCGTCCGGCTTTGTCCTCTCGGTGATGGAGTCGGTTCGCGCCCAGACCGCCGAGCCGCCGCCCATCGCGTTCCCCTGGCGTCGTGTGGTGCCCGGCGCTGTTGCGGTTCTTTGCGGCCTGGCTGCGCTTATCGTCTTTGCCCTGCGGGCGCTCGATGCGGGCGCTGCTGCCGGGCCGGCCGCACCGGCCCACACCCGGCTGGCGCTCTCTCTCGCGCCAGCCTTCACTTCGGGCGAGGTCGTCCTGGGCTGGGTTGTTCTGGCCGCGTGCCTGTCGCTCGCTGCGATTGCGGCGTCCTTCCGCCTCGCGGGGCGAAGCCGGTGATCGCGCAGCTGGCGGCATGAAGAGGCTTGGAATCAGGGATTCGACACTGCGGGCGGATCGGCAGGCTTGTCGGGCGCAGCCGTGGGCGGACTTGCAGGGGCGGTGTCGTTCTTGTCCTGTCCGGTCTTGTCCGGTCCAGCGGCAGGAGTTGAGACGGGCAGCAGGACGCGCTGCGAACTGCCTGGCGCAACCTCACCCGGCTTGAGAATTGTGGGCGGCGCCTTCGCCGGGTGTTCATCGGCATTGGCGGTCGCGTTGTTGTCGCCCAAGGCGATTTCGTGGGTATCCTCGGGATCGAGGTAGCCCTGCATCTCGTTCTTGTCGTGGATGGCGATAGGCTGACCCAGCGCGGCGATGCGCACCTGAATGACGCGGTCGCCTACGAACCGCACAAACCGGACCGTCTGCGGCGCCTGTCCATAGATCCACTCTTCGTAATGCTGGTCGGTTGAGCCGGGAAGCAGTTCGCGGACCTTCGACTCGGGCGCGCCCATCGCGGCGATCACCATCTTGCGGTCCATTCCGACCAGCACGTCATGCTGCTCGATGGCCTTCTTGAGAAAGGGTGGCAGGGTATCGGCGTAGGCTTCGCCGCCGGTCTTGACGCCGAAGTCGATGATGGGATCGAGCAACGCCTTCACCTCGGGCGCGCTGATGTCCGGGATGCCGCCCTCGAAGACCAGCGTGAGGCGGAAGCCGGTGACCTGCTTGCCGTCGTAGGGCACAAGGGGCATCTCGTTGATATCGATATGACGCAGGAAGCGATGGTCGAGGAAGGGTCCGCCGTTGATGTCGAAGACGATGCGATCAGCCTTGACGGTAACCTTGGTGAGAGCGACCCGGTCGCCGGGCTGGGCCGACTCGCCTTTTTTATAGAGCAACTCCTTGTAGGCATCGCCGCTGGGCGTGAGATTGCCGTTTGCCATCAGGGTTATCTCTTCGCCGAGCGGCAGCGTGCGGTGGGCGAAGCCTTGTTCTGCCTCAAGATTGCGGATCAGATCGAGGCGACCTCGTTCGGTGATTGGGGTTGACGGCAACTCGACCCGGGTGGGATGGAAGTCAGTAGATACGTCGGCCATGGCGGACTTTTCGCCGACCACAAAAACCTGCGCATAACCCTCGCCCGGCAGCGCGCACGCCAACGCGGCGGCCAGGATGCCCATCGGAAGGGCCGCAGTAAGCGGTCTGAATCGATAGCGACGAAAGGCCATGGCGAGCACCTCGTGTATAGAAAATCTTGCGCTTTGTCTCCCCTTTTTACAAGCGGAATTGCCCTGTTCGGCAACGTTCAATATGCGGCGAACCGGCGGCTTTGCTGCCCGGTGAGATGCAGAATCTGCGGCCCGCGGAGAGTTTTCATGTGCCGGATACTTGGGGTGTTTGGCGCGATGCAAGGCCGGAAACAAACGCACGGATTGAAGACCTTCCCTGCCCTTCAGTTGCATGCACGCTGGGGTATCGCGTGACAAACAAATGACAAACAGAAAAACGAGTCGAGCGGGAAGGGGCGTGGGGTCTACTCGGGGGCGCTGCCCGCAGGGGGATTTTGCGGCGTCGCGGGAAGAATTTGAACCAGCGAAGCGGGATCGACTGGCTGCGCGGCCTGTTCCATGGCGACGTGCGCGGCCGGCGGCGGGACCGTGACGTCGTATCCTGCCGGGATGATGGGAGGATGGGTGTAGTTCCAGGCGTAGTCGTCGGTCACGCGCACCAGCACGGGAATGGCGGCGAGCAGGAAAAGGATGGAGAATGCGGCAGCGCCGGGGCCGTACGCGCCTCCGGTGAGCCAGACAGCGCCGGCGGTGCGGGTGTCGATGACGGAGGTGAATGATGTGTTGCCCGCCATTGGCAATCCGAAGAGTGCCGTGGTCGAAGCGGCCCACGCAAAATGCAGCCCCCAGAGCAGCCATAAACCGTGGGTGCGAAACCAGCAGAGGCAGAACAGCAAAGTGGTCAGCATGTCCACCAGAATGCGCGTGCCTGGGGGCGTCCCGTACGGCACCGGCATGGCCGCATGGACGCCCGCTACCGCAGCTACCAGAATCAGTGTCGCGCGCACTGGCCCGGTCGCATCGATCAATCTGTGAAATCCATAGCCATAGACGGCAAGCGTATGCGCCAGCGTGAGGATGGCGAGCGTGAACAGGCTGAGCCCGAGCAGATAAAACGCCCGCGGAGTGGTCCATAGCTGGACACTCAGGGTGCGAGCGAGCGCCATCGGAAGCACACAAGCGACGGCCAGTCCCCAGCCGATCGCGGCGCCGGTTGCCCACTCCGTGCGCGAGGTGGCCCGTTGCGGAAAGCCGAGCGTGAGCCTCAGAGGAGCGCGGCGCTGCTCAATGGTGCGCAACAGCGAAAGCCCGCAGACCAGGAGGAAAAGCAGAAAGAGCGCTTCCAGGAGAGGCTGAACATCGGCGAGGTCGAAGCGCAGGGCCAGGCCGCTGGAAGCGCTCTCGGACAAGGCTCTCGCGCACAGGAACCATGAGATCGCGGCGACAAACGAGGCAAACTGCAACGGGCGCGGTCGCTGCCTCGGGCCGGAGAACCCGGGCGGAGGAGGCGGCGGAGCGGCAGTGGAGGCAGAGGCCATCATGCGTATGGGACGCTTCAACTCCAAATCCACGGCACCCGAGGACAAAAATGACCGGGTTGTTGTCTCAGGCTCCGGCCAAAGGCTATTCGGCGGCGGTGTAGAACTGCGCAATATTGCGGAACTTCCGGTAGCGATCTTCGAGCAACTCTTCGATGGGCTTGGCGTCAAGCTGCGCCAGATGAAAGCGGAGTTTCTCGTCGACCATCGCCATGGCACAGGCGGGATCGAGGTGGGTCCCGCCCTCGGGCTCGGTAAGCACGTCGTCGACGCATCCGAGGTCCTTCGCGCTGAAGGCGGTGTACTTCAGCGCATCGGCGGCCTGCTGCTTCTTGCTCGCGTCCTTCCACATGATCGACGCACAGCCCTCGGGCGAGATGACGGTGTAGATCGCGTTTTCGAGCATCAGGACGCGATCGGCAACCGCCAGGGCAAGTGCCCCTCCGGAACCGCCTTCGCCGGTCACGGTGGCGATGGTCGGAACGCGCAGGCGCGCCATCTCCAGCAGGTTGCGCGCGATGGCCTCGCCCTGGCCGCGTTCCTCCGCGCCGATCCCAGGATTGGCGCCGGCCAGATCAAGGAAAGTGAAGACGGGGTGGCCAAACTTCTCGGCGATCTTCATCGCGCGGAGAGCTTTGCGGTATCCCTCGGGGTCGGGCGAGCCGAACTTGCGGGCAACCCGATCTTTGATCGTCCGCCCCTTCAGGTTGGCGACTACCAGGGCCGGCCGGCCGTGGAAACGCGCCATACCGCAGGCCATCGCAGGATCGTCGCCGTAGGCCCGGTCGCCGTGAATTTCGCTGAAATCAGTGAACAGTGCTTCGATGAAGTCCATCGGATAGGGGCGCTCGGGGTGCCGCGCTAGCTCTGTTCTGCGCCAGGCCTCGGGCGTGGCCATTGCTTCTTGTTCTGCCATCTGGATCATTGTATCGGACTGCGGGGAGTTCGGCTGCCCGTTAACGGGGCGATGTGTCTGCGCGGCAATAGGTTGCCTCTGTATCTCCAACGCGTGCCAGCTTACCATTGCCCCGAATAGCTTCATCTAATTACGAGCCTTGCGAATCGACAGCAGGAAAACCGGGTCATCAAGTTCTCAGAGGGTAATTCGGATGCGAGGTATACCGGCAGGTTGGGCGGGCTTGGGTGTGGTTCTCGCGGCAGTCCTATGGATGCATACAGATGCTCTGGCGCAGAAAGACGCAGGCGGTCCGACGACGCTCCAGGTGTATTCGCGGCTTACGGTGGTCGATACGACCGTGACGGATTCAGCGGGGCGGCCGGTGCAGGGGTTGAAGCAGTCGGACTTCACGGTGCTTGAGGACGGTAAGCCGCAGCCGATCCACAACTTCGAAGAGGTGATCGAGGTGGGCGTGCCGCCGCTGCCACAGCTTCCGCCAAATGTGTACACCAACCTGCAGCCGCAGGCGGCGAGCTCGGCGGTAAACATCCTGCTGATGGACTTTGCCAATGAGGCGCCGGTAGACAGCACCAACTCCGCGCAAGTGCGGGAGTCGCTGCGAATGCAGCATTACGTGAAGGATGCCGCCGAGCACGCGCTGGACCAGATGCCTGCCGGCACGCGGGTGATGGTCCTCTCCATGACCAACCACCTCAGGATCCTGCAGTCGTTCACTTCGGACAAAGAGATATTGATGGCAGCGATCGACGCGGCGCCGTATGACCTTGACGGAAATGGGGACAAGGAGTGTGTTCAGTCGGATGAAAGAAACCGCATGGTACTGGAATCCTTCGACCAGATCGCGGCCGACGTCTTTCCCATCAAGGGCAGGAAGAACCTGATCTGGTTCACGATGGGGATACGGCAGATTACCGACCCCAATGAACGGCCGTCGTGCCTGCCGGACTACACGTCGGCGCTCACCAAGGCTTACGATTTGCTGAATGCTTCGCAGGTGGCGATTTATCCCATCGACGCACACGGACTGGAGAGCTTTGTCCGGCAATCCGGCGCGCTGCTCTCGATGGACGCGGTGGCTGAGGCGACCGGGGGCATGGCTTTCTACAACACCAACAACATCACGTCGGAGGTGTTGAAGGCATTGGATAATGGCGCGAATTACTACTCGATGGCATATATCCCGCCGAACACAATCTACGACGGGAAGTATCACAAGATCGAGGTGAAGGTGGATCGCCCCGGAGTCAACCTGGTTTATCGCAAGGGTTACTACGCGGACGACTTATCCAAAACAACCGCCAAGACCAACCTTACGATGGCGATCGCGCCACCGCCGGCCTACGCAGGCAATATGAAGGCGCCGATGAGCCGCGGCTTTCCGACCTCGGAACAACTGCTGTTCGACGTGGACGTTGAGCCGAGCACCGTCGCGCCGAAGCCCGGGGAGCCCCCGGTGCTGGGCACGCTCGATCCAAAGCTGCAAGGCAGGCGCCTGACGCGGTACGCCTTCTCGTACGTAGTTCCGATCCAGCAGATTGTGTTCACCGGCGGATCGAACCACAAGGGCGCGCTCGATTTCGACATCGCGGTCTATGACGAGAACGACAAGCTGCTTACCGGGCTGAGCCAGATTGTGAAGACGACGCTGAGCGACGAAACCTATCAGCAGCAGATGAATAACAAGGAGCCAATCCGGTTCACGCAACAGATCGACCTGCCGCAGGGCCAGTTGTTCGTTCGCGTGGGCGTGCTCGACCGGGCCTCCAACAAGGTTGGCACGCTGGAGCTGCCGCTGAAGGTCGGCAAGAGATAGGCACGGTACAACTTGATGCCCAACCGAGCACGGCTCCTATACACTGGCTCTTCTGTTGACGGAGGGCGTTTGAGAGTCCACTTGCCTGGTGTTGTGCGAAGTTCACTGGTTCTGTCAGCGCTGATGGGTTTGATGCCGAGACCACTGGCTCTGGGGCAATCCCCTATGGTTCCGAAGGCGAAGTCAGACGCAGCGCAGACCGCTGCGCCGGTGCCTTTGTTTCGCGACCCTATCCATGATGGCGCGGCCGACCCCGTCGTTGTATGGAACCGCGAGCGCAAGACCTGGTGGATGCTCTATACCAATCGGCGCGCCGACCTCGCCGACGCGAATGGTGTGACCTGGGTGCATGGCACGCACATCGGCGTTGCGGAGTCGGCCGACGGCGGAGCGCACTGGAAGTATGTCAGCGAGGCGGACATTCCCCTGCCCGCACCGGATTACACGCTGTGGGCGCCGGAGGTGATCGACGTCGACGGGACGTACCACATGTTTCTGACCGTAGTGCCGGGGACGTTCGACAACTGGCAACATCCGCGCCACATCCTGCACCTGACCAGCAAAGATCTGCTGCACTGGAAGCCGATGGAGAATGCGAATCTGGAATCGGACCGGACGATTGATGCGTGCATCTTCCGGCTCCCCGATGGGAACTGGCGGCTCTGGTACAAGAACGAGGCTGACAGTTCCAAGGTCTACTTCAGCGACTCGCCCGACCTGGTGCACTGGACGCCTAAGGGCATTGCCACAACCAACCACGGTGAAGGGCCGGTGGTGTTTCAGTGGCACGGCTCCTACTGGCTCATCAACGATCCGCACACCGGGCTTGCTGTCTTCCGCTCGGACGACCTGACCACCTGGAAGCAGCAGCCGGACAACCTGCTGCGCGTTCCGGGGACACAGCCGACCGATCGCGCTGTGGGCAACCATGCGGATGTGGTGGTAGACGGCAGCGGCCGCGCGTGGCTGTTCTACTTCACCCAACAGGGTGGTCCGGACGCGGAGGGACATGAGCCAGGTTGGGCGCGGCGTTCGTTCCTGCATGTGACCGAGTTGCATGAGAAGGACGGCGTTCTAACCGTGGACCGCAACGCACCCGCGTATATCCACATGCTGCCTCCGCCCAAGAACAAGAAGAGTGACGTGGCGAAGGCCTGGTGACTAGTCGATGACCCCGCACCCCATTCGCCGCTGCGCGTCTGGCTCGTTGTAGCGGCCAGACTTGGGTGTACACTGTCCGCGCTATTTTGGGGGTTGGATATGCCCAACCGAACCTACTGCCTTGCCGCTGCGCTCTGCTTCGCCGGTGCGGGCGTGGCCCAATCTGCCCCGCCTGCCGCAACACACGGTGCCCCTACGAAACCGGTTCAAGTCGCGCCCTGGGTGATGGCGCAACACCTGACCCACGAAGTTCGGCCCATACTTGGCGGGGACGTAAACGACATCGTCATCTACAAAGTGGCAATCTCCAGGAATGGAGATGTCACCAGCGTCGAGCCCCCACAAGCCAAGGCCATGCGGCTGCACCCCGAGGTAGTCGCCGCAATCCGTTAATGCAAGTACAAGCCGTATCTGGTGCGAGGTGTGCCGGTCGACGTTGAGACGCAAGTCATCATTGAAATCGATGGAGGTACCGGCCTGCCGCAGAGCACCCGCAGGCCAGAGCCCGGCTTTAATCTGCCATAGGCCCATATTCGAGTGGCGCGATAGAGCGCGTGAGCGAGCGTAAGTACCGTAGGCGCGACATAATCCAGTTAGTCGATAACGCGCACGCCGCCGAGGCCGACGATCGCTTCGACGCGGTCGATGAAGAGGCGGTCGGCGGTGACGGTGACATCGTGAGGTTCGAGCACGGCGCAAAACTCGCCCGGCTCTTCGAGGTCGAGCAATACCCTGCCCTTACCGGGCGCGGCGAGGAAGACCGCGTTCAGCTTCTCCAGCAGAGCGGCGTCGGGATGGCGCAGCGGTACTTTAATTCGCAACGACTCCGGCAGCTTGATCTCGACGTCTTCCAGCGCCTGAATGTTCGACAAAGAGAGCTTCGGGGCCGAATCATCTTCGCCGCGCAAGACTCCGCGGACCAATACCGGAACATCGATCTTCAGCTTGTCCGCAAGCTTTTGATAGGCGGTCGAAAAGGCAATGAGCTCGATCTTGCCTACGGCATCTTCCAGCGACGCCTGGGCATACATCTCACCTGAGCGCCGCGACTTCGCTACCTTGAGTCCGGTGATCACACCGGCGATTTGGATCTCGTTCTGCTGCTCGTTGGAGCCGCGCCGGAACACCTGCTGCTCGGGCTTCATCTCGCACGCAGTCGCGGTGTCGACGACCTTGAGATTGCGCAGCTTCTCGCGGTACTTGTCGAGCGGATGGCCGGAGACGAAGAAGCCGAGGACCTCCTTTTCGTTCTGCAGGCGCGTGTGCTCGTCCCAGTCGGGCGCAGGCGGCAGCGCCTCGTTTTCGCGGCTGGCGGCGGGAGTGTCGTCTGCGTCGAAGATGCTGCCGAAGAGCCCGCTCTGGCCGGCGGCAGCATCCTTCTGCGACTTCTGCGCGCGCTCCATCGCCTTGTCGAGCGCCGCAAACACCTGGCCGCGCGGACCGAAGGCGTCCATCGCCCCTGCCTTGATCAGCGATTCCAGCACCCGCTTATTCAGCAGGCGCAGGTCGACTCTCTCGCAGAAGTCCCATAGACTGGCGAAGCCCTGTCTTCCCTGAGCGCGAAGTTCCTCGCGTGCTGCGAGAATGGAAACGATGGCGTTGTGACCCACGTTCTTGATTGCGGCAAGGCCGAAGCCGATTGCCTCGCCCGCGTCCGTGCGCACCGGCGTGAAGTTAGCGTCCGAGATCTGCACACTGGGCGGGACGACCGGGATGTTCATCTCGCGGCATTCGGAGATGTACTTGACGACGTTGTCGGGCTTGGAGGTTTCGCTGGTCAACAGCGCAGCCATGAACTCGACCGGATAGTGCGTCTTGAGCCACGCGGTGTGATAGGCCAGCAGCGCATACGCAGCCGCATGTGACTTGTTGAACCCGTAGCCCGCGAATTGCGCCATGAGGTCGAAGATTTTTCCAGCTACTTGTTTGGGATGTTTGTTCTGGGCGGCGCCGGCCATGAAGCGCTCGCGCTGCTTCTGCATCTCCGTCACATCCTTCTTCCCCATGGCCCGGCGAAGCAGGTCGGCCTCTCCGAGCGAGTAGCCGGCGATGACGTTGGCGATCTGCATCACCTGTTCCTGATAGACCATGACGCCGAGGGTCTCGCGCAAGATGGTCTCCATTTCGGGAAGGTCGTACGCGACCGGGCTGCGCCCCCACTTGCGCTCGATGAAGTCGTCGATCATCGCCATGGGACCGGGGCGATAGAGCGCGTTTAAGGCAGTGAGATCTTCAACCCGGTTCGGCTTGTAACGACGCAGCACGTCGCGCATGCCGCTCGATTCAAACTGGAAGACTCCCGAAGTGAGTGCGCGGTGGAAGACGTGCTCATACGTGGTGGCGTCGTCGAGCGCAATGGTAGCGCGGTCGACTTCGACACCCTTGGTGGACTTAATCAGCTTCAGCGCGTCGTCGATGACGGTGAGCGTGGTCAGGCCGAGAAAGTCCATCTTCAGCAGGCCCAGCTTCTCGATCGACTTCATGTCGTACGAGGTGACGACCGATTCGTCCTTGGTGCGGGTGACCGGAACCAGTTCGGTGAGCGGTTTGGGCGCGATGACCACGCCTGCGGCATGAACGCCGGCGCCGCGCACCAGCCCTTCCAGGCGCATCGCGGTGTCGATCAGTTCCCGGATTTTGGGGTCCTCGTAGGCGGCAGCCAGCGGCGGCGAATCTTTGAGCGCGCGGTCGATTGTAATGCCGATGGTCGCGGGGATCAGCTTGGCGATGCGGTCGACCTCGCCGTAGGGCATGTCCAGCGCGCGACCTACGTCCTTGATGGCTGCCTTGGCCGCCATGGTGTTGAAGGTAATGATCTGCGCGACCTGGTCCTCGCCATACTTGTGCTGCACATACTTGATCACCTCATTGCGCCGGTTCATGCAGAAGTCGATGTCGATATCGGGCATGGATACGCGCTCGGGATTGAGGAAGCGCTCGAAGAGCAGCTCATTCTGCAGCGGGTCGATGTCGGTGATCTCCATGCAGTACGCGACCAGCGATCCGGCGGCGGAGCCCCGGCCGGGACCAACCGGAATGGAATTATCGCGTGCGTAGCGGATAAAGTCCCACACAATCATGAAATAGCCGGGAAACTTCATCTGTTTGATGCAATCGATCTCGCGATCGAGCCGAGCGTGGTATTCGGGGATCGTCTTGCGCAGTTGGCCGGTCGCGCGCAGGTGCTCGATAGACGTGGCCAGGCGCTTTTGCAACCCGTTGCGGCACACTTTTTCGAAGTAGCTGTCGAGCGTTTCTCCGTCTGGAACCGGGAACTTCGGGAAGGGGTTGTGGATCTTCGAGAGCTTCAGGTTGCAGCGCTCGGGAAACTGCATGGTGCCGCTGACCACGTGCGGCGCATGGGCGAAAAGACGCGCCATCTCGTCGGCGGATTTGATGTAGAACTCGTTGGAATCGAACTTGAAACGTTTGGGATCGTTCATCGACGCGGCGGTCTGCACGCAGAGAAGAATCTCGTGCGCGCGGCTGTCGCCGGCGGCGATGTAGTGCGAGTCGTTGGTTGCGATCAAAGGTATATCGAGGTCTTTTTCCAGGCGGAACATCGCGTCGCAGACGGTTTTGTCCGGGCCGAGCTGATGGTCCTGAATCTCAAGGAAGAAGTTGCCTCGGCCGAAGATGTCCTGGTACTGCCCCGCAGCCGTCCTGGCCTGATCGTACTTCCCTTCCATAATGTGCTGGGCGATTTCGCCGGCCAAGCAGGCGGAAAAGCCGATCAAGCCGGTCGAGTGTTTGGCGAGGAAATCCTTGCTGACTCGCGGCTTGCGATAGAAGCCGTGCAATGCCGCTTCCGACGTAAGGCGCACGAGGTTGCGGTAACCCTCTTCGTTTTCGGCCAGCACCACAAGGTGGTTGTACTTCATGTCGGGGTCGGGCTTGGCGCGGTGGTCCGCTTCCTGGCAGATGTAGAGTTCGCACCCGAGGATGGGCTTGATTCCCTGCTCCTTCGCCGCATTGAAGAAGTGCACCGCACCGAAGATGTTGCC
Source organism: Acidobacteriaceae bacterium (assembly GCA_049509035.1). Taxonomy (GTDB): domain Bacteria; phylum Acidobacteriota; class Terriglobia; order Terriglobales; family Acidobacteriaceae; genus Edaphobacter. The sequence continues at coordinate 48,443 of JBELAH010000007.1, forward strand.
GTGGTCGGTGATTGCCACAGCGGTCTGGCCCATCGAGTGAACGTGTTTGACCAGCTTCTCTACGTCGCACGCGCCGTCCAGAAGGGAGTAATCAGTGTGCAGGTGAAGGTGGGTGAACTCGGCAGCCATAGAGCTAGTTTAGTTCCGCCGGGGCGTAGGAAAACGGGGTCGAAATCCATGCGCATCGAATTGTGCAAGCGGAGCTAGAATATTTCCGTCATGGCTTTTCTGATCGACTCAATCCGGCGCAGTCTGCGCGAGAGTGCCCGCAAGAAGCGGGTGCAACTTGCGGCTGGGTGGCCGCAGACCACGGCGAAGGTCAATCTCTGGAAGGTCCTGCCTGCCGGAGACGAGGCGGAATCATTCACACAGACGGATTTCATCGAGGGCGGGTTCTCGTTTCTGCTGAATGGCGAGTACTACGGCGGATACGTCCGCAGCGTCGCGATGGGCAGACGAGATGCCGAAAAACTGGCGGTGGGCGATCCTTCCGTGAACGTGCGCTACAACCCGGCGAATCCAGACCAGACGGTGGTCCTGGCGGAGGACAACGCGGGCACGCTTCCGTTTGAAGTCGTCTCCGGCTGAATGCCGGCGCGGATTGACAGCTCAGGTACGCACGAGATCGGTCGCCAGATCGACATATAGGTCCACGCAGTCGAGCAGTTCCTGCTTGCTGATCTTCTCGTCCGGCGTGTGGGCAACATGGATGGAGCCGGGGCCGAGCAGGAACGGCTCGCCCCATGCGGTGAGCGACGGGATGTCCGTAGCAAACTTCGCGATCATGGTGGGCAAATTGCCGACCCGACGCATGCGGGCGTAGGAGAGATCGAGCGAGAAGGTGACGTCGGCGCGGCCGGCAACGACCTGGGTGATGGCGTCCTTGACCTCCTCGGACGGGCCAACGGTGCGGACCAGCAGGTGGGCCTCGGCCTTGTCGGCGATGACGTTGGGCGCGTAGCCCCCGGAGATGAGACCGATGTTCAGCGTGGTCGGCCCGATCTCGGGATCGATCGGCAGCGGCATGGCGAGGACATCGTGCAGCGCCTCAACGAGTTTGCTGATGGCCGACTCGCCGAGTTCGGGATAAGCGGAGTGCGCCATGATTCCGCGGGTACGAAGCTCGACGCGCAGCGCGCCTTTGGTGGCCAGGGCGAGACGGTTGTCGGTTGGCTCGCCGTTGATGAGGAAGCGCGATCCGCGTGGATGACGGTTGGCGACCTTGGCGCCGGTCGAGTCGCGCTCCTCGCCCACGACGAAGAGCAGGCCGACCTTGACGCCGGCTTCGCGCAGCCGGTCCGCAGCGGCGATCTGCGCGGCGATAATGCCTTTGGCGTCGCAACTGCCGCGGCCATAGAGAAACTCGTCGTCTTCGGTGCAGGCGAAGAAGGGCGGAACCGTATCCATGTGGGTGGAGAGGACAACGTCGGGAGTGACGCCGGGCAACGCGGCGTAGACATTGAAGCGGTCGCCTTTGCCCGCGCCGGGCGTGAGGGAGGGATCCGGCTGGTCCACCTCCATGCGCTCGACGGTGTAGCGCTCGGCAGTGAGGAAGTCGGCCAGAAATGAGCCAACGAGGCCCTCGTGGTACGTAGTGGACTCGATGTTGACGAGTCTGCGCGTTAGCTCGATGGGGTCGATGGGCATGTGAGTACAGGATAAACCCGGGTTGTTACTGCGCAATTAGACTGGATACGATGACCACCCAGATTCGATCGATCGACGATCTGCACGGTCCGGCGGGGCGGCTGGAGGCGCTGCTGAACAGCGGACGCGTGGACGCGCCTTACGCGGCGCTGGTGTGCCATCCGCACCCAGCGGGCGGCGGGACGATGCATAACAAGGTTGTGTACCACGCGATGAAGGCGTTCTCGTCGTTCGGGCTTCCGGTGCTCCGCTTCAACTTCCGCAGCGTGGGCCTGAGCGAGGGGGAACACGACCACGGGCACGGTGAGCAGGACGATGTGCGCGCGGCGCTGGACTGGCTGGAGCAGAGGTTTGGGCGGCCGATTCTGTTTGCGGGCTTCAGCTTCGGCTCGGTGGTTGGATTGAGGGCGTGCTGCGGCGATGCGCGCGTGAAGGGGCTGATCGGGCTGGGATTGCCAGTCCACGCGGCGGGGCGCGACTACAAGTACGGTTTTCTGCCGAGGTGCGTTGCGCCGAAGCTGTTTCTGAGCGGAGACCACGATCCTTTCGGCCCGCACGATGCGCTGACGGCCGTCTGGGAGCGCGCGCCGGAGCCCAAGCGGCTGGTGTGGATCGAGGGCGCTGACCACTTCTTCCAGGGAACGGCCGACTCGCCGGGCGCGAAGCTCGACCGCATGCAGGCCGAAATCCGTTCGTGGCTGCACGACACGTTTGGATTGGAAGCGCATTAGGTCCCAGCCAATAGGTGCATTGCGGCCTGATCGGCGGCGGCGAGTGGATCGGTTGGGGGATCGCGGTGGAGCCATTCGAGCATGAGGAAGTTGGTCTGCTGCGGGAGCTCCTCGAAGAGGATATGGCCACCGCCCGGAAAGATATGCAGTTGGGAGCGCAGGAGAACACGCTGTAGTGGCACAGCCGAGGAGGGTTCGACCGCGAAGTCGCGATCTCCCCAAAGCAAGAGCGTGGGGACATCGGCGACGCGGGGCAACGCGGCCTTGAGCTTCGCCATTTCGGCGAACCAGCCGCGAACAATTTCGAGAATGTGCGACATTGTGCCCGGGACGCGCAGGTCCCGGATGTAGGCCTGCAGGCAGCCTTCGGGGATGCGGGCCGGGTCACCGTACATGCGGTCGAGCCCGGCTTGCTGGAGGCGCGCAGGCAGATAGGGCCCGACTCTGGCGATCAGGCGGCCCAGCGGCGCGCTGAAGACGCGAACGAGGCGATTCTTCGGGTAGCTCCAGGGATTGGCGGGCGCGAAGAGGATGAGGCGGCGGACGCGCTCGGGATGGCGGGCGGCGAACATCAGCGCGACTGCTCCGCCGTGGGAGTGGCCGACGATGTCAGCCTGGGCGAGGCCGAGGGCGTCCATGGCTGCGGCGATGCGGTCGGCGGTGGCATCGAGGCCTGCGTCGAGGCCGGTGATGCGCTGCGACTGGCCCATGTTGAGCTGGTCGATGGCGTAGACGCTGGCGACCTGGGCGAGTGGGCCGATGCTGTCGTGCCAGTTTGCGGAAGAGCCCACCGAGCCGTGGATGAGGAGCATCGGCTGGCCAGTTCCCGCGTGGAGGTAGTGCATGCGCGCGCCGTTGACGGCGACGAATGCGCTCTCTATTGGCGGGGCCGTGTTTTGCACAGGTTTATTTCTCCTGATCGAAACTCGATGGTACAGGGGTGTGAAGCGGCCGCACGCTGGCCGGGTTTCGGGGTTGGCAGCCGATTGCGTGCGGCGCTCGGCGGGTCGGCCCCCTCCCGCGTATTCTAGTCCTAAAGTATGTCTTCTACAGGGCTTAGGTCTGGACTGGTCCGACTCGCTCCTGGACTAGGTTTTGACGGCGATATCTGCGTGCACGCCCTGGGGTATATACCCCTGTTTTGATGATGGGAAAGGAGTTGCGAGCACGTATATACGCTTTGTATAGACTTTTCGCTCATTTTGGTCTGGATTCGCAGGTCCGGTCCGGGGTTAGTTGGGACACGACGCTCGCGACTGTTTGAGGCTGCTTTAATTATAAGGGTGGTGTCAAGGGCTGGAACGGCAATTGTATACTTGACAAACCCACAAGAAAGGAGGAAGATAACTTTAGAGGGTTTTGGGAAATGAGCGACGAACAAATCAAAAACGCTATCTTGACGCTAATCAGTAACGTGGACACTCTTTCTACAGAACTTGCTGCCTGTATGCAGCGCGATAACGATACCGTCTACGAACCGGGGCTTGAATCTCGTATAAACGTCATCAAGGGAATATCTGTCGATATGAAGACTCTCCTGAGAGAACTGAAATGAACCTGAAATCCATCATTGCCAAATATTCCGACCCGGATAAGGCCCGTGAGTTCTTCGAGGCCCAACGGTGGCCCGATGGAACAGTTTGTCCATTTTGTGGACTTGTGGGGGAAGCCTACCGCCTTAAGGCGAAGGAAGGCTCTAAGTCTCCTGTCCGCCCCGGCGTCTGGAAGTGTAAGGGGTGCAGGAAACAGTTCACGGTGACCAAGGGGACGATCTTCGAGGATTCCCACATCCCGCTCACGACTTGGCTAATGACTATTCACCTTGTCTGCTCCAGCAAGAAGGGAATCTCAGCCCACCAAATTCATCGCATGTTGGGGATCACGTACAAGGCCGCTTGGTTCATGGTTCACAGGCTGCGCTATGCCGCAACCCAAGACCCGATGGCCGTGCAATTGGATGGGATCGTGGAAGTGGATGAGGCGTACATCGGCGGGAAGCGGACAGCGAAGAAGAGGAAGCAAGTCACTCTCACCGCCAAACCCGGAGAGCGGCCCCACGACATTCCTTCCCCTACGGATGGTAAGCAGGCGGTTGTAGCGATGGTGCAACGTGACGGAGAAGTTCGTTCCTACCACGTCCAACGGGTCACGGCTAAAACCATTGGGCCGATCCTGAAACACAACATCGAATATGGCGCACGGATCATGACCGATTCGGGTACTGTCCTGCATGGCGCAATTCATCCTCGGCAGCACGATCAAGTGAATCACAAGGCCGAGGAGTTCGGGCGCTATGAGGATGGAATCTGTATCTCTACTAACTCAGTCGAAGGCTTCTTTAGCCTACTGAAACGCGGAATCAATGGGACGTTTCACCACGTCAGTCCGCAGCACTTGCATCGTTATCTTTCTGAGTTCGATTTCAAATACTCGAACAGAAAGATTACGGACGGTGAACGGTCGTGCAAGCTGATTGGAAAGGTATCGGGAAAGCGTTTGATGTACCGCGATCTCATCCCAGAGTGAGAAACCTACTTCTTCTCAGGCTTAGGCTCTGGCTTCACTTGCAATAACCTATTTAGAGCGGCATCGACCGTGAGCGGGTGGAAACTAATCGGCTTCGCGGCGTTGCCATGCTCTAAATCCTCGTGTTTTTCGGACTTCGGCTTCATGGCAGTATCATAGCGCAAGAGCACTGCATGACCACTCGTAAGATGAGCGAACTCGATAAGGCCGATATCAAGCTGGCGCACATGCGTTCGCGGCTCATGGATATGTACGGAGAGCGCAACAGGGTAGAGGAAGAACTTAAGCAAAAAGGCTTAAAGCGTAGCGAGCGGGAATCGCTCAAGACTAGGCTTACAACTATCGACGGTCGGATTAAGCAAGCCGAGAGCGAAGAGTGGGACGCAGACAGCGAGCGATACGACCTTCTGTACTATCCCAAAAGGCGGTAGGGAAATTACTCATCATTAAATATCATTTCAGCAATTTTCTCTTCTCGCCTTTCAGCCCGTTCTGCGAGTTGCTGAATAATATCTTCGGACTGCAATTCAATCCCTTCACTTGTGCATATAGCCATCTCTAAACCGCCGATCATCGCCGTATTGAGGCTTCTCGCACAGATGACAAGATGAGCACAAAGCGGTATCAGTTGTGCTATTTGCTTCCTGTCTCTCAAAAGAGATTGGCTGTAATAACGCTCTGCCCAAAATATTGCCCCATTAACTGTATCGCCAGCAATCGCTAACCTGGGCCACTCCCGACAAAACGCTTTCTGTTCCCCCTCCACGTTCACGTTAACCACCGAAAACAACTTCGGTCTTGGCAACGATACCGCTACTAAACACTGAAAACCTGTGACGGGTTTAGAGTGAGCATCGAAAACCTCACTAGCAATGGCTTGAATGCGTTCCTGAATGAGAACCGGGTCTGATATATCTAACCGCGTCGTAATCGCAGTGGCAATCCTTTCAGCAGTTTCCAAATCAAGCGCAGATGATACTGCTACCTTGCGGGTACTGCTAATTTGTATCTTTGTCCCATCCTCCCCATAACGGCTACCAGCCCACGGACGGTCGAAACTTAGTTCGGCCCATTTGGTTCTCCGGGTGTCACCCGCGAGCACAATTCCGTCCGAACCTACCATCCCTACCTGCATCGTCATCGGCAATTCCTCTGGAGATAGAAATCCTATCTTCGCAGAAGGCTCTAAACAAACAGTTCCCATCTCTCACCCCTTGGGTTTGTCAAAGACACAATTACCGCTGGAACTGTCGAGAGGATTAATTCAAGGCGCGCAAGAAACAACTATGGAGATTCTGCTGCGTCGGGCAGAATGACGCAGCGGGAGGATTGGTTGGGCTTTCGGAAGTGCTCAAGGAGTGGGCGACGGTAAGAAATGTGACCTCAGCGGCTAAAGCCGCACTGACTTTGTGACACTTACGGCACGGCTGAAGCCGTGCCCTTAACGATACCTGCCCTTTGACCGCATTCTGTTCTCAGCGATCTACCTAGGCCAAAGGTCGACAGCACTCAGGGGATTTGGAGGGGGCGGAGGCCTTGCAGGTGGAAGAGGCCGGAGGGGAAACCCTCGGCGGAGTGCTGCGCGCTGAAGACGTAGCGGAAGAAGAAGCCGGCGGAGACGTTGTCGTAATTGTTGATGTTGTTGGCAAGGAGGTAGGCGCCGCCGTACCAGTGGTCGGCAAAGCGGTACGCGGCCTCGGCGTTGACGGCGTAGCTGAAGAGGGTGCTGTCCTGGGTGGGGTACTCGCCGCAGTTGTAGGATGGGGTCTGCGCTGCGGTGCAAGGGATTCCGTTGGAGGGCATGAAGCTGCTCTGCAGGGCGGGATCGAGCGGGTAGAACGGGGCCTCCTCCTGCTCAAAGGTCTGGACCCCGAATGCGCCGGTGATGATGTAGTGGAAGTTCGCGCTGGAGTGCCCGGTGAGAGTGAGGGGGATGGCGGCGAGGAAGTAGGAGCCGGGGCTGAAGTATCCACCCTGACCGTAGCTGAGGCCGACCTCGTTATGTTGATAGTGCATTCCTGAGAGCGTATAGCCGAGAGCGAGGCTGCCGCCGGACCAATTGCGGACGCGGAAGGTTGCGCCGGTGGTTCCCTGGAACATGGTGTTGGCGAGGACGTGGCGGCCGGTGAGCTCGCCGCCGCTGCCGGAGAGATAGAAGTTGGCGGCGCCGCTGCCGAGCGAAAGACGGAAGCCGCCGGTGGTGGAGATAACTCCACCCCAGATGGGGCCGGGGGGTGCGGCACCGGGGTCGCGGAGGCCGGCGTAGGAGAGCAGTGTGTCCTTGACCGGGTCGCGGGTGGCGAAGAGCGAGAGATGGCCGCCAAGCGTGCTGAAATGGAAGCGGCCGGTGAGATTGTGGACGAGGAAGTCGTAGGGGGTATAGCCAGCGGCGAGGCCGAGATCTTTGGTGGTCAACTGCAGCTCGCCGCCGACGCCGTTGGCGTATTGCTGGGCGGAAGCGAAGGGAGTGTTGGCAGGAAGCGTGCCGAGATAAGGCACGTAGCTGGTGGTGAAGCTGGAGGAATTGAGCAGGCCGGGATTGAGGAATACAGGGAGGGCTACGGCGGTGAGACGCACCGAGCGGGCGATTACGGCGGACAATTCGACGGGAGATTCGATGTCGTAGAGGCGGTCGAGACCGGGGGTGCCGTTGCGATAGCGGCCAATGCCGGTGGCGCCGAGCCATCCGCTGTAAGAGCCTTCGAGCGAGGCCAGTTCGCTCTCGGCCTGCTGGCGGGGCGTCATGGGAAGGGGCGCCTGGAAACCGAAGGAGCCGCGCAGGGCGGGGAGATTGCGCGCCTCGAGTTCGGCGTCGGTGGGCGGTGGAGCGAGGGGATAATCAGGTGCGATGGGGGGGAACGGCTGGGCTAGACTCGGCACCGGGGCAGCTACAGCGAGAGGCGGCGGGGGTGGTGCGGGCGTGGGTGCAACCGCAACGGGCGCTGCGATGGGGACGGCGGGCGGCGCGGGGCCTGGGCTGGTGCGCGGGACGGCGGAGGGCCGGCTGGATGCGGGCGGAGTGCGCGGCTGCGGATACTGCTGCGCACCGGTGTTGGGAATGTCGCCAAACTGGCCCACGGGTCCTGTGGACGGCTGAGGCACCTGCGCGGCGCCCTGGTTTAGCGCCGGTTGCGGCGGCGCCGAGTACGCCGCGTTCTGGGTTGGCACGGTGACGGCTTCCTCGGGCGGCGGGTGGCTCTGGCCGGTGCCGGCGGCATTATCCTGCTGAAGCTGGCGGATGCGCGCGGCGCGGGCGGCGGCGACCTCTGGCTCTTCGCGGGCGGCCTCGTTTGCACGGGCGCTGGGGGCGTAGCGCTGGGTGGGAAGAACATCCGTCATGTCGGTCTGCGCCTGCACGGGGGGCGGGGTTTTGTCACCGAGCTGGACGGGTAGAACGGAGCGGCCAGTGACGCCGCGATCGGCGCCTGCGGCTGACGGTGCGGCCGGAGGTGGCGCGATGTAGGCGACATACGGGCCATAGGCTTGGTCGCCAGATTGCGCGGGCGGCGGCTGTGAGGCTGCCTGCTGAGTGAGCTGTGCTACCTGCTGGGCCTGATAGGCCTGCGGCGTGGAGGCGGCGGGCGTGACGCCGGTGGCGGGCTGCGGCTGGGCGAGCGCCTGACTGGTTGCATGCTGCACGCTGGCTCGAACATCCGGCTGGCTGGGAGGATTGGCGGCGGCCGGCGGTGACGCAGTTCCGAAAGGCTTGCCGCCGGGATTGGTCATGTACGGCGGCACAACTCTGGAGGAGTCATTGTTGGGAGACAACGGATTGGCGTCGCTGGGCGCATACGGCTGAACCGGGACGGCGGGTGCGGGCGAAGGCAAGTCGCTGGAGTCCGGAGCAAGCAGGATGGAGAGATCCTGCGGCTGAGCTGGGTTGGGCAGCCTGGCTGGAGCAGAGGATGCGGGAAGGCCGAGCTCAGCCGCCAGTTTGGGGACGGGCGGAGCCGGCGGCATTGCTTTAAGCGAGGCGCGGTAGTACTTGATGGCGCGGGCGGTGTCTCCGCGGGTCTGCTCGAACCTGGCGCCGAGCATGAGGATCTGCGGATCGGACGGATAGGCGGCGAGTGCGTAGCGGAGCCATACCTCCGCGTCCTTGTTGTCGCCGGCAGCCAGCGCGGCCGCGACTGCGGCCTGGTAATCCGCGGCGCTGGCCTTGGACATGTTCTGCGCCTTGTAGATGAGCACGGCCTGATGCGGCTGGCCAGCCTGCGCGTATCCAACGGCGAGCGCCTTGATGACTGCGGGGTTGTCAGGGAACGCATGGGCGGCGGCGTTGAGAATGGCGATCGCGCGGCGCGAGTTGCCGACGGCGGCGGCCTGGTTGGCGCGACGAACCGCCCAGTTAGTCCAGATGGTCTCGACCGTCTTGCGCTGGTCGACGGTGAGATCGGAGCGGCTGCCGAGGGCCATCAACTGGCGGTAAAGGGCTGCGTCCTCCATGCCGTTGTAGAGCACCCACGCGTTCTGGATATCCAGGTCGACCGGCGGAGTCTTGCTCTCGGCCGCGTAGTCCTGCTCGACGCGACTGAGGAAGGGGGCGGCCTCGCGCGATCGGCCCAGGGCTTGATACACCGACGCCATGGTCTGGAGGTAGGCGGGGTTGGACTCAAGCTGGGCGCGCACGGGAGGCGGAATGGACTTTACCTGTTCGACCGCGTCCTGATCGTGGCCGGTGACATGGAGGGCCGAAAGCAGACCGGCCCAGGCATCGGCCCGGTTGGGATGGTCGCGGAGCACCTGCTGATAGACCGGGTAGGCGAGCTTGGGGTTGCCGCGCAGCAAGTAGAGGTCGGCGAGCTGCATCTGAAGCTCGGGGGAGGGTTTCTGTCCCGCGTCAGTCTGCTGGGTGAGGGCGGTCTGGAGCAGTTGCTGCGCCTCGTCGAGTTTCTTTTCGGCCTCGTAGATGGAGGCCACCGTGACTTCGAAGCTGGGGTCGCGCATGGAAGCCGCATAGGTTGCAGAAGGCATGCTCTCAACCGACTTCAAGGCGTCTGGGTCGTGCCCGATTGCGTGCTGGACGCGCACCAGTCCCTGCCAGGCCGCGGCGTTTGCGTGGTCGTCCGCGACCACCTGGGCGTAGAGGTTCTCGGCCTGATCGAGGTGGTTGGTGGTGGTGAGAAGGCCGGCAAGCTGGAGTTGCAGGTCGGCCTTCAGCCCTTTTGCATCCGCGGGAAGGGGCAGCTTGAGAGCGCTCTCCAGGGTCTTTTGCGCATCGCCGGGCTGGCCTACGGCGGAGTAGGCGGAGGCGAGCGACAGCAGGTAGAGCGGGTCGCCGATGAGCTGGGTGTGGACGGCGGCGGGAACCTGCTTGTCGGTCGCCAGGGCGGCGGGCGAGTTTCCGGATTGGACTTGCGCGAGGAAGAGACCGCGCCAGCCCGGGACAGACGCAGGGTCGGCAGCCACCGCGCGCTGGAAGAGAGGAATTGCGGACGCGGGTTGCTGGGCCTTGGCAAAGGTGCCGCCCAGGCCTGCGAGCGCCTCCGCGCTGTTGGGACGAAGATCGAGTGCGGCCTGGTAACGCTTTTCGGCGGTGGTGAGATCGCTGTCGGCGAGGGCACGCTGGCCTTCGCCCATGACGAACCAGAAACGCGCGGTATCGAGCGCCGAGGCCAGCCCCTTATCGTTTGGAGTAAGCTGCCTGGCCTGTTCGAGGAAGCCGATGGCGCCGGGGAAGTTTCCCTGTTGCATGCGGACGTAGCCCATGCCGGCGAGCGCCTTCGGGTTTTGGGGCTCGGCGGCGAGGATGGCCTTGAAACGGGACTCCGCCTCGTCGATGTGGCCTGCGTTGAGCGCCTGATAGGCAGCCATCTCCGCAGCGCGGGTGCGGGCCGCGGCGCCGTCTGCGACCTCGGCTGGCGCGGGGGTTCGAGCGGCGGGGACTGGTGCGGCGCCCGGCGGAGCCTTGGTGGAGGCGATTGCCGAGGTGGTGGTGGTGGGCGGCAGAGTGGAAGCGGCGGGAGCGGGAGTGTGGGGCTGGATCTGGGTTTGGGCGGGAGGCGCAGGTGCATTCGCCGGGGTACGCCCCGACTGCAGTGCGGCGGCGAGCTCAGGGTCCGGGTGGGTCTCAAGATAGGCGCGGATTTGCGGGGCCATCGCCGGGTTCGGTGCATCCCAGAGGAGCGATTGGCGGAAGGCCTCGTTTGCCTTCGGATCGTTGGGGAAGCTGGCGAGATACTCGCGGCCTTCCTCACGCGTGGCCGGGTCGTAGGTGAGCACGCGCCCCAGAGCGATCCGGTATTGGGTGTTACGAGGATCTTTATCGAGCAGAGCGCGCAGGCCTGCGACGGCCTGGGCACGGCCGTCCTGGGTGGCTGCCTCGGTTTCGTAGTAGGCGAGCGCCCAGTCGCCGGGCGGAGGGTTGGTCCCAAAGACCTGGCGATAGATGACCATCGCTGCGGCGTACTGCCCGGCCTGGGCGAGCCTGGCTGCCTGCTGCAACTGGGACTGCTGGTCCTTGCCGGCGGGGGTGCTCTCCACGATGGCAATGTTGGGATCGTTGGGGTCGATGGCGCGCAGACGCTCGAGATAACTGTTGGCGAGCGCGGGGCTGTGGTTGAGTTTGGCGGCGCGGGCGAGTCCGCCGAGTGCCTCAGTGTTTTTGGGGTCGGTGAGCAGCACCTGCTGCCAGGTCTGCTCGGCGAGATCGAGGCGGCCACGCAGCTCCAACGCGTGCGCCTTGTCCAGCAGCGACCTGATGACCGATGGCGAAGCCTGCGCGGGGGGTGATGAAGCCTGTGCTTCCAGCCGGATCGGGGTGGCGGCCAATACCACGCCGCCAAGCACAATCGCAGGGGCCCAGAGCCGGATTACACGCGCTTTGATCATCGTTGTCTGTGCACTTGCCGACGCCGGCAGGAACCAAGTTTGATACTACGGCCGTACCAGAAGACTATCGCTTTTCCCAGCCCGTGTATCACGCTTTTCACGCTTCGTACGCAACAACTTGAGGATATCCGGGGACGATTCTCAAATATGCGGAGTCGCGCTGGGCCGGGTGCGACGACAGCCCTTCCCGGCAGGTGTCCTGGGGATGCGAATCTACCGCGGCGCAGCGATGGTGGCGTCGAACCAGTGAGTGGGTTTGCGGTCGAAGGGTTGGGTTGGGTCACTCGTCGCCGTGCAAGCGCAAACGTGCCTGGCGCCGCAGTTTTGCCTGGAGCAGCACCGCCATGAGGAAACATAGGATCACCAACACAATCGCGATCAGCCAGGGGAATTCCTGAAAGATCATGGTCACGCGCGTGAACAGGGAGATGTCACCCACGCGGTAGACGGCGCTTCCCATCCGGTAGGAGGAGAACTGTGCGCCGTGCAGCACGCTGACCGACTGCGAGACAGCGGACGATTGCGATGTCTCGAGAAAAGTCGATAGGAAGTTAGGCACTGCAGCGTCGTCGCGCAGCAGCACCAGCACCAGGGAGCGGCTGGAGCCGGAGGGCCACTCGATTCCCTCAATCAGCGCGTCGGGGATGGCGCCTGCGGTATCCATATCTCCGCCGGGCGCCTGGTCCGAGCCATGAAGCCACCCGGCTACGCGATCGAAGAAGCCGTGGAGGTCGCGGATGTGCAGGCCAGTTGCGTCCACCCCGACGGGCAGCGAGCGGTCCAGCGTCCGCAGCGCAGGCTGGTCGTCGACCGTGCCCATCACGAGGTAGTCCCTGGTCCCGTCGGCGTTCATGCCTGCGGCGTTGGTTACAGTTACATTCAGGACCGGATATCCGGTTTGCGCTGCGAAGTGACCCATCAAGGTGAGGAACATTTCCAACTCGGCGGCCGAGGGATGGTCCGGAAGCACCACGGCGGTGTCGGCGAGATCGGCTTTGCGGGTAAACGGATAGCCGGCGTTGGCGAAGAGTTCGAGGTTGGGGAGCGACGTCCAGTGGGGGATGCCGGCGAGGTCGAGGCTGGAGTCCTTCAAGACGGTGCCCTGCAGATTTGCAGGCATCGCGGCTGCGCAGCTTCCACCCCCGGCAGCCTGAAAGGTGAAGTTCAGGGTCATGGTGTTCGAAAAGGGCCGCAGGTCGTAGACCGGGATGGGAACCACTGTGTCCAGCACGGCGGACGCATTGTCCTGATGCGGCAATGGCGTGGAGCTGACAAAGGCGTCGTTCATGTAGAGCTGCAAGGTGCTGCCGGAGCCCAGCGGGACGCCGTCGTAGCGATAGCTGAGATGGAAGGGCAGGTCCTGCTTCTCGCCGTAGTCGAGATCGGGAGGGATGCGCAGATAGACGGTGATGGGCACGGAGCCATCGCCCTGGAGGTCGCCGGTCTGCGCGACCTGGCCGAGGTTCGCTGCGCTGCCCGGGTCGGTGCTGAGCCATCGCGGAGCGTCGTCCGGTTTGCGCGGCGGCGGCAGGGTAAGACTTTGAATGGACATCTGCGGGCCTTGCCAGGTGTCTCCGTGCAAAGCCAGCGCCATCGCCGCCATCAAGAGCGCGTCCGGGTTGTCGCCGGTGAGAAGCAGAACGGTTGAGCTAGGATCGGACGGATTGGCGGAGATGGCCACCGTGGGACCGGAGGTAGCAGAGAGGTTGAGCGACGCCGGTATCTCGGAGCGCCGCTCGGCGATGACAATGACGTTGCCGGCGGGAATGGATCCGATGGAAACGGGAAAGCGCACCGGGCGGGAGCCATCCAGAATGCCGAACCAGGATGCGACGATTCCCGCTGCCTGCATGGCCTTGGGCGACGGCTGCGAAAGGAAGACGATGGACACGACCGGATGGGGATTGACTCCGGCATCGTAGAACGGAAGCGGAAGCAGGCTAAGGTCGTTGGTGATGGGCAGTAGCGAACCTGCGAGTTCGATGGTGGAGTTCGCGTCGACACGGGCCCACAAGGTGGAGTTCGAGGGGTCTTCGCAGCGCAACGCGTAGTGGCCGATGAACTGGAAGGTGAGCTGGTTATTGGGGACCAGAAGCTCCGCAGGCAGATTCACAACAGCTTCGAGTGGGCCGGGCTGGTCGCTGGTGTTTGCGGCGAGCGACGCGACCAGCGCGCCATTGAGGCTGACGTTGAGCTGGCTGACGCCGGGCAACAAGCCGGGGGAGAGATGGTAGCGGAGTTTCATCGTCGCTGTCTTCACGATTTGGTTGCGGGCGACGGAGAAATAAATCGAGTGGGAGGCGTCGACGCCGTGGAGGGTGATGGGCGAGGGCACGCCCGCGTCGGCCAGAGTGAAGGTGTTCGAGAATACTGCCGGAGCGGCTGCGAGAATGAGGGCCGACTTCGGGTGCGCGGCCTGCGCGGCGCGCGTTTGGGGAACGGCACCGGCCAGCAGCGCCAGCAGGATGGTGGGAACGATGCTGGTTACCAGGGTGCTTCTGGCGCGCCCGTTCCTGTTTTTTGAGCCACTGACGATCTGTGCAAGACCGCGCAGCGACAAGCGCAGGATATGACCGAAACTCCGGATGGGGCGGTCGGCCTCGCGCGCTTCGCCGAGACCGAGCCATGCGTCCGCGCGCGAGTAGAGGAGCATGGTGAGCGCCTCGTCTTGCTGGAGGCTGAGCGGATTGAAGTGGGCGCGGAGATAACTTCCGTCGACGCCAATGACCGTCGCAGGCAGGGTTGCAGAGCCATCCAGCAGCGGGAGGACAAACTGGATCTGGTCGCCCACCGCGGCCTTGACGGCGTGATCCATGCGGGTGCGCACGCCGCCGTTGGAGAGGTCGGCGGTAATGCCCTGGATCATGGAACCATCGGCGAGAATCACATCCGACGGCACGGCCAGGGCCACGCGCACCGTCTGCCTGCGCTGCTGACTCTCCCAGGCAACGGCGGCAGCGACGCCAAGGATGGTCAGGTTGAAGAGCGTCCAGAGCACATTGATGCAGATGGTGCCGGCGTGAGCGCCGTCGTAGATGTGGGCTGGCCAGTTGACAAAGGAAAGCCACGGTGGGACCACGAAGACGGGAAATTGAAAAAACCTGAAGACCGCGCACAGCAGGCCAAAGAAGTTGAAGGCAAGCAAGGCGAGGAATGGGCGAGCGATGCGCGCGTCGAAGAAGCCTTTGTTGACCACGCCGCCCTTGGGGGTGACGTTGAATTTGCCGGGCCTGGAACGGGGATTGACGAGCGCAAACAGCGTGGGCAGCAGGATGTAGGGCGCGAGTACGGTCTCGTAGATTTCGTTCCAGAAGGAATGCCGGTGCCGGCCCTGCATACGCGAGTTGGTCAGGTTGGAGAGCACGAGGTGGGGGGCGGCGTAGGCCAGGATCGCTATCCAGAGGCCGGGAATGTTGGTGGCTCCGAAGATGAGATAGATGAGGGGCGCGGTGAGAAAGATGAGACGCGGCAGTGCATAGAGGAAGTGCGACATTGCGTTGAAATAGCAGAGGCGCTGCGCTGGAGTGAGGCCAGGTACGAGCAGCGGGTTTTCGATGCGCAGGATCTGCACCATGCCGCGCGCCCAGCGAATGCGCTGGCGGATGTGGCCGCTGAGACGCTCGGTGGCGAGGCCGGCGGCTTGGGGAATATTGATGTAGGCGGTGTTCCAGCCCTGCATTTGCAGACGAAGCGAGGTGTGCGCGTCCTCGGTTGCGGTTTCGACGGCGACGCCGCCCACCTGGTCCAGCGCGCTGCGACGCAGGATCGCGCAGGAGCCGCAGAAGAAGGTAGCGTTCCAGAAGTCGTTGCCGTCCTGCACAACGCCGTAGAACAACTCATCCTCGTTGGGAATGGTGTGGAACTGCTCCAGATTGCGCTCGAACGGATCGGGCGAGTAGAAGTGATGCGGCGTTTGCAGCATGGCCAGCTTTTGATCGCGTAGCAACCAGCCCATGGTGAGTTGCAGAAAGCTGCGGGTGGGCACGTGGTCACAATCGAAGACGGCAACAAACGGGGAGTTGACGCGCTGGAGCGCGTAGTTGAGATTACCCGCCTTGGCATGCTGGTTGTTGTCCCGCGACATGTAGCCGATGCCTGCTTCCTCAGCGAAGGCACGGAAGTCTTCGCGCCTGCCGTCGTCGAGGATGTAGACATTGAGTTTGTCGGCGGGCCAGTCGATGTTCATCGCGGCCAGCGCGGTGAAGCGCACTACGCTCAGCGGCTCGTCGTAGGTGGGGATCAGCAGATCCACCGCGGGCCACTGCTCGGGGTCGTCGGGAAGCGGAACCGGCGCGCGCCGCAGCGGCCACAGGGTCTGGAGATAGCCGAGCAGAAGGACCACGAAGGCATAGCACTCCGCGAGCAGGAGCAGGCAGACGAACCACGCATCGAGGGCGCTCCGGTGGGCGGCCGGGTTGCGGAGAAACACAAGGACGGTGGAGACGCGCCAGTAGCCGTAGCGGAGGGTCGAGCAGATCGACAGGAGCATCAGCGTGAGCGTGACCTGGTACGACCTGGAAGCGCGATCGATCCAGAGAGCGATGAGGAGCGTCAACGCGGCGAGGATGAGCTGATGTTTCCAGTTGAGATAGAGCGCGGCGGTGAAGCAAAGGAAGAGCGCCCCGCCGGCGAGAATTGTGAATCGGAGTGCGCGCAGAAGCCTGGTATCTCCGGATTCAAACTCCCGCCACAGAGGCGAGCGGGTCACGGTTCACCCCGGACCGCCCTGCGAACCTCCGCGGTCGCCGGCGGAGAGACGCTTCTGAGCCACGAAGCGACCTCGAGATAATCCTGCGATACCGGCGCATCCGGCGCATAGTCCAACACGGTCATGCCCTCGGCGAGCGCCTCGCTGACGGCCGGCGATCTTCGAATTGAGGTACGCAGAAGGCGGTCTCCAAGCTGGCGGCGCAAGACCTCGCGAACGTCCAGATGAAGGGGGAGGGTCGCGTCGAACTGATTCAGGATGTAAAAGGGGAGGACGGGGCGGCCATCGGAATCGATAATGCTGCGAAACAGTTTTTCGACTGCGAGCAGGCTGAGGGCCGAGTTCATGTCCGGCGCCATTGGGACCAGCACCATGGGATGCAGGTCTGCGACGCTGCGAACCAGCCAACTGGATCCGGAAGCCAGGTCCAGCAACAGGCGGTGGTGGTTCTGGCCACCGCGCAGGATATCTTCCGAGAGCATCTCCTGCTGCCGTTCGAATTCCCCCTTGCCGGTAAGGTCGCAGGCAACCAGCGAGATGGGCTGAGCGGCGCTCTGCGGCGGCGGCGATAAGGTGGAGACCACGCCGGGGGGAACTTCGCGCACGCCAAAGTAGATTGGAAGCAGGCCGTGAGACGTGGTGTCGGTGATGACGACCTTCTCTCCCTGCAACGAGAGTGCGCGGCCGAGGGTTGCCACCAGGCTGGTCTTGCCTACTCCTCCGGCCAGAGAAAAGACGGCCAGAAGCCGGGTCCGCGGGTCGCCTGCGCGCAACGGCTGCATGGCGGGCAAGTCCAGGCCGGGATGTTCGATCAGGTCCTTGAGCGCGAACCATCGTGCCGCGACGCGTTCGCGTGAGTCCTGAAGCGTGTCCCCGCCGGGCAGCTCGCCCCTGGGGGTTTGCGAGATCGTCTGCAACACCCGTGGCTGGGGCGGTGTCTGCGAAGCGTAGAGCCATGCGGGTCCGGTGGGTTCAAGATCGGGTTCGGGGGAAGGTTCCGGCGCGCCTGCCCGCCGCGATTCGGGCGAGGCAGGCCGGTCCAGTGCAGGGTCGAGGATGTCGCTGCCAAACGGCGAACCGGCGTACAGTTGGTCCGGCGCGGCGAGCGCTGCTTCTCCCCACGGAGTGTTCGGCTGAGGTCCCGCCAATTGGCGGCGGCGCTGTTGGGACTCTTCGTAGAGCAACGCCTTGCGCCGGGCCGACGAGTGGGCATCGGAGATTTCGCGTTCCTCGCGCAACGCCAGCACGGCAGCGTGGGCCGCAGCCTCTGCCCGGCGCGCTGCTTCCACCCGGTCCGCGGCGGCCTTGCGTGCGGCCGACTCAGCGTCGCGTTGCGAATGGATCCGAGTGGCCGGGCTGTCGCCGCCATTCGGCAAACGGGCCGAGGCATCCGCCGCGAGCACAACACGCTCCGCCTCGGCAGCGGAGGCTTCCGCCTCCTCCTGGGCCTTCAACTCACGCTCCAGAAGGGCCTTGGCCGCGCGGTAGCGGACCTGCGCGCGATATTCCCGGCGGGAGGCTGAATAGTCCCGATACTTTGCCCCTTGCAGGTTGGCCCACGAATAGAGGGCGGCCACGTCCTCCGGCGTACTATCCGCCGTCGGCTGGCCGTCTATTTCGGTGCCGCGTGAGCCCATCGGAACCCCATTTAAGCCTTGCATTGCAGTCGCGACCGGGCCCTTACGGGGCGTGCTTGCTGCCATGGATTTCACTTACGCAAAATCGGCCATACAATTGATTTGAGGGTACTTTGGCCCATATCCCAAGTCAATGACACTGCGGTGCGACTTAAGTGTGACAACCTAAGTCACGCGCGAACTAGTTACTCTATAGTTACTAAGTTGCACGGTGGTAATGGGTGCGACCTGGCGCGGACGATGCCAGACGTCAAAACGGCAAAAGTGCGCTCGCGCCGGGAGGGTCACTGCGTCTGCCCTGCTGAGCGTCCAAGTGGCCTGGATACCACAGCAATATGCTACCTTGGGAGTGTGGATGAGAGCGTAGCTCAGTTGGTAGAGCATCGCCCTTTTAAGGCGTTGGTCCTGGGTTCGAGCCCCAGCGCTCTCACCATCAAATCAATCACTTACCTGCCTATGCATCCTTCCCCTGAGCCAACCTCTGCCTCCACAGCCAGACTCAACTCACCCCTGGCAGGCTATTCGGTTTTCGGTCCGAGGTCGGGATACAGTCCTCAAATCAGCATCCTCGTCTCGCAACTCGACTGGATGCGCCAAAGCGTCTTAATGCGGCTTCACGATCTGACGCGGGCTGACCTCGACTGGCTCCCCAGCCCCGATGGAAACACAGTCGGAGCGTTACTGCTTCATCTCGCCGCGAGCGAGACGTACTACCAGTTCCACACGTTCGATGGTCTGCCGTGGGCGACGACCTCACCCGAGACAAAGAAGCGCTTTGGGCCTGCGATGAGGCTTGGCGATCTCGGACGCCGTCTGGTCAGGAACCACGACCTCCCGTTCTATCTCGATACATTGGCAGAGGTACGGGAGCGTACGCTCAACGAATTGAGAAAGCGCGATGACGTCTGGCTTATGTCTGTTGACAAGAACTGGTTCTGGGGACCCACCAATAATCTTTGCAAATGGTTCCACATCTGCGAACACGAATCACATCACCTGGGTCAGATTGATCTTCATCTGAAGTCGATCCGACTGAGAAGGTGAGCAACCTGTCCGCGTTTTTACCGAGGATGCACGATCTTGACCAGGGTGGCGTCGGGTGGACCTGAGAGCGCAGCTCCGGTGTGGGTGAGCTTCTGCGCGGCGTCAGACCATTCGAGGTGCGTGATCTGCATCGCGCCCTGTTCGTACGCGTAGGTGGTGCCGTCATCGTTGTAGAGATCGAAGGCGGCGTCGGCGCCGGGGTAGACGCGCAGTTCCTGGAGCGGCTGCTGCTGGTTGGTGCTTTCGACGGGCGCGCCCATGGGCAGGATGGAGCCGGCGCGGACGAATAATGGAAGCGTGTCGATGGGCGCGGAGACGGTGATGGTTTGGCCGCCGTGGAGTTTCTCGTTGGTCCAGAAGTCATACCAGTCAGCGCCGGCGGGG
Source organism: Acidobacteriaceae bacterium (assembly GCA_049509035.1). Taxonomy (GTDB): domain Bacteria; phylum Acidobacteriota; class Terriglobia; order Terriglobales; family Acidobacteriaceae; genus Edaphobacter. The sequence goes on from JBELAH010000007.1 coordinate 67,951, forward strand.
AGATAAACCTGGCGAGTAGTGCTTCCCTGCTCCACTACGGGCGCGACTAACAATGCTGGGCCGAACATGTATTCGTCGCCGATGTTGGCGACGTTGGGGTCGTTGCCGAAATCCATGAAGAGGCCGCGCATGAAGGGCGCGCCGGTAAGGTGGGTTTGGTAGGCGAGCGAGTAGATGTACGGCATGAGGGTGTAGCGCAGGCGCAAGTACTTTTCGAGGATTGGCTCGGCCTGCTTGCCGTACGACCAGACCTCGTTCTGCGGCCGGCTGCCGTGGGAGCGGAAGTTTGGCTGGAAGGCGCCGTACTCGAACCAGCGCACGTAGAGCTCGGGGTAGTCGTCGTAGTTGTGGACTTCGTCGCGCGCGTCGGATGGATCGATCAGCGGCGGGTGGTCGGGCTTGTGCGTATATGGCAGATATTGCCATCCGCCGATGTCGGTGCTCCAGTAGGGCATGCCGCTGGCGACAAAGTTGATGCCGGTGGGGACTTGGCGCTTCAGCGTGTCCCAGGTGGGGCTGATGTCCGACGACCAGAAGATGGCGCCGTTGTGCTGCGCGCCGAGATAGGCATCGCGCGCGAGGATTAAGGCGCGTTCGGTCATATCCTTGCGCATGCCGGTGTATAACGCGGCGGTGTGGAAGAGCGGGTAGACGTTGAAGAACTCGGTGCCTGGACCGACGTGGAAGTAGCTTCCGTTAGGCGGCAGATCGGGTTCGGTCTCGTCGGCCCAGAAGGCGTCGAAGCCCATCTTGACGTAGTTGTCGCGGATGGTGTCCCAGTACCAGCGCGCGGCGTCGGGGTTGGTGGTGTCGATGTCGGAGCCGGCGCGATCGTACGGGAGGCCGTTGGTGGGCGTGCCATCGGCCAGGTGCATGAACCACCCGTGGTCGAGGACGGTCTGGTAGTAGCGGTCCTCGGGGACGAAGCGCGGCCACACGCTGATCATGGTGTGAAAGCCCATCGCGTGCAGGTCGCGGTTCATGGCGGCGGGGTCAGGCCACTTCGCCGGGTCCATATCGAGTTCGCCCATTTTGGTGTCATGGAACCAGTCGATGACGAGCACGTCGGCGGGCAGATGGCGATCGCGATAGCCCTTGGCAACGGCCATCAACTCTGCCTGGCTGGTGTAGCGCTGTTTGCACTGAATGTAACCATATGCGGACTTTGGCAGCATGGGAACGTCGCCGGTCAGCAATTTGTAACCGGAATAGATTTCGTCGTAGGTTTTGCCGGCAATAACGAAGAAGGAGACCCGCTGGCCGACGTCGGAGGTGAAGCGCAGAGAGTCGCCGAGGTAGGCGAAGTTGACGGTGGTACGCGAAGGATTGTCCCAGACCAGGCCGTAGCCTTTATTTGTAACCACAAAGGGCACGCATACACTTTGGCCGCCGGTGGCGTCGTAGTCGTGGGCGCAGCGCAGAATGTGGCCGCGGCGATCGAGGAAGCCTTCCTGGTTCTGGCCGAGGCCGTAAAAGTGCTCGTCTTTGGTGGTGGAGAAGGTGGCGCCGACTTCGTAGAACGGGTCGTCGGTGGGACGGCGATCGTTGAGGATGCCGGCGTTGCCGTCTTTGTAGTTGGGGACGGACATCTGCCAACCGCGCATCTGGAGCAGCGGCGAGCCGTCCGGATTCTTGATGGAGATGCTGACGCCGGGAGTTGATCCGCCGAAGAACTTGGCGATGTCGGCCTGGGTTCCGGTGGGTGCGCGGGACGGGCCCTGCGGGGCGACGGTAACCGTCATGCGTGGGGACCGCATCACATCTCCGCCGGCGCCTGCTTCGCTGGTCCAACCTGCTGCTCGTACCTTGGCCGAGACTCCATAGCCCGGCGCATCGGTCGCACGTTCTTTCAACGTGCTAATGCTGACGCGCACGATGTTGTCGGCGTATGGCTCGACCATTACGGTGACTTCGCCACGCGAGACGACCATGGGCTGCGCGGTCGCCGAAGCAGCGATCGCGAGCATTGCGGCGGATGTGAGCTTCCCTACTCTTGCAGCCAGATTCAGCTTCATTTGTTGTACCGAAAGATCACGTCAGGCTAGGCTGATCGGGGGTCCGCTTCTTCCACTTGTAGACCTTCGCGGAGTTCTTCCAGAAGTACTTCTCCTGGACTTCGCGCGGCTTGGTGGAGAAGAAGCGTTTGACCAGTTCGACTTCTTCGGGAATGGTGGCGACGCCGTAGCTGTTGGGGTAATCGGTTCCAAAGATGACGCGGTCTTCGCCGAAGGCGTCGAAGAGGTATTCGAGCCGGGCGCGCAGCGGTTCGTAATCCTTGACGATGACGTTGTCTGAGAGGCGCGGGTGATAGACCTCAGTCAGTTTGACGAAAATGTTGGGGTGGTCCGCCATCGCCTTGACCACGGCTTCGTAGGCCTTCTGGTTGTCGAGGGTGGGGTCGAAGGAGGGCAGGTGGTCCATGATGATGCGCAGGTTAGGGATCGCATCGGCCAGCAGCACGTTGGCCTGCATCAGGTTCATGCTGGGGTTGGCGGTGTCGAGCGCGAGATCGGCCTGGGCGAGCAGCTTCAGGTTGGCGACATTATCCAGCTTGAGCGTGACCTTGCCAGTGTCTCCGGGACCATCCGCGTTATAGAAGCGGCTGGCGCGGATAGCGCGATAGAGAGGGTCGCGGTGAAAGTGGGTGACGTAGCGGCCGAAGTCAGGCGAGCCGGGGTCGAGGCTACCGGAGACGCCGACCATAAACGGATCGGCGGCGCAGACCTCGAGGTACCAGAGGTTGTCGTCGATGAAGCTGGCCGATTCGACGACGATAGCGCCGACGACGCCGGCCGGCTTTGCCAGCGCGCTGTACATGGAGGGGAGCGACGGCTTGTTGAGCGCGCGGTAGGCCTGCGATCCCATGTAGCCGGAGAACACCGGACGGGAATTGTCGAACAGATGGATGTGCGAGTCGATGATGGGGACGGGGCTTGTATCGGGCGCGGCCAGAGCGCTCAAGGAGCCGGAAAGCGCGGCACCGGCCATGGCGGCAGTGCCAATAAACTCGCGTCGCGAAATCGCAGTCATCCTGATTCCTTTCGTCTGAGTGGCGTGGCAGAGCAGCCGTCAGGGCTTGGTGATGATTACGTAGCGGTCAGTGGTCTCCCAGCGAATATGCAGCTCGGTGGAGTTGGCCGTGGTGTTCTCAAAGGTCAGGCTCATCACCTCCTGCGGCGCGGTCATGGGCTTGGCCTTCATTGGTATGCGGCCGAGATCCTGATCCTGGTTGTAGGTGAGGCCCCACTGGCCGGTTTGGTTGTTAATTATGAGCTGCCAGACGTCGGGGCTGGGCAGCGAATAGATGGTGTGGGTCCCGGCCGGGACCAGCAGGTTGCCGAACTTCAAGGGCACGGAGGTCATGAGGGTGGTGGCGGGGTTCGCGCCGGTGCGCCAGACCTTGCCATAGGGAACCAGAAAGGGGCACGGCGCGGATGTTTGGGACGAAGGACACTCTCCCATGATCTTGCGTCCACGCATGTGCGGGGTGTTGTAGTGGATGTCGATGGTGCCGCCGGCGACGGTAACGCTGGCGGTTGCGGGCGGACTAGGCAGGGGCGGCGCTGCCGGCTGCGCATTGAGGACAGTCGAAAGCAGTGCAGTGGAAAGAATGGCACATAGCGAACGGTAGGAATGACAGCGGAGATTTGCAGTGAGCTTCATTGGGATTCTCTCTTCCAGCGGGGTTGGGGAGTGGCGCAAGGGGAGTGTTTTCGCGGACGGCCGCGGGCGGTTTCGTTGGTCGTGTCGATGCTCGACCATTCGACCATGGCTGTCAAGCGCGGCGGCGCCAAAGGCGCGATGCGAAGCGGCGGCGTGCCGTGCTAGGCTTGAAGCAAGCGCCCGTAGCTCAGCTGGATAGAGCGGCAGCCTCCGAAGCTGTAGGTCAGAAGTTCGAATCTTCTCGGGCGCACCATTTCCATCGTTGTGTAAGGAAGGCTTCTCGCGGATCGGGTGGGAGACGAGGGGTTCAAGCGCCTTCGGCGGCGAGGTCGTCCAGGGCTTTCGCGGCTTTGGAGAGGTTGTCTACGCCGAAGACGACCAGCGCTTGCGCGGACCCTGGCTCCAGCCCGCAGTAGGAATAGTCAACGTTGATCTTGTTTTCGCCCAGCCGTGCGGCTGCGCGCCCCAGCTCCCCGGGACGATTCGGCAATCGGATGACTGCGGCTTCGGTCTCCTCAAAGATCATGCCCAGGCTACCCAGAACCGCCTTTGCACTGGCGGGATTGTCCACGACCAACCGGGCCAGGCTTTCGCCTTCCTCAACGTAGGATTGAAATGCCAGGACGTTGACTCCGCGGTCCGCCAGAGCGAGGAAGCACTTCCCCAGCGCCCCTGGTTTGTCTTCGATCGTTACCGTGAACTCTTTCATCTTCGGCATGCGACTTTTGACTCCCTTCGACCTTGAGGCCTCGACCCGCCAGCAATATCGATCATACTGTTCGCGGGATGCAGGCCTCAACCGCAGTTTGCCGGCGGCCTCGAGGGTTTCCAGGAAAGCGCCGGAGGTCAGTCCCCACGCGCGTCCACACGGATGTGGCGCTGCCGCGAAGCGGATGCTCAAGGCGGCCGAGGGAGCCTAAGCTACAGAAGAAACACCAGATACGAGGGCAGAAACAACACTGGCCCTCGACTTCAGAATTTGGGAAGGAGGGCCAGCGTTTGCAATTGGTTGCGGGGGCAGGATTTGAACCTGCGACCTTTGGGTTATGAGCCCAACGAGCTACCGGGCTGCTCCACCCCGCAGGTTGAGTATACTTCCCGAATGCCGGGCGGGTCAAACATACGCAGCGAAAGAGAGCTTGCCGAGGATGTGCCGCAATTGCCGGCTGGCGGGCATCTAATCTGAAGCAGAATGAATGTTGCGAGAGATGGGACAATTTACGGGCAAAAGCGTAACTTTCCGCTGAAAAACGAGTCTTGAAGAGTACAGGCCGCGTGCGAAACTGCCCGGCCTATAGACATTCGGAGGATGGCATGGATCGTCGCACGGGACAGGATGTAGGTAAAGGGGTTGCGTTCAGGGTGGTGAAGGGTGGATTGCTGGCGGTGGCGTTGGGTTGGAGCGCGATTGGATTGGCGCAGGCGGCACCTGCGGCCAAGACCATCCCGGATGCGCAGGTAGAGGCAAGCGTTCTGAAAGCGCTGGCGGGTGCGCCCGACCTTGCCAATCAACCGATGACCACGACGACCGTGTATGGAGTGGTGACGCTGAGCGGGTCAGTGCAGACGGAGGCACTGCGCACCGAGGCGGAGACGATTGTGTCGCGCACTGTCGGCGTGCAGAAGGTGGTCGACGAGATGACGCTGAGCGGCGAGGCTGCGACGCAACCGGTGCAGGATGGCGGCGCGCCCGCCGCCGATGCCCCGGGGGTTTTGCAATCGGATGGGACGATGGCCCCGGCGCAACCTGCGCCGCAGGGATCGCCGGATGCGAACAATACGCAGCCGCCAAATCAGACTCCCAACTCGGCCCCAAGCCAGGCGGGCGGGCCGAGCGTTGGGTCGGGCGCGCCGGAGTACCGACAGCCTTACTACCCGGGCGGGTATGGGCCGCCGCCGAACTATGGACAGCAAGCACCGGCTAACGGCGCTCCAGCGCAGGCTCCGCAGCAGGGTTATCCGCAGCAGCAGGGCTATCCGCAACCGCAAGCCTACCCGCAACAGCAGGGTTACGCGGCACCGCCGCCGGGCTACTATGGAGCGCCTGCGTACGCGGGGCAGCAAGCGGGTGAAGTGGTGACTATTCCGGCGGGCGCGCTGGTGCGGATGCGGATCAACCAGACGCTGGACAGCGCAAGGACCAAGCCGGGCGAGCGCTTCGACGGCATCGTGATCAACGATGTCGCGGCCGGGGGCGCAGTGGCGATTCCCCGCGGCGCAGCGGTCCAGGGGGTGGTGGTGGATGCGAAGAAGTCGGGTGCGCTGGCCGGACGCGGCGAGCTTTCGCTGCAACTGACGCAGGTGACGATGGGCGGAAAGAGCTACCCAATCGTCTCCGACATCTGGGCCCACAATGGCGCTGACAAGACGGTTCAATCGGTAAACAGCTCGGTCGCTGGTGGCGCAGTGGGAGCGCTGATCGGCGCGGCGGCGGGCGGCGGCGAGGGCGCGGCGATCGGAGCCGGCGTGGGCGGGCTGCTGGGCCTAGGATCGTCAGCGGCGTCGCATGCGGGGCAGGTATTTGTGCCGTCAGAAGGGCTGCTGACGTTCCACCTGGCGCAACCGGCGACGGTCTCCACGGTGTCGCAGGCGGAGATGGACCGGCTTGCGCAGGGGGTTCCCGGAAGCGGGCCGCAGCCGCTGCAACGGCGCTACCCGCCGGGGTACTATGGTCCGGCCTACCGGCCGTATCCGTATCCCTACTAAGGCGATCTGATCGAATTTCCAGGGGGCCGCAAACGCGGCCCCTTTTTGCGCTCACGGCACGGGATGCTCGCGGCGTGGATGGGCCGGGGTGATTTATACTTGTCACTTGCCCTGCTGGTGGCTGCGCGCGCGGAGTTTGGGTGCGCCAGGACGAGCAAAATCAACGGGCAGATGCGGCGTTTCCGACCGAAGGCAACGGGATTTGGGCCCGAGTTGGATGGGTCCCGACCAGTTGAAGTTATGGGGTTGGAAGTGGCGCGCGAAGTCAAGGTCGTCAGTCAAGCATGATTCGTTTTCTTCAACAGGACAATAAGCTAACCAAGATTATCTTTGGCGTGATCATCGGCGTCGTCACGGTGGGAATGGTGATTTACCTGATCCCAGGGTTCATGGACAATGGGACGTCGAGCGACACGGCAGTTTATGCGACCGTGCATGCGCCGGGGGCGTGGGGACGGATATTCGGTGAGAGCGACCAGGTGAAGATGGAGGACGTGACCCGGCTGGCGCAGCGAATGTTGCGGCAGAACAAGTATCCCGACATGCTGCTGCCGTACATGATGAGCCGGGCGGGTCAAATGCTGATCCAGCGGACCATCCTGAAGCAGGAGGCCGACCGGCTGCACTTGCAGGTGTCGGACATAGACCTGGTGAATTTTCTGAAGACCGGTCCGTATGCGGAATACCTGTTTCCCAACGGGAAGTACGTAGGAGACGACGGCTACATCAACTTCATCCAGATGTTAGCGGGGCAGGACGAGACGCGCACCGCGTTCGAGACCGAGGTGAAGGAAGAGATGGAGCTCGACCGCATGCAGAAGATGATTTCGGGCGGAGTGACGGTGTCGGATGCAGCGGTGCGCGAGGCCTACCTGCAGCAGGGGACCAAGGTAAAGTTCGACTACGCGGTGGTGTCGCTGGATGACATCAAGAAGTCGATCAACCCTTCGGACACGGACCTGCAGGCATTTTTCAAACAGAATGCTGCGCGGTACGCGAACGCAATTCCGGAGACGCGGAAGATTGAGTATGTGGTATTCGATGCGTCCAAGGTGCCAGGCGGCAAGCCGCAGGTGACTGACGCGGAGGTGCAGGCGTATTACACGGCTCACCAGGCGGACTACAAGACGGACGAAGAGGTGAAGACCCGTCATATCCTGATCAACGCGAAGGCCGACGCCGATGCACAGACGGATGCAGCGGCCAAGGCCAAAGCGCAGGACGTGCTGAATCAACTGAAGGCGGGTGCGAATTTTGCCGACCTGGCGAAGAAGTACTCGGATGATCCGGGAAGCAAGGACCAGGGCGGCGAACTGCCGTTGATAGCCACCGCCCAATTGGATCCGGCGTATGCAAAGGCGGCGATGGCGCTGAACCCGGGGCAGACGTCGGGGTTGGTGCGATCGCAGTTTGGATATCACATTATCCAGACGGAGCAGAAGCAGGCGGCAGGAGTGAAGCCTCTGGCGGAAGAGAAAGACTCGATTGTGCAACTGCTGCAGCAGCAGAAGGCAGGCGCGGCGGAGCAACAGTTTGCGACGCAGCTTGCGGCCGATGCGAAGAAGAACGGGCTGGATAAGGCTGCGGCAGCGGATGGGCTTCATGCGGTGACGACAGACTACGTGGCCAAAGACGGCACCATCGGCGGGCTGTCGGATTCGACCGCGCTGCTGGCGCAGGCGTTTGCGACGGACAAGGGTTCGGCCCCGGCGACGGCTTCGACCGGCGACGGCTATGCGGTGTTCGTGGTGCTGGATACAAAACCGGCGCACGCTCCGAGTTTTGCGGAGTACAAATCGCATATTCTGGACGACTATCGCGCCGATAAAGCGCCTGGGATTCTGGAAACAGAGACCAAGAAACTGGACGACCGCGCCAAGCTGCTGAACGACCTGAAGAAAGCCGCAGCGGAGATGAAAGTCCCGGTGAAATCGAGCGATTTGGTGGGTCAGGATGGACAGGTTGCAGACCTGGGCTCGATGAGCGGGCCGGGCGCGACAGCGTTCACACTGGCAAAGGGACAGATCTCCGGACCGATCAACGCGGGACAGACGGGCGTGGTGCTGACCGTGACCGACAAGCAGGAGCCGACAGCGGACGACATTGCGAAGAATCTCGACCAGACGCGCGAGCAGTTGCTGGATGCGCAGCGGGAGGAGATCTACCGCGTGTTTGCCGGGACGGTTTTGCAGAAGTACCAGGACGGCGGCGGGATACGGCTGACGAAACAGGCGGCGGCACCGGGAGGGATTCCGGGTAGCTAGAGCGGCTTTGGATGAGGGGCCTGTTTCCTGCCCTGCGGGCTGGACTACGCCGGGTTTGGGGGCGGGCCCTTTTCTAGTTGCAGGTTTGCGAGTTGCAGGTTGTCAGTTGGGTCGGTTGCAAAACGCTTGGCGGCAGGCTGCTTTCAACCAACGACCGGCACCTAACAGCCTGCAACTGTCTTTGAAGGGTGAGGGATGAGTCAGAATCGGTTGTCGGGGGTCCTGCTGCATGTGACTTCGCTGCCGTCGTATGGCGGCGTGGGCGACTTTGGGCCGGCTGCGTATGAGTTTGTCGACTTTCTGGCGGCGGCGAAGCAGCGGCTATGGCAGGTACTGCCGCTGGGCCCGACTGGATATGGGAGCTCGCCTTACTCGGCCCTGTCGGCGTTCGCGGGAAATCCGGTGCTGATCAGCCTGGAGCGGCTGGTCGAGGATGGGTGGATTGGAGCGGAGCGGATCGAGGGACTTCCGGGACACGATGGGCCGGCGGACTTTCGCGCGGCGGCGACCAGGAAGATCCCGCTGATCGAAGAGGCGGCGGCGAATTTCCTTGACCGGGCCGGCGATGAGGCGCGGGCGCGGTTCCAGAGCTTTTGTCAGAACAATGTAAGCTGGCTGCCGGACTATGCGATGTTCAACGTGCTGCGGCGGCGGTTCGGCTATATGAGCTGGATCGACTGGCCGGAGGAGTATGCGCAACGCAAGCACGATGCATTGACTTCGGCACTGACCGAGCATGGACGCGAGCTCGCGATCGAGCAGGCGATCCAGTTCTTCTTCGATGAACAATGGAGCCTGCTGCGGGCGTACTGCAAGCAGCGTGACATCCGGGTTCTCGGCGATGTGGCAATCTTCGTCAATTACGACAGCGCAGATGTGTGGACGCATCCGGAGCTGTTTGAACTGGATGACGAGCGCAAGATGATCCGGGTGTCGGGCGTGCCGCCGGATTATTTCTCGGCGACCGGACAACGGTGGGGCAATCCGCTGTACAAGTGGGGCGAGCTGCGGGAACGCGGGTTCGACTGGTGGGTGGCGCGAATTCGCCGGACGCTGGTGCTGTACGACATAGTCCGGCTGGACCACTTTCGCGGGTTCGAGGCGTACTGGTCGATTGCAGCGGAGGAGGAGACCGCGGTGAACGGGCAGTGGGTGAAGGCGCCCGGGCATGAGCTGTTTCAGCGGCTAAAGGAGGTGTTTGGCGAGCTGCCGTTTATCGCGGAGGACCTGGGGCTGATTACGCCGGAAGTGGATGAGTTGCGCGAGCATTTTGGCATGCCGGGAATGCGGATTCTGCAGTTCGGGTTTTCGGACCGGGGGGCGCATTTGTATCTGCCGCACGAATATGTGCCGAATACGGTTGCGTACACCGGGACACACGACAACAACACCACGCTGGGATGGTGGAAGGAAGGCGCGACCGCGGTGGAGCGGGCGAACGTGCAGACTTACCTGCAGCCTATCGAACACGACGGCGACGTGGTGTGGGCCATGATCCGGGCGGCGGCGCGATCGGTGGCGAATGTGTGCATCTTTCCCATGCAGGACATTCTGCACCTGGGCAGCGAGGCGAGGATGAATACGCCCGCGGAGGGCTTGGGCAACTGGACGTGGAGGTATGGAAGGAATGCGCTGCATCCCGACTTTGCGACCAAGCTGGCGGCGCTGATGGAGATGACGGACCGGGATGGATACGTGGCGCCGAAGGATGAGGCGGCGGTGGTGGTGTGAGCGGAGCGCTCAAGCGGTAGACTGGTGGGAAGCGATTTCAAACTGACAGGAGCAACAATGCCTCTTTCCGGCGAAGCAATTCGGACGATGAACTACGTGGACGATATCTCGGTGACGCTGCGGCGGATTCTGACGGTGCTGCCGTCGCTGACGGAGGACGAGCGAAAGCGGGTGGCGGACCACATCAAGGCTGCGGACCCGAGCTACGAGAGTGTGATCCAGGCGGTACAAGGCAAGAAGTAACGGGGTGTCGGCCGGGCCTCACTTGTATCCCATGCCGGCCAGGACGCCGCGCATGTAGGCGAAGCTTTCGACCACACCGGGCATTGGGTTGTCGGCGTGGATTTCGTATTCAAGATCGACGTTGCCGGGATAGTGAATGTCCATGAGCGCCTGGAAGATGGCGCGAATGGGCATGACGCCTTCTCCGACTGCGACCTGGGATTCCTTGGCGGTGGCGTCGGCTAGGTCCTTGATGTGGAGATCGTAGAGGCGGGGGCCGGCGGCGTGGATGGCGGCGACAACGTCGGCGCCGGCGCGCATGGCGTGGCCGAGGTCGATGCAGAGGCCGATGCGGGGATCCATGTTCTTGACTGCGGCGAGGACGTCGAAGGGTGAGGGGAAGTTCTTGTCCTCGGGGCCGTGATTGTGGATGGCGAGCTTGATGTTGTACTCCCTGACGAACTTCTCCAGACGAGGAAGGTTCTGGTGGGTGGGCGCGCAGACGGCAATGGGGATGCCCGCGGCCTTAAGGTACTCGAACTTGGGACGGATGTCGGCGTCGGTATCCAGGGCGAAGGTGATGTTGCCAGCGGCGGTGAGGATGAACCCGGCGGCGCGGTAGGCAGCGGCCTGGGCGGCGACCAGATCAAGCGGAATCATGATGGGAGGCACGTCTTTGACGGCTTGGGCTGGCTGGGTCGTCTTGGGCGGTGCGACCACCATGTCCTGAGAGGTCATGGGCAGATGGACGGATTTGAGGTTGAGCAGGGGGGTCTCAAGCTGCTTCATGAAATCGATGAGGAGCTGCTGTGAGGCAAAGTTGCGGAAGGTGTAACTGGCGATGCCGAGGCGGACGGCCAGGTCGGCGTCAGGTGTGGGAGGCTTGAGGGTGGCGGGCGCGTAGGAGACACCAGACGCGTTTTGCGCGGGAGCCTCGGCGGAGATGAGTGTGGCGGCGGCGGCGAGCGCGCTGGTGCGCAAGAGGGTGCGGCGAGTGAGAGTGCTGGCGGAGTTTGTCATCGGGCGCAATGGTAGCGCGGGACATGGGTGAGCGTCTATCGGCGGATCTGCGACAGGAATGTTCCGAGAGAATTAGACTGGCGTGCAACGAAATTGGGGGTTCAGAGCGCCATGAAGATCGACCGCAGACGATTGATGGGATGGATGGGTGTGGCCGGCGGGGCGGCGTTAGGCGCTCCGTGGTTGAGCGCGGCGGAGATTGCGGCGGGCGAGCCAGCGGCACAGGAGAGCGCGGGGCCTGCCGTCAGTAGCGCGGCTGGATTGACGCGGTGGGCGCTGAGCGCGCAAAAGAAGCGGGAACAGACGCGGGGCGTGGTGTGGACGACGCACGAGCCGATCGATTTTCTGCTTCGGCGGGGCGAGCATGAGGCGGATATCGAGGAGCACTACGCGACGATGCTGTCTCCGGCAAACATCCAGAAGATGGCGGACGCGGGTGTGAAGTGGGGGCGGCTGTTTTTCTACAAGGGGTTTGGGATTGAGTACGAGCGGCCGGCGATGGAGCAGTCGAAGAAGGTCGCCGACCAGATGCACAAGCTGGGCATGAAGGTGAGCCTGTATATGGGCGGCACTATGTTCACCGAAACGCTGTACCGCGAGCGGCCCGAGGCGAAGGGGTGGGAGCAGCGCGATCAGTGGGACCGGCCGGTTCCGTATGGCGCGCAGACGTACCGGCACTATGCGTGCCCGAATGAGCCGAAGTACCGCGAGTATTTGAAGCGCGTCATCAAGATCGGCGTGGAGGAGTTCCATGTCGATGAGTTTGCGTTCGACAACATCATGCTGCAGGCGGAGCCGCACTCGTGCCACTGTGCGCGCTGCGTGGCGGCGTTCCACGCGATGCTGAAGCGGCGGTATCCGACGAAGGAAGCGGCGCTGCGGCGGTTCGGGCTGCCGGACACGGACTGGCTGGTGCTCCACGATTGGGGTTCGGAGACAGAACCGGACAGCGTGACCGCGCTGAACGATCCGGTGCTGCAGGAGTGGGTGCGGTTTCGCTGCGAGTCGCTAGCGCACTACGCGAACGATTTGTACGATGCGGTGAAGGCGCTGGACCCGAAGGTGGCGGTGCTATTCAACATCAAGGGCGTGTATAGCTTCAATCGATATTGGACAAATGCGGTGTATCAGCCGCTATATGCGGGCAAGATCGATTTGATGGCGTTCGATACGGGTGGGTACGACGAGCATATCGATGCGTCGACGGGCGCGCTGGTGTCGCAGATCCGGTCGTACAAGATGGCGCGGCGGCTGGAGACGGGCTGCGAGGATGCGTTCGCCAACGATGTGCGCGCGGCAGTGCACATGGCGTTTGGGTACCAGAAGCCGGTGGCGGGGTTGGCGCCGGCGCCGCTGGGATCGGGCGCGTTCAACACGTTTACACCGATGATGGAATTTTTCCGCGAGTATAACGACCGCTACTACACGGGTGTGGACAACGTGGCCGATGTAGCCGTGCTGCGGACCTGGGCGTCGATGGCGTACAGCGTCAGCGCGGCGTATTTGCCGACGGCGCTGGTCGAGCAGGTGTTGATCCAGTACAAGGTGCCGTGGGATTTGTTGTTCGAAGAGCAGATAGACCGGATAGGAAAGTATGCGGCGGTGATTGTGGCAGGGCAGGAGTGTATTTCGGACACGCAAGTTGCTGCGTTATTGGCGTATGTGCGCGGCGGAGGAACGCTGATCGTCGCGGGGAATACGGGCGCCTACAACGAGTGGCGGGAGACGCGCGCCACCACCCCGTTCCTCGCGATCCGCGGCACATCGATGCCTCTCAAAGGACGCATCGTCTCGATCCCGCAGATTATTCCCGCCGATGGAGCGCGCCGCTCCGCTGCCGCCAACGAGGACCCGGAGCCAGGCGCGACGGCGGCGAGGGGTGTGCACATGAATCCACCGCAGTGGGTGCTACCGAAGAATGCTGAGGAGATCTACAAGGCGGTGGCGGCGGCAGTGCCTGCGGGATTTTCGCTGACGAGTGAGGCTCCGCTGACGACCGTGATGGAGATTCAGAAGCGGGCGGAGTCGAAGGAGACGATTGCGCACTTCATCAACTTTGAGGCGAAGAAGCGGGTGGGGCCGTTCGCGGTGACCGTGAAGAAGCAGTTCCCTTCTCCGATTAAGGCGGTGACGCTGTTTACACCCGAGAAGAATGATCCGGTGAGGCTGGAGTTTGCGGAGACGGGCGGGGTGGTGAAGTTTACCGTGCCGGAGATGGGGGTATATGCGATGGTGGTGGTGGGTTAGAGCTCATCGCGCAGAATAGATGGTCTTCGATGGCAATTCTTCGACGGTACCGTCCGCCCGCATAAGGAGCGCCCATTGGACAATCTGCGGGGTTCCTTTCGGGGGCGGGTCGGTGCGTGGAGTCGTCAGCACAAATCCCTTGAAGGTATAGCCTCGCACGGTTGTCCCTCGTGGGCCTGTTTCGTAGGTCGTCTCAAGCCTCAACTTCGGAACGGTCGCTTGGAACCGGCGCCACCATGAATTGAACTTGGGTTTCCATTTATTGTCACGTTCGTAGGGAGAATAAGCCGAGCGGAAGTTGCTTTGGACCGAATCCTGTAGCCCTTCCATGCTTGTAATCTCATTCAGGCCGCCCCAGACGAGTTCCTCATAGAGAGCGGTGAACAATGTGGGCCTCGAAGAATCAGGCAGCAGCTTTTCGTCTCGGGCGAATTCTCTAAACACGTCCTTTTTCACAGCTCCCGTGAACCAGTAGCCCTTTCCAGTGTCACGATCGACGGCGACGATGCCGTACTCGCAACAGTCCGACGTCACCTGCGAAAACACGACGGGTTTGCCGTTGTCGCTGCCAACGTAATCGCAGACATCGCTCGCGACGTGATAGAGGTAAACAGCTTCATTGAGTCTATCGCCCCAAAGCCGGTCGCTTCGAATGCTGAGCACCCAGCTCTCAAGGCGCTCGTCGCGATAGGTACTGTAACAAGGCTCGGGGTACACGGAGTGAACCGCTGCCTCGGCTGCTTTGCGGGCCTCGTCATCGGTAAGCCAGGGCGCTTGACCAAAGGCCACCTTTGGAAGAATCAGCAGAAGACCGAGAAGTGTCCAGCTAGCTCTCAAGAAGGACTCCGAAACCCGCGATCAGGGTATCACCGCCCATTTGGCAACTGGTCAACATATCTTCGCATCGACCGAATCTACCGCTATTCGGACTTCTTGCGCAGGTCTACGATTTGGGGGTGGAGAAGTTTGGCGGTGAGGGAGCGGGTAAGCGCATCGACGGCGGCTTGCTGCTCGGGGGTTAGCTCGGCGAGGCGTTTGGCGGCGCGGGCGAGCTCAGCCTGGCGGAGCGACTCGGCGTGCTGCTGCAGGGCGACGATGGCGGGGACGGCCTCGCGCGTCTGCAGGTGCTCGCGGTACTTCTCCACTTCGGCGGCGACGATGCTTTCGGCGGCGGCGGACTCGCGGCCACGGTCAGCGAGGTGGGCGGCGGCGACCTGCTGGAGGTCGTCGATGTCGTAGACGAAGCAGCCTTCCACCTGGTTCATCTTCGGGTCGACATCGCGAGGGACGGCAATGTCGATGAAGAACATGGGGCGGTTGCGGCGTTGGGAGAGAAATTGCTGACCGTGCGCGCGGGTGAATATCTGTCCCTCGGCGCCCGTAGAGGTGATGACGATGTCGGCACGCCCGGCCTGGGCGTGAACCTGCTCGAAGGGGATGACCTCAGTGGTGCACGCGAGGGCGGCGGAGTTGTTCGCGCTCTGCACGGAAATTTGTTCGGAGATCTGGCCGGCGATGATTGCGGCCTTCTCGTGGGTGCGATTGGTAACCAGGATGGAGGTCGCGCCCTGCTGGATCAGGTGACGTGCGGCGAGCTCGGACATCTTTCCGGCACCGACCAGGAGGACCGTTTTTCCTTGTAAAGATCCGAATATCTTGCGGGCGAGATCGACTGCGACCGAGGCGATAGAGACAGAAGAGCTGCCGATCTGGGTCTCGGTGCGAACGCGCTTGGCGACGGAGAAGGCGCGCTGGAGCAGCGGCTCGAGAGTGGTGGCGACGGCGCCGACCTCGCGGGCGACGGTGTAGGACTCCTTGACCTGGCCGAGGATCTGGGGCTCGCCGACGACCATGGAGTCCAGCGAGGACGCGACGCGGAAGAGATGGCGGATGGCTTCGCGGTCGCGGAACTCGTAGAGGTGCGGTTCGACGGTGTCTGCGGGGAGGGCAAAGTACTCGTGCAGGAAGCGCAGGAGGCTGAGGTCGGCCCCGATGTGGCCGGGTTCCTGGCAGGTGATGAACTCGACGCGATTGCAGGTGGAGAGGATGACGGCTTCGCGGATGCCGGGCTGGTGAGCGAGCGAGCGGATGGCGTCGGCGAGGCGGGCGGCGGGGATGGCGAGGCGCTCGCGGACCTCGATGGGCGCGGTAGTGTGGTTGACGCCGACCAGGACCAGCGAGCCTTCAGGGGCATGGCCAGCCGCGTGCGCGGTCGCGGCCTCTTGGGCCGGCTTGACGAGGGTCAATCGCTCGCTTTGGGGCTGGCGCAAACTCATGGCGTCGGAAACCTGTGGACGGCGGAGAACTGATTGGCGGCCCAGACGAATAGGACCACCAGGACGACGAAGCTGGAGAGGTAGACGGCGCGACGGCCGCGCAGCCCGGAGGCGCGACGGATAAAGATCATGGCGACGTAGGCGATCCAGAGGCCGAAGGTGAGCAGAATCTTGGGGTCGCTGAAGTACTTGGCGCCGTAGTCCGCCTGCGCAATGACCGAGCCGATCAGCAGGCCCGCGGTCATGCAGGGGAGTCCGAAGAGAAGCGTCTTGAGGGCGATCTGGTCGATGGTCTCCAGCGGCGTGTCGAGCGGCGGAAGCCAGCGATGCTGGCCGGCCTTGGACTTGAGGCGGCGTTCCTGGATGAGATAAAGCAGCGATGCCAGCAGAGAGACGATCAGAGCGGCGTAGGCGGCGAGCAGCAAGACGATGTGGAGAAAGATCCAGCCGGTGCGGATGGGGGCGGAGAAGGTCTCTTCGCCGGGACGGAACGCGGCCAGCATCGCGAGCATGAAGGCTATCGGTAGAACAAAAATCCCGATGGAGACGCTGCGGTAGCGCGCGTAAACGATGAGAAAGGCGAGCGCGAGGATAAGCGCTAGCAGGGACTGGACTTCGTGGGTCTCGACAGGGAGGCGATGATGGGCGGCGTTGAGCGTCTCCGCCAGCGAGACGAAGTGGAAGAACGCGCCAGCCACGGTGGCGGGGACGGCCAGAAGGCGCCAGCGCGGGCGGTCGTAGAGCACCACGGGCAGAACGGCGAGTGCCGCTATGCCGTAGAGCAGGACCGCGAATCTGAGCCAAAGGAGAGTCATGGGGCCATTAGGTAGTATATCGGGCGCCCATTTGGTTGAAGACTGCATCCGCGTAACGGGCATCTGTTAGCAGTGTCAGGCATTGCGGGCGAGTTGAGATGTGATGATTGTCACAGCGAGTGTGGTTGCGTGGGCGGACCGCTTGTGGCGTCAGCATCTTGCGGGTACCGCTTCCCGGCTGCGCCATCCTACGGTCAACGACTAAGGGCCGACTCAGTTTGGCGTCGGCTTTTCAACGTGGTCGATTACCAGCACAGGGACGGGTCCCCGCTCGGCTTTCAAATCCAGGCCAAAATCTTCGCGCAACAAGGCAGGCAGCGAAGGGAGGGACGAGCCACTGCTATCGTCGCCAGCCCACTTCAGCACACCGAAATAATAAGAGCCGGTCATCCCGGTTCTATCGATTACGGGTCGTTCGAGTGTATGGCTGAGCAATCCAGTCAGGGTGGTCATCGTCGCGGACCCACAACAGAAACCGATGTGGCAATGGGGGTCGTCAGTCGGACAGCCGATGGAACCCGGCGCGTTGGGGGGATCCTTGTCGGGATCGGAGGGCTTGAGCTTAGATTTGCCGGGGGCAATTCTCAGTGCGTACACCGGCAATTGTCTGGTCTCCCAGTGGACGGCGAGTTTGAACCGCTCGGCGAGCAGAGTTTGCAGCATTTGTCTCGATTGAGCGGCGGTGGTGTCGACCGGCATAGTGGCCTCGATCGCGAAGGTCTCCCTAGAGTCAGGGAAACCGCAGGAAGCACGGCCCCATTCAGGCATGCCTTCTACCGGCTCCGACCCCGTAAGCTGGTACGCATTAAAGACGAGGCCCTGGAGGTTGACGCACTGCGCGCGAACCCGCCCGGCTGAGAATTGAAGGCCGGCAGTAAATGGCCCGGTCGGCCCTTGGCCTGGACCCCATTCATGAATGGAGACCACATCGAACGTTAGCTTCGAAGGCTCCTGTGGCGGTTGCCCATAGGCGTGTCCCAGGATGATTGGGGCTACGATGGCGACAAATGCAAAGGCCGTCACGCACGCTCTGATTCGTAACCTTTCCCGTCTGACACCGAATTCCATATAGCAGTGAGGTTTACCACTAAGATCTGCATGTTTCAATTGCTTATCCGCTGGGTGCAGCACGCTAGTTTGGCTTGGTTTTTATCAGGACGCCGCCTTTGACCACGGTATCGACGTGCTCGAGGACCTCAATGTGCTGGAGGGGGTCGGAGCTGACGGCGATGAGGTCGGCGAAGTGGCCCGGCGCAAGCGAGCCAACGTCGGCGGAGCGTCCGATAAGGTCGGCAGCGGAGATGGTCGCGGCCTGGATCGCCTCGGTGGGCGTCATGCCGTAGAGCACCATGTAGTGGAACTGCTTGGCGTTGTCGCCGTGGGGGTATACGCCGGCGTCGGTGCCGAAGGCCATCTTGACGCCGGCCGCATGGGCCTTGCGGAAGTTGTCGCGCTGGATCTGCCCGACGCCGCGCTCCTTGGTGAGCTGTTCCTCGGTCATGCCGATTTTGGGGCCAACCTGGAGGATGTAGTCGTCGTTGTAGATGTCCATGACGAAGTAGGTGCCATGGGCCTTGGCGAGAGCGATGCCCTCATCGTCGACCAGCGAAGCGTGCTCGATGGAGTCGATGCCTGCCTCGATGGCCCACTTGATGGACTGCGTGCCGTGAGCGTGGGCGGCGATCTTGCGTCCTGCCTGATGCGCGGTGTCGGCGGCGACCTTGAGCTCTTCGAGGGTGTACTGGGGAGCTCCGGGCTGATCGCCCTTGGAGAGGACGCCTCCCGAGGCCATGATCTTGATGACGTCAACGCCGTACTTCACCTGCTCGCGGATGGTCTGGCGGACCTGGTCGGGGCCGTCGGCGATGCGGAAGTCGCGATGCTCGGGAAAGAGAGTCACAGTGGTCTCCGGCGAGTAGTTGTTGAGGTCGCCGTGGCCGCCGGTGATGGAGAGCCCCGGGCCGGAGGCGACGATGCGCGGGCCAGGAATGTACCCGGCGTCGATGTTCTTGCGCAGATCGACCGCTGCGAAGGCCGGCGAGCCGACATCGCGCACGGTGGTGAAGCCGGCATCGAGAGTCAGTTTGGCGTTGACTACACCGGCAATGACAGCATCGAAGGGCGTCTGGGTAAAGGACAGCAATTCTTCGTAGCTGTCGGCGCGGCTGGTGAGGTGGGTGTGGCAGTCGATGAGACCGGGGAGGACGTAGTCCGCGGAGAGGTCGAGAACTTGCGCGCCGGTGGGTGGCTGGAACCCTGCCGGTTCGATCGACTGGACGCGGTGATTGGCGACGACGAGGGTGACGTTGTCGAGGTAATGGCCGGAGGATGAGTCGAAGAGATGGCCGGCACGGATGTAGCTGGGAGGCGCGGGCTGCTGAGCTGGAGCGAAACCGGGGATCAAGGTGGAAAGCATGACGGAGAAAACGGCAAAGAGGGTTCGCATGAGATAGCTCCGGGCAACGATGCGGAATGAGTTCCATCTTATGACCTTTCCTCCGGCACGGGGTGCGGTGCTGTATTCTGGGCGTTCCGTGAGCGATGCGATGAAGGCGGATGGGACGAAGACTTCGGCGGAGCAAACGCCTGCGATGCGGCAGTACTTCGCGGCGAAAGCGGCGCATCCGGACTGTCTGATGTTCTGCCGGATCGGCGATTTCTACGAGCTGTTTTACGAGGACGCCATCATCGCCTCGCGCGAACTGCAGTTGACGCTGACCGCTCGCGACCGCGAGAAAAAACAGCCGATGTGCGGAGTGCCGTATCACGCGGTAGATCAGTACATTCAGCGGCTGCTGCGCAAGGGCTACCGGATCGCGCTCTGCGACCAGATGGAAGACCCCAAGCTGACCAAGAAGATTGTGCGGCGCGAGGTGACGCGCGTGCTTACTCCAGGGACGGCGGTGGATGCCGGGCTGGGAGCGGAGCAGAGTAACTGGCTGGCGAGTGTGTGCGTGAGCGGCTCGGGTGCGGGAGCTTGCGCGGGGCTGGCGCTGCTGGATCTGTCGACCGGCGAGTTTCGCGCGACTGAGTTCGCCGGGGCGACGGCGTGGGCGCAGTTGATGGATGAAGTGGGGCGTGTGCGGCCAGTGGAGTTGTTGTTGGCCGAGAGCGAACTTGCAGGGTTGAGTGAGGGAAGGCAACCCACCCTTTCCCATGAGGCCGGAAAGAATGGGCCACCCGGCTCGGTCGCTGACGCGGCGTTCGAGGGAGTGCGGACGACGACTGGGCTGGAGGATTGGGCGTTTACGGCGGACTATGCCGTGCCTCTGCTGCGAAAGCACTTTGGGGTGCATTCGCTGGACGGGATGGGACTGGCCGGGCACGAAGTTGCCGCGACGGCGGCGGGAGCGTTGGTCCACTACCTGCAAAAGACCAAGCAGGGCGGGCTGGAACATATCGACACGATTCGGTTCTATGAACGAGCCGGATGCCTGGTGCTGGATGCCGTGAGCGTGCGCAACCTGGAGCTGGTGGAACCGCTGTTTGCTGGAGAGTCGGCGCAGACGACTCTGTTTCATACGCTGGATGCGTGCACGACGCCGATGGGAAAACGCCTGCTGCGGGCTACCCTGTTGCGGCCGGCGAATGATCTGGCAGAGATTGAGGCGCGGCTGGAGGCTGTGGCCGAGGCAGTTGGCGATCTACCCGGGCGCGAGGGATTGCGCCGGTCCATGAACGGAGTGCTGGACATGGAGCGCCTGCTGGGGCGGGTGGCGCTGGATTCGGCCGGGCCGCGCGAGGTTCTGGCGCTGGCGGCAACGCTGGCGTGCCTGCCGGGGGTGCGGGAAGCGGTTGCATGCTTCGATGCGGAGCGGTGGCGGGAGTTGGGCGGTGCGGGCGCTTCTTCCACAGAAATTTCCACAGGACTTTCCGAGGTTGAAGCGGAGATTTCCACAGGGATGGACGCTCTGGAGGACCTCCATGCGTT
Source organism: Acidobacteriaceae bacterium (assembly GCA_049509035.1). GTDB lineage: Bacteria > Acidobacteriota > Terriglobia > Terriglobales > Acidobacteriaceae > Edaphobacter. Next base: position 88,826 of record JBELAH010000007.1, read on the forward strand.
GATCACCAAGACGATTGTGGACGAGCCGCCGGTGAGCCTGGCGGATGGGGGTGTGATTCGCGCAGGGGTGGATGCTGAGCTTGACGAGTTGCGTGAGTTGGGGCGATCCGGCCGGCAGGCGCTGGCAGCGATTGAGGAGCGCGAGCGGCAGCGAACGGGAATTGGGAGCCTGAAGGTTAGGTTCAACTCTGTCTTTGGGTATTACCTAGAAGTTACTAAAGCGAATAGTAGATCTGTCCCGGCGGACTATGAGCGAAAGCAGACGCTGGTGAACGCCGAACGATTCACGACGCCGGAGTTGAAGGAGTATGAGACAAAGATCCTGACGGCGCAGGAGCGGTCGGGAGAGATTGAGCGGCGGATCTTTGCTGACCTGCGCAGACGGCTCCTGGCCGGAGCTGGGAGGATGCGGGAGACGGCGCGGCGGGTGGCGGAGATTGATATGCTGGCATGTTTTGCACACCAGGCGGCACTGCGAGGGTGGGTGCGGCCACAGGTGGAAGAGTCGGGCGTACTGGAGTTTGTGGCGGGGCGGCATCCGGTAGTCGAGCGGCGGATGGAGGAGTCGGGCGGCGGGAGGTTTGTGCCGAACTCGATCTCGCTGGAGGCGTGGTTTGGTGATTCGGATGGGGCACAGTCCGGCTCGGCGTCGATTGCGCTGATTACGGGGCCGAATATGGGAGGCAAAAGCACATATCTGCGGCAGGCGGCGCTGCTGGTGGTGATGGCGCAATGCGGATGCTTTGTGCCGGCGGAGAGGATGCGACTGGGACTGGTGGACCGCATCTATACGCGGATTGGTGCGAGCGACAACGTGGCGCGGGGGCGATCGACGTTCATGGTGGAGATGACGGAGACGGCGGCGATTTTGAACACGGCGACCGCACGCAGCCTTGTCCTGTTGGATGAAATGGGGCGCGGGACTGCAACATACGACGGACTTTCGCTGGCATGGGCGGTAGTAGAGCATTTGCACGAAAGGATTGGAGCGCGGACGCTGTTCGCGACCCATTATCACGAGCTAACGCTGTTGGAGGAGCGGCTGGCGCGGCTGAAGAATCTGCGCGTGACGGCGAAGGAGACGGCGGGAGGGATCGTGTTCCTGCACACCGTGGAGCCAGGGGCGGCGAGCAAGAGCTACGGGATTGAGGTGGCGCGGCTGGCGGGATTGCCGGGGAACGTGATTGCGCGGGCGCGCGAGGTGCTGAAGCTGCATGAGCGGGCGGAGACGCAGCAGGTGGCCCACGCACTGGAACCGGTCGACGCGCCGCTACAGATGACGATGTTTACGCCGCTGTCGCAGAAGATTGTGGACCGGCTGGCGGCCGTGGACGTGGATGGGCTGACACCGCGGGAAGCGCTGAACCTGCTGGCCGAGCTGCAGCGGGAGATGGGAAGTAGTTGAAGGTTGCAGGTTGTCAGTTGCAAGTCGAAGAGGCGGATAGGCAGAGCATGACTAAGTCGATGATTGTGGCGGGAGTGATGAGCGGAACCTCGGCGGACGGGGTGGACGTCGCCCTGTGCCGGATCGGGCCATCGGCGGGCAGAGGCGATCCGCCGCGCGTCAAGCTGATTGGGCATCTCGGGGCAGCGTATCCGAAGGCAGTGCGCGCGGCGGTGCTGCGGGCGATGGAGGGTGAGGCGTTGCCGGCAGCGGAGATGAGCCGGCTGAACTGGCGGCTGGGGGGGATTTACGCAGACTGCGTGGAACGGGCGGCGGCGAAGTTTGGGGTGAAGGTGGGGCTGGTTGGGTGCCATGGGCAGACAGTTCATCACGAAGCCAAGGCGGTGCGGTATTTGGGAGCGCCGGTGCGCTCAACCTGGCAGGTGGGTGAGGCTGCAGCCGTGGCGGAGCGGCTGCGCTGCCCGGTGGTGAGCGACTTCCGGCCGGCGGATCTGGCGGCGGGTGGGCAGGGAGCGCCGCTGGTGCCGATGCTGGACTGGTGCCTGTTCCGGTCGGCAAAGATGAACCGCGTGCTGCTGAACCTGGGTGGGATTGCCAACATCACATCGATTCCCGCCGGCGCCGATCTTTCGCGGGTCACCGCCTTCGATACAGGGCCGGGCAATATGGTTATCGACGCTTGCATGGTGCGTCTTTTCGGCAAGCCGTATGACAAAGATGGAACGATCGCGAAGAAAGGAAAAGTGCACGAAAAGCTGCTAAGCTTCGCGATGCGCAAGCACTATTTTTTTGTGCATCCCCCCAAAAGCTGCGGGCGAGAGCAATTCGGGACCCGCTACGTTGATCGTCTTCTTGCAAAGGCGACTGAACTTCGAGTTACTCCGCAAGATGTTGTCGCTACAGCTACGAGGGTCACCGCCCTCAGTCTGTTTAATGCGTACGTGCGGTATGTCCGCCCGCGTTACGGCCCACGCGCCGAGATGTTCGCTGCAGGCGGCGGCACGCAAAATCCCGTGCTAATGCGAACAATCAGAAACCACTTCACGGTTTTTGGCGTCAGAGTACACCTGACGGAGCAGCTAGGAATCTCCGCACAAGCGAAGGAGGGTGTGGCGTTTGCGTTGCTGGGGTGGCTCACCTGGAATGGCCTGCCAGGGAATGTGCCTTCGGCTACAGGGGCGAAGCGGGCGGCGGTGCTGGGGAAGGTTTCGTACGGATGAGACTTGCGGCGGTCTGCGGAAGGGCGGTTCGCTTCGCGAATGCCTACCTTAGCGCCCAAAATCGGGCGCGAAGATGGGGCACCCGGGTTTGCGGCAGAGCTGCGCTGCTGCTGGTACTCGGAATAGTCGGTTGCCATGGCTCGCCGCAGCCGCCGGGGACTGTGGTGGTGCTCCTCGAGAGCAGCCCGAACAATCTGGATCTGCGGCAGGGGACGGATGCGCAGTCGGAGCGGGTGGGCGGGCTGATCTTTGATGCGCTGGTCAAGAAGGATGAGCAGTACAACCTGCGGCCATGGCTGGCGACGAGTTGGGAGGAGCGGCCGGATGCGCAGGCTGGTTCAGAAGCGTGGGTGTTTCATCTGCGCGATGGCGTTCGGTTCCAGGATGGGCGGCCGCTGGAGGCCGCGGATGTGGTGTGGACGATCGAGAGCCTGATCGACCCCAAGGTGGCGGGGCTGATCACTTCGAAGAGTGGGAATTTTGGCGCAGTAGACCGGGCAGAGGCGCGCGACCGGCTGACCGTGGTGGTGCATATGAAGCGACCGGATGCGGGGCTGCTCTTCAACATGAGCGACGGGCTGTTTGGCGTGGTGCCGCGGGGCGCGGGCAGCGACTTTGGCTTGCACCCGGTGGGGTCGGGGCCGTACCGGTTTGTGAGCCAGGTACAGGATAAAGAGGTGGTGCTGGAGCGCTGGCCGGGTTGCTGGAGCGCGAAGCAGCAGGTCAACGGTCAGCCCCCGCACACCGAGATTCAGCGGCTGCAGTTCAACGTGGTCCCGGATACGATTACCAGCGCGCTGGAGTTGCAGAAAGGTTCGGCGGACGCGGCCAGCAATGTGCTGACGCCGGACATGGTGTATGCGCTGAAGAATGCGCCGGGGCTGGAGACGGCAACCGGCCCGGGGGCGAACGTCTGGTACTTGAACTTCAATGTCGAGGACCCGATGCTGCGCGACAAGCGCGTGCGCCAGGCGGTGGCACTGGCGATGGACAAGCCGGCGATTGTGGCGGCGCTGTGGCGGGGTCATGCGCGGCTGGCAGACACACTGCTGCCGCCGGGAGACTGGGCGCGTGCCGACGACGCCGAACTGGCGCAGTATCCCCATGACGCGGCGCGTGCAGCGGCGCTGCTGGAGTCGGCTGGCTATCCGGCCGGCAAGGACGGTGTGCGGCTGCGGCTGACGCTGAAAATCAGCACGGATGAGACGACGCGGTTATTGGCGGCAGTGCTGCAGGAGCAATTGCGCGCAGCGGGGATTGCGCTGACTATGCGCTCGGCGGAGTTTGGCACGTTCTATTCGGATGTAACCAGAGGCGCGTTCCAGATGTACATCCTGAAGTGGATTGGGTCAAACGAGGACCCGGATATTTTTCATTACATGTACGCGTCGGATAGTTTTCCGCCGAAGGGGGCAAACCGGGGGCACTACGTGAATCGACGCGTGGACGCGCTGCTGACCAAAGCTGCGCAGGAGACGGGGCCGGCGGACGAGGTGCAGGCGAAGCGGCGGGCAGAGTATGTCGAAGTGCAGAAGATTCTGGCGGACGAGCTGCCGTCGATTCCGCTGTGGTATCCGAGCAGTGACGTGGTGCATACCGAGCGGTTGCAGCGGGTGGCATCGCAGGGGGACGGGAACTTCGATTTTCTGCGTTAGCGTGCCTTTGCCAGCATGCGAGGGTTCGGGAGACAATCGAGCCATGGCAGAGTTTATTCGACCGCAACATCAGGTTCCCGAACCGTTGCCCTCGGCAGCGGCAGCCCTCCAGGCTGCATCCCCGCCGGTAGCCGCTCCAGTGGCTATGGACCGCCCGGCAAACAGTTATGGGGCTGGTTCTCAGGCAGAGGCGCAGCGACACGACCCCGCAAAGCCGCCGGCGAAGCGACAGATCGTGTGCTTCAGCTTCTACAAAGCGATGCCGGAGTGGCGGCGGCTTCCGGCGGCAGAGAAGGCCGCGCACAAGGCGGCGTTTGCCGAGGTGCTGGCGAAGTGGAACAAGGTGGGCGAGTTTCTGTCGCTCACTTATTCGACCGTGGGAACGCGGGGTGACGTGGACATGTGCGTGTGGTCGATCGGCTATGGCGTCGACGAGCTGAACCAGATGCGCAGTGAGCTGCTGGGGACGCCGCTGGGCGGGTATCTGAACTCGCCGCACAACTTTCTGGCGATGACCAAGCGTTCGCAGTACCAGATTGGGCGGCCGGACGAAAGTGAGGGCGAAGGGCGCGGCGCCATCCGGCCGGGCGGACAGAAGTACATCTTCATCTATCCATTCTGGAAGACGCGCGCATGGTATCTGCTGCCGATGGCCGAGCGCAAGCGGCTGATGGATGAGCACATCCGGATCGGGCTGCTGTATCCGCGAGTGAAGCTGAACACGACGTACTCCTTCGGTCTGGATGACCAGGAGTTTGTGGTGGCGTTCGAGACGAATTTTCCGGAAGATTTTCTCGACCTAGTGCAGCAACTGCGCGAGACCGAGATCAGTATGTACACGCTGAAGGATTTTCCGATCTTCAGTTGTGTGCGGGTTCCAGCGATGGAGATGCTGGATCGTCTGGGATGAAAACAGTTGCAGGTTGGTAGTTGCTAGTTGTCAGTTGAAAGCGAGAGCGCAGTGTTAACGAAAAAGTTCGCGAAGGTCCCCGTAAAACAGACCAAGAGCGCGCTGAAAAAGGCGCCTGCGCGGGTTTCGGTTTCGCCGACGGGCGCGAAGGCACGGGCGATTGCGGCGACAGAGCCAGTAGCGGTGAAGGTGAAGCGCGGCAAGACGCCGAACCCGCTGGCGCCTGAGCGTGTGGCGGCTATCCTGGATGCGCTCAAGGAGACGTATCCGCACGCGAAGTGCGCGTTGAACCATCGCAGTGCGTGGGAGCTGCTGGTCGCCACGATTCTTTCGGCGCAGTGCACGGACGTGCGGGTAAACCTGGCGACGCCTGCGCTATTCGCTGCGTTTCCCACGCCCAAGGCGATGGCCGCCGCTTCCCTGCCCGAGCTTGAAGAACTGATTCGGACGACGGGATTCTTTCGCAATAAGGCGAAGTCGATCAAGGGCGCGGGGCGCGTGGTGACTGAGGAATTCGGCGGCGAGGTGCCGCACACCATGGAGGAGCTGCTGCGCATCCCGGGTGCGGCACGCAAGACGGCGAACGTGGTGTTGGGGAGCTGGTTTGGGATTGCGGTGGGTGTGGTGGTGGATACACACGTGCTGCGGATCTCGCGGCGGCTGGAGCTGACGAAAAACACGATGCCGGAGAAGGTGGAGCAGGACCTGATGCGAGTGATTCCGCAGTCGAAGTGGATCGACTTTTCGCACGAAGTGATCTTCCACGGGCGGCAGATTTGCTATGCGCGCAAGCCGCGGTGCGCGGACTGCACGTTGGAGCGGCTATGCAATTCGGCGGACAAGACGTGGAGCTCGCACTGAGATTTGCCGGTGAGTAAGCCGGGTTGGTAGCATTCGGCGGCAGTTAAGATTGGCGCAGGTGTGCAAATGAGATTTAGTAAAGGCTGGTCGCGGCGGCGATTTCTGGCGATTTCCGGGGCAGCAGCGGCGCAGGCGGCGACGGGCCTTGGGGGACTGGGGCAAGCGGCGGGCTCGGCGGGAGAAGCGGCAACCCGTGCAGCCGCGGCGCAAAGGGTGAACGCGCAGGAGGCTGCGGCGACCATGCCTCCGCCGGGGGTGATTACCGGGGGGATCCAGCCGCTAATGGAGTCGATGACGCGCAGGCCTCTGCGCTACCGGCCGGTGGGCGGCGAATTTGTGATTCGCAATGGCAAGGAGTTTTTCAACCGGCCAATCTATGGGGTGAGCTCGCCAACCCAGTCCGGGGATTTTCGCGTGGACGCGGGAGACCTGCCGGAGTTTTCGATGTACCTGCCGGGACATGGTGGAAATCTCAAGCTCGGCTTTATCGCAGCGGGCGGTACAAAATCGAAATGGGCGGCAGACGCCGACGAAGTGGTGGCGCGCTACCGTCCAGGCCGGATGATCTACGAGATTCGCGACGCATTGCTCGGCAAAGGGATGCTGCGCGCCGAACTGCTCACCGCAGGCGAGGGTGCGGGCTACATGGTGAAAGTGGAAGGCCAGGGCGTTCCTGCGGGAACACGGTTGGCGTGGGCTTTTGCGGGAGTGAGCGGACGCAAGGGCCAGCGGAACGGAGACATCGGCTGCGAACGGCAACCGGTGAGCGAGTTCTTCCAGGTGCGGCCGGAAGAATGTGATGGAAACAGTTACGCGTTTCAAGATGGCGAGGCTAACGCGCGCAAGGTAGTGCGACTGACTAGTACTGCTGCTGAGTTGCTTCTTGGATTTCCGGCACAATCTCAATTGATGGAAGAGAGCTTTGAAGCTTGGGGACACATTCCGGTTCCTGCTTCCGTTCGAGACTCACCACCAGCACGACCAGTGCTAACCGGATCCGCCGAGATCACGAGAAGCCCGCTTTACCTCACGATTGATCGACCCGTTTCAGGCGGATCCAATCAATCCGCCTCCGTGGCGGCTTCTCAGGTCGATCCAGCCAAAGCATTTGCGGAACGGAGTGATCAGGTAGAAGCGATTGCGCAGACGCTGCGGATCGACACGCCGGATGAGTATGTGAATGCGGCCGCGGGGAACTTTGGCATTGCGGCAGAGACAATCTGGGACCAGAAGCAGGAGTGCGTGATGCATGGCGGTGTGGCGTGGCGCACGGCGCTGGCCGGATGGCGCGGGCCATACAACCTGGATGCTCTGGGAAATCACGATCGCGCGGTGCTGGAGTTTAGGCATTGGCTGAAGCGGCAAAATACGATGCCGGTGACGACGGGCGATCCGGCGATTGGGCCGTGGGACCCCAATTCCCATCTGACGCGCAAGGAGCGTTTGCTGCACTCGAATGGCGACATCTCGAACAACCATTACGACATGAATATGGTGTTCATGGATGTACTGCTGCGGCACCTGATGTGGACTGGCGATCTGGAGTTTGCGAAGGAGGTGTGGCCGGCACTGCAGCGACATCTCGCGTGGGAACACAGGCTCTTTCGCAGAACGTATACGAGCGCGACGGGCAAGGAGCTTCCGTTGTATGAGGCTTACGCTGCGATCTGGGCGAGCGACAACCTGCAGTACAACGGCGGCGGCGCGGCACATTCGTCCGCATACAACGTATTCGCGTTCGGTACGGCGGCGAAGATTGCGAAGGCGATCGGCGAGGACGGGAGCGCCTATGAGGCCGAGGCGGAACTGATCCACCAGGGCATGCTGGAACTTTTGTGGGTTAAGGAGCAGGGCGCGTTCGGCGAATCGAAAGATCTGCTTGGGCCGCAGACGGTGTATGCGAATTCGGCGCTGTGGACCGTCTATCACACCATCGACAGCGAGGTGCCAACCGCGCGGCAAGCGTGGCAGATGGCGGCTGAACGGCTGGCGGCGCTGAAGCATGTTCCGGTGCATGGAGACGGCGTGCCGGACGGTGGATGGTACATGCTCTCCTGCTCGGACTGGCTGCCGTACATGTGGTCGCTGAACCTGCTGCTGCTGGGCGAAAACATGCACATGGCGCTGGCTCTGTGGCAGGCCGGGATGCGAGACGAGGCCTACAAGATATTCAAGGGGAACCTGCTGGACTCGATGTACATGGGGTTATGCCCCGGCGATTTTCATATGACGTCGGCGCTCGATGTGCATCGGCAGGAGGCGCAGCGAGACTTCGGTGATCCGCTCGGGATTTCGTCGCGTGCGCTGGTAGAGGGGCTATTCGGTGTGCAGCCGGACTTGATTGCGGGTGAGGTGAGGATCAGACCGGGATTCCCAAGCGACTGGGACCGGGCTTCACTGACGCACAAGGACTTCGACCTTGCGTGGAAGCGGGAGGGGATGCGCGAAACGTACGAGTTCACCAACCGCCTGGCCAGGGCCGTTCCGCTGACGCTGACGCTGCCGGCTCGAACTAACTTGCTGCCGGTAGTGAGGTGCAATGGGCGTCGGGTGGAGTGTGCGTTTGATACCGCGGCAGTAGGCGCGCCGGCGCTGACAGTGAAGCTGCCGGCTGCACGGGCGACCCGCGTTAGCGTTGAATGGCATGGGCGCGCGCCCTTGGCGGCTCCGGCTCAGCGGAGCTATCGCGTGGGTGAAGCGATAGACTTGCCGGCCGCGATTCGGTTGAAAGACACCGACGATCCGCAGGGTTGCCTCGTAAATGGAAAGGTGGTGGCGGCTGGATTTTATACCGTGTTTGCGAATGTGCGGGAGGGAGATTGCGCATGGACGATGCCCATTTCTTTTGAAGCGAGGGTTGGCGCGCCGGCGTTTGCGGCGGTCCCGAACATGCCCGCGACTCTGCCAGGGGAACAGGTGGAGCTCTCTTCCCTGCTGAAACACAACGTGACGGAAATCTTCACACGCGTTTATGTGGAACCGCGATCGCACTACTGCTCGCTGGCCTTCCCAGACAACCTGCTCGGTGGATGGGCAAACCCGGACGGGCGCGCGAGCATCGACGACGCTGGCTTGCGCGCCGCAGGAGGGTTACTGAAAACTGCACTGGGAGTGGACTTCGCCACACCGGGAAGGGACCTGCCTAACTGTTTGTTTCTCTCTTACTGGAATCAAGACGAGCGCGCGGCGACAGTTGCTCTGAGCGGGCGGGCCCACGGGGTCTATTTGCTGATGGCGGGGACCACACTTCCCCAATGCAGCCGGATGCAGCATGGAACAGTGATCGTTTCCTATAAGGACGGGACCGCGACTAAGTTGACCCTGCGCAATCCGGAGACCTGGTGGCCGATCGAACAAGACTATCTGCTGGACGACTATCTCTTCGTCAATACTGCACCGCTGCCTCCGCGTGTGGACCTGCGCAGTGGACAGACCCGGATACTGGATGCTGCGAGCTTCCATGGCAAGGGGCGCACGGTTCCGGGTGGCGCGGCGACCATACTGCATCTGCCGCTCGATTCGGCAAGGGAACTCGCGTCATTCGAAGTTGCCGTTGATCTCTATGGGATTGTTCTGGGACTGATGGCGGTAACGCTGGTCCGGGCCTGAGGTATTGCGTTTCTTCAGCTATGCCCGGAGGCAGATACGCGGGCAATATGTTTCGGCCTGGCGAACAAGATGAGCTAAGAAGCGGAAGAGATGTGTATTTGATCACCCAGATGCATCTGGGACTGCGAGATAGTCCCGCAAGGTAATTCCAGGACGCTCTTCATTTTCAAACTGACTGAAGTCACTCGAAATGGTGCCAGACAGCGCCATAGTTTGATGACCTTGAGATCCCGATCCAGACCTACGACGTCAATCTTGAAGGCCATTCCGAAAGTATGAACGCCGGACGAGGGTTTGATCCATAACCCTCCGCCGGCGTCCAAACCCCGCCTACCAAGAAGCCCGAACATCCGTTTTAGGGAGGTGTCGGCCAACTCGATGCTATCGCCTACAACTGTACCTCGGGTTGTATTGGTTACTTTGAACATGAAAATCCGTCAGCACGGCCGGTTCTGAGTTACGCAGCCTTCTGCTTCCTGCGATACACGATGATTCCCAGTACGGCTGCCGCCAGCACTCCAGCTACAATCTGAACAATAATCATAACCATCCTCCTTTCTCTTTGAACTCGCTAGTGTCACAGTCAATATCTGTTTCCAAACATCGCTGGATCTCAGTCCGTCGAGACATTACTATAATCTCGTACGTATTCAAATGCCGCCAATTCCACGAAAGTAGTGTTTACTAGTCTGACTACGCCGCGTAGCATTTATTTGTCTCGACTTATTCCTTCTCAACCAATCTCACCATCCTGAGTGATTCGCCGCCGCGGAGTCGCGACGAATACTTTGCATCGCGTTCATCAGTTACTGGCCCATTCCTTGCATTCCCATCATGATGCTTAGTATTGCCGGCGCAAGCAGAACAATAAATATGCACGGAAATATACAAAGCACCAGGGGAAAGATAATCTTGATCTTTGTCTTCGCGGCTGCCTCTTCAGCTCGCTGCCTCCGCTTCATCCGAATGTCTTCCGACAGGCGAGCGAGTGCGCGAATGATTGGCGTGCCAAAGCGATCGGTTTGCGCAAGCATACTTACAAACGCTGTGAACTCTTCAATCTGGGTCCTATCTGCCAAGTTCTGCCATGCTTCCAGCCGTGGCCTGCCAGCGCGCTGCTCACGGTTCACCTGAAGAAACTCCTCCTGAATATCTGGATAACTAACACCCAGTTCGTTCCCCACGCGAAGCAGGGCTTGGTCCAGGCCAAGGCCGGCGTCAACGCAGATCACCATCAGGTCGAGCGCGTCCGGAATGCTGCGCCGAATCCGCTTCCTTCTGCGACTGGTCTTCCAGTTCAGCCACATGTTCGGAGCCATATAGCCGAGCGCCCCCAGACCGAGAACATACGACAGGGTGTTGGTTCCGATCAGGGTACCCACAACAGCTCCGGTCGCCGGCACTAGGAACTGGGATGCGAAGAAGATGTCGGACGCGGCGGTCCCCTTTATGCCTGCGGCGGCCAATCGTGCCTTGAGGACAGGGTTTTCCGCCAACCCCAAGCGAATCCGCAACCCGGTCGCCAAGCCCAGTAAGCGAGTCTGCAACTGCTCTTTGCTGCTTATTGTGCGCTGGTCGGGCCGTGTGCTCTGCACCACATCAAAGATGCGCTGGGCTTCAGGAGACGGACGAAATAAATTCGGAGTTAGCAGCAGAGCAACCACGCCAAATATGATCAGCCCCAGCACCACATAAAAGAAGACAGGCATGATCTCTATACCTCAATCCCATTAATGATCTGCCGAATTATCACGCCTCCGGTGATAAGCAGGGCTATTCCGATATAACTCAGCATCTTGCCGATGGGGGTGTTGATGAGCATGTTGGAATAACCTGGATTAATCATATTGATTACAACCAGCATCACGATAGGAAGCAGACACAAAATCCACCCCGTCATCCTTCCCTGCGCGGTATGCGTCTTAATCTCGCCGTGAATTTTCAGACGTTCACGAATGGTGTTCGCGATGCGGTCGAGTATTTCAGCGAGATTGCCGCCAGTCTCCTTTTGCACGAGCATACCGGTCACAAGAACGCGCAGATCCTGGGATGGAACGCGATCCAGCATCTGAGTCATGGCGTCGCGCAAAGGCAGACCGAAATTCTGCTGTTTGAATACCTCGCCAAACTCCGAACGCACTGGCTCCAAGCTTTGCTCAGCAACGATATTGATCGATGCGGTCATCGAGTGACCTGCGCGCAGGGCGCGGCCCATCATGTCAATGGCGTCAGGTAAGGCTGCATTAAAGGCGTTGATCCTTCGCGATCGCTTGAAGGATAGAAGTCCCATAGGCAGATAGCCGAGCAGAGCCGCGACCGCTAGCTCAAGCGCGATGAGATCCACAAATAGTGAAACGCCGACAAATCCCACCAGAGCCAGCCCAAAAGAAGTTACGAGGATAATGGCTGGAGTCGTTTTGACATTGGCCTGCGTAATTCTGGTCTTCAGCATTCGCGAGACGTGATACTTCTGAATGAGCGCATTCAACCAGGCGAATCTATTGACCTGTTCTGACTTAAGCAATTGCTGAAGAGGCGCATCATCCGAACTAGATTGAGGCCCCGTTGCAAGAATGGATACAATCCGCTTGGCAATAACTCTCTGGTTCCTGGATGAACTCATCAGGAGGGCCATGATTCCGAAGGTTATCGATAATATTGCGATAAATGCGATAAACAGTACCATGGGCCTCCTTTCAGGTTAGATTTCGACGCTGTGGTCGGCTTGACCGGCAGTTACGGGAATGCCCGCAGCTATCAGCTTGTCAGTGCACTTCGGGACAATTCCAGTGGCATAGAACCGTCCTTTCACTTTGCCGTTCGGACCTATCCCCTTTTTCTCAAATAAGAAGATGTCCTGCATGCTAATGACATCGGAAAACGCTCCAGTGAGTTCCGTAATGTGCGTGATCCGCCTGGTTCCGTCACTCATGCGCGACGCCTGAACGATGATGTGAACCGCGGCTGCAATCTGCGCGCGAATAGCTTTTTCAGCAATGCGTATTTCTCCCATCATGGCCATGGTTTCGAGGCGGGCGAGCGCGTCCCGTGGGGTGTTGGAGTGGATTGTTGTGAGCGATCCATCATGGCCCGTATTCATGGCCTGCAGCATGTCCAGCGTTTCCTCGCCGCGGACTTCTCCAAGTACCACTCGGTCGGGACGCATACGCAACGCGTTGATAACCAGTTCTCTTTGCCGGATGCTGCCTTTCCCTTCGACGTTGGGGGGACGGGTCTCCAGCCTCACCACGTGCTCCTGCCTCAACTGCAATTCGGCTGAGTCTTCGATGGTGACGATGCGCTCTTTCTCGGAGATAAAGCTTGAGAGGGTATTGAGCAAGGTCGTCTTGCCGGAGCCGGTTCCGCCCGAGATGACAATGTTTAATCTTGCTTTCACGCAGCCACTTAGAAAGTCGAGCATGGGCTGCGTCAGCGCCTGATTTCTCAACAGGTCTGCAGCTCCCAGAGGGTTGGAGCCGAAGCGCCGGATGGAGAGGATCGGCCCGTCGACAGCCAACGGCGGAATAATCACGTTGACACGGGAGCCGTCAGGAAGACGTGCGTCCACCATTGGCGATGACTCATCAACGCGGCGCCCGACCGCGGACACAATCTTGTCGATGATGTGCAGCAGGTGCTTGTTGTCCTGAAAGGTGAGAGACGTTTTCTCAAGAACACCACGGCGCTCCACATAGATCGCGTTATAGGTGTTCACCAGAATATCGCTTATGGTGTCATCCTTGAGAAGTGGTTCCAAAGGTCCGAGCCCAAATACCTCATCGACCACCTCTTGTGCGAGCCGGTCCCGTTCGGCAGCACTTAGAGGAACTCCCTGCTCGGTGATGATCTGCTGAATAACCGCGAAGAGTTGTTGCTGGGCGCCGGGAGTCTCTTGCATATCTCCCAGCTTGTCGAGATCAATTCGCTTGATCAGCTCCTTGTGGACCGCTGTCTTGATATGCTGCTGGACCCCGTCGGTAATCGATCGCGCGGGAGCTGCCGACCGCTGCTCATTGGACCGGCTCGAATTTGACGAGACTATGTTATTCATGTGGACACATCAGCGGTTATTTCGCTGCCTCGACAGGTTGTAGTTCAGAGTTACTTCCAGAGGGAGAACTTGGATTTCTTTGGGGCTATCTCCTCCTCCTCAATAACTGCCCCTCCCAGGCTGCTCGTCCACTTTAGAAGCTGCGCCGAGAATTCGGTTTTGCTCTTATAGCTAATGGGCTCGCCCATAATTCCTGAGCGCACCACCTCGGCATAGCTATTTGGGAGTTTAAAAGCGATGGGCAGGCGAATTGCCTTCTCGATTTGTTCGAGGCTTACCGCATGCTGTGCGGCAAAGCGATTGATGACGACTTTGACCTTGTCTGCGTTCTGCTCGTTCTGCGACAGAACGTCTACATGCCTGGATAGATCGCGAACAGATCCGATTTCCGGCGTGGCTATGAGATACACCTGATTGGATGCGTCGAACACCGCGAGATTGGTCTCATCCAGAGAGGTTGAGCAATCGACGATCACGTAGTCATACTCGCCGCGCAGAAAGTCCAGCGTCTGCGCCATCGATTCCGGATCGGTCGCCTTGCGGCCCTCACAGGTGTCCGGTGAAGAGAGAACCTCAAGGCCGCTGGAGTGGGTTGCTATGTAGCCGCGAAGCAGTTCGCTGTCGAGCCGATTCAGGTTTCGCACCAACTCGTGAAAATTGTACCGGCTGCCATCAATTCCCAGGTAAATGCAAGCATGGCCCAGTTGGGGATGGTTGTCGATCAGGAGGGTTTTCTTGTTGTGGCACTGAACAAGATATATAGCAACGTGGACCGCGAGAGTGGTGGTTCCCACTCCGCCCTTGGCCCCGAAAAACGTGAGCACCGATCCGCGAGCAGCGTTGCGAGCCGCTTTGGTATTCCACTGCTGGTTAAGCTGGTTCAATGTCTCGGCAAAAGTGGTTGCGTCAAACTCTCCGCTCAGGAAGTCGTTGCAGCCGGCACGCATGGCGCGCAGAAGCGTATCGCGGTCCTGTTTTGTGGAAAGCGCGACCAGGACAGCTCTGCTGAAGAAAACCTGCTGAATATAGGCCGCGGCGTCGATAGCCTGGTCTATGTCGGTGTCAAAGTCGATGACAGCGATGCAGTATTGAGAGGACTTAACTGACTGGGAAAATGGTGGGCGCTTGTCTACTGAGATGTAACCATCGCAATCCCAGCGATGCACAGCCCACAACATTCCCGAGGCCGCATCCGCTATCTGATCGGCCAGTGTCTGGTCGAGACCGATGGTGATCAGGGCAACGCTGGGAATACTCGCGTTATTGGGAACTTGGGTCACTTTGCATTTCCTCTTTGGAGCTTGCAATTCATTACAATTTGCGCGAGAGCCGCATAAATCCCGCGCCAATAGTTACTTGATCGTGGCATTATATCCGTCAGCAATTAGCCGCTGCTGTACTGTCTCGGCATCCTTTTCGCTTGCAAATGGCCCAACATCCAGGTGCAGCAGTGCGTCCTGGGCTTCGCGGCGCACTGCGACTTGATACCCGTGACGGTTCAGCGCAGCGACCATGGCTTCGGCATCCGATTCGTGCGAGAGAGCCATAATCTCAACCATAGAGTGCGGCTGTGCCCCTGCGATGCCGGTTGGTGGATCGCCTGCATTCGAGGCGGCAGCAAGTGCAAGCGGCTTTGATGAGCCGGCATCAGCCGCATTCAATGGCGCCTGCGCGAGAACTTTGTTTTCCGGCGTGGGAGTTGCAATGGCAATCGCCGCAGTTGACGGCGGCGGGAGCTCAGTTTTCGCCGGGGTCCCAACTGGGTTTGGGCCAGTGCTGGCTGCGGGAGCTGCCGCAGGCGCGGGCGCCGGAGCCACATTGCCCATAGGAGGCTTATCCGGATTGAGCGGCGGAGCCGCAATCTTGGGGCTCAGGTTCTTGCCCAATGACTTGTCAAATCCGTTGGTATCCAGAGTTGGGATTGGCAGCACCGGTTGGTCAGGCACGGTCGTCTCGGTTAGCGGGTCAACCACAGTAGGCGTGACTACAACAATCAACTCAGTCGTTGAATGGTTGCTGTTCTTCGATTTGAAGAGGTCCCCAAGGATAGGAATACTGGCGATACCCGGAGTTTTGTTGAGAATGTCTGTGGTCCGTTGATCCAATAAGCCGGAGATGGCGAAGCTCTGGTTGCTGCGTAACTCGACCTCGGTGGAAGCCCTGCGCGTGGAGAGTGCGGGAACCGTAAACCCGCCGATGGATACTGAGTTGCTGTAGTCCAGAGCACTTACTTCGGGAGCGACGGTCAGCGTAATTGTGCCATCGGGATTCACAATGGGAGTGAATTCCACTTTGACCCCGTAAGGGCGGAACGAGATTGTGACTACCGGAGCGCCGCCATTGCCGCCCGGCTGGATCATGGGAAAGGGGAACTCGCCTCCGGAGAGGAAGTCGGCCTTCACGCCGCTGACGGTCGTGATGGTAGGCTCAGCAAGAATCTGCAGGACCTGCTTGTTCTGAAGGTCCTCGATAGTCGCGCCGAGGTTCATTTTCGCACTGTACAACATGAAGTTGAGGGGGTTCGATGCCGTCACCAAACCGATGGCAGTGCTGCTGGCAGACTGGCTCAATGTTGCGGTCGAAGGGTACTGCGCTGTAGTTGTCGCCGCGAGGAAATTGGTGTTCCCTCCTGGGTTGAAGAGATTGATGCCCAACTCCAGGAGCTTGGTACGATCCACCTCCAGGATCCGCACTTCGAGACGAACCTGTTTGGGATGGCCAGGGGCGACGGTTATCGCGTTCACCACATCCTTGGCATAGAGCCCAGCCAGTTTCGCGGCATCGTCGGCAACTACCTGGCTGGCGAGAGTGCCGCTCAGGGTCACGCGGCCGCCGCTTCCCTCGACCTTGACGGCATCTCCCTGCGTGGCCTGCTCCACAACTTGCCGGAGGCCATCGATGTCGAGATCGGAAGACACAACGTAGTTCTGCGCCTGGCCAGCTTCATCGAGCAGCGTGAGTGAGCTGATGCCTGGGGCCATCGCGGTGACAACGATCTCATTGGGAGTCAGAGTGACGGAGTTGAGAATGTTCGGATCGGCTACATAGACGCGACGCAGGCGGGTCTTGGTATCGACAAAAATCGAATGGCCAACCGTTATATGCAGCATCTTTCCGTCCGCTGCTACGCGACTCACGCTATCCATACCGCTCGGCGATGAGACTGCCTGGACGATTGAAGCCCTCGCCGGCACGGGACGGGACGCATTCTGTGCCAAGCCGAGAGGAGACAACATGGCAATCAGAATGGACGCCGTTGCAAAAGACAGGCCTGCACCCTTGATGGCGAATGCCGGTGTCTGCTCGATAGTGGATAGTGTAAGTTTCACTGGAAGTTGTCCGTTTTTACTGTCCCGCCCATAAATGTCTCGACCGTGTAGGGCTTAGGAGGGGCTGGCGCCGGCTTTTGGGCCTTCGGCGGTACAGGCGGTGCCGGTGTCAGTTGCGAGAGAAGCACTGGCTGGCCTGTGAAATCCACTCGGTCAGCACCATTTCTCAGCGCAAAGCGAATTGTGCCTTGGGTGCTTGCAAGGACCACGCGCTGGGCGTCTTCGGGGCTTATGAGAATGGTGACTACGGTCGCGGTGACCGGCTTGCCGTCAGGATCGGGCTCTGTCTTCTGCCCGGTCGCTAGAACCTCGGCGTCTTGCAGCACTGTAGTGGTGAGTGGGTCGGGGAGATTGGTGGGGTGAAGTGTGACCAGGACATCCACATGAGTGCCGGGAAGCAGGAACCCGGAAACGCCAATTACATCGTCGGTGCGCAGTGAGAGCGCTCTCATCCCGTCAGGGATCTTTACCGTGATGCCGTTGCCTGAGCCGGCGCTGGACAGTTGCCGCTCGAGAATGGGCTCACCCGCCGCGAGCGGATAGAGGACGATGCGTCCGACCAGAGGCTGAGGCGCAGTGAAGGCGCCGGACAACGGCATGCTTGCCGGCCAGTCGACCATATGCAGGTTCTCAGCTTTGATCACCTGACCGGCTTCCATGTTCGCGGCCGCCGCAACATACTGGCTCTTGGGCGGTGGCGGAGCCGTATGGGTCTTGAACTTCTGGCTGAGCCAGAAGGTGAAGACTCCAGAGACCACCAGGGCGATGATGAAAGCTGAGGTGAGTCGACGCGTAATCACACTGCACCCCTTCTATTGGAACTGAAAGTAGAGCGTTAGGAGGCTTCCGCCGGCAATTGCGAGGGCGTAAGGCAGCCTGAGCGTCTCACGGTTTGAGAGATTGATCTCCGGATGTGGCTGCAGACCTTCATGGCCGTGATGTGAGGCCAATGCGCCGACATTCGTAAGCGTCTGCTGCAAGCGGCCGCGGGCCACAGCCAGAACGATTGCCATCGCTCCGCCGGACAGGGCGGTCAACACCAGAAGATAAGCCACATGCGAAAGACCGGCGATGCATCCAACCGCCATAATGAGCTTGACGTCCCCGGCACCCATGCCGCCCGCTAGATAGAAGACAAGGAACACCAGACCGCAAATGATTCCCGCAGCCAGAGCGGTGAACAACTGGCCCCATCCGCCAAGCGCGAGGTGCAGCGCAAGACCAAACAGGAAGGCGGGCATAGTAATGAAATTCGGGATCCGCCGGCTTCTGACATCGAATACAGAGCTGATCAGAGCACAGGCAGCGGCGGTCGCAGGATACGTCAATTCGGGTTGAAGGGGAGTCATTGATCGTTCCTGTTAAGAAGCCATTGAGGGTTAGGGGATGAGCAACAGTGGTTCGGGGCTTCGAGTAAGACTCACATGAGTCCCAGCGAACTCATGTGAGCCTTATTTGGGTTTAGGCGACAGCGCTGGTGAGCGCATTGCCGATGCCGTTGAAGGTGTTCGCGATGGAGCTGGCGAGACCGTTCATCGAGGCGACGGAGCCGAGACCCACGAGGGCCGCGACCAGGGCATATTCGATCAAGTCCTGACCAGACTCTTCAGCGATCAGGTTCTTCAGGAGGTGCTTCATGTTCTTCATTGTGTTCTCCGCAGATTCAAGGTTGGGTGAGAGGCCTTTTCGGTTAACCGCCTGGAAACTCCGCCGGCGGCACGTATGGATCGGAGGCAACCTATGTGAGTGTCGACGTCTAACACTCACATAGGTCTTCCCGAATTAAGCGACAGCGTTGGTGAGCGAGTTGCCGACGCCATTGAACGTGTTGCCAATGGAGTTCGAGAGACCCTTCATTGCGGCGACAGCGCCGAGACCTACCAGAGCCGCGACCAGTGCGTATTCAATCAGATCCTGACCGGAATCTTCGTTGATCAGGTTCGTCATAAGCTGCTTCATGTTCTTCATTTGTTTGTTTCTCCTCGTTCAGGGTTTCCGCGGCACTCCGGGTTTGCGAGTCCCATGGGATGAAGAAAGAGTAGGGTTCACGCGCGAGATTAGAAATCCCCAAGAAGTGTCACGGAATAACACTAAAGTTCGCTCCAAAAGTGCCCCTATGTTAATGTTTTTAGGACACTTATCGGCCGCTTCAGATTAGAATGAGAGAACTCTCATGTGGCACGGGGGGACGCGCGGCGTTGCCTGTGGCATTTTTTAGTAGCCTTTCTTAATCATCGTTTCCGGCTTACGCGCGCAATCATGCGCCAGGATCGATCGATGAGTGAAGTATCCGCATTCAGTATCAGGAGGAATCAAGCGATCGGGAATCTCAGACCGCGCAATGCCGTTGGCAGTGGCACAATGGCTATGGCTCGCACTGAGTTCCTCACGTGATCTCATCCATGTCCGAACACGCCGATACCCTGAAGAGAGAACCCACGTTGGGTCGAGCTGAATCGCATTCACCTGGAGGTTGGTTCGCGCAGCACAGCTCGCTGGTGGTGATCCTCGCAGTGGCGTTGGGTCTGCGTCTGTTCGCGTTGCGGCTCTACTTCACCAGCCATCCGCGAACCTATCTGTTTGCTCATCCCTACGAGATGGGCCTAGTCGCGAACTCCCTGATTCACGGCCTGGGTTACAGTTCTCCGTTTGGCGGCTCTACGGGCCCCACAGCCATTGTTGCGCCGGGATACCCGACGCTGATTGCGCCTGTATTTCTGATCTTCGGCACCGATACGTTTGCCTCCGCGCTGGTGATTACGGGGTTGCAGATTGTTGTGAGCCTGCTCACCATCTGGCTGATGATGCATGTCGCCAGGGAGAGGTTCGATTCGCGGACCGCCACCCTTGCCGGCGCATTCTGGGCGGTCTCGCTCCCGCTGCTTTGGATTCCGACCATCTTCTGGGAGACCAGCCTCTCGGCGTGCGCATTTGTCGGGGTCATCGCGCTTGCGATCCGGTGCCAGCGCCGGCCAACCAGGGCAGCATGGATTCTACTGGGCGTCTGGTGCGGCATAGCGGCGTTGATCAACCCTGCCCTGTTGCCGTCATTTCTGGCGATCATGGGCTGGCTGGCGTACGAAACCTGGCGCGTGGCGCGGTCAGCCGCGGTCATAGGACTGTTGGCTCTGCTGCTGGTTTACGCCCCGTGGCCCATTCGCAACGCGTATCGTTTTCACGCATTCATTCCGTTGCGCAGCACCGTCGGGCTCGAGTTGTACATGGGAAACCGACCAGGCGCGACCGGCCACCTGGACGAGTCGCTTTTCCCCATGATCAACCGGAACGAGCTCGCCAGCTATATCTCCAAGGGAGAAGTGGCCTATACCAACGATCAGGCCCAACAGGCGTGGGGCTACATTCGCGCGCGGCCTGGACACTTCCTCAATCTCAGTTTGCGGCGGGCGTATCGCTTCTGGGCGGGGACGGGCAATCTCGATGGATCGCCCGTCTACGAGGTCCACGCGCTGCTTACAACTGTATTTGGTTTTGCGGGACTCGCGCTTGCCTACCGCAGACGAATGCGCTGGTTTGCGGTCATGATGACCCTGCCATTGCTGCTGTTCCCACTTCCCTATTACATCACTCACGCTGAGTTCCGGTATCGGCTGAACATCGATCCGCTGATGACGGTTCTGGCCGCCTACGGGGTCACACAACTGGCTGCCGCGTGGTCAAGGCGTCGCACAGCGAACCAGATTGCAGCCCCAACATCCTGACGCTGAACCGCCGAACTGCCTATTGAGGGCGATTATCGCTCTTGTGACGTAGACACACTCTCCGTGTGACCTGCGAAAGAGATATGATTCCTGTACAAAACTGCATCGCCTTGACAGGTGGTGAAGGCCAAATCCCTCAACCCTTATTGCATCAGTTGTTTTCCCGGAGATTCATGTTGACGCGGCATATCTGGTCAGGCATCGCGGCTCAAGTGCCTGCCGGTTCAGGCAGTTACTCGACCAGCATCTTCGCCCCGGCAGGGACTCCGGCGCACTCCATCTTCGGCCTGTCGCTGCTGGTGCTCAGCATCACGGCCGCAATCTTTCTTGTGGTCGGAGGGCTTCTGCTTTACGTGCTGCTGCGTTACCGCCATCGGGCCGGCGACGCGAATGCATTGCAGGAACCCCCGCAGATTTACGGCAGCAATCAGATTGAGCTTTCCTGGACGGTCATTCCCATCCTCATCGTGGTCATGCTGTTTCTGGCCACGGCACGCATCATTCTTGCCACCCAGGATGCACCCAAGCCCTCCAGCGCGCTGGATGTCACCGTGATCGGCCACCAGTTCTGGTGGGAGTACCGCTATCCCAAACTGGGCATCGTTACTGCCAACGAACTGCACATCCCGGTCAGCGACCCGAAGCATCCTACGCCAACCTATCTCACCATGTCCTCGGCCGACACGGACCACAGTTTCTGGGTTCCCCGGCTGGCCGGGAAGATGGATCTCATCCCCAACCGGGTGAATACCATGTGGCTGGATCCGGAGATGGCCGGGCTGTATTTGGGGCAGTGTGCGCAATATTGCGGCACCCAGCACGCCAAGATGCTGTTGCGGGTCTATGCCGATACGCCGGCCCAGTTTGCGGCCTGGGTCGCGCACCAACAACAGCCGGCTGCCGAGGACCCCAGCGTGGCCGAGGGTCGCAGTATCTTCCAGCATACCGCCTGCATTAGCTGTCATGCTGTGGCGGGAACGGTCGCCACGGGTACATTTGGGCCCGATCTAACCCACCTCGCCGGCCGCGACACTATTGCCTCCGGGTCCTTGCCGCTTACCCCGGCCAACCTCCGCGCCTTCGTCGACAATCCTGCGCAGTTCAAGCCCGGAGCGTTGATGCCGGCGATGCACCTCAACGATCACGACCTCGATGCCGTCACGGCATATCTGCTGACGCTGAAATAGCCAGGAAGGACACGCAATGGCAACCCAAGCCCCGGTGAACCCAGGCATCGAACAGACCGCCCCGCGCCGGCTTGTGCTCGAGGTGCTGCACGACTGGGTGACCACGGTTGATCACAAGAAGATCGGGCTGATGTATATCGGCTACGCCCTGATCTTCCTGGTGATCGCTGGGTTTGAGGCCTTGCTGATGCGCGTCCAGCTAGCCATCCCCAACAACCACTTTGTGTCGCCACAGGTCTTCAACCAGCTGTTCACCATGCACGGCACCACCATGGTCTTCTTCGTGGGAATGCCAATTCTCTTCGGCTTTGGCAATTACCTGGTCCCGCTGATGATCGGCGCACGCGACATGGCGTTCCCGCGGCTGAATGCCTTCAGCTTCTGGATCTCCGCGTTTGGCGGCTTGCTGCTCTATTTCAGCTATCTCGGCGGCAGCGGTCTGTATGGCGGGCCCGGCGCGCCCGATATTGGCTGGTGGGCCTACGCGCCGCTCGCCCTGAAGGCCTTCTCTCCCGGCCATAGCTCCGACTACTGGACGCTCGCCATCCTGCTCAGCGGAGTCGGCAGCATTGGCACGGCGCTGAATATAGTGGCGACGACAATCTGCATGCGCTGCCCCGGCATGAAGATGAATCGGATGCCACTGCTGGTCTGGCTCTACCTGGTGATGTCCTGCCTGGTCTTCGTCACCATCAGCCCGCTCACTGCCGCGCAGATCATGCTGCTGCTGGACCGCTACGTCGGCTCGCATTTCTTCGACACCCAGGCCGGCGGCTCGGCTGTGCTGTGGATGCATTTCTTCTGGATCTTCGGCCATCCGGAGGTCTATGTCCTCGTGTTACCGGCCTTCGCCTTCGCCAACGAGATCATCCCCGTCTTTTCCCGCAAGGCCATCTTCGGCTATCCCGCGATGGTGGCCGCGTCGGTCGGCATCGGCTTCATCAGCCTCAGCGTCTGGGCGCACCACATGTTCACCATCGGCATGACCTCGGGCGCCAATACCTTCTTCGTGCTCGCCACCATGGCCATCTCCGTGCCCACGGGCATCAAGATATTCAACTGGCTGGCCACGCTCTGGGGTGGCAAGATTCACTTCACCGCCGCGATGATGTTCGCCATCGGCTTCCTGTTCCAGTTCCTGATCGCCGGCCTCACCGGCATCATGCTGT
The DNA here is from genome assembly GCA_049509035.1 of Acidobacteriaceae bacterium. Classification (GTDB taxonomy): domain Bacteria; phylum Acidobacteriota; class Terriglobia; order Terriglobales; family Acidobacteriaceae; genus Edaphobacter. The sequence goes on from JBELAH010000007.1 coordinate 111,941, forward strand.
CGGTCGCGCCCTTCGATTGGCAGCTTGGCGGCTCCTACTTTGTCGTGGCGCATTTCCACTATGTACTGGTGGGCGCCATCCTTTTCATGCTGTTTTCCGCCTTCTACTACTGGTTCCCCAAGATGTCCGGCCGCATGTTGAGCGAGAAGCTCGGCAAGTGGCACTTCTGGCTCTTCCTCATCGGCTTCCACCTGACTTTCGACTTCATGCACATCCCAGGCCTGGAAGGCATGCCGCGCCGCATCTATACCTACGAAGCCGACCGCGGATGGATGCTCTGGAACATGATTGTGTCCAGCGGCGCCATCTTCCAGACCATCGGTACGCTGCTCTTCGTCTACAACATGGTCTGGTCGTACTTTAAGGGCCCTATCGCCGGGCCCGATCCGTGGGACGCGTGGACACTGGAGTGGTCTACCGCGTCGCCTCCGCCAGCCTATAACTTTGCGGTGACTCCGACTGTGGCGAGCCGCCGTCCACTGTGGGACATCAAACATCCCGACGATCCCGATAGCCACTATGAATAGAGAGGAAGCTCCTTGAGCGAAGCCGCCGTCATTCCGCAAAACGCAACCCCCGCCTGGGAGTTGCCCTCGCGCGGCATTGTGGGCATGGCGTGCCTCATCGTCGCCGAGTCCACAATCTTCATCATCTTCATCGTCGCTTACCTCTACTACCTCGGCAAGAGCCTGACCGGGCCGACGCCCAGCGTGCTCGAGGTCCCCATCTTCACCAGCATCTGCCTGTTCTCGTCCAGCGCCACCGTCCACTCCGCCGTCTCCGCGCTGCACCACGGCAAGCGTCGCCTGTGCTCGCTATGGCTGGCTGCGACCGTATTGCTGGGAGCGATCTTTCTCGGCGGCACGGCACACGAGTGGTATCACCTTATTACCGTCGATCACCTCACCATCCAGACCAATCTCTTCGGCACCACCTTCTATTCGCTGGTCGGCCTGCACGCAACCCACGTGGTTGTCGGGTTGCTGATGCTGTCGCTGGCGCTGTTCTTTTCACTTACCGGGTCGCTGACGAGCAAGCACACCGGGAGGCTGGAGGTGCTCTCGCTTTACTGGCATTTTGTCGACGCCGTTTGGGTCGTCGTCTTTACCGTCGTCTACGTGCTTGGCAGATAAACAGAAAGGAGGCACCATGCAGGACGAACACACCAGCAGCGACCCCAACGTGATTCAGCTCCCGCGGCCCACCGCATGGCCCCTGGTGCTTGCACTTGGCATCTCGCTCATCATGGCAGGCATGGTGACCAACATTGCGGTAGCCATTCTGGGACTTCTGCTCAGTATCGCCGGGGCCGTGGGCTGGGCCTTGCAAGTGTTCCCGCACGAGGCGCACGAGGCCGTCCCGGTGAGCCGCGAAGAGGTTACGGTCACAACCACGCGCACGATTATGGAGCGTCCGGCGCGGTACCCCGCGAGCCATACGCCACGCAGAATTCTCCCCATCGAGACCTTCAGAATCACCACGGGCATTCGCGGCGGCATAGCCGGCGGCACTGCAATGGTCGTGCCCGCAACCCTCTTCAGCCTGCTCAAGTATCACAGCCTCTGGTACTCGGTGAACCTGCTGGCGGCAGGCGGTTTCGTCAGTTGGGCGGGGGCCAGCGACGCGTTCCTCAGCCAGTTTCATCTGCAGGGAGTTTTGGCGGGCTTCCTGATTCAGGGATTCGTTTCGCTGCTGGTGGGCTTGTTATACGGCGCCATGCTGCCCATGTTCCCCAGGTATCCGATCCTGACGGCGGGCTTTATGGCTCCGCTGCTGATTACCGGAATTGTGTACTCGGCACTGGGTATTGTCAGCCCGATTCTGAACCAACGCATTGATTGGCTCTGGTTTGTCGTGTCGCAAGTCGCCTTCGGACTGGTATGCGGCTATGTGGTCAATCTGCAAGCCCGCGTGCGCACGCCGCAGTTCCGGGCCTTGCCATTTGCTGTCCGCGCCGGCCTGCACATTGCACCGGATGAGTCCGCCCCCGACCACACAGAGGAAGATCGCCCGCGATGAATTTGTCCAGACTGAATTCGGCGAATCTGTGGCTGCTGGCCTGCACGATCTCTTTTGCGCTCGCGGGTTGCCGTGCTGCTCCGGGAAAGCCCGGCCCCGAGCCGGAAACTCCGCGCCCGGAACAGGTCCTCGACTTCGCAACTCTCTATGGAAAGAACTGCGCCGGATGCCATGGAGAGGACGGCAGGAACGGCGCGGCCATCGCGCTAGCTAACCCGGTGTATCTCGCAATCGCGGGCACTTCGAATATTCAGCGCATCACCGCAGACGGCGTCCCAAATACTGCCATGCCGCCTTTCGCGCGCTCCAAAGGCGGCACACTCACCGATCAGCAGATCGCAGCCCTCACCTCCGGCATGATCTCGACCTGGGGCAATCCCTCCGCGCTGAGAGGATGCGCTTATCCCGCCTACGAAAGCAGCGTCCCCGGCGATGTTGCGCATGGCAAGCAGGCCTTCGCTGATTACTGCGCGCAGTGCCACGGCGCCGACGGGACCGGCGGGACCTCTCCGAGCCGCCAGCCCGCAGGAAGCTTAATCCCTCCCGCCCTGAAGGCAGCTCCCGTCCGCACAGGCTCGCTGGTCGATCCCTCCTACCTCGCTCTCATCAGCGATCAGGGACTGCGCAGCGTTATCCTCGCCGGTCAATACGACGAGAATCCGCACGACTGGCGAGAGGATGTGTGCCCTCCGACTGGACTGACCTTTTTGGACCACCAACTCTCTAACGTACCTGACTTCAATCACGAGATCACCGACATCGTCGCCTGGCTCGCCTCCCACCGCACCGCAACCCCCGGCCAGGTCTACCAGCAGCACCCGTAAGCGGAGACACGCATGAGCGAACTCAACCATCCCGACACACCGAACCCGCCCAGCGACATCACCGCGCCAGACGCGAAAGCCGCGCTGCACACGCGGCGGGCCTTTCTGTTTAAGGTCTCGGTAATGCTGAACGCGGCCGTCGGGGCTGTGCTTGCGGTACCGCTGGTCGGCTACCTGCTGGGACCAGCGCTGAAGAAGGGATCGAACACCGGAGCCTGGATTGTTCTCGGCGGCATCAACGACTTCCCGGTGGGAGAGACACGCCTCGCCGATTTCCGCAGTCCGGTCGCCACCTTCGACGATGGCGACACCGCCAAGGTCGCCTGCTGGGTGCGGCGCATCTCCGACCGGCAGTTCCAGGTCTTCGCCGTCAACTGCGCGCATCTCGGTTGCCCGGTCCGCTGGTTCGCGCAATCGAAACTCTTTCTCTGCCCATGCCACGGCGGCGCGTATTACGAAGACGGCAGCCGAGCCTCCGGACCGCCGGAGCGCGGCCTCTTCGAATATCGCTATCAACTCTCCGGCAATTCCCTGATGATCCACGCTGGGGACATGCCCACGCTTGCGACCCAGGCCTCCTGCAAGCCGAAGCCGCTGATCCAGATCGATCCGGCCCGTCCTGAAACCGCATCAGCTCCCGCGAGGTCCGAATGGCCAGCCTGAAGCAACGCGCCATCGCCGCATACGAATGGTTCGAGCGTCGCCTGGGCCTCATCAAGCCGCTCAGCGACGCAGCCACGCATCCCACCCCCGCCAGCAATGCAAGCTGGTGGTACGTCTTCGGCAGCGCGGCCACGGTGCTGCTGATCCTGCAGGTGGTCACCGGCATTCTGCTCGCACTGGTTTACAGTCCGTCGGCGAACGAGGCCTGGACCAGCCTCGGCGTTCTGAACCACACTATCCCGCTCGGCTGGTATCTGCGCGCTCTGCATGGCTGGGGCTCGGACTTCATGATCGCCATTGTGCTCATCCACATGGTGCAGGTCTTCCTGTTCGGAGCCTACAAATTCCCGCGCGAGCTCACCTGGATGATCGGCGTCTGCCTGCTTCTGCTCACGCTCGGCATGGCCTTTACTGGCCAGGTCATGCGCTTCGACCAGGACGCCTACTGGGGCCTTGGCATCGGCGCCTCCATCATGAGCCGCGTTCCCTTCATCGGTGCGCCGCTTGTGCATCTGCTGCTTGGCGGCCCCATCATCGGCGGCGCAACTGTATCGCGCTTCTTCACCCTCCACGTCTTCGTCATTCCGGGACTGCTGCTGGCTTTCGCCTTCATGCACATCTTCATGACGCTGAAGCACGGCGTCAGCGAATGGCCCATGCCCGGCCGCCTCGTCAGCAAGGCCACGTACGAGCGCGAGTATAGCGAACTCACCGCGAAGACCGGCATCCCCTTCGTGCCCGACGCAGCATGGAAGGACGCGGTCTTTGCCGCAGCAATCATCTTCGCCGTCATGGCGTGCGCGTTCTTGTTTGGCCCCTTCGGCCCAACGGGAACGCCGGACCCAACCATCATTCAAACAGTTCCCAAGCCGGACTTCGCCTTCCTCTGGATCTACGCGCTGCTAGCGTTTCTGCCTACCTCGGTCGAGACGCCGTTTATGTTGGTCGTACCGGTGCTCGTCATTGTCGCTATGCTGCTTCTGCCTCTATTCGCCGGCGAAGGCGAACGCCACTGGGCGCGGCGGCCGGTGGCGGTGCTGATGGTGTCGGTCATTGCGCTCACGCTTGGCATCTTTACCCGGCTCGGCACGTACACGCCATGGAGTCCCATCATGGACGCATGGACCAGTGCGCCCGTCCCCGCCCAGTACCTGCATAACCGCACGCCGTTGGAGCGCCAGGGTGCGTTGGTGTTGCAGGATAAGCAATGCCGTGATTGCCACTCGCTGGGCGGCGTGGGCGGACAGCGCGGCCCCGCGCTCGACGCAATCGCCTCGCGCATGACGGAGGACCAGATCATCCGCCAGGTCCTGCAGGGCGGCGGCAACATGCCCGCCTACGGCAACGCGCTGAATCCGGCGGAAACCAAGGCGCTGATAGGCTTCCTGATGACCCTCAATGGCAATCTCGCGCCAGCCGTCGACTCCTCACGCGACCTGACCCGCACCGACCAAACCCAGCCTCCGCAGGCCACGCAGCCGCCCATGCCCGCATCCGCGCCGAAGACGCCATAGCCAATGCCGGACGCCGAACGACAAATCTTCACCGACTGGTCGTTGCCCATCTGGCTCACGCTGTCGATTCTGATCACCGCAGCAGTCTATGTCCGCGGCTGGATGGTCATTCGCAAGACCCGCCGCGCTCAATTCACGGACCTCCGCCTGATGTCGTTCCTTGGCGGTCTCGCCCTTCTCTGGATCGCCACCGCTTCCCCACTCGACGGCTTTGCCGACGCGCTCCTCACCGTCCACATGGTCGAGCATCTCCTGCTGATGTCGGCGATTCCGATGCTGCTGCTCTACGGGCTGCCGGTCGTCCCGCTGCTGCGCGGTCTGCCCACGCCATTCACGCGCACAATCCTCGGCCCGCTCCTGCGCCTCCGCGCCCTTCGCAGCTTCGCCCACTGGCTGGTCACCCCGGCCATCGCATGGCTGGCAATGAATCTAGGGTATCTCGGCTGGCACGTCCCCGCCGCCTACGACCTTGCACTGGAAAGCGAAGCGTGGCATGGCGTGGAGCATCTCTGCTTCCTCATCACGTCGCTGCTCTTCTGGTGGACTATCCTCCGGCCCTGGCCCGCGCGTCCTCACCCCGCCGACTGGGGCTCGCTCCTCTACCTGGCCCTCTCCGACATCGTCATGACCATGCTCTCCGGCTTCCTCACCTTCTGCGACCGGCCCGTCTACCCCTACTACGTCAACCACCCCAACCCGTTCGGCATTCCCGTCCTTACCGACCAGGTCCTCGGCGCAGTCATCATGTGGGTGCTGGGGTCGTTCGCGTTCCTCGTCCCCGCGATGGCAATCACCATTCAACTACTGTCGCCCTCACGCGAGCGCAACGCGTCGCTATACCACCACTAACCCGCTCTTCACCGTCCCCACAAAGTCCGTCGCCGTCTTCACAATAAAGTCCAGCATTTCCTTCGTCAGTCCCGGAAACACGCCAATCCAGAACACCTGGTTCATCACAAAGTCGGTATTCGGCAGCTCGCCCACCACACGATAGTCCCAGCCTTCATAGGCCGGCTGCCGCAGCAGGTTCCCCGCGAACAGCAGCCGCGTCCCAATTTTCTGAGCTTCGAGCGCATGCGTCAGTTGGTCCCGCGTAAACGGCGCATCCGTCCTCACGCCAATCGGAAAACCGAACCAGCTCGGGTCCGAATGCTCGGTAGCCTGCGGCAGTACCAGAAACTCCTCCAGCGGCTTCAGCGCTGCGTGCAGATACGCAAAATTCTCCTTGCGCCGTGCAATAAACCGCTCCAGCTTATCGATCTGCGACAAGCCCAGGGCCGCCTGCATGTCCGTCGCCTTCAGGTTGTAGCCAATGTGCGAGTAGGTGTACTTGTGGTCGTATCCGCACGGCAGTGTGCCCAGTTGCCACTCGAACCGTTTGCCGCAGGTGTTGTCCTTGCCCGGCTCGCACCAGCAGTCACGCCCCCAGTCGCGGAAGCTATCGATCAGCACCTGCAGGATGGGCTTGTCCGTCATCACCGCCCCGCCCTCGCCCATGGTGATGTGGTGCGCCGGATAGAAGCTCACCGTCGCGATATCGCCAAACGTCCCCACCTTGCGCCCCTTGTACGTCGATCCCAGCGCGTCGCAGCAGTCCTCCACCAGCCACAGGTTGTGCTTCCTGCAGAAGGCCCCAATCGCATCCAGGTTAAAGACATTGCCCAGCGTGTGCGCGATCATCACTGCCTTCATCTTCGGGCTATACGCGGCCTCCAGCTTGGCCACATCGATCTCATACGTGGGCAGCGTTACATCCACAAACACCGGAACCAGGCGGTTCTGGAAGATCGGGTTCACCGTCGTCGGGAAGCCCGCCGCAACCGTCAGAACCTCATCCCCCGGCCTTAGCGCACGCGCGCCCAGCTTCGGCGAAGTCAGCGCGCTCAGCGCGACCAGGTTCGCGCTCGACCCCGAGTTCACCAGGCTCACCGACCGCACTCCTACGAACTTCGCCAGCCTGCGCTCGAACTCCCGGGCAAACCGCCCCGTCGTAAACCACGCGTCCAGCGCCGAATCCACTACCGAACAGATGTCCTCCGCGCCAATCACCTTGCCCGACACCGGCACCGTCGATGTCCCCGGAACGAACTCCGCCGCCGGAAACTTCGCCGCATGGTACTCCGCCGTGAGTTCAAGAATCCGCTGCCGAAGCTCTTCTGCCTTATCGCTCATATGTCTTCTTAAGGATACACACCCGCGGCGCCGGGCCGCGCACTCGACCAGCCTGGTTCACGCGACCGTACCTGCACCCGGCGCGCCATCCTGCCTGAACGAAACGTGTTTGTGGCCAAAAAAACTAAACACAATCGTAAACGTAAGGATGGCCGCCATTGCCATGTAGACCGAACCGCGATCGTACCCCGTCCATCGGTGCAACAGCAGGGCCAGCGGGGCCACCAGAAACGTGTTCAACGCCAGGCTAGGAAGATAAATCGTAAGACTGCGCAGATACTCCTTCAGGTAATTGCCCTTGGTTCGAAACACGAACCATTTGTAGGTCAGAAAAGAAAAGCCTATGTTGATCATCGATGACGAGGCCATGGCGACCGTGCCCATCAACTTGGGCTGGCCCGGCTGCAACATGAAGAGCAGCTTCAGCACCACAAATGTATCGGCTACGCCGAACAGCGTATTGCCCCCGCCGATCACCAGAAAGCGGACCGACTGAATCTCCGCCAGCCGCTTGCTCAGCTTCACAATCACGCTTCACGCCTCCGCCATCCGGCAGCCAACCCATAGCTAGAAATTGATTCGCTCTTTTTCCGTCACCAGTGGCCGGTTCTGCACAATGCTGTGAATAGACCCCACATACTCCCCGATAATGCCGAGCGAGATCAATTGCACCGAACCGAGAAAGAACAGTCCAATCATGGTGGGAGCCAGGCCGAGTTCGAAGTGGTTCCAGAACGCCAGCTTCATCACCAGATAGAAGAGGCCCACCAACATGCTCAAAGCCGCGCACACAAACCCCAGGAACACCACCGCGCGCAGAGGGATTTTGGAGAGATTGGTGATACCCAGCATCGCCATGTCGTACAGCGTGTACCAGTTGTTTTTGGTAATGCCGCGGGTGCGTCGTTTCTGGTGATATTCGATCTGCTTCGCCGGCAGTCCAATCTCCGCGATCTGCCCGCGAAAATATGGGTTCGGGTCCGGAAAATCTCTGCGCAGGATGTCCATCACCTTGCGGTCATACAGGCCGAACCCAGTGAATTGTTCAAACACCTTCACATCGGTCAACTTCGCAATGGTCTTGTAGTAGGCTGACCGGATCGCATACATCAGTTTGCTCTCATCGCTCGCGGTCTTGATCGCCACTACGATCGGCCAGCCGGCCTCCCATTCGCGGATAAAGTCCTTGATCAACTCCGGCGGGTCCTGTAGATCGCTTAGCAGCACAATCACCGCGTCTCCCTGGGCCTCCAGCAGCGCATGGTGCGGCGACCGGATGTGCCCGAAGTTGCGCGCGTTCACAATCACCTTGACGTTATTGTCGTGCGCGGCAATCTTCCGCAGCTCTTCAACCGTTCCGTCGGTCGAGTTATTGTCGATAACGATGTGTTCGTACCGGTACTGCGGCATCTCCGCCATCAGTTCGCGCACCCGGTCCGTCAGCACGCCAACGTTGCCTTCCTCGTTGTAGCAGGGACTCACGATGCTGATCAGCTTCATCTCTTCCCCCATCCTTCAAACCGTATCACGCGCCGCCGCGTGCCCACACCACGCGGCCGTCCGCCGAATCTGCTCCTGTAACCCCACAGTCTCCCGCAATCCCAGCAACTCTTCCGCCCTCGCGACCGACGGCACATACCTCGCCGGAGCCGCACCCGGGACCGCCTGCGTCGCAACCCGAATCTCCGTCGACGGCGCCAGCGTTGCCGCAACCACCTCGGCCAGTTCGCGGATGCTCACATCGTGCGCTGATCCTACATTGATGGGGACCAGCGCCGGCGCGCGAAACAGGATGGTCCAGAGCCAAACTGCCAGGTCCGCCGCGTAAAGATACGACCGCCGCGGCGTGCCATCCCCGCCAATGAAAATCGGCCGGCCCGCCAATACGTCCCCGATGAAGTTTCCAATCGCAAAATGCGCGGCCAGCGGAAGGTGCGGCCCGCAGAACGCCCAGCAGCGCGCAATCTTCGCGTCAAACGCCACACCCGCCGCCGTCGCAATCTTCTGATGCAGCGCGCACATCAGTTCGCTTGCCCGCTTCCCCTCCGCATACACGCTGGCCGCATCCAGCGGATCGGGCGCGCCCGCATAGGTCTCCGGCACATGGGTCATCTCCGGCGGCTGTCTGCCATACACCGCCCCCGAGCTCGTCAGCAGCAATTTCCGCGCCCCACAGTGCGCCGCAAACTCGAGCGTCCGCTCCGTTCCCGCCAGAATTGTCGAGAGCATCTCCAGCGGCTGCTCCTGCGATTGCTTGAGGCTCGCCTCAGTCGCCGCGTGGATCACATAGCGGAACTCGCCCGCTGGAAAATCGAAAGTCCGCACGTCCCCGTGCAGCATCGTGATCGCCGGATCGCCGGCCAGGTGCGGACACTTAGCCGCAAACTTCACCGGGTCGCGCGACAACACGGTCGCGCGCGCCCCCAGTCCAAGCTCGCGATTCACGTGGCAGAAGCTTTCGACCAGCCAGCACCCGAAGAAACCGGTCCCGCCGGTGACGAACAGACGCTGCCCGCGCATCTCCTCCCACAGCTCCTGCGTCGCCGACCGGATCAGTTCAAGATCGTGCCACAGTTTGTTCATGGAGTGCGAATCCAGCTCCGCGCATGGTATGGCTGCGCTAAGTGCGGGCGGTGCCTTACTTGCTTACGTCCAAACCCCGGTTGTAGATCGTCTTCTTCAGCGACGGTATCTGCGCGTAGGGGCTGTCGATGTCCTCGATGCGGATCGCCTGGTCCTTCTTCACCGGCTTCAGCAGCATCTCGCCGCTCATCAGCTCGCGGCAGGAGAGTTGGCCCTTCTGCAGCGGTATCGCAAGATACACGTCTTCATCGGTCAAGGAGTGTCCTTCGGGAAGGTCCTCCTTCGCGTAAACGCCGCGCACCAGCGCGTCTAGATACTCCGTTTCCTTCTTGGGAGGCATCCGCTTCTGCGTCCCCGGTGCACCGCACATCTCCTTCGCTTTGTGAAATGCCTTAAACCACTCGTCGATCTGATGGGGCAGGCTGCAATACGGCGAAACCTTCACTCCGTCCGAATCGATATCGATATGCCGCTCCCAGGTCCGCGCACCCTTGGCATACGAGATCATCATCGAGTTCGTCCAGTCGGTACACTCGTGCGTCGAGTAGCCAATGGTGTTATTCGGGTAACGGTTCTTCAGAAAATCAATCTGGTTGATCTCCAGCTCCGAATCCTCCGCCGGATAAATCGACACACAGTGGTTGATGGCCAGCGGAATATTCCGGTTCGCGAAGAACGTCACGATATCGTCCATGTCCTTCAACGACGATCCGCCGGTCGAAACCACCACTGGCTTTTTAGTTTTGGCGATCTTCTCCAGCAGCAGCCAGTCGTTCATGTCGGAGCTGGCAACCTTCAGCATCGGCAGCCCCAGCTCGACGCACAGATCGACCGACCGCTCGTCGAACGGCGTAGCCGTCGCGATGCATCCCGCCTGCCGGATCGCCTTCACCAGCGTGGCGTATTGCTCGTCGGTCAGCCGCGTGTCCAGCGTCTTCTTCACGTAGCGAAGATCGGAACGGCTTTGGAAGTCCTTGTGGATGAAGTTCTCTACATCCCGGAACTGCAGCTTGATCGATGCCCGCACATTGTTGAAGCGCACAATCTGCGCAAACTCCTGGATAATCTTCAAGCCGCGCTCCACGCTCCCCAGATGGTTGTTCGCCATCTCCAGAACGAAGAGATCTTCGAAAACATCCTTGTCAATCAAAGTGCTGCTCCTGTGCCAAATCCTTAGACCAGCTCCGCAAAGCGATCGATCCGGAATGTTACCGGAACGTTCGAGCCTTCCGGCACTGTGCCGTACCCATGGGTCACTAAACCGAACCGCATTCCAGTCCTGGCTGCGGCTTCAGCGTCTTCCATTGTATCCCCGATCATCAGGCACTCCTCCGGGGCTATCTCCCACTTTTGCAGCAGATACCGCATCATCTCTTGCTTGTCTTGGTACATCGGCGTGCGCGAGTCTTTGGTCACAATCTCGGCAAACAAGCCCGCTGTGCCCTCGGCCTCCAGGATCTTCATCGAGATATGCCGCGGCTTGTTGGACACCACAAACAGCCGCCTGCCCTCCGCCTGCAATCTCCGCAACGCCTCCGCCGCGCCGTCATAGTGCGGAGTTTTCCGCCAACCCTCGCTGTCGTAACTCCAACGAAACGACCGTTCCAGGTGATCAAGCTCCTCATCGGTCGGCCGCTTGGCCGCCATGCGCGCCAGAATCGTCCGGATGGGCGGCCCGATCAGCGATTTTAGATCCACATTGCCCACCGCCAACCCGCAGGCCCGGAATGCCGCCTCCACCGAAAACCGAATCCCCGGCAGCGAATCCAACAGCGTCCCGTCCAGGTCGAATACCAGCGCTCCCGGCAGCTTATCGATCGCCATCACTTCTTGTCCGAGACCAACATATTCTCAGCCAATTCCTCCGGCGAAAGGAACGGGTACATGTCCTCAAGATTCGGCGTCTGAATCTTTCCGTCCGGCATAATCCTCGACCGCAGCCTCGGCTCAAACTCCTGCGCCACGTCGAACTGCACAACGAACAGGCTCGGCCCCGGCTTCGCCAGCTCCACCTTCGCCATCTCCAGGTCACCGATCTTGTCCACCGGGAACGACGGAATCCCGTATGCCGCGCCCACCTTCAGCATGTCCGGGAACGTGATCCCGCTGGTCGCGCCCGTCCCGATCAGCCGTCCGTTGAAGAATCCATTCTGCGTCTGCCTAATCGACAGATACCCGCCATTATTCAACACAAAAATCTTCACGGGCAGATTGTGCGTCACCACCGTCTGCAACTCTTGAATATTCATCTGCAGGCTGCCATCGCCGGCCAGGCAGATCACCCGCCCACCCTTCGCAACGGCCACGCCAATCGACGCCGGCAGGTCGTACCCCATCGACGCCGACCCCGAGTTCGAGATCAGACGCATGCCCTTCTTCAGTTTGCCCGCCTGGTACGGCACAATGCACGCCGTCGCGTTTCCGCACACCACCGCGTCGTCCTCATCCAGAATCGCAAACAGCCGGTCGATGAAGTAGTACGGATTCAGCGGCGGCCCGTCACCCTTCTGCCGCTCCTGCACCACCGGATACTTCGTCTTCCACTCGCGCGCCCGCACCAGCCACGCCGCATGGTCCTTGCACGGACAAGGCTCCACGCTGAGCTGCCGCAGCATCTCCTGCAAGAACACCTTCACATCGCAATGGATCGCCACATCCGGATGGTGCAGCGGCTTGGTGAACTCCGCCGCGTCCACATCCACCTGGATCTTGGTCGCGAACCGCGCAAACGACGCCCAGTTGTAACTGGTCTGCCGAATGTTCAACCGCGATCCCAGCACCAACAGCACGTCGGAATTCTGCACCGTAAAGTTCCCCGCCCGCTCGCCGATCGTTCCCGGCCGCCCACAAAACAGTTCGTCATCGGACGCAATCAGATCGTGCGTCCACGCCGTCACCACCGGGATTCGCAGCTTGCGGATCACCACATCGAACTCCGCCAGAGCCCCCGCCAGCCGCACGCCTGTCCCCGCAAACATCACCGGCCGCTCCGCTGCCTTGATCCGCGCCAGCACATCGGCCACGTCCGCCTCTACGCGGGCCTTATCCCAAACCAGCGCGTCCTCGCTCTCGTCGTAGTGCCTCAGCTTCTCCGGATCGATCTGCGCCGACTGCACGTCCACCGGAATATCCAGCCAGCACGGCCCCGGCCGCCCATGTTGCGCCAGGTACCACGCCCGCTCCAGGTGGTACGCAATCGTCTCCGGATCGTCGATCCACACCGAATATTTTGTAATCCCCTGCACCATGCGGATGATGTCGACCTCCTGGTCGCCCAACTGCCGCAGGTTGGTAATCCCATACGTCCGCATGCATGTCTCGCGTTTCACCTGCCCCGACAGAATCAGCATCGGAATCGAATCCGTCCACGCGCCGAACACCCCATTCAGCGCGTTGATACTGCCCGGCCCCGACGTCACATTCAGCAGCCCGGGTGTATTCGTAATCCGCGCGTAACCCTCAGCGGCCATCGCCGCTGCCTGCTCGTGGTGCGTGCATATGTAGTGGAGTCCCGACGTCCCAATTGAATCGTTCAGGTGCATCGCGCCGCCGCCGGTCACCAGGAAGATGTGCTTCGCCCCCCACTCCTTCAACCGGCCAAACACGTAGTCGGAAAGCTTCACCATCATCTATGCCCTCTTCCAACACGCTCCACACACACCGTCCTGCAGCATCACTTCTCGGCCACTTCCAAGAATACACAAAGGCACTCCCTCAGCTTCCCCCATCGGTTCGCATGTCATACTCATACGTGGAGATGGCTGGCCGGTCGCTGTCCAACCCCTACCCATCTGCCGCGAAGGAGCACCATGAAAGCGGTCATCCTAGCCGGCGGTCTCGGCACGCGCCTCAGCGAAGAAACCACGGTCCGTCCCAAGCCCATGGTCGAGATTGGCGGACGTCCCATCCTCTGGCACATCCTCAAGCTCTACTCGCAACAAGGCATCAACGACTTCATCATCTGCCTCGGCTACAAGGGCTACATCATCAAGGAGTACTTTGCCAACTACTTCCTCCACACCTCCGACGTCACCTTCGACATGACGCACAACAAGATGACCGTGCACGACTCCGTCACCGAGCCCTGGAGCGTCACCCTGGTCGACACCGGCGACGACTCCGGCACCGGCGGCCGCCTTCGCCGCATCGCCAAGTATCTCGACCCCGCGTCCGACGACCCCTTCCTGATGACCTACGGCGACGGCGTCGCCGATGTCGACATCCAGGCCACCATCGCCTTCCACAAGGCCCACGGCAAACTCGTCACCCTCACCAGCGTCCAGCCCGTCGCCCGCTTCGGCGCTCTCGGCGTCAAGAACAACAGCGTCTATGCCTTCCAGGAAAAGCCCAGGGACGAAGGTGGCTGGATCAACGGCGGCTTCTTCGTGCTCTCGCCCAAAGTCATCGACGAGGTCAAAGACGATCGCTGGATGTTCGAGCGCCAGCCCATCGAAGCACTGGTCGCGAAAGGCGAAGTCCAGGCCTACCCGCACCATGGCTTCTGGCAAGCCATGGACACCCTCCGCGACAAACAGCAACTCGAAGACCTCTGGGCCTCCGGCAAAGCCCCCTGGAAAACCTGGTAGCTATCCTTGTGAAGCCGTCCAACTATGTTTGATACCGTCATCCTGAAGCGCAGCGAAGGACCCCTGTATTGTCTTTTTCGTCCTTTTGAAATCGGTACCGTCGGCGTTATCGGTGTTAGGCCTTTTACCTCAATCCACCTGCGGCCTCACCGCCGCTTCTACCACAATCGTCGACACCGTCCCCCTTGTCGCCTCCAACTTCAGCCCCAACTGCTCCTGCACCGCGGTAAACAGCGGCGGACTCTGCGTTTCCTCCGGAGCAGCCCCTACCTGCCCGCCATATTGCGACGTATCCTGCGCGAACTTCAGGTCGAAGTCGAACTTCCCCGCCAGCCCCGTTCGATTCAGCGTAGGCTTGTCCAGCGTCGCCCGCTGCAGCATCGCGACGAAGTCATCCATCGTCACGCTGCGCGCCGGGACTTCGATCCGATCCGGATAAACCACACCATAGATCTGAGGTGGGTCGTCCGGCTTCGCCGCAGCCTTCAACTTCGGCCCGCCCTTGGCCACGCTCAGCGCGTAGATCGCCATCTCCTTATCCTGCCGATGGAACTTCAGCGCAAATCGCTCCAGCAGCAGCGCCCGCAGCATCTGCATCTGCTCCAGCCTTGTCGGGGTAACGTCCCCCGGAGTCACCGCCTCGATGTTGAAATGCTGCGAATCGATCCACTCCGGCCCTCCTGAAATCGTTCGCGGATTCATGTCGTATCCCAACGCAATCAGCGCCTGCAGCGTGAAGTTCGTGGCCACCCAGCGATGAGTCCCATCCATCCGGAACATTCGCCCCGACTTCGCGTCCGCATCCACCGGCTTCACCGTCGCCACTTCGAACGCATCAAACTTTGGCCGCGCCACTTGCGGCGTTTGCGCAACCGCACAGAGCGAACATGCAATGGCCATTACCGCAAGGAATCTTCGCATAATCAGCCCTCCCGCATTCCCTATCGTACTTATCCGGGTTTATCTGTGTGAATTCGTGGTTGTCTTTAGATCGGCGCCTGTCGCTGCGAATCGGTGTTAAGCATTTATCCTTGTCCACATGTCCGACAGGTCCGCATTCTCGTGGCAAGGCCGCAAAGTCTTCCTCACCGGCCACACCGGCTTCAAAGGCGGCTGGCTCGCCCTCTGGCTCTCCTCCAAAGGCGCCATCGTCCGTGGCTACGCGCTCGACCCCAGCACTGATCCCAATCTCTTCACCGCCGCACGCATCGGCTCCGTTGTTGAAGACCTTCGCGGCGACATCCGCAACCCCGCCGCGCTCGAACCCGCTCTCCACGACTTTGCCCCCGAAGTCGTCTTCCACCTCGCCGCCCAGCCCCTGGTCCGCGCCTCCTACTTGGACCCCATCGGCACCTACGAGACCAACGTCATCGGCACTGCCCGCGTCCTCGACGCCATCCGTCGCACTCCCTCCGTCCGCGCCGTCGTCTCCGTCACCACCGACAAGGTCTACGAGAACCAGGAAACCCTCCGCCCCTACGTCGAAACCGATCCCCTCGGCGGCTACGACCCCTACTCCAGTTCCAAGGCCTGCGCCGAGATCGTCGCCGCCGCCTATCGCCAGTCCTACTTCCCGGTCGCCCACCTCGCCGAGCACCATGTCGCCCTCGCCACTGCCCGTGCCGGCAACGTCATCGGCGGCGGCGACTGGTCCCAGGACCGCCTCATCCCCGACCTCGTCCGCGGCTTCCTCGCAGGCGAGCCCGTCCCCATCCGCCACCCCTTCGCCATTCGCCCGTGGCAGCACGTCCTCGAGCCCCTCGCCGGCTACATCGCCCTCGCCGAGCACCTGCTCTCCGCGAACCCTGCTCCCTACGCCACCGCCTATAACTTCGGCCCGTTCGATGACGACGCCAAGCCCGTCGGCTGGATTGTCGAAAAAATGACCAAATTCTGGGGCGACGGCGCCTCCTGGTTCCTCGACGAGCAGGACCATGTCCACGAAGCTGGCTACCTCAAACTCGACGCGAGCAAGGCCCACGTCGACCTCAACTGGAAGCCCCGCCTCCGCCTGGAAACCGCACTCCAGTGGCTCGTCGAGTGGTATCGCGCCTGGCAGTCTGGTGTGGACATGAACTCCTTCACCCTCAGTCAGATAGAAAAGTATGAGGCGCTTTTGGCGGAGAAATGAAATGTCTTGGATAGCGAATCCGCAACTTACTCTTTTCCTGTTATTTGCACTCCTCTCTCCCACGCCGCTGGCCGCCCAACCCGCAGGTCAGCCGGCGCAGTCAGCAGCCACCATCCCAGCGCTCTTCCTCTCCGACATTCACCTCGATCCCTACCACGACCCCGCCAAGGTCGCAAAGCTCAACGCCGCGCCCGCCTCCGACTGGCCCGCGATCCTCGCCCAACCCGACGCCCCCACCCAGCCTGCTGACTTCGCCGCCCTGCAAACTGCCTGCGGTGGCCGTGGCAACGACACGTCCAACCTCCTCTGGCGGTCCAGTCTCGCCGCAATTCACGCTCGCGCCTCGCGGGTTCGATTCGCCACCCTCAGCGGAGATCTGCTCGCCCATCAGTTCGACTGCAGGTTCAAGGTTCTGCTTCCCAGCGCAACCCACGCCGATTACCTTGTCTTCGCGGAAAAGACCGTCGGCTATATCGTTTCAACTCTGCGCGAAGCCCTTCCCGGCGTTCCCATCTATATCTCGCTGGGCAACGACGACACCGGCTGCTCCGACTACCAACTCAGCCCCACTCGCGACGAGTTCCTCGCCAACATCGCCCCGATCATCGCCAGCTCCTTACCCGCCGATCTCTCTCAGACAGACCGCGATGCTGCACTGCGCGACTTCGCCGCCGGCGGCTACTACACCGTCCCGCTCACCAGCACAGCTCACACACGCATTCTGGTCCTTGACGATGTGTTCCTCTCCAGCAGTTACGCAACCTGCGCAGGCCGGCCCGATCCCGCTCCTGCCGCCGCCCAGCTCGCCTGGCTCCAGACCCAGCTGGCCGCCGCCCACCAGCAGCACCAGCAGGTCTGGGTCCTCGGTCACATTCCACCGGGAGTCAATCTCTACGCCACCGCGCGCAGGGCTCCGAATCTATGCGCCGGTGGCAAACCACAAATGTTTCTCGGCTCTGAAGGCCTCGCCGAGATCCTCTCCAGCTATCCCGACATCGTCCGCCTTGCCCTTTTCGGCCACACCCACTCCGATGAGATGCACCTGCTCATGTCACCACCGCTCAGCCTCCAGGGTGCTGAAGACATCGGCAAAGACTTGAAGGGAACCATCCCGCCTAACCTTCCCCCTCAACCTGCAATCCCTCTCAAGATCACCGCTTCCATCACCCCGGTCAACGGCAATCGCCCCACCTTCACGCTCGCTTCCGTCGATCCGTCCAGCGCAACGCTGATTGACTACACCGTCATCATGGCCTCTAACCTAACTGGCGTCGCCGCCACCTGGTCACCCGAGTACACCTACTCCGCCGTCTATCATCAGGCCACCTTTGACGCGGCGGCTCTCGCGGCCCTTATCAGCGGCTTCCAGGCCGATCCCGGCGCCAAATCTGCCGCTAGCCAGGCCTACATTCGCAATTACTTCCCGGGCGACATCTCGCCCATCCTCACCCTCGCCTGGCCGCAGTACGCCTGCTCCATGGACCACAACTCCGATCAAAGCTTCACCGCCTGCGCCTGCGCTGCCGCGAAGTAGTCTTCATGCAACACTGCTTCCCTGGATCAAACATCCCTTCCAGTGTTACGGTTGTCAGGTCGCAATCGCATCCCTCTCAACCCAAGGACACATCCATGCGCGCATTGCCCGGCCTCGCCGCCTTCGCCCTCGCTCTCACCCTCAGCGCCGCCGCACAGACTCCGACCACAGACCAACCCGCACTGCCTGCCGCGCCACCGCGCGCCGCACGCCCGCCGGTCATGCCTACCACTCCTATCGTCCCCACCGTCATTCCGCCCGCGCTCGCCGGCCCCGTGACCTACATCTGCGGCCCGGTCAGGAAGGGTGCAACGACGCTGACCCCCATGACCTTGTTCTCCGACAAGTCGGCAGGCTGGGACCTGAAGACCGTTCCGACTATCGCCAATGGCATCTGCTCGGCTACGGACAAGCCATTCTTCTTTTCCATCCCGGTTCCGCCCGGTAACTATCGCGTCGCCATGGAGTTAGGCGGCAAGGAGACCTCCGTCATCACCGTCCGCGCGGAAGCTCGCCGCCTCTACGTCCAAACCCTCCCCATCGCGGCGGGCAAGACCGTCACCCGCACCATCGACGTCAACGTCCGCATCCCCGAGTTCACCAAGCCCGACGGAACCCAGGGCCGCGTCCGCCTAAAGCAGCGCGAAATCGGCAATCTCGACTGGGACGCAAAGCTCACGCTTGAGTTCAACGGCGTCAACCCCGCATTCCACTCGCTCACCATCGAACCGCTCACCGGCGCCAAGGCCGAGCCCACGATCTACCTCGCCGGCGACTCCACCATGGTCGATCAGGACGTCGATCCCTGGGCCTCGTGGGGACAGCAGCTTCCGCGCTTCTTCCTGCCTGGCGTCGTCGTCGCCAACCATGCCGAATCCGGCGAGTCCGCCATCTCGTTCCAGGGAGAGCAGCGCTTCGCCGAGATCATCTCCCTCATCCAGCCCGGCGATTACTTCTTCGTGCAGTTCGCTCACAACGACCAGAAAGTCGCTAACGGGATGCCGAGCTACATCAAGATTATGACCGACTTCGTTACCCAGGTTCGCGCCAAGGGAGCGATCCCGGTCATCGTCACCGCCCAGAACCGCGACGCCTTCGATGCCGACGGCCACATCACCGATACCCTCGGCGGGTACCCGCAGGCCTCGCGCCAGATCGCCCAGGACACCGATACCTCGCTCATCGACCTCAACGCCATGTCGAAGGTGATGTTTGAAGCGATGGGCGTCGAGGGCGCCAACCACGCCTTCATGAAGTTCAAAGCCGGCAGCTATCCCGGCGTCGACCGCGACATCGCCGACACCACCCACTTCAACAACTTCGGAGCCTACGAACTGGCTCGCTGCATCGTCCACGGTATCCGAGCCGACAAACTCCCCATCGCCAAGTTCCTCGACCCTTCAGTCCTCGACTTCGACCCCGCCCATCCCGACACTGCCGCCGAATTCCACCTGCCCTACACCCCGCCGCAACAGCAAGGAGACGCAACCCAAATTCCGCAGGCCAACTTGAAGTAGGCCATCTATTTCTTGACCAGCGTCCTATATAACTCCACCGTCTGCTTCGCAATTGCCTCCCAAGCAAATGTCTCTTCCACGCGCTTGCGTCCAGCGCGGCCAAACTTTTCGCAGAGCACGGGATTCGCCATCAACTCGGCAATCCGCCGAGCGAGATCGCGCGCAAACCGGTCGCCGTCGACCGGGAACCCCGTTACCGGATCCGGCTCGAACGGCACCAGATAGCCGGTTGGTTCCTTATTGCCTGCGGCCGCCCCGTCGACGACGACCTCCAGGATTCCGCCGGTAGCACTCGCCACCACTGGAGCGCCACACGCCATCGCTTCCAGGTTGATGATCCCGAACGGCTCATACACCGACGGGCAGCAGAAGACGCGGCAGTTCGAATACAGCTCGATTGCCTCCGGCTTGGTCACCATCTTCTCGATCCACACGATATTGCCGCCGGCGGCCCGTGCCGCCTCAACGCCAGCGCGCATCTCCGCCGCAATCTCCGGCGTATCTGGAGCGCCCGCGCACAGCACCACCTGCATCCCCTTCGGCAGATATTTCACCGCATCGACCAGATGAACCACGCCCTTCTGCCGCGTAATCCGCCCAACGAACAACACGTACGGCGCGCTCACGTCCACGCCATACTTCACCAGCGCGTCAGTCGCGGAGGTCTTCTGGTACTCATGCAGATCGATGCCGTTGTAGATCACGTGCACCTTCGACTCGTCGACCTCGGGATACGCGCGCAGGATGTCCGCCTTGGTCCCATGCGACACGGCGATGATCGCGTCCGCATCCAGAATCGCCGTCCGCTCCATCCACGAGCTCATTGCATAACCCGAGCCCAACTGCTCCGCCTTCCACGCCCGCAGCGGTTCGAGAGAGTGCGTGGTGAGCACAAACGGAATCTTGTACAGCTTCTTCGCCAAAAACCCCGCCATCGACACATACCACGTGTGGGTATGCACGATGTCGATCCGCCCAAGCTCCTTCATCTGCGACAGGTTCAGCGCCAGCGCATCCACGGCGGTCTTGAACTTCTCCTGCGTTCCTGCAGTCACCTCAGCCGGCGGCTCATCGCCGATTACGTGCAGATTGCCTTCGTCCGCGCGCTGCGACCCCCAGCAGTGCACCTCCACCTCAATCAGCTTGGCCAGCTCGCGGCTCAGGTACTCCACGTGCACGCCCGCGCCGCCGTACACCTGCGGCGGATACTCTCGCGTCATCAACCCAACCCGCATCCCACACCCCCGCAATTCCTCGCAACAGCATACGCGAGAACCAGCCCGGCTAGTTCGGCGATGGATGCTCCACATGGTCAACCACGATTACGTCCACCATCGTCTTCACTGGCTCGATCCGCAGCCCGATCTGCTGTTGCATTGCATCGTTCAGCGCCGGTTGATTACTTGGTTTGCTCGTCTTGCGCTGCTGCACGCCCGCGGAGCGAAACTGCGCAAACTGCGAGTCGTCCGGCGTCCACCTAAGTTTGAAGTCGTATCGGTCCTTCAAACCCGTCCGGTCGATGACGGGCCGGTCCGTCACACTCCCCTGCATCTCCTTTGCAAATTCATCCATCGATATGTTGCGCACGGTCAGGTCGCCCAGCTTGTCGAACCAGAAGTCATCGTCGGGATCGTCGGCCCGTGCGGCTGTCAGCGTCATCTTCGGGCCGCCTTTGGCCACTGTGATCGCAAAGACAGAGAGCTCGCGCTGCTCGTGATGGAACTTCAGCGCGAAACGGTCCGCCAGCAGCTTCTGGAGCATAATATCCGCTTGCTTGTCACTCGGTTCGCCCGGGACATCGGGCACGCCATCGATGTCGTAAAGTTCACTGTCAAACCATGCCGGTCCGCCGACGATCTGCCTGGCGTGCAGCCCATATGCGTCAGAAAGCAGATCGTTCACGTCGTAATTGACCATCGTGAAGTGCCTTCCCTCAAAATCGATGGTCTTCCCGGGCATCGGTTTGGCCGGCTCGGGAATCGCCCACGTGTCCTCCTCGCTCACCCGAGCCAGGTTCAGAATGAGCGTCTGCTTCCCTTGCGTCGAGCTACCGGAGATCGTGTTGCCATCCGGGTTCAATGTGCCCTTGTAGGTCAACCCGATGATCTTGCTCATGAAGTTCATGTCGGTTCCGTGCAACGACACCGAACTCAGGGCAATCGGCTCACCTCCCTGGTCGAGCGAATACAGCGCCCCGCGGTATTTGCCATCGTCGTCCGCTATCTTCACCACAATCCGCAGGCCGTCCCCCTGGCCGGTCTGCAGCGTCCCCTGCCAGTTCCCCACCAGCTTGCCTTGCACGGGAGGCTTCGCCCCCTCGGTCAACTGCCTGCGCTCCCCTTGCGACGTCGCTGCGGCGGGCGCACTTTGCTGCGCCCACGCGTCCGACCCCCGGAAGCACACCTGCATCAGCACGACGGCCATACACACCCGCCAAATCATCTTCCCTCCCGTGCAAAAAGGGGTTTTCCCGCCGCGACCCAGCTTCGGGGACAGTGTTCCGCCATTCTATCCTTCTAGCTGCATGATCACCCTCGACGAAATCACGCTCATCGCCGCGCCCATCGCCCGCTGCTTCGACCTGGCCCGCTCGGTCGAGGTCCACGTTGCCGGCAACACCCACTTCGGCGAGCAAGCGGTTGCCCTGGCCTCTGATCCGGCCGGCGCCACAACGGGCTTGCTCGCGCCGGGTGATACTGTCACCTGGCGCGCACGCCACTTCTTCATCCGTCAGCGCCTGACCTCGCAGATTACGGCTTACAATCCGCCAGCGTATTTCCAGGACACAATGCTGCGCGGCGCGTTCCGCTCCATGCAGCACGACCATTATTTCCGCACGCTTCCCACCGGCGAGACCGAGATGCGCGATGTGTTCCGCTTCGCCGCACCCATTCCGCTGCTTGGCCGCATAGCGGAGATCGTCGTCCTTCGTCGCTACATGCGGAGCCTGCTGCGCGAGCGCAACGCGGTAATTCAGACAATCGCCGAATCGCCAACGGAGGAGTGGCGGCAATACCTCCCTTTACCTACCGTGTAAACTCCCCCCATGCGCATCGTTATCCCGGGCGGAAGCGGCCAGGTCGGCCACATCCTCGCCCGGCACTTCAACGCTCAGGGCCACGAAGTCACCGTGCTCACGCGCACTCCCAAACCTGCTCCGTGGCGCACGCTCGCGTGGGATGGCATCCATGCAGGCGACTGGGCCGACACTCTCGAAGGCTCCGACGTTTGCATCAACCTTACCGGTCGCTCCGTCAACTGTCGCTACCACCCCGCCAACCGCGCCGCCATCCTCAACTCCCGCGTCGATTCCACCCGCATTCTCGGAGAAGTAATCGCGGCCCTCGCGCACCCGCCTGCGGTCTGGCTCAACGCCAGCACCGCTACTATTTACCGGCACGAGCTGGAGCGCGCCAACGACGAACTCACCGGCATCTTGGGCGGCAATGAGCCGGGCGCCCCCGACACCTGGAACTTCTCCATTGACGTGGCTCGGGCGTGGGAGGCCGCCTTCGACGAAACCCCGACCCCGCGCACGCGCAAGGTCGCTTTGCGCTCCGCCATGACCTTCAGCCCTGACGCCGGCGGCGTCTTCGACGTATTCCTCTCGCTCGTCCGCCGCGGTCTTGGCGGCACGGTCGGCTCCGGGTGCCAATACGTGTCATGGATTCACGACGCTGATTACATCGGCGCTATCGAGTTCCTCATCGCCCGCGACTTTCTCGACGGCCCCGTCAACCTCGCCTCGCCCAATCCCCTCCCCAACCGCGACTTCCAGCGCATCCTGCGCGAAGCCTGGGGTACACGAATCGGGCTGCCAACGACCGAGTGGATGGTGGAAATCGGCACCTTTCTCATGCGCACGGAATCCGAACTCGTCCTGAAGTCCCGCCGCGTTGTCCCGTCCCGCTTGCTTCAGTCCGGTTTTGTCTTTCAATTTCCCACGTGGCCCGAAGCTGCCCACGATCTGGTCTCCCGCTGGCGCTCCCACCGCGAACCTCGAACCTAGTACCTTGAACCTAGCCATGTGTGGCCGCTATCTTCGCCGCTCCGACAAACAGCGCATCGCCGAAGCCTTCGAAGTTTCCAAAGGCCTGGCCGATCTGGTGCTTCCGCCGTGGGATTACAACGTCGCGCCCACGACGTTTCAGCCCGTAATTCGCCCTGCAGTTGATTCTGGCCACGACACCGGCGAGCGTGAGCTCGCGCTGATGCGCTGGGGCCTGGTGCCCTACTTCGCAACCGACCTGAAACGTTTCAGCTACTCAACCATCAACGCGCGGGCCGAGTCGCTGACCACCAGTTCCATCTTCCGCACTCCATTCGAGCGCCGCCGCTGCCTCGTCCCTGCCGACGGTTTCTACGAGTGGAAGGTGCTGCCGACACCGACGCTCTTCGGCCCAGACCCAACCCTGAAGTCCGCAAACAAGAAGGGCGTCGCGGAGAAGCAGCCATACGCCTTCACCCTGGCCAGCGGCGAGCCCTTCGCCTTCGCCGGCCTGTGGGACCGCTGGAGGGATCCCGCTGGCGGGACGCTGGAAAGCTTTTCCATCATCACTACCACTCCCAACGAACTCACGGCGACCGTCCACGACCGCATGCCCGTCATTCTGCGCCCGCAGGACTACGACCGTTGGCTGCGGCGCAGCTCTCAAGAACAGACGGCTCCGCTGGAACTGCTCGCGCTCCTGCGTCCGTACCCGGCCGACCAGATGGCAGCTCACGAAGCTCATCCCGATGTCGGCAACGTCCGCAACAATCACCCCGGCCTGCTCAACAGCGCATGACCCAGGTTCCTGCCTTGAAACATTCCCTCCAATGAACTAACTTGGCTTCGATACGCCTGCGCGCCGCACCCATGAAGCGACTCATCCTCTGTTCCGTCCTCCTCGCTGCCTTTCCAACGATCGCACCCGCGCAGACGAAGAAACCTTCTCACGTCTTCGCCACCCAGGGCGATCACTTCACCCTCGACGGCAAGCCCTTCAAGGTGCTCTCCGGCGAACTCCACTACGCTCGCATCCCGCGCGAGTACTGGCACGCCCGCCTGAAGATGGCCAAGGCCATGGGCCTGAACACCATTGCCACTTACGTCTTCTGGAACGTCCACGAGCCGCAGCCTGGCCACTACGACTTCACCGGCCAGTACGACCTCGCCGCCTTCATCAAGGCTGCGCAAGAGGAGGGTCTCTACGTCATCCTCCGCTCCGGCCCATACGCGTGCGCGGAGTGGGACCTGGGCGGCCTACCAGCGTGGCTGCTCGCCGACCCGAAGTCCGCGCAGGCGATTCGCACGACCGATCCGGCGTTCATGGCTCCGGCGGAACGTTGGATCACGCGCCTAGCGAAAGAGGTGCTGCCGCTTCAGGTCGGCCGCGGCGGGCCCATCCTGATGACGCAGATCGAGAACGAATACGGCCAATTCGGCGACGACCACGCGTACATAGCCGCACTGCGCGACATCTACGGGAAAGTTGGCTTCAACGGCACGGATTCCCTGCTCTACACCGCCGACAACTGGCGGCACATTCCCGAAGGCTCCATCCCTGGGCTGTTTGCGGCCAGCAACTTCGGCATCGGCAACCATCAGCGCGGCATGGACAACCTGGCCACCGCGCGTCCTGGCCAGGCGCTCTTCGTCTCGGAATACTGGCCCGGCTGGTTCGATCACTGGGGCCATCCGCACGAGACGCGCCCGGTCGCGCCGCAGATTGAGGACATCGACTACATCCTGAACCGCGGCGCAGGGATCAACATCTACATGTTCCACGGCGGCACCAGCTTTGGCTTCATGGCCGGGTCCAGCTACATCAACGATAAGTTCCAGCCCGATGTCACCAGCTACGACTACGACGCGCCGCTAGACGAGTCCGGCCGGCCCACGCCGAAGTATTTCGCCTACCGCAAGGAACTTGCCAAATTCAGCCGCTGCGGCAATGAATCCTGCCTGCCGCCCGTGCCTGACGTTGCCCCGCCCATCACCATCCCTGCTATTAAGCTTGACCGCGAAGAGACCAATCTCTGGGATCAGTTGCCAAAGCCCATCGCCAGCGCTCTGCCTGCGCCGATGGAGGCTCTCGGCCAGAACTTCGGCTACATCCTTTACCGCACACAACTCCCGGAGTCGGTCCATGGCGACCTCGTCATCAAGGACATCCACGACTTCGCCACCGTTTATGTCAACAGCAGGCTGGCCGGAACCAAGGAACGTCCTGGTATTCTCGATCGCCGCAATGCAGCACCCGACGGCAATCTGCCGCCGATCCCCATCTCAACCACGGGTCCCGCCCGGCTCGACATCCTGGTCGCGAACGACGGCCGCGTCAACGTCGACCACACCATGCGGACTGAGACCAAGGGCATCACCCAGCTCGTAGTGCTCGACGGTCGCCCGCTCTCCGACTGGCAGGTCTACACCCTTCCAATGGACCAGCTGCCCGCCGCCTATAAGGCCATGTCGGATCCGGAACTTCTCGGCAAACAGATGGCGAGCGCATTAGCGGATATTCAGTCCCAGTTCTGTGTACCCAATTCTCAGGAATCGCAGGTACCTTGCGGCTTTGCCTATGGCACCGCATGTGGGTCAATCCCCACCTGCGCGCCCTCCGCTGCACCTCCGGCGACCGCCGACTTGCAGTCTGGGGAAACCCGGCCATCCCAGGTTCCCATCGTTCTGCCCTTCGCGGTGATGCAGAACTTCTCTTTCCCCCGCTTCTTCCGCGCCAATTTCACCTTAACCACCACCGGCGATACATTTCTCGATATTCACATGCTCGGCAAAGGGGCGGTTTGGATCAATGGCCACAACCTGGGCCGGTTCTGGAACGTCGGCCCGCAACAGACACTCTACGTTCCCGGCCCATGGCTCAAAACCGGCAGCAACGAGATCGTCGTTTTCGACATTCTCCCGCAGTTGCAAGAGTCCGTTCGGGGGCTCGACCACCCCATCCTCGATGGCCCCGTCAGCGACAAAACCGTCAGCAATCAGGAATAATGGGCAGCGCCGAAACTCACAACTCGCGGCAGTCGTATCCAAAGACATACCCGCCGCTCAGGAATCGACTCATCGCACCACAAAGCTAACGCCAGCTCGGAGAATCTCATGAATCAGCATCCGCTTCTGCAAACCCGCCTCAATACGCTCCACACCTTCGCCGCATGCAGCATGGCTGCCGCGCTTCTGTTCGTGCTTGTCCCCGCGCTCACCGCACAGGCGCCTGTGACCTCCGTCGAAACCCTGCGCAAGAACTTCGTCAATCCGCCGAATGAGGCCCGGCCCATGGTCCGCTGGTGGTGGTTTGGCGCGGCCGTGGTGAAGCCCGAGATCCTGCGCGAGCTGCAGCAGATGAAGGCCGACGGCATCCAGGGCGCTGAGATGGCCTTCGAGTATCCCGAGGTTCTCGACGACCCGGCCAAGGACCTCAAGAACCTTCCCTTCCTCTCGCCTGAGATGCTGGACGACGTAACCTACGCGCAGGAGGAAGGCCGCAAGCTCGGCCTGCGCATCGACGTTACGCTCTGCTCCGGCTGGCCCTATGGCGGCCCGCATATCACGCTGGAAGAAGCTTCCACCGCCCTGCACACCTTCGAGGTTCCGGTCCCGGCCAACGCCACCACGGCCGAGATTCCCGGCGGTGCGACGCCCGCAGCCAATCCCAGAGGCCTCGTTTATAGCGAAGGCGACCACGTCATCTCAGCCGTCATCGCCGATCCCGCTACGGCAGCCCCACTCGCAGCCGCTCCCGGCCGCGGTGGACGAGGCGGCGGCCCGCGCCCGCCGTCCTACAACGCCGCGACTGCCAAGCCCATTACCGTCACCGGAACCTCCGCAACCTTCGCGCCCTCTGACAAGCCTCGCGTCGCGGTCTTCTTCGTTCAGAGTCACACCCGGCAGCAAGTCAAGCGCGCTGCTGTCGACGCTGACGGCTACGTCCTCGATTCGTTCTCCCACGAGGCCGTCGCGAAACACATCGAAAAGGTTGGCGAGCCGCTGATCAGGGCCTTTGGAGCCACCCCGCCCTACGCCATCTTCTCCGACTCGCTGGAGGCCTACGGCTCCGACTGGACCCCGAAGCTGCCTGAGGAGTTCAAGAAACGCCGCGGCTACGACCTGATTCCCCACCTGCCCGAACTGGTTGCCGGAGGCACACCGGGAGCCGACACCATTCGCCACGACTACGGTAAGACGCTGACCGAGTTGATCGACGAGAACTACCTAAAGCAGATGGCCGACTGGGCCACCGCCCATCACACGAAGTTTCGCTCGCAAACTTATGGTGAACCAGCAGTTAGCTTCTCTAGTCAGGTCATCCCTCAGCTCGCCGAAGGGGAAGGCCCGCAGTGGCGCGCCTTCTCCACGCTGCGCTGGGCTACCTCCGCCAACCATGTCTACGGCCGCGATGTCAGTTCCGGCGAGACCTTTACCTGGCTGCACTCGCCCGTATTCCGCGCCACTCCGCTCGACATGAAGACCGAGGCCGACATCGATTTCGTCATGGGTGAGAACCAGATCGTCTGCCACGGCTGGCCCTACTCGCCGCCCGACGAGGAGGTCCCCGAACCCGGCTGGTCGCTCTACGCTGCCGCCTCCTTCAACAACCACAATCCGTGGCATCCAGTGATGCCTGCCGTCACCGCCTACATCGGCCGCATGAGCTACCTCCTGCGCCAGGGTCAGTCGGCCAACCAGGTTGTCATCCTGTTGCCCACCGACGACGTTTGGGCCGGCTTCCGCCCCACCCAGACCACCGTCACCGGCGCCATGGGGCCACACATCACGCCCCTGATGTCGCCCATCCTCTCCGCCGGCTATAACGCCGACTTCATCGACGCCGACGCGATCAACAAAGTGGGGCTCGGCACCCACCAGATTCTGATCGTCCCGCCAACCGACCGCATCCCCATGGAAACGCTGAGGAAGATCGCAGCCTTTGCCGCAGCCGGGGGAAAGGTAATCGCCGTGGGCCGCGCGCCTTCGATCGATCCCGAAGGCAAGACGCTTCCCGAGCTCACCAGTTTTTCGAAGCGACTCTTCGACCCGGCTAAGTCCACGCTGGTGCCCAACGAAGCCGCGCTGGCCGCTGCCTTGAATCAGGCCGCCAAACCCGACTTCCGGCTTCCGGCTGACGATACCGTGGCCCGGACCCAACTCGGCTTTATCCGCCGCAAACTCGCATCTGCAGACATCTACTTCGTCACCAACACCAGCAACCAGCCTCTCGACACGACCGCCTCCTTCGCCACCGCGCACAAGTTCGGAGAGGTATGGGACCCCGACTCTACCAGCGCCGCTCCAGCCTCGGCGGAGTCGTTCCCAATCCACCTGGCGCCCTACGAGTCGCGTGTCTTCGTTTTCAGCGACTCCCAGCCTGCAGCTAAGCCCGCACCCGCAGGCCGCCCTGCTGTTCTGGACATCAGCACGGCATGGAAGCTCACCTTCCCCGGCATCAACAAATCAAAGGACGAACCTGTCCTCACCGACTGGATCGCCGATCCGTCCACCCTCCACTACTCAGGCGAAGGCATCTATTCGCGCGACCTCAACCTTTCTTCCGCGGACAGGACCAATTCCGTCTACCTCGAGGTCGCTGGAGGCAAGCCTCTGCCCGGCGCGCCGAACTCTCCGCCTGAACGCGGACCGGTCCCGGGGGCCCTCGGCCCCGACGGCCTGCCGAACCCGCTGGTCACCCGCACCGGCCCCGGCATGCATGCCTACTACGACCCTCCCATTCGCGAAGCGGCGCTGGTGGTCATCAACGGCCAGCCTGCCGGTGCGTTGTGGCATCCGCCCTACCGCCTGGACGTCACCAAATTCCTCAAGGTGGGCATGAACCACTTCGAGATCCATGTGTTCAACACCGCGCTCAACGCATGGTCCGCACTTCCGCCGCACGACTATGGCCCACTCATCGCCAAGTATGGAGACCGCTTCCAGATGCAGGACCTCAACCAGGTGATGCCCATCTCCTCCGGCCTTCTGGGCGACGTGCGCCTAGTAACGGAGACCAAATGAACTGCGGCAGCATGAAGCTCCGCGCCGCGATCTTTGCGGGTGCGATCGCAATCGCATCCTCCGCCATGGCTGCGCCCAAAACCGTGCTCGTTAACGACTATGGCGCCAAGGGTGACGGCGCCGCCCTCGACACCGCGGCCATTCAGAAGGCCATCGACGCCGCAGCCCCGAAGGGCGGCATGGTCACCTTCAAGCCCGGAACTTATCTGACGGGCGCCCTCTTTCTCAAGTCCGGGGTCACCGTTGAGGTCCCCGAAGGCGTCACCCTCACCGGCTCGCAGGACATCAAGGACTTCCCCGAGTTGCCCACCCGCATCGCCGGCATCGAGATGACCTGGCCGTCCGCCATGATCAACATCCGCGACGCCCATGACGTCACTCTCACCGGCAAGGGCACTATCGACGAGAACGGCGCCGTCTGGTGGAAGGTGTACAACGATCTGCGCGCGGACTACACCCCGAAAGGTCTCCGCTGGGCCTCGGACTACGACGCCAAGCGCGTT
This sequence comes from Acidobacteriaceae bacterium, assembly GCA_049509035.1. Lineage (GTDB taxonomy): Bacteria > Acidobacteriota > Terriglobia > Terriglobales > Acidobacteriaceae > Edaphobacter. The sequence goes on from JBELAH010000007.1 coordinate 141,999, forward strand.
CGGCTCTCCCTTATCCAGAATTCCTATAACGTCCATTATGGCGGCGGCCTCACGCTCAAACGCTCCGGCTTCTGGACCGTCCAGGTCCTCTACTCGCACGACGTCACCATCGACGGACTCATCATTCGCAACAATGAAGGCGGCCGCGGCCCATCTACGGACGGCATCGACATCGACTCCTCCCACGATATCGACGTTTCCCACGCCGACATTGACGTCAATGACGACGCGCTCTGCCTCAAATCCGGCCGCGACTCCGACGGTCTCCGCGTCAACCGCCCTACCACCAACATCAAAATCCACGACTCCATCATCCATCGCGGCGCAGCCACCGTTACCATCGGCAGTGAGACCTCAGGCGGCTTCCACAACATCGAGGTCTGGAACATTACCGCGGAATCCGGCGTGCCCAATGGCGTGCTCTTCAAATCCGCACACACCCGCGGCGGCACTGCCACCGACATCCGCATCCATGACCTCACCCTCAACGGAGTGGCCACGCCCATCAGCATGACCATGAACTGGAACCCCAGCTACAGCTACGCCACCCTTCCCGCCGGCATGGACATAAAGAATGCGCCGCCGTACTGGGTCCCGCTTACAACACCAGTCTCCGACGCTGAGGGCCGCCCCCACTTCTCCGACGTGCATATCTGGAATATCAAAGCCACCGGTGCTCGCCGTGCCTTTATCGTCGAAGCCTACCCGGATGCCCCGCTGACGAACTTCAAGTTCGACCACCTCGACATCCAGGCTGCCAGCGCCGGCAGCATCGCCGACGCCAAGGACTGGACCTTCTCCGATATCAAACTCACCACCACAGACAACAGCACCGTCAAGGTCACCGACTCCACCAACGTCAGCGGCCTCCCTGCCGCCCCAACCCCTGCTCCATAGCGCGCGGGCTTCTCACTGCTCACTCCGATCGGTTCAATCGGTGTAAATCGGTGTTAAGCCTCTCGCCTAAGCTCGCGCGAAATCGATATAGGCCATCTGCGGATTCGTATCCACCAGTTGGACGTTTACCGTATCCCCCACGTCCAACCCCTGCTCGCCACGGATAATCCGCCCCTCCACCGGTGGATCGAGCACCCGCACATACGTCCCTTTCTGGTCCGCTCCTGTTACCACTCCATGGAATGTCTTGCCGACGCTGCCCGCCAGCGCAACCGCCGCCTCCCGCTTCTGCATGGTGCGTTCGACCTTATTGGCGGCCTTCTCCTGCAAATTACACTGCTGCGCGATCACTCCCAACTCCGCGTCGCTATAGGGAGGCGCCACGCCATCCAGCATTGCGGCAACTATCCGCTCCGACACCAGGTCCGCATAGCGTCGGTTCGGAGCCGTCGAGTGCAAATAGTCCTTCGCCGCCAGCCCAAAGTGCCCCAGCGGGTCCGGATCGTTTGCCGTGATCACCACATACTCTCCCGGTCCCATCAACTTGATCACCGCCAGCGCCAGGTCAGGATAGTGCACCGAATCCGCCTTCCTCAGCCTGGTCAGGAAATCGTTCAAGGCCTTCGAGTCCGGCGTGGCCGGCAGTTTCGTCCCGTGCTGTGCGGCCAGCGCCACAATCCGGTCCCACCGCTCGGGCACCCGCACCACCCGCCGAATGCACGACCGACCCGCCGCCCGCAGCGTCTCCGCCACCGACTTGTTGGCGCCGATCATGAACTCCTCAATCAGGTCGGTAGCGCAGTTTTGCTCCACCTCATGGATCGCCCGCACCTTGCCATCAATCACCACCGGGTCCGCCTCGCCCTTGCAGAACTCCAGCGCACCGTCCGCCGCCCGGCGCGCGTGCATCGCCCGCGCGGCCTCATACTGCAAGTGCAACTGCGCCTGCAACTCAGCCGACGCCGCAACCTTCGCATCCGCCGGCCCGGTGCCCTCCAGCCAGGGCCCCACCTTGCTGTACGCCAGTTGCGCTCTATTCCGCACCTGTGCCCGGTAGATGGTTTGTCCCGTCAGATTCCCCTGCGCATCCACCACGTACTCCGTCACCAGCGCAGCGCGGTCCACGTCCTGATTCAGCGATGTCAGATCGGTCGAAAGGTCAGTCGGCAGCATCGGAAAGATACGCACCGCCGTGTACACGGTCTGGGTCTGCTGTGCCGCATGAAGATCGAGCGGAGAACCCTTAGCGATCGCCGCGGCAACATTTGCAATCGCCACACGCACACGAATGCCGCCGTCCACGCGTTCGGCCATCTCGATCTGGTCGAGGTCCTTCGAGGTATCGTTGTCGATCGACGACCACCACGGCCCGCGCAGATCGCGGACCTTCGCATCAGGTTTGGCCGCCGCACCCACCGCAGCGCGAATCGCAGCAATCTGGGCATCGCTGCCCGCTGGAAAATCCGGATGAAATCCGTTCTTGATCATCTCGGCCTGGGCCGAGGCAGCAAGGTCAAAGGGTGGCTTATTCATGCAGAGAGAAGCCTATCATGTGTGCCTGCCGTGGCCTCGCTGGACTGCCGCGCCTAGGCCGACGCTCCGCTGTCGAACTGGGTGTAGTTGTCCAGGTACTCCTCGACGACGCGGTAGCACTCGCAGGCCTTCTTCTCCAGCCCCTTCGCGTCGAGGATGTGGATTAATCCGCGCGTGTAGTCAATCAGGCCCTGGTGCTTAAGGTCTGCCGCGGCCAGGGACATGGTGGAGCGGGTGCTGCCCAACATGCTGGAGAGGAATTCGTGCGACATCCTGAATTTGTTGCACTGGGCCCGGTCGGCACAGATCAGCAGCCAGCGCGCCAGCCTTTGTTCGAAGCTATGGGTCGCATTGCAGCCGGCTAGTTGGATCACCTGCACCAGTTGTGCCTGAACGTACCCCAGCGCAGCCTCTGAAATGTCCCGCCTAGAGCAAACTCTTTCCTCGCCGCCTCCACCGGTGAGGCATAACCGCGCCCTGCAATCTGCGTGTAGACCCGGTTCAGGCTGCGCTTCGATCCCATCAGTGCGGACACGCCGATTACCGACTTGTAGCCGAAGATTCCAACCTCCACCTGCGATCCGTTCCTGAACGTGGTGGTCATGGACGCCATTCCCTCTTCGATAAAGTAGAGGTGGCCTATGATGCTGCCGGGAAACTCCAACTCGTGCCCCAGTTCGAAGCTGACAGGACGCAGATGGAGCCGCGCAACCATATTCGCATCCAGCGTCTTCAACAGAGCATTCCTGAAGGGACCCGCTGGAGATCGCGCAACTGGGAGGATCACCGGCTTGTGCGCAGGGAACTCCATGCAGGAAGGATACGCTTATGTTCGATACCTGACGTAAGCCGTTCCGTTAAGCGGAGGCTCACGCTCCCTGCTTGCCCGCTTCCAACTCCCGAACTGTTCCGGGGGTACTCTGCTATCAATTGTTTTATGGTTCAGGCGAGCCCCGCCATGAAGGTCAATTTCTGAAGCGCGCACCCAAGCTCGGCCAGAACTTTCTGGTTGACGACGCCGCGCGTCACGCCATCGTGGACGCGCTCGGGCCCGTCGGCGACCGCACCGTGATCGAGATCGGCCCCGGCCACGGCGCCATCACATCGATCCTTGCCGCCCGTTGCCGCCGCCTCATTGCGATCGAGGTCGACCGCGCCCTCTCCGCCGAACTGCGCTTTCAATTCCGTTCCCAGCCGCAGGTGGAGATCCTCGAGGCCGATGTGCTGAAAGTGGACCTCGCAGCGCTGGTGCCGCCAGGGGAAATCGCCGATGTGGTCGGCAATCTGCCCTACTACATAACCTCGCAGATATTGCTGAAGCTCTTTGCCGCTGGCGCACGCGGCGCCTTCGCTCGCGCAGTGCTCATGATGCAGCGCGAGGTGGCCGACCGCGTGGCTGCCGTCCCTGGCGGGCGCGACTACGGGCTGCTCTCGGCCACGGTACAGATGAACGCGCGCGTCGAGACGCTGTTCACTCTTCCGCCGGCGGCGTTTTCGCCACCGCCTGAGGTCTACTCAACAGTGCTGAGGCTGGAGTTCGCGCCGCGCTTCGACGCTCTGGGTGTAGATGCCGCCGGCTTCGACGCATTTCTCAAGACCTGCTTCGCGCAAAAAAGGAAGACGTTGGCAAACAATCTGCGCGCTGCGGGCCACTCGCCGCAAACGTTGCAGGCGGTGTGGCCGGCGGAGGTTCCCCCGCAGGCACGCGCGGAAACGGTCGCCCTTGAACCGATGGCGCATCTCTACCGCGGGCTCACCCTCGCCAATAGACCCTGAGCCAGCCTGCCGCCGGGCCTACTTGTGCGGAGACGAACTCGCCGGAGCAGGAGGCGGAGAGTATGACGGATGCGAGGCTGGCGGCGGAGACGGTGGTGGCGAGTACGATGGCCGCGACGCCGGCGGCGGAGAATACGTCGGATGCGGGGCTGGCGGCGGAGGCGGCGGGTTGTAGCGCGGCGCGGGCGCAGTCTGCTGGGTTGGCCTTTGCGCCGGCGCCGAAGACGGCTGAGAACGCGCCGGCTCCGGGCGGGATTGTCCGCTGTTAGCAGGAGTCTCGGTGGAGGGTCGCGCCTCAGTCACCGGATACACCCCCGTCGACGGAGTTTGCATCGTCGGCTGCTCTCCAGCCGGGCGTAATCCCTGGGTCGTATGGACTACTGTTGGCCCGGTGCTGGCAAGTCCGAGAACCGGTGCGTGAGACTTGGCGTCTACAGGAAAGTCGCGGCGCAAGGACGAACTGCCGGCCGTGCCGGAGTTAACGCTGTTGCCAGCCGGTTTAATTGCCACAGCCGTCTTTCCGGCGATCTGGCGCTGACCATATTGAACAGGCTGCGATGGGCTCGCGGCCACATAGCTGTGTACCGGCAGAACGGGATGCACCGGATGCGGTCCGGTCACGGGAACACGAATCGGTCTGTAGCCGACTGGCGCCGCTCCAATATTCACGAACTGGCCACCACCATAAAATCCCCAGCCCAATCCTCCGCATCCCGCGCCCGGCATCCAACCCCACCCGAAGCCGCCGAAAAACGACCACGTGCCACAGCGGTACGGCGTCCATCCCCACGGATACGCGGACGCCCAGAGATAGCCTGCGCCGGGATACGCGACCCATTCGCCATCTCCATAAGGGTCGAAGCTCAAATCATCAGCCGCAATCTGCGGCTGCCAAACCGGGCCCTGGTCGGGCACGTTGTACCAGGTGCCGTCGGCGTCCAGGTCGGACCAGCCATAGCCCTGCGCGCCCTCGTAGTTGTCGCGCACGGCGGTGCTGCCCGTGGCAGCAGCCGCCTCGGTCTGATCCAGGTCCTCGTTCCACTGGTCCCACGTGTCTCCGGCAATCCCGGCGTTCAGAAAGTAACGTGTAGCGTCGGTCGAGTCGCCGCGAAGGCTCTCACCGGCGCGCACGTCCGCCTGGAAACCCGCATTCGCTGCATCGACGTTCGGCGAGACTTGCCGCTCCACGTGTGCGGTCCCATCCAGCACGGCGAAGATCGCGGGCGGCTCGTCGAAGTCTACGCGGACCGAGGTGTTCTCCACCGGTGTCAGAACATCGCCGCCCGCGGCAACCGCATACAGATACTGCGGCGTCGCGCGCAGCTCGAAATAGGCAAGCCCGTGCATCAGACTTACGCTGGTAACAAAGACACCGCTTGGCTGAACTGACAGATTGTCAAGCGACAAGCCGCTGTTGGGCGTCAGGCGCGCCACGCTGCCATCCTCGAACTCCACTTCAGCCTGGCCATCGCTGCCGGTAACCACCTGCACACCCGCCAGCAGGGGCAGGTTGAGCTGTGCGGGCACACTCTCGGTGTTGCCGGGCGTGTTGACTGTTACCGCTCCCTGAACAAAGGTCAGGCGCGCGGCTCGGGTCGCCGGAGGGCCGTCGGCATGTGCGGAAATCTCAAGGCCAAAGACTGCAAGGCAAAGAGTGAAGGCAAGCAAAGACGAGCGCTGGAAGCTGGTTCTAAGGCCGATCATCGTAACGCCTCCGTGAAGCCCCCATCCGAGGTGCCCCCATCCCCTTTTGAGCCCCAAAACTCTTGGAGCCAAAGGGTCGGCGCGGCTACCAAACCTACACTTAGACGGCTGAGAACGCTTCCGGTGAGCGCAGGATCGCCCCTTCGCTCACCTCTGAATTGTACTCGCGGTGTCAAGCTGGCCGATGGCGGCGCTCAGGTCATTTAGCGGGCTTCGCCGGCGGCCGGAACCAGGGCCAGCAACGTCCTCGCCCGCACCCGGACCCGCTGCATCACGTCCGCATCGTCGGCGATGGAGCGCAGCGACGCAGCAATGGTGCCCACTTCAAGGGCGCGGCCCGCAGTCACCTCCTGCGCCAGAAACGTCATGGCATCGTCGAGGCCCAGCCGGTCGTAGCGGCGCAGAAAGTCAAGCTGGCGGCCCTCATCCATCGTTTCGGCCATGCCCTGGAAAGTTTCGGTAAGAGTCTGAACATCCTTGTTCTCCGAGTAGTTGTACGTACACGAGCCGGCGCCGTCGGGAGCGGTGTAGCTCAACGTCTTGGTTCCCGTGTCCGCGATGTTCTTCGCTCTTGAAGCGCACGTAATGTTGAAGCGGTCCAGCTTTCTGCCCAACGCGAAGATCCGGTCCGCGGTCGCGGGAGTAATGTTCACCTCGCGACGGAAAGGCTGTGCGGGGCCGGCTGCGGCACCGTCAATGGAAACCGGCAACGCGTCGCCCTCGTAAACCGCGGACCCGTCGCTGTGAATCGTGAACCGGAACCTGGGAACGGAAAGTCCTTGCCGCTCAAACGCAAACACCACCTGAGGCTGCGTCCCGGATGCCAGCGCAGCCGCCGAACCAAGTCCCTGTGCGCTCGCGCAAGTCCAGCTTGCGGCCAGCATCAGCACCACAACTCCGAACGCCGTCTGCGTGCCTCTCACCGGTTCGCTCCCTGCAGCAGCAGTGTCTGCGCGGTGTGAATGTGACAGATGGCGATGGCCAGTGCATCAGCCGCGTCGGGCGACTCCGGCGCGCAGCCGAGTGCGAGCAGCCGCGTCACCATGAACTGCACCTGCTCCTTGGCCGCGAGCCCGTAGCCCGTGACCGAAGACTTGATCGTAAGCGGCGAGTACTCCGAGACGGGCAGATTGCAGGTAGCGGCGGCCAGCATCGCAACCCCGCGCACCTGGCCGAGCTTCAGCGCGGATTTGGCGTTGGCAGAGAAGAATACCTCCTCAATCGCAACGCAGTCCGGCTCATGCAGCGTCATCAGCGCCGTCAGCTCGGCATACACCTGCGCGAGCCGCTGCGGCGTCTTCTCTTTCTTGCTCAGGCGAATGGTCCCGGCGGCGCGGTGCACCAGTCGCGGATCGCGGGCAGCGTGGTCCATCTCGACCACACCGTAGCCGGTGTACTCCGTCCCGCAATCGATCCCAAAGACCCGCATGGGGGAAGTGTAAACCGAGGACGATCTGAGTGGGATAGCCAAAAGGATTCGAGGTACAAGATCGCAGGAGCGGCTTGGTGATAGTCTGGCGGCGTGAGCGTTCCCAAAGAGCAGTGGCAGATCACAGATGCATTGGTCTACTCAGTCGACTGGATCGACCCGTCACGCAATGAGGCCGGTCACTACAACGTGGTGTATTCCTACAAAGTTAGCGAAGAGCGCTATACAGGTGAGTTCAGCGATTACTCCAACGAGCGGGACACGCCACTTCATCGGGATGACGTAATCTCGATACGCTACTGCCCGGATCATCCGACTCGGAGCTACTACCCTGATGTCCAGAAGTCCACGAATCCGCGCTTAATACTCTTCGCCATAGGCGCCGGCGTCGGCCTGATTGTTCTGCTAATTGTTTACTTCAGTGGCGGACTCCGATAACTCGATTACTGCTGAACGGAGATTCCATCCAGCGGCGAACTTGCCGTCGCATACAGCCGTCTCGGCATGCGGCCTGCCAGGTAAGCCTGCCGTCCTGCCAGCACGCCATGCTGCATCGCTTCGGCCATCAGGATCGGATCGTGCGCCTCGGCGATGGCGGTATTCATCAGCACGCCGTCAAAGCCAAGTTCCATAGCCAGCGTGGCGTCCGACGCGGTGCCCACGCCCGCGTCCACGATCAGCGGCACTTCCGTAATCATTTCCCGCAGGATGCGCAGGTTGGCGATGTTGCGCAAGCCCAGGCCGCTGCCGATGGGTGCGCCCAGCGGCATAACCGCCGCCGCGCCCGCATCAATCAGCCGCTTCGCGTACACAATGTCATCCGAGGTGTACGGCAGCACCGTGAATCCTTCGGCAACCAGCACGCGCGTGGCTTCGAGTGTGGCGTGGATGTCCGGGTACAGTGTCGCCTTGTCGCCGATGACCTCGATCTTCACCCAGTCGGAAAGGCCGACCTCGCGGCCCAGGCGCGCTGCGCGGATGGCCTCGTCGGCGGTGAAGCACCCGGCGGTGTTTGGCAGCAGCCAGTAGCGCTGCGGATCAAGAAAGTCCAGCAGCGACTCGCGCGAGCGGTCGAGATTCACGCGCCGCACGGCCACGGTCACCATCTCCGCGCCTGATGCCTCAATGGCCGCTTGGGTCTGCGGGCCGTCCTTGTACTTCCCTGTTCCAACAATGAGGCGAGACTGAAAGGCGCGACCGGCAATGACGAGGGGTTCCATAAAGGAAGTTTACAGTTGTCAGTTCGCAGTTGTCAGAAAAGACGAAGCAGAAACACAAAGCCCGCACCAATTGGCGCGGGCTCTGCGGCGGTGAACTGTTGAGATTGACCTGAGGCGTCCATGCTCGGACGGGCCTCGGCGCGGATACTTCGTTGAACGCCAGGACTAGAGCAGGACGGCTCTAAGCCTCAGTCACCTCACGTACCGTTTTGCAACTATTACTGTCAATTTTCATAGGCTGGACCATCCTCCTTTCCCGTGTAGTTGCAGCCTACGCGAGAGCGTTGGCGGGGTCAAGATGCCGCCGCCGGCCGGAACCGGGAGGTGCATCAGGTCTTGATGCCATGCGAGTTGGTCCTTTTTTTTTCTCATTTCCTTCACACTTTGTATATCCTACCGGGGTATACTATTATCGTTGTCGTTCGGACGAAGGCCTGGACGGGTTTCTCAGGCCTTCGCTTCACGGCGCACTGCATATCAGATCAAATTGATCCGTGATCTGAGTCACAGAACTTCTTTGCTGCGAGATGCAAATCTACGACCAATGTTGTCCTATATCAATCCCGAACACCCGAATCTCGCGCTTGCCTCCCCGACTCCAGTTTGCACCCCATTCACACGGCAAGGGCAAGATGACGGCTGGATGCTTCCTTCCCCTTCGCCTCGCAGACGGCTGGCGGCAGCTCTGGCGCCGGTGCTGGTGGCCGCGCTTGCCCTCGGTTCGCTCCATCCTGCCGCGGCCCAGTCGCTGAACGCGGACCTCGTCGATGCGCCCAAGCCGACGTCGCCGCACGCCCAAGCCTCCGCGCCGGCTCCAGAGGCTCCCACGCTCACCATGTTTCCTCACCCGGACACCACTCGGTACTTCATCGCCGGGCAAGCCAACATCATCTTCCAGGCGCATGGGCCGTTCCACTCGCCCTATGAAGGGACCAATAGCCTGCTCTCGCGTGGCGAGTACAAGACTTCGCTGTTGGGTACAACGTATTTTGCCTACCAGTTGAACCCCAGACCAAAGTTCGCGACCGACGGGATCTTCGATATCGAGATCGCCGACGGACGCGGCATCTCCGAGGCGCTGGGGATGGCCGGAATGACCAACCTGGACGTGGTGCGCAACCCGAATCTGGGCAAGCCTCCCTATCTCGCGCGCTACGAGCTGCACCAGGTAATAGGGCTATCGGACAAGCTGGAAGAAACGGACCGAGGGCCATTCTCGCTGGCTACGCAACTGCCGGAACGACGCATCGAACTGTTCGCCGGACGTATGGGGCTGCCCGACTTCCTCGACATCAATTCAGTGGGCAGCGACTCCCACCTGCAATTCATGAACTGGACGGTGGACAACAACGGCGCATGGGACTATGCAGCCAACACGCGCGGATATACCGACGGGGTTGTGGCTGAGTATATCGACCCTGCATTCAAGGTGCGCTACGCCCTGGGGCTGATGCCCATTGTGGCCAATGGCGAGGATCTGCAATACGAACTGCGCCGCGCCAACGGGCAAAACGTCGAGTTCGAGCTTCCCCACGGGCCGGGCGCCTTCGTACCCAGGCTGGCGCAGCGAAGGGGTGCCGTGCGCCTGCTGGGCTATGTCAACAAAGCGAACATGGGCGACTACCGCCAGCAGAACATCAAGTTCCTTGAGGGCCTGACGCCGACGCCGGACATCACCGCGCACCCGCTCCAGAGCACCGTGAAGTACGGCTTCGGGGTCAACGTGGAGCAGGAGGTGACCGACAATCTGCGGCTCTACGGGCGTTTTGGTTGGAACGAGGGCCAGCACGAGAGCTTTGCCTATACCGAAGTCGACCAGACCTTCAACCTCGGCGGCGACTACTCCGGCCGGGCCTGGGGGCGGGCGAACGACAAGATTGGCCTCACGTTCGTCACCAACGCCATCAAGCGCGACCACCAGGCGTACCTGAAGATGGGCGGACTGGGATTCATCCTCGGCGACGGAAAGCTGAACTACGCGCGCGAAGACATCCTGGAGGGCTACTACAACCTGCACACGTGGCGCGGCGTCTATTACGCGCTCGACATGCAGTACATCAACCACCCCGGCTACAACCAGGACCGCGGCCCGGTGTTGGTCGAATCCGTCCGCATGCACGTCGACTTCTAGCGGGCCGCGCGCTATAGCCCTTGTCATTCTGACCCTGATCCTGCCGAAGGGGAAGAATCCCCGCAATTGTCCTCAGGTGGCACGAGTGCCGGGTGGCCCATCCTTTCGCAGTCTTACCGCGAAAGGGTGGGTTATCGTTCGCGATCAGCGAACGACCGTTCCGGGCCGGGCTCAATCGTATACTTCAACCGTGCCCCCGCCTTCCCTCTTCGAACTGCTCGGATTCCTGCTCGGCCTCCTCTTCGGCAGCTTCCTGAATGTCTGCATCTCGCGCCTGCCCGAACACGAATCGATCGTGGCGCCACGCTCGCGATGCATGGCGTGCGGCCACACCATCCGCTGGTACGACAACATTCCCATCCTGAGCTGGCTCCTCCTGCGTGCCCGCTGCCGCGATTGCAAGGCCCTCATTTCGTGGAGATATCCGGCGGTGGAGTTGGCGGTGGCGCTATGGTTTTACCTCAACGTCGCGCTACTTGAAACATGGTTTGCACTTTCCAAACTCACCCCGTTCTTTCGTCCCTTCAACCTGACGACAATCGCAGCTGTCATTCACAATGGCGGATTCGTTCTCGCATGGAGTGCGCAGCTTTTGCTGGAGCAGACCGACACCGCCATCCTCGGGTTCCTCCTCATCGGCCTGATGGTCATGGACTGGCGGACGCAGCGCTTGCCGGATGCGTTTACCCTCACCGGCATCGCCATCGGTTTTGCGCTCACCTGTGCAAAGGCGTTCTTCCTCGCGCCCGGGGAAGGCGACATCGTCCTGAACACCACGCACCAGCTTCGCCTGTCGAGTCCGGGGAGCTTTGCCGCGCAGGGCAATGTTTTAATGACCGGGGCGGAGGCGATGGTGCTGGGCCGTATCGCCGCCATCGCCGGCGCGGCACTGCTGCTGCTCGTAATCCGCTGGATCTACAAGGCGCTGCGCAAGCGCGATGGTATGGGCCTGGGCGACGTAAAGCTGCTCGCGATGATCGCCGCCTTCCTCGGCTTTGGCGAGTCGCTGGTCGCGCTCTTTGCCGGCGTGCTGGCCGCCAGCATCTACGGCATCACGCTCCTCGCCCGCAAGAAAGCCGGTGGCGCCACCAAGCTTCCGCTAGGCAGTTTCATCGCCGCCGGGGGCCTCTTCGCCGCGCTCTTCGGACACCCAATTGTTGATTGGTACGTTAGCCTGCTGCGTTAGATAAGTTCGCTCTTCAGTCAAACCTCCATGTCTCGTGATCGCCGTCACCTGACTTGCGTGCAAACCGGCCGTTTGCTTGACACTTGACCGCCCCACTTCTAGAGTCAAAGATGCCCCATGACCAGTTATCCCGACGCTCACTATATTTGGAATTACCTCCCGCTCGCGTTTCAGATCGTGGCTGCGCTCGGCCTCGCCGGTGGCATGGTTGGCGCGTCCTTCTTCATCGGCAAGCACAAGAACTCACGCACGAAGCTTGGCGCCTACGAGTGCGGCATGGACCCCGTGGGCGACGCGCGCGGCCGTTTCTCAGTCCGCTTCTACATGGTCGCCATGCTGTTCATCCTGTTCGATGTGGAGGCCGTCTTCATGCTTCCCTGGGCGGTCATCTTCCGCCGTCTGCCGGGAATTGTCGCTGGGCACAATCCAATTACCGCTGCCAACAAATGGTTCGGCTTCTGGGAGATGCTGGTCTATCTCGGTTTCGTCGCTGTTGGCCTTTTCTACGTGTGGAAGAAGGGCATCCTGACCTGGGCTGAAGACAAGGGTGACTTGTAATGTATGACCCCGCGTCCGCCCTGCTGGGCACCGCTGCCGTCTTCGCGGCGATGCCCAACAACGCCGCCGTCAAGGCGCTCGCCGACCTCGCCACCGACGCCAAATTCGACCGCAAAGAGCTGACCATCACCGTGGCGAAGGAGTCGATCGTCGCCGCCGCGGCTGCCGTCCAGGCCGCCGGCTATAACTTCTTCGAGGACCTCACCGCGGTCGACTGGTACCCGCAGGAGCCGCGCTTCCAACTCTCCTACCACATCGTCTCGCACAGCCTTAAAGAGCGGATTCGCCTGGCGGTCCGGCTCAACTCCTCCGATCTCACGCTCGATTCCATAACCTCCGTCTGGCCCTCGTCGAACTTTTACGAGCGCGAGGTCTTCGACCTCTTCGGCATACACTTTGCCGGCCATCCCCGCCTCACGCGCATCATGATGCCCGAAAACTGGGAAGGCCATCCCCTGCGCAAGGACTATCCCGTCGAAGGCTACCGGTAAAGGCATCTCATGGCACCCATCGCCGCCTCAGACATGATTACCCCGGGCATCGAAGACGTCATCGCCGACGCGAAGCGCCACGGCAATACCGGGACCGGCGAACACTCGATGGTGCTCAACATGGGCCCGCAGCATCCGTCGACCCACGGGGTGCTGCGCCTGGTGCTGGAGATCGATGGCGAGACTATCGTCGCGCTGGCACCCGACATCGGCTACCTGCACACCGGCATCGAGAAAACCTGCGAGGCCAAATTCTACCAGCAGGTGATTCCGCTCACCGACCGCATCGACTATCTCTGCCCGATGACCAACAACCTGGCCTACTGCCTGGCGGTCGAAAAGCTTCTGGGGCTCGAAATCCCCGAGCGCGCGCAAACCCTGCGCATCCTGCTGAACGAGATTACCCGCATCCAGTCGCACCTGGTCTGGCTGGGCACGCACGCCATGGACATCGGCGCGCTGACGATGTTCCTCTACTGCTGGCGAGAGCGCGAAGACACCCTGCGCATCTTCGAGTCCATCTCCGGCCAGCGCATGATGACCAGCTACTTCCGCATCGGTGGACTGGCGCTGGAACCGCCAATGGAGTTCCGCGAGCAGGTGCAGAACTTCCTCGACATCATGCCCGGCCGCATCGACCAGTACGAAGGCCTGCTCACGGGCAACCCCATCTGGATCGGCCGCCTGCAGGGCGTTGGCACGCTCTCGGCTGCGGACGCAGTCGCGCTCGGCGTCACCGGGCCGCCGCTGCGGGCCTCCGGCGTGGACTGGGACCTGCGCCGCGACATGCCCTACTCCGGCTACGAGAAATTCAAATTCAACGTGCCCACTTCGACGGTCGGTGACGTGTGGGCGCGCTACACCGTGCGCCTGCTGGAGATGCGCGAGTCGGTCAAAATCTGTCAGCAGGCCATGGATATGCTCGCCAACATGTCCGGCCCAATTGTCGCCGATGCACCCAAGATCGTCCTGCCCAACCGCGAGCAGATGAAGACGCAGATGGAAGCCCTCATCCATCACTTTAAGATTGTCACGGAAGGCTTTGCAGTGCCGGCGGGTGAGGTTTATCAGGCGGTCGAAAGCCCGCGCGGCGAGATGGGGTATTACGTGGTTTCGGATGGGACCGCCAAGCCCTACCGCGTACATATGCGCAACCCTTCATTTGCAACGCTTCAGGCTTTAGAAACCATGTGCAAAGGCCGCCTTCTGGCCGACGTGGTTGCCGTGATCGGGTCCATCGACATTGTGCTGGGGGAGATCGATCGATAATGAGCATCGCGACTTCCAGAACGGCAGGCGGAATGAGTACGCTGACCTCTGAACAGGAAGTCGATCGTCGCGCCGCCCTTTGGGCCTCTCTCGTTGCTGAATTGCGCTCTAAGCTGTCGTCAATGGAAGCTACAGGACAGTTGCCCAAAACAGATATCAACGAGCCATTGCTTCACGAAGTGAGTATGACCGTAGGTGACGGCTTTATTAGTGTCTGGTTGAACGCAGACACAGGGAAAGGGAGTTGGAACGCAATAACGAAAAGCCTGGACATGGCAGAACCGTGGTACATAACAACTGATGGCGTGTTCCAAATCGATGGGGAAGAAATGAATCTCTCCGCAGCAGCGGAACGTTTTATCGCAAAGGTCTCAGGCAATTGGACGCCGCCTGTAGCGACGTGATGCAGAAGGCGCTGCACACTGAACTTTGGATTTCGTGGGCTTCCCTGCTCCGCTCCTACGCAGCGGCCCACGGGCTTAACAGCCATCAGTTTGCGGTGATTGAGTTTGGTGAAGACGAGATTGTAGTGCGGGCAGGCAGCAAGTGGGTCCGCTTTACGCACGCTGAACGGGAATCGAGCGATAGGAGCAAAACCTCCTTCGCGCTGAACGAGAACGGAACGGTAACGCTGGACGGTAAGATGGAAGAAATGGATTTTGCAGCCGAACGGGTAACGCGGGAGTTGATGCAGTGAGCACGATTGCCAATTCGATCTTCTCGCCGGAGCTGGCCGCGCGCTTCGACAAGCTGGTGACGGTCTACCCGGTCAAGCGTTCCGCGCTCATTCCCATGCTGCTCTACGCGCAGGACGAGGTCGGCTACGTCAGCGAAGCCGTCATTCAGGAGATCGCCAAGCGGCTGGACCTCTTCGACCTCGACGTCCGCTCGGTGCTCAGCTACTACTCCATGCTCCGCAGCAAGCCCGCCGGTCAATACAACATCCAGGTTTGTACCAACATCAGTTGCATGTTGCGCGGTGGCTACGAGATCCTCGACCACTGCAAATCGAAGCTCGGCATCGGCCCCAAGCAGGTCACGCCGGACGGCAAGTTTTCGCTCGAAGAGGTCGAGTGCATCGGCGCCTGCTGCTGGGCCCCGGCCATGCAGGTCAACTACGACTTCCACGACGAACTGACGCCCGCCAAGGTCGACGACATTCTCGATCAGTATCGAAAGAAGGATTAGCGATTGAGCAGAACGAACTTCTCCGCGTACATCTGGTCGTTGAAGGCAATCTCTGCGGAGTCCTTCGTCACGGCAACAACCTTGACTCCCGGATCGATGATGAGATTGGGCAGATATCGAAGTAGCGCATCGACCAGGCCGGCCGCCAATGCGCCGGTAATGACGGCAATGCCGCTTGAGAACCACGGGAATTGTCTGGGATGAGAACGCTCTATCAGTGGACCGAGGTAACCCATCGCCATGCAACCAAAGATTACGGGCAGATTCTGAGCCAGTTTCAGGGTCCACCCGCATCGCCGGCAGAAAGGAATTTTGATCGCGCGGTTGCTGCTCTTAATTCGACGTGCCTTGATCGAACTCCAATTGAAATCAGTTTGCGCAGGAGCATCCGCGCCGTCGGCTTTGAAAAAACGGGGCTTGGTCAGCCGCAACTTCACTTCAGTCTTTGCCGGCGAGCTTTCGCAACGAGGGCACAAATCCGGAAACCGTGCGCTGTCCCCGGTCACTTGCACGTGGCCATTGGGCAGCCGAATCACACACGGCTCAACGGTACGGGCACGAAACAGGATATTGGTTTTAGCGGAAACTACGTCTTCCATCGGTTGGCTCGGAACAATGCTCTCTGCGCCTTATAATCAACGGTAACCCTGCAAATCGCAAGCGAGAAAAATGCCGCGTCTTGTCTTCCATCCCGATGAAGTCAAAGTGCTCTCCCGGCGTTTCGGTCAGGGTGCAGCCGACATCGACAAGTACATCGAACTGGACGGCTACAAAGCCGCGCAGATGGCCGTCGCCAAGGGCGATGAGATGCAGGCATGGATCATCGCCACCATGAAGTCGAGCGGCCTGCGCGGGCGCGGCGGCGCGGGCTTCCCCACCGGCATGAAGTGGTCGTTCGTGCCCAAGACCTCGCCCAAGCCGAAGTACGTGCTGGTCAATGGCGACGAGTCCGAGCCGGGCACCTGCAAGGACCACATCCTCTTCCGCGAAGACCCACACGCAGTCATCGAAGGCGCAATGATCGCCGGCCTCGCCATCGGCGCGAAGATGGGCTTCATCTACCTGCGCGGCGAGTATCGCTACCTGCTCAACATCGTGGAGAAAGCCGTCGCCGATGCCTACGCCAAGGGCTTCCTCGGCAAGAGCATCTTCGGCTCCGGCCTCGACTTCGACGTCATCACCCAGACCGGCGCGGGCGCGTACGAGGTCGGCGAAGAGTCGGCGCTGATGGAGTCACTCGAAGGCAAGCGCGGCATTCCGCGCATCCGTCCGCCCTTTCCTGCCGTCGTCGGCCTTTACGGCGGACCTACGATCATCAACAACGCCGAGACCATCGCCAACGCACCGCACATTCTGCTGATGGGCGGCGAAGCCTACGCGGCGCTGGGCACCGAACGCAACGGCGGTACGCGCCTCTTCGGCATCTCCGGCCACGTCGAGCGCCCCGGCGTCTACGAGTTGCCCATGGGCTACTCGCTGCGCAAGGCCATTTACGAGGTCGCCGGCGGCATCAAGGGCGGCAAGCAGCTCAAAGCCGTAGTCCCCGGCGGCGCATCCTGCCCCGTGCTGCGCGCCGACGAAATCGACGTCGGCCTCGACTTCGACCAGATGGCGAAGGCCGGCACCATGCTCGGCTCGGGCGGTATTGTCGTGCTCGACGAAACCGTCTCCATCGTCGAATTCGCGCTACGCACTATCAAGTTCTACCAGCACGAAAGCTGCGGCTGGTGCATTCCCTGCCGCGAAGGCACCGACTGGATCAAGAAGACCCTGACCCGCGTCTACGAGGGCGGCGGCCAGAAGAAGGACATCGACAACGTGCAGTACCTCGCCGAAAACATGATGGGCAGGACGTTCTGCCCATTAGGTGACGCAGCCGCCATGCCCACGCTCGGCTTCGTCAAAAAGTTCCGCAAGGAGTTTGAAGATTACATCGACGGCAAGAAAGCCGGCACGCCGGTGATGACCACCGAGCACGATTTAGTAGGAGCGGGACACTGAGCAGCCGCGGGCTACTGGTCGCGGTCTGGCTCACGATTGCATTTGCGGTAGTGGTCCTCGCCGTTCTGATCAACACGAGGATGATGCACCATAGAAGCGCCGATCAGAAGATATTGATTCAGAAGTCGCACCAGAATTGAGCACCGCGGAGCAGGGATTTTGAATGGCTGATGTAACCATTACCGTAGACGGCAAGAAAATCACCGCACCGGCGGGTTCGCTGCTGATCGAGGTCTGCAAAAGCGCGGGCATCGAGATCCCCGCCTTCTGCTACTATCCCGGTCTCAGTTTGCAGGCCGCCTGCCGCATGTGCGTCGTGCGCCAGGAGAAGGTGCCGAAGCTGCAAACCGCCTGCACCACGCAGATTGCCGAGGGCCAGGTCTTCTTCACCGACACGCCCGAAGTCGTCCAGGCGCGCAAGGCCACGCTGCAAATGCTGCTCGGCAACCATCCGCTCGATTGCCCGGTCTGCGATGCCGGCGGCGAATGCGAACTGCAGGACATGACCTTCAAGTACGGCGCGGCCGACAGCTTTTACGCCGAGCCCAAGACCCACCGCGAGGAGCAGAAGTGGTCGCCTGTCGTCTACTTCGACCGCCCGCGCTGCATCCTCTGTTATAGATGCGTGCGTATGTGCGGCGAGGGCATGGACGTCTTCGCGCTGGGCGTCGAGAATCGTGGAGCATCTTCTATCATTGCTCCCAACATCCCCGCCCATCTTTCGCCCGACTCACTCGCCCATGTGGACTGCGAACAGTGCGGCATGTGCATCGACGCCTGCCCGGTGGGCGCGCTCACCAGCGGGACCTATCGCTACAAGACACGGCCCTGGGAGATGAACCACGTCCCAACCATCTGCACCCACTGCGGCGACGGCTGCAAGACCACCCTTGGCGTCCGTTCCACCTCCGACGGCTCCGAGATCGTGCGCGGCGACAATCGCGACAAGTCCGGCATCAACGGCGACTTCCTCTGTAACAAAGGCCGTTACGCATTCGATTTCGCCAACTCCAGCGAGCGCCTCACCCAGCCTCTGGTCCGCCAACCCGGTGACGAGCTCAAGCCCGTCAGTTGGGAAGAGGCCCTCACCCACGTCGGCAAGAAGTTCGCTGAACTGCGCGATGCACGCGGTGGGAACAGCATCGCCGTCATCGGCGGCAACCGCCTCACCAACGAAGAGGCCTATGTGCTGCAGAAGTTCGCGCGCTCCATCCTTGGCACCAATAACATCGACCACCACCGCACTGCGGATTACGTCGCCTTCGCCCAGGCTCTCGCCGGAACCACCGGCCGCACCGCTTCCCTGCGCGACACCCTCACCGCGAAGAATGTCCTCCTCGTCGGTGGCGATCCGACCAACCAGAATCCTGCCACCGCGTGGAACCTTCGCACCGCTGTACGCCTCAACGGCGCGAAGCTCTACATCGCCAACACTGCCGAAATCAAGCTTCGCCGCCAGGCCAAGGCCTTTTTTCAGGTCGCGGAGTTCGGCTACGGCGCACTCGCCGCATACCTCGCCGGCGACGACTCCTCCGCAAGCGCCGCCACCACCGATAACGCCGCCCTCGCCGTCTTCCGCGACACCGTCAAGTCTGCGCAGGACCCGCTCATCCTCATCGGCTCCGAACTGCGCGGCTCCGAACTCAAGTGCCTCATCGATTTTGGCCTTACCCTTCCCGGCGCGAAGTTCGCGCTGCTCGCCGACTACACCAACTCGCGCGGCGCGGCCGACATGGGCCTGCTCCCCGATATGCTCCCTGGCTACACCCCCATCGGCCCCATCGACACGCAGGACCCCACCAGCCGGATGGCCATCGAGTACAGTTCGCCCACCACGCCCGGCCTCGATATGCTTCAGATCTTCGACGCGGCCGCGTTGGGAAATCTCTCTGCCCTCTATGTGGTCGGGGCGAACCCGATCGCGCGCTATGGCGTCGACGCAAGGTCGCTCAAGAACACCTTCGTCGTGGCCCAGGATATGTTCCTCACCGAAACCGCCGCCCTCGCCGACGTAGTTCTGCCCGCCGCAAACCTCTACGAGAAGTCCGGCTCCGTGACCAACAGCTACGGCGATCTGCAACAGGTGAAGAAGGCCGCAGACCGCGCCGGCGCACGCACCGACTTCGAGATGATTGTCCGCATCGCCGACAAGATGGGCGCGAATGTGCGCAGTCTGGTTCCCTTCGGTACCGGCGTTCGCGCCGACATGGGCCAGACCCGCGGCGCGCAGTCGGGCGAGGCAGACCGGCACGCGGTTTGGCTCACCGCCAACAATCTCGAGCCCCGCCTCAGCCCCTTCGATCCCTACGCGATCCTCGACGAGATTCAGCGCCTGGTTCCGGGCTACAACCTGCTGCGGCTGCAACTGCTCTCCGGCAACGATCAGCACCTCTCGCCCGCCGCCACGCCAATCAGGGACGCCGCCGGCCTGGTGCAGATCTCCAACCGCCGCGACCTGGTGCTGCCCGCACACGACACCTTGTTCACCTCGGGAACGCTCGGCCGCTATTCCACGATGCTGAACGATCTGCAACAGAATGAAGCCGGCCGCCACCTCGCCCAACCCGATCAGACCGCGGCCGACTAGATCCAGAGAGAGACCTTGAGCCATCTAACCAACTTCGAAGTCTTCCTGCTCTTGAGCGCACTCAAGGTTGCGGTAGTGTTGGTCATTACGCTGATGTGCGTGGCCTACACCGTATTGCTGGAGCGCAAACTTCTCGGCCGAATGCAGAATCGCTGGGGGCCCAGCCGGGTCGGTCCATTTGGGCTGCTGCAACCGCTGGTCGACGGCGCCAAACTCTTCCTCAAAGAAGACATGATGCCGACCGCAGTGGAACGCCCGCTGTTCCTGGTCGCGCCGGTCATCGCCCTCGGCTGCGCGCTGATCTCGGTCGGCGTCGTTCCGTTCGGCGCTGTCACCAGGATCAAAGGCGTCGACATGTTCGAGATTGCCAACGTCAATATTGGCCTGCTCGTCATCCTCGGGATCACTTCCATTGGCGTTTACGGCATCGCGCTCTCCGGCTGGTCGTCGAACAATAAATACTCGCTGCTCGGCTCGCTGCGTTCCACCGCGCAGGTCGTCAGCTACGAGCTTGCGCTTGGCCTGTCGCTTGTCGGCGTCGTTCTGCGTGCGCAGTCGCTCAACCTGCGCACCATCGTCGACAGTCAATCCGCCCACGGCATCCTCTCCTGGAACATCTTCGGCGGCTTCCAGTTCGTTGCCTTCTTCATCTACATGATGGCCGCCTACGCCGAGACCAACCGCGCCCCCTTCGACCTGCCCGAGGCCGAAACCGAACTCGTCGCCGGCTACCATACCGAGTACAGCTCCATGAAGTTCGCCATGTTTTTCATGGCCGAATACGCCAACATGATCACCGTTGGCTGCGTCGCTACCCTGCTCTTCTTAGGCGGTGCATCCAGCCCGTTCGGGCATCTCATCCCAGCCGTCGGCGGCCGCTACGTGCAGGCGATCCTGCCGGTCTGCTGGTTTGTCGCCAAAGTTTTTGCTTTTCTCGCCCTCTACATCTGGGTGCGGGCCACACTGCCGCGCTTCCGCTACGACCAATTGATGAGCTTCGGCTGGAAGTTCCTGCTGCCGCTCGCAATGGCCAACATCATCGTCACCAGCTTCGTCCTCGCGCTGCGGGGATAGCAGACTGCTGCTTTACAATCAGAAGATACGCCACGGTTTATCGACTGATTTCGACACCGTTTCCGCGCTGCAAAGGACCGACGGAACCACATGCATCTCGCACCTTACGTCATCTTCGGCATCTTCGGCGCACTGGCTCTTGGCGGAGCACTGAATCTGCTCTTTCAGCGCCACCCGATCAACAGCGCGCTTTCGCTGGTCGTCGTGATGATGTCGCTCGCCGTGCTCTACTGGTCGCTCGGTGCGGAGTTCCTTGCCGCCGCCCAGGTCATCGTCTACTCCGGCGCCATTATGGTGCTCTTCGTTTTCGTCATCATGCTGCTGAATGCAGGCGAAGAAGAACGCACGCATGGCAGCAACGCAGCCTCTATCGTCGGATTTCCCGGCGCCGCAGCTATCTTCTGCCTGCTCAGCTTTGTCTTTCTCTCGGAACGGAATGCGCTCGGTAAAGCCAACGTCGGCGGCGACCTCCGCAATGGCCTGGACAACATCGCCGCCGTCAGCTCCATGCTCTTCACCAAACAACTGCTTCCCTTCGAGGTCACCTCGATCCTTATCCTCGTGGCCATACTCGGCGCAGTCGTGCTCGCGCGGAAGGAGCAATAGCCATGAACGGCGCCTACATTGCGATCTTTAGCTCACTTGTTGCGGTATTATGCTCGCTCGTCGCAGTCTTTGTGACGAAGAAGAGAGGCGCGAACAAGTAATGGTACCCACCGCCTACTACCTCGTCCTCGCCGCCATGCTCTTCTCCATCGGCATCGCCGCGTTCCTCATCAGGCGCAATGTCATCACCATCTTCATCTCCATCGAGTTGATGCTCAACGCGGTTAACCTCACCTTCGTCGCCTTCGCCCACATGTGGCACCAGGTCGCCGGCCAGATCTTCGTCTTCTTCGTCATGGTGGTTGCCGCCGCTGAGGCCGCGGTCGGCCTTGCCATCATCATCTCCATCTTCCGCACCCGCCAGACACTGAATGTCGACGAGATTGACCTGATGAAATCATGAGCCCCATGCCCGCGAGCTATCTCTGGTACATTCCGCTGCTGCCGTTCGCCGGCTTCCTGATCAACGGGACGCTGGGACGCAAGCTGCCGCGCGCGCTCGTCAGCGCCGTGGCTCTGCTATGCACGGCGCTGCCCGCGGGCATCGTTGCATGGCTCTGGATGACCATGCGCGCTCCCGGCGCACCCAATGAAATTCACATTACTGGCCAGCCCTGGATCGCCATCACCGACTTCACTGTCAACTTTGCCTTCGCTGTCGACCACCTCACCCTCATCATGCTCGGCGTAGTCACCGGCGTCGGCTTCCTCATCCACATCTACTCAGTCGGATACATGGCCCACGAAGAGGGCTACTGGCGCTTCTTCGCCTACCTCAACCTCTTCATGTTCTTCATGTCGGTGCTGGTCCTCGCCGACAGCTTCCTGCTGCTCTTCGTCGGCTGGGAGGGCGTCGGTCTAGCCAGCTATCTGCTCATCGGCTTCTACTTCCGCAAGACCTCCGCCGCCAACGCCGGCAAGAAAGCCTTCATCGTCAATCGCATCGGCGACTTCGGCTTCCTGCTCGCGATGTTTCTCCTGGTCGCCCACTTCGGCTCGCTCGACTTCCATACGGTCTTCGCACAAGTAGCGAGGCTGGACAGCACAGGCCACCTTGTCACTTGTCCGCCAAATGCCCTCTGCGGGTTGCTTTTCTATGCGCCGTACAGCGGCGGCTTCCTTACTGCCATCTGCCTTCTCCTGCTTCTGGGCGCTGCCGGCAAATCCGCCCAGATCCCCCTCTACATCTGGCTGCCCGACGCGATGGAAGGTCCCACACCCGTTTCCGCGCTCATCCACGCCGCCACCATGGTCACCGCCGGCATCTACATGGTCGCGCGCTGCCACACGCTCTTCGACCGTTCCCCGCTCGCCCTCGCCGTAGTCGCCTGCATCGGCGCAGCTACCGCTATTTTCTCCGCATCCATCGGCATGGTGCAGTACGACATCAAGCGCGTCCTCGCCTACTCCACCGTCTCGCAGCTTGGATATATGTTCATGACCTGCGGCGTCGGGGCCTACACTGCCGGCATCTTCCACCTGGTCACCCACGCGTTCTTCAAAGGCTTGCTCTTCCTCGCCGCCGGCTCCGTCATCCACGCGCTCTCCGGCGAGCAGGATATGCGCAACATGGGCGGCCTCTGGCGCAAGATTCCGGTCACCTTCTGGACCATGACCGCGGGCGTCTTTGCCATCGCGGGCATTCCCCCGTTCGCCGGCTTCTTCTCCAAGGATGAAATTCTCTATCAGACCTTCATCGCGCCCGGCCCGCTCAACAAACTGCTCTGGCTGGTAGGCCTCGTCACCGCCGGCATGACCTCGTTCTACATGTTCCGCCTCTGGTTCAAGACCTTCTTCGGCGAGCCGCGCTTCCAGCAGCATGCACTGGAGCATCATGGCGCGCCCGTCCACGCGCGATCGACCACCACGCTTACCTTGGTCGCCGAACCCGACGAGGACCCCGCCGCGCAGCCGCACAGCGTCCATGAATCATCCTGGACCATGCTCTTCCCGTTAGTCGTGCTCGCCATTCTCTCAGTCATCGGCGGATGGGTCGGCGTTCCCGCCGCGCTCGGCGGCCACAACGAAATCGAGCACTTCCTTGATCCTGTATTCAATGCCGTGCCCGTTCAAGCTGCGGCAACAACCGCCGGACGCAGTCTGGAACTCGTCCTGGCCGCCATCTCCGTCCTCACCGTGGCCCTCGGCTTCTACATCGCCTATCTCTGCTATTACAAGAAGCCCGGCATGGCAGCCGCACTCGCCGGCCGCAACCGCGCCGCATATTCCCTGCTCGCGCACAAATACTGGGTCGACGAGTTCTATACCAACGTCCTCGTCGTCCCTCTGCTGATGTTCACCCGCGGAGTCCTGGAACTGATAGTCGATCGTGGCATTGTCAATCAATCAGGCCGCGCCGCGGGCTTCATCACACGAGGATTCGCCTGGGCCACCCGATCGCAAATCTCCGGCAACATCCGCTCCTACGCAGGCTGGCTCGCCCTGGGCGCCGCCGCCGTCATTGCCGTCATGATCTTTGGCCGCTCGCTGCTGGTGTACCTATGAGGACACGATGAATATCGATCACGCCATCCTGACCCTCATCGTATTCGTCCCCCTGGCCGGCGCGCTGCTGCTCGCGCTTTTGCCCGACCGCGGCAAGATCATGCAAGGTACCGCGCTCGCGGTCACGCTGGCCACCTTCCTGCTCACGCTTCACCTGCCCTTTCATTACTCGTACGCCTCCCAGCCCGGCTCGTTCCAGTTCGAGCAGAACGTCCCCTGGATCGCATCGCCTCTCATCCATTACCACGTTGGCGTCGACGGTCTCTCCATGTGGCTTATGGTGCTGACCGGGATACTCGCGCCCCTCGGCGTGCTTATTTCCTGGCGCGCCATCGACAGCCGCAAGAAGCTCTTCTACATCCTCTTCCTGCTCCAGCAGGTTGCCATGATGGGCATCTTCGCCTCCCTCGACATGTTCCTCTACTACGCCTTCTGGGAGCTGTCGCTGGTGCCGATGACCCTGCTCATCGCCACCTTCGGCCGCAGCGAACGCCGCCGCGTTGCCGCCATCAAATACTTCCTCTACGCCTTTATTCCCTCCGCTTTGCTGCTGGTTGCCATGCTGTGGCTCTACGCGCAGACTCACACTTTCGACCTGCCCACGCTCGCTGCCCTTGCTGCCCGCCATGCGATCTCTCCCAGCGCGGCCGCACTCGGGTTTGCGTCGCTCGGCTTCCTGCTGGCGTTCGCGGTCAAGGTTCCGGTCTTCCCTCTGCATGGCTGGCTCGTCGACGCAGTTTGCGAAGCCCCCACCGCGGCCGTGATGGTGCTCGCCGGCAAGACCGCGCTCTATTCCATGTTGCGTTTCTCCTTTGCCATTTTCCCCGAACAGTCGCGCCACATCGCGCCTTTGATGATCGCGCTGGGGGCCATCGGCATCGTCTACGGCGGCCTTCTCGCCCTGGTGCAGAAAGACCTCAAGAAGCTGGCCGCCTACTCCACCCTCGGCCAGCTTAGCTTCATCGTTCTCGGCATTTTCACCTTCACCATCGCCGGCATCGACGGCGGCATCTACCAGATCCTCAACGAGAGCCTCGCCGGAGCCACCCTCTTCATGCTGCTCGGGCTTCTTTATGAGCGCTACGGCACCAACGACATCCGCGAATACGGCGGCCTCGCCGCACAACTGCCCTGGATGGCCGTCATGTTCGTCGTCACCACGCTCTCCATCATCGGCCTGCCCATGCTGAACAGCTTTGTCGGCGAGTTCCTCATTCTCTCCGGCTCCATGCAGTCGGCCTTCGCTCACCATCATTTCTGGACCGCGCTTGCAACCACCGGCGTCATCCTCAGTGCCGCCTACATGCTCAGCTTGATCCAGCGCGTCTTCTATCGCGATCTCGGCCGCAAGCCGCGGACCATCGCCCCGCGCGATCTCGACGCGCGCGAGCACCTCGCGCTCTGGCCCATGGTCGCGCTCTTCCTGGTCATGGGCGTCGCCTCGCCCATCTGGCTCAAAGCCATCGACGCCGCCGCAGTCGCCATGGTCGACTATCCCGCAGCCAACATGGCTGCTCCGCCCGCATCTGCCCTCACGTTGAATGCTCAACCCGCCGGGTCCGCTAACGTCACCGCGACTCAGACCACTCCCGGAGGCGCGCGTTGATGCCTCTCCCCACTCAAGTCATTGCGCTGCTCCCGGAGTACATTCTCACCGGCGCCGGCGTGCTCATCATGCTGATCGAGGCAGTGCTCAAACCCGCCTCCAGCCGCAAGCCGCTGGGTTGGCTGGCCATTGCGGGCGCCACCGCCGCCGGCCTCGCAAGTTGGTACCAGCTTCGTCTCGGCGTCCTCACCGCATTCAGCGGAAGCATTCAGGTCGATCCCTTCAGCATCTTCTTCCATCTGCTGATCGCCGCAGTCGTCGTCGCCACGTTGCTCGGCTCGCTCGATTATTTCGAGGGCCGAACCGGCCACGCGGGCGAGTACTACGCCCTTGTCCTCTTCGGCTCCGTCGGCATGATGTTGATGACCTGCTCGGTCGAACTCCTGATGGTCTTCATCGGCCTCGAGATTTCGTCCATCTCCACCTACATCATGGCCGGCTTCCGCAAGACGGAGGTCGCGGCCTCCGAGTCCTCCATTAAGTACTTCCTGCTGGGCTCGTTTGCCACGGCGTTCTTCCTCTACGGCATCGCGCTGGCATTCGGCGCCACCGGTTCCACCAGCATCGCCGCCATCGCCGCCGGCCTCGGCGGCAGCGCGACGCCGCGCATGGCCTTCCTCGCGCTCGCCATGATGATCGTCGGCCTCGGCTTTAAAGTCTCCGCCGCGCCCTTCCATGTGTGGACGCCCGACGTCTACCAGGGCGCGCCCGCACCGGTTGTCGGTCTCATGTCCACCGCGCCCAAGGCCGCTGCCTTCGCCGTCCTGCTCCGCATCACCTTCTCCGGATTCCCGCTGATGCAGCACCGCTGGGCCATCCTGCTCTGGGTGCTCGCCGCGCTCTCCATGACCATCGGCAACCTCGGCGCGCTCATGCAGAAAGACGTCAAGCGCATGCTCGCCTACTCCAGCATCGCCCACGCTGGCTACCTGCTGGTGGCCTTCACCGCGTTTCCGCAGGATGGCATCGCCGCTGCGTGCTTCTACACCGCGTCCTATGCCGCCATGAACGTCGGCGCTTTCGCCATCGTCACCCAGGTCGGCGGCTACCACGAGACGCTCAGCACCGTCGAGGATTACCAGGGCCTCGCCATGCGCCGCCCCATCCTCGCCGCCCTGCTCGCCTTCTTCCTGCTCTCGCTCATTGGGATTCCCTTCACCGGCGGCTTCTTCGGCAAGTTCTACGTCTTCACCGCCGCACTCGGCGCCGGACACGTCTGGCTCGCCATCATCGGCCTCATTAACAGCGGTGTCGCCTGCTTCTACTACCTCAAGCTGCTCGCGTCGGTTTACGCAAAGCCGGCCGATGCGCCGTCCACGCCAGCCGCCGCCCGCCTCGCTCCGGCCACGGCAATCAGCCTTCCCGCAGGCATCGGCCTCACCCTTGCCGCCGCCGCTACGCTGATGCTGGGAATCCTCCCCACCCACATCCTGCACCTGGCCAACTACGCCAGCTCAAGCCTCGGCGCGGACCGCGCCCGGAACATCGCCGCCGCTTCCCAGCCCGCCGCGCAAGCCAGCCCCACCCTCGCCGATCCCAAATAGCACAAACAAAAAGACCGTACAGGCGCATGCGACTTTCTGCCGGGAAACGCAGCGCGCCCAGCCTGAAGAAGTAAATGAGATTGCACTCTTGGGGATTGGCCGCAGCCGAAGAATCTATGGTGCGCCCGGAGCGATTCGAACGCCCGACCTACTGGTTCGTAGCCAGATCGAAGTCATTCTCGTAAATCTCACCCGATCAGCCACTTGCAACTCATTCAGAATCAACGCGTCTGTTGATCTCTGTTGAAACCGCCTACATCTCGGAGGCTCTCGCAGGTGCAATTTCGACTACAGTCAATTGTCCTCTATTTGCGGACCCTACCTTTCGCCGCAGACCACGTACGCGGGATGCCGAACGACTTCCCCGTCGAGGTTTGATTGTGATGGACACATCTTTCCCCAAGAGAAGGAGAAATTGCATCAGCTTCTCAATGGAAAACCTGGACAGTCGGCCACAGAGCAGGGCCGAGACTTTCGGCTGATCCACACCCAATATCTCCGCCGCCTGCACTTGGGTCAATCTCTTTTTCTGAAGGATCGTGCCGATCTTCTGGGCCAGCTCCGCCTTTGCGAGCATCTCCTCTGCATCAGCGAAGCCCAGATCGGCAAAGACGTTGCCGCTGCTCTCAACGTAATCCCGTTTAGCCATGTTGCTTCTCCCACAATTCATGTAATTCGACAGCTCGCCTGAGCCGCTGCTTGATGAGATCGATCTCAGCCTTCGGCGTCGCAATGTCTGTCTTCGACTTCTTCTGAAAGGTATGGAGAACGTACACCCTTTCAGTCAGCCTTACCGTATAGACGGCCCTAAAAGTATCGCCACGGTAGTCGGAAAACGCCTCCAGAACTCCTGCCCCAAGTCCCTTCAGCGGCTTGGCCTTGATGTACTTTCTGCCGCACTGAGCCTGGAAAAGCGCGAAACCGAGTTCGTCTTTTACGTCTTCCGGAAAGCCTTGCAGCGTCTCCAGTGAATCACCCATCCAGGTCAACAGCTTTTGTCCGGATTGAGCTCCCGAAAGCATCTGGATTCACTATATGCCAATGCAGGCATAACCGCAAGTCATTTTGAGCTGCGCCAGACCGAGTTCCTCCTCATTTTGCACATCTTGGTTTCTGCTACAACTGGAGCGGTATGCTCCGAACGTTGAGCCTGTTCTTCGGTCTGGTCCTGTCTTCTTTTCGTTCTCGCCGGTCGCTGCTTTTGGAAATCCTCGCTCTGCGGCAGCAACTCGGCTCCTTAAGGGCGAAATATCCGCACCCGCGGCTTACTCCAGCCGATCGCTTCTTCTGGATGGTTCTGCGCACATGCTGGTCAAGCTGGAAAGAAGCTCTTGTGATCGTGCAACCGGAGACAGTCGTCCGCTGGCATCAGGCCGGATTCAAGATGTACTGGACGTGGCTATCCCGGAGACGGAAGCGAACTGGAAGACGGCCGACAAGCAAAGAGCTGCGTGACCTGATCTTTCGCATGGCGACCGAGAATCCAACCTGGGGCGCACCGAGGATTCACGGCGAGTTGAAGATGCTCGGCTTCGATATCTCTGAGCGCACCGTCCTGCGCTGGATGCGTAAAGCGCCTAGAAACCCGGAACCCGCAAAACGGTGGGCGGCGTTCCTGAGCAATCATAGAGAAGCGATTGCTGCGATGGATTTCTTCACCGTGCCGACGCTCACGTTCGGCGTACTCTATTGCTTCTTCGTCATTGCCCATGACCGGCGGCGCATTCTTCACTGCAACGTCACCCGACATCCGACAGGCGCATGGGTATCCCAGCAACTGCGGGAGGCTTTTCCCTACGACCCGACGGAAAAATACCTGGTCTTCGATCGCGCCACTAACTTCAACGAGGAAGTCATCGACACCATCAAGACCTTCGGGATCGAACCGAAGCGGACCAGCTTCTGCAGCCCTTGGCAAAATGGAGTCGCCGAGCGCTTCGTCGGCAACTGCCGGCGAGACCTCCTCGATCATGTCATCGTGCTCAACGAAATACATCTCAAGCGTCTCATGAAGGAATACATCGGCTACTACCATGACGACCGGACGCATCTAGGGTTGGAGAAGGAGACCCCGGCAGGACGGTCGGCGGCGAGCAACGGCGTTGGCGCTGGCAGGGTCATTGCGATGCCGAGACTCGGTGGCCTGCACCATCGCTACGACCTCGCCGCATAGAAGTACTCCACCTCAACCAACCCTGTGGATAGTTCCAGCAGAGGTGTGCCCACTTGTTCCCAACAGGTCGGTTTGCGGCCGATTGGTAAGCTACCAGAGACTCCGACTCGCTTTCTTCGGGCGAAAATGGACGAGCGAAAGCCAACGCTCGTTGTGCAAACCCCACGTTTTCGGCACGGATTGAATCATGGCGAGGGACAAGTACCTGGCGAACATGTAGTCGTTGCCGGATTCTGTGTCTCTTTCTTTGCCGGTGAAGTGGTTTGGCGGAAAACCAGATTAGGGGAGGTTCTACTTCTTTTTCGCGTGTGTGGCAGAATACTGCCGGTAAGAAAACCCCGTCCTCTTCAGTTGGCGCTGAACAGCTTGATCTAGTCTTTGCTTTGGCGCCTCGGGATCTACTAGAAATGACGATTGTATCGAGCGCGATATAAAGGCGCACACGTCTTCGTCCGACATATAAACGGTTAGCATACTGCCTCCATTGGGCAGGAAGCCTTTGTGGGGGTCATCACTGAGCACGACAAGACCATCACCGCGCACAACAAAATACCTATAAACTTCCCCGTAAGGCATCAGCTTATACACGGCGACACCATCACCATCGGCCGAAAGCTCTTTTGAGATATAGATACTAATCTTGGCTGATGTTGTGTTTCCGGCTCCTTGATTGTCGACCATAAAGTACTTGTCTTCATCACGAAGGTCGTAAATCTCGTCCTCGACAGCTTGCACGACCGCCTGCACGGTTTGAGCAGAGGTGGCTTTTCCCGCTTGTGTTTCAATCTGTCCGGGCAAGAATGATAAAAACGTCATCGGCACGACAATTGCCGCGAGTAATGTGCTCCGTCTCATTATCATTTCCCTTTCCCCTTTTGGAAAAATGCGACCAAACTCTTACCACGGCGAGTCAACTCAGGGGCCCGAGTTAATCCAGACGTAGATCGTATCCCCTTTATGAGTGTCAGCGTGATCCAGTAAGTTATTTGCTCCGGCTGTGTAGGGGCCGAACGTCATCTCGTTTCCATTCGCCCAAGATGGAACCTTCTGGTTTCGTCCCTCTGTTACATCCCGGATGAAGAAATGAATCTTCCCACCGGTCGGATCAGATGTGTCGGACAGTGCTTCTTTAGCAGCATTGAGGGCATCGTTGTACGCCGCGACGTTGTATCCATTCACCAACGCAGTCTGATCCCGCGCATTCAATGTACTGCTATCCTGGAACGCAGATTTGTTCTTAACATTCATGTAGACATGCCCGGAAGCGACCCTCATCTCATGCAAAGAATCTGCATCTCCTTGGATAGTTCCGGTTTCTTCGAACAACACGTTGGCCATTTTGTTTTTCGATTGATATGGCGATGGATGGGATGCTTTCTTCTTCTTCGCAAATTGTCCGCCTATAACCCGGGCCTTAGGGGCTTCCTCCGCGCCCTCGTTGAGGGCACCGCAGCCCGCTCCGAGAGCCATGCCTTCGAGCTCGCACCCAGCATGGCCGCCCAAGTCGGCTTTGTTCAATGGACGGTTATATACATAGCTGTAAAGATTCAGCGACTGCGGATCATCCAAGTTCGCATACGGAACAGGATCGTCACCCTTTGCGCTCCAGTCAGGTGAAAGAAACCGCCCGGTTGCGCTGTTGTAGTAGCGAGCGTTGAAGTAGTCGTTGCCTGATTCGGTGTCACGTTCTTTGCCGGTGAAGTGGTTCTCCGTAGGATCTTCGGTGGGGCCGGAGGAGACCAGGTCGTCGCCGAAGGGCAGGCTTTCGTAGACCGCTTCCAGCGCCCCCGTAGCGTTTGTCTGCGCCCGCCGCGTGCCCAGGGGATCGTCGAAGTAGAAGTGCAGGGTGGGAGCATTCACATTGCCATCGTACGTCCCGATCTGCTTGCCGTTGGCCCAGAAATTGGTGTGAGCCCAGCCGCTGGGGTTCGCTGTGGTCACAGCGGCGGCGTCCACCTCGGTCAGCTGCTCGCCAGTCGAGTCCACCACATACCCCGCGGTCTGGGTGAAGCCATTCTGCGTGATGTCACAGCTCAACTGTGTGATGGTTCCTTTGGCCACGCGGTTGCCGGCAGCATCGTAGAGGTAGCCGATGGCGCCAGAAAGGGTCGATGCCGCGCAGATCCGGCCTTCAGCGTCGTACAGATAGGTGTTGTTGACATCCGCGGACACGTCGCCCGCAGCATCGTAGGAAGGCACGTACGGAGTGACGTTTGGCGCGTTGGTGCCGGTGATCTGGTTTTGTGCGTTGTACGTCGACCAGGTGCTCTGGACCGAGCCCGAGGTACTGCAGCTTCCATCGCCCCAAGTGAACGCCACATTGGACATGTTCTGTTGCAACCGGTTGCCGAAGGCATCGTACGCCCAGCAGAAATTCTGCGCCCAACTCGGATACGGCACTGTAATCGTGTTTGGCGGCGGCAGCACAGTATTTGACGCTGTCACAAGCCTGTTCAACTGATCGTACCCGAACTGCCAGCTGCCCATCACGGAGTCAGTGTACGCTAAAATATTCCCGTTTGAGTCGTAGCCGCCGGTATTGGTGTTAGCGCCGCCATAGTTGCCTGTGAGGGGAACATTGTAGGTGTAAATCGGGATTGCTCCGGTGGTGTCGCCGAAAAGAGAGCCTGATGCGGGGCTTGGGTAAAACGAGGGGGAACTGAAGAGCCCAGAGTCAGTGGTCCCGACTGAGAATTGATATTCACCGCCCGAACCTGATTGCTTGGCAGTGATCGTCAGCAGGTCGCCAAAGGCATTGACCGATACCTGTGAATTGCCCGTAAATGCCGTCGCCAGGCTTTGCGCAATCGTGGATGCAGTCGAACCCAGGCCGTAGCTCGCTGTCTCCGAGGTCCCGCCGACGGTGAGGGTTACACTTCCCGTGTCCCAGACTGTTGGACTGATGACCTGCGTGAGGGCGTTGGAAGTGGCCGAGTTGGTAGCGAAGTCTCCTGCCCAGTAGGCAGTGATCGAATGGGTGCCGACTGCGAGGCTGCTAGTGGTGAATGTGGCTGAGTTATAGTAGCTACCGTAGTTATAGCCGCTGCCTAGGTAGGTGCTTCCGTCGTAGAACAAGACCGCCCCTTGGTCGGGTTCCTTGGCAAGGGTCACTGTGAAAGTCACGGGGGCACCGTAGGTCGACGGCGTTCCTGAACTGGACAAGACCAACGTTGGCGTCAAAATGTTAGTGAGCGTCGCATATTGCGACATGCCACCCGCTGGACTACTCCAGTTACAACTATCGCTGCCACTGCCGGTTGGGTCAATACATTCGGAGTAAGAGCCGTTCACTACGTACGTGGTGCCGAGCTGTGGCGTGATGGAAGTGCTGGCCTGCGCATCTGGGATGGCCTCCATGTTTTCTTGAACGATCCACCCGTATGGGCCGTTGTAGCTCATGCCGCTATCGGCTAACGGCGTGTACCCCGCATCCGAAACCTCGCCCAATTGAGCTTCCGCGCCTAACCCAACCACGTAGAGATCCCCGTTGGGAAAATTGATCCAATCTGACTGAGCCCAAGTGTCCGTGTCGGCGGAAGCACCAAGTCCGGTCACATCGCCCCAAAGGCAGACGGTTTGTTCGACATCGTTCCCCGAATCCACTGAGTTGTAATTGCATATGTCAATCTCTGGGCCATAAGATTGCGCACGGAGGAAAGTGGGCACGAATAACCAGGCGATGATCGCAACTACAGCGATCCAGCGCATGCGGCAAAGAGAAGTCGGACGGCGGTTCATGGCTGCACCACCGCAGGAGCCGCTTGCTGTGCGGGAGGGGTCTGTCGGGCTGCTCCGTTGGGTGGAGAGAAGAAGTGGACCATAACTGCCTCCAGGAGGGCTATCTTCTCCGGGGACAAGTTGTCTCTCAGATATGCAACCTCGGCCTTGATTTCTTTCTCCCGCGTAACGGACAATGCATTCAATTGCGCGTTACTCGTCGAACCTTGACCCGCGGCTTTTATCGCCGCGGCTTGCGCACTCAAGGCCTTCACCTCGGTCGCCAATCGCACCGAGGAAGCGCGTATGAGTGAATAGTCAGCATCCGAGAATCCCAGGCTCACTTGAAAGTGGTTGCGCACTGCGCTACTGTCATATCCTTTTGCCGCTTGAGCAGCAGCCCAGTTGTCGAGCTCATTTTGGTGGAGCAGAAAATGCCAGTAATAGTGCTCTATCGGAGGCTGGCGCTGTGCTTGGCCGATTTGGGCCGACTGCTGCACCGGGGCTACTTGGCCCACTGCAGGAAACACTAGGAAGCTGCACAGCAACGCCGATCCGTAGAGTGCTAGTCGTACTTTACTGGCTGTCATGACTTTGCCCTTTCGTTGAAACTGCTTTTCGTGAGTGACACTACTCAGCCGATTAGAGAGCTTCCCCGGACTGTAAAGCGATGCGCTCAATTGACCTGCTCCCATCCAAGAATCACCAATGAGGTGGTCGCCGGCACGCTACCGGTATTACCGCCAATGTCCGTCTCGCTGGTCACCCGTTGACGCACGTCGAACGTTCGGTTGACGCTGATCGATGTCCCTAACAACGCTCCCGACAGAGCTCCTGCTGGAGTATAGACAGGCTGGGAAAACAGGAGCGCATTCTGGGGGGTGTTTGTTACGGTTGCCAGGCGTCCGACCGTATCGTAGGCATTGGTAAAAGTGAGGCCCCCGAAGCCACTTGGATAGGACGTCAACTTGCCGGCGAGGTCATAGGTATAGGTCATGGGGTAGCCGCCACTCGCACAGTTTGATACACCCGTGCATCGCTGCTCGTTCTTTAGCCGGCCCATGGAGTCGTAAAGGGAGAAAGCTGTGGCTGTGAATACTCCAGATGCTGGGAGCGCGTATGGGCACGTCCCGTTCTGCGTCCATTGCGCGACCAGCCTCCCCGACAGATTTGAGGACTTTGCGCCGTCGTACTGGTAGCACGCAGATGCAGTGCTGTCTGAGTATATTTTGGAAAGAAGCCGATTCAGCGCATCGTACTGATAGTTGGTTACGATTCCACGATTGTCCGTCCTCTGCGTGAGATTGCTATTCGCGTCGTAAACGTACTGAGTGCCTGGAGTGCCGCTGGTGCAGTTCTGACCCGACCCTATCGCTTCAGGATTGCAGGCCCACGTGACTCGGGAA
This sequence comes from Acidobacteriaceae bacterium, assembly GCA_049509035.1. GTDB lineage: Bacteria > Acidobacteriota > Terriglobia > Terriglobales > Acidobacteriaceae > Edaphobacter. The sequence goes on from JBELAH010000007.1 coordinate 176,600, forward strand.
GGCATATCATAAGCAAACGAACGCTGCACGGGAGTGTTTCCACTCGCACCTACTTGATAGACAGATACCAGGTCGTTGAATACGTCGTAGTTATAGCCCGTTTGCAGCGCCAAGCTCCCGGATACCGGATCCGGTTCATACACGACAGTAAGTCTTCCCAACCAATCGAACTGCTGCTGTGTATGCCGTTTTGTCTCGTCCCAGAAGTCGGTCTGCATCAACCCGTAAGGGCACTGTCCTCCGCTGTACGTCCCCAACCCGTCGTAGCACCACTGCTGCGTAGAGCCGTCCGGCTGCACCTGTGTTTTCTTGTGCCCAAGTGAATCGTATGTGTAGCAGGTGTACCCGTTTCCGCATACAGGGTTGAGAGAAGCTGGCGAACCCCTGTAAGGATTGCTGACGGACGCAACCCGGCCCGCCCAGTCATAGGTGGTGTCGACGTATGTCACCGACCCTGAATCATTCAGCATCTGGCTTCGGTACTGTCTGCCCCATCCATCGTAGGAGTGCACCGTGCTCACGGCCGGGTCAGGCGAGGCTATGGTACTCGTGTACAAACTAAAGGGCGCTGATCCCGCTGAACAGCTGTTGCCAGATATCGATCCGCCGACATCCGTATAACAAATCGTTGAGCCTCCACCGTCCGGGTACTGGATCGATGTCACCCTGCCCATGATGTCATAGCTATAGTTCGTTGTATGGTTTGCATCGTCCGGCCCGGAGCCATTCTCATCGGTGTGCCAATTGAGCTTTCCTGTGTTTGGATCATAAGAGTAGTAGTCAATGTGATGCGTGACTCCATTTGTGGTTGGGCGCTGAATCTGATACGGGAACAATCCTGTTCCATCGTATGTGGTTGTGGTAGTGTGTTGCGAAGGTACTCCTCCCGGTGCATTGCCGTCGGCATCGACTATCGACGTTGGCATCCCCTGGCAGTTATAGGAGATTTGAATTTCCGACGATGTAGGGCCGCCCGTATTACTCCCAGGCAGATTGTAGGTTTCGGTCTTCGAGGATTGATTTCCCTTTGCGCCGGGGCAGCTGGAGGGATTGTTTAAATCGTAGCTATAGGTCGTTGTTCCCGATACACCGCCGCCTGAAGTCGTCACGGACAAAGGAAGCGCTACAAGATTGGCGTTTGTGTACGCCTGCCCGAGGGGATTCTGAAACTCGAACGTGGTGGTTATGTTTCGGAGAGGATTTCCGAGATTCTGCTCTTCTCCGATGTAGGTTGTATCTCCGACGGGGACGTTATAGCTGACATTGAGATTCAGAAAACCGTAAGGGTAGGTGTTTGCTTGAACTGGCGAGCAACCATTGACGGACCCACTTCCTTCATAGCCTTGGCCACAGCCAATTTTGGTGGTTACAAACAGTGGCTGGCCACTTCCATGCTGGCCATAACCATCATTGCTCGAGTATGTCTTCACCTCTGTAGTTAGGTTACCCCTGGGAGTTGTCGTGGTAATTAGATTCGGAGCAGTAAAGATGCCTCCATACTGCGTCGTGCTGTACGGAGTAGTAAGGTCCAGTTGGGTCGCGAATCCCGTGTATACCGTTTTGAGAAGTGTCCCAGAATTCCCCGAACCTTGTGGAGAAGGCGCAGATCCTTGATAGTACTGCGTTTCGACTTCGTGGTACTCATTCGCTAGCGGGATTCCGTTGGGCAGTCCTATAGCGCAGAAGCTGTGTACTGTATCGTTTCCCTGAGGATCTGTCTCGGTCGTCCAGAATGCAAACTGCTCGTTGTCGTACTGCGACACAGAAATGAACGGACAGACGGAATATGACAACGTGGTCGTCTGCGGTATGTAAACTCCATAGGAGTACCTGGTTGTCCAACTGTTCCCGAGACCGTCGGTCTCGGTGCGTGATTGCACTGCATGGCAGACGCCATTGCACCTGGCACCTGAAATCCACGCTCCTAACAGGGAATACGACGCTTCATAGACAGGGATCGTCGTGTACTGGAAGGAGACAGATCCACCGATCGGATTGGTTACCGTCTGGATGTCGGCTCCAGAATACGTGAACCCCCACTGAGTGTTATTCGGCAGCGTGACCGAGCTAATGGCCCAGCCCTTAGCGGAAATGTCGATCGAGGGATCTGGATTGCCGACCGTCTGCCCCGGGGTCCATGTGATTGCATTGCCAATCCCTCCGTACTTGATGGTGTAGCTAACCTGGCCTCCATTCGGCCCTGGAACTGTCCAAGGTATGGTGATCGATCCATACCCGCTCATGGTGGACTGCAGAGCGACGATGTCAGGAATGACTCGCCCTATCGAATCGACATAATAGGGTCCCGATGAATGGTTAGAATCGGGAGGCGGCACTAGGCTGGAATTAGAGTAAATACTCTGGATATCACTAAACACCGAGCCAAGCGAATAGTAGCCTGACCAGTACCAAGGCCCGCGCTTGATTGTGTTTCCCGAGGGGTCTTTCTCTGTCGAGTAGAGAGCAAGAGGAATATAGACGGGACTGGTTTCTAAACGGCCGTCGGAATAGTACACGTGGCTGGCATTTGAAGGAAAGTACGGATACTGTTGGATCGAGTCCGAGTACTGGATACCTGTGGGCGAATAGAGCGTACCGAGTCGGACCCCGCTCATCGTCGTCACCGGATCACCACTGGGGATACCAATCCAGTCTGCACTGCTATCCAAATATTTCCATCCATCCGCTGGGGCAAAAACGTTGTATGCATTCTCCGCGCCAGTTGGGGTGGCGTTCGGAGTGTTCGCTGGGATGAACGTGTATCCTGAACCGTCCGAGGCGTGGAAGATATTCCAATTCGAAGCGTCGGACTCAAGTTCGTGCGTGGTCCCCGAGGGATCAATCATACTGAATTGGTAGGCGCCCCCATCTCCATTTTGGCCGGATCCTAGGTTTTCAAGTTGTCCTATAACGATGCCGCCCGCAAAGGAAGAGGCTATGTATGCTCCCATTACCTGCGGACCATACGTAGGATCTTCTGACACCCATACATCTTCAACCGTGCATGGGGATCCATCCCCCTGCGGAGTGGGCCCACAATTAGTATCCGGATTCGCCACAGGCGATGAAGGCGTCCACCAAACAGAATTTGTCTGCAGCTGAAACACGGACCCTGGGGGCGAAGGATCGTACCTTGAACTATAGGCCTGACAGAGCATCTCCGCACCGTTCTGCCCATCTACCGCTTGATTGTTCGCATTCACATAGCCGGCGAGTGTGTCGCAGTTATACGAAGACTGCGAATATGGGGCGTTGTTCAGTTCAATCGAGAACGAGAGCGGTGGCAACGACCCTAGTTGAGGATAGGAAATCAGAGGTATGTTGAGCATCAGGTTACCGGTCGCGAGGTCAACGGTATCGATCCCTCCACCGCCATATGATCCGTACGGCTTCGCTTCAACATCCGTAATATCCTGCGCGAGGCACGAAGTGCCGAGAGACATGAAACACAACATGCATAGAGCTCTAACCCAGTTCATTGCGCGATCTCCTGGTCAAACTTGGCCGTATCAAACCCCACATTCTGCGTAAACGATATGAACGTCCAGAACTGACGTTGCCCCATTCGGCTCACTAAGAGCGACACGGGCACAATTACGCCATCCTCGTTGGAATACCTCAGAAAGAAAATCTCCTCCCACATCGTTCCAGATGACGGACCTACCGTAGTCGTTTGGTAGCGGATAGTAGTAGGTAGGCCTGTAGTCGAAGATATTTTCCACTGCTGTTCTGGAACCGAAAATTGGGAGGAGCCTGCCATACGGTATACGTCGAGACAAATATCGCCGCTGCTGCAGTGTTGAAGGTTTGATATCTTGATGACATATTCCTGTCGCCGCAGCATCACTTCCGCTGCGGCCGCCGGAAGGCGCGGAACTAGAGTTCTGGCCTGATCAAATTCAGGAACGGCGATCTGAGTAAGCCCCGTATTCAGGGGGAACGTGGCAGTGCCATTGTGATCGCTGGGAGGGGTTATCTGCCCCTGTACTCCACGTCTGTAACGAGTCGTAATTAAGGACCAGTCATCGAGTAGCATCATTACATGCGGTGTCTTCTCACCCACACCCAGCACAGAAAAGCTTTCTTCGGCCGAGCGCATTTCACTCCACACCCCCACTCCGCCGGACTGGACGAGAACGTTCTCCATGGCCTGGATGGCGGCAGGATCACTCTGGGGTGCTGCCACGGGTGCCGCTGCTGTCGCGCTGGAGGCAGCCGTGGAGTGAAGCGGGATTCCGAACAGTGCTAATGCAAAGACAATCCCAGCGCGGCTCAATACGGCCGCAGGCTGCACACGTGCTCTCAACATAACTAGCCTCCGTCGACTTACGATCGTTCAAGCCAGCAAGTAACCCAAGCATCGTGTCAGTTACTTCCTGCCTCTCGACGGCCACACCGTAACTCGTAATTAGCCCAGAGAAAAGTCAATTTATGAATGTGTTAGTTTGTGTTGTGTTGTGACCAGAGATGACGCGACGACGTGAGAGCGGTCACCAGCTATAACGGGTTCAGGTCACAACTATGCTCTAAGTTGAGCCATGTGAATGCCATTATGCGTGGCGAGACCAATGCCCGGCGAAAAGCATCGAGGTAATATGAAGGACTTGCAGGTGTCGAAAAGTGATGCTAATAAGCAACGTGGGTTAGCGATGCGGGTTGTCAATAAGCAACAAGGCGAGACTGTTCCTGATCTGGATCAACTGCAGAACTCATTCGCTGTTGCGAGGCCATCTTCCGGCTCGCCGCCACGGCCACACAACAATCCCAATAACTGCGAGACCGATCCATTGCCACAGGGATATGGCGGTCCACAGATTCACAAAAACATACGGGATCAGCATCAACACAATGACCATGCCTAGAATGGTCAGTACATGCTTCAGCGCATCGGCCGGTTTCACCATGCCCTGCATGAGCCCAAGGGCCGTCAGAACGAGCGCAATGACTGCGAGCGACTGGATGAGTGTTACCCATGTGTGCGCGATCGTCATCGTTTCCCTCCCGAGCATCCCTGATCCGCGCCGGCGAGCATTCCCGTGCCATCGAATTGCACCTCTGCGGGCCTGTCTCCTGTGGCGAAGTATGCTGCCCAGAATGCTTCGACCGCTTTCTTTCGCGCCTCCGGGAGCCTGGCAAAGTCGCTGCTCTCGAGGCGTCCAAGGCAGAGAGGTACATCCTGCATCGCGAAGCCATGCTCTTCTCGCAGGGTTGCGGCGAGCCTGCGAGCGCGCTCCGGAGTCGCCAGCTCGCTTGCTGAGACGAAGCGGTAGGTGCCATCATCTTCGAAAAAGTCGCTCACGACGATGAGTTTCGGATCGGACTCCTTGGGCAACCGGGCTATTTCTTGCTGGGCCACATCGAGTGCGCCGAGTATGTCAGTCCGGGACTGATGCTGATCGAGCGATTTCACCCATGCGGCGTATTGCTTCCGGGCCTGTACCTGGAACCGGTGCAGATCCGTGTCGTACGTCTCGCGCCGGGTGGGAGCGGAAAGGCGCAGGATGCGGCCCCCGGTGTCGTTGGCGGCATCTCCAGAGATGGGGATGAGAACCAACACATCCCCGCGCTGCATGTGGGCAATCTGATTCTGCACGGCATTGAGCGCGGCCTGTTCCGCGCGGGGAGTTATGCTGAGGCTGGTATCGATAACCTCGACGGTTGCTTCCGGGGTACGGTGAGAGCAAGCCACAAGCAGGAGGAGGACGGGAAAAATGGCTGACGGTATGGAGCGGCATAGGTTCATTTCTCATCCTCCGGGGGTGGAAGCAGCTTGGGTGTCGTTGGAGGCGCAACCTTATTCCGGTCGGTGCTCACCGCGAAGTGGGTATTCTCTTGTTGTTTGAACTGGTCATAGGTCGGGTGAAAGCGCCGGTGCCGGTAATAGAGAAAGGCCGCGATCCACGTCCCCGCCGGCAGCGCAAAGTAAAGCGGAGAAAGAAATGGCCCGAGCACCGAGCCGAGCACGAGACCGCCGAGCGACCATGCGGTCGACTTGAGCAGAACGAGCCAGTGCGGGGCTTGCCGTGCGCCGTGTACGCGCCCGCGCCTGTGATACTCGGAAGCGGTGGCGTGCCAGTTCTCCTGACGAGCCTGCAATTGGCGGAGTTGGTGATGGAGGGTGGCGCGCTCGGCTTCGAGCTTCTTTTGGGCATCGCTCATTGCGGCGTGCAGGTCCTCGTGTGCCTGCTTTGCCCGCTTCCAGTTGAGCCACTCGTATATCCGTGGCGCGGCGTAGTGGATGGCGGCTGCCCCCACGAGCGGCGCGGCCAGGGTCACGAAGCAGAAGAAGGTGGCCGCGAGCATGGGATGGTCTCCAAGGAACTGACCCAACGGATTCTGGTTGACGTCGGCCGAGAACTTCACCTGCAGGCCCCGGAGGACGCCCCAGCCCAGAAGCGCAACCACGGCAAACACTCCCAGCCCCCGCCAGATGATTCGAGTTTCAAGAGTGAGGCGATTCTGCTCGAAGGTCTCGTGCGCCAGATGGAAGATCAGACTCGAGAGCGCGGCCAGGCCGAAGGCCGCGATGAACTGCACCGCCGGATCGCCGATGCCGATCGCGTCAAGTCCCGGCCCGAGCAGAATGGCGTCGATGGCTAGCGCGCCAATGCCGAGAAACGCGATCAGGTATGCCGCGGCGACCGGCGGGGCATGATATCCCGTCCGGCCGAGAAGCTCGTTCCAGGCTGCGTCGATGCGCGGTTGCTGGCGCTCCAGCTTGTGGACGGCGGCTTCGAGCGGTTTCTCCCGGCGAACGGACTCCTCTTCGAGTTTGGCGCGGTCCTGGTCGTGCGACGTGGCGATCTCGCGCAGGGTTTCGTCGAGCGGCATTCCCTGGGCACCCTGGTAGAAGGCAAAGGCTGCGAGGTCTCGCATTTGCGGTTTGCTCGTGATCTTCATGATGGTCCTCCGTATAAAAAAGAGGAGCAACTATTAATAGGTGCTCCTCGGGTTGTGGTGCTCGTTATTCCGCTTCCAGGACGGCCTTTGCTTTCTGGAGTTTGGCAAGTCCTCGTTCCTCGCGGGTGAGGTCAGCGCGCAGGTCATCGACCTTCTCCTGCTGTTTCGCGATCTGGTCCAAAACGACCTGAACGGGGGTCTTCTTGATCCATTGCTTGCGGGTTGAAGTGGTGGCTGGTGCGGCCGCGGCCGCGGCGGGCGGTGCGGATACTGCTTTGCGGGTTGCCATTGGACTTCTCCTTGTACGGTTTTTGGGTTGTGAAAGAACGGGTACTCCTACGAGAGCAGGAGCAGGAGACTGCGCAGGGTGTTGATCTGCCGTTCGAGGCCATCGAGCGCACCGAGGGAGGCGAGGTTGTGGCCTTGCGCGAGATCGTCGGCGACGGTCGCGAGGGCGGTGACGAGGTGCACGTTTACCGCCTGGGCGCGTTCGAGAATCCGCCTACGGAGATCGTCGTCGGCTGCGAGCGGTGGCTGATTCGTCATAGAGCCTCCGGCTGGGTTGAGGGTTGAGTTTGAGGAAGGGAGTTCCCTTCCCCGCTGGTTGTCAAAGAGCTGAGTTTGGCCGAATGCCAGGCCTCGAGACGCAGGATCGCGTCCCTCAGCTGTGGCAGCTCGACATGGGTGTAGAGCGAATGAACGTCGCCGCTGGAACTGTGGCCCATGAGTTCCTTGCGGATGTCGGCGATGATGCCGACCTCGACGAGCCGGGAGTTGAAGGTATGGCGGAGGTCGTGGAAACGGTAATACGGAAGGCCTGCCCGCCGAAGCGCCGCCCGCCATCCGGTCTTCAGGCTGCCGATGACGTGGTCTTTATAGGTGAAGACCAGGCCGGACGGTTTGCGGAGCTTGTCGAGGATTTGAAAGGCCCGGTTGGTGAGCGGGATCGGCCGCATCTCGCCTTCGGGCGTCTTCGAGGCCGAGACGAAGAGAATCCTTCGCTCGAAATCGATGTCCTCCGCGCGCTGGTGCAAGAGCTCCCCTCTTCGCATCCCGGTGTCGAGTGCCAGAGTGACGATCGCGGCCAGATGCTCTGAGGCGGCGGCGAGGAGTTTCACCTCCTCCGCCACCGGCATCACCGGCCTCTTCTTCCTCCGCTCGCGCACCATGGGGGCACGGGAGAACGGATTGTGCTGGATGATCCCTTCGTCGACGGCCCAGAAGAGGATCCTCCGGATGGCCTCGATGTCCCGGTTGATGGTCGTATCCGTGAGCCTCCGGCCCGGAGTCTTCTGCCGCGCCGCAAACTCCTCGTGGCGCAGCTTCCGGTAACGGATCACGTCGTTGCGGGTGATGCGGCCGACCTCCATCTCGCCGAAGAAGCCGAGAAGGTGCTTGCCGCGGTCGAGGTGATAGGGCTTTACATCGCCCTCGGCGACAAAGTTCGTATAGACCTCCGAGAAAGTCACGGACGGGTTGAACTGCGGAAGCTGAAACTGCCGCAGGGCGAGCTCATCCCGGTGCTGGCGGTCGAGTTGCTCGGCGATTCGTTTGTTGCCGGTGTGGAGCGCCTTGGCATGCCGGACGCCGTCGATCCATACGAAGGACGTGTACGTCCCTCCACGCTTGAAGAGACTCATCTGCGGTTTCCTCCTTTCCTCTGTTGTTGGGCGAGCACCCAAGCGACGACCTGGTTCGAAAAGAACGTCAGTCGGCCGCTCGGTCCGGACCGCAGGTGCGGCAGTCCTAGGGGCAAGAACTTCTGCCGTACGGTCCAGGCCGAGCAGCCGATCAGGCGGGCGACGTCCCGGATCGAAAGTGGCGTGCCGAGTGGGCTCTCCGACCCCGGGTAATGCCTCGGGTAGCTCTGCCCTAGGCCGGTGCGCGCTAAAGGCTGTATTTCCGTGCCCTTCGCGCCTTCGGCGAAACCTGACAATGTCTCTGTCTCAGTCGTCATGACTCTTCCACCTCCATAGCGCCCGAATCAGGTTCTGCAGCCAATCGGGCAACTTCGAGTAGCACCACCAGAGGCCTCCGACGGCGAGGCCGGTGACAACCAGGAACTGCTGGAACTGGGGCGAACGAATGAGGGCAACGACCAGGCTGAGGGTGATATAGAAGAGGAGAAGCCCGAGTCCCAGCCGGACGAGGAGGGCGAGCAGCCGCCAGCTCATGGGAATCTTCGGCTGCGGCGTCGAGAGCTCCCGGTTCCCGCACTGGCTGCAGACCTCCGCGCCGCGCGGGTTCTGGTGCAGGCGCGGGCAGAGTTTGACGTCATAGCTCCTGCCGCAGTGATTGCAGAAGAGCGGTTCCCCGGCGGTCATGCGTCCGCATTGGTAGCAGTACTTCATAAGGTGGGTTCGAGAAATGGTTTAGGTTGATCTCCCACAGGCCGGAGCCAGATGGGAGTGAAGAAGCGGGTGTTGGCCGACTCAAGCGTCGCAAACCAGAAGATTTTTTCGGTAACAGCCGCGATGTTTTTCCGGATCGACTGCAGGCGGCGTTCGGAGTTCACGAGGACGAGAACCCGGAAGCTGGCGTGGCCGAACTGCTTCCGGAAGTCTCCGGAGAGCGCCAATTGGAGGTAGTTCTTGGCCTTCCGCTGCCAGATCGATAGGCTTTCGTGGCCGAGATCGACTTCGAGGAAGCAACTGGTCACCCCGGAGGCGGTCCGCAGCTCGACCAGCCCGTCCGGGATGAGTCCCGAGGACGGCGTGACCGGCTCATGGAACGAGAGCCAACGCTCGAACGCGATTCCGGGAAAGGGCTCATACTTCAAGGTGCAGTAGATTTCGTTGATCGCCAGTTGGTGGGCGATATAGTAGTCAGCGACGAGCACCTCATCCTGCCGCCGCCGTGGTCCCCGATACGGAACACCCACAAAGTAAGCTCCCTTCTGCGAGAGGGCATAGAGCGCCTTGCGTCCTCCGCCCGAACCCAGGAAGAACCTACGCAGGAGTCCAGCGCGGACGAGTTGCAGGAGCCGGGTGTTGGCACGGGTCGTCGACCCGAAGCCGGCTACGGTCTTGATCTGCTCGCAGTCTGCCACCTCGAGGATGGCGAGCTCCCGCAGGAGGTGTTGGTCGCGTGGCTGGACGATGAACCCCTTATTCCCAGTCATGGAGCACCTCGTCGGTTGACTTCGAGAGCGCGGCGTGACGGGCAGCGATCTCGCGCTCGACCTCAGGCCGCGGGAGAGCACGGAGCGCTCGGGAACGGTTCAAGAGGTCGGAGTAGTTTGCTTTTGGGTCATTGACCATTGGCACAATGCCCTCGCGCCAGCACTCCGCACCCGATTTCACGACGAACCGCCGCTGTGGCAGGTTCTTGAGCTTCTCGGTCAGCGACTTGCCGCCGTCGAGCATCTGGGCGACCGTCGCGGCATCGGCACTCGATAACTGGAAAAACACATGGGTCCCGACTGAGAGGACTGCAGCCCTCATCTCTGCCGGGTATTGGTCAAGGAATTGGTTGGCTGAGACGATGGAGACGCCGAACTTGCGCGCCTCCGAAAGCACCGTCTCGATGTCGCTCGACTGCCCGGCCAGATTCTGGAACTCGTCGCAGTAGATGGTGAAGAGCGACCGGCTCTCGCGGGTGAAGATCGAGTTCTTGGCAACCGTGAAGAGCAGGCTTGCCAGGGTGAGCGCTTGGGCCCCGAGCTTTCCCTTGGGGAGGTCGGCGATGACCCAGTAGCCCTGGTCCATCGCCTCCTGGAGAGAAAAGGTCGACTTTACCTGCCCGACGATATGGCGGAAGCGCGGGTCAGCCGTGAATGCCGAGGTCTTGTTGAGGATCGGCTCCCGCATGGTGGCCTTCATCGGATCGCTCGCCTGGCCGTAGCGGGATTCGAAGTAGTACCGCACGTCGGCGTTCGGGGTCTTCTTCAGGCACTGCGCCCGGAACCCGGAGTCGGTGAGCAAGGGCGACAGCTCGAGCAGCGTGAGATGGTTTGCCGAGAGGACGTAAAGGGAGTTGCGCAGCAGCTCGTCCGTGCGGGCGCCGAAGCGGTCGAGTCCCCAACGCATCCGCAGAATCTCCGCGAACTCCGCGATGCGAACAAAGTCCGGTTCGGTCTCCTCGAGCGGGTTCAGGCCGACCGACGAGCCAGGATCCGCCGGTGAGATCACGATCAGCCGCTGACTGAGGTGTTCCATCAGTTCCTTTTCCAGTGCGGCGATGGCGCGCAACAGGAACTTCGTGTCCTCGCCGTGCAGATCGAAAAAAAGGAATCCCCGTTCTGCGGCGGCGATGTCCTGCAGGCAGAGATACCGAAGCAGAGAGCTCTTCCCGCTGCCTGTCTTGCCGAGCACCGCCACATGCATGGTCCGCCGGGTATTGCTCAGCCTGATGGTGCGGTCGCTCGTCTCCTGCCCTTCGCGCACCTCGTGTCCGAGCGAGAGGCCGGCAACAACCTGCTTCTTTGCCCGCCGCTGGTAAATGCGGTTCCAGATGGAAATCACGAGTTGTTCGAAGAAGTGGAGCATTTGCGATGGATTCTGACAGGCGGCCTGACAATATCGGTAACAACGCCCCTTCCCTGCCCCCGGAAGACATGGCAGGCGGGCCACTTAGCTCGCGAAAGAAGAAAGTTTTGACAGGGGGTCAGAAGTTGGTGATCAGGACTTCGCTGTAGCGGCGACCGGAGGATGGCTGCGCGGAGTAGGCAAGCTTGATCCCTTGAATTTTGAACCGGTGGAAGATCTTTCGCACTTCGGGCAGATCGTTCAATGACAGGATGAACTTGCCCCTGAGGCTTGCGAGGCGTTCCGCCATCTTGGCAAAATCATCGGCGCTCAGGTTGTAGCGGTAGAGATTCCGGCCGAAGTAAGGCGGATCGAGATAGAACAGCGTCTCAGTCCGGTCAAAGTGCTTCAGAACCTTCTCATACGGGAGGCACTCGATCTGGACCCGCGCCAGCCGCTTATGCGTCTCTGCAATGCTCTCCGGCAGCGCGTCGAGGTTGAATCCAGGAGGCTGGACAACGTGCAGATGGTAGTTTTGCTTGACGACCATGCTGCCGTAGTTGTTCTTCAGCAAGTACAGGTGCCGTGCCGCTCGCTGGATGTCGGTGAGGCTTGCCGGGTTCGTCACTTTGAGCAGTTCGAACCACGTGCGGCTCACCAGCATGTACTTCAAATAGCGGATCAGTTCGTCTGGATGTTGCTGGCAGACGCGGAAGAAGTTCACAATCTCGCCATCGAGGTCGTTCAATACCTCAACCTCCGATGGCTCTTTATGGAATAGCACCTGAGCGCCTCCGCTGAAGACCTCGACGTAGGTCTTATGGGCGGGAAGCATTTCAATGATCTGTTTCGCAAGACGGGTCTTCCCGCCGATGTACGACAGCGGTCCTCTCATGGGCTGGCGATGGAGGTTGGTTGTTGAGCGCTTCGATCTCGACCTTTATTTTCTATCGAAGCGTCTGGTCATCATACGCGGGATGCGCCTAATGAAAAGACGGCACTTCTTGCGCATGGTGACGGATGAAGAAAAAGTATGGGCCGTCCGTCCATCCTGAGTACGGAGGGCACAACCTTGACCCCGAAGGGTCAAGCGCCGGCATCTTCACTCCTCGATAGCCAGCCACCGTCGAACGGCCCAGCCTGCACACTACTCCGCACAACGGAAAATAAAAAGACGGCACTTCTTCCGTTCGGTGATGGGCCTGCTCCGCGAACCTCGCAATGACGAGCCCGCATACAGGACAAATGGTTGACTTCTGCCGGCATCGGAATATAATGGTAACTGTATGATTCCCAGCAACTTACAAACGCTCTTCTGGGATACGAACCTTGACACATTCACGCCCGAGGCCTATCCCGACTACACGATCTTCCGGGTCTTGGAGCTGGGCGACGAGGCGGCCGTAGCGTGGCTGCGGCAGACCTTCCCAGAGGGGGAGATCCGCCGGGTTATCTCAACCGAGCGGCGCCTTTCCGAAAAATCCGCCAACTTCTGGGCGCTCGTGTACGGGGTTCCATCCCACGAGGTTGCGGCGCTCAACGGCAGCCGCTAACCACCACCAACTCACCTGAGGATACTGCCATGACCAATCACGAACACGGGGCGTGGCACCGAAAGGTGATCCCCGCCTCAACCGAATCAACCCTGCGCGCCCTCCGGGACGCTCAACTGTTGGACTCATTCTACCTAGCCGGCGGAACGGGGCTTGCGCTCCAGTTCGGCCATCGGCTCTCTCTCGACCTGGACTTCTTCGCAAGGGACCAGTTTGAGGAAGAGATGCTCCTCCAACGCATCCAGGCACTCGACGGGTTCGCGCTGGTGGGAAAAGCCCCGCACACACTCCATGCTGATTCTGGCACTCTAAATTGGCCCAGTACGGCGGTTTAAGTTGGCCCACCCTTGGGCAGTGCGGACTCTACCCTGTTTCTCAGTGATGAGGGACGGAGGAACGAGTTGGATTGGAGAGCCA
>JBELAH010000008.1:0-166857 GCA_049509035.1 Acidobacteriaceae bacterium
ATTGGCGACCATTTTCCCATCTTCACGTCGCACGGAAAGCAGGACTTCACGGTCGAGGGGATCTTCAAGCCGACGGGCGTGGGCGAGGTGTTCGGCGGGAATATCGCGGTGATGGATATCTACTCGGCGCAGGTGGTGTTTGGGCGGGGGCACAATTTCGATCGCATTGACCTGATGAACGCGCCAGGAGTCCCGGTGAACGTGCTCGAGCAGCGACTGAGGGCGCGTTTGCCTGCTGGGATTGAAGTGGAGCGGCCGGAGATGCAGGGGCAGTCACTGGAAAACGCGGTGACGGCGATGCGGCTGGGCATGCTGATCACCAGCTTTATCGCGCTGCTGGTGGGCGTCTACATCATCTTCAACTCGTTTACGGTTGCGGTGAATCAGAGGTGGAAGGAGATTGGCATTCTGCGCGCGGTCGGGGTGGAGCGGCGGAATATCAACGCGATGTTTCTGGGCGAAGCGCTGGCGATGGGCGTGGTTGGCTCCTCGGTGGGGATTGCGGCGGGCTACTACCTGGCGATTGGGGCGAATCGGGTGATGGGGGGTATCGCAGCGTCGGTGTATGGGATCGTCTCCATCGCCGTGGCACCGCGATTCCATACTGACTTGGTGCTGACTTCGTTTGGGCTGGGGGTTGCGGCTTCAATTGCAGGCGCGTGGTTTCCGGCGCGGGCGGCGTCGTATCTTGACCCGATCCTGGCACTGCACAACATCGAGTCGCGGCAGCGGGAGTCGGCGCTGGGATGGGGACGGGCGGCGCTGGGCGCAGCGCTGCTGTCGATCAGCCTGGCGTTGATCCAGTTCTCGCCGTCCGGTGTAGGGATGATGTTCCAGTTTTCGTACGCCGCAGTGATGCTGCTGGGACTGACCATCCTGCTGCCGATGCTGGTGCACTGGGCGGCGCGCGCGATCCGGCCGGCGATGGACTGGGCCGGCGGCTCGGAGGGCGCGCTGGCGGTAGACGCGATGATCCAATCGCCGCGCCGTAGCGCAGCCACGGTGGGCGCGCTGATGGTGGGCCTGATGTTCGTGTTTTCGACCGGCGCGTACATCCAGAGTTACAAGCACATGATCCACCGCTGGACCGATGAGATGCTGAATGCGGACCTGGTGGTGTCGACGTCGGCGCTGCTGCGTTCCTCGTCGTACCACTTCAGCGAAGACCTGGGCAAGCAGATTGCGACGCTGCCGGAGGTGAAGATTGTCGAGAATGTACGCTTCACGCTGGTCCCGTTCCGTGGCGACACGGCCGCGATCACGGCGGTGCAGATGCCTGACTTTCTCTCGCGCTCCTACGGCGCGATTGAGGGCGGCAACAAGAAGACGCTGTTCGACCGGCTGCCCAAGGGCGAAGGCGTGCTGATCTCAAAGAACCTGGCCGCGCGCTGGGGATACAAGATGGGAGACCAGGTCCACTTCGACACGCCTACCGGCCCGCTTGATCTGCCGATTCTGGGCATGGTGGAGGACTACCGGTCGGACAAGGGGACGGTCTTTATGGACCGGACGGCGGTCTACAGGCGTTACTGGAAAGACGACGCGGTGGACTTTGTCGACATCTCATTGAAGGCGGGGCAAAACCCGATTGCGGTGAAACATGAGATTGAGCGAATGACGGCGGGTAACGAGCACGCGCTGGTCTATACCAACGCGGAGTTCCGGGACTGGATCGGGAGCCTGGTGGATGCGTTCTTCGTTTTGAATTACATGCAACTGGTGGTCGCGGTGTTTGTTGCGGTGATGGGGATTGCGAATACGCTGATTATCTCGATCGCGGAGCGGAAGCGGGAGTTCGGAATTGTGCGGGCGATTGGCGGATACTGCAGCCAAATTCGCAAGATGGTGCTGCTGGAGGCGGTCGCCATTTCGGTGATAGGGGTGATGGTGGGTGCGGTGGCTGCGGTGGCCAACATACAATTTATGTCGCACACGGAGTCGACGGTGCTGGCGGGGTATGAGGTGCCGTTTTATTTTCCGTGGCTGCTGATACTGGAGACGCTGCCGGCTGTGATTGCCGTGTCGCTGCTGGCCGGCTGGGCTCCCGCGCGGCGCGCGATGCAGGCGCCGGTGATTGAGGCGATTGGATATGAATAAGACAGGGGTTAGGGAACAGGGATCAGAGAACAGGAAGCGCAAAAGCGGGCTGGCGAACAGGTGGGTGGTGGCTGCCTGCATGTGCGCGGGGATGGCGCTGCAGGCGAAGGCGTTTGCCGCGGGTCCGGATGCGCGGGCGATCATGGAGAATGTTTACCGGCAGGACATGGCGCAGGACATCGCGATGCGGGCGAGTTTCCAGATTTTCGACCGGCAGGGGCAGAGCACGAAGAAGGAGTTCAACCTGAAGCGCGTTGGCGCGCCGGGGGACAGCAAGACGCTGGTGGTGTTTACGGCTCCGCAGGAGATTCGCGGGGTGGCGCTGCTGTCGATTAATCAGAAAGGCGCGAATGAGAAGCAGTATATGTATATCCCGGCGCAGCAGCGGACGCGCAGCGTGGCTACGCAGGAACGGACGACGAGATTTCTGGGGACTGACTTTACCTTCGAGGATATCGGCGAGCGGGTGCTGGACGACTTCAACTACAAGCTGCTGGGCGATGCCGAGGTGATCGACGGGAAGAAGACCTACAAGATTGAAGCAACGCCGGTGGATCCGTCGCGCTCGCAGTACAAGTATGTGTATTACTGGGTGGCGCAGGATGTTCCGGTGATTGTGTTTGCGGAGTTCTACGACGCGCAGGGGCAGAAGGTGCGGGTGCTGCATGCGACCGATATCAAACGGGAGAATGGCGTTTGGGGCGCGCGGAATACGGAGATGGCGACCGTGGAGGATGGGACGCGGACGGTGCTGCATATCGACGAAGTGAAGTTCAACGCCAAGCCGGATGAGACGCTGTTTACGCCGGACGGACTGGCGGGGGCGCTGGGACCGGAGAAGAAATGACCTCAGGGGATAAAGCACTGTTCATTTACAGCACTTTGACCTTGCGCGACCCGCCTCTTACGAAACCAAATGCAAAGCGAAATTAACTCATACATCAAAAGCAATATCAGCGTTGCAAACGTGGTGACCTCGTTCAATCCTAGTCCTCCACCTAACATGTAGCGCCATTGCAACACCATCACAAACGAGACAACAAAGGCTGCCCCTCGTACAGGGCTGCGACCTACAAGTGTAAGGATCATCGCGATGATAGCGATGCAAGCACTTACGACAAAGTAAGCAAAGTAGCCATCGCCTTCAGCAAGGTTTCTGTCTTCCACTACACAGCAAACTATATACCACTGAAGCAGCAGCCAAGAAAGACATCCGCCCAAAAGCCCTATGCCCCCAACCCAATCTCGTGTTGCGAACACTGTCGACTTAGTTGCTTTTATCCATCTCACTATCGTCCAAATCATAAAGGCCGCGTAGGCGTCCATAATCTGCGATTTGAATTCGTTCAATACATAAAGAAACCTGAAAAACCTTATCATCTTCGTTCTCCGCGGCAGAACTATCATCTGCTGAAAAACATTCGGATACTGTTTAGAAGTGGAGACCTCATCTGAGAGATAGTAATCCCCGCGCGGCAAAGTTCCCGCAATACGGGTGTTTACGCCCTACTCCTTAAGCAAAGTCAATTCTTAAGCCCTTCTGAGGCGCGCTGCTACTCTGCCTGCATCTCAGCGGTGAACCGCTCGCGGAGCTCGCGGCGGAGGAGCTTGCCGGTGTGGTTGTGGGGGAAGGCGGCGGCGTCGAGGATCCAGATGCGGCGGGGGGCTTTGTAGGGGGCTAGATTCTCGCGGCAGAAGTCGAGCAGGGCTGATTCGGTCACGACGGAGCCGTTGTGGAGTTCGACCGCGGCGGCGGGGATTTCGCCCTTATCTTTATGCGGCAGACCGAAGGCGGCGGCGCGGGCAACGGCGGGGTGGGCCAGGATGGCCTCTTCCAACTCGCGCACGTAGACCGAGTAGCCGCCGGACTTGATGACATCCTTCATCCGGCCGACCAGGCGGATGAAGCCGAGGCGATTGCGGGTGGCGAGGTCGCCGGTGCGCAGCCAGCCGTCGCTGGTGAGCAGGTCGCCATCCTTGCCCTTGTCTTTCCAGTAGTGCGGGGCGAGGCCGCGGCGGCGAATCTGGCACTCGCCGGTGACGCCTGCGCGGACGGGACGGCCGTCCTCGCCGGCTACGCGGATTTTGAACGGCGGCACGGGGAAGCAGAGGTCGCCGCTGCCGGGCAGGAGGGAGGTTTCGATGCCCATCATGGCAAGGCCGCCGAGCTCGACCATGCCGTAGCCGTTGAGGAGGACCGGCGGAATGCGGCGGCTGCCGGGCAGGCGGAGGAGCGCGCCGTATTGGCGCATGCACTCGCGGACTTCGGAGGGGAGGTGATCGCTGGCGGAGAGCCAGAGGCGCACGCTGGCGAGCCGGGCGGGGTCGGGATTGCTATTGACCAGCCGGGCGAACATGGCGGGCACGCCAACGATGGCGGTAACGCTGTGGCGCTCGATCAGGTCCAGCGCGCCGGCGACTTCGAAGTGCTCGAGGAAGCAGCCGCGGACGCCGGCCATCATACCGTAGAGTGCGATGCTGACCGCCATGATGTGCGACCAGGGCAGCGCGATGAAGGCAAGGTCTTTGGGTCCAAGCACGAGGCCGGCCAGCACGATGGACGCGCGCCCGCCGAGCAGCGCGCGGCTGGAGAGCGCCGCACCCTTGGGAAAGCCGCTGGTCCCGGAGGTATGGAAAACGGCGATGGTGGCGGCGGGATCGATCGCGGCGGGCGGGAATGGCGCGCCGGTGGCGGTTTCGGTATCACTATGGGGGCCGGGGACGCGGAGGAAGCCGTCGAGGGTTGCGGGCCGGCCGTCGGAATCGGATTCGGATTCGGTCTCAGCCTGAATCCAGGTGCGGACGGGAAGGGCGTCGCGGTGATGAATGTTGCGATCGAAGACGGCGCGGTCGGTGACCAGGATGTCGGTGCCGCTGCTGGCCAGAATGCGGCGGATTTCTCCGAGTGAAAGCATCGGATTCAAAGGGACGGCAATGCCCCCGGCACGGATGATGGCGAGGAACCAGTGGAAGTATTGGGTGTTGTTGGTGCGATAGATGGCGACGGGCTGGCCGGGCTGGAGGTTGACCGTGCGGCGAAGAAACGCGTCGAAGCGGCAGATCTGGGTGTGCAGTTCGGCGAGACGGAATGGGCCAGCCGCTTCGATGGAGACTTCGCGGTCGCCGTTGCGGCGGAGCAGTTCGTCGACAAGATTGGCTACGGTAACGCTGCGATCGCGGGAGAGGCGATAGGACCGGAGAAGACTCATTGGACGGGAACCGGTTTACGCCCCCATTCGCTGGCGACGCAGTAATGGAAGAGGCGGTCGAGGTAGTCGAGCACATGGGGCGGACGCAACCCGGCGGGCTCCAACAGGCGCTCGGCGTTGGTGGTGTCGAACTGCATGCGCATGGTGAAGTAATCGCGGTAGGCGCGGCCGTCGACGAGGACACGGCGCTTCTTTCCCCACAGCGACATAAAGAGAATTGGGCGCACCATGGCGAAGAAGAACCTGGGATCGACGTAACGGGGCGCGGGCGCATGGAAGTACTCGGCTGCGCGCTGGGCGATCTGGGCGATGGTGGCGCTGCCTTTTGGTCCGGCGCAGAGGTGGACTACGTTGCCGAAGGCGGCGGGGTCGAAGGCGAGCCGCGCGACCGCGGTGGCGACGTAATCGACGGGGACGATGTCCAGCACCGCGTCGGGGTAGCCGGGGACGGTGCGCCACAGGCCGCGCGCGTAGATTTTGAGCGGCCAGTACATCATCTTGAAGCTAGAAGTAGCGCCGGTGCGGGAGTCGCCGACGATGATGCTGGGGCGGAGAATGACGCCGGGCAGCGAGCCCAGATAAGAGCGCACCAGCGCTTCCGCCTCGGCCTTGGTCTGCTCGTAGGTGTTGCGGTAGCCCTGGCCGATGGCGAGTTCGTCTTCGCGCACGAGGTTGGTGCGCTCGCCGGCGACGTAGGCGGTGCCGACGTAAGCAAGGCTGCGAAGTTGAGGCGCGGCGGCGGCGAAGTCCAGCACGCGGCGGGTGCCCTCCACGTTGATGCGGCGGGCTTCGTCGAGCGAGTGGTCGAAGCGGACGGTGGCGGCGGAGTGGATGACGCGGGTGGTCTCCGCGGTGAGGCGCTGGTAGGCAGCAGTGTCGAGGCCACAGTTGGGGTGGCCGACGTCGCCGGAGAAGACTTCGACGCGGGAGCGGTCGGATTCAGGGACGAACTGGTCGGCGCGTTGCTGGCCGGACTTGTCCGGGCGGTCGCGGATGAGCAGCGCGAGCCGGGCCTGGGGCTGACGCTCCAGCAATTCGCGCACTAACTGCGTGCCGAGAAAGCCGGTCGAGCCGGTGACCAAGATGAGTTCTTCATTATTCATGCAGGGGTCCGACCTCAGCGCGCGATCAACTTTCACCCCAGCGAGCAAAGCTCGCCGGGGACCCCGTTGAAGGCCGGTTCGTGAGTGCCCGGGCGACAATCAAAGTCATACTCCATGATAGCCCGTGAAGCGGCCGATCCCTCCTGGAACCGTCGCCTGCTGACCGTGACCTGTCGGGGCAAGCGCCCGGCGGCAGGCCGGCCACCGACCTCCACGGGGAACTCCAGGCAGGCTGCGGGCAGGGCCTCCGTACTTATTTTGTTGTCTGGGAACCCGCGGCGTATAGAATCGGGGGCGTTAGCGGCGTCCGATTTGAAACAAGTCTCCCTACCGGGCAAAATCGAGCGGAGGGATGGAGCCAAATGAGCATTCCTGCAGGACTCGTGAAGAGCCATACTGAGTTGCATCTGGGCGTGCCGCGAGGGTGGCGCCTGGATGGGTGTGCCAAGCTGCCTGGGCGATGCTTTGCGAGCGCAGTTTGCGCGGTGCTGCTGGGCCTTGCGCTGCCCGCGTCCGCCAAGACCGACAGCGTTCCCGACTGGGTGCGCGCGGCTGCTGCACAGACCATTCCGGCCTATCCGGCCGATACGAATGCGGTGGTGCTGCTGGACGACACCACGTATACGGTGGATCCCAACGGCCGCGCGGTTGAGCATTGCCGCCGTGTCGTCAAGATCCTGAGACCTCAGGGACGCGATGAAGGCATTATCCATGTCAACTTCGATAAGGACACCAAGATTCTCTCCATGAACGTGTGGGGCATCGGGCCGGATGGCCACCAATATGCCATGAAGGACACGGACTTTGTGGATGCAGGCTTTCCGGGCATGGAAGGCGCCTTCGAGTTCGCGGATGAGAAATTTCGCGTGGCGCAGGCGCCGGGCGACGATCCCGGCGGCGTTATAGCGTATGAGTACGAGCAACGTGAGCGGCCATATCTGACGGAGAAGACGTGGTTCTTTCAAGAAGATATTCCCAGCCTGAGCCAGAGTTTCACGCTGCAGCTTCCGCCCGGGTATGCCTACGGGACGGTGTGGGCGAACCATCCGCCCATCGAGGCAGCGGACCTGGAAGGCCGAGGCTGGCGCTGGGAGATGAAGAACATTCCAGGTATCGACCTTGAGCGGGTTCCGCTGTCGCCTGGTCTTGGATCGCTGGCCGCGCGGATGACGGTGCACTACGCGGGGCCGGGTCTGCCCAATGCAACCGATGGGACGTGGAAGAGCGTTGGTGAGTGGTACAGCTCGCTGTTCCGCGATCGGCTGGCGGCCACGCCGGAAGTCACAGCAAAGGCACAGGAGTTGACCGCGGGCAAGACTGATTTTGTCGACAAGACCAATGCCATTGCCGAATACGTGCAGAAGCAGGTGCGGTATGTCGCCATCGAGGTTGGCATAGGCGGATGGCAGCCGCACGCCGCCGGCGACGTCTTCCGCAATGGCTACGGCGACTGCAAGGACAAGGCCACACTGCTCTCCGCCATGCTGTCGGCGGTCGGTGTCCATGCCGCTCCAGTGATCGTCGATTCCCAGCGCGGCGTGGTGAACCCCGATGCCCCATCCATCGTCAGCGACCATGCGATTGCGGCCATCGAAGTACCCAGGGATTACGGTTCGCCGCGGCTTCATAGCGTGGTTACGGAGCAGTCCGGCCGCCAGTACCTTATCTTCGATCCCACGTCGGAGAAGACGGTGTTCGGTCAGTTGGAGCACCAGTTGCAAGGCAGTTACGGCATTTTGATTGAAGGCGCCGACAGCCAGCTTATTCAGCTTCCGGTGTTGGATCCGGCGCTGAATACCATTCACCGCACGGCGAGCTTCCGGCTCGACGCCGACGGGGTGCTGAGGGGCACGGTGACCGAGAAGCGTTTCGGCGACCTCTCAGAGTATCGGCGCGAGGTATACGCGAAGAGCGACGTGAAGGAGCAGACGGAGTTTCTCGACCACATGCTGGGACGCGATTTCACGGCGTTTTCCGCGACTGACGTGAAGGTTGAGAACGTGGACGCGCTGAATAAGGACTTCACGCTTTCGTATTCGCTCTCCGCCGACCACTACGCGAAGACCATGGGACCGCTGCTGATGGTGCGGCCGCGCGTGCTCGGCGATCTCGACATCGATACCGACCGTAAACTGCGCACTGTGCCCATCAACCTGGACGAGACCATGCAGGCGATTGATGAGTACACCATCGAGCTGCCCGACGGCTACTCGGTGGACGAGATTCCCGACCCGGTCAAACTCGATGTTGGGTTCGCCGCGTACCAGAGCGATGTTCAGGTGACGGGCAACACGCTGCACTACAGGCGCACCTATACCATTCGCCAGGTCACGCTGCCTCCGGAGCGCTATGCCGACGTGCAGAAGCTGGCCGGCGTGATTGCGGCGGACGAGGCTAGCAGTGCCGTGTTGAAGAAGAAGTAAGGGAAGGGCACAGAATCCATCACCGCTGAATAGTTCGAAGGAACGTGAACCATGAGCGCCACCGCCCGGTGCATTATTGCCCGTTGTCTGCCTCTTGCCTGCCTGGTCACACTCACCTCACTGGCCTGCATCGCCCGCGCGGACCAGTGGACCACTCCCACCGCTGAGGAGCTCAAGATGACCTCGCAGCCGGAGGTGCCGGGCGCTGCGGCCGTCTATCTCTTCAAGGAGGAGATCACCGACGACAAGCTGCATATGTGGAGCAAGTATGCCCGCATCAAGGTGCTGACCGAGGCGGGGAAAGATTACGCCAACGTGGAGCTGGTGCAGCATGATTTCAAGGACAGATATGGAGACGATGCGGGATTTACGGTAAACAGCATTGCAGGCCGGACGATCCATCCTGATGGCACGATCATTCCCTTTGCCGGCAAGGTCCTTGACAAGCTGATCCAGAAGGACCAGGACTCAAAGGAGATTGCCAAGGTATTTACACTTCCGGACGTTGAGGTCGGCAGCATTATCGAGTATCGCTATCAGTTGAGCTACGACGAGAACTTTCTGATCTCGCCTGACTGGTACATCCAGTCGGACCTTTATACGCGTAAGGCGCACTATTTGTGGCGGCCGAGCGGCCAGGTCATAGGCATTGCGTGGACGCCGATCCTGCCGAAGGGTTACGTCGTGACTAAGTCGCAGCTTTCCGGCAATCAGTTTGACGCAGGACAGATGAGTCTGGAGCTGAATATCCGAGACGTTCCACCGGCCCCCGACGAAGAGTACATGCCACCGGTCGCGAGCCTGAGTTATCGCGTGCTGTTTTATTACACCGACCTTCACTCCGGTCAGGAATTCTGGAAGGTGGAGGGAAAGGCATGGGCGAAACAGCAAGACAAGTTCATCGGGCCCGACTCCAAAGTGAAGGCCGCGGTCAAGGAACTGGTGGCTGCCTCCGACACGCAAGAGCAGAAGCTGCGGAAGATTTATGCGGCGGTGATGAAGCTGGACAACACGTCGTTCAACCGTGAGCGCTCCGCCGCCGAAGATAAAGCGCAGGGCCTGGGCGCGGTAAAAAACGCTGACGACGTCTGGGAGCGCAAGCGCGGTACCAGCCGCGAGATGGCGCAACTGCTCGTCGCCATGGCCCGCTCCGCCGGGATGAAGGCGTATCTGATGGCGGTCACCAGCCGCGATCGGAACCTCTTTCTGCCCGCCTATCTCAGTTTCTCCCAGTTGGACGATGCCATCGCGATCATCGATGTTGACGGCAAGGAGCAGTTCTTCGACCCGGGCGAGCGCTACTGCCCGTACGGACAGCTTGCCTGGAAACACACGCTGGTTCGAGGCATTCGTCAGACGGACGCGGATTCCGCACTGGACGAGACGCCAGTCCAGTCGTACAAGGATTCACGCACCGATCGCGTGGCCGATCTCACCATGGACGAACACGGCGAAGGGGCGGGCACGGTTACGATGATCTATCGCGGGGCACCCGCGCTGAGCTGGCGCCAGGTCTTCCTGCGCGGCGATGCAACCAGCCTGAATCATGACCTGGAGGCGGCGCTGGGGAAGCTGCTGCCGACGGGGATGGACGTAAAGGTCAAGTCCGTCGATAAGCTGGAGGATTACGAGGAGCCGCTGACTGTTCAATTTGACGTCAAGGGGCAGATCGCCTCCCCCACCGGCAAGCGGCTGCTGGTGCCGAGCGATATCTTTGAGGTCAACACCAAGCCCGTGTTCCCGAGTGAAAAACGCGAATTACCGGTCTACTTCGAGTATGGGAGTTCGGTAATGGATGCAATGCGGGTAACATTTCCACGCAGCCTTAGCGTCGAATCGCTTCCGGCCGCGGACCAGGAGCCCTTTGAGCAATCCGCGTTCTATGCGATCAAGGCGGAGTCAAACCCAATCAGCGTCACGGTGCATCGCAATCTTCTGGTTGGCGGCATCATATTTTCGCTCGACCAATACCCCACACTGCGCGCCTTCTACAACAAGTTTGAGAGTAAGGACCAGGAGCCGGTGGTCTTAAAGGCCGCTAACCAGGCCGAGGGGTTGGGCAGTGCCGACTTGGACAAACAATAAAAGAAGAGCGCAGCATTCCATTACCGCAGAGTAGTTCGAAGGACGTGAACCATGAACGCCACCACCCGGTGCATTATTGCTCGTTGTCTGCCTCTTGCCTGCCTGGTCACACTCACCTCACTGGCCTGCATCGCCCGCGCGGACCAGTGGACCACTCCCACCGCTGAGGAGCTCAAGATGACCTCGCAGCCGGAGGTGCCTGGAGCAGCCGCCGTCTATCTGTTCAGAGAGGAAATCACCAACGACAAGCTGCACATGTGGAGCAAGTATGCCCGCATCAAAGTACTGACCGAGGCTGGCAAGGAGTACGCCAACGTAGAGTTGAAGTCGTTTGACACCAAAGACAACTGGGGGTACACGGTCAACGCGATCGCAGGCAGAACCATCCATCCGGATGGCACCATCATTCCGTTTACCGGCAAGCCATTCGATAAGTTGGTCGAAAAGGGCCACAACTTCAAGGAGATGGCGAAGGTGTTCACACTGCCGGACGTTCAGGTTGGCAGCATCATCGAGTACCGTTACGAGCTGCGCTACGACGATGACCATGTCATCTCTCCGTCCTGGTATGTGCAATCCGATCTGTATACCCGCAAGGCCCACTATCTATGGAGTCCGCTGACATGGACTGGCCCCGACGGCAACAAACCGAGGATCCCCTTCGCCTGGACCCCGATTCTCCCGAAGGGTGATGAGTTGAAGAGAATCGATATTGCCGGGAGCGCGATTTCGCCGGGACAGATCGAGATGGAACTAAATGTACAGAATGTTCCGCCTACCCCGAGCGATGAATTCATGCCGCCGATCGACAGCCTGAGCTACCGGGTGCTGTTTTACTATACGGAGTTCCATACCGGGGACGAGTTCTGGAAGAACGAAGGCAAGAACTGGGCAAAGGAGCGCGACAAGTTCATCGGGCCCGATTCCAAGGTCAAAGCCGCCGTCAAGGATCTGGTTGCAGCCACGGATACGCCAGACCAGAAGCTGCGGAAGATCTATGCCGCAATCATGAAGTTGGACAATACGTCATACAGCCGCGAACACTCTGCCGCCGAGGAAAAATCGCAGGGTCTGAATGAGATCAGGAGCGCCGACGACATCTGGGAGCGTAAACGGGGCAGCGGCAATCAGATTGCTGAGCTATTCGTCGCCATGGCCCGCGCTGCCGGGATGAAGGCGTATTTGATGGGTGTGGTCGACCGCGATCACAACGTGTTCCTGCCGGTCTATCTGAGCCTGTCGCAGTTGGATGACGACATTGCCATCATCAGTGTCGACGGAAAGGACCAGTACTTCGATCCTGGCCAGCGCTACTGTCCCTACGGGCAACTCGCCTGGAAGCACACCCAGGTGCAGGGGTTGCGTCAGACGGATGGAGGAGCCTCAATCGGCACGACACCAGCCCAGGGGTACAAGGATTCCCGCACCGATCGCATTGCCGAGCTCGCGATGGATGAGCACGGGCAGGCGACTGGAACAGTGACCATGACCTATCGCGGCTCTCCCGCGCTGAATTGGCGCGAAGAATATCTGCGCGGCGATGCAACCAGCCTGGAGCAGGACATGCAGACTGCCATGGAGAGGCTGCTGCCGGGAGGAATGGACGTAAAGGTCAAGTCGATTGACAAGCTCGAGGATTACGAGGAGCCGCTCATGGTTAAGTTCGATGTGAAGGGGCAGATCGCTTCCTCCACCGGCAGGCGGTTGCTGGTGCCGAGCGATGTTTTCGAGGTCAACACCAAGCCGGCGTTCCCGCACGAGAAGCGCGACCTGCCAGTCTACTTTGACTACGCCAGTTCGGTGATGGATGCGGTACGCGTCACGTTTCCGGCTAGCCTCAGCGTAGAGTCGCTTCCCGCTGGCGAGCAACTGCCGTTCCAGAAGACGGCGGTTTATGCACTCGATGTGAAGTCGACTCCGACCAGCGTCACGGTGCATCGCGACCTTATGGTCGGCGAGATCATCCTCGAGCTGAATGTCTTCCCCGACCTGCGCGCCTTCTACAACAAGTTTGAGAGCAAGGACCAGGAACCGGTGGTCTTGAAAGTCGCGGCCCCGGCCGGTGGCAATTAGCGGATAACTGACTGAGAAATAGCGGGTTGCAGCCAGACACCGGCCATCCCGGTGCGGCGGATTTGCGCCACAACTCCCTCGTGATGAGGGTCACAGGCTGGGTCTGGCGTTGACTGAGACAATGAGGAACACTGCGCGAGGATCAAGACTATGGCTATGGTTACGGCAGCAGAATCGAAGACGATGCACACGCTTCCCGGGGATGCGGTGCGCCAGATTCAGTGGAGATTTGCGGACCGGTACGACTTGCAGATGCTGGTGCAGGGTGCGCGCGGAGTGGCGCGAAGCACGGTGGCGCGGATGGTTGCGGCAGGCGAGCGCAACACCCATGAGTGGACCCCGGCCAAGAGCGAGATGATGGAGGCGTTCGACCGCGCCGGGATCACAGCAGCGTTTATGGAGCCGGAGGAGGGCGGGTTCATCGCAGGGCCGAAGAACCTGGCGCTGTCGCTGGCTGCGTTTGAGCTGGCGTGGGTGGATGGCGGCGCGGCGACCGCGAGCCTGGCGAGTTTTCTGGCGCTGGCGCCGATTCATGAGTGCGGCACGCCGGACCAGGTGCTTTATTACAAGAGCCTGGCAGCGCCGCCGCAGCCGGGCGAGGACCGCAAGCCATGGCGGGGCGCTTTCGCGCTGACCGAGCCGATTCCCTACGTGGGCGTGGATACCAGCGTGTTGAGCGGCAAGATAACCGTGGCTGAATGGAACGACGGCGAAGAGCCGTGGCTGCAGGTGGACAAACGCGGGCGGTTCATCACCAACATTGCGTTCGCCAACTTTGTGACGGCGGCGGTGAACTCCGACGACCCGCGCATCAAGGGCAGTTGCGTGGTGATTCTGGAAGAGGAAGACGAGGGCATCTTCGACCGCGGAACAGCGACCAAGAAGCTGGTGCATCAGCTCTCGTCGACGGGCGATCCGATCTTTAATCTGAAGGTCCCGGCCAGCCGCATCGTGGGCGGATATACGGTGCAGGACGGCGTAATTGTGCCGAACATCAACCACGGCGACGTAATCGAGGCGGTGTTCCGGCGGACGCGGGTGACGGTGGGCCTGATGACGGCGGCCAAACTGCTGTCGGCGGTGGAGCCGGTGATCCGCTACCAGCGCGGGCGTTTTCGCGGATCAGCAGGCGCGCGGCCGGGGTCGACGCGGTACGAGTCGGGCATTCAGGCGCGCGAGGATGCGCTGCACCGGCTGGTGGATGTATGGGCCACGGGCGAGGCGGCAGCGTCGCTGGGGTTTGCGGCGGCGCGACTGTTCGACGAGCTGGACCCGGTGGAGAAGCAGAAGAACGCGATCCTGAAAGAGCGCGGGGTGGTGGGCAAGCGGGCGGAGATGCGGGCGCTGCGGGAGAGCGAGCGGAGAGCGATCGAGCTGCTGGTGCTGGGCCTGGACGATCCGCGGCTGCCGGAGCTGGCGGCCGATCCGCTGGTGAGTTTTGTGCTGAAGGACTCAGAGGCAGACGTGCTGTGCCCGGCGACCAAGTTGTGGAACACCGGCCACGGCGCCAACATGATGCGCGAGGCCGTGAGCCTGA
This sequence comes from Acidobacteriaceae bacterium, assembly GCA_049509035.1. Classification (GTDB taxonomy): domain Bacteria; phylum Acidobacteriota; class Terriglobia; order Terriglobales; family Acidobacteriaceae; genus Edaphobacter. The sequence continues at coordinate 14,528 of JBELAH010000008.1, forward strand.
TGGGCGGCTACGGCATTACGGAAGACTGCCCCGGATTCCTGGCCAACAAATGGATGGATGCGCAGTTGGAGGCGACCTACGAGGGCCCGGAGGCGGTGCAGCGGCGGCAGTTGACGGTGACCATGACCAGCGAGGTCTTCCTGGCGCAGTTCCGTGCGTGGATCCGCTCCATGCGGGAGATCGCCGGCATCCGGCCGGGGACCGGCGCCTGCACGCTGGCTTCGGCGATGGAGATGTGGCAGTGGACGCTGGCGTATCTGCAGAAAGCCAACGATGCCGATGGCAACAAGCTGTATCACGGGCAGAGGCAGGGCGTGACGTTTGCGCTGGCCGATGCGCTGTGCTGGCTGCTGGCTTCGCGGCACCAGATTCTGGACGTGCTGGAACTGGAGGCTCGCGGCGGAGACGATGACGTTGCCGCCGAAGGGCTGGCGGGAACGGTGCAGTTCCTCAGCGATCTGTGCCACACCCAGGCGGCGCGGGCCAGCGGCGAGGTGTCGCGCATCTGCTGCGAGCTGGTGTTTGGGTACAACCGCCATCCGGCGTGGGACGCGGAAGGCTGCGCCCACTGCTTTACGGTAGAGGAACTGGAAGAGCTCGAGGAGACCATGCCGGGCATCACCGCGATTGCGATCGATGTGGTGGGCGCAGACGGCAGCCATCCGCAAAAAGCCGGGCCGTGCGCAAGCTGCGCCGGAGCGGGGGCGTTCCAGCGGCTGCAGAACAAGCTCGCCACCTGCCTGAGCGGTTCGCGGCTGGCCAAGGACCGGGCCGCGGAGACGCTGAGCAAGGTGATGATTCCTGAAGCACTGGACTATCCGGCATGAGCGTAGAAGTGATTGCGGACGAGGCAACAGCCGCGGAAACAGCGCGGCAGACGATGGAGGTGGACATCGCCTGCGTCGGCTTTGGTCCGGCGATGGGCGGCTTCCTGACCACGCTGACACGCGAGTGGAACGAGCATCCGGATGACCCCGCGTTTGCCAGCCGGGTTGCTCCGGGCATGCCGCTGCAGGTGCTGTGCTACGAGCGCGCCGACGATATTGCCGCGGGCGTGAGTGGCGTAGTGACTCGGGCGCAGGGCATTCGCGAGACCTTTCCCGAGCTGAATCCGGCGGAGATTCCCATGGCCGCTCCAGTAACTGAGGAGCGCGTGCTGTATCTGCTGGATCCGATCGGCGCCAGCCGCCGGTCTGTCGCTCTGCGGGTTGGCGACTTCTTCCTGCGCGCACTGGACCGCTGGGCGGTGCGCGTGGACGACGATGCCTTCGAGCTGCCGTGGACACCGGGCTTCCTGAAGAAACATGGCGGGCTGGTGCTGTCGCTGGGGCAATTCAACCAGTGGGTTGGGACGCGGTTGATGGGCAGCGGACTGGTGCAAATCTGGCCGGGAACGCCGGTGAGCGAGCCGATCTTCGACGACAAGGCGGTGAAGGGGATACGGCTCAGCGACCAGGGCGTGGACCGCGCGGGCGCGCCGGCTGCGGGCTTTATGCCCGGCATGGATGTGCGCGCGCCGTTGACCGTGGTGGGCGACGGGCCGGTGGGCGCGGTGGGACAGGCGATCGACCGCAAGCTGAGTCTGCCGCCGGGACATGCGCAGAGCGACTGGGCGCTGGGCATGAAGATGGTGATTGAGTTGCCCGAGTCGGCTGAGCCTACGCCACTGCAGCCGGGCGTGGTTTGGCATACGTTTGGATATCCGGAGCCGGAGATCTTCGGCTTCCTGTATGTGCATCCGGACCGGCTGGTGTCGGTGGGAATCTTTGTGCCGTCGTGGCTGGGCGATCCATCGCGGACGGCTTACCGCTATTTGCAGCACTACATCCAGCATCCCGCGTTGTGGCGATATTTGAAGGACGGCACGCTGCGCTCGTGGGGAGCGAAGTCGCTGCAGGAGTCGGGCAAGCATGGCGAGCCGTTCCTGACCGGCGATGGGTATGCGCGCATCGGAGAAGGCTCGGGCAGCACGAATATGCTGACGGGCTCGGGCGTGGATGAGGCGTGGACGACCGGCACGCAACTCGCCGATGCGGTGGTGGAGTTGCTGCGCGCGGGCAAGGAGTTTACGCAGGAGAATCTTGCGGCGACGTATGAGACGCGGCGACGGGCAAGCCGGATCGAGCGCGAGGCACAGCAGGCAGAGAACGCGCGGGTGGGGTTCCATCGCGGAGTGGTAACGGGGATGGTGGGCATGGCGCTGGCCGGGCTGACGCGCGGACACGTCTCGATGAATGGAAAGATTCCCCCGGCGCAGGAACAGATTCGGCGGTTCTCGGCGAAGAGCGTGGGCGTGTCGAAGAAGGAAGCGAAGCGGCTGGTGCGCGCTGCCAACGAGGGCGGGTGTCCGCTGCACGATGCGCTGCTGACCGCGCGCGGATGGCCAGACATCGAGTTGGATGGGCGGCTGCTGGTGACGCAGCAGGATGCGCTGCTGCTAGGCGGCAAGGTGCAGGCGCTGCCGGGGTTTGCGGACCACGTGGTCTTCCGCGAGCCGCGACTGTGTGCGGCGTGCGCGGAGAAAACGTGTGTGGCGATGTGCTCCGGCCAGGCGATTACGCTGGCGGACGGCGCGATCGCCTTCGAGCGGGAGAAGTGCGTGCACTGCGGCGCGTGCCTGTGGAACTGCGCACGCTCGCACGACGGGGAGCGCACCAATATTGAGTTTCGCGCGGGCGCGGGCGGGCTGCACTCGGCGGAGAATTGACGCCTCGGTATCAACAAAGATTAGACACGACATTTGAAGCAAGGAAGGTTTCATGGCAAATGCATTGCATATCGTGGTCTGCGCGGGGATCGTACCCGATCCGCTGCAGACTCTGGAGCCGGTGAGCGGGCCGAACGGGCCGGGGCTGAAGAATGAGATGGTACTGCCGGCGGTGCTCGATCCATGGGCCGGCTGCGCGCTGTATGAGGCGGCGCAGCTGGCGGCGAGCGTGCCCGGAAGCAAGGTTTGGCTGGTGAGCCTGGGGCCAAAGGCAAAGCTGCAGCAGGTGATGATGACGGTGGGGCAAAAGGCTGCGTTTGAGCTGGTGCCAATCGATGGGCCGATCGGCGGTTTTCCCGATGCGCATTCCACCGCGGCCGCGCTGGCTGAGGTGATTGCGGCGCTGCCGGGGCTGGACCGCGAACGGCTGCTGCTGTTCGGTGGATGGGAGTCGGCGACGCGCGGCGCGGGGGTGACGTTGCAGTTGGTGGGCGAGCGGTTGGGGATTACGGACCAGTTCCAGGGTGTTGACCAGATTGCGCTGCGCGAGGACAGGTCGTTTGAGGTGCTGGAGCGCGTGGAAGGCGGCAAGCACCAGGTGTCGGTGTGCGCGGGAACGCCCGCAGTGCTGGGCTGGGCGACGGGGAACCTGGCGGAGCCGCGCAACAATCCGCAGATCGGCATGCAGAACATGCGCGGCATGATGCCCGCGCTGCAAAAGGCGAAGGCGGTGAAGCTGGAGCCGAACGGCCTGCGTTACGTCTCCGCGAGCCTGCCCAAACAACAGCGCGAGACGCGCGTGGAAAAGAACATGGCGACGGATGCGATTGCGCGCGAGCTGGTGGAATGGATGGCCGCGGAATGAGCATGGAAACGATTTTGGTTCTGACGCACGTGGATGACAGCGGCTCAGTGCTGACCAAGGCTTCGTTGGAGGCCGTAACCGCGGGTGTGGAGTTGTCGCAGCGGATGGGCGCGACGCTTGCAATTGGGATTCTTGGGCGCGATGCACAGGCAGCGGCCGGTGCGGTGGCGGCAACGGGTGCGCGACTGCTCGCGGTCGAGGGCGAGGCGTTTGCGCAGGCGCGCTACGCATCGGACGCTGCGGGTTGTGAGGCATTGTGCCGGGCGGCGCAGGCCAGCATCGTGCTGGCTCCGGGAAGCGCGCGGCTAGTGCGGGTTGCGGCGGGAGTTGCGCATCGGCTGGGCGGATTTATCGATACGCACATTACGGCGCTGGCGGGCGCGGGTCCGATTGAGGTGACGCGGTGGTTCTATCGCCAGCGCGTGGAAGCGGTGATCAGCCGTGATGCAAGGCCGTGGTTTCTGCTGCTGGACGCGGGCACTCATGCGGCCTATGCGGGCGAACCCGCTGCCGCGCAGGTTGAGGTGGTTGCGGTCGCGTTGCCTCCGTTGCGTACGGTGGTGGAGGGCTTTCGCTCGCCGATGCTCGATGCGCAGACGATCCGTCCGGACGCGCGGCTGCTGTTTGTGGCCGGGGCAGGCTGGACCAAGAAACAGCCCGATGGCCAGACCCATGTGGCGAAGGCGGGCGAGGAGATACTCGCATTCCTGCGGCTGTCCGGCGCGTCGCTGGGAAGCAGCAAGTCGCTGGCCGATCAGAAGGCGGAGGGAGGCGATGAGCAGCCAGTGCTGCCTTTCCTTACGCACCTGAACCAGATCGGCCAGACCGGCTCGACTCCGCGCCATGCCAAGGGACTCTCCACCTGCTGCCACGGCGAGGAGCCGCACGCGGTGGGCTGGCGCTTTATCGGCGAGCGGCGGGCGATCAGTCTGGACGCAAACTGCGGCTGGACGCGGGGCAAGGCGGATGTGGTGTATGTTGCCGATGCGTTCGAGGTGATGGCGCGGGTGAACGAGTTGCTGGAAGCGCGGACTGCATAAGTGCGGTGGTTGGATGGTAGTGAAGGCCCCAGGGTTAAAACCCCGATTTATGGAGGCGGCCTATTCGTGGGGTTGAAACCCCACGCTCCCTCCGAAAAGCCAGAAGCAGAGTCTTTAGCAGCTTCTGAAGCCTGCTGCTCCCGGTTTGACCGCTCCGGTTGCGGCGGGTTATAGTTTCGCCGCCGGAAGCTGGAAACAATTCCATTGCCGAAATACGGTCGCGGCCGAGGCCCACAAGCCGAGGCCCGAGCTCCGAGGCCCACAAACCGAGGGTCGGCGGGACAGGCAACGGCTGACGGCAAGGATGGCAACTCATGAGGTTCACAAATCGTGCCCTGATTGGGGCAGCGTTGTCAGGAATTCTTTTCGGCACGGTCGCACGCGCGCAAAAGCAGGCGCCGATGACGACCGAGCAGCGGCAGGAGTATAGGGACAAATTGCTGAAGATTCTGCCGCCGGTCCCGGATGGGAGCTTTGACGCATGGATTAAGAAGACAAATGCGCTGCCGCCGGACTTCAACTCGCTGCCGCGACAGAACCTGATGCCCGATCCGCTGACATTCTTCGATGGGCGCAAGGTGACGACGGCTGCACAGTGGGCAGCGCGGCGGGAGGAGATTTCCAAGCTGGAGCAGAAGTATGTGTGGGGCACGTTTCCGCCGAAGCCGAAGATTTCGAAGGTCAACATTTTGGACGAGCGGCATGACCCGAACGGCTACCTGGTGCGCAATGTGAGTTTGGTGTTTGGGCCGGGCGACAAGGCGACGATGCGGGTGCGCGTGTATATTCCCGACGGCAAGGGACCGTTCCCAGTGATGATCGGGACCAGCCTGCCTGGCTGGGCGAGTACGGTGATCCCGCGAGGTTACATCGCGGCGGGCTACGCCGGCAACGATGCCATGGACGACATGGCCACGCTGGGTCCGCTATATCCGGACAATGATTTCGCGACGCTGCCGCGCAGGGCCTGGGCCGCGAGCCTGGTGGTCGATTATCTGGACACGCTGCCGCAAGTAGACCAGAAGCACATCGCTATTACGGGCTACTCGCGTGACGGGAAGATGGTGGCAATTGCGGCGGCTATGGATACACGCATCGCGGCGGTGGTTGCCGGGAGCACCGGTGTGGGCGGCGTGTTGCCGTGGCGCGCGACCGGCGAGCGGGGCTTTGGCGAAGGCATCGAATCGACAACGCGCTCGTTCCCGACGTGGTTTGCGCCGCAGTTGCGCTTCTTTGCGGGGCGCGAAGACCGGCTGCCGGTGGATGGGAATTCGCTGGCCGCGATGATTGCGCCACGGTCCATTCTGATGGTCTTTGGGAAGAGTGATCAGGTGTCAAGCAGTTGGGGGAATGAGCAGACTTATTACACCGCGCTGAAGGTTTTCAAACTGCTCGGCGTGCCCGACCACATCGCCACGCTGATGGTCCCCGGCTTCCACGGCGCGGACGACAGGGAGGCCGATATGGACTGGCTGGATCAGCAGTTCGGGCGGTCCGACAAGAAGTGGACCAACAACCTGATTTTCCAATGGGATTGGGCCCAATGGAAGTCGGATACGAAGACTTCTCTGGACCTGGCGAAGTATCCCGCGCACAAGAGCGATGATCTGCTGAAGTCCGCTTCGGGCGGCACGATTGCTTCGGTGGCGGACTGGGAGAAGAAGGCGGAAGAGGACCGCAAGGTGGTGCTGGCGATGCTGGGGCCGACGCCACTGGCATTGTCCGCTGCGGACAGCGCATTCCGCGGGTTTGGCGGTGGTGCCGGGCCGGGCGGACCAGGTGCAGCGCGTCCGGGTGCAACAGGCCCGGGTGCAGCGGTTGGTCCGGGGTTGGCGACAGCTCCGCCGGTGGGAGCTCCAGGTGCAGCAGGAGCAGCGGCAGCGAGGCGCGGCGGAGGCTTGGGCTTCGGAGGGGGCGCGCCGGCCGCGCCTATCGCGAATGTCCCGGCAACGTATATCGGTGTTGGAGGTGCGGCACCAAGCCCTGGGCAGTTGGCGCCGAACCTGCCGCTGTGGGTCATCAGCAATGGCGGGACTTCGTATGGCTGGCTGGAGCCGGAGAAGAGCGAGGCGGCTTCGCGGCATGTGATGTTCAATGGGCTCGCGGGCGATCTCTACTATCCGAAGGACACGCCGGCGGGCAAGAAGCTGCCGACCGTGATCTGGCTGCATGGATATAGCTACCCATTAGGTTACATGTGGGTTTACCACTCCGACCTGCATCCGATCCTGGCGCTGGTGCATGCGGGCTACGCGGTGCTGGCGTACGACCAGAGCGGTTTCGGCAGCCGGTTGACGGAGACTGGACCGTTCTACCAGCGCTTCCCGCAGTGGTCGCACATGGGACGGCTGGTGGAGGATGCTCACTCCGCCGTGACCGCGCTGACGACGAATGAACTGGTCGATCCGAACCGGATCTACCTGTTTGGCTACTCGCTGGGCGGCAACGTGGCTATGTACGAGGCTGCGCTGGATCCGCGCGTCAAGGGCATCGTCTCGGTCGCGGGCTTTACGCCGATGCGTACGGACACACCGAGTGTCGGCGATGGCGGCGTGGCGCGGTATGCCACGGAGCGCGACTTGATTCCGAAGCTGGGATTCTTTATCGGACATGAGGCGCAGATTCCCTACGACTATCAGGACCTGCTGGGCATGATCGCGCCACGGCCGGTACTGGTGGTCGAGCCGCAACTGGATCGCGATGCTACGCCGAAGGACGTTGAGGCCGCGGTAAACCAGGCGAAGCAGGTGTACACGCTCTATGGCGCCGGGGACAAGCTGGCGATCCAGGAGCCGTGGGACTACAACCGCCTGCCCAACAGCATGCTGGACGAGGCCGTGAAGTGGATGACCTCGAATCTTCAGTAGGCGACAACGCGATGAAGCGAAACCTGGAGGTCACGCGGCGGGACTTTGTGCGGACGGCGGCGCTGGTTGGCGCCTCGGCTGCGGTAGGGCGTGGCGCGGGGTTAACGGGCGTGGAGGCCTTCGCTCAGACACCGGCTCACACTACGGAAGTTGCGATGGGGTCGGTGTTTCCGTACGGCGCGGTGTACTTCCGCAAGTCGAATCCGCCGGCGGAGGACTGGGCGCGCGACCACGCGACCGCGGCGCGGGTGGGGATGAACACGTTTCGCCACTGGTTTCTGTGGAGCGCGATCGAGGTGGCTCCGGGCAAGTTCGACTGGGCCGACTACGACCGCATGATGGACCTGGCCGCAGCGAACGGGCTGAAAGTGATCATCGCGGAGTTCACAACCTGCGCGCCGGAGTGGGCCTTCCGCAGATACGCGAACGCGAGATACAAAGGGAGCGATGGTTCGATCCAGAACAGCGAGATTGGCGAGAGCACGGCGGTGGGCGGATTTCCGGGGCTGTGTCTCGACAACCCGGAAGCGCAGGCGGCGGCGGAGAGATTTCTGACCGCGCTGATCGAGCGATACAGGGGCCATCCCGCGCTGCTGGGATACGATCTTTGGAACGAGAACACGTATCCCGGCGGCGGCGCGCGCAAGATGAACTGCTACTGCGACGGGACCAAGCGGAGGCTGCACGAGTGGCTGCAGGCGCGCTACCCGTCGCTGCAGGCGCTGGGCATGGCGTGGGGACGCTACAGCTTCGAGACGTGGGAGGATGTCGATCCGCCGGAGAGTCTGGGCGGATACGCAGAGAGCCTGGACTGGTTACAATTTCGCATCGACGACGCGTTTCGCCTTTTGAAGTGGCGCGTCGACCTCTTCCGTAAGCTCGATCCGCATCACCTGATCTGTGCGCACGGCGTGGCGGGAACACTGGAGTCGCTGCCTTCATCGGCGCACAACGAATGGCGTTCGGCGGCGATGATGGATGTGTGGGGACTGACGTGGGTGGCCTCGCGACATGGAAATGCGCCGTGGCTGCAGTATCAGGCGATGGACCTGGCGCGGGCGGGTGCGCGGGGCAAGCCGTTCTGGCATGCGGAAGCGGAGGCCGGGCCGCTGTGGATGCAGCCGCAGGTGATTGGCCGGCCGCGTGAAGATGGGCGCCAGCCGGACGCGGAGGATGTGCGCATCTGGAATCTGATCTCGTGCGCGAGCGGTGCGCGCGGGATTCTGTATCCGCGCTGGAGGCCACTGCTGGATGGGCCGCTGTTCGGAGCGTTTGGGCCGTTCGCGATGGATGGCTCCGTCACTCCGCGGGCCGAAATGGCGGGCAAGGTGGCGAAGTGGGCGAATGCACACGCCGAGGCGTGGAAGTCGCACCCGGTTAAGGGCGATGTGGGCCTGGTATTCGTACCGGAGTCGGAACTGTTCAACTACGTGCAGCAGGGCGGCACGGAATATTACGCGCAGTCGATACGCGGGGCGTACCAGGCATTCTTCGACCAGAACATCCAGGCGGACTTTGTGGCACTGGAGAATATCGATGAGTACAGGCTGGTCTATCTTGCGTATCCGGTGATGCTGAAGCGCGAGACTGCCGACCGGCTGAAGGAATATGTGCGCAATGGAGGAACATTAATCTGCGAGGGGCTGCCGGCGTACTTTGGCGATCGCGGACACGTAGGCACAGTACAGCCGAACTTCGGTCTCAATGCGCTGTTTGGAGCGCGCGAGAAGTATGTCGAGTTCGATCCGGACCTGTCGGAGCAGTTGATGCTTGAGGTGCAGGGCAACAAGGTCTATGGGCGGTATTTCCGGCAGGATTATGAGCTGGCCGGAGGCAAGGCTGCGGGACAGTATTCGAACGGGAATACGGCGGCGGTGGAGAATACTTCTGGACGGGGGCGAACACTGCTGATGGGTTCGTTCCCGGGAGCGGGATATTACCTGCATCACGGCGCGGCGACGAAAGAACTGTTTGCGGGCTTCCTGAGGATGGCGGGCATCACGCCGCAGATCACAATCGACGATGCCACGGTGCAGGCGCGTTTGCACCAGGGCGAGGGTGGGACGCACATCTGGGTGACCAACCCGACGCGCGCAGACAAGAAGGTGACGGTGACGCTGGCGGCGGGTGAGTTCTCCTCCGTGGGGGATGTGTGGGGAGGCACGGCGATTGCGCAGACCGGGCGGAGGTTCACGATGAGCGTGCCTGCGCGCGATGCGGTGGTTGCGATGCTGCGGTAGAGTTGCGATGACAGTCCGTGGACGATGAGCACTGCCTGATACACTTGAACGGCGGGCCTGAGGCTGGCGTTTCGTAGCTTCGAAGCCTGACCTGGACTGCCTCCTGCCGATCGTATGCCCATTCATCACCGCACAGATGATCTCCGAATTAAGTGGACCAAGGTGGTCCTTCCGCCGGTGTTTCTGGATGAGGAACTGCCGATCTCCGAGGCGGCTTCGTCGACCGTTTTCAATGCGCGCCATCAGGTCAGCGAGATTCTGGCTGCGCGCGATCGGCGCTTGCTGGTGATTGTGGGGCCATGCTCCATTCACGATCCGAAGGCCGCGCGCGAGTATGCAGCGAAGCTGAAGCCGGTGATGGCGGAGTTGGCGGACAGCCTGTGTATCGTGATGCGGGTGTACTTCGAGAAGCCGCGCACGACGATTGGGTGGAAGGGCCTGATCAACGACCCGCATCTGGACCAGTCATACAAGATCAACGACGGACTGCGCCTGGCGCGGCATCTGCTGCTCGATCTGGCGGAGATGGGCGTGCCTGCGGGCACGGAGTTCCTCGACATCATTTCGCCGCAATACTTCGTCGACCTGGTGACCTGGGGCGCGATTGGCGCGCGGACCACGGAGAGCCAGGTGCACCGGCAGTTGGTGAGCGGCTTGTCGTGCCCGGTGGGCTTCAAGAACGGGACGTCGGGCAACGTGCAAATCGCGATTGACGCGGTTCTTTCCGCGGAGCATGAACACACGTTCCTCGGCGGCACCAAGAACGGGCAGACAGCGATCTTTGCCACCACGGGCAATCCGGAGTGCCACATTATTCTGCGCGGCGGCCGCAGCTCGACGAACTACGACGCTGCGTCGGTGGACGCGACCGGACGGCAGATGGAGAAGGCCGGGCTGGCGGCACGCATCATGATCGACTGCTCGCACGCCAACAGCAGCAAGGACTATACGCGCCAGGCGCTGGTGGCGCGCGACATCGCCGGGCAGATCACGGCGGGCGACCGGCGCATCATCGGCGTAATGATTGAGAGCAACCTGGTCGCGGGCGCGCAAAAGTTGGCTCAGGGCAAGCCGCTGGTCTACGGCCAGAGCCTGACTGATGCGTGCATCGGCTGGCCCGAGACGGTCGACATCCTGCGCGAGCTGGCGGCGGCCGTGCGCTCGGCTCGCAAGTAGAAACGTGGTCCGCGGCAGTGACGCGCCGCGCGGGTGGATAATGCAGGTGTGCGCAAAGGCTTGATGAGCGGGTTGGCGGCGGCGATGTTGCTGGCGGGCTGCGTGCCTGCGCATGCACTGCCGGTGAAGGATGCGCTGGCGCAGGTGCTGCGCGGAACACAGGCCTCCGCCGTGGTACTGGACACGCAGACGGGGGCAGTGCTGGCCTCGGCCGGCAAGCCGCGGCGAGCGACTCCCGGCTCTGCGGTTAAGCCGCTGCTGCTTGAGTATGCGCTGGAGCGCGGCATTGTGAATCCAGGGATGGAGGTGTACTGCCGCCGCAATCTGCACGTGGGCGGCCGCGCGCTGCCGTGCACGCATCCGGCGGACCACCCGGTCTTCACTGCGGAGAGCGCGCTGGCCGAGTCGTGCAACACGTGGTTCGCGGAGTTGGCGCGGCGCTACTCCGGCCCTGAGTTGGAGGCGGCGCTTAACGACGCTGGTCTGCCGCACACGCCGATGGCAGCCGCGAGCGTGGAGCAGCGCCAGTTGGCCGTGTTGGGGCTGGAAGGAGTGACCACATCGCCACTCGAACTCGCCATGGCCTACCGCGATCTGCTGGAACGCATGCCGCCGACTGGACCCGTGGAGCGCGGCCTTCAGGAGTCGGTTGGGTATGGCATGGCCAATCCGGCGGCGGTGCCGGGCGTTACTATTCTGGGCAAGACGGGAACGGCGAGCGACCTCCGCGAAACGTGGACGCACGGGTGGTTTGCCGGCGCGATCCCCGGGCGCATGGTGATCGTCATCTATGTGCCGCATGGCGATGGTGGCACCGCTGCTTCGCTGGCGCAGAAGTTCTTCCAGTTGGTTGCCGGGCGGTGAAGGCGCGCGCGGAGTGGGGGCTCTGGCTGGCTATCCTGCCGCTTGTGATCCTGCCTGCGAGCCTGAAAGCGGCTACGGCGGGCGACGGTGGAGGACGCGATGTGTCAGTCGCGCTGTTCTCGACACGTGCGCTGCGCTCGGTGACGGTGACACCGCTGGGTTCAACCTTGTGGGTGGCGCGCTGCGTGCAATGTAAGCACGAAACTTTGTCAGCGCCACTGCATATAACAGGGCCGATGGAGATCTTCGCGGGTGGAACACTGCGCGTCACCGACGATGCGACTGGCGATGCGCGCACTGCGTCGGGGCTGTGGCACCTACGCGCGAATGGCCGCGGCCATGAGATTGATGTGGTGCTGACGCTTCCCAGCGAACGCTATGTCGCCGCAGTGCTGAATGCGGAAGCGGCGCCGGGCGAGCCCGCGGAGTCACTGCGCGCGCTGGCCATTCTTGCGCGGACGTATGCGCTGAACGGCAGCCACTTCACGGCGGCGCCGGGCCATCTGGCGGCGGAGTTGTGCGACAGCACCGAGTGCCAGGCGATGCGACTCGAAACTCCGTCTGCGGCCATCGAGGATGCAACTAATGCAACCGCGGGCGAGACGTTGTGGTTCGGGAGCCGGCGGGCGGAGGTGTTCTTCAGCCAGAACTGCGGCGGCTTGACCGAGGACGCGGGCGCGGTCTGGCCGAAGCTGCGGGGCGTGCCCTACCTGCGCAGTCATGCCGATCCATACTGCATCCGGCGCGATACGGCCGCATGGCATACGGAGATTCCGCTGACCAAGCTCGCCGAGATTGAGCGCACTGAGGGATGGCACATGCCCGCGAACATTGTTGCGGCGAAGGTGACGGAGCGCAGCCAGTCGCATCGCGCACTGCGGGTGGTGTTCACCGGGAACGATGGCGCCAGTGCAACTGTCTCGGCCAGCGCGTTGCGCTTCGGGATTGGGCGAGCACTGGGCTGGGACCGCGTGCGCAGCGATGCATACGAGCTCGCGGTGAGGAACGGCGCGCTGACGTTCGATGGACACGGCCACGGCCACGGAGTTGGCCTGTGCCAGGAAGGCGCCGCTGAGATGGCCGCGGAGGGCAAGGGCGTACGCGAGATTCTGGCGTTCTATTTTCCAGGAACGGCGGTGGGCATTGCGCCGGGCGATGGCGGCTGGGAGGAGACGCGCGTGGGTGCAATCGCGGTGCGGGCAACGCAATCGTTGACGGCGGAACGACGAGCAGCGCTGGAGCAAACGTGGAGCGAGGCACAGAAGCGCTTTCCCCCGCGGCATTCGATTGCGCCTGAGGTAGTGTTCGCGCCGACTACGGAGATCTTTCGCCAACTGACAGCGCAACCGGGATGGGTGCTGGCGTGCACGCGAGCCGATTTGATCGTGTTGCAGCCGGACGCCGTGATGCGCGCGCATGGACGTACTGCTTCGGCTGCGCTGCTGCACGAGATGCTGCACGTACTGGTGGAGGCTGAGGCCGGTGAGCGCGCTCCGCTGTGGCTGCGCGAGGGGCTGGTGGAGGCGCTGGCAGGCGAAACCGCTGGAGAAGGAAATACGATCACTGCAACTACTATGTCGGTGGATGTTATTGAGGGGGCTCTGGCCCACGCGAATTCATTGCAGGAGAGCGAGCGCGCTCACCGTGCGGCGGCGGAACGGGTGCGCGCGCTGATTGCCCGCTATGGATTCTCGACGGTGCGCGGGTGGCTCTCCGCCGGCGTGCCTGCGGGCGTGGAATAGAGCGCGTCGGTTTGCCGGACGCACGCGGCGACGATGGCCAGCAGAAGGCACGCGATCGCGGCCACGATGAGCACGGCAACGGTAAGGCGGGCGATGAGGCCCACCATTTCGATGCGCAGGCCGTGTCCGGGCGTCCAGTCAATCAGTGAAGCTGTGAGCACGGTTGCGCAGGCGATTCCGAAGACCACCGTGACCCAATAGCTAACGGAACGCAGACCGCGTTGCGCAGCGCGCAGCGGACGGGTGCTCGCAGTTGCGGTGAAGACGAAGAGGGCGATAATGCCGGCACCAATCCACTGGAGGATGGCCCATAGCCATTGCAGCCAGAGCAGAATGTGCTCGAACGAGAAGAAGTTGCGAAGGGAGTGAGGAAACCGCGAGTTCCAATAACCCGCGTAGAGAAAGTCGTTGGCATCGAGGCGGTCGAGCAGCGCACTCCAGGCAAACCACAGCGCAACGCCTGCCAGAAGAAGCAGAGTGCCGAGCAGAAGCCTCGACGGCGTGCGCGGACGATCCGCGAGACGAAGGATGAGAGCGGACTCGCCCGCACCTGCGACCGCGAGAACGACGAGAGCCAGCGACGCCGAGCCGATCACGTCGAGCACGCTCGCATCCGGCATGCGCAACCACACAACATAGAGCAGAAAGACGAACAGGGCGAGGCCGATCTGCTCGAGCACAAGCCGGATGCTCATCAGACTGAGAGCGCTGCGCAGCACGGATGGTGAGCGGGCCGTCATTGTGCACCTCCTGGTTGCGAGTTGCCTTGCGGCGGCGGCGCAGGCACCTGCAGTTGCAGCGCGTCACTGGTGGCCTGCACTCCCGGCTGATACATCGGCTCCACGCGCGCAGGGCTGATCTGGAATGCACCCGGATTGACCACCCGGATCATGTAGAAGATTTCCTGCCGACCGGTAAAGTCGTCGGCAAAGAAGGCGGCGTGATCGTCGTGGTACTCGCGGCGGGTGAACCAGTTGTACCAGCCGCCGGGCCGCTGATCGAGCGGATAGCTGTCCTCGCTCTGCACGAACTCGGTGCCAGCAGGGATCGGGTCTTCGAGCATCAGGTAGCGCATGGGCGTGCCGTTGATGGCTTCGTGCACGGCGAGTACATCGCCCACCTGCGCAGTGCCGCTCAAGGGTTGCAGCGTGTAGACGATCTTGCCGTTCTTCTGCGCCGGCTGCAGCTTGTAATAGTCACGAGTCAGATTCAGCGACATTGTGCCCGCCTGGAAATCCTTCTTCTCCGTGGAGTAATACTGTCCGCGCGCGGACCAATAGACACGCCCGCTGCCGCTGCTCCGGACGATCCGCACGCTATTGTTGCCGGCTTGCAGATGCGCGGCGTCAATGTCGATGGCCAGCGAATTGCCGCCTACAGCGTCCGCGGCAGTGAAGTGGCGCTGGCCGGCGGAGTGGCCGTTGATGAGCACGTCGGCGGTAAAGTCGGACTCCAACTCATGCGATGCGGCGAGATAGTCGACCAGTCCGAAGAGGACCATCGCGGTCTGTTCGGTGGAGTCCCACCACTCGCCGTCGTCGCGTTGCAGCATCAACCACTGCGCCGCGCCGCCCAGCAGCGCATTGTTGGGATCGACCTTCGCCAGCAGGCGCACGGCGTAGGCGGTCGCCTCGGCGTCGTTGTTGTAGTCGGCGTCGAGCAGCGGGACATACGAGCCCTTCCACGAAACCAGGTCGCCCTGATGCACCGCCTCGGATGCAACCAGGCTGGCCATTTGCGCGGCGCGTGCGTCCTGCACCTGCAGCATGGCGAGCCCGGTCATGGCGAGGGCTTCGGGTTGCAGATCTTTGCGGCTTGACCATTGCGCATCGAGCGCGGCGCCCAGGTTGCTGTCGCCTGCCTCAGCGAGAGCGTACACCACGGCTGCGCGCAGTTCGGGACGCATGCGCGGATGCTGTGCGAGCTGCTTTTGCAGGTAGTCCTTGCCACGGTTCAGCATGCCGCGCTGGTCGTCGGTGAGCGGCATGAACTGCTGACCCATGCCGATGCCGCTGACCACGTACGCGGTCATGTAGACGCGGCTCTCATCTTCCTTCCACCAGCCCCAGCCGCCGTCGTCGTGCTGGTAGTCTTTCAGACGCTCCAGGCCGGCCTGCATCTTGGCACGCAGGTCGGCGTTGTCGATGCGGCCGCTGACCTTGAGGCGGTCCAGCGTCTCGGCGACGATGACGTTGGGCAGATAGCTGGACATGGTCTGCTCGGTGCAGCCATACGGATAGCTGGTGAGGTAGTCGAGCGCGGAGAAGAGCGAGCCCGCGATGGATGGGCTGACCTCAATGTGCAACGAATGCGCAGCCGCGTCCGTATTGGCCGGGAACGCGATGTTGGCCGCGGCCTGTGTGGCGTTCTGCGCCAGCACTCCGCTCTGCGCCAGCGTCTTGGCCACGCCGGCGGGTTCGACCGGGAAGGTCAATTCCAGCGCATCGGATTCCGCGTCGGTGATGGCGTAGGCGGTCAGATCGGCCGTGCCCACCTGCGATGCGCGCAAGCGCCACAGCACCGTGCCCTCGCCTTTGCTGGGGACCATGACACTCTGTTGCGAACCGGCAACCGTGTCCAGCCCTGCGACCTTCAACGACAATGTGGTCTGCTTCGCGGTGTCGAGATAATTGTGGACGATTACGGGCACGGTGATCTCGTCGCCCTTCAGCAGGAAGCGCGGCGTGCCCATGCGTACGATCACGTTCTTGCGGACCAGCACGCGGCTGATGGCGGAGCCGGCCTTCGAGTCCGGCGTGATGGCGCGCACCGTGGCTCGCCAGGTAGTGAGCGAGTCGGGGAAGGTGAGCGAGACGCGCGTGTGTCCACTGGCGTCGGTGTGCAGATCAGGCGCCCAGAATGCGGTGTCGGGGAAGGCTTTGCGGACGCGCGGCTGGGCTTCGTTGCCAGGCTTCACCTGGGCGAGCTGCGGATGATAGTGCGCATTGCGCATGGCCAGCAGGGGCGACTTGGTCCCGGCCTCGCCGCTGAAGTAGTAGTCGAGAGACGAATCGATCTGCGAGTCCACATAGCGCTGCGGGTAGAGCGAGCGGACCATGTCGCCGCTGGAATCGGGATAGAGCGAGTAGATCGCCTCATCGACCACGCCGAAGCTGAGGTCAGCGCTGACCGGCTTGCCGGCGAAGTCGCGCGTCACCACGTCATACGTAGCGCTCTGCTGCGGCTGGAAGACGTCCTTCGCCGGTGTGATCTCGACCTGCAACTGCTGCTGGGTCGGCGGCACCTTCAAGACCTTCGAAGCCTGGTAGAGCGTGTTGTCCTTGATGAAGAGCGCGTCCACGGTGACGTTCGGCTGCGAGTCGGCGGTGATGGGCAGGTCGAACGAGACCGTCTTTCCATCGGAGTGCATGACGTTGCGCATCTGCACGGTGTAGCCCTGCGCGACGACCAGGGCATAGAAGCCGTCGGTCTCCGACACGATGCTGAGGTGCGCGGTATCGCCGGGCGCGTAGGACTTTTTGTCGGCCACGATCTGCGTCGTCCCGTAGCTCGAGTCCCAGCCGGTCTCGCCCGCGCCCATGATCCACAGGTAGCTCTCATCGCCGGGATTGCGCGTGCCGGTCTGCACTGCCGTAGCGGTTGCCTCCAGCTCGGCACTGGAGTACTGCGGAGCGCCCACGGCTACCTGGCCGGTCGCGTGCCCGGTCGCGTCGGTGGTCACATCTGCGGTGGGGCCGAGTGTGGTCTGCGTGCTGCCATTTTCGTAATGATGGAAGACAAGCTGCACATGGACACGCGTGCTCACCGGCTTGTCGTCGTAGTCCACAGTGGTGATGCGGAACTTTGCCATGTCGCCGGCATGCACCGCGTAGCTTACCGGCTCCACATTCACGCGAAACGTCCCGTAGGTGGCAAGGAACTTGCCGCGTCCCGTGATCTCGCGGTTAGCGGCATCGGTGACACCGGCCTCGACGGTGTAGTCGGTGTCGAAGTGCTGCTGGCCCTGGGTGTCGACGTGGGTGGGCACCTGGATCACCAGCGTACCGTTCGCGTCGAGCTTGCCGGTCTTTTCGGCTTCTTCATCGCCGGCATAGTTGTCCGTGTCGCCGGAGTCCGCGTCGGAGCTGTCGGCGTCGTCCGCGGAGTCGTCTTCGTCCTCGCCCCACCAGTAATGGCGATCCTGGTAGATGCGATACTTGACGGTCGCATTCGCCACCGGCTCGCCGAAGAAGTAGCGCGAGTCGATGGTGACGGGCATGGTCGCCCCTTCCAGCACGCGCTTCAGGTTCGCCGTCACCTGCACGCGATACTCGGGCTTGCGGTAGTCCTCCACGTGGAAGCCGCCGGAGATCTGGTCGTCCTGCTGGTCGCCGACGCGGATGGAGTAATAGCCCAGCGCGGCATCCTTGGGCAGGTCGAAGTCGCCGGTGACATCGCCGGCCGCGGAGAGCGGCATCTGCTTGTCGAAGACCGCCTTGTCGTTCTCATCGGAGATGGTGACGTGGATGTTGCCCGGCTTGGGCAGCGCCAGCGAGTTGCCGTTGTGCTCGCGCAGGATCGCCTTCCAGTGGACGGTATGCGTAGGCCGGTAGACGGGCCGCTCGGTGTAGACGTAGCCGGCATACTTGCCGCTGGACGATATGGTCAGCGACCAACTCGAAGGCGTGGAGGCCGCAAACTCGTTGCCCTTGCCGGCGACCACCCAGAAATTGTCCTGCTCGGACTTGTCCGCGGCCACCGTGAGTTGTGCGGTTCCATTCGCATCGGTGGTCTGCGTGTCCACCAGCTTCTGACCGAAGCCCGCGTCCACCTTTGCGCCCGCGATGGGCTGCCCGGTTACGCGATCGACAACATAAGCAACGACATTTCCGGAAGACGTGCGCGTGACCAGCGCCATCTGGGTGACCATCAGAATCGTGTAGGCCTTGAAGCGGCCGTCGGTTGCCTCCAACAGATAGAGGCCCGCGTCGAGCTTGGGCACGGCCAGGTCGTTGGCGTCGGAGATGTAGGTGGCGGGCACCAGCTGGCGCCAGCGCGCGACCAGTTGGGACTGGTTCAGGATCGGAATCTGCGCGAACTCCGCCTCGCTGACGATGCGGCTGCGGCGCTGGATCGAGCTCTGCTTCGCTCGCAGCGAATCGCGCGCATCCCAGGAAAGCTGGTTGCGGAAGAACCTGCGGATGCGTTGCCAGAGGCTGTTCTTCCAGTCATGGAACTTCTCCAGCCAGGTGCGCTCGTCGATCTGCTCTTTGCCGAGGAAGCCTTGCTCCGGCCCGAACGAGTGCAGCTCGCGCAGGTTCTCCATAAACTTCACAGGATCGTCAACGCGATAGACGCGGAACTCCAGCGCGTCGACGTTGTGGGTGTAGAGATGGATCTGCGGCTGCTCGCCCGGAGCGAAGGATTTGCTGGTGCTCAGGTTGAAGGAGACGGAATTGCTCTGCGAATGTGCGGGCGGAACAGCGAGACAGAGCAGAGCTGCAAGTGAAACCGGGAGCGAGACAACGCGCAGTCTCATCGAAGATCCTCGCGAAGGATGTTCCAACGATACACCCCGAGAAAGTTACTGTTTTCGGTAATCGGCCGCCAGCGAATGTCCGGGTGATGCAACAGGTCCACCAAGGCCACGTGCCGGACTTCGCCGGGAAGCGCGTCCCGCCCATTGCCGATCGGGCCGGTGTGGTAGACCACCCAAGCGGGGCCGGTCAGGACCATGGAATGAAACGGCGAGTTCTGCTCCAGTTGGCGGTAGAAGAGCAGATCACCTGGACGCGCGGCGCGCACGTCCCGGGTAACGAAGAAGGTGTTGCGCTGCCATAGGGTCTTTACGTCGGCAAACTGGGCAAAGCTGCCGTTGGTAGCGTCGTTTGCGGTGTAGGCGCCGGAGCGCACGCGGAACAGGCTGACGCCGAGCGGCGTGAACGGGTAGACATACTGAGTGACGGAGGCGAGCGGCGGCAGCGCTTCTATAGGCATGGTGGCTTGCCACGCCGCGTCGTGCGCATGCAGTGCATTGCGGTAGCACCAGCGCAGCAGGGCGGCGCAGTCGTCGATCTCGTGGGGCAGGCGCTCGGGCGGCAGCGCGGCGGCGGTGTCGGCCAGTGCGGTGAACCAGGCGCGGAAGGCAGCGCGGTCGGCAGCCGTGTGCAGGCGAAGGAAGTCGGGCGTGCCGTCGCCAAAGCGGTCTCCGGCATCGGGGACAAAATGGATCGCGACGGAGGCAATACGGCCGCGATAGCGAAGCACCAGCCGCTGCGTGCCCGGGTTCACCGGCGATTGAATCTCGACGGCGGCGGCGCTATTGCCTTCTGGAAGCACGCGCGCCGCAACGCCGGCTGCAGAGATCGCGTCCGCATCGATCCGGCCGTTGCGCGATAGCCGCACCTCGACAGCACGGTGCGGCGCGCCGTCCGCGGGCAGGGTGAGCTCTCGCGGCGCAGCCACCAGCCGCTGCTGCGTTGCGCGCCGCCACGCAAACCCGGCAGCCACAGCGAGCAGGACCAGCACGAGAACGAGTGTGCGCTTCACCGATGATCCTCGATCCCCGCCGTCAGAACCGCAACCGCAGGGGCGATTCACTCCTGAGCAGCCGCACTGGATTCTATCGCAACTACATACACCTCAGCGCGTTCGCTGGACCCTTCTGGTTCCGACGGGACTCGGCCTTGGCGCGCTACAATCTCGAAAAGCGCCAACGCGCAGGGTTGGAGCGTGCTATGGTTCGTGCCGGCAAAGGGTTGGCAGCACCGGGTCGGGAGCCCCGGCGAGCGGAGCTGGGGCAGGTGGACGGGCTCGATCTGCATGCCCAGTACCACTCCGACCGGACCGGCGGGGATTTCTTCGATGCGGTGCGGGTGGGGCCGCGGGTGGCATTCCTGCTAAGCGATATCGCGGGCGCAAGACGTGAGGCTGACCCGATCGCGGCGGCGATGCAGGAGGCGTTTCGGACGAGGGCCGTGGAGTTGTTCGGCGCGGGCGACGCGAACCTGATGGAAGGCACGGAGATGCTGGTGCAGGCGGTCAACCTGGCCCTGATCGGGGCGGCCAAGGGTGGGATTTGTTTTGCGCCAACGCTGGTTGGCTGCTACGACGCGCAGCTTGGCGTGCTGGCTTACATCAATGCCGGGGGGCAAACCCTCGTGCTGCACGACTCGGATGGAGCGCGGCCTCTGCCCAACGCGTCGCTGCCGCTGGGGCTGACCACCCACCTTACGTACGAGGCTTCGATGCAGGCGTTGGAGCCGGGGGCCAGGCTGCTGGTGGTGACCAAGGGAGTTACGCTGAGCAAGCGCGGCAAGGACCCCTTTGGCACGGAGCGCGTCCTGAAAGCTCTGCAGGGAGCGAAAGATGAGCCGGCGCGTGGGGTGTGCCACGCGGTGCTGAAGGCCGCGCACGACTACGAAAAGCGGCGCGGAGAGTGGCTGACCCCCTGGCGAAAACGCGTGCCGGAGGATATGACGGCCCTGGCAATGGTGCGGATTGCCTGACCAGACCGTGTTCTGCAACTTTCGCAGGATTCCGGAAACGCCCCGGGTGACGCCTACTGGAGAGAGTGGAATCGTTAACCATGTTTGGACGATCCCAGGCTTGCTGCAATCCGTCTGGGCGGTACCGGTCTAAGCTGAATCAGCAGAAAGCCGATGCTTCCGCGGGATGGCAGCGAACGCATTGCTGCAACGACAACAATTGAGGGGCACATGGGCCAATTGCGCTTCTTCAGGACTGCACCCGGTGACACCATGCGACCTGCACTCGCCATAGTATTCTGCCTTCCTCTCGTCCTCGCGGGCTGCGCTCTCAGCCCAACCACCACCGACACGTCGCCCGATGCGGGAGTGGCGATTCAAGGGGTGGTTCGCGGCGGCCAGCAGCCCCTCGTCGGAGCGCACATTTATCTACTCGCGGCCGGCACGGGCGGCTATGGCACCGCGTCCAACTCTCTGCTGAACAGCGCAACCGGCAATCAGGACCTCGACTCCGCCGATTCCACCTATCTCGATTACTATGTAACCTCCGGCCCCGGCGGGGCGTTCACCATTACCAACGACTATAGCTGCAGCGCCAACACCCAGGTCTACATCTACGCCGTGGGCGGGAATCCCGGCCTGACTCCCTCCACCATCGACAACACCTCTGCGGGCCTGCTCGCCGTGCTCGGCAACTGTCCCGGTGGCGCCAACGCCTTCCTGAGCACCATTCCCAGTGTGACAGTCAACGAAGTTACGACCGTGGCCGCCGCCTATGCGTTCGCCGGCTTTGCCACCGACGCCACGCACGTCTCCAGTTCCGGCACGCCGCTGGCCAAGGTAGGCATTCAGAATGCCTTCGCGAACGCTGCCAATCTCGCCAGCCTCGGCAGCGGCACCGCCCTGGCCGTCCCTCCCAGCGATCCCGCGGGCACCGCGCCGCAGGCTACGGTTTACTCGCTCGCCAACATTCTCGCCAGTTGCATCAACACCAACGGGTCCGTCACTGGCGGGGCAAGCCCGACGCCGTGCTACACGCTTCTAACCAGCGCTCTGTCAGGGGGTACCACCGGCACGCAGCCTTCGGATACGGCAACCGCCGCGATCAATATCGCGCACAACCCCGGCGCCAACCTGGATGCGCTGTGGGGCCTCATCACCCCAACGCCGGCATTTGGATCTGGACTTACAGCGGAACCCAGCGACTTCAGCTTGGGGCTTCAGTTCGTCAGCGGCGGCTTGAATGCCCCCAACGCCATCGCCATCGACGGCGCCGGCAATGTATGGGCCACGAACAGCGGCACCAGCACTGTCACTGAACTCTCCAGTTCAGGCGCGGCCAGTTCCGGTTCGCCCTACAGCGCCGGTGGGATGAACGGACTTGTGGGCATCGCCATCGACCTGACGACGCCTGGCAATGCGTGGATTGCGAACGATCTCACTGCCTCAACCGGGGACGTGATTGAGTTGTCCAGCACGGGAAGCCTGGTCTCCCCCTCGCCCTTTACGGCCGGCGGTATAGCTGCGCCCGCCGGCATCGCCATTGATGGCTCCGGCGATGTGTGGATCTCAAACTCCAACAACACCATCAGCAAACTCACCAGCAGCGGTACCGCCGCCACTGCGGCGTTCTCCGGTGGCACTCTGAACAACCCGGAAGCCATCGCCATCGACCACCTCGGCAACGCCTGGATCGAGAACAGCGGCATCACGGTCATCGAGCTCAATAATGCAAACAACGCGCTGCTTGGACCGCCCTACGCCGGCGGCTTCCTGACGAGTCCTACTGGCATCGCCATCGACCACCTCGGCAACGCGTGGGTCCCTAACGCAAATGGCTCCAGCAGCAGCGTCACCGAGATATCCGACTTCGGTTCAGTCCTCTCGGGGTCCAATGGCTGGGGCTACGGCAGCCTGGATCAACCCGAAGGCGTCGCCATCGACGGTTCGGGCAACGTGTGGACTGCCAACCTTTTGGGAGGCAGCGCCTCCGAGCTCTCCAACTCAGGGGCCGTCCTCTCCGGCGACAATGGTTTTGGCTTCAATACCGGCAGCATCGATATTCCCATCGCCATCGCCGTCGACGGTTCCGGCAACGTCTGGATCGGTAATCTTGGGGGGACGGGCGCCGCAGCCAATGGCAGCATTACCGAACTGGTAGGCGCGGCCTCTCCGGTAGTAACCCCGCTGGCAGCCGGAGCCAAGAACAATACCCTCGGTACCCGACCGTAACTTATTCCTCTTTCAACACTCATCGGCAACGAGCACACCCAGCCGCGCCCGGCCGCGCCCGGCTGGTTAACCCGGGAGTTAATAGCACCAATATGGGATATTGCAGTCATAAACCCTTCGATACCATCCGGATAAGAAGCTGTACTAGGTTTGCTCGCCATGAAAGATATTGAACGATCAACGGACATGGCTCGAGAGATGCAACTCAGAGGGGACCGTATGCGCAAATCCGATCGACGGAGCGAGGACGGCTCGTCGCTCATCGAGTTTGCTTTGTGCCTGCCGCCGCTGCTGCTGCTGATGACCGGCATATTCGCCTTTGGCATCGCAGTCGCGAACTATGTGGAGCTGACCAACGCATGCAGTGCGGGGTCGATGCAACTTGCCATCAGCCGGGGGCAACTTTCCTCTCCCAACTACGATCCCTGCGCTACGGCCGTGTCGGCGGTTCAAGCGGCAGCGCCAAGCCTGACGGCTGGGAGCATGAAGTTCGTCGTCGTCCTGAACGGCGTCACCTATCCCACCGGTGGGGCGCCCACCGCCAGTTTGTCCTGCACCAGTTCGTCGAACACTACGGGCGCCGCCGGGAACCTGGTGCAAGGCCAGGCGGCCACGGTAACAGTCCAGTATCCCTGCAACCTAACGGTCTACAAAGCCAACAATTTTCCAAGCTGTCTTCTCACCGCGAAATCGTCGGAGCTAGTCCAATGACAATCAACCTTAAATCGCGTATTTCCCGCTTATTCAAAGATGAACGTGGGCAGGTACTGCCCATGATGGCAGCGCTACTGGTCGCCACGGTGGCGGCAGCGGCTTTATCGATCGATCTTGGCCGCTGCTACTACGGCGAGCGCGAATTGCAGGCGTCCGCCAATTCGGCCGCGCTGGCAGGCGCGTATGTACTGCCCAATTCGGGGGCGGCGACCACCGCTACTAACTACAGCGCCTTGTCGGGAGATAACAACGCCCAGGCCAACATGTCCAGCGTGACCATGGTGAGCGGCTACCCGAAGGTGCTCTGTCTGACTACCCTGAGCAACGAGGGAATGTCGTGCGTGGCTCCCGGAAACGGAAACGCGGTTCAGGTGCAGGAGCAGATGGTTGTGAACCTGTTCTTCGCGCCGATCTTCGGCAAGAAAACGCTGACGCTGACGGCCACCGCGACCGCGGCCATGGCGGGCGCAATTTCCAGCCCGTATAACGTGGCGATCGTCGTCGACACAACCGCATCGATGAACGACACTGACAGCGACAGCCAGTGCTCCGCCTCGCGACTGAGCTGCGCGCTGTCCGGAGTGCAGGTCCTGCTGCACGACCTGTATCCCTGCTCCGCCCAGTTATCTACCTGCGGCACGGCCACCAATAATGCGAATGTTGGATCGCCTGGCATCGACCCGGGCGGCGCCAACGTGCCCAACTCTGTGGACCGGGTCGCGTTGTTCGCATTTCCGAACGTAACCCTGGGCACGATCAATAATGATTGGACCTGCCCCACAAGCAACCCAACCAAAGAGCCATATACGTTCCCCACGGCAGGAGCGTCGTCCTATGGTCCAACGGGATCGTCCACCCCGACCTACCAGATCGTAGCTTTCTCCAGCGACTTCCGGCTCTCGGACACAGCGAGCACTTTGAACCCCGCCTCGAACATTGTGATCGCCGGAGGGGGCAAGAGCGGTTGTAACGGTATGGCAGCCCCCGGTGGCGAGGGAACCTACTACGCGGGAGTAATCTACGCTGCGCAGTCGGCGCTGGTGGCAGAAAAGGCGGCCAATCCGGGCTCGCAGAACGTGCTGGTGATCATCAGCGACGGCGATGCGGGCACCACGGACTCCGGTGCGTTGCCCGGGGCCTCCACAACGTCGGGGACATACCCCTCCACCAAGCAGCAATGCGCACAGGCGGTTACGGCGGCCAAGGCCGCAACTACGGCGGGCACCAGGGTCATCACGGTCGCTTACGGCGCGGAGTCCTCGGGGTGCAGCCAGGACACCAGCCCAACCATTACCCCATGCCAGACCATGCAGGACATGGCCTCTGACTCGCAGGATTTCTACTCTGACTACACCGCAACTGGAGGAACCAGCTCCTGCGTCTCTGCGTCGCAGCCGACGACCAACATGAACCAGATCTTCACGGACATTGCGACGTCGCTTTCGGTGCCGCGGCTGATTCCCAACAATACGAATTAGGGCAGCCAGGCGGGGGCATTCCCCTTTGCCTGGCGCAGATGCTCCACCAATCGATCGCCATTCCGCTAGGATAGTTGGCAGACGCTGGACGCCGCAGTCGCGTCCGGCGCTTGCTGGTACCGAGCGGGAAACCTATGAAGAATCCAGGACGGATCGCCACGCTGGTTGCATGCCTGGTGCTCGTGCATGCGACGTCGCTCTGCGCCCCTGCGTCCGGTGGCGAGCGGCCCGACTACGCGGCCGAGCGCGCCGCCCGCGTGAAGTCTTTGACCCAGCCCTACGGTTGGCTGTCATTGACGGCGCTCGAATGGCTGAAGCCCGGCGTCACCACCGTCGGCTCGGCAGCCGGCAACTCGCTGGTGCTTGCGGGGGCCCCGGCCCACCTCGCCACGTTTGAACAGAAGAACGGCAAGGTCGCGGTCGTTGCCTCCGACTCGTCGCTTCTGCTTCACGGCCACCCCCTGGCGCCAGGCGATCCGCGCTCGGTCATCGGCCCCGGCGAAGACGACGATTCCGCGTTGGCCAGCGGCAGGCTTCGGCTATGGGTCATCGACCGCGGCGGCCAGCGCTATCTCCGCGTCAAGGACCCCGATGCGCCCACGCTGAGGCAATTCCATGGTCTTCGCTGGTATCCGCCGGACGAGCACTTTCGCATTCAGGCCCACTGGATTCCGGACGCACCTCCGCACCTGTTGCACGTAACCAACGAGATCGGGCAGGTCTCCTCTGTCAGCATTCCCGGACACGTGGAGTTTGAACTGAATGGAACCAGGCAGACGCTGATCCCCATTGAAGCCGACAAGGATGGGCTGTGGTTCGTCTTCCGCGACGAAACCTACCGCCAGACCACCTACGGTGGCGGCCGCTTTCTCACCACCGACGTGCCGTCCAATGGCCTGGACCATCCCGGCACGGTGGTGCTCGACTTCAACCAGGCCGTCAACCCGCCCTGCGCTTACTCTCCCTTTGCAACCTGCCCGCTCGCACCCCGCGAAGCCCGGTTGCCCGTCGCCGTACCGGCCGGAGAAAAACGGTACGACAAATGAAGCTCGGGTAGGGAGCTTCGGCGGACTTGTCAATGCCTGTGCCTAAGCGGATTGACAGGTTTGATGTCCCATGACAAAATCAGGGAATTTTCTGGGCCAGAACTGCAGGACCTAATATCCCCACGGGTGTTGATCCTATGCCTCCCTTCCAAGGGTTTTGTTCCCGGACCGCGCGGTGCAGCGTTTGCACTGCGTTTATCTTCGCGTCGATTCTGGCAGCCACGGCGCAGGCGCCCTTCGGCACATCGGAGCCGGGGGAGTCGAACTCGCGCCCGAAGCCAAAGGCAGTGATGGTGGCCGACCCGGGTTCGCTATGGCCGGGCGGAAAAGTGTATTACCAGATCATCACCGGATCGAGCGCCGTCAACATGGCGATCAGTACATTCAACACTGACTTCTCCCCCACAGTTCAATTGGTGAACGGCACGGGCAGCGGGTTTTATGTCAACATCAACCTCGATCCAACCAACATGTCCGGCTCCTGCGATATCACCTCGATCGGTTATCCGCCGTCTTACAGTCCGGTAGTCACGATGGCCGGGTCAATATCGTGCTCGGTCTCGACCATTCTTCACGAGTTCGGCCATATCGTTGGCATGTATCACGAATTCACGCGCACCGATCGCGACAGTTACGTCACTATGAGTTACGACAACGTGATCAAGGGATCGTGGCCTTATGATTTCGCCATCAACACGCAGAATCAGCAACTGCTGACGCCCTACGACTACGCGTCCGTGATGCAGTATCCATCGTTCACGTTGTCTGCCAACGGAGGTCCGGTGATCGAGACGATTCCCGCAGGCATTCCGCTGCAGGGGACCGAGGGTGTGCCGGGAGCGGGCAATCAAGACTATTCGGCAGCGGACAAAGAGGCCATTCTGCGGCTGTACGGCAGTCCGCCGACCAGCGTGACGGTGACATCGAATCCGGTGGGGCTACAGGTGATCGTCGACGGCA
The DNA here is from genome assembly GCA_049509035.1 of Acidobacteriaceae bacterium. Classification (GTDB taxonomy): domain Bacteria; phylum Acidobacteriota; class Terriglobia; order Terriglobales; family Acidobacteriaceae; genus Edaphobacter. The sequence continues at coordinate 41,886 of JBELAH010000008.1, forward strand.
CGACCTATACGACGCCGAAGACGTTCACTATTGGCAGCGGCACCTGGACGATGGGTTCGATGCACATGCTGTCGGTTGGCCCCGACGTGCAGACGTTGTCGGGTGATATCGAGGGCACCGAGCCCCCTAACACTCCTGTACCGACGACCTTCTATTACACCTACGGGCGCTGGAACGATTCAACTGCGCAAACGCACATGATTACGCTTTCGCCCGGGGACGGAAGCCCCGCGTTTCCGGCAACCTCGCCGGCGATCACAACCTATTCGGCGAACTTCATCCAACTGGTGCCTTATACCGAGACGGTGACTCCGGTGACGACTCCGGCAGCGGGAACCGTGAGCATATCTCCGCAGCCGCAGACCTACACCGGCGCGACTGGCAGCTTTTTGGTGGCACGGCAGTTGGCGACGCTGACAGCGACGCCGGGAACGGGCTACAACTTCTACGAGTTCAATGAGCAGAGTCCGTATTTCTGGCTGCCGGGGGGGATATCGGCAAACCCGAAGACGTTCAACGTGCCGGACACCGGGAATCCGCTTGCGGTGGTAGGCGAGTTCACGACGTATCCGGTTTACCCGGTCAACGTGGTTCCGTCCAACCCGATTGCGAACGACTACAGTTCGAACCTCAGGGCCATTGTGGACGGAACTTATTGGTACACGCCCAAGAACTTCTCGCCGGACCCCGCCTACGATGGAAGCGCATGGAACATGGGCACGAGCCACACGCTCAACATCGAGTCACCGTACCTTCCCTACAGCGCGAACACGGAGTATATCTTCTCCAGTTGGAGCGATGGGGGTGCGCAGTCGCATACCATCTCTTCTCTGCCGGCGGTGAGCACCGCGTACACGGCGACTGTTGTTCCATGGTATGCGCCCCAGACGAACTTCGGCTTCTCACCGTGCGGCGGCAGCGCGACCCTCACGCCAAGCTCGACGGAAAATGGATTCTACCCGTGGGGAACAGCGCTCACCTACACCGCAACCCCCGACACCGGCTGGACGTTTGCGGGGTGGACCTACGACGTCAGCGGGACGACGAATCCCATAACCTTGACCGCGACGGACGAGACCCTGGTCGATGTCAACTTCAACATCACCAATTCACCTGTGGCGCTGACCGGGCTGAGCCCGTCGTCGGCGGCCGTCGGAGCGTCTACCCCCTTTACGCTGACACTGACAGGAACGGGCTTCAGTCCCGATTCGGTTGTCGCGGCCAATTATACGGCCGTCGACACATACTACTTCACTCCGATCACGTATGTGAGCCCGAACGAATTGCAGGTGCAGGTGCCCAGCAGCCTGGTTGCGACGGCGGGCACGTTCGATATTTATGTGGAGAACTATCCCTCCGGCTCATCCTGCGCTGTGTTTGGGTACGACACGTTTGCGGTGACGGCCACGGGTACCGGTGCGACCGCACCGACGATCAACTGGACCCCCGCGGCAGAAATTGTGGCTGGCGATCCGGGCGGGGGGGTGCTGAACGCGACGACCACACCAGGGGCGATCGGGAACTTTACCTACAGCGCGACGCCCACCGGCGGCGGATCGGCGATCAACGTCACGTCCGGGACGTCGGGTCTTGCGCCCGGCACGTATACGCTGACAGCGTCGTTCACCCCGATCAATCCGGCTTACGCGGCGGCGGCGCCGACACGCACGCTGACGGTTGCCGGTGAGACGGTGTGGATCGTGAACAGTGGCGGCAGCCTGAGCGAGTTGACAGGAGACGGCACCGCTCTATCTTCGAGCGCGTTTGCGGGCGGCGGCAGCGGAGTCGGTATCGACAACGGCGGGAACCTGTGGTCGATCGGAACCGGTTATGTGCAGCTCGACGAGTCGAATCAGGTGGGCACGCAGCTGAGCCCGATCCTGCCGAATGGCGGCCTGGGCACGCCTGCGGGCGTTGCCATCGACGGCAGCAGCCAGATATGGGTGACGAACACCAATGCGACCGTCAGCCTCTTCGCCAACGACGGTACCGCACTTTCGCCGTCGAACGGCTTCACGGATTCTTCGCTGTCGACGCCGAGCGGGATCGCGATTGATTTGGGCGGAAGCGTGTGGATTGCGAACGAGGGCAATAGCAGCGTGACCAGGATTCTGGGAGCCGCTGCGCCGGCCGCTCCACTGGCAACCGCGGCCAAGAACAATACGACCGGAGCAAAACCATGAAGCGACGGTGGATCAATGCGGCAGTCATTTTGGTGGCGGCGGGCGTTATCGCGCTGGCGGGGTGCGCGACAAATTCAAGCGCGAACCTGAATCCCGCCCCCCTGGCAACAGGCCCGCATGGGGAAGTGTTCGGTGGGGCGCTGCCGGTCAGCGGCATGACACTGCAACTTTACGCCGTAAGTACCAGCGGCTATGGCACGGCGGCAACTCCGTTATTCAGCCCGGCAATTACCACGAATTCGAGCGGAGGATTCACGTTTCCCTCGAACTATTGTCCGGCACCGTCGACCACGCCGGTCTACCTGGTGGGCACGAGCGGGGACCCGATTGCGGGAAATGCCGCAGCGGGCAACTCGAACTTCAATCCCAACCTGGCTTTGATGGTTGCGCTGGGAGGCTGCAACACCTTGAACTCGAGCACCCATATCCACATGAACGAGTTGACGACGGTGGCGGCGGTGTGGGCGCTGGCCCCATTCATGAGCGGCGGCACGACGAGCTATTTGAATGTGAGCACGTCGACGACGAACACCACCGGATTGCAACTTGCCTTCGCAGCATCGAGCGAGGTGGTGAATACGTCGACCGGCACGTTCCCCGGCAATCTTCCGTCGGGCGCAACCCTGCCGACGACTGAGCTGAACACGCTGGCCGACATTCTGGAAGCGTGCATCAACTCGAAGGGCGTAGGAAACGGCTCATACTGCACCAACCTCTTCAACTTGACTCCAAACACTGCAGGCACCGTGTTTCCGACCGATACGATCACCGCGGCGATGAACATCGCGCAGAATCCGGCACGATACGTGTCCCAGTTGCTTGCCCTGGATTCCGGCATAACCGCATTTATGCCGAACCTTGGCACGGCGCCAAATGCCTGGACCGTGGCGATCCAATATACCGGAGGCGGCCTGAACCATCCGACGACGATTGCTGCCGATCAACTCGGCGACATCTGGGTGGGCAACAGCGGCAGCCCGGCGGTTTCACTCTTCGACAATCTGGGAAATGCGAAGCTGGCTGCGGGGACGACCCTCGGGGGAACACCGGGCGGGGTTGCGATTGACCTGACGGGAAATGCGTGGGTGACCGCCTCGAATGGCGATGTCTACAAGCTGAATTCCAACGGGGCGACCACGGGCACAACCCTGACTGGGCTCAATCTGCCGACAGGAATTGCGATCGACCCAAGCGGAGTGATTTGGGTGGCCAACAGCGGCGCCAACAGCGTAAGCGCATTTACCAGCACAGGAGGAACAGTGACCGGATCGCCCTTCACGGGAGCGGGTATTGCGTCGCCCGCGGGCATTGCGATCAACGGCAGCCCAAATGCCGATTGCGCCAACTGTAAGTGAGGCGGGGAGCAAGCGATGAATCGCGCGCAGATTCAACGCAGCACGGCGGGACAACAGCATTGGCTGCCTGGGCTGTGTCTGGCTATGAGCGCGGCAAGTTTTTTCACTGGATGCGGAGGAGTGGGAACAACGATGACACAGATGGGGTCCAATCCGCCGCCGACGCCGGCATTTACCGGGGTGATGGAGAGCGGGTCGAGTCCGGTGAGCGGAGCCGCGATTTCGTTTTACGCAGCGGGTAGCTCAGGGTCCGGGGTGGGCGCGGCCAGCCTGCTGGGAACACAGGCCGTGACGACGGATGCTTCGGGGAAGTTCTCCATTCCTGTTTTTCAATGCGAGAGCAGCGGGACGCAGGTGTACCTGGTGGGGCGCGGCGGAAGCGCGAGTCCGGCGTCGCGCGGAGACAATAACGCGCTCGTAATGATGGCAGCGCTCGGCGATTGCGGGAGCGTCGGTAGTTCCACCACTGTTGTGATGAACGAAGTGACGACGACGGCGGCGGCATGGGCGCTGGCGCAGTTCATCGGACCGGATGCGGCCATCGGCGCGAGCGCGACCAACGCGACCGGACTGCGCAATGCCTTTCTGACCGCGGCAAACCTGGCTGACACCAGCAAGGGGACCGCGCCGGGGCCGGGATTGCCCCCAAACACCAGGCTGGAAACAGCCAAGCTCAACACGCTGGCCGCCGCGCTGTGGACCTGCAACCAGCCCGCAAGCAGCACGGCGTGCGCGACGCTGTTCAGCGCCGTGACGGCGGCGAGCGGTGCGCCGGCCGATACGCTGGACGCGGCACTCAATGTCATTCGCAATCCCGGCGCCAGCCCGGCTGCGGTATTTGCGAACGCTGCACCGGGCCCGTTTGCGCCAGTGCTGGGCACCGCGCCTCACGACTGGACGCTCTCGGCTACCTTCGGGAGCTGCTCGGCTGGGTGCGGCGGGTTGGATTCTCCGGGTTCGCTTGCGATCGATTCCACGGGCAATGTGTGGGTCGCGAACTACTTTGGAGGGGTGGCCTCGGAGTTCTCAAACACCGGAACGCCGGCCTCGGCGAATGGGTATGCCGCAACCGGCCTGCAGGAGTCGTTTGGGATTGCGGTCGATGGTCAGGACTCCGCGTGGATCACGAACGAGAACGGCAACAGCACCGGAAGCGTGACGCAGTTGAGCAGTGCCGGCGCAGATCTTTCCGGATCGGGCTACAGCGGCGGCGGAATCTACTTTCCGGTGGCGGTGGCGGCCACGCCCGGCGGCCAGATCTGGGTAGCAGATTACGCCAACGCCGCGGCAACTTTGCTGACGGACAACGGAACCGCCATCTCCAGTTCATCCGGCTACGCTTCCGGTGCTCTGCCCTTCACCACAGCGGTTGCCATTGATGGAAATCAGAATGGATGGTTCGCATACCAGGGCGGAGTCGCGATGGTGACGCAGGCGGGCGCCGTCAGCAGTTACACCTGCTGTGATGTGCCGGCGGGGATTGCGCTGGACGCGTCCGGCAACGTGTGGGTGGCCGATTACGAAGCATCGAACGTAATCAAGCTCGCCTCCGGCGGCAGCGTCATTGGCAAGACCGCCGCGGGCGGCGTGCATACGCCCATGAGTATCGCAGTGGATGGCAGCGGGAATATCTGGACAGCGAATTACCGGGCCAATACCGTGAGCGAACTCAACGGAGCGACGCTGCAGCCAGTTTCTCCGGCGGCGGGCTATGGACTCGATGCGGCGCTCTTTGGCCCGTTCGGCCTAGGAGTCGATGCCAGCGGGAACGTATGGATCAGCAATGCCTACGGCAATACGCTTACGGAGTTGATTGGCGCCGCGGGCCCAGTGAAGACGCCGGTGCTCGGGCTGCCGGTGCAGCCGTAAGAGACGCGCAAATCGGAAGCAGGGAGTGAGAAAGCAGGCGACCATAATGCAGAGCCAGAGTCAACCCGGCGCAATTCGATGTGCCTCCTCTGTTCGCGGAGAGCATGGCGCCGGCTTGATCTCGCACGGCGTACCCTTCCGGCTTTTCGCGGAAAGCCGCGCTCTGCTGGGCCTGATGAAGAGACATGCGCCGCATCGCTCCGTGCCGAGCAGAAGATTGCCGGCCGATGCGCGGAGGTTTGCGCTGCGATGCGCTCGGCGGAAGCCGGGCTATGAGCTGTTTGCCAACGAAAAGCTGTTGCAGGATGCAGAAGCGCTGGACGAGGCGTTGATCCTGCTTGGAGGCCACATGATGATTCACGTGGCCGAGCACGCGCCAGAGTACGTGTTTGTGCATGCGGGCGTGGTCGCATGGGAACGGCGTGCGCTGCTGCTGCCCGGAGCGAGTCGCGCGGGCAAGTCGACGCTGGTCGCGGAACTGGTGCGCGCCGGCGCGACTTACTACTCCGATGAGTTCGCCCTGCTGGATTCGAAAGGGAGGGTGCATCCGTTTGCGCGGGACATCCGGATGCGGCGGCCGGGTGCGCCGGACCAGGTTCCGCTCCCACTCAAGCAACTCGACGGGCGAGCAGGAACGGTGCCGCTTCCCGTCTCGATGGTTATTTTTGCGGAGTTTGCCGAGCATGCGCGATGGACTCCCGAAGCGGTTACGCCGGGGCGAGCTGTGCTGGAGCTGCTGCTGCACAGCACCCCGGTGCAACGAACGCCGGAGCGCACGCTCGCCACGCTTTCTGCGACGCTGCGTCATGCCAGGTCGTGGAGGTCGCAGCGGGGTGAAGCGGCGGTTGCGGCTCGCTCTCTGCTGGCCGCACTGGCCACAGGAGGTCCGCCGCTATGAGGCCAGAAATCGAAACCCTGCCGGAACCGGGCCGCACAGGAAGCGACGGGAGTCGCAAGCGACCGGGAAGAGACGGCAACCAGGGAAGGGGGCAAGAATGAGATCGACGTTGCGGCCGCGCAAGCTCCAGGATGATCGCATTACCATCCGGGAAATCGAAGCGGAGACTCTTGTCTATGACGAACGCACGCATCGGGCGTGGTGCCTGAACCCCAGCTCGGCGTGCATCTGGCAGTTGTGCGATGGCCGGAACCCAGTGGAAAAGATCGCGGCTTGCGCGACCAGGCAGTTGGGGTCTGCGGTGAACGAAGAGCTGGTTCTGTTGACGCTGGAAGAACTGCACGAGCAGGGTCTGCTTGAAGACGGCATGGTGGAGGCCCTGTCCCAAGGCACGTCGCGGAGGGAGATGATTGGAAAGATCGGTCTGGCGGCCGCGGCGCTGCTGCCGGTGATCGCGGCGATTACGGCTCCCCCTGCATTGGCGCAGAGCGGATCTGTAGGCACCGGTGGCGATGTTGTCCGCAGACGCGTTGTGAGGAAGCCGCCGCCACCGACGCAATGAAAGACTAACCGGAGAATAAAGGAAAAACTCGCGAAAGCGGGTGCGGCTTCGTTGTGTCCATTGGGGATAATCATCCGATTTGTCGACCGCAAACTCAGCACTCATCCTGCAGCGCCACAGGGAGGGGTACAATTCAAGCGACTCAGCGCTGAGGAGATGCAGGTGCCGGAAAGTGGTGGTTTGATGGGTATTTTATTGGTCGTGTTGACGTTTTCCTTGCTTGTCGTTGTTTTCTGGTCGTTCTACAGCATCGGCCCCACCCAAATCGGACTTGTACGAAAGAGGTTTGGCAAGAAGCTGCCCGGCAACAACCCCGTAGCCTTTGCCGGAGAAGCCGGCTATCAGGCCGAACTGCTTATGCCCGGGATCCGCTTCAAGTTCCTGCCGTTTTACGCTGTCACCAAACACCCGTGGGTGCAGGTACCTGCAGGGCAAATAGGCGTCGTGATCGCACAGGTCGGCAGGCCCACGCCCATCGGTGCGAAGTCAGGTAGATACGATTCGGCCTTCGGCAATTTCACCGACTTTCGCGCGTTCGTCGAGAAGGGCGGAGAGAAGGGGGTTCAGCGGCCGGTTCTTTCTCCTGGAACGTTGGCGCCGATTCATCCAGTGGCTTTTCTGGTCATCACCAAGCCGCAAGTCTTCGGTGTCCCGGTGTCCGACGAATACCGCAGGCTGGCCGTCACCAAGACTTTGAGCTACATGGCCTTCGGCCTGGAACCGTGGCAGCTTGACGTCACGCGCATTGCGCCCATGCCGACTGGCCAGGGCGGCAAGGTGCTGGACATGATCGGAGTAGTTACTACGCTGGACGGCGAACCCTTGCCCGCCGGCGCCATCGCCAGCCGGCTCGGCGGATTCAGTGACGTCAGCGAGTTCGAAGGTAAAGACGGGGTCACGGATTTTCAACTGATGGCGATGATCCTTGGCAGCAAGAACGACCAGCACAATAACTATCAGGACTTCCAGAAGTTTCTGGAAGCGGGTGGAAAGATCGGACTCCAGCACGATCCGCTGCTCTATGGCGCGTACAACCTGAACCCGTTCCTGGTTCGCGTGGAACAAGTGCCGATGCTGGTGGTGGAACAGGGACAGGTCGCCGTCATCAAAGCCTACGTAGGTTTGCCCACCCAGGACACATCCGGCTCAGGGTTCAAATTCGGCAGCCTGGTTCGCCCGGGCCATCAGGGCATTTGGCAGGAAGCATTGCGGACCGGGAAATACCCGATCAACCCCCGGATTTACGATGCGAAGTTGGTGCTCACGGCAATTCTCAAGCTCGATTGGGCCAGGGACGTAACCGGAGCGCATGGGCTCGATGCCCGTCTGGAACCCATCATTGCCAAAAGCAACGAGGGCTTCGTGTTCAGCATCGATTTGCAGGTCCTCATTCACGTTCCGGATACCAAGGCCCCGCGCGTGATTTCCATGGTTGGTTCCATGGAAAACCTGGTAAACGAGGTTCTCCAGGCTGCGGTTGGCAACCTCTTTCGCGACAAGATCGGCGGCATGGAAGCGATTACGTTTATCCAGACGCGCCAGAGCGTTCAGGAACAAGCCTTCGCCTACATCCAGGGAAAACTTGCCGAGTACGAGATCGAGACCAGGGGAGTTTATATCCAGGATGTTGTCTACCCCGAACAACTGGTTACGGTCCTGACCCAGCGAGAGGTCGCGCATCAGGAGGTGGAAACATTCAAGATGCAGCGACAGGCCCAGGACCAGCGCGTCGAGACGGAGAAGGCCCGGGGCACCGCCGACATGCAGGTCGACCTGGCGAAGTCAAAAGTAGGCGTGGACATCCAGACCAACCGGGCCGAGGCCAGGATGAAGGAAGCACAAGGCGAGGCCACGTACATCGAGCGCACCGGCACCGCCAGGGGAGCTGAAGTTCGTGCGGTAGGTTTGGCCAACGCCGAGGCCTATCAGAGACAGGTGGAAGCGCTGGGCAAGGGACCCACGGCCCTCGTGAATGCCATCAAGGCGCTCGCGGTGGGCAATAACTCGTTCGTGCCGAAGATCCTGGTGGTTGGCGGCGGCGGCAATCAAGGGGTTCTCGAAAGCCTCGGAGCAATGCTGATGGACAAGCTCGACACCAACTCGCCGGGCCCTGACGCTGCTGGCTCCGCGACGGGCAAACCTGACTCGGCTCCTGCCGGCCCCACAACCTGAATTGCGGAGGAATGTGGCGGCATCCTCTCTGGAGGCTTCTTATGATGCGCCGCGCAGTTACCCTTGGTCTAACCCTCTGGGTCCTTACCGGTGCGCTTGCTTTTGCGCAGACCAAGCGGGCATTGATTATCGGGATCAACACTTACCAGCCTGCGGGCACCACCGCCCAACTTCCAGGCTGCGCATATGCCGCTGTCGCCAGGGATGGCCGCTGCGCGATCGGCACCTTCGACAATCTTGACGGAGCGGTGAACGATGCGCAGTCGATGGCCGAAGTGCTCACCGGCCCCAAGTTCCACTTTCTGCCCAAAGATGTTGTCCTGCTGACGAATCCAGGAATAACGCCCGCGCGTGCGGGAGTTCAGGTTCTGCCGCCCACCGAGACCACCCGGGACGGCATCCTAGCGGCCATGCAGAAGTACCTGGTCGACCTTCCGCGAAAAGGCGATACGGTGGTCTTTTACGACGCAAGCCACGGCTCCCTGCGGGTAAATACGGCAGGCGACAAGCTGACCGTGCGCAATAGCGAAGGCAATCTGGTGCACGTCGACAGCACACTGGTGCCCTCTGACGCCTACACCGGGACTTACGACGTTCGCGACCGCGAGATGACGCGCATCTTCAACGCTGCGCTGGATAAAGGCGTACACCTTACCGTGATCCTCGACAGTTGCCACAGCGGCGGGTTGACGCGCGGGGTTGGCGGTCGCAAGCGCAGTCTGCCGTACGACCCCAGGCCGGTGACGGATGCGGATGTACTGCCGAAGCCGACGGAGCGTGCGGGGAACCCCGCGCTGGTATTCTCCGCGGTGCAGCAGGACCAGGTCGCTGGAGAGACCAAGCCAACCGAGACATCTCCGGAGATCCATGGGGCCTTCACTGCAGCGTTGATCGAGACATTGCAGATACTGCCAGCCAATGCCCCTGCAGCACTCGTCTACCAGCGGGTCAAAGCGGTGCTGGAAGCGAACGGAACCGCAGGCCAGGAGCCTGACCTGGATGCGGGCCCCATCCGCCGCCAGCAGCCTCTCTTTGGCGGCGCAGCCAATGCCGCCGACGCGGGCAAGGTACGCACCGAGGCGCTGAAGACGGATGACGATGGCAGCATCTGGCTCGATATCGGCATGGTCTCCGGCATCGGTCCGGGAAGTGAGTTCACCATGGACGCCGGCGCGGGCAAGGTGATCAAGCTCGAGGTGAAGCAACCGCTGGGTATTGCGCGTTCAAAGGCGACGGTGGTCAGTCCCGTTGGAGCCAAGGTTGCCATTGGCGACGTGTTCACGCTGACCAAACTGGTTCCGTCCGAAACCGATCCGCTGCTCTTTTGGGTTGGCCCAACCAACCTCTCGACGGCGGACATCCTGGCAGCGGTCGCTGAGATCCACGCCTCCGGTATAGCCACAATATCGGATGCAGCGGAGGAGCCGTATACCGACATTCTGAGTTGGGACGGCACCGGATGGATATTGCAACACGCCACGCCCGCCTCGGATCCTTCCAGCTCCGTCATCGCGGTGGACGTAAAATCTGCACCGCCCGTGAAGCTTGGACCCAGGCTATCCGCGGCGTCGCTCAAAAAGTCCACCCCGGCAGGCGCAAAGGTGTGGGTCGACCTGCCAGCGTCGCGCGAACTTGCCGCGAAGCTGAAGCTCAGCGATCCCGACATTGATGCCAAGTCGGCAACCAATCTCGCCGAAGCCCACTATGTACTTGCCGGCTCGCTCGCGGGTGGAAAACCAACCTACGCATGGTTCCATAAAGACGAATTCGCAGCCGGTCCTCGTGCGGCGGTGACGTCGGACCACACTCCGGGGTGCTCGACGACCTCGCCTTATCCTGTCCGCAGCGCGTGGATCGCGACGCCGGATATTGTCGCAATGGTAAAGACGGCAGACACACTGAACACTTATTCGGTGAGCCTGGCGCGAGTGCATGGCTGGCTGCAGTTAGCCAACAATCCGGTCGCAGGGACGTCGCCGGCAAACTACTACCAACTCGCCATGGTCCATGTTTCCGACACGGATCAGGTCCCGCCGGATCAGCCCGTGCATGAGAACGATCGCATCCGGCTTGCCTTGCAGGCAGCTGCGCCGGTTGCGGACGAAGATAAACGGTTTGTTTACGTGCTCGACATCGATTGCCAAGGCGCGGGCACCTTGCTCTACCCGACAAATTACTCCGAAAACCAGTATCCGAACGAGGGCGATACCGAGTCGCAGATCATCCTGCGTCACGCCCCCACCATCAGATTTCGGGAACCCTTCGGACTGGAATCGATGATCCTGCTCACCACTGCGCAGCCGCTTCCCGACCCATACGTGCTCGATTTCACCGGAGTCGCACGCGCTGCAAGTCGCGGAGCCCAGACCCCGTTTGAAAAGTTGCTGTCGAATGCCAGCAGCGGCACCCGCGGAGGAGTCCCTGACACGGATATTCCGACCGACTGGGGAATTCAGATCATGCCATTACGCAGCATCCCAGGCAGCCCCGCACCGTGAACGTCGCCCGACGCGACGACGGCCACACCGAAGCAAATTAGCGTCGGGTCGGCGTGGGTGCTTTCGAACTATAATTCGAGCGAACCAGGGACGACAGCGGAGATCCCCCGCCCGCCCGCGGGAGCAGTCGAGAAATCCAAAGCAGCAAGCGAAGTAAGCAGAAGGAGTCTCCATGAACCGGTTGTTATCGTCCGTCATTGTTTTCGCGACTGCGCTCTGCTCCACCGTCCTGGCGCAGGACACGCGCAACGTCACCGAGCCGAAGATTCCGCCCTTCTGCGCGACGCTCGATGCGCAGCTTACTTCCGTCTTTGACGGCAAATTCAACACCCTCGCCGCAGCCGACGAGTCAAAACTCGACACCGACCGTATCCAGAAGGCGATCGACTCCTGCGCCAAAGGCAAGGCCGTCGCGCTGGTCCCCCACGCCGCCTCCAACTCTTTTCTCAGCGGCCCGCTGCAACTGCGCGAGGGCGTCACCCTCGTAGTCGACAAAGGCGCGACCCTCTTCGAGACCCTTGACCCGGCTTTGCTCGGGCCACCCCTCATCAGCGTCACCGACGTCTCCGGCGCCGGCGTGATGGGCGACGGCGTCATCGACGGTCGCGGCGGCGAGAAGTACGTCGGCAAGACCATCAGCGCGTGGGACCACGCCGGCGGGCCACTCTCCCGCCTCATCGTCTGCAACCACGCGGACGATTTCACGCTCTACCGCATCACGCTGAAGAACTCCCCCAACTTCCACGTCGTCTATAACGGCGGCGACGGGTTCACCGTCTGGGGCGTCAAGATCGACACGCAGCAGCGCGGGTCCCCCAACACCGACGGCATCGATCCCGGCCGGGGCTCGAAGAACATTACCATTACGCACAGCTACATCCGCGCGGGGGATGACAACGTCGCCATCAAGGGCGGCGGTCCCGGCGAACTCACCAACATGACGGTCAGCCACAGCCACTTTTACTGGGGCCACGGCATGTCCATCGGCAGCGAAACCAATGGCGGCGTCAGCAAGTTGCGAGTCTTCGATCTCTCCCTCGACGGCCCTGACTCCGGCATCCGCATCAAGAGCATGGGCACGCGCGGCGGCCTGGTCCACGACGTGGTGTACAGCGACATCTGCATCCGCGACGCCGTCAAACGCCCCATCGACATCACCATGGCCTACGCCTCCAACGGCCCGGTGAAAGGCCCGTCACCGCCCACGTTCCGCGACGTCACCCTGCACAACGTGCGCGTCTCCGGCGGTGGAGGAGACCCCACCATCCTCTTCGACGGCTACGATCACGACCACCGCGCGCAGATCACCCTCGACGGCGTATGGCTCACCGACGCGGCCAACGCGGCCAAGCCCTACACCTACAAATTCGACTACGCGGACATTACCTACGGCGCGGGCGGCAGCAACATCGTGCTCCCCATGCCCTCCACCGACGTCACCATCACCGGCAAGCCCTCGGAGGGCAAGCCTGAATCCTGCGCGGACATGTTCGTTCCCTTCCCGCAGTAATAACCGATGCCATCGAACCGGATTGATTGAATATGAGCTCTACCAAGACCGCAACCGCTCTTATCGCGCTGGCTCTCTCAGGCGGTTTCGCCGCCCTCGCGCAGGCACCGCAAAGCCCCGTCCCCATTGACTTCTCGGTCGCCGGCTACGAGGCCGGCAAGCCGCTGCCCGTGGTCAACGCGGTGATCTCCGTCCGCCCCACCGGCAAGGACGACACCGTCCTGCTCCAGAATGCCATCGACCACGTCGCGGCGCTTCCGCCCCAGCCCGACGGATTCCGCGGCGCAATCCTGCTCCGCCCCGGAATCTACCATGTCAGCGGCCACCTGCGAATTCGCGCCGGCGGAATCGTCCTTCGCGGCTCTGGTCCCTCAACCACCACCATCGTCGCCAATGGCATCAGCCGCCGCACGCTCATCGAAGCCGGCGGTGAAGCCGATCCTTCCGTCGGCCCTCCGCACTCCATCACCGACGATGCCCCCGTAGGCGCGAAATCTTTCAAGCTCGCCGGCACTGCGGGCTTCTCCGTCGGCCAGCAGGTCCTGATTCGCCGCCCCAGCACCGCAGCGTGGATCAAGTCCCTCGGCATGACCGGCCTTCCCGGCACCTTTGCCAACGCCCGCCTGGACTGGGCCCCCGGGTCCCACGACCTGCTCTGGGACCGTACCATTACCGCGGTTGATCCAGCAACCAACCAGATCGAAGTCGACGCTCCCATCACCACTGCCTTGGAAAAGCAATACGGCGGTGGCACCGTGGCCATCATCCAGTCCAACCCCGTGCTGGAGAAGATCGGCATTGAAGAGCTCACTCTCTCGAGCGCTTACGACGCGAAATATCCAAAGGATGAAGACCACTCCTGGATCGCCATAGAACTTGACCGCGTCCAGGACGCCTGGGTCCGCAACATCACCGCGCGCCACTTCGCCGATTCCGCGGTCTTCGTCGGCCATCGCGCTCGCCGCGTCACCGTCATCGACTCGCGCAGCGAGGCTCCGGTCTCCGAGCCCGGCGGATACCGCCGCCAGTCATTCGTTGTCTACGGCCAGCAGACCCTCATCTATCGCTGTCACAGCGACTCCGGTATGAATGACTTCGCCACTGGCCTGGTCGCCTCCGGCCCAAACGTCTTCCTCGACGACGAAGCCGCCAACTCGCTCGAACCCAGCGGCCCCTTTGAAGGCTGGGCCTCCGGCGTCCTCTACGAGAACGTCCGCGTCCCAGCCTCGAAGATCCAGATGGTCCTCGACCAGACCCGCGCGCAAGGTGCAGGCTGGACTGCGGCGAACTCCCTGATCTGGAATTCGACGGCGCAGGCCCTGGAAGCCAAAGGCCCGGACCAGGCTCCGAATTTCGTCGTCAACAATGCCAAGCCTCTCTTCGAGAGTCAGCTAGCAGCGCGCAACCTGCAGCTCGCCGCGCTCGACGCCAAGCCAGCATTCGAAGACAAGAACTTGCCCGGCTTCACTGACGCAGTCACCCATAACGTGCCGCCCGCGCCCGCGATCCATCCCATCACTGTCGTCAATGGGCGCTTTGTCGAAGACGGGAAAGTCCTATGGGGTGAGAACCAGGGCGAAGCCTGGTGGAAGGGCAGCACCTCGCCCTTCGTCGCCGCGCAGCTCACCCAATCCAGCATCACCCGCTTCATGCCCGGTCAGACTGCCCCCGGCCTCACCGAAGACCTCAACGAGTTTGCCGCCCGCATGAAGCAGCGCAACGCCGTTTTCATTCAGGTCAATCCGGGCCTCTGGTACGATCACCGCCGCGACGCTCACTTCATCGCTCCGGAGCCCGACGGCAATGTCTGGGCGCCGTTCTTCGAGCTGCCCTGGGCTCGCAGCGGCCAGGGCGTCGGCTACGACGGCCTCAGCAAGTGGGATGTCTCCCGCTACAACCCCTGGTACTTCGAGCGCCATCGCGAGTTCGCCAAGCTAGCCGCGGAGCAAGGCTTCGTCGTCTACTTCGACCTCTACAACGACCACAATGTCCTCGAGATCGGCCCCCACTATGCCGACTTCCCCTGGCGCACCGCCAACAGCATCAACAACACCGGCATGCCCGAGCCTCCACCCTACCACCCCGGCGGCACCAAGCTCGACGTCGGCAACGAGTTCTTCAACGTCGAAAACGCTCCGCTGCGCAAGCTCCATCACGACTACATCATTCATGTGCTCGACGAGCTCGGCGACCAGCCCAACGTCATCTTCGGCGCGGCCTACCAGTTCGCCGGCCCGCTCGCCTTCGAGCAGTTCTTTCAGGACACCATCGCCGAGTGGGAAAAAGCCCACCACCGTACCGTAAGAATTGCCCTCACCACCGGCAAGAACACCACCGACGCCATCCTGGCCGACCCCGTCCGTTCCAAACAGATCGCGGTTGTCGACATGCGCTACTGGACCTACATGCCTGACGGCACTCTCTGGGCCCCGCCCGCCGGGATCAACCAGGCCTTCCGCGCGCAGATCGAAGCGAAGTTCCCCGGATACCAGGACACGCCGCCGGGCACCACCCCCGAGCTTGTCTACAAACAGGTGCGCGAGTACCGCGACCGCTATCCCAACATCGCGTTCGTCCCCATGGAGAGTGGAGCCGGCCCGCTGCCCATTCTGATGGCCGGGGGCGCGGCCCAGTCCTCGCTGCGTGGAGGCGGCAGTCCCGGCGCGCGCATTGGTGGTCCCAACCAGGACCCCATCATCGACAAGTTCGTCCACGACTATCTCGCCGATGACCTGATGAAGATGAATCCCGTCGACGGCTGGGCCGCCGATCCCGCGGCAAACTGGGTGCTTGCCGACGACAAGGCAGATGTCGTCCTGATCGACGCCCGCTCCGGACCAACCCTGACCCTCGCTAAAGCCCTGGCACACCCCTCCTACCGCGCCATCTGGTTCGACCCCAACACGGGCACCGCCAAAGATCCGGTTGATCTCTCGATCAAAGCCGGCACCGCGATCCCCAAGCCCGGCGAAAAAGACTGGCTCCTGTTGCTCCGTGCCACCCGCTGATCCGATCTCAAGAATCTCGATGCCGATCCCGCAAGGCGCCGCTTTCTCAAATTGGTCAACGGGGTCCGAGGCGGAAGGTGAAGCCGGTGCTGATGCGCAGGTCGTTCTGCAGGTTGTTCTGCGCGTTGGGAACGTAGGAGTGCACCCAGTCTGCTTCGATGATGGTCCAGCCTAAGTGTGGGTAGAGGGTTGTGCTGACGCCGCCGCCAGCGCTGAACGCCGCGCCGCCGACGTCTTGAACGGCGGTGTAGCTGGAGAGTTCCCGCGAGCCGCCGCCGAGAACCTGAGCGTAGGGGATGTAGCGCTTGAGAAACGGGTGGAACCTGTAGCGCGGACCGAAGAGGTAGTTGAAGACCGTGATTGACTGGGTGGTAGCGCCGACGGTGTTGGTGTGCGCGGCTGCGAGGTCCGCGACGATGCCGAAACCGTGTGGCATATTGACGACCGCCGAGCCGTATCCTCCGAAGGCCGAGAAGCAGCCGCACTGCCCGGGAGGCGCGTTGGCGTAAAGAAAAATATAGCCCGCGCTGGTCTCCAGCACCGGCGTCTGGCCGGGATCGAGGCCAAACGGCTCCTGTGCGTGCGTTTGCGCGGAGACCGTTGCCGAGAGTGCGAGCAAAGCGGTAAGCAGAATTGTCTTGTCGAATCGCATCTGTCTTCTCCTACTGCACAATCAGGCTGACGGTGGTTGTTTCTTGCAGCGAGCCGCTGGTTCCCACGACGGTGACCGTGTAGGTCTGGGGAGCAGGACCAAAGTAGCCTCCGCCGCATCCGCTAAGGGCCAGGGCGGGGAGAGTGGCAAGCACCGCCAGGCCCAGGAGCATCCATCGTTGACTGGATCGGCGCAGCCGGCGGCGGCCGGCGGCCAGTCCCAGCAAGGGGAGACCGGCAAGCACGGCGAGCAGAGGAACAGGGTTCCGCCGATGCAACTCGGGCGCAGCCAGGCGCGCCAGGCCAGTGGACGTCTGGATGGACATCACGCTCGGTGCGCCTGCGCTGCCAGGCGTTACCGCGGGCGGCAGGAACGACACCAGCGCCCCCGCCGGAAGCCCAGTGGCCGAGAGCGTGACCAGGTTGTTGAAGCTTCCACCAAGCGGCACGATGTTCAGGTTGTATTGGGCCACCGCGCCCGGCTGGATGCTTGCAGTTGGCGTCGAAGAGTTGACGGCGTACGTTCCGGCGCTTCCCGTGCCGGTGATGGTGGCCGATTGCGGCGAGCCGGCGGCGTTATCGGTTACTGAGATCGCAGCGGTCAGGCTCGCGGCTGCAGTCGGCGTGAACGAGACGGTGATCGTGCAAGTGGCTCCCGCGGCCAGCGACGTGCCGCAGTTATTGGTCTCGCCGAAGCTGCTGGCGTTGGTGCCGGTCACCGAGATGCTGGTGATTGTCAGAGCGGTGTTGCCGGGATTGGACAGTGTCATCGGCAGCGGCGTCGCCGAAGTATTGATGGTCGTACTGGGGAAGGCGAGCGGGTTGGGGCTCAGCACGGCCTGCGGAATAAGCGGCGGCGTCCCGGTGCCGTTGATCGTGGCCGATTGCGGCGAGCCGCTGGCGTTGTCGGTAACCGAGATCGAGGCGGTGAGGCTCGCGGCAGACGCAGGAGTGAATGTGACCGTGATGGTGCAGGTCGCTCCCACAGCCAGGGAAGCGCCGCAGTTATTCGTCTCGCCGAAGCTACTGGCATTCGTGCCGGTCACTGAGATGCTGGTGATGGTGAGGGCTGCGGTGCCGGGATTCGACAGCGTCATGGGCAGAGCCGTTGCCGCCGTCCCCACCAGCGTGCTGGGGAAGGCCAGCGGGTTCGGGCTCAGCACCGCTTGCGGTTGGGTTCCGGTGCCCGTGATGGTGGCCGATTGCGGCGAGCCGCTGGCGTTGTCGGCAACCGAGATGGCAGCACTCAAGCCACCAGCGGACCCTGGAGTAAATGTGACCGTGATGGTGCAGGTCGCTCCCGCGGCCAGCGAAGCACCGCAGTTATTGCTTTCGCCGAAGCTGCTGGCATTGGTGCCGGTCACTGAGATGCTGGTGATGGCCAGCGCGGCGGTGCCCGGATTGGACAGTGTCATGGGCAGCGCCGTTGCCGAGGTGCCCACCCGCGTACTCGGGAAGGCCAACGGGTTGGGGCTTAGCACCGCTTGCGGCTGGGTTCCGGTGCCGGTGACCACGGCTGACTGCGGGGAGCCGGTCGCGTTGTC
Source organism: Acidobacteriaceae bacterium (assembly GCA_049509035.1). Taxonomy (GTDB): domain Bacteria; phylum Acidobacteriota; class Terriglobia; order Terriglobales; family Acidobacteriaceae; genus Edaphobacter. The sequence continues at coordinate 60,136 of JBELAH010000008.1, forward strand.
GGCAACCGAGATGGCAGCACTCAAGCCACCAGTGGACCCTGGAGTGAACGCGACCGTGATGGTGCAGGTCGCTCCCGCGGCCAGCGAAGCGCCGCAGTTATTCGTCTCGCCGAAGCTGCTCGCATTGGTGCCTGTCACTGAGATGCTGGTGATCGTGAGGGCTGCGGTGCCGGGATTCGACAGCGTCATGGGCAGAGCCGTTGCCGCAGTCCCCACCAGCGTGTTGGGGAAGGCGAGCGGGTTTGGACTCAGCACTGCCTGCGGCTGGGTTCCGGTGCCCGTGACCACGGCCGACTGCGGCGAGCCGGTCGCGTTGTCGGCAACCGAGATGGCAGCGCTCAGGCCACCCGTCGCAGTTGGAGTAAACGTCACTGTGATGGTGCAAGTCGCTCCTGCAGCCAAAGAAGCGCCGCAGTTATTGGTTTCGCCGAAGCTGCTGGCATTGGCGCCGGTCACCGAGATGCTGGTGATGGCCAGCGCGGCGGTGCCCGGATTGGACAGTGTCATGGGCATGGTTAATGCCGGAGTGCCAACCAGCGTGCCCGGGAACGCGAGCGGGTTCGGACTCAGCACAGCCTGTGGAGCCGCTGCCGGGATGCCGGTGCCGTTTAGCGTAAAGGTGATTGGCGTGGGAGCAGTACCTCCTCCTGAACTGGAGTAGGGCACGGTCACGGTGACATTGTTATAGCTCTGCGCTGCCGCGGGCGTGAAGGTGATGCTCAGGTTGCAGCTTGCGCCAACGGCGATGCCCGTACTGCAGGTGCCGAGCCCTATGGAGTAGACAGGGCTACCCGAAACTGGAGTGCCGAAGCTCGCAGTGTAGAGATCGCCGTTGTTGGTGAGAGTGATGGTCTGGGCTGCGCTGGTGGTGTTTACGATCTGATTAGGGAAGGTGAGTGAGGTTGGCGAAGGGGTTACGTATACGCCGTAGGCGAACGCCGTCAGCGCGATCGTCTGGTTAGTGCTGGCGGTATTCAGCGAGTTGCTGGTGACGGTGATGCTGCCGCTGAAGACGCCCGCGTGCGCTGGCGTCACCACCACGGCGATCTCGCACAGCGCTCCGGGTGCGACCGTGCCGCCGTTCGAACAGTTAGTGCCGGTCGTCGCCGTCTGGATGCTGAATGGGCTGCCGGTGATTGCGATGTTCGAAATCGTCAGCGTCTGGTTGCCGCCGTTGTAGATGGTGACGATCTGCTGCGGGCTCGCCGTGCCCAAAGTCTGAGTCTGCTCACCGAACGCGATCAGTCCCTGCGTCCGGTCCACCTTGTCGAGGGCGGTGTAGTTGCCGACGTAGACCGTGCCATCCGGGCCAACCGACATTCCAAGAGGGGATGCGGTGGGATCGAGGTATGCCAGGGCGGTCGAGTAACTGGATGCCGGCAGCTCGGCGACTCCGCCGAGGGTGTAGCGCGTTGCATAGATGGTGTCTGCGGGGTCGACCCCAATGCCTTCGAGCGCACCGACGGTATTGATCTGCGACTGGACTCCACCTGAGGTGATCTCATTGATTTCGTAGCCGCCGACGAAGAGATTCTCATTGCTGTCGACGATCAGGTTGGACGCCTGGGTGTTGGCCGGAGTGATGACGGTGGTGGCTGCTGTGCCCGTGCCACTCACGGGAACCGTATAGACGTGTACGTAATCAGTCTCGTAGATATTGCCTGTGTTGCCTACACCGAGCGATTGGATGTAGGTGGACGGAACGGGGAAGGGTACGGAGCCCTGGATGGCCTGGACGGTGTCGTAGGTCTTGGTCGGGCCATTGTAGGTCTGGTCGGCGATATACAGAACCCCGGCTCCATCAATACCGATGCCGCGTGGCGAGTTCAATCCAGTGATGGGCAGCGTGCCGACAACTCCGGCTTTGGTGACGGTAAAAACCATGTTCGAGTTATCGCCCAGAACATAGACAGTCCCGTTTTCATCGACGATGGATGTGTAGTAGTAGAAAGAGGTGCTCAGGGGTGGGTTGGTGATCAGACCGGGCTGCACCATCGCAAACGGCCCCTGCCCGATGCCATAGATCAGCGCCGTTGCCAGGCGGGTCGTTCCGCTCATCAGGAAGATGGCATCCCTGCGCCCGCCCGGGTACTGCGGCTGGAACGTCACCGGAACCGAGCAGGTCTCACTGCCTGCCGTACCTGTGCAGCTCACCGCCCCGATGCTGTAGCTCAATCCGTAGTGCAGCGTCGCCGTGGGGGTAAACCCGGCGGCGTAGCCATTCATCTGGAACGTCGCGGTCAGCGTCTGCGCTGACGCCAGCGAGACCCCAACCGGGGCCGGGTTGAAGACCAGCGGCGACGGAGCGACCACGTTGGCCGCAAGCCCCGTCCCGGTCAGCGTAACCGACTGCGGCGAGTTGCTCGCGTTGTCCGACACGCTCAGGCTGGCGGAGTTCGGGCCGGTCGCGCTTGGCGTGAAGTTGAGCGAGATATTGCAACTCGCGCCCGCCGCCAGCGTCGTCCCGCAAGCGCTGCTGTTCAAGCCGAACGCATTCGCATTGGTGCCTGTCACCGAGATGGAGATGCCGGTCAAGGCCGCGGTGCCGGTGTTCATCAGCACCACAACCATCGCGGGCGTGCTGGTTGTGTTGATCGTCTGATTCCCGAAGGCAACCGGCGATGGCACCAGCGACACCACCGGAACAGGCGTGGAGACGCCGGTGCCGGCAAGTGTGATGGTCTGCGCCGCGAGGGTGTCGTTGCTGTTGACCGCGATGGAGCCGGTGTACGCGATCGCCGAGGTTGGCGTGAAGGTGACAGTCAGGGTGCAGGTAGCGCCGGAAGCAAGCGTTGTGCGACCGACGCAGGTGCCGCCGGTGACGGTAAACGGGAGGGTCGCCGTATAAGTGGTCTGCGACAGCGTGAGCGTCACGTTACCGGTGTTCTCAAACGTGACCGTCTGCGCCGCGCTGGCAAAACCCACCGACTGGTTGCCGAACTGGAGGTAGCCCGCCGGGCCCGAAGACATCACCTCGTCCGTGCTAAGGTTGTAGCCGTAATCCGGAATGATGAGATCTCCGTTGCTGTCCACAGCCGGAATACCGATCCCGCCGATCTGGGCCGCTGTCGCCGCGCCGCCGGTGCTACCGGATCCGCTGCCCGCGAACGTGCTGATGTTGCCATTCACATCGACCTTGCGAACCGCGTCAAAGCCCGGAGGGTTGCCATTCGAATCCGACGCAATAAAGATGTCGCCGGCCAGGTCGACGGCGACCGCCGTGGCGTAGATCTCGGCGCTGGTCGCGGCGGCACCATCCCCCGTATCGCCCGCGGTGCCATTGCCTGCGACGGTCGTAATCATTCCCGTCGATACGGTAATCTTTCGGATTCGGTTGTTGCTGGTGTCCGCGATGTACACGTTGCCGGCCGAATCGGTGGCGACTGCACTCGGGAAGTCCACCTCGGCGGTGTTCGCAAGGATGTTGTCGCCGTTGTAACCGGGTGTGCCTGAGCCGCTGGTGCCGAGTACACCTGCGGCGATGGTGGTCGCCCCCGAGGAAGCAACCTTCAGCACAAGCGACGCATTGGTGCAGGCAATATACAGGTTGTTCGATGAATCGAACGCGATGCCTTCCGGTCCGGGGATCACCGTGTTGGGTGCGTTGGCGCCGGTGAAGAAGCCGTTGCCGGTCCCGGCATAGGTCGTGATAACGCCGGTGGACGGAACTACCTTGCGGATTCGGAAATTGCCGGTATCGGCGATATAGACGTTGTTTGAAGAATCGATTGCAATCCCGATTGGATTGCTCAGATGGGCCGCGGTGGCTTGTCCGTTGTCTCCGCTAAAGCTGCCCGGGCCGTAACCGGGGACGCCGGCAAACGCCGTGATGTTGCCGTTGACGTCAAACTTGCGAACGTAATTTGCCGCCTGATCGACTACGTAGATATTTCCCAGAGAATCCTGGGCGACGCCGGCAGGCGAGTCGAAGGTAGCCAACAGCGCCGATCCCCCATCTCCCGTACCATTTACGGTCCCCGACCCCGTCCCTGCGATGACCTTCAACTGCGACGGGGTGAACTGAAGCTGAGCTACCTGCGAACCTTGCGTGACCACCACAGTCCGCTGCACCTGCGGCGCGGCGGAGTAGCTGGAGTTTCCGGCCTGGTTGGCGTCGATTACGAAGGTACCGGCAGCAGTGACAGTCAACGTGCTGCCGGTAATGCTGCCGGTGCCGGTGCTGCTGCCGTCGATGGTGAAGACCACCGGGTTGCCCGATCCGCCTCCAGTGGCGGCCAGGGGGATGGTCAGTCCCGAAGAGTAGGTCACCGGAGTCGTGGGCTGGGTGAAGCTGATAGTCTGCGGGGTCAGCGCGGCGATGCCTGTTCCGGTCAGGGTGGTTGTCTGTGGCGAGCCGGAGGCGTTGTCGGCAACCTCGAGCATTGCCGTATAACTGGTGGCCGAGGCGGGCGTAAAGGTGACATATATGGAACAGCTCGAGCCCGCAGCCAGCGAAGCGCCACATGCATTTGTGCCGGCAGAGACTGCGAAGTCCGTAGGATTGGTGCCGGCGATGCTGATGCCGCTGATCGACAGCGCTGCAGTGCCAGTGTTGGAGAGCGTCGCAGCCAGGGCCGAAGAGGTGGTGCCGGCGGTGGTGTTGGGGAATGGGAGCGTGGTGGTGAGAGAAACCACCGGCGCACTCGCCGGGGCCGACACCGTGAAGAGATATGCGGAGATCGAACCGATCAGCGTGTCGCCTGCGAAGCCTGTGTTGGTCGCGGTGGCGTCCTGCCCGTCGGTCGCATAGGCATACAGGATATGAGTGCCGGGGGTCAGCGAGGGTGCCGTCCCGCTGTAGCTGTTGCCACTGCCGGCGGTTGCCAGCGTCCATGGCTCCCACCAACTGTCGAACTGGAAGTAAACCCCGTCCACCGGCAACGCATTGGGGGCGAAGCTGCTACTGGCCGAAAACGTAAAGGTGGGCGTGGCACTGGTAGTCGCATTTCCAGTAAGAGGTGTGATCGTCGTAGTCAGCGGGCTTGACTGCATCTGCTGCTCGGTTATCACCGTCACATTGCCGCTGCCTTGGTTCGCTACATAAATCTGGTTGGTGACCGGGTTCAGCGCCATGCCATAGGGGCTCGTCCCGACGGTTACGGTGCTGGTCCCGGTCGAGCCGGCGGCCGAGTTATAACTTCCGTCCACCACCGATACGTTCGCGCTGCTGTAATTGCCCACATAGATCTTGTTCGTCACCGGGTTTACCAGTAGAAACTCGGGCAGCGTCCCGACCGTAAAGGGTGTTGTGTTGCCGCTTACACCATCCATTTCCGTGAGCCAGCTTCTCGCACCCACGGTAAAGAAAATCTTGTTGGTCATCGGGTTCACGGCAACGCCATACTGATCGCCGCCCAGGTAATTGGTTTGCGTGGGAGTGTTGGTGGGGCCGTCAATGATCGTTCCGTATGTGCTCCCGTTGTTGGCCACGTAGATCTGGTTCGTCACCGGGTTCACGGCTATGCCGTAGGGGGTCGTGCCGACCGTCACTGTCGCGGTCGCGTTTGTCACCCCATTGATCACCGTTACGTTGTTGCTTCCGCTATTGGTGACGTAAATCATGTCAGTGGCAGAGTTCACTGCGACCGCAAAGGGGGCCGTACCGACGCCGACGGTGGTGGTTGTGTTTGTAGCACCGTTGATCACCGTAACGTTATTGCTGCCCTTATTGACGACGTAAATCATGTTCGTCGCAGGATTCACCGCGACCGCCTGTGGCGCGGTCCCGGCCGGCACTGTGGTAGTCGCGTTGGTGGCCCCGTTGATGACGGTCACGTTGTTGCTGCCCTGATTGGCCACGTAAGCCGTGTTCGTCGCCGGGTTCACCGCAATGGCATACGGAGTGGTTCCGGCCGTGACCGTGGTGGTCGCATTGGTGGCCCCGTTGATTACCGTGACGCCGCCACTCTGGTTGGCGACGTACGCCGTGTTCGTCGCCGGATTTACCGCAACCGCATAGGGAGTGGTTCCAGCCGTCACAGTCGCGGTCGTGTTCGTTGCCCCGTCAAGCGCGATCACGCTGCCAGTACCTGACCCCGAATACAGGTTGTAGATCTGATTCGTCGCCGGATCCAGAGCCAATAGACCGGAGTAATAAATCGTCACACTCGAAACCGCGTTTGTCGCCCCGTCAATCGTCGTGATGCTGGAGCCGGAAGGTATATAAATTTTGTTCGTGATCGGGTTCACCTGGAGGGTACTGGGGTACCCTCCGACGAATACGTTAGTAGCGGCGTTCGTGGCCCCATTAATCACGGTCACATCACTGGTGCCTGCATTCGTTACGTAAATCATGTTGGTGACCGGGTTCACCGCCACGGCTTGGGGCTCCGAGTCCGCCGCAATGGTCGCGGTCGCGTTGGTCGCCCCATTAATCACCGTCACGTTGTTGGAATCCTGGTTCGCCGTGTAAATCAGGTTGGTCACCGGATTGACCGCTATGGAATTGGGGAACGTGCCAGTCGTGACCGTTGCGGTCGCGTTGGTCGCCCCGTTAATCACGGTTACGGCGTTGCTGTATGGATTCGTTACGTAAATTGTGTTTGTAACCGGATTGACTGCCACAAACTCGGGGTCGGTACCGACCGGTACTGTTGTAACTGCGTTGGTTACTCCGTCGATCACCGATACTGAACCGGCGTTGAAATTGGTTACATAGATCTTGTTCGTCACCGGGTTTAACGCGATCGAATACTGTATCCCGCCCAAACCCAACGAAACCGTGGTGGTCGTATTGGTGGCCCCGTCAATCACTGTGACGGTGCCGACGCTCCCGTTGGGCACGTAGATCTTGTTTGTCACCGGGTTGACCGCAATGCCGGTTGGCCCGAGCCCAACGGGCACCGTAGCGGTCAGCGTAAGGGTGGATCCGTTAACAACCGACACGCTGGCAGGGCTGTTGGTGTTAACCACATAGATGGTGTTGGTGACCGGGTTCTCCGCAATGTAATTCGAATTCGAACCGCAGATGACCGCGCCCTCTATGGTTTGCGAGTTGCCGAGGACTGGCCAGCTCAGCAGCAACGCCGCGCACACTACAGGTGCCCAGCGGCGCGGCCCGCCTCGCGCGCGGACCTTGCCGCGAATCGCGAGGGCCTCTTTGCACCGGACCGTGTGTCCAACATGGGGAGCTTGGCCTGTCATAGCAACTCCTTCCTGGTACCCTCTTCAGCGCGTCAGAACCAACAGATCCGCCCTGCCGGGAAGGACCTGCGACCTGATGCGGCGCATGACCGCCGCAGCAGTTGGGGAGGGTGGAGAGAATCTCCTACCATTGCAATTGCAAATGATGGCCCGGAATATTGTGACGGGTGTAACCTGGCAGGCGTTCGGCAATGCGTGAATCAGTCACAGCAACGAACGAACCACCGTCTCATGTCGTGAAACACGAAACTGACTTCAAGACTATACACCAGAGTCGCTGTGCCTAAAAAGCGACCCTCAACTGTTGCCGGGGCTTACCGCAGAATCAGATACGACAGTCCTACCTGACTGGTGCGGAGATGGAGGCTCGACGAAAGACCGGCGGCGGGCCAGGATACTCTCCTTACCCGCCACCTCTACTGCGCCTCCGACCGCTCCAGCTCGCGGATGTACTCAATCACCGCCTCGCTCCAGCCATCGATGTGCGCCCAGGCTCCGTAGCCAACGCCGTTCTTGGCACTGGCCACGTTAATCACGTATCCCCTGCCCTTAGGCGCGGAAACACGATCGTGCGACTGTTCGTCGGTCACTACGACGATCCGGTCATAACCATCCTTGATCGAATCAAGCGCAGCTCCCAGCCGAGTCCCGCCATGCCGCAGACTCGACTCCATCGCATCCCGGAGCGCAAACCCGCGCCGTGCCGGAATGCGCTTTGTCTCGTCCGAGAAGGTGTAGACGCTCACCTTCTCCGCGATCTCGCGCAGCAGTATCGCAAGTCCGTATGCCGCATCGGTCCGCAACATCTCGGACCGTTGCGACAGCGGCGCAACCATCGACCCGGACACGTCGACCAGGAGGACGGTATGCCCGGCCAGCTTCTCCGTCGAAGCGACTGCACGGAACATCGCCCGCTCCAGTTCAGCCTCCCACTGCGGCGCATACCGCGCAGCAGCCAGGAAGCGAAACGGAAGTACGCGCTCCGTCTTCATCGCATCCAGCGCCGAAACGACGAGCTCTTCGCGGACGCCCGCATCCTTCATATTGCGAAGGTTGCGCAGCAGAGCCAGCGCCCCAAGCTTGCGCTCAGAGAGCAGCCGCTCCCATTCCATCCGCTTATCGCCCTCGCGCTTGTCGCCGGCCTTGGAGAGTGCCACCTCCCAGGTGTCCGGAGTTGCCAGCTCGCCATCGACCAGCCGCTTCCACACCGCTGCCTGCTCGGCGTCACGAGGCTTCGCGTGGCAGAGGAAGAGCACGTCCCGCAGCCGGACCGCGCCTGCCCGATCGTACTTGGCCAGCGCATACTCGTCGAACTTCGGGAACGAAGCCGCGAGACCCTTCTTCACCTGTCCCGACAGAGGCGCACGTCCGTCCTTCCAGTAGATCGCGACAAACTCCGCCAGTTCATCCGCACGCTGGATAACACGAGTCATGGTCTCAGCAACCAGGGCACGGTGGGTCGCATGACGCGCCATCTCGCGCACCAGCAACAGGGGAGCATGGCGCAGCTTCATCGCCGTCCGCGCCTCGACCGCCAGCGCCGCAACCTTCACGGCGTCGACCTTCGGCACCAGTTCGCGAATGCGCCCGGCAATCGCAACGCCGTCCTCGTAGAACTCGTCCTCCCATAGCATGCACGCCAGCACGCTGCGCCGCAGCGCCAACTCCGGAGTCACCGCAGCCGCCGGTGCTCCTTCATGCGTCCGTGGCCGCGCCAGGTGACTCAACTTCAATACGTTCAGCTTCATCACGCACCTCCTTTCAAGTGCATTTACTCGAGTCGCCGGGGAATATTCGAATGCGGTCATTTATACATAGGTCCAGTCAACCTACGGCAGGAGTCGAACCTGCAGCCTCCGTCATTGCTGACGGTCTTCTACCATTGAAGTATCCGCATTCTGCGCCACCGGCGCCCACTTATTCATCGTCCTCGTCGTAGTCGTCATCATTCTCGACCACTCGGACCGTAGTCTCCCCGAAGCCGGCGCCAACCTTGAACCCAACCGGCTTCGGATTGCCCGCCGACACGTGGATCGCCAGCTTCTGCATCTGTTGCCAGCTTGGCCTGTTCTTGTCGTAGTAGCCGGTGCACTCATATATCCTGAACGGCACCACGATGTTCGGATGGACGCCATTGCACATGGTCACCATCTCCGACTCCCGGTAGCCCGTCATAATGTGGGCGCTCGTGCATGTCCGGCATAACGACTCCGAACCGATCGGCGTTCCGCCCTTCACATATCCTTTGCTCATTTCAGTCTTACTTTCTAACCAGCCCGAAGCTGGAGGGTTATTGGCCGGGGAAAAAGCGACAACAGAACATTAACCAGATGCTCTACCTCTGAGCTACACGGACTTATGTTCGCGGCAGGAATCGAACCTGCGACCCTCTGGTCCCGAAGTATCCGTTGTCTACGCCACCGGCCAAACTACATAAGTCGCACCATGCGCGCACCAGGGAACCATCGAAACGAGTTTCAGAGCGAGGAATCGACGGAACCTTGCCTTTCGGGGCAGCGCCCCCGTCCCGAAAACCCTCTACTCCGGCAGGGTTTCGCTTCCTGCTTGTCGTTGGAGTCGAAGTAACTCGTCTCTTTCACCACTGATATCTCCTTGCCCAGCCACAGGTTCGCGGCTGCGCATGACAGCGCATTGCTGTCAGGGAACAACCCCATGCGGCACTGGGGCTTCGAACCCCATCCTTGCGGATCTACCATGAAGTAGCCGCGCAGTACGCCACTGACAGCAGAGTTACTGAGGGATCAATTGAGGACAGAGACCCCAAAGGGGATCGATTAAGAGTCGAAGTAACTGCTCTCTTCGCCACTCAGCAATATCTAATTGTGCAGTTCGGATGCGTAGGATCGTCCGCTTACAGTGACGGCCAGGTGAGCAGCACAGCCCGGCGATCACCGCAGAGATAAATCGTCTCCGGCGACCTACGCATCGAATTTTGGAACATCGATTTCATCGGGCTTGCTCCTACGCAGAGGTTACTTTCCCATAGGTGGTCAGAAAATGCAAGTAGTTTTTCACAAAACTATCAGTTTATTGTTGACGCCTGACTCGTAATGTGGGAATATTCGATCTTGATATGAAGCATCTGACTACAAATCGCAATTTTGCCATAGCCATCGCGGTCGAACCGCGTCAAGGTATCCCCATGTAGCCGGACCTTCTTCAATACGTTTTGAAGTAGAGCCTCCGGCCTTAGGTCGGGGGCTTTTTTACGGTCGGTAGCATAAAGGCAATGTGTCTCGCTGTTAACGAGAAAGATGAAGGTTCGACTCCTTCCTGACCGGCCAGATTGAGTTGTTTGAGTGTTGATCCGTCGTCGTCCAACCGGCAGGACGGTGGTCTTTGGAGCCATCTATCGGGGTTCGAATCCCTGCGACGGAACCAGCAGTCCGCGGAGGTCGTACAGCGGCAAGTACGTCAGAGTGCCACTCTGGTCACACGGGTTCGAGTCCCGTTCTCCGCTCCATGCAGGGGTGGCGTAGTTGGCAACGCGTCGGTCTCGTATACCGAAGTCCCCGGCTCGATTCCGGGTTCCTGCTCCAGTTTTGCAGAAAGGAGAATTACGATGCGCAGTGTCATGCACAGTCCGGTACTGGTTCTCAACGCCAGCTATGAGCCGCTTCATATCTGTGCGGCGCGTCGTGCTCTCACGCTGGTCGTCAAAGATGCCGCGCACATTCAGGAGCACGCCGGTCGCGAAGTCCACGCTGGCATCATGTTCCCGACCGTGATCCGGCTGAAGTCGTATCGCAGGGTGCCACACAGAGCCCAGGTGCTCACACGCAGGAACATCCTGGTTCGTGACGGCCACCAATGCCAGTATTGCGGAGAGATTTTCTCCGCGATGGAGCTGACCCTCGACCACGTAGTCCCTCGGTCCAGGGGCGGACTCTCGACCTGGGAGAACCTGGTCGCCTGCTGCTCTGCCGATAACCGTCGCAAGGCAGACCGCACGCCGGAGGAAGCTGGCATGCCGTTGCTGAGACGTCCCCGGCCTGTCACCCTGCATACTGCTCGCGGGATCCTGCGGTCGCACGCGGACGCCGACCGAGTCTGGCAGAAGTATCTCTACTTCGACAACGCAGGTTGCCGGGAGGGAGTAACCGTAGGGCCGTCGTAGCACGTGTGGAAGTGCATTCGCCTGGTATGCGAAAGGCAACGGGTTCAACTCCCGCAGGCGGCTCCACCGGCACTTCAAGCATTGATGGCGATGCACCGGACCTGTACTCCGGCGAATAGTGTTCGACTCACTAGGGGTGCTTCAACAATTTCATGGCGGGATTGGCCGAGAGGCTTAGGCGCGTGTCTGTGGCACACGATACAGGAGTTCAATTCTCCTATCCCGCCCCAACCATTCGGGCCTCTAGCTCATTCAGGAGAGCACTCGGTTTGCACCCGAGAGGCGGTGGGAGCAAAGCCCACGGGGTCCACCATGTTTCGCTGCTTGCGTAGGTCTGGTGATTACGCTGGTCCGAAAAACCAGAGAACGCAGTTCGATTCTGCGAGGCAGCACCAAAATGTCGGAGGGTAGCCTAGAGGCTTCAGGCACTCGCCCTGGGAGCGAGATGACGTGAGTTCGAATCTCACCTCTCCGACCATATATTGCAGGCGTCGTCCAACGGATCAGGGCACAGAGCTACGAACTCTGAGACGAGGGTTCAATTCCTTCCGCCTGCACCATGTTTCTAACTGCGAGTTACATGAAAGGTAGAGTGATCCAGTCATAAGACAGATAACTCAAACTGTTGTCGCCGGAATCCGCGAAAAGCGGATGGGGTGGGTCGCGTCTTAGGGGTCTGTGACTCGTGCCGTACTCACAGAACCTCGCCCAGTGCGGGGACTTTTATTGATCTTTGAAATTTGAAAAATTGTTAGTTGAAAAACACGAGGGAGTAAGCGAAGCGGCTACACTGTCGGTCTCCAAAACCGAACCCGCAGGTTCGAGTCCTGCTTCCCTCGCCATGCCTCGTTCCAGGGGAACCTCCGCTCTCATAAGGCGGTGGGGCTGAGTTCGATTCTCAGGCGAGGCACCATCACGGAGGAAAGCGCAGGGCGCGGCGGGGCCCTATAAGCCCTGTAGTCGGTAGATGACCGATGCCAGACGGGTTCGATTCCCTCTTCCTCTACCAATGCGTTCGTGGCAGAGAGGCTATGCACCTGACTCTTAATCAGAGGGAGCGATCCCAACCTCGGTTCGAATCCGGGCGAACGCACCAGTTTCGGAAGCGTAACTCAATGGCAGAGACCTCGCCTTTTAAGCGAAGAGATGTCAGTTCGACCCTGACCGCTTCCACCACGCAGCTATCGTTCAACGGATCAGGACGCGGAGCTTCTAACTCCGGAATGCAGGTTCGATTCCTGCTGGCTGCGCCAGTTTTTCAAGCTATGACGTGTTCGACTAGATGGCTAAGTCCTCTGTCTTTCAAGCAGAAGATCACGGGTTCGAATCCCGTACACGTCACCACTTTTGTTTCTCATTCCTTCTTGCTTGTCATTCCCGAAGGGAATCTGCTTTTGCAGTCGCAACACCATCAGCCCGTGGTCGAGCGCACATAGGCACCCGTTTCCTAAACGGGATTACGCAGGTTGGATTCCTGCCGGGCTGTCCACTTCTGAAGTCTTGCGCGTGTCGTCTAACGGATTCAAGGCGCTACCCTCCGAAGGTTGAGATCGAGGTTCGATTCCTCGCACGCGCGCCATAATGCTCCGGTCGTCTAGCGGCTAAGGCTCTTGTCCTACAAACAAGAAACCGGGGGTTCGAGTCCCTCCCGGAGCACCAGTTTTGTACCTGTCGTCCAGTGGCCAGGGCCGCCGCTCGATTAGCGGCAGACCTCAGTTCGAGTCTGAGCGGGTACACCACATTGCGGGGTTGGTCTAGGGGCTTGGGCCTCAGGCTTCCAACCTGATGACAAGGGTTCGAATCCCTTACCCCGCTCCATTTCACTGCATTTGGTCGAGGTGAAGCACGTCTCCCTCTCTCTGGCCAACTCTACTTGGCAGATTTTGGAAAGAGCCTCTCTCGACCAATCTGGGTCGGCTATAGAACGCGTAACGGATGCCAAATCTGGCTGAAAAACTGCCACATTTGGCAATTGGTTAAAGTATTTTGGCGAACCCGCATGATTCGCTTCAATTCCAGTAGGCGAGGGAGGCGAACCTGTGCTAGCGTTTGGTTCTGTTGCTCAGATCGCCTGAGGAGTCCGAAAGACTATGTCGCTAACGAGACGTTCATTTGTGGGGGGAGCAGCGAGCACGCTCGGGCTGGCTGCAACGATACGCAGCGGCTGGGCACAAGTTGCTTCCCCGAGTTCGCTCGTCCCTCCCACCGCTGCAGGTCGAGCGTTTGCAAAAGCCATCGGCGAGAAGATATGGAGTGATCTGCCGCCGCGGCTGGCTGCGGTCAATGCCGACATTCGAGCGCATGGGCTGCGCACAATCCCCGGCGTCAATGCGACGTTGCTCACCGGCTACCCCTACAACGAGTTCTACGACTGGGACCTCTATTTTGAGAACTTGTACCTTTCCTACTATGGCGTTTGGCAATATTGCTTCACCAACCTGCGCGAGTTTCTCGACCGCGAGCAGCCCGACGGCTATGTAAACCGCAGCCTCATCAAGCAGCGCGATCGCCAGCACTTCAAACCATTCCTGGCGCAGTTGGTAGTTCTCGGCTGCAAGCAGAATAAGAACGACTACGAGTGGGTGCGCGGAAACTACTACCAGCGCCTGGATAAGTACCTCACCAAGTGGTTCTCCTATGATGGCGACAAGAATGGTCTGCCGGTCTGGAACTCCGCCGATGCAGCCGGCACTGACAACCAGTGGAGTCGGGGCGGAGCATTATCTTCATTCACCATTGAAGGCGTTGATCTCGCCTCCTATCTGGTGCGCGAGCTACGCGCCATGGCAGTGATCGCCCAGCACCTCGGGTTGGCAAGCGACGTTAAGGCATATAGCGACCGCGCCGAAAATCTGATTCGCTTGATGAACACAACCTTCTGGGATGAGACGGATGGAATGTATTACGACCGCAACGAGAAGACCGGCAACCTTGTGAAGGTCAAATCCGCGACCTGCTTTACGCCCCTCTTTGCCGGCGCGGCGACCCAGCCTCGTGCCAGGAGAATCGTGCACGAGCACATTCTCAACGAGAAGGAATTCTGGCTGGCCTATCCTGTGGCGAGTTACGCAAAGACCGAGCCGGACTACTACCAGGGCTCGCACAATGAATGCAACTGGCGCGGACCAACCTGGGCCCCGACGAATTACATGATCTTCCAGGGCTTGATGCGGTATGGTTTCACCGACGAAGCGAAGACGCTCTCCGAACGCTTGCTCGAGATGGCCGTCGAGAGAAACCCTGTCTTGCGCGAATACTACGACGCGGAAACCGGCCTGGGACTCGGACAGACGCGCTTCTGGGGATTTACCGCGCTCTATTATGGAATGCGCCTGGAGTGGCAACTGAGGTACGACGCATCAAGCCTCGACAAGCCTTCCGAGGCCATTATTCCGCAGGAATTGGGTATCCCATTCGGAGCTTAGCGTCACCGCAATTCTCTCAAGGTCTGGACCCGCCGTAACTGAAGTACGATAAAGCTACAGTATGCCGGTCATCCTCAAAGACATAGCCCGGGCGTTGGGTGTTTCGGTCATAACCGTGTCCAAGGTTATGCGGGATCAGCCGGACGTCGCCGCAGAGACGCGGAAGCGTGTGCTCGCCAAGGCCAAGGAACTTGGCTACCGGCCAAACTTAACGGCCCGCAGCCTGGTCACAGGCAAGAGTTCTCAGGTTGGAGTCATCGTACCCACGCTGCTCCATCCATTCTTCGCTGAGGTCTTGGAAGGCCTTTCATCCGCCATGAAGCAGGCCGGATATGCCGTTATGATCTCCTCCTCCATGGAGGATCCCGCTGTCGAAGAGGCTGCCATCGAGCAACTCCTGGGACATCGCATGGATGGATTGATCGTCGCCTCCTGCAGTTTCTCTCCGGCAAAATTCAAGCAGCTTAAGGAGCAGGGGATTCCTTTCGTATTGATCGACCGTTTCTTCCCCGGCTTCCGCACCGATTTTGTGGGCGTCGACGACCGCGAAGTCGGTCGAATTGCGACGGAGCATTTGGTCGCGATGGGTTGCCGGCGCATTGCCCACATTCGCGGGCTTCCATTCACAACCGGCGTCGGCCGTTTCGAAGGTTACCGGCTCGCACTGGAAAAGCACGGCATGAAGTTCGATCCGGATCTGGTCAGCCCGTACATGAATGTAGACGGAAGAGACTGGCAGGAGAGCTTGCGTGCAATGCGGACGTTGCTCGCGGGCAAGCCCCCCGACGGCGTCTTCTGCTACAACGACCCCATGGCCATCGCCGCCGTCGATGTTGCGCTGGAAGCGGGCCTGCGCATCCCCAAGGATATTGCCTTCATCGGATGCGACAATCTCCACTACGACGACAGCCTCAGAGCACCTCTCTCCAGCGTCGATCACCACAGCAGTCAGATTGGAGAGCGCGCCGCGAAGATGTTGATCCGCCGGCTCAAGGACAAAACCTCCGCCACCCCGCGGCAGATCGTGCTGCAGCCGTCACTGGTCGTGCGCGAGTCTTCCCAACGCCGGGCCCGGGCCGCAGCCGCCATCCGCAACGGCCGCGGCTGATTTCAGGGCCCCTACGGAAAACCTTCCAATCCAAGCTCGCATCAGCCCTCGCCGTGCTGCTAAGTGATTGAAATATACCCGTTACCGGTAACGCTAACGGTAGCGTTACACTTTTCTCTTGACAGCCCCTTAGCAGCACGTCTAAATTCCCCCAATCGAATCCGATTTGCCGGTGGAACCGGGGCCTGGCGGAGATTCTGCGCGCCTTTTCCACCAACACCCACTCTTGGAGAAAACGCCATGCCGCAGACTTCCTGCCTTGTCCGCGCCACCAGCATTCGATTCCTCGTTCTGGGCCTGCTCGTCCTTCTCAACTGCGCCCATCCAGGTCGCGTGCGGGCGCAGACCGCAGGTGAAGGCACCATCACCGGTACGGTAACGGACAACACCGGCGCCGTCATCGTCAATGCGACGGTCACTGCGACCAACGTCGCCACCAATGTGTCGGCTACCCGCACCACGTCCAAGAACGGCTTATACAGCATTGCTCCCCTGGAGCCCGGGACCTACACCGTGACGGTGGAAGCCAAGGGGTTCAAGACGCTAAAGCAGGAGAATCTGGACGTCGTCGGGTTGGGCGAACTGGGATTCAATCCGGTGCTTTCGATCGGCGCGACCACGGAGACCGTCGACGTCACGGCCGCCCCGCCGGTGCTGGACACGGACAGCGCCACACTCGGCGCGGTGATCGAGAATTCGTCGTATTCGAACTTGCCGTTGGAGGCATCGGCCACCCAGGAGCGCGATCCTACCGCGTTTGCGCTGCTGGTCCAGGGCGCGATGCCCGGTACCGACGGTCGCTTGCCGTCACTCAGCGGGACTCCCGGTCATCAGGCCTCTCTTTATCTGGACGGGGTAGCATCCGAGACTCTCAATCAGCAAGGTGACAATCGGACCGTCGCTTTGAACGTGGACGTCGACTCCGTCGATCAGTTTCAGGTGATTACCAGCGTGCCTCCAGCAGAGTACATGGGCGCCGGCGCCGAGAACTATACGATGAAGTCAGGAACGTTGCAGTTTCACGGTGGTGTACTTGACCTGATACGCAACACCGCCTTCGATACATTTACCTTTACCCAGAAGCAAGCCACGGTCACCAATGCCGCTAACCCAATCGACTGCCCGGCGGCGGCGAGTCCCTGCCCAGCCCCCAAGAACGTTGAGCACACAGATGAGTTTTCAGCGTTCGGCGGCGGATACATCCCTCATACCGGAAAGAAAGTGTTCTTCTTCCTCGCCTATGACAAATTTCACGGGCGGAGCGGCACCTCCGTCAACTTCACGACCATCCCGACTGCATTGGAGGAGCAGGGCGACTTTACTGAACTCAATCAAAACCCGAATGCTCTTCCCGGCGGGGGTCTGACCGGCATCGTCGGCGATCCTTCCAATGGGGGAACCAACAAGCCTTTCCTCTACGACCCGATGACCAACAGTTGCGTCGGCAGCGTATGCTCCCGGCTGCCGTTCCAGGGGATGAAGAACGGTATCCCGACCTACAACGTGATTCCCTCTGGGGATATCTCTCCCATCTCGAAGATGCTGGAGTCCTACCTGCCCAACTATCCAAGCTCGCCTAATGCGGGCCACATCAACAGCGTCAACACGGCACTGCTCTCAGGCAACTATGGCAATGAGGGCACCAGTGGCCGCGACAACTACAACTGGGATTGGCGGTGGGACTACGACATCAGCCCGAACAACCGCGTCTCCACGGTTGGAGCGATGGGCCACGACCAGTATGCCACCAACTTCTCGAACTTCTATAACGACCCACCCTACACCACCGGCGATCTTCCGCTCATCGTACCCAAGCAGTACGACGTGGAAGATGCCTACACCATCACGCCTCACCTCACCAATCAACTTAAGTATGGCTATACCCGCTTCTACATGCCGATCTTTGCTCCCATCGTCGGCGGTTCGTTTGCACCTGGCGCATTCGGCATAACCAACCTTCCCGGTGGGCAGGCCGCTCAGGACTTTCCGGACATCGGGTTTGGATCGTCTAACTTCTCTTCGGGCACCAAGATCGCACCTTCCCAATGGGGTGCGAACACGAGTGGCCAGGCGACTCAGGTCACCATCCCGAATAACTACGCGCTGGTCGATAACGTTCAGTGGCTGAAGGGCGATCACGTCATGACCTTCGGCTTCTCCTATATGTGGGAAGGGTTGAACAACGCCAACCCGGAAACGCTGACGAACGTCCTCCCACTGCATTACGGCCAGTCGTCAACCGCCAACTACGTTGCCAGCTCAAACAACATTGATACCAGTGTGACTGGCTATGGATACGCCAGCTTCCTGCTCGGCGCCGCCGACCAGATCAATGGCTTCTCCCTGGCCTATGCGCCAACCCAGTACACGCGCGCCAAGCTGGCTGCCCCTTACGCGGAGGACCACTGGAAGGTAACCAAGAAATTGGTGGTGGACGCTGGACTTCGCTGGGATTACATCCCGCCGGTGCATGAAAAATCGATCCCGCTATCCACGGGCAACTTCACCTTCAGCTACCTGAACCCGAATATCACGAATCCGGCCACCGGTTTTCCTGGCGCGTTGGAGTTTGCTGGGAGCTATGGTGGTGCAACCGGTACCGTCAGCTGCGGCTGCACCACGCCGATCCAGACCTATTGGAAGAACTGGGGGCCGCGCCTTGGCATCGTCTACTCGATCGATTCCAAGACTGTGTTCCGGACTGGTATCGGCGTCACCTACGATCAAGGTGGAGGCACCGGCGGCGGCCAGTTGAGTGGTGGCGTCGGCGGCGCCAACAGCTCCGGACAGATTCTCGGCTCCAGCACCACGGCGACGTCACCCAGCGCCATCACCAGCGGCCCCAATGCAGGCCCGTCCTTCTGGCTGGGCAACCAAGCCTATCTCGGAGCAAATGCCAACACGTCCGTGTTCGGCCCGGGCTTCGTCTATCCCGGTCCGCCCACCCCTGGCGTCGCAACCCAGAACCTGGATGCGGGCAACTATCTAAACTCTTCCGGTCAGGTTGTAGCTCCGGGCACCATGGGGTTCGACGACTTCTACCAATCTGGCCGCGCCCCGGAATACACCTTCTATAACCTTGGGTTCGAACGGACCATCACCCGGGACATGACGCTGACGGTCGCTTATGTCGGATCGGAAGCCCACCACACCTTTATCAAGGGCGCTGCATCTCCGCGCGGATATTACAGCAACCAGCTCAATCCGATCTATCTCCTGGCCTTCGGCCCGTTGGCCGGAACCAACTCCGCGGGGAAGGCCAATGCGATTCCGCTGCTGCTCGCACCGGCAACCTCGGCAAACGTGGCCACCGCAAACGCCGCCATGGCGGGGGCGATCAACACATCCACCGCGGCTACCTTCATCGCTGCCGCAAATGCCTTCCCTCTCACATCCACCCTGACCATCGGCCAGTTGTTGCTGGCCTTCCCGCAGTACAGCTCCGTCTCCGATAGCTGGGGCGGGCCCAACACCGAGAACTACTCCTATAACGCATTCCAACTCATCCTCGCTCAGCGTCTCTCCCATGGCCTCACCTTCAACGTCAACTACACCTACATGAAGGATATTGGCGACGACGGAAGCTTCCGCAGCGGCTTCAACATCCCGGCGGGCGCGATTGACGGTAGCAACAAGAGCTACAAGGCCGATCGCATCGATCGCGCGCTGACCCAGCTCGATATTCCCCAGAACCTCACAGCGTACGGCGTTTACCAGATACCCATCGGTACCGCCGGACACTGGGGAGGCAATTCGTTGCTGACGCGTGAAGTGGTCGGCGGATGGCAGTTGACTGGCGTCTATACATACACCTCGGGTACGCCAATCAGCATTACCTGGAGCGGCGGGTGCGCCAACCAGGCCGTTCCCAACGGCGTTTCTTGTCTTCCGTCCTATAACCCTGCCTTCAGCGGCTCGCCGCGCCAGAATGGAAGCTATGGCACCGGCCCAAACGGCGTGGTGGTCTCAAACAAGACGATTCAGTACCTCAATCCTGCGGCATTTCAAGCGCCAACTGACATCTCTACCGTCCCTGGCTTTCACCAGTATCTGATTGGCAATGTGGCTCGCACCGCGCCTTACGGCTTGCGGAGCGAAGGCAATCAGAACTTGAATGCCGGCGTGCGGCGCACCTTCCCAATAACCGAGAAGGCCGCGTTCTCCTTCCAAGCCGATTGTTTCAACGTCTGGAACAAGCAAACCTGGGGTGGACCCAACGGCGGCTGGTCGCCTGGCTCAACCACCTTCGGCGAAGTTGGAACTCCGGGTGCGATCCGTGCGTTCGAGTTCACTGGACGCGTCACCTTCTAGCTGGTTTGAGTTGACCTGCGCCCGAGTGCTGTCTGCGTCTCGAAACGCAGACAGCATCCGGATGATTCCATTCCCCGTTGGGCACAAAGGAGGTGGATCGATATGCTCCAGGAATCGGAACATTCCAGGAATCCCAGTTATCTCGTCCCATGTGTGCTTAAGGCTGTTCACATGATCGAGGCACTCCGCGAGACCGGCACCGGCCTCCGCGTCGAAAACCTTCGCAGCATGACAGGGTACTCTCGAACCACCATCTACCGCATCCTTCGCACCCTGGTCGCTTGCGGATATGTCATGCGCAACTCAGGAGGGGTCTATCGTCTGAATTATTCGGTGGTCACTGCCGCAGGAAGGGTCTCGGCAGATGAGGATGGCGGTAAACTCGTGCTCGGTGTCAAGCCAGGGAACAGCCACGTTGCCGGGTTCGAAAGGTGGGGCGTTCGATTTCGCAGCAATGGAGCCAGAATGGGTTCTCACTCTCGCGCAGCGCAAGTGGTGAGTTTGCCAGGCTGCGCGGCTCGAGGAGACAGTGTTTGCGAAACCTGACCGTCGTAAGACCGTCTCTAGCAAATCGCTTCATTGGATTTTTTGGGATGTCCTTGGACAAGGCGTGGCGGAAGAGGAGGGATTCGAACCCCCGGTACCCTTGCAGGTACGCCAGTTTTCAAGACTGGAGCCATCAACCACTCGGCCACTCTTCCGCACTTCGATAATAAATCACCACCCCGAACGCACCTCGCGACGCCGGTCGGCACAAAATTCCGAGCGACCATCGGGAGCACCACGCGAAGCCCAATACGCGTCACGAAGTGACCCCTCCGCCTATAATCGTCTCACTGACGGAGGGTTGTCTCGATGGATACCAGCGCGAGCCGGCGGAAGATCGTCATCATCGTCCTCGGCTCCATCGCGGTCGTGCTGCTGGGCACCTTCACCGCGCTGAATGCGTTCCACCTGAAGTTCCTCACCCCCGCCACCACTGGCGAGATTGCCGTTTTCTCCGGCCTCTCCACGGTCGCCTTTCTGCTCTTTGTCGTGGTCCTGGTGCTGCTCGTCCGCAACGTCCTCAAGCTCTACGCCGACCAGCGTTCCAGCGTCATGGGCACGCGCTTGCGCACCCGCATGCTTTGGGGGGCCGTGCTGGTCTCGGTCATCCCCGTTGTTTTCATGTTCCTCTTCAGTTACGACCTGATGAACCGCTCCCTCGAGCGCTGGTTCTCGCAGAATCCCGATGAGATCCGCGACGACTCCACCCGGCTCGCACTCGAACTTGCGCAGTACACCTCGGCCAACGCCCGGGTCGAAGCTGAATCCATCGCCGCCTCGCTGCTCCCCACCGAGAGCGGCGCCGCGGACGCCCTAGCGCGAAACCCCGTCCCGCAGGCAGCGCCCGCCGACACCATCGACCGCGTCCTCCATCAGCACGAGATCACCCTGCAGAGCGGCTTTGCAGTCGTCTACCGCGAAGCCCATCCGGTCGCAGCCTTCCACATGCCGCCGCTCACCGGCGCACCGGCCCAGGTCAAGCCCTGGCTTCCCGACCAGCCCTCTACCGACACCGACACCGATAACGCACCCGCCCCATCGGCCCACCAGCCCGGCGACGACCAAGTCCTCGATCAGTCCATCGACGCCGCCATCCTCACCGCCGCCCAGCGCAATGACCTGCCCATCTTCTCCATCGGCGACACCGATTACGCGCTCGGCACCGCCGCCATCAAGCAGGGCGGCACTGTGGTCGTCGGCCTGCCCATGCCCTACGGCCTCTCCGCCACGCGCACCCGCTTCCAGAACGCCGTCGACGCCTACCGCAAGGCCTACCTGCAGCGCCGCGAGATCCGCACCCTTTACCTGCTGCTTCTATTAATGATGACCAGCCTGGCGCTGTTCGCCTGCAGTTGGCTCGCGCTGCATCTCTCCAAGCAAGTCACCAAACCCGTCGAAGCCCTCGCCGAAGCCATGGAGGCCATCGCCCAGGGAGACTACGCCCGCCGCGTCGCCGAGAGCTCCACCGAAGAACTCGGCGAACTCGTCCGCAGCTTCAACCACATGGCCGCCGACCTCGAGGGCAGCCGCCGCGCCGTCGAAACCTCCAACCTGCAGCTCTCCGCCGCCAACGCCACCCTCGAAGCCCGCCGCGGCGAGCTCGAAACCATGCTCGAAACCATCCCCAACGGCGTCGCCACCCTCGACCCCAACGGCTCCATCGTCCTCGCCAACCGCGCCCTCTCCGAGATGCTCGACCCCGGCGGCCAGACGCCCTTCATCGGCACCTCCATCGAAAAAATCTTTCCCGCCGAAGCGCTCGAGTCCATCCACCACCTGCTCCGCCGCAGCCACCGTATGGGCTCCGCCTCGGGCGAGATGGAGATGACCGTTCCCGGCACCGGCACGCACGCCGGAGGCACCATGTATCTGCTCGCCACCGTCGCGCTGCTGGAAACCGGCTCCGGCCCCGACCGCATCCACCACGGCTACGTCCTCGTCCTCGAAAACGCCACCGAACTCCTGCGCGCGCAGAAGCAGTCCGCCTGGAAAGAGGTCGCCCGCCGCGTCGCCCACGAGATCAAGAATCCGCTTACCCCCATCTCTCTCAGCGCCGAACAAATCCATCGCCACATCGACCGTGTCGGCGTCACCCTCGCCTCGGCACAGCTCGAGTCGCCCTCCGTCGCCGTCATCCGCCGCTCCAGTGAAGTCATCTCCTCCTCGGTCGAAAGCATGCGCTCACTGGTAGACCAGTTCGCGGCGCTCGCCCAATTCCCCACCGCCGCGCCCCGCCCCGCCGCGCTCAACCCCATCGTCGAGAACTCGCTCGCCCTCTTCGCCGGCCGCCTGCAGAACATCCGCCTCATCAAGCGTCTCGCGCCCGATCTCCCGCTCGTCCTCGCCGACCCCGAAGCCATGAAGCGCGCGCTCGGCAACCTCATCGACAACTCCGCCGAAGCCATGCACGAGTCGCTCCTCCGCGAGCTCCGCGTCACCACCGCGCTGCTCCCTTCCGGCATGGTCGAGCTCACCGTATCCGACACCGGCTCCGGCCTCACCGACGAGATGCGCGAGCGCCTCTTCCTCCCCTACTTCTCCACCAAACAGCGCGGCACCGGCCTCGGCCTCGCCATCGCCGCCAAAATCGTCCAGGAACACGGCGGCACCATCCGCGCCGAAAAGAACTCCCCCGCCGGCGCCACCTTCATCATCGAACTCCCCCCCGCCCCCACCGCTGAACCCGACTCCGTCCCGGAAACCGCATCGGATACCACCGTATCCACGCGCTCCTGACTTCCCCCCGGGTCGTCATGTCATCCCGCGTCGTCATTCTGCGCGACGCGCAGAATCTCAGTCGTTGTCTTTAGCCTTACCCGCGGTTGCGGCTGTTTCAGGGCTCAAGCAAGCGGATTCCTGCGACCGCATTGTTCGGGAGGAACAGCACCTTTCCTGGAGACGCGGACGTACTGTTGGTTGCGCCGACGAATGACCCTGACCCTCCGATCGCCATTCCGCCCAAGGTACCGTCGGCATTCACGGTAAAAGAAAAACTTGTAGGGCCGCTCATAAGCCCGGTTGTGCCGCTGACGTCGCGAACAGGGGAAATCGCCCCTGAACTGAAGCTTCCACTCCCAACGACATTATTGGCGGTGATCTGCCCCGGATCCTCGGACGCAAAGATATAAGCGGGCGGGCTGTTCAAGCTATAGGGTCCACTCGGCTGTGCCTCGATGAATCCAAATAGCGCGGTCGGATCTCCGGTGCTTGAATTTTGCGTCGGTCCTGAGCCTACGACAAACGCGTCGATAGATTCGGTCGCATCTGTTCCCGAGGTTACTGGTGTGGCGAGGTAGAAAACGGGCAGTTTTGCGCCGCTGCCCGAAGACTGCTGAACGCGTCCCGTAGATGAACTGACGGAGTATGTGTTCGTGATCGTGCTCGTTTGGGTTGCACCGGCCTCGAGTTGATAGAGAGTGCCGCCAAGCGTTCCTGTGGCCGCATTCGCCGTCATAACCGCTACATCAGTCAGAGCGCAGGGGCCATTGGCGGCGCAGGTAGCGCCATCGCTCTCGTAGTCAACCCCTTCGGCACGGTAGATGTAATCTCCGGAAAGCGAATTTGCCGTGTAGGAGCTGCCTGTGACAATCGCCCTGCCGCTCGAAATCGAGACTGTCGCGCTGAGAGTGTCGGTAGAAACGAGCAAGATTTCGTTCTTATTGACGATGTAGGCGGCAAAATGGAGAGTCGTAGGGCCGGGCAACGTAAGCGTAACCGTTTCGCGTCCCGTCGTCCCGGTTGTTGCAGTAGAGCTAACGGAGCCCGTGGCTCCGGTGACGGTGCTGATCGTTCCGCCTTCGTCAAAATCTTGGGCGAAATTACTGAGGTTGCCGTTCGCGTTGTTGAAGTTGAAGCTTCCGCCGATCGCCACATGCTTGCCAGCCATATCGAATCCGTCCTGACCG
The DNA here is from genome assembly GCA_049509035.1 of Acidobacteriaceae bacterium. Taxonomy (GTDB): domain Bacteria; phylum Acidobacteriota; class Terriglobia; order Terriglobales; family Acidobacteriaceae; genus Edaphobacter. Next base: position 84,712 of record JBELAH010000008.1, read on the forward strand.
AAGGCAAACCGCGCGGCGAGGCTGGACGTGGAAAACTCCGCCGGATTTTGCAGCAGCAGAACGCCGGAGGCCAGGTTCGTGGCGGCGCCGCCCTGCATGCCCTGGTACCCGTCAAACTCGATGATTCTTCCATAGGTTGCAATGTTGCCTGCATTGAGCAACTGGCGGAGGGCAAAGTGGAAGACGTTCGATGCGCCGCTACTGTATTTCAATTGCACGCAACCTTGCCCGCTGGCATTCACGGCATAGGCGCCACCGTTGACCGTCAGATGCTGCGGGCCGGCGGCGATATTCACGTCTACCTCCCCGCCCGTGACGCTGCCGGAACCATCCGCGGCAAAGCTCCCCGCAATTGCGAGAGGCGTGCCGTTAGCTGTGGTGGCTTGGAATCCCTGCAGCAAGAAACCGTAGCTGCCTTTTAGCATGGATGAATTGGTGTTCGTCAAAAAGCTGCACGCATTTGCCGGATCAACGATAGTGATGCTGAAGGTCGCCTGTTTGGAAACGGGAGGAGTCTCCGAGTCTGTGACCTGGACCGTAAAATTTGGTGAGACTCCCGCGACGGTTGGCGTCCCGCTGACAGTGCCATTGGAATTCAAGGTTAGTCCCGCGGGAAGCGTGGTCCCATTCGCCAGCGACCAGGTCGGGAGCCAGCCGCCCGAACCCACCCCCGTGCTGGGGTAAGGATTTGTGAGTGCCCCCAAAGGCAACGGGCCCGGGTTTGTGGTGAGCGGGTTTACAACCCTCAGGGTCGCGATTTGCATGCCATCGCCGTTCCCGCTTGAGTTGACCGCGGTCCCGGTAATGGTCGTTGTTCCCGTGCCAACCGCAGTGGCCAATCCGCTCTTCATGTCAATGGTGGCGACGGCGGTGTCACTGCTCGTATACGAGAACGTAAAACCGTTTATGGTGATGGGATTCCCGCTGGTGGGGTCGACAGTGGCCGCCGTGAACTGCTCTGTGTTTCCTACCGCAATGACAGGAAACGCGGGCGTCAACGTAACAGTGAAGTTTGGAACGTCACCGTTTTGACCGCCACCGCTGCCGCCGTTGCCGCCACAGCTCGACAGCAGGAAACAAAACAGCAGCATCGCCGCGAGGGCGAACCAGCTATGCGTCGGCTCGCTCCCATTGAATCGTGGAAACCAGATTCGAGTCATTTTCATCGCGTCCTCCGATCGCTCTTAGGGGCACAATGATCCTGGTCTTCTTCGTTGCGAAGCTGGAATTTCTGGGTCGATTCCCGGGGGTTGCCAGATTTTATACCATATCTATCCCCCTACCGATCAAGCTCCCCGTCGCTCTTTGTCGCCGGCAAGGGGAAGGCCCGTTGCGCCCCCTGCGGTGCTTTTCTGCTGACCCAAAACTCTTGACGCTCCACATATAATTAAAGAGGTAGAGACAGAATCCACCAGCCTCAGGCTTGTGTCTCCCAAAGCTCCAACGAAACCCTAACCCCAGCGTTTTGAAGATCCTGCAAATCATCTCCTTTGCTTTCAATATCCTGCAAATTCGCCATCCGCTAAGTGGTTTGTTTGGACGATTATGAAGGAATCGATACCCAGGGGGGGTGCACTCATTCCAGCACCGCGTACCATAATCACGTGAACCATATCTTCCTCACGCCTTCAACTGAGAACTGACAACTGCCCTCATGAACCACGTTCTGATCGTCGACGACGAAGCTGAAATCCGCGACTCCCTCGAATCCATCCTCACCGAGGAGGGCTACGCCGTCGCCACCGCCGCCACCGCGCACGAAGCCCTCACCCTGCTCGCCGACGCCATCTACGACGTCGTCCTGCTCGACATCTGGCTGCCCGACCGCGACGGCCTCGACGCCCTCGGCGACATCCGCCACATGGACTCGGCGCACCTGCCCGAAGTCATCATCATCTCCGGCCACGGGACCATCGAAGCGGCGGTGCGCGCCACCAAGCTCGGGGCGTATGACTTCCTGGAAAAGCCGCTCTCGCTCGACCGCACCCTCATCGTCCTCAAGAACGCCATCAACGCCCGCCAGCTCCGCGAGGACAACCAGGAGTTCGTCCGCCAGCTCAGCTTCCGCGCCTGCGTCACTGGCAACTCGGTCCCCATGAAGGCCCTCCGCCAGCAGATCAAGCTCATGGCTCCCACCAACGGCCGCGTCTTAATATATGGCGAGTCCGGCACCGGCAAGGAACTCATCGGCCGCGCAATGCACGCCGAGTCCCTCCGCAAAGATCGCGTCTTCGTCGAGCTCAACTGCGCCGCCATCCCCGAAGACCACATCGAGACTGAACTTTTCGGGTACCGTCGCGGAGCCATCCAGCCCGGTGCTCCCGCAGGCACGCCCTCCGAAAAGCGCGGGACCTTCGAGCGCGCAGACGGTGGCACCCTCTTTCTCGACGAAGTCGGCGACATGAGCCTCAAGACCCAGGCCCGCGTACTGCGCGCGCTCGACGAGCAGCGCTTCCTCCCCGTCGGCGCCACCCATCCCATCCACGTCGACGTCCGCGTCATCGCCGCCACCAACAAGGACCTCGAAGAGGAGATCGCCCGCGGCAACTTCCGCGAAGACCTCTTCTACCGCCTCAACGTCATCCCCTTCTTTGTCCCGCCGCTGCGCGACCGCAAGGAAGACATCCCGCTGCTGGTGAAGGAATTCCTGCAGGAGTTCGGCCAGCAGTACGGCCGCCCCCACGTCGAAATGCACCCCGACGCTCTCGACGCCCTCCGCAACTACAACTGGCCCGGCAACGTCCGCGAGCTGCGCAATCTGGTCGAGCGCGTCCTCATCCTCAATCCCAAGTCGCAGCGCATCGAACGCAAGCACCTGCCCGCCCTGGTTGCCCGCGAAGCCGCCAAATCCTCTGGCGTCCGCGAAGATTTCTCCACCCTGCAGGAAGCCCGCGATGCCTACGAACGCGACTACATCTTGAAGAAACTCGACGAGTGCCACGGCAACGTCTCCCGCACCGCCGAAGCCCTCGGCCTCGAACGCTCCCACCTCTACCGCAAGATGAAAGCCCTCGGCATCTCCATCAAGGAGTAGGCCACCCCCACCCGCATGAAGAGCAAACCCGGCAAACCCTTACGTCATTCCAGGCACCGGCCGGCAAATCCCCCGCCCGCAATCCCCGCGCCTTCTCCCATCGACGCGCTCCTCCAGCAAGCCATCGCTCACCATCAGGCCAGCCAACTCCCCCAGGCCGAAGCTCTCTATCGCCAGGTCCTCGAATCCCACCCCAACCATCCCGTCGCGCTGCATCTGCTCGGCGTCATCGCCTGCCAGACCGGACAGCCAGCGGACGCGCTCGAGCTGATCGATCGCGCCATCGCATCCGATCCCGACAACGCCGAGTTCCACTTCAACCGCGCCAATGCTCTCTTCATGCTGCGGCAGCACCACGCGGCCGTCGAGAGCTACGACCGCGCCCTCCGCCTCAATCCCCGCCACGCGGAAGCCTGGCACAACCGCGGCAGCGCGCTGCACACGCTCAAACAATACTCCGCCGCGCTCGAGAGCCACGACCGCGCCCTCGCACTCAACCCCGACTACGCCGAGGCCCACTCCAACCGCGGCAATGCGCTCTACGCTCTCGGGCAGTATCAAGCCGCGCTCGAGAGTTGCGACCGCGCCCTCGCACTTCGCCCCGACTATCCCGAAGCTCTCAACAACCGCGGCAGCGCTCTCCAGGGCCTCAAGCAATATCGCCAGGCGGTCGCCAGCTACGACCGCGCCATCCAGCTTCGCCCCGATTTTGCTGACGCCTACACCAACCGCGGCAATGCGCTGCAGGCCCTCACCCTGGCCGACGAAAACTTCTCCAAGCACGCCTCCAGCGGCCGCGATCTCGTCTTCTACTGCGGCCCCGCCACTGAAACCTGGAACCCCGGCTCTGTCAACACCACCGGCATCGGCGGCTCCGAGGAGGCCATCCTCTGGCTCTCGCGCCTGCTCTATCGCCGCGGCTGGAACGTCACCGTCTACGCCAACTGCGGCCAGCACGAACAGGTCTACGACGGCGTCACCTGGAAGCCCTACTGGCTGTGGAACTACCGCGACCGGCAGGACGTCACCGTCCTCTGGCGCTATCCCCATCTCGCCCAGTACGACATCAACTCCGGCAAGGTCATCCTCGACCTCCACGACGTCTTCTCCGACGCCGACCTCCCGCCCGTTAACCTCGCGCGCATCCACAAGATTTTTGTTAAATCCCGCTTCCACCGCTCCCTCTTTCCCGCCATCCCCGACGACAAGTTCTCCATCGTCCCCAACGGCATCGACGCGCAGCTCTTCGACGCCGCGCCTCCCCGCGATCCGCTGCTTCTCATCAACACCTCGTCCGCCGACCGCAGCCTCGAAGCCTTCCTCGACTGCTTCGAGCAGATCAAGCTGCAAGTCCCCAGCGCCAAAGCCGAGTGGGCCTACGGCTGGGACGTCTGGGACACCTTCCACGCCTCGAACCCCACCATGCTGCAGTGGAAGACCGCCCTGCAGACCCGCATGCGCCAGCTCGGCGTCGCGGAGCTCGGCCGCATCAGCCACGCCGACGTCGCCCGCCTCTACCTCCGCGCCAACATCTTCGCCTACCCATCCGAGATGGCCGAGATCGACTGCATCTCCCTCTCGAAAGCCATGGCCGCCGGCGCCATCCCCATTACCACCGACTTCGCTGCACTCGGCGAGAAGTCCGGCCACGGCGGCGTCTTCATCCACTCCACCAAAACCAAGGACAACTGGATCCTGCCCGGGCAGCTTCACGTCGCTATGACCGACCCGGAGCAGAAAGCCCAATTCGTCCGCGCCGCCGTCGATCTCCTCCGCAACCCGCCCGCCGAATCCGACCGCGACTCCATGCGCGCGTGGGCCCGCTCCAGCTTCGACTGGAACTCCGTCGCCGACGCATGGCACCAGGCCCTCACCGATCCACCGCCGCTGCTCACCGCCCTCGAGAGCCACGACCAAGCCCTACGCCTGAATCCCAATCGCGCCGGAGCCCACAACAATCGCGGCAGCGTTCTGCATTCTCTGCGCCAATATGAAGCCGCGCTCGAAAGCTACGACCGCGCCATCGCTCTCCAGCCGGACTACGTCGACGCCCATCGCAACCGCGGCGACGTCCTAATGGCCCTGAAGCAATATCCGTCCGCCCTCGAGAGCTTCAACCATGCCCTCCAACTCGACCCCGGCTGCGAATACCTCTCCGGCCTGCGCCTTTTCACCAAGCGCGCGCTCTGCGACTGGCAAGACGACGCAGCCGACCTCCGCCAGGTCGAAGCCGCCATAGCCCGCGGCGAAAGGGCCGCCATCCCATTCGCCACCCTCGCGTTTAGCGAATCGCCCGCCCTGCAAATGCGCGCCGCCGAGATCTACACTCTCGACCAGCATCCCACCCAGCCCGCCCTGGCCGCCATCCCACGCCGGCCCCGGTGCGACCGCATTCGCATTGGCTACTTCTCCGCCGACTTCTACAACCACGCCACCAGCTATCTGATGGCGGAGCTCTTCGAGCGCCACGACCGCACCCGCTTCGAGATCATCGGCTTTTCCTTCGGCCCCGACCGCGCCGACCAGATGAGCCGGCGTGTCTCCTCCGCAATGGACCGATTTCTCGATGTCCGCAATATTCCTGATCGCCAAATCGCCGAGCTCAGCCGCTCCCTCGAAGTCGACATCGCCGTCGACCTGAAAGGCTTCACCCGCGACCATCGCGCCGGCATCTTCAGCTACCGCGCCGCACCCATCCAGGTCAATTACCTCGGCTATCCCGGGACCATGGCCGCCGGCTACATCGACTACCTCATCGCCGATCCCACCATCATCCCCGACTCCAGTCGCGGCCACTACACCGAAAAAATCGTCCGCCTGCCCGACAGCTATCAGCCCAACGACCGGCGCCGCCCGATCTCCACTGCTCCCCGCACGCGCGCGGATGAGGGGATTCCCGACGCCGCCTTCGTCTTTTGCTGCTTCAATAACACCTACAAGATCACTCCCGCCGTCTTCGACCTCTGGATGCGCATTCTTGCGCGCGTCGACTCCAGCGTCCTGTGGCTGCTCGAAGAAAACCCCGCCACCATCGCCAATCTGCGCGCCGAAGCCGCCCGCCGCAACATCGCTCCCGAGCGCCTCATCTTCGCCCGCCCACTCCCGCTGCCCGAGCACCTCGCCCGCCACGCGCTCGCTGATCTCTTCCTCGACACCCTCCCCTACAACGCCCACACCACCGCCAGCGACGCTCTCTGGACCGGCCTGCCCTTGCTCACCCGCAGTGGCGAGACCTTCGCCGGCCGCGTCGCCGCCAGCCTGCTGCGCGCCATGGCCCTACCCGAGTCGGACCTCGCCCAACTGATCGCCACCAGCGAATCCGACTACGAGCAACGCGCCATCTCGCTCGCACACTCGCCCGCGCGCCTTCAATCCCTGCGCCGTCTCCTCCAGCAAAGCCGCCTTACCGCTCCGCTCTTCGACACCCCAACCTTCACCCGTCACCTCGAAGCCGCCTACACCGCCATCTACGACCGCTACCACGCCGCCCTCTCACCCGACCACATCGACATTTCCGCATAGCACAGGAAAAGCTGTCATTCTGACCCTAAGACTCCGCGAAGAGGAAGACCCCCCGCATCCTGATATTCTCCTTGCTTCTAGGCACCCCAAGGCTTCAGCCTTGGGTCTCCGCGGCCACCCCACAGAATCGGGCCTTAGCCCCTGGAGTATGCTTTTCTACGACCGCCCCGATGAACACTCAAGCCGACTTCGCCACCACCTACCAGAACATGTCCGATGGCCAACTCCTCGAAACCGCCAACGAAGGCGGCCTCGTCGACGACGCGAAGCTGGCCCTCGCCAGCGAACTCCATCGCCGTAACCTCAAGAAGTCCGATCTCAACCACCATAAGGAATCGCCACGTGAGCGCCTCAACGACGCAGCTCAAGAGAAGCAACTCCCCCTCTTGCAACTCGGAACCGGTCTCTTCTTCTTCGGAAAAGCCTATCTGAATGACGCGGACAGAGAAGCCAACATCCAAATCCGAACCAAATGGATCGCCCTCAGGTACGTCCCTTTGATCCCGCTCGCGTCCTATCGCGTCAAGTGCAAAGAGCAGCGTTGGAAGTTCTTCCGCTGGACTTCATACGAGCGTATTCTGCAACGCGTTCCACTCAATTGGAATCAGGTGCTGCTCACTTGGCTCAAGGAGATACTGTTCGTTGCGTTGATCGCCGCTGGATCGGTTCTCTATTTCTGGCTCAAGGACCATCACTAGCCCACCGGTTCACCTTCACGCTTCCACCCGCACCCTCACCGCATCCCCACCCTGGCACTTCGCCACATACAGCAGCTCATCCGCCCGCTTCACCACCGCCTCGGCCGAGTCGCCCTGCTTCAGCAGCGAAGCTCCCACCGACGCGGTTACGTTCACCCTATCCCCCTCCACCGGAATCCGGCAGGACGCGATCGCACCCCGGCACTTCTCCGCAATCTCCTCCAGCTCCGGCGTATTCACATCCAGCGCGACCAGCAGAAACTCCTCGCCGCCCCACCGCCCCGCGCTATCGCCCGGCCGCAGCACCTGCGTCAGTCTCTCGCCCACGGTCTTCAGCACAACATCGCCGGCGGGATGACCATGCCGGTCGTTCACTCGCTTGAAGCCGTCGATGTCCAGCAGCAGCACCCCTGCTTTTCTGCCAAACTCCCGCACCTCTTCCAGCGCCTGTCGCAGCTTCAGCTCGATGTGGCGGCGGCTCGACAGGCCTGTAAGCAGATCGCGGTACGCCAGCGCCTCCAACTCCTTCGCGCGCCGCTCCAGCTCCTTCTGCCCAGTAATATTGCTGAACACCTCGACCGCGCCAATCAGCTTGCCCGAGTTGTCCGTCACCGGCGACACCCGCACCGCGACCGGGACCCTGTGACCGTCCTTGTGATGGAGGAAAACTTCAGCCTCCCGGGCCTGGCCGTCCTTCAGCGTCGCCGCCAGCGGACAGCCGTGCTGGCAGAGCGGCTTGCCCTCCGCGTCCACATGCTGCAGAAAGTTGTCGTAGCAATGCCTTCCAATCGCTTCGTCGCGCTGGAAACCGCTCAGGTTCCTGGCGCCGCGATTCCAGTAGGTAATCTTCCGCGTTTTATCGACGAAGTACACCCCCTCCGAAAGGTTGTCGCACACGTCCTGGTGGAACGACGCCGCCTTCACTTCCGCGCGCCCTCCGCTGCCGCTCTTTTGCGGCGGCTTCAGCGGAACCAGCACAGCGGCTGACTCAACCTTAGCCACCACGTCCGCCATCTTCCCGGTGATGCCGTCCGGCTCCGCTATATCGGCTAGTTCGCGAACCACCACCCCCGACAAGTAGGCCAGGTCCTGCAAGGCCTGGAACTTCGCGTCCCCCGAGCTCGCATCCGACTCGATGATCGCACGCAGCCGCTGCTCCTCCCGGCCGACAAATGTGATCGCAATGTCAATCGCACGAACGGCCGCGTTATGGTGGACAAGCATGGGCAAGGCTCTCCTTTTAGCATTTTCCCGCCCCTGGCTGGAGTCCATTTGTGACCGCAATCACGCCTGTTGCCGGTGCGATCCGGGAGCCTATGTGCGCTGACCACATAAGGATGTTATAAAGACGGATGCTAGGCCCCGCCCTCCATTTCGTCCTGGTGATGGGTGCCGTGATTGCCGTACTCGTTGCGGCAGACCGGCTCATTGCCTGGCTGCGCCGCCCCAAGTAGCCCTACCGCTCTCCACCGCCTCATGCCCTCGACAAACCCACAAGTATCTGCAAAACAAGGTACTTAGCCATACAGTCCCCCGGTGCGGAGCGGGTAGCCTTTCCTCAAACCAACTCCTGCGTCGTCGGATCGATCACCATCCGCACCAGCTTCACCGAGTCTGCCGGGAACCCGCCCAGCTTCGCGTGCTCGCGGACCGTCGCCTCGTCCGGAGAGATATAGATGCAGTAGATCTTGTTGTCCGTCACGAAGGACTGCACCCACTGCAAGTGCGGCCCGATCTTGCGGATCGCCGAGCAGGACTTCTGCGCGATCGCCTGCAACTGCTCCACCGTCAACTCCCCCGCACCCGGAACGTTCCGTTCGATCACGAACTTCGGCATGGCACCACCTCCGGCGAATCGTGCCGAGCAGCATAGCACAGCCATCGCACCGTCGGCATCCGCCGCACAACTCCCAGCTCTGCTGTCACATACGCGTCGACCACATGGGCGCGTCACCTGTGATAGCAATCACCGCAACCGATCGCAACCCGGCGTGTACTCGTCCATATGAGAATTGCGGGGAAAATCTGCACGCTGAGCCTCAACGCAACCCTGCTCTGTTGGGCCAATACCGTTGCGGCGCAGCCCAAACCCAAGGACGCGGAGTGCCTCGCCTGCCACGCCGACGCCATGCCGTCCGCCGACGGGACACACACCAACCCCGCCGTCGACGCCGGCAAGTTGCACGCTTCCATCCACGGCAAGTTCGCCTGCGTGGACTGCCACAAGGACGTCAAATCCTCGCCGCACGCGCAAACGCCGGAAAAGATCACCTGCGCCCAGTGCCACGCCGGCGCGCAGGCCGTTTACGCGCGCAGCTACCACGCCACCGCGCGCAAGCCCGACGGCTCCGCGCCCGCCACCTGCACCGACTGCCACGGCAGCGCACACACCATCCTGCCCGCCACCGATCCTAAGTCGACCGTCTATCACTCCAACATTCCCACCACCTGCGGCGCCTGCCACGGCCAGAAATTCCTGATGGAGTCGACCGGCAACAGCAATCAGCCCTTCGTCAGCTACCAGCAAAGCGTGCATGGCCGCGCGGTCGAGAACGGCTCGCAGCAGGCCGCGGTCTGCACCGACTGCCACGGTGCGCACTCGATCCTGCCTGCCAACGCCGCCAAATCGCTGATCAACAAGTTCAACGTCCCCGCCACCTGCGGCAAGTGCCACGCCGGCGTGCAGGCCGTCTTCGCCCAGAGCATTCACGGCCAGGCCATCGCACGCGGCAACTCGCTGGCCCCGGTCTGCACCGATTGCCACGGCATCCACACCATCAAGGCGCCCTCCGATCCCAACTCCACCGTCTCCAGCCAGAACCTCTCGCGCGACACCTGCGCCGGCTGTCACCAGGGCGTGCGCCTCACCCAGGAGTTCGGCGTCATCGGCAACCGCGTGTCGACTTACAACGACAGCTACCACGGTCTCGCTTCTCAAGGCGGCTCGGTGGTGGTCGCCAACTGCTCCAGTTGCCACGGCGTCCACAACATCCTGCCCTCGAGCGATCCGCGCTCCACCATTAACCCTGCCAACCTGGACGTCACCTGCGGCCAGTGCCACAAAGGCGTCACTCAAAAGTTCACCCTCAACAAGGTCCACGTAGACGTCGAGGGCGGCCAGGCCCAGGACAGCGGCACCCGCGCCGTCCGCTACGTGCGCTGGTTCTACGTCCCGCTGATCCTGCTCGTCATCGGCGGGATGTTCCTGCACAACGCCATCCTCTGGCGCTCCAAGGCCCTCGCCCGCCGCCGCGCGCTGGCTCACACCGTTGTCCGCATGACCCGCAATCAGCGCTGGCAGCATCTCATTCTGCTCACCAGCTTCTTTGTTCTGGTCGTCACCGGCTTCGCATTGCGCTTTCCGGATTCGTGGTTCGCCTCGCTGCTCGGCCTCGGGGAACACTGGCGCAGCATCATCCATCGCGTCGCCGGAGTCTTGCTGATCGCCGACGGCGTCTACCACGTCTTCTATGTCGCACTCACCAGCGACGGCCGCCGCCTCATCCGCGACCTCTTCCCCACGCTCAAGGACGTCACCGACGCCTGGAGCACGATGCTCTACTACACCGGCTTCCGCAAGGAGAAGCCGAAGTACGGCCGCTTCAACTACGCCGAGAAGGCCGAGTACTGGGCGCTGGTCTGGGGTACCGCCCTGATGGCTGTCACCGGCATCATGCTGTGGGCCAAGATCGCTGTCGGCAATCTGCTCGCCCGCTGGTGGATCGACGCCGCCACTGCCGTCCACTTCTACGAAGCCATCCTGGCCACGCTGGCAATCCTGGTCTGGCACTTCTACCAGGTATTCTTCGATCCCGACGTCTATCCCATGAACTGGGCGTGGCGCGACGGCACCATGTCCGCCGAGCACTACCAGGAAGAGCATGAGTTGGACACCGAGACCCTCGCGGAATCCAACCCAACCGCAGCCCACGACATTGCGGCCAAGCCGGAAGGCAGGCCGCCCGAAGAGTAGCAACCGAGCAGCAAAGCTTCACCCAATCCAAGGAAAAAGAGGAACACCCATGAAACTCCGCATCGCAACCGCAGCCGTCGCAACCATCTCCATGCTGGCCATTCCCGCCCTCGCGCAGGATGGCGCCACGCTCTTCAAGACCAAGTGCGCCATGTGCCACGGCGACCAGGGACAGGGCAAGCCGCCCATGGCTCCCGCGATCGCCGGCTCGGCCAAGGTCGTCGACGTTCTCACCAAGGGCGGCCAGCCCAAGGCGCCGCACATCAAGCCGATGAGCACCGTCACCGCCGATCAGGCCGCCGCGCTGGCAGCCTACGTCAAGAGCCTGAAGTAATCGTTACTTCACAACGCCGCAGACGCAACACGGCGCGGGATGAACATTTCATCCCGCGCCGCGTTGCGCTTTGGTTGGCGCGTTTCGCTCTTAGTTGGAAGGAGCAGCCGGTGCGGCTGGGGCCTTCGCGGCAGCCTTGGGCGCCTTGGGGGTGGTTGGCGCTTTGGGTGCAGCCGGCGGAGTCAGCGTGATCTTCGGCGCTGCCGGAGGTGTTGGCGGCAGCGGCTGCACCTCGCCCTTGCGCACGCTGATGTCGCCGTTGGTGGTGGTAATGTGCATCACCGGCCCGCCGGACCCGACTGTGCCGCTCAGGCTTCGCCCGTTCTCGCTGCTTTGCGTCGTCAGCGCAAAGTCGGTGTCGATACTCCCGTCGTTGGTGTTCGCCTGCATCACAAAGTTGGCCTGTTCCGGCAGCGTAGTGTGGACCGAGCCGTCGCGGTCTTCCAGCGTAATATTGCCCAGCGCAGGCGCCGCGGTCAGGTTGATCGATCCGTCCCGATTGGTCACCGAGATGTCGCCGGCCACGCGGTCCAGCGTGATGTTGCGGTCGCGCGTGGTCAGCGCCACCGGGCCCATTGCCTGATCCGCCGAGAGGTTCATATCCGGGCTGATCTCCAACTCGCCATCCAGCCGCGCCAGTTGAAAGTCGGTCCGGCTGGTGTGGAAGTGGAACGAACCCGCGATGTGTTCCACGTGGGTCGTCCCAAAGTACTCTCCGGTAACGGTGACGGGCCCGGTGATGTCCGAAAGCGTTACGTCTTCGGCGTGTCCCTGGACGGTCAGGCCGCCATCGATGCTGTGCGCGCTGATGGACGAGCCCCCGTTATTGATGTGCACGGTGGCCACGCCGGTAATGGCGGAGAGATCGACGTCGCCATGGTTGGCGGTGGTGGTGACCGGCGCCTTGATGGAGGCCACGTGGATGTCGCCGCGATTGGCGTTGATGGTGGTGGCCGCGGCAGCAGGCACGGTAATCACCAGGTCGCCGCGCGCGCCGTCGAGCGCCGGCATCCTGATGGAGACGGCGCTACCCTCGTTGGCGATGGCCGGGCTGAAGTCCTGGGCCTTCGCATCCGAGTCCGAGTCCGAGCGCGAATAGATCTGCTTGTGCACCGCGATGTGGATGCGGTTGTCGTCGCTGGTGCCGCTGACGGTGACGTCGCCGCGCGGGTTGTCTACGGTGAGTGAGCCGCCGGCTGGGAAGGCGGCGTCCAGGGTCTGGTCGGACTCGTGCTTGTCGCCAAACAACTCGTCGAACCAATTCTGGTCGAAGTGATCGCTGGGAAACATTCTGCTGTAGCCGGACGGAAACCCGAGGTTGTGGTTGGCGATCAAGCCCCCGAACGCGAAGAGTACCAGCAGAAAGACAACGCCGCTACCGACGGAACGGCGGTATACGGGATGCTGCGGATCGCGCATCGCGGCTTGATCGAACGCCCACTCGGCCAGCACTACCACGCCCGCGCAGACCAGCACCAGCGGCCACCAATGCCCGTACCACTCCCAGAAACGGCTGTGGTCGAGATGGCCGGTCTGAATCAGCAGAAAGACGACGCCGATCGCGATCAGCAGAATTGGCCCCAGCACGGAGCCGCGTCGCATCGAGCGCATCTGGTAGCGGAACTGGTCCCGTTGCGCACGCCACGCAGCGCGCTGGGCGCGAGCCTGCTCGCGGAAGAAACGCCGCTGCTCGCGGGGATCGTATCCGGGCGGAGGTGTGGGGGGCGGTACGGGCGGAACACCTGGAGGAGGATAGCTTGCCATGATTTACCGTCCTTCCTGGTCGCTGCTGCCCGGCTGTGCCTGGGGCTCAACCGGGGCGAAGTCCGTGGGAGGCGCCGACGGTGCAGGCGGCGCAGTCGCTCCGGGAGGAGGTGCGTAGCCGTAGCCGCCGGGATACACCAAGCGCCCAACGAACATCGCGACGCCGCCGACGATCAGGAACAGCGGCCAGCTATGCGCGAACGACAGGATGCGCAGCGCATGCAGCAGCCAGATAATGCCGACGAACACCCACCAGAAGGATCCGCTGAGGGCGCGCCGCAGACGCCAGTGATAGTAGGCGGTGCCATCGTTCTCGAATCCCTGGCCGGTCGAAATCATCCTGCGTACAAACAGCCACACGCCCATGGCGATCAACAGGACGGGAACCAGGAGCCGGCCGCGAACGATATGAAAGACGGGGATGTTCCCGACCAAAAACAATGCGCCGAGCGCAATCAGCCAGATCGCCGCCGACGGGAAGCGGTGGGAAAAGGGTAGATTCGGATCGGGATACTGGGGCGCGGGCGGAATCGGCGGCACCGGCGGGGTTGGAGGCGCACCATACATGCTCGCGTCCGGCGGCACGGCCCACTGCGCAGCCGGCGGGACATAGCCGTAGTTGTAGGAGGGCGGTGCGTACGGATTCGCCGGCGGCGCGTTGGGGTCCGGCGCGCCGGGGCCTTGCGCTGAAGAGCCAGGGATTGGCGCCGCGCCGGGCTGAGGCGGTTGCGGTACGCCGCTGGGCCACGCCTTGCCGAAGCCGAGCCGCTCGGAGAGGTCGTTCAGCCCGAATGGATTGGGCAGGGGCGTTCCGTCGCGGCGGGCGCGCGCGGTGTGGTACGCCTCGACCACCATGTAGCACATCCAGCCCGCGATAAACCAGCCAAAGATATCGCTGACGTCGCTGGCCAGCGAGACAAATACCGCGAACACGATCAGGTGCACGATGCCCTTGGCATACTGCTCGTTGTACATCGCGCCCACGCCGGGAATGAAGCCCAGCAGCGCCGCCAGTCCAGGGTTGGGTTCACCCGGCGCGGAGGCTGGTCCGGCAGGCGCTCCGGCGGGCGGATAACCGTGGGCGCCGGGGTAGCCATATCCGGCCGGCGGCGCCGTGCCCGCCACGCGGTCGGCCAGGCAGGGTTCGCAGAAGACGGAGGTCCCCACGTTGCGAACGCACTCGGTGCAAAGCGGCTTTCCGCAGTGCTGGCAGAAGGCAGCGCGCTCACGGTCGAGATGATTGGCGCAGTTCATACCAGTGTCCTTTCTCTGCGTGCGGGTCCGGTGTGGCCCGGGTTCCCGGCGCTCTCCTCCGCAACCAGGAGACGGCGGTTTTGCCTCAGCTCCTCGCGGCGGCTCAGGTACGGGCTCGGAGCAATCTGCTTGCGCCCAGGCGAACCGCCACCGGGCTGGTTACTGCCTGGCTGGTCGCTGCCCGGCTGGGGCGCGGCCTTCTGCCGGGCGGGCTGCTGCGACGGACCAGGCTGGACCGAAGGAGCTTGATTGGTATTGGCGGGTGCGCTCGGGCTGACCGTCTGGGCCGCGTCGAGGTCCTGGGCACTCTCCAGATCGTGCACCCGCGACTCCAGTTCGTAGACCACGCGCAGGCCTTCGTAGTAGCGCACCACGCTGGCATTGGCGTTGGTCACGTCGCGCTTCAGGCTGCTCGGCTTCAGGTCGCTGGCGCGCAGGTCCTGCAGATGCACGCCGGTAAGGTTCATGGTCAGCGCGATGGAGAAGAACGCCATCGCCGCGGTCATGGCCAGGCGCGGCTGCAGCATCATCTGGCCGAACGAGCTTCTTCGGAAGGCCGCAGCAAACCGCCGCGGGAACGGAACCACGTTGCCGTACGCCGCTCCGGCGACCGCCTGGCCCGGAACCAGCGCCGCGATGCCGTATTGCCCGGACGGCTGCGCGGGCATTGGGATCGCACCCGGGACTGCCAGTCCAGCCGCTCCGCTGGTTTGCGCCAGAATGCGCTCCAGCAGCGCGGCCGGGGGTTCCGGCGCGGGCTTCCGCAGCATCTCCAGGAAAGCTGCGCCCCGCCGCGCGTCCGCCAGCAACTGGCTGCATGGCCCGCACTGCTCCATATGCCCATCGAAGAGGGCCTGATCCGCGGCCGAAAGCGTGCCGTCCAGCGCGTCGGCCAGCATCGCCTCACACCGCGCGCAGTGCCCGCTGTCGCCGGACCGCTCGCCTCCGGTCTTGTCCCCGAACTGCAAAACCTTCGGGTTGCCGAAATGTCTGCTATCTGTCACCTAAACCACCTGCCCTTCTATACGTTGTAGAAGCCTTGCAAGTTCCCCGCGGCCCCGGCTGATCCGGCTCTTCACCGTTCCCTCGGGTATGCGCAGAACCTGCGCGATCTCTTTGTAATCCATGTCTTCCAGGTCGCGGAAGACCACCGCCTCACGCAGTTCCGGCGAAAGCTGCGCCAGCGCCTGCTGGATCCGCGCCTTCAGTTCCAGCCCGGATGCGTGCGCCTCCTGCGATGGCCGCGGGTCCGCCAGCCGGTCGCCCAACGTAGCACCGTCGCCGTCGGCTGTGAAGCTGGCGTCCAGCGAGTCGGTGGCGCGGTCGGCGCGGGTGCGGCGGAAGTGGTCCACCAGCAGGTTGCGTGCCAGCGTGGTGATCCACGTCTGAAAGCTGCCTTTGTGGGTGTCGAAGCTGGAAAGATTGCGGTAGAGCTTCAGGAAGACGTCCTGGGTCAGGTCCTCGGCGTCCGTGGCCGAGCCCGTAAACCGGTAGCAGATGGCATAGATGCGCCGGTGCTGCGAGACAACCAGCTGCTGCCAGGCCTGCTGATCGCCCGCCACGCACTGGCGGACCAACCTGCCGAGTGCCTCCTGCGCGGCTTCCTGTTCGGGCGTGCGCTGCAATGTTGCCTCATACTTTGGCCGTTCCAAATCCCTCACAGGAGGGTGCGGGGTGGGGTGGGCCGTTTGCAGAAGTGTACCGCTTCGCGGAGCCGCATCGCTTGCGTCCCGAAGAACCGCCGCACCGCGCTTCGCCTTCGGGGTGCGGGGCATGATCCCCGCCGCCGGCATCGCCATGTGCAGAACACCCATGCTGGCCTATACGCAGGGGCGTTCCGGTTGGTTCCAATAGGGACTGTTGCAGGTTCAAGGGCTGCAGGTTGTCAGTCTGGCCGGTGCGGGCGTCCAAGGTTGTTTCAACTCCCAACAACCTGCAACCTGCAACTGAGAACTGCCTTAGTTCTCCGTCGGCGTCTTCTCCACGCTGTCGACGATGATTTGCTCCACCGGGGCCTTGCGCGACTCCAGCTTCAGCCCCAGCGCCTCTACCGACTTGAACACGCTCACTCCGCCGCCCGGGTCCGATGCCTCAGCCGCCGCCGCGCCGCCGCCGCCAGGCGCCTGGGGCATGGTGATGCCCATGGACTCCGCCTGGGAACGCGCAAACGCGATGATCTCCGCCATGGAGATATCTACGGCGACCTGGTAGTTGCCCTTCAGCTCTGTCATGTCCACCACCGGCTTGCCGCCTCCGCCGCCCATCTGCATTACGTTGGTCAACATATCGGCGAACCCGGACATGGTCATGGTGTCGGCGTCCAGGTGCATCGTCTGACCGTCCATTTTTATGCGATAGGTGCCCTTTGCGCCCATATTCTCCGTGATGGTGCCGTCGGGGTGCGTGGTGATGCGGATCGGCCCATTTTGCGTGTCCATCTTCATCTCGCCCTTGGCCAGCGGCGCGTCCGGATCGATCGGCGCAGGCGCCGCGGGAGAGTCTTTCAGCTTCGGCCCGTCCTTGCCCATCACCAGCGCCAGCACCGGGTGGTCCTGCGTACTGCGATGGATCACCAGTTTGAAGCGGTCCGCCAGCAGCGCCTGCAGCATCTTCGGAGCGTCGTCTTTGGTCGACCCTTCCGGCATTCTGGCAGAGATGTCGAAGCGTTGCGTGCCCATCCAGTCCGGACCGGTGACCTGGTACTCCTTCACCTTGTATGCCGTGACGATCAGGTCCTTCAGCGACATGTAGTTGTACTCGGCCAGCAGCCCGTCCACACGCGCACCCATCCGCGGCATCTTGCCCGCCTGCATGTCCGCTGTCAGCTTCTGCACGTCCAACGGAGCCGATGCCCGCACCGACGCCACATCGAACTCCAGCTTCGCCGCGGGCGCGGGTTGCGACGACGCCGTCGCGGCTGGAGCCGGCGCGGGTTGTGGCGCGCCCGCCTGTCCCAGCGCAACCGGCGCGGTCAGAACCATCCATACTGTTGCCGGCAGCAATACACCAAGATCCAGTTTGCGACCCAAAGGGTTTTCCATGACACTCCCCATCCTATGCCTCGATCCTTGTCATTCTGAGCGCAGCGAAGAATCCCCGTATTGCGCCTTTGCCCGTTCTTGCTCTTGAGGTAGGTCCGGGCTTCACCTAAGACCCTGCTTGCAAATCGAATACACGATGAAAGCCAGAATGCCGCCGAACCAGATTGCAAACCAGATATAAAACGCCCGGCCGGTCCCGAAGCACGACGCGCGCCCGAATGGCGTCTTCCAGCTTCCCGCCGGACGCAGATCGCTGCCCATCGCTTTCATTTGTTGCATTCCACGAAACAGCACGATCATGCCGTATGCCCACACCGCGAGCCCGCAAGCCAGCACCAGCCAGCGCCACGCCTCCGGCGGATGGTGGACCGCGGACGCTGCATGCAGCAGTGCCAAGCCCAGCAGAGTGATCACCATGAACCACTCAAACAATATCCCGGTCAAACGGATCCAGAAACACCTGGAGACGTCCTGAAGCTGGAAGTGCTCTTCCGTCCGCTCTGCCGGCAGCGGCCAGCTCATTTTTACCATCGCCATCTTGCCAGGAATCGTTCCTAGCGCCACCCACGTAAGCTGTAGCGGCGTCAGCCAATCGACATGCCGTCCAGGGTAACGCAGCAGCAGCCACCAGCTCAGCGCGACCAGCGCTACCGCCAGCGCCTCCATCGGCCACGAGATATAGTCGCCCAGCCGCCGCGACTCCAGCGCCAGAGCCACCGGGCGCACCGGCGGATTCACCGCCAGCTTATGCCGCGTCCACGCCTGGAAGCCGAAGATCACGGGCACGAACACCAGCGCAAAACCACCAGCCCACGCCGGAGTCATCTCCCACCGCCGCGTCGCGACGATCGCCCCCAGCCCCACCGCCAGCGCACCATAAAGCGCCACCACCATCGCATGGAAGCCCGCCATCCAGCTTCGTCCCGGCCCTTCGTAAAATCCCGCAGGAACCTCGACGCCAAAGAAGTATCCTGGACCGTTCTGCAGCGGCAGATTCCATAGCTGCTTCACCAGAGCATAGACAAGCACCGGCACGATCACGCAAATGATGAAGATATAGATTCCAACTACGTTTGGTGCACTCATCGAGTGCCCCCTTTCTGTTGTAACTGCGCAAGCTGCTCCCGCACAGTCTCCACAATCTCGCGGCCAGTCAGTCCGCTTAGGACTAGTTGGGTCAGCGCCGTTTGCAATGGCTTGTAGAGTTCGGCCTGCTCCACCGGGCGCGCGCTGCGCGACGAGATCACCGCGCCCGCCCCGTGCCGCACCGTCACGAACCCCTCGTCCTGCAACTGCCGGTACGCGACCGCGACCGTATTCAGGTTCACGCCCAGGTCGCCCGCCACCTGCCGCACCGAAGGCAACGTCATGCCCTCCCGCAACCCGCCGCCGGCGATCAAGGCTTTGATGCCATCCGTAATCTGCTGGTAGATCGGCCGTTTGTCGTTCTCATGCAGCGTTAGGAACATCGCACTTCCTCTGTCTGCTGTATGTATACAACATACACTTTCAAAATGTCAATGAGTATTTTTGCTCTCATTCTTCTTGGTCTGCGCGGGCTGCGCGGCCGCGGTGGGCTTGGTATATTCGTTCCAGCCACCGCCCGGGCGAGCCACGATGCAATCGCCCAGGCGATTCCAGTCCAGGAGTGCATGTGCAACGTTATTTTGCGGTTTGCGCGGCATTTACGATGCTGACCGCTGGCTGGGGGCACGCGCAGCCGGCGCCTTCGACCGTGGCACATCCCCAGTCCGCAGATGCGCAAATCCCTCCGGTCACCATCCGGGCACAGGCGAACCTGGTGTTGCTGGATGTTGTGGTGACCGCGAACGGCGAACCCGTCCATGACCTGGCGAAGTCCAAGTTCCACGTCCTCGACAACGGCGTTGCGCAGCAGATCTCGGTCTTCGAGGAGCATCGGCCGGCCGACTCGCCCGCACTGGCGAAGCTCCCGGACCTGGGGCCGAACACCTACAGCAACCTTCCGCAATCCGCTCCCGGCAGCGCGGCCAACGTGCTGCTGCTGGATGCGTTGAACACACCCGTCGCCGACCAGAACTATGCCCGCCGGCAGATGATCCAGTACCTGAAGAACATTCCTTCCGGCACCCGCATCGCGGTGTTCACGCTGGCCTCGCGGCTGCGGATGGTGCAGCCGTTTACCGCGGACGCGAGTGTGATCGCGAGCGTGCTGGAGCACAAGGGAGCGGGCGCCGCGCAGCCTTCTGCGATCCTCGATCCGCAGTTTGACCAGGATGTTGCCGGCCAGTCGAACTCGCTCGCCGGCTTTGGACCGGACCCGGAAGCGCTGGCCAGCTTTCAGCAGTTTCAGGCGGACTACGCTTCGTTCACCACCGATCAGCGCGTGCAAATGACGCTCGACGCATTTCAGGAGTTGGCGCGCTATTTGAATGTGATTCCCGGGCGCAAGAACGTGATCTGGTTTTCCGGCTCGTTTCCGCTGACCATCGAACCGGATTCCTCCCAGTCCGATTCGTTCGAGGCGATGCGCACCTACTCCGAAGACGTTCGCCTGACCGATGGTATGTTGTCGGCGGCGCGCGTAGCGGTCTATCCGGTGGATGCGCGCGCATTGATGACCTTGCCCAGCCAGAATGCCAACTCGGCATATCAAAACAGCATGGTGGGCCCGTCGCCCGGCAGTTCAGGTCTCGTCAGCAGGAGCGGCTCCGCAGGCCGGGCGAAGAATCCCTCGGCCGGCATGGCGGCCATCACCGCGGACAGCAACTTCCAGAAGCAGACCATGCTGGAACACGCCGCCATGCAGCAGGTCGCCCAGGACACCGGAGGGGAAGCCTTCGTCGATACCAACGGAATCAAGGAAGCGGTCGCGCGCGCGGTCGCCAACGGAGCGAACTACTACACCATCGGCTACGTGCCCAGTTGGAAGGCATACGACGGGAGCTTCCACCGGCTGAAGGTGACAGTGGACGGAGAATTCGCTACCGCATACCGGCGCGGCTACTTCGCCGACGACCTAGTCAGCGCCCGGATCAAGCCGCAGACTGCGCAACACTTGATGAACGCCGCTCTGGAGCAGGGCGCGCCGCCGTTGTCGGAGCTTCTCTTCAAGGTGAGAGTGCAGCCCGCGGCGGTGACGGCGACCCCGCCTGCCGTGAACCAGCCCGCCGCAACCCAGCCCGACAAGCCCGTCCATCGTTATGCGATCGACTACGGCGTGCCCGCGCACCTGCTCGACTTTCCGGCAACCAGCGACGGCATCCGCCACGGACGGCTGGAATTCGTCCTGGTCGCCTACAACTCCGACGGCAAACGCCTGAACTCCGTGGACCAGAACGCCAACTTCGACCTGCAGCCGGCGCTCTACAACCAGGTGCTGCAATACGGAATTCCCATGCACCAGGAGATCGACCTGCCGTCCGGCTTGGTGTTTCTGCGCATCGCCGTGCATGACCTGAACAGCGAACGGGTTGGCGCCATCGAAGTCCCGCTTAACGTTCCGAAGTAACCGCGCAGCCACCGTTCAAGCTAATTCTCCGACGGCTTCTCGATGTGGTCGATCACCAGCACTGGTTGCGGCGCTTTGGCAGGCCGCAGTTCCAGCCCGGCTTCGGAAACATCCCAAATAAATGGATTCGGGTTGGGATCGGAAGGCGCGCCGCTGTCAGCCCCCTCCGACGCTTCCCGCCGCACGCGTGGCACCGCGAAATCGTACTTGCCGGTCAACCCGGTGCGGTCCACCACCTGCCGATCCATCATCGTGGACAGTTCCATCGCCAGCGCCGCCATCGACGTGCTGAAAAACGTCAGTTGCTCTTTGGCGGGCTTGGGATAGATTGGCACCATCATGGCGTCGCCGGCGATGGGAATAGCGTGCTCGGGCGGATCTTCACCCGGCGTCGTCTCCTTCAGTTTCTGCCCGTGCTTCGATACCACCAACTCGTAGACTGGCGCATCCTGCATGATGATGTGTGCGGCAAGTTTGCAGCGCTCGGCCAGCATCGCCTGCAGCATCGGCCGGACCATCGCCTGGCGCTCGGTCCCAGTGGCGTTCTTCATTGCTTCCGCGGTCGCCTCGTCATACTTCGCGTCGATATCGTACAGATCCTTATTCACCCACTCGGGCGCGCCCGTCACAGGACTCGCCGAGTAGCCGAACATCCTGGTCATGGGAAAGTACGCCATCATCACCACCGTTATCAGCGGCTGGTGGTTGGTCACAAACGCGCTCGGCGTGATCCCAAACATAAGTCCAGTAGGCTGCTTCGGCCCGCTCGGCTTGATGGACACCGCATCGAACTGCCTTGGCGCAACGGTCTGGGCCTTTGCCGCGTCCGCGGTCGCCGCCCCCGGAGCCTGGCCCACCGCCATTCCACACGCTAGCAGCGCCACAATCCAGACGCGTCCCAGCATCTCCACTCACCTCGCGGAGAATCCTACACCTTGACCTCTCGAAAGCTACTGCGCGGCGGGAATCACTCCGCAGGCAATGCGATTGCCGGCGTTACCGGTTGGGTCGGTCTTCATATCGTCGGCCTTCTCATGCACCATAATCGAGTGGCCGAGGACAGACTTGGGATCGCCCGCTGCCAACGTCAGATAGTCCACCTTGTAGGTGATCTCGCCGGTGTGGTCCTCGCCGATGGAGATATTCTTCGGCATGTCTCCGTTGTGGTGGCCCATCGGGTTGTCCATCCCGTGCTGCTTGCCATCCGGGTTGAAGTGCCCGCCTGCGCCTTTGAAGTCGGGCGCATCGCATACCGGGTTCACATGGATGTGCACGGCGTGCTCGCCGAACGGCAGGTTCTTAAGCTTCACGCTGATGGTAAGCTCCTTGCCGTCCTTGCTCTCCTTGAAGGAAGCAGTCCCGGCGTCATCGCCGCTGGACGTCCTGATGGGAACGACCAGGGTGGCGCTCTTGGATTGCGCGTGCGCGCGGCCGGCTTCGATCGCGAGCACAAATACGGTGAAGGCAACGAGCGAGAGGACGGAGACGGCGAGAACAGAACGCATTGGGCGCATGGCGATCCTCCTTCAAAAGGTACGTGCCCCTTAGCATAGCGCAGGAGTTTGACCGTGAGCTACCGCCCCGCCGTGAACACCCGTTCCCGTTCCTGCTCGCGCTTCACCAGCTTGCGGCGGCCGAGCAGCAGGTCCCGCAGACGCACCGTCCCGCAGATCGTCATGGTGTCGCGGTCGATAACCAGCAGCGAAGTCAGGCCCGAAATCGCCATCTTGTCCACCGCCGCGCGGGAGGTCTCGTCGGCGAAAGCATACACCTCCGGCAGCGGTGACTCGGGCACTTGCCCGGCGCACTTGGTCTGGCCAAGCTCCGCCATTACCTCAACCAGGCTGACCGTCTCCAGCGGATCGGTCCCGTACTCGCGCGTCAGGTGGGTCCCGCGGCGGCTTAGCTTCTCGGTCAGGATCGAGCGCGGCATAATCAGCGAGGTCATTGCGTAGGCAGCCACGCAGCCGAGCATCACCGGCAGCAGCGCGGGCAGGCAATGCGTAATCTCCAGGCAGAAGACAATGGCCGTCAGCGGTACGCCCAGCGAGCCCGAGAGCATCGCTCCCATGCCAACGGCAGCCCACAGCGCCTGGTCCGGCGCTGACGCGTGCGCGGCGTGCGCGGCCAGCTCGCCCACCGCTCCGCCGATCATCAGCAGCGGCGCCAGCACCCCGCCGGAGGTTCCCGAGCCCAGCGAGAACGCCCACATCAGCGACTTGGCCAGCACCAGCCCCAGCAGCAACCCCAGCGGAGCGTTGCCGTGCAGCAACTCCGCGATATTGTCGTAGCCCACACCCAGTCCACGCGGAAAAAAGAGGCCGCCAACGCCGATGCCGATTCCGCCGATCACCGGCCACCACATCCAGGGCACCGGGAGCCGTTCGAACAGATCTTCGAAGCCGTACATCATCCGGCTCAGTCCGGCTGCGGCAACCCCAACAACCAGCCCAAGCGCCACCGCCAGCAGCGCGACCGGAGCAGACTGCCGGTACGGCATATTGGGCATGGCGAAGAGCGGACCGGAACCGAGCCAGAGGACACGCACAATCTCCGCCGTGATGCTGGCGAACGCAACCGGGACCAGGCTGCGTGGCCGCCACTCGAACAGCAGCAGTTCTACCGCCAGCAGGATCGCCGCCAGCGGCGCGGCAAAGGTCGCCGACATGCCGGCCGCGGCGCCGGCAACCAGCAGGGTAGTGCGCTCCGCATCGGTCAAGTGCATCCACTGCGCCACCAGCGAGCCGAACGCGCCGCCGGTCATGATGATGGGGCCCTCCGCGCCGAACGGCCCGCCCGAGCCGATGGAGATCGCCGCCGAGATCGGCTTCAACACGGCGATGCTGGGGTCCACCCGCGCGCCGTTCAGCAGGATCGCCTCGATCGCCTCGGGAATGCCGTGGCCGCGGATCTTGTCCGAACCGAAGCGCGCCATCAGGCCAACAATTACGCCGCCAACGATGGGCACCAGCACCATCCAGATTCCCAGCGGGCTGCCCGCAGGCGAGACCGGCGCCAGGCTGAGGCGATGGTAGTAAAAGAGATTGGTGGCGAAGGCAATCGCCTTCAACAGCACTACCGCAAGCACGGCCGCGCCCGCCCCAATCGCGACGGCCACCGCGGAGAGCAGCCAGACGCGGCGGTCCACCGTGAAATCGCGCAGTACCGAGGAGTGAGAGTTCAATGCCGACTCCTGAGCTTTCTTACCTCTGACGCCGGCAGGCTGGAATTGGATACTGCGTTCGCAGCAAGAGCCAATCCCCCGTTGTGCCGCGCCGTCCGTGCGGTCTTGATCTGTTCCAGAGCGCGGATCAGTTGCGGCGCGAACTCGTCCAGCTCGCGCGCGTGGCCCGCCGACAAGGCGTGCAGAAGGCCCATCCCCTTCGCGGTAACGGAGAGAACGGTGCGGCGGCGATCGGCAGCGTCCTCCACGCGCCGGACAAGTCCCTGGGCCACCGAGCGGTCGGCCAGCTCGACCACGCTGTTCTGGCGCAGGCCCAGGCGTTCTGCCAGGAAATTGATGGTGGCCGAGCGGTCCTCAGGGAGGCCCGCGATCTGCAACAGAAGCTGATGCTGGCGGGGACGCAAATCATGGTCCTGCGCCACTTGCTCGCTGAATTTGAGGAAGCTGCGAAGCTGGTACCGAAACTCCGCCAGCGCCCGCAGCAGGGTGGTTTGCGACGAGGTTGGTGGCGCTTTGCGGTGCATAATTACATCGTATCACGATGTAATTAGCGCTGGCGAAGCAAGGCCCTTCTTGCGAAGGGTCCAAGAGAAGTTGCCGCATGGTCAATGCGGAGTGACCCGCGTTAACGGCAAATCGGGGCACGGCAGACCGTTATTCCGGTCAGACGGCCCCGATTGCCAACTGCAGAAGATGTCTAGGCCAAGAGACGACGGCGGAACACCGCGATCAAGCTCATGGTCCCTGTACCCAACAGCAGCAGCGACGATGGTTCAGGAGTCGCCGAGCCCGTCGTTACCACCGGCTCCAGTGAGTAGCTGTAGTAGGTGGTGGCGCCGGTGGGGGAGGTGAAAGAGATCGTCCCGGTTCCAGTCGTAAAGATCGGATCGCTGTCGTTATTGTTGAACAGGCTGATGGGGCTGTCTCCGGGTTGGTCCGATGCGAAGTTCAATCCGGAGAGGGTCGAGTCATCGAAATCCTGAAGGCCGCCGCCAGCGATGTTATCGAAGAAATAGACCGTTGCGTCGTTCAAGTTCACTCCGCCTGGACCCGTCGCCGTCAGGCCGGTCAGGATGAACTGGTCCAGGAGCGGCTGTCCGGTGAAGTTAGAAGCATCAGTGACCGAGGGCTGGTTCGGAAGCAACAACGTATAGTTGCCACCCGAAGTGTCGATGGTCAGAAGGTCCTGCTGCGCAGCAGCGCGCTGAACTATAGGAAAAGAAGCTATCGCTAGCATAGAGAGGTACAAGAGTGTCCGGCGCATTGGGAATTCCCCCAGAGATGAAATCTTAGTACCTAGAAGTAGATCTTCTCGGTACTAAGCTTGATGCCATTTCTTCGAAAGGAGTTAGCTCAGCCCTGAAAGTGGCCTTTCGTCGCTCGAACGTGTCCCCTTTGGTTACAAACCTTGAATCTTAGGCGCTGCGACCAGCCCAGGCGCGCAGATGGTTCATTCACTAATGACCTTTGCAATTGAGTTGCCGTTGAATTCCGCTGAATCTACATGGCTTCTGTCCTGGAGACAGAAGAGAATATGCAATGTCTTGCATATTCGGGTGAAAGCATTTTCAACTTCCGCGCAGGCAATGCCCTCTGGAGTCCTAAATTGCTCTACAGGACTCGGGCAGTTCCAACTGCTCGCTCTCGGGCGCGTCCAGGTAGGGACGGAAGCAGGCGCGGCAGCGGGCTTCGTAGATGCCGGCGGCGCCCACGACGACCAGCTCGCGGCTGGCGCCCAGGCGCTGGGTGTGGATGGCGGGCGCGCCGCAGACCATGCACACGGCGGAGAGCTTGGTCACCTCGTCCGCGATGGCCATCAGCGCCGGAATCGGGCCAAATGGATCGCCGGTGAAGGTGGTGTCGAGGCCGGCAATGACGATGCGCTTGCCCATGTGCACCAATTCTCCGGTGAGGTGCACGATCGCCTGGTCGAAGAACTGGCCCTCGTCAATGCCGACCACCTCCACCTCCTCGAGCTGCGGATAGAGCGCGTCGCGCAGGTGGGCGACGTTCGCAACCGTCACCGCCTCGTGGGTCTGCGCGCTGTGCGAGGCGATGGCGGTGCGGTGGTAGCGCAGGTCGATGTCGGGCTTGAAGCAGGCCACCTGCTGACGGGCGATGCGCGCGCGCTTCAGGCGGCGGATCAACTCTTCGCTCTTGCCGGAGAACATGGGACCGGTGATGACTTCGATGCGGCCGACTTCAGCGCGGCCGGGTTTTGCAGGGGTCATGGTGCGATTGCCTTTAGAGATCTGGATATCAAAGGTGAGGCAGTCCGTTGTTCCCCGTGAGCGAAATTCGCTCGGCGGCGGGACGACCGGACTTGTCGCCTGCGAATCATCCTACGCGCAACCCCGCCGTGGATTTCGCGTACTTAATTGGCGAAGCGCTTTTTGACTCGCGCGCCTGAAGTTGATAGCGTGGAAGCTGGGTTAGAGCGCATTCGCACAGTCCTGAAGCGGCTCCAGTCCCCATCGTTCAATGGTTAGGACATCGCCCTTTCACGGCGGTAATACGGGTTCGAATCCCGTTGGGGACACCATTCAAATCAGCGAGTTAGCGAGTCGGCGGTTGCCGGATCTGCCGGCCTCGTCAGCCGCGGCTAGTTGCGGCTGCGCAGCTTGGTGAGCAGGTTCAGGATCTCGATATACAGCCAGACCAGCGTGACCATGATGCCGAAGCCGCCATACCACTCCATGTACTTGGGCGCGCCGACCTTGACGCCGGTCTCGATGAAGTCGAAGTCGAGCACCAGGTTCAGCGCCGCGACGATGACCACCACCACGCTGAAGCCCATGCCGATGAGGCCGTTGCCGTTGATGGTGGCGAAGTGGACGCCGAAGAAGCTGAGCACCAGTTCCAGCAGGTAGAAGGCGCAGATGCCGCCGGTGGCCGCGACGATGCCCATGCGCAGTTTCTGCGTGACCGGGATGAGGCCGGAACTGTAGGCCAACAGCAGCACGAAGAGCGTGCCGAAGGTGAGGCAGACAGCCTCAATGCCGATGCCGGGATAGCGCGCGTTGGTCATGGCCGAGATGCCGCCCAGCACCAGGCCTTCCAGAAGCGCGTAGATAGGCGAAGTGACCGGCGACCACTCCTTCTTGAAGATGGTGACCATGGCGACGATGAAGCCGCCAATCAGGCCGCCGATCATCAGGCCGCTCACGGATGCAGTGTCGCCGGCCGACTGGAGGAAGAGGCGCCAGGTGTACGCCGCGGTGGCGATGGCGCAGAGCAGCAGGATGCCGGTCTTGTTGACGGTGCCGCTGAGGGTCATGCGGCCGGCTTCGGCCACGCCGTCGAGCTGGCCGGCGTTGGCGAGGTCGGTGAAGGTCTTGTCGCCGAGGGCCGGATTTGAGGTCTTGATCAGTGCCATAAAATATTTTCTCCGGGATGGTAGCGATGATACCGCGAGACGCCCAGTTTCACCTTTTGGTGACCGGCGGCTGGTTTTGGAGCTGCTTCGTCCGGAGCGGACTTGCTTGTGCGTTCGAGCGGTTCAAAGCGGTGTAGACCCCTGGTATGGTCTAAATCGGTGTTTCGCTGATAACAAATGGGTTGCGGTTTTGTATATACAAATATTGGTTGATGACAAAGGACTTCCAGGCACGTATATACAAATGGAAACGGTGTCAGAGCGCGGTTGTGAGGGGCGGAATGCGCCTCCAAGGGTATATACAGGGTTTTACTCATAACAAATGGGTTGCAGTTCTGTATATACAAATATGTGCTGATAGCAAAGGGCTTGCGAGGGCGTATATACAAACCAAATCTCTCGGTTTGCCTGCCGAATGGACGGCTAAGGGCTAGACCCGCAATGGAAGATTTCAAGATATCGCACCCGGAAAAACAGAGCCAGACCGGCGGTCGCGCTGCTGTTTGCTTCTGCTTCTATTATATCGTCCGTGTCAAGCTGGAGGCGTTTTTTGGAAGCTGCGGAGACGCCCCCCATCCAATGAGTGTCACGGAGTTGAGGCGACGGCGGGAGTGGGGTTGGGGTGGATGGAGGAGGTGGGTATTTCGATTGCCCCTACGCGGTCGGTGGTGAGGTCGTGGACGGCTATGCGGAGGAAGTAGTCGCCTTTAGCGGGGATGTCGATTTCGTCGTGGGAGACGGCGCCGGTTTTGAGCATGGATTGGTAGGCTGCGGGCGTGAGGACGGGGTGGGCTTCCTTGCTGGCGGAGTTAACGATCTCGTCGCCGTCGGCGTTGTAGACGCGGATGCCGTACTCGAATGCGGCATGATAGTTGCCGTCGGGCGCGGGAGTGAACTGGATGTTGGCGATGTCGATGGTGTAGGTGATGGAGTAGTGCCGGTAGGGCGGCTTCATCTGCTTGGGGTCGGGCACGTTGTGGATGGGGAGCGAGACTTCGGTAGCGGCAGCTTGCACGGCTTTGACCTTGAAGAGGATTTGGGTGGCGTCGAGGCTGCCGCGCATCATTGCGGTCTGCATGGGGCTTACGGTTTCGATTTTGTTTCCTCGTGCATCGGTGGTGGGATCGACCGCGTAGTAGCCGTTGCGGTAGACGAGATGCAATCCGGGTTGGTCGACCTTGACGCTAATGGTGCGGAAGCGGGTGTCGAGGGCCTGATTGGTGGGGGTGTAGGTGATGGTGTAGTAGTTGGAGCCATTGTCGATAGCTTGCTCGACTGATCCTACGAAGTCATTGCTGGTATATATGGCCCTACCACCGGTCTGATCCGCCATAAATTGCATATTGTACTGTTCTGCTTTGAGCATCCTATTCCGGTTGTTGTCGACTTGCAGGCCGCGGCTATCGATCGAATTTATGGCGACATGAGCACGTGCGAGTTGGTCATTGGCCGACTTCATTTCGTCGGTTACATCGTAACTGGGGCTCACACCATAGATTGGATCGGGCCATGCGAGCGGGAACAGGCCGGAGAGCCAAATGAGGTTCTTGCGGCCAGGCATTCCGGAGAGGTATCTGGCGATCTGTCGCATGGCCGAAATCGAGTCCTCAGCCCTCGCCGCGAGGCTCTCGGCTTCGTCCGCGTAGAGCGAGGACGCTGCGAAATTACTCTTGCTGGTGAGGGCGCTCTTTAGGAGTTCTCGGTCAGAAGTGAATCCCTGCACGATGGCAAGGTGCGTGGTGAGTCTGAAAACGGCTACTTGTGTGCCCGGTTTCATCTTGTTCACAAAGTCGAGCATGCGCTGTATGACCTGCAGCTGTGCTTGAGCGGGCGTGTTGAGGCTATCTAAAAGGAGGATGTTGAGCGGACCGGCTTTCGGTGGACTGGGAGCGAGGTTGCTAAAGGTGTTGGGCGAAAGGTCCTGCTTCACAGGGGTGGGTGTGGGAGCGGCTTCGTCTGAGCGGTGCTCTTCGAAGCTGTTGGGCTTCATCTCCTTGTTGTCTTCGAGGATGGTGAAGTCGGATTGCTGGAGGCCGTGGACGGGGTTGCCCTTGGCGTCGGCCATGGTGACGTCGACGATGGTGAGGGGGACGCGGGTCTGGATGGTGAACTGAGGCTGGGCGGAGCTCTGGAAGCGGGCGTACTCTGCCTTGCGCGTGGCGGCGGGGGCGGGTGCGGGACTGGGCGCGAGGGCGAGGCAGACGGCCGCGGCGAGAGTTGCCGAGACGCGGGAGCGGGTGCGAAGCGGGAGCGTCAGCATAATTGGCGATTATCGTACGCCGGGGTGGGTGGGAAAGGCGAGTGTTTCGTGGTTAGTGGTTAGCGAGAGGGAAAGCAGATTCCCTGCGGGAATGACAAACAAAAGGAGGGGCAACGACAAAGCGGCGAAGGCAACGACGGAGATTCTGAGCCAAGGGCGGCTCAGAATGACGGCGTGGGGTGGTCGAGCATGGGGCACCCGGCGCCCGGCTGCGATCTCCTGAAGAGAACCATTTGCCCATCAGATGCAATATCTTTCACAATCCTCTCGGTGGCGGCACGGAAGTCTATGAAATAAAAGCCTCTAAGTCTGGCCCAGGAATTGCAGATAACTCTGTTGCAATCTGTGACAGATTCTCCGGGCCCATAAGACAAATCAGTTCCCCTGAACGGAGGAATACGATGAAGTTCTTCACCTGCACCGGTCGTTTGGCGATAGCGTTGGTTGCTGTTCTGGTTCTTTCGCCGCTTGCTGTGGCCCATGCCCAGAGCCTGAACATCACCTACTACACCGTCGCCGAATCGGACAAAGATGGCGGCGATATGTGCTGCGGCGTCAGCGACAACTATGTGCTGCCCACGCTCGGTGTAGACGGCCTTCCGGTATATAACCCAGCTGCGACCGCCGTCAGCGGATCCATATATACGCCCAAAGATCTGCTCCCTGACGACGAGATCACGTGGTGGAGTCCGACACTCAACAACGGCAGCAGCACCACTGCCGGAGCTTCCGACGTAGTCCAGACGGGTACAGGGGTGGTCATGCTACCCTTCTCCAACAACGCCTTTTACGCGCCGAATGGCACCGGCTCCAACGATTCAAGTGCGTTTCAAGCGGCAGTTCTGACGGGCACTTTGGTGGTGCCCTCAACGGAGACAGTCGGCTTTTCGATCTCTTCCGACGACATGGCCTTCCTTTATCTGGACGGAACCATCGCCTGTAGCGACGGTGGGGTCCATGGAGCAACCGCGGTTCCGTGCACCACATCTACGCTCAGTGCCGGCGACTACTCGCTGGAGCTGTTTTATGTGGATCTCGATCCGACCCAGGCGGCTTTGGATTTCTCCATCACGACGTCAGGTGTAACTACTACTCCTCCGGCGGGGGGTGCGACTCCAGAACCGGGAACGTTTACATTGCTGGGCAGCGGTTTGCTGGGACTGGTTGGTGTTGTGCGCCGGAGGTTCACTCGAACAGCCTAGCTTCGCGGAAAGCATCTGGATCCGCACGAAGACTCCTGCCTGCCCGGCAGGGGTTTTCTGTTGCGGAGATGGAGTGCTGAAGCTCTAGCGGAGTTCGATGCGGACGGCGGAGGCGTCGGTGTCGATGAAGGAGACCTCGCGGGTAGTCATCAGGACCTTGGGATCGTATTTGCCTTTTCCGGTCCAGGCGAGCGGGATGGCGGAAGCCTGGTCGGAATCGGTCATGCAGGCGATCCAGCGCAAGCAGGTGAGGGTGGTGGGCGTTCCGGGCTTGCGGTTCCACTGCTGGATGAGGATGCTCAAGGGCGCCGGGTCTGCATCCTGCTGCAGCAAGACGTCGCTGGAGTAGTTGATGAAGACCTGGACGCCGGTCTGCTGGACGTTGTTGCGGTAGACGGTGGCGAGCGGGTCGCGCAGATAGATGCGCTGGCGGTTGTAGAGAAGCACGGCCAGAAAGAGGACCAGCAGCAAAGTGAGGATCGTTTTCATGGGAGCCTCGCTGGTTTGATGGTATAGCGGGGGAGGGTTCTGTTGCGGGTGGATAGCAGCCGTGCAGGACGTGCCCCAGGGGCTAAAGCCCGCTATTCCTTTGGCGGGCGAGAGAGCCA
Organism: Acidobacteriaceae bacterium; assembly: GCA_049509035.1. GTDB lineage: Bacteria > Acidobacteriota > Terriglobia > Terriglobales > Acidobacteriaceae > Edaphobacter. The sequence goes on from JBELAH010000008.1 coordinate 116,452, forward strand.
AGGCTGAAGCCTTGGCGTACCTAGAAGCAAGAGCGTGTCCGGGGCAAAAGTCTACTTCTTGCCTTTTTCTTCGTGGTATTCCTGTTCGGTATTGATCTCCCAGAGGGCGCGCTTGTCGATGTTGCCGGCGACGATGCCGTCGACTGCGTGCATGGCGGTGAGCATGCTGTGGTCCTGGTTGTTGTATTTGTGCATGCCGTTGCGGCCGACCAGGAAGAGGTTCTCGATGCGGTCGGAGAAGCCCTTGAGCTCGTCGAAGCGGGAGTAGGTGCCGAAGTAGGCGGGGTAGGTTTTGGGGACGCGGACGACGTGAGCGTCGGAGACGTCGGGCGCATCGAGAATCCCGATCTTGGCGACTTCGGCGATGGCGAACTTCTTCAGGTCGTCGTCGGCCATCTTCCAGAGGTCGTCGGTGTCGTAGCAGAAGTATTCGAGGCCGATCCAGACTTTCGTGGGATCGCTGACCAGGTAGGGGCTCCAGTTGTTGAAGATTTGCAGGCGGCCGAGGAGGACGTCGGGTTCCTGGATGTAGATCCAGGTGTCCTTGAGCAGGCCGCCGTCCGGCTCGCGGACCTTCATGCGGTCGGCGAGCAGGCCGACGGTGATGAAGTCGCGATACTGCAAGCCGTCGGAGACCTCCAGCACGCTGGCGGGAATGGGGGTGCGCATGGCGCGGAAGAGTTCGCGCATGGGCATGGTGGAGAAGAAGTAGTCGCCGGCAAAGGTGCGGCGCTGGCCGGTGATGCTGACGGCCTCGATGGAGGCGACGACGGTTTCGCTGCCGGGGACGAAGTTGACGGCGTCGACCTTCCACTGCATGTGAATCTCGCCACCCTTCTGGCGAATAAGATCAGCCACGTGCTCCCATAGCTGCCCTGGGCCGAACTTGGGATACATGAAGCGCTCGATGAGCGAGGTTTCGACGCCCTTCTGCGCGAGTTCGCCGGATTGCTTGCGGCTAAAGAGTTTCTTGAGGAAGTGCTTGACTGCGGTGGTGAGCGAGAGGCCCTTGATGCGCTGGGCGCCCCACTCGGCGGAGATTTCGTGGCAGGGCGTGCCCCAGACTTTTTCGGTGTAGCTCTTGAAGAAGGTGAGGTAGAGCTCGCGGCCGAAGCGGTTGATGAGGAAGTCTTCGAGGGATTTCTCCGGCTTGATCTGGTGGACGCGCGACCACATGTAGCTGATGCCGACGCGGGTCATGCGCGGGATGCCGAGGTTCGAGATGGTGTTGGCGGTGAGGGTGATGGGGTAGTCGAAGAACTTGCGCAAATAGTAGATGCGGCTGCGGCGCGGGCGGATGAGCATGACCAGGTCGGGGTTGGCGGGCTCGGGGACGGAGACGGTCTCGGCTACGTCGGCAGGCGAATCCTGCTGGGGCTCGGTCTTCTCGTTGTCGGCGTCGGTGAGCAGCGGACCGAGGCCGCGCAAGGGAGGCTCCTCCGGCAGATGCGCGGGCACGGTGACGACGCGGGTTTTGCCCTGGTAGCTGATGGCTAGCGGCTGGGTGGGCGCGGCGTCGGGCGCATCGGATCCCGGGGCGGTGGTGTCGGGAGGCATCAGGTCCATCCACCACTGCATGACGCGGTCGGACTTGGAGAAGAAGCGGTGGCCGCCGATGTCCATGCGGTTGCCCTTGTAGCGGACGGTGCGGGAGATGCCGCCGATCTCGTCGCTGGCCTCAAGGATGATGGGGACAATGCCCGAACGGCGGAGGAGTTCGAGACCGGCGGTGAGGCCTGCGGGACCGGCGCCTATGATGATTGCCTTCTTTGCCATTCGACTTGGAGTCTCCCGATAACCGGGCTGGCCCGGCGTATCACCATTCGACCACAAAAGGCTGCACCCGCGACCCTGGGCTAAGCCTAAGTTGTAGTTGGGTTCCCGCGGAGTTATCGCGCCGGCGGCTGCGCGAAGAAGATGGATTTCGATCGAGAAGGAGCGGGAGGGTTGGCGGCGGAACGGAAGGAATCGGGCGGAGGGGAACGGAGGGTGATGCGGGGCGTTCCCATTGTTAATTAACCTGCTGTTAACATTGACACGAGCATTTGGGGAGCGCAGAATACGGCCACTCGGAGGTGTGCTATGCGCCTGCCCGTTTCGGCCCATCCGCTACCAACAAGAGCGCAGTTTGCGCGCGCCTGCGCCGTGGTTTTGCTGTGCCTGTTCGCGGCGGCGGGACGTTCTCCGCAGGTGGTCGCGCAGGACCAGCCGGAGACCGCGTCGGCGAGGGAGCGGATGCACCAGTCGGAGCAGTGGGCGCAGATTCAGCCGCACCTGCCGGACCCGGCGACCGCGACGCCGCAGTTGCTGGAGATGCAGGCCGATATACTGCGCGCCAGGCGCTTCCCGGAAGACGCCATGGACTACTACCGGTACGCGATTGCGCGCGGCGGCGACGTGGCGGGCCTGACCAACAAGCTGGGCCTGGCCGAGTTGGAGATGAGCAATATTCAACTGGCGCGGGTCTACTTCCAGAAGGCGGTGAAGCTGGACCGCAAGAACGCCGATGCCTGGAACAACCTGGGCGCATCGGAGTTTGTGGACGGCAAGGATTCCAGCGCCCTTTCCGACTACAAGCGGGCGGTGAAGCTGAACCGGCACAAGGCCGTTTTCCATGCCAACCTGGCCAACGCGTACTTCTCGACCAAGGATTATCGCGGGGCGCGGCGCGAGATTGCGACGGCCCTGGAACTGGATCCGCAGGTCTTCGAGCAGACGGGCACCGGAGGCGTGGCCGCGCATGTGCTTTCGTCGCGGGACCTGGCGCAGTTCTCCTTTGAGATGGCGAAGATGTACGCGCGGACCGGCATGACGGACCAGATGCTGCACGCGCTGGCGAAGGCGGCCGAGGCCGGCATGGATGTGCAGATCGAGATGCGGCACGATCCGGTGCTGGCCCACTTCGAGATGGACCCGCGGGTGGTGGTGCTGGTGCACAATGCGCAGGTGCTGCGGGGCAAACGGCCAGCCACGGTGAGCACGGCAAATCCGGCCGCGGCAAAGTCTCCCCTGATGGAATAGACCGGCGCGGAGTTACTGCGGTGCAGGCGATGGGTGTGCGCTCGCGACGGCGCGGAAGATGAAAGAATTGGGTATGGCAAATCTGACATTGGTGTATGGAATGCGGCTGCTGCCGGCGGATGAGGTGGCGTCGGTGGGCGAGGCCCCAGTGGCCTTGAAGAACGGCAACGAGGCACACGTGACCATGCACGTGCTGGAAGGCAGCCGCGAGCAGATCGAGAAGCAACTGCGCCTGAGCATCGAGGCGTTCTTCGACTTCTACCCGGAGATCTAGGCACATCGGCACTTCGTGCGGTTCTCGACGGCACTTCGTGCGGTTCTCGACGCTTCGCGTGAAGGCAGAGAGTGTCGGTTGGGGTTTGAGCTTCCCAAATCGGGAAATAGAGAGGTTCGGGGCGAAGAAGATATGCACGTTCCTGCCACTCCTTGACGAGAATCAAGGAGACGCGGGAGAGTTCGATGCGATCGGCAAAGTGGATGGTCCGGGTGCTGGCTTTGCTGCTGGCATTGCTGCTGGCGCCGAGCGGCGGGCGCGCACAGACGCTGACGGAAGCCGCGGCCGGGACGACTCCCCCGACGATGGAAGCCGCGCTGCACGCGATGGCGCAGCAGGCCGCGGTGATCTTTGCGGGCCAGGTGATTGCGGTGCGCGGGCAAGACGGAGTGGATGGCGCGGCCGGCGTGGTGGAGATTGAGTTTACCGTGGACGACGCGGTCCGCGGCGTGAGCGGTGACACGTATACGCTGCGGGAGTGGGCAGGGCTGTGGACCGGCGGCGACCAGCCGTTGCGCGTGGGCCATCGTTTCCTGATTTTTCTGCACGCACCCAGCGTGGCGGGGTTGAGCTCTCCTGTAGGCGGCATGGATGGCGCGATTCCGGTCCGCGGCGAACCCGCCCAAGCGGAGCTACGACAGGGCACCCGCCTGGCGGAAGACACCGCACCGGCCGATGCGCGCACGGTGGACCTGCGCTGGGTCGCGACGCGGGTGGTCCGGCCGGTTGGGTACCTTTCGCAGCCGGTCCATTCGACGACGCTGCCCGGCGGTGTGCATGCCGAGGCCATCGCCGCTGCGCCTGCACCGGGAACCGATGCCGGGGCCAATTCGCAGAGCAACAATCCTGCTAGCGGCTTGCCTATCGACGCGGCGATCGCTCCAGCGGCCCAGACGGCTTCCTATGCAACCGTGATGGCGCTGCTGCAAAGCTGGGAGGCGGCGGGCGATGTGGCGCCTTGAGGCAAAGATACTCGCCGCGTTGCTGACGGCATTATTTGCGACAGCGAATGCGGAGGCGCCGCGCTGGGTTACCGGACCGCCGTACTTCACCGCGGCCGGCGGCACTCCGGTGGTGTGGTACACCACGGCCCCGCTCTACTTCACTGATCCGGGCGATCTGAGCGCGAATGTGAACCACGCGGCGGCCGATGCGATGGTGGCGGCGGCTGCGGGCGTGTGGAATGTGCCGACCTCGGCCATGGTGCTGGCGCAGGGCGGCGCGCTGGCGGAGCATGTGAGCGGAGCGAACTCAACCCTGAGCAGCAGCGGCCCGGTCTTTCCGGCGGATGTCGAGAGCGCCAACTACGCCGCCGTCCAGATCGCCGTGATTTATGACAGCGACGGCTCCGTGACCGACCTGCTGCTGGGCAGCGGGGCCAGCAGCCCGGCAGAGTGCCGGCAGAACGCGGTGACTGAGAGCGTCGATTCCATTGTCCCGGCGGGATTCATCCAGCACGCGATCCTGGTGCTGAACGGCCTGTGCACCGGTCCCGCGCCGGAGCAGCAACTCCAGATGCAGTACCAGTTGGAGCGGGCGTTTGGGCGGGTGCTGGGCGTGGGCTGGTCGCAGACCAACGACAACGTCTTCACCGGCAGTCCGCAGCCGACCGCCGCGCAGGCGCTGCACTGGCCGATCATGCACCCGATCGACATTGTGTGCGGCCTATACACCTACCAGTGCCTGCCCCAGCCGTTCACCCTGCGCGACGACGATGTTGGCGCCATCAGCGTGCTGTACCCGATGGCGGCCAGCTACCTGCAGGCCAGCAAGGCGTACGGCACGGTCAGCTTTCCGACGGGCCAGGGGATGCAGGGCGTGAATGTTGTGCTGGCGCGGCAGCAGGGCGGGGTTGCTACTCCCCAGGGGTTTGAGGATGTCTCGTCGGTAAGCGGGTTCCTGTTCGAGCAGAACGCGGGAAACCCGGTGACTGGGCCCGCTGCCGGAATGGCCGCGAGCATGGGTTCGCCGGACGGCCGGTGGGAAGGCTACTACAGCTTCGGATGGATTCCCGACATCGATCCGTCGGGTTCGAGCAACGGCCCGATGCTGGGGGTGGTTTCGACGGAGGCGGTGAACTCGCTGTATATCGAGACGCATTCGGTGGGGCCGTACGTGACAGAGGGCGTGGCGCCGTCGGGGAGTTCGCCGAGCCAGAGCACTGTTCTTGGTGCGTATCAGAACAGCGGGAGCGCACTGGAGATAGACTTCGCGCCGCAGAATACTGCGAGCAACTGTGCAACCGTAGGCGGCGACGGCACGGAGACGGCGCCCGAGCCGGTTGCGCCGGGTGGGTGGTGGACGGGCGTGCTGTGCGCGCATGGGCATACGGCGTGGTCCAGCTTCTCCATGCAGGCCGGGCGCACGGCGACGCTGGAAGTTACGGCTCTGGACGAGAGCGGGCTGGCCACCACCGCGAAGGCCATGCCGCTGATGGGCGCGTGGGCAGCGACCGACGCGACCGGAACCCTGCCCACGGTGGCGGCGACGGTGTCGGCATTCAATACCATCTCGCTGGGAATGACCGCGGTGGGCCTGGCTACCGCGCAGGCGGAGGGGTTGCGGTTCGTCATCGCCGATGCGCGCGGCGACGGGCGGCCGGACTTCGCGTACCAGGCGCGGGTGCTGTATGCGGGGTCGATCCAGCCGGCGGCGATCAGCACCAGCGGCGGACAGATAGCGATCAGCGGGATGGGCTTTCGCGCGGGCAATGCGGTGATGGTGAACGGCGTGGCCGCGACGGTGGAGAGTTGGACGGCAACCACGATTCTGGCGGTGGCGCCGCCGGAGAGCGCGTTCGCCGCGAATCCTGCGGGGCCGGTGGAGGTCGAGGTGGTCGATCTCTCGACCCACGGAACGACGGTGATGAGCGCTGCGCTGACCTACAGTGCTGCCGCTGCGCCGGACCTGATGACCTTGGTGTCCGCTCCCTCGGGCACGGTGCTGGTGGGCGCGGCAACCGTGTTTGCGGTGCGCGTGGTGCTGGCCGATGGCGTGACGCCAGTGGTGGGGCTGCCGGTGACGTTTTCCGCTGGGGCCGGTCTCGTTGGTTCAGGTTCAGCGCAGTTTGGGGCGTGCACGGCTTCGCCCTGCGTGGTGCTGACCGATGCGACCGGGTTGGCTGCGACGATGGTGACCGCTACGGCGTTCGGCGTGGTAACGGTGCAGGCGGCAGCGGTGGGCGCGGTCGAAACGGCAACCTTCAGCGCAGTGACGCGCAATATTACGGCGGTGCAGCCCGTGGAGTATGTGGCGGCGGGCGCGACGGTCGAGTGGACTGCGCAGGTGAGCGTGGTCGAGAACGGCACGGCGGCGGCGGGAACGGCGGTCGCATGGGCGTCGTCCGCGGGCATGACGGTGTCGCCGGCGATGAGTGTGGCCGGGGCGAATGGCGTGGCGCAGGCAACGGCGGTCGCGGGGCCGCTGGCGGCAGGTGCGCAGGCGGCGGGGCAGGCCTGTGCGTGGACGAACGTCTGTGCGACCTTTGCCGCGGTGGGGGTCGATGCTTCGGCGTGGAGGCTGGCGGTGGTCAGCGGTGCAGGGCAGTCGGTGGCGTCGTTGGGGACGTTTGCGCCGGTGGTGCTGATGGTGACGGATGCGAGCGGCGATCCTGTGGCGGGCGCGGCGGTATCGATCTATCAGACCGCGAATGCGGCGGAGATGGCCTGCCCGGCGCGGGGGCCGTGCCCGATTGCGCCGATGCTGGGCGCCGCCAACACGGCCGCGGTCTCCGATGCGAACGGGTTGGTCAGTATCGTGCCGATGCAGATTGCGGGCGTGGCCGAGGTGACGAATCTGGCCGTGGCTGCGGGGACGCAGGGGTTCGTGTCGCTGGCTCTGACGCAGCAGCCTTGAAGGACTGTCCTGCCGGACGGGCCCACTGCGCGTGGGGCGGGCGTTCGCACGCCTTTTTTAAGCTTCGCGTTGTGCTCCCATTGGTTGCAAGCGATATCCCGTGTAAAAAGGCGTCTGAACACCCGCTGCCCGCCCGGATAGCTCCGGACGTTATATCTTGGATAAGGACACTTTGCGATCTGAATGTCTGGGCCGAGAGCGCCCGGATGTTGGTTTGAGCCGCACCCATCCCCGGTATGCCCAAAGCCTGCAGGGGTTCGAGAATTTGGAGAAGAATGCTTAGGATGATGAAGAAGATTGAGATGGGAACCGCAGAGCGGGCCAGTCACGCCGCGAAGGTTCCAGGGTGCAGGCGCAATCTACCCATTGGTGTGGTGCTGGCGGCTTTGGTGCTGGCGATGCTTCCGGGCCGCGCGCAGGCGCAGACCAGGATCGGGCCGGCCCCGCCCGTAACCTACGACAATAAATTTGAGGTATACGGCGGGCTGAACTATATGAACTTCAAGGCCGGCGAGGACCTGCCCACGCGCATGAACCTGGGCGGCGGCGAGTTTGAAGGCACCTGGTGGGTGACGCCGAAGATCGGCATCGCGGGCGAGTACCGCGGCGAGGCAGGCACCACGCAGGTGAAGCCCAACGCGCAGATATACGGCATTCACCGGCCGCTGGTGTACATGAATATGGGGCTGGGCGGAGTGCAGTATCGCTGGCTGAAGAACCAGCACGCGGCCCTCAACCTGCATGCGTATGGCGGCATCGCCAGCGGTGTGTTCGATGCCGGAACCGCGGGCTTCGGGCCGGGCGATGTGAACCGGACCCCCGCCGAGAACGCGTGCGCTCCAGCCGGAGGCTCCGTCGATGCCGGCGTGGGCCTGTATTGCGATCACTCGGCGCCGCTGTTCGCGCTGGGCGGCAGCATCGACTTCAACCGGTCGAAGAACTGGGCGATTCGGCTGTCGCCGGACCTGATCCTTGAGCACTTTGGCAACGAAGAACGTGAGTTCTTCGCCATCTCCGGTGGGGTTGTGTACAGGTTCCCGGTGAGGAAGAATCCCGGCACCATCAAAGGCGGCGGTGGACAGAAGTAGCGAATCGCATGAGATTGCGGTGCGGCAAGGCGGTGCAGCATGGAAGCGATGAGAGATGTGTTGCGCGGTGCGCTGGCCGAGAGTCTGCGCGGCATCGGTGAAGAGGACCGGCTGGCGGCGGCATGGACGGTCGCTTGCGGCTCGGCGATGGCCGAGCATGGACGCGTGGTGAGCTATGCCGCGGGCGTGGTGCGGATCGAGGTGGCCGACGCGGTGTGGCTGCGCCAGATGATCTCGCTGCGCAGCGTGCTGGAGCGCGATCTCAGGAAGATCGCAGGCGTGCCGGTGACGGGCATCGAGTTTGAACTGGAGAAGAGGCTTAACACCGATGAACACCGAGGAAACCGATTCAAGGACATAAAGAGGAGTGTTTAGATCGGTTACATCGGTGTTCATCGGTGTTAAGCCTTTCTTTATCGTGAGGTCATGATGGCGGAAGCTGGAAGCGTAACCGAGCAAGATGTGCTGCGCGTGGCGGAGCTGGCGAACCTGGACCTGACCGCCGAAGAGGTGCCGCGCATGCAGCGCGACCTGAACGCGATCCTGGGTCACGTGGCGCAGTTGAACGAAGTGGACACCAAAGGCGTTCCGGCGATGGCACAAGTTGGCGAGATGCTGGGCGTGGAGCCAGTGCGCACCGGGGCGACCCTGCGCGCGGACGAGCTGCGACCGTCATTGGACCGCAAGGCAGTGATGGCGGCGGCGCCGGAGACGGATGGGCGATTCTTCAAGGTGCCTAAGGTGATTGAAAGATAGGTTCAAGGTTCGAGGTTCGAGGGGTTGCAGTGACGATTGATGAGGTGAGGGCGGGGGTTGCGGGTGGGGCGGCTACGGCGACGGCGGTGGCCGAGCAGCACTACGCGAGGATTTCGGCCGAGGATGGGCCGGGTGGTAAGAACATTCACAGCTTTCTGGCGCTGAGCAAAGAGCGCGCGCTCAAGCAGGCTGCGAAGATCGACGCAATGGCCGCCAAGGGCGAGGCGCTGCCGGCGCTGGCGGGAGCGCCGGTGGGCATCAAGGACGTGCTGGTGATGCAGGGCTCGCCGGCGACCGCGGGATCGAAGATCCTTGAGGGCTACATGCCGCCGTACGATGCGACTGCGGTGCAGCGGCTGGAGGCGGCGGGCGCGGTGCTGCTGGGCAAGCTGAACTGCGACGAGTTCGCGATGGGCTCGTCGAATGAGAATTCCGCGTACGGCCCGGTGCTGAACCCGCGGGCGCTGGACCGCGTGCCGGGCGGGTCGAGCGGCGGAAGTGCCGCGGCAGTCGCGGCGGGGTTTGCGGTGGCGACTCTGGGGTCGGACACGGGCGGATCCATTCGTCAACCTGCCGCGTTTTGCGGGGTGGTGGGCGTGCTGCCGACGTATGGGCGCGTCTCGCGCTATGGGCTGATCGCGTTTGCGTCATCGCTGGACCGGGTGGGGCCGTTTGCCACCAACGTGCGCGATGCCGCGACCATGCTGAGCGTGCTGGCGGGCAAGGATGTGAAGGACGCAACCAGCTCCGACCGGCCGGTGGGCGACTACGTGGGCGCGCTGGAGAAGCCGGTGCAAGGACTGAAAATCGGCGTGCCGGAGGAGTACTTCGGCGAGGGTCTGAATGCGGAGATTCGCGCGGCGATTGAAAAGGCGCTGGATGGGCTGAAGGCGGCTGGCTGCGAGATTAAGAAGATCAGCCTGCCGCATACGAAGTATGCGATTCCGACGTATTACGTGATTGCGACGGCGGAGGCTTCGGCTAATTTGTCGCGGTTCGATGGCGTGCGCTTCGGCTTCCGGGCGGGCGGGGGAACCGAGACGCTTTCGGAGATGTATCGCGAGACTCGCGACCGGGGCTTTGGCGCGGAGGTGAAGCGCAGGATTTTGCTGGGGACGTACGCGCTCTCGGCCGGGTACTACGATGCGTACTACCGCAAGGCGCAGCAGGTTCGGACCTTGCTGACGCGGGACTTTCTGGCGGCGTTTGGGCAGGTGGACGCGATCGTGTCGCCGATTACACCGACGCCGGCTTTTAAACTGGGTGAAAAGACCGACGACCCGGTGCAGATGTATCTTGAGGACATCTACTCGGTTGCGGCCAGCCTGGCGGGGATTTGCGGCATCAGCGTGCCGTGCGGCCAGACCTGGGCGGGACTGCCCATCGGCGTGCAGGTGATGGGCCGGCACTTCGACGAGGAGACCATGCTGCGGGTTGCGCTGGCGATTGAGGCTGGGCAGACTTAGGGCCATGCAGTCCCTGGAGGCTGACATGCTGGAAGACGAATTCGACAAGCGAATGCAAGAGGTCTACCGGGCCGGGAAGATCGAAGCCAGATACAGCGCTCCATTGTTTGCCTCCATGCTGCGCGAGCTGGGCGGTCTGGAAACGGCGCGCAAGTTCATTCACTCTCCTGCGGTCGCTCCGGGATTCAACTCGCTGTGGGAACGGAAACGCCTGGACCTGACGGTGGAGGCGGTGATCCTGGAGGAAACGAAGTGGCATCCGCTGTTCACCGCGGAAGAGATTGAGATCTGCAGGAAACGCCTGCGCGGATATGGATACCCTCCTGAATAGCCTACCTAATCGCATCGCGGCGTTCGATGTGGGGGACAAGCGGATCGGCATTGCCGTGACGGATGCGCTGGGGTACACGGCGCAGCCGCTGCTGACGCTGTATCGGAAGACGCCGCGGGCGGACCTGAAGTCGATTGGGCGGCTGCTGCGCAAGCATGGGGTGACCGAGGCAGTGGTGGGAAATCCGCTGAATATGTCCGGCGAGGTGGGGCCGCGGGCGAAGAAGGCCCAGGAGTTCGCAGAGCAACTGCGCGCGGAGTTCGGCATCCCCGTGCATCTCGTCGACGAGCGGCTGACCACGTGGGAGGCGCACCAGTTGCTGGACGAGAGCGGACACGGCCGGCGGGGAGCGGCCGGGCGAAGCACCCGCGGCCAGAGAATGGAGCGCAAGCGCATCATCGACCAGGTGGCGGCCGTGCTGATTCTTGAGTCGTTTCTGGAGGCGCGGGGGAAAGGGTAGTTGCAGGTTGGAGGTTGCAGGTTGAGACGGGGAGTTTATCGCCCGAAAGGGTCAAGAATCTGGTCGTAATGAGGTGGGTGGCGGGTTCCTTCGCGAGCTCAGGACAGGCTCTTCGACTGCGCCGTCCGCAATGAGGCCGCGGGAGGCTGTGTTCAGGATGGCGGAGCCCATATAAATCAGCAGCTTACCAGTCGATTCCAAGTTGGCACGGTCGCGACGTCGCCTTGGTATCCGGGTGTTGCAAAACTGCCACAGTTGCGAATCTTTTCGGCCTCGTAACCGTCAAATAAATGTGGTAGGTTAGTATCTGCTGGGGACGTGTGCCTTTGAATGCCCTGACCTTGCCAAGGTTATCGGGCTTGCCACCGCGGTCGACACCGCATCTACTCCCTGCACACTACGAAACAACCAAGGGACTTGTCCGCCTGATTCCCCTGGCGGCCCCACAAAAATTTTGAGGCAGGAGTGCGCAAAGCCGTGGCTGAAGAAATCGACAAGTACGAAGAAGATATAGAGAAGCTCATCGACACCGGAAAAGAGAAGGGCTATCTCACGTTTGGCGAGGTCAACGACCTGCTACCGGGAGAAATCACGTCTCCGGACGAGCTCGATGACCTGATGACCACCATCAACACCCAGGGCATCGATGTGCTCTCCGGCGAGGCGCGCGGCGAGAAGTACGAGCCCGAGGCCGGTGAGGAGTCCGAGGATGTTGAGCTGGACCTCTCGCCCGGCACGCTGGAGAAGACCAATGACCCGGTGCGCATGTACCTGCGCGAGATGGGCACCGTCCCGCTGCTGACGCGCGAGGGCGAAGTTGAAATTGCGAAGCGGATTGAGCGCGGCCAGAACCGCGTGATGAAGGCCATCTCGCGCTCGCCGATTGTTATTCGCGAGATCGTGGGCCTGGGCGAGGACCTGCGCCGCGGCGTGCGCAACATCAAGGAAGTCGTCACCTTCGACGAAGAGGAGCTAACGGAGGAGATCTTGCAGGCGCGGGTGCGCTCCACCGTGGGCCGCATCGACGTGATTGTGAAACACCAGAAGAAGCTGGTGCTGCTGGAAGAGAAGCTGGCCACGCCGCACGGCAAGGACGCCAAGGCCAAGGCCCGCGACGCGCGCAAGCACCGCTGGCTGATCGGGCGCGAGCACGTCTATGTCAACCGCATCATCCGCGAACTGAAATACACCAACGCCGAAAAGAAGCGGCTGCTGGACAAGGTCAACAAGACCGTCGATGCCATGCGCACGCTGGAGCGGCAGATCAAGTCGCTGGAGGTGAAGTTCGAGGCGTCGAAGAGCGAAGAGCTGCGCAAGGAGTATCGCAGGCAGCAAAAGAACTGCCGGACCGATCTTGAGCGGATCGAGGCCGACGCCGGCATCTCCATCGCCGACCTGAAGCGCACGCAGCGCGAGATGATCCAGGGCGACATGGACGCAGAGCGCGCCAAGCGGGAGCTGATCGAGGCCAACCTGCGGCTGGTGGTGTCGATCGCGAAGAAGTACACCAACCGCGGCTTGCAGTTCCTCGACCTGATCCAGGAAGGCAACATCGGCCTGATGAAGGCGGTGGACAAGTTCGAGTACCGCCGCGGTTACAAATTCTCGACCTACGCAACGTGGTGGATCCGCCAGGCGATTACGCGGGCCATCGCGGATCAGGCGCGCACCATTCGCATCCCGGTGCACATGATCGAGACCATCAACAAGCTGATTCGGACCAGCCGGCAACTGGTGCAGGAGTTGGGCCGCGAGGCGTCAAGCGAAGAGATTGCGCGGCGCATGGACATCCCCGTGGCCAAGGTGCGCAAGGTGCTGAAGATCGCGCAGGAGCCCATCTCGCTGGAGACGCCCATCGGCGAAGAGGAAGACTCGCACCTTGGGGACTTCATCGAAGACCGCATGGCGGTGAGCCCGGCAGACGCGGTGATCGCGGTGAACCTGAAGGAGTACACGTCGCAGGTGCTGCGCACGTTGACCCCGCGGGAAGAGCGCGTGATCAAGATGCGGTTCGGCCTGGAAGACGGCTCGGAGCACACGCTGGAGGAGGTTGGCCAGAGCTTCCAGGTGACGCGCGAGCGCATCCGCCAAATTGAAGCCAAGGCGCTGCGCAAGCTGCGCCACCCCAGCCGCAGCCGCAAACTGAAGGCGTTTGTGGATGGCGTGAAGGACGTGTAACTGTTTCAGTGGCTTGAATCAGGGATTTACATCATCGGTGGTTACAAATAGGACCCACACTCCGACGCCCGGAATGTGGGTCTTTTTTGTGGGCGCAGCACGCGGGAAAATGCGCGCTGCGAGACGAGCGCGTTCGAACCCAGCCGGGTTCGCCACGCGACCGGGAGGATTGGCGAGCAGGATACTCGCCCGGCAGCCTGCGGGTCTGCCGAGCAGCGCCCTGCTCACCTGGTAACCATCCGCGAAGAGCCTAGCCTGCGGGTTGATTCCCCGTCGAGACAGCTCGGATGACAGGAAGGGTTGGCGCCTGCCGTCAGGCGACGGAGTTGGTAAGCGCGTTGCCCACGCCATTGAAGGCGTTGTCGAGGGAGTTGGCGAGGCCCCTCATGGATGCGACCGCGCCCAGACCCACAAGAGCGGCGACCAGGGCGTATTCGATGAGATCCTGACCGGAGTCGTCAGCAACAAACTTCTTCAACATCTCCATCACTTTCCTCTTTCAGTTCGCATGCGTGCGGCACCCTTGACTTGCGGTCCTTTGCGACTGTTCCAAAAATAGACAGTTTATTAGGTAACTCCAATCCCCTGAAGGTGTTACCTGAGACAGGGACGTGTGATTATGGTCACAGTTTGTCTGGCTGCAGACGCAACCGATGAGCTGTGGGCCTTTTGTTTGGGCCATTCTATGCCGCGCCCTTGGGGACTGGAGGTGGTGGCGGCGGTGGTTCGCTGCCGCGGGGCGCCGGGAGCGAGCTGTACCAGTCGATGGTGCGCGTGAAGTACATGGCGACTGTGATAGCGAGGAAGCTGGCGATTGCGCCGACCAGCAGCGCGTTGTCTTCCAGCCGCAGCAACATGTAGATCAGCGCGTAGAGCAGGGTGAAGATGGCCGTGGCCTTCCATCCCTGCCGGCGGCTGGAGAAGATCCATCCGGCATTGGCCGAGAGCAGCGTGACGGTAGCGGTGCCCGCCAGCAGGAAGCCCCAGTCGAAGCCGACTCGTTCCGCCAGCGAGAGCAGCAGCAGGTAGAAGATGATCTGCGCGATGCCCACCAGAATGTACTGCGCCGGATGCACGCGCTTGCCGGTGGAAACCTCAAAGACGAAATAGGAGAGGAAGATAAGGCCGACAAAGAGCAGCGCGTATTTGAGCGACCGGTTGACGGATTGATAGGGGTCGGCCACCTCGACGAAGGACACGCCAAGAGCGGTTGCGTCGAGCCCGGCCACGTAGCTGCCCATTCCCTCCGCGCGCACACCGCGGGCGATGAAGGGCACCGACCATTGCGCGGTGAAGCCGCTGTTGGATACGGTTCGGTCGACGGGCAGAAAGCCGCCATCGAATCCCGGGTTCGGCCAATCGCCCTGCATCGACATCTGCGTCGTTTTGCCGTAGGCAAGCACGGCCAGCCGCTGCGCGCCGGAAAACTTCAGCGCAGACGAGACGCTGAACCGCGCATCCGGTTTCGCCAGACCGCTGGCATTCGCGCCAAACAGCGTCAGCTTCACGAGCTGGTTCGGCTCCCCACCGATGGATAGGTCCTGCGAGATTGCGGCGGGGACGAGGGTTGATGTCTTTCCGTCTGCGGACAACGTGGCGTCCGCCTTAGCTCCGCGCGCATCGCTCACACCCACCACAATCTCGGCGCGGCTCCAGTCGAGCTCAGCGCCCGGCGGCAGCGCGGCAGGCACCCCAGTCAAATCGAACGTCGCATCGAGCGTCAGGTCCGCGTGAAACACGGGCACCTTGAACAGCGACCGGTGCAGCTCTTCGGTCGTGGTCTTCACCTCAGCCGATGCCTGTGCGGGGAATACCAGGTAGGTACCGCGCTCCGCGGAGGCATTCTTGGACTGCGCAGGGATGGTGTAGGGAATGGCGAGGGTCGGACCAAGGAAGGTCTGCTGGCCGCCCACATCGCGGCTCACCTCTCCGACAACCTCTCCGGCTCGCTGGGTTCGGTCGTCCACCAATCCGCTGACAAAGAGTGCCGGAATGGTCATGAACAGGGCGAGCCCACAGACGACGATGAGTTTCAGGCCCATGGATCGAGTTTTGATTTTGTTGGGCGGGTCCGATTGCAGGATTGAAAAGAAGTCGTTCACTTTGATTCCTCCATTCGCAATTCACTTTGCACTGCAAAGTTATTACACAAAAAAATCAGGCCCGCGCGGGCGCCAGTCCGCGGGCCAAGTTGGATGCGGGTTCCTCTTCGGTCCCTTTTGCGGCGTCTTTCACTACCTGCTCCAGCGTGGCGAGATACTCCAGGTAGCGGCGGCGGCCGGACTGCGTAATGCGGCAAACCGTTTGCGGGCGGTTGCGCTCATGCCCCTTCAGAATCTCCACCAGCTTCGCCTTCTCCAGAACGCGCAGATGCCGGCTCAGGTTGCCGTCGGTGAGCGCGCAGAGATCTTTGAGCTCGCCGAAGGTAAGTCCGCGGGGGTGCGTGATCAGCGACGTCAGCACGCTGAGACGGGCGCGCTCGTGAATCACGCGGTCGAGGCCTGCGTAGGCGAAGCGGCCTTCCTTGCCAGCGAGCTTAGCGCTCGTCTTAGCGCTCATCGCGGCCCTCCCTGGTGCAGTAGAGGAGAATTCCGGCGACCAGCAGTTGGCCCACAGCGTAGGGAATGCCCATGGCCCACGGCGAGAGCGCGCGGCCGTTGGCGAGACGGATGCAGAAGAGTCCGGTGAGCAGGTACCACACGCCGGCCAGAGCGATAGGTCGCGGCAGGAAACGGCACGAGGCGAAAACGCCCAGGCCAAAGATAACCTGCCAGAGTCCGGGAAGCATCCAGAGCTCTTCCGGTACGAAGCGCGCGAGCACGAAGGCGACCAGCGCGCCGGCAGCGGCGGAGGGCAGAAACTGTTCGACCGCCAAAAGAATCATTTCATCGGCCAGACCGGAGTGAATGCGGCGGGTGCGAGTAAACATCTGAGCGCCGATCAGCGCGGCGGAGAGGATGGCCGTCGAAATCCAGACGCAGAGGTATTGGAAAGGGTGGTGCCGGGGATAGAGCACCCAGTGCGCCTGGACTTCCGCGGCCGCAACAGCCAGGACCCCTGTAGCGGCCAGGGTCGCCGGCCCGTAGCCGTGGAACTCCGTGCTGCGGGCCATCTGCCTGCGGATGCTGCTGATGTCGCCAAGGGCTCGGTTGAGGTCGTTCATGCCCAACTCACTTTGTATTGCAAAGTAAGCTGCGGGCCGAAATTTGTCAAGCGCGAAAAGCCCGGCACTGGTCGCGGAGACGCGGGGCTACCGTTCGCGCAGCAGTCCGTGCGCCTCGCGTTCCCCGCTCAGAACGAGATCTGGACGGCGATGCCGATGCCGGGGTAGTTGGTGTCGTAGAGGTAGTAGCCGTCGCCACCCCAATCGATGTAGACGTTGTCAGTTTCGTACCATAGCGGAGGCCACGTGTCCGGCCAGGGGTCCATCAACGTGACCCAGTAGCCATCGTACTGAAAGCGCGGGTAGCCGCCGACAAAGAGCAGCGGAAGACTGCCAATGTGGAAGAAGTGGCCGGTGCCGAAGTACAGGCTGAAGCGATTGTCCGGAATGCGGTAGCCGGTATAACCGCCGCGTTGCTGCCAGGTGCGGTGGTCGGTGCTCCAGTTGCCGCGCGATTGCAGGAAGCCGCTGCGCGCCTGCGCCTGCGCTTGCGGGACGCCGCTGGGGTGAACGCCGCCGTTGGTGGGCGCGGTCGCCTTGACGCCTCCGTGATAGGCAGCGCCGTAGGCCGGCTGACTGCGTTGCGTTGTAGTGGGTGCAGGCTTGGACGTCGGCTGCGGGGCGGCTTGTGGCTGTTGCGTCAGCCCGCGCGTCAGCCCGCGCGTCTGCCCGCCCTGCTGCGGGGCGGCCAGTTGGTTATGCGGCGCCTGCGACGGCGGCGTCAGCCCGCGCGTCTGGCCTGCCTGTTGCGGGGCGGCCAGTTGGTTATGCGGCGCCTGTGACGGCGCCGTCAGCCCGCGCGACTGGCCTGCCTGTTGCGGGGCGGCCTGCGATTGCGCCGGCCGCTGTTCGCCCTTTTGGTCACCCTGCCCGTAGGCAGAAGCAACGGACCCTAGCAGCAGAAGCACAGTTCCGGCGCTGAGAATTGACTTGATCGACATGACTTTCCTCCATTCGAACTTCTGGTCAACGCTTCTGGTAACGATTCAAAGCAGATCGCAATCATAATCTCTATCCCTCAATTCTGCATCAACTTCGGCGATAATCAACCCATGGAAGCAGCGTCGCAGGTGAACCCAGCCCAGGCGGATTCGGGCCCGCGCAGCAACGCCCGCGAAGACGCATCTCCACTCTCCACCCTGCTGCGGCGCTTCTTCCCGGTCTACTGCGTGCTGGCCGCGCTGGTCACGTTCGGCTACGCGCTCTACGACAGCTACCAGATCGACGGCGACGCGGTGGCCTACATGGACATCGGCGACTACCTGCGCGCACACCAGTGGGCGGGCATCGTCAACGGCTATTGGCACCCCATGTATCCGGCGTTCCTGGCGCTTGGCCACACGCTGTTCCACGCGACGCCGGCGACCGAGCTGCGCGCGTATTACTTCGTCAACTTCGGCATCTTCCTGCTGGGGATGGCGGCGGTGGTCGGTTTTACCGAGGCGCTCTGCGCTCTCCGTTCTACGTTCTCCGTTGACCGTTCTACGTTCGAAGCGGCAAAGGAGCCTCTCCGTACAACGAACAACGGAGAACGTGCAACGAACTACTTGCTGGATCGCTATGCGCTGCGTTATCTCGGCCTGGCGCTGCTGGTGATCGCGACCCAGCGCGAACTGTCGCTGGGCAAGGTGCGGCCGGACGCGCTGCTGCAGGCTCTTCTGCTGTTCGCGCTGACGGCGCTGCTGCGGCATCTTGCGACCGGCCGGGTGCGCTACGCTGCGCTGATGGGCGCCGCGCTGGGCTGCGCATACCTGACGAAATCCTTTGCGTTCGTTCTCGCGCTTCTGTGCATCGCGATGCTGGTGGTATTTCGTTGGCTGTGGCTCCAGCACAAAGCCTTGCGGGTGGTTCCCGCGGCGCTGGTGGCGCTGGTCTGCTTCGCCGCCGTTGCCGGGCCATACGTCGCCGCGCTGTCGCGGCAGCATGGCCGCTTCGACTTCGGCGACTCCGGCTCGCTGAATTACGCATGGCTGGTCGGCGGCACGGAGAAGATGCATCTGCAGCCGTACATGACCTCGCAGTTCGGCTCGGCCCAAGTCGACCTGAAGCACCCCGAGCGCGAACTGCTGCGTTCGCCGCAGGTCCTCAGCTATGCCGAACTGCCATACGGCACCTATCCCGATTGGTTCGACGCGACTTACTGGAACGACCGGATCAAGCCGCATTTCCGCCTGCGCGACGACCTCCCGCACGTCGCGCGCAACTGCGCCCTGGTAGTCCGTTACCTGATTAACCATCCCGAAGCGCTGCTCCTGCTCGCGCTGCTGCTGGTGCTCGGCGCGCGCGTGGAGTTCGAGTGGAGGCCCGGAGCTAACGCCTTCTGGCTGGTGCCGGTACTGCTGGGCGTCGCTATCTGGGGCATCTACGCGCTCGTCAATACGGAGGAGCGCTATGTCACCGTCGCCTATCTGGCGATCATCCTCTCCGTGTTCGCCATGCTGCGCACGCCGGCGATGAAATCCCGAATCTCGAATCTGCCGTCGCTCGCCTCGGTGTTGGTTCTGCTGCTGGCGCTGCTGGCTGCGGGCGAATCGCTGCGCACCGTCCTCGAGGACCGCCGTCAACTTGCCCTGCTCGGCTATCCGGGCGGCTGGTTCAGCGCGAAGATGAACGGCGCAGCCCAGGCGTTGAGCGAAATGGGCGTGCGTCCCGGCGACAGCGTCGCCTGCGTCGGCACCGTCGCGTGCGTGCGTGATGTTTACTGGGCGCGCCGGGCGGGGGTCCGCGTGCTCACCGAGATCTACGACAAGGACACGCCGCTTTATCCGTTCCTCGCCAATCTGCCCAACCGCGAGCTGGCGATCGCCGCCGTTCGCGGCCAGGGGGCCAAGGTGCTGGTGGGCGATTTCGACCGCGCGCGCGTCAGTGACTCCGATCCCTTCTTTCGCAACTGGCGCCAGCTCGGAGACACCACCTTTTACGCGCTGCCGCTGAAGTGAAGCAGTTGCAGGTTGCCAGTTGCAGGTTGTAGGAAAGAGATACTCGACTCGGCTTGCATCTAACTCGCAACTAGCAACCTGCAACCTGCAACTTTGCTACCATCTCCCCATGCCCGATCTCGACCTCACCATCCTCATGCCCTGCCTGAATGAGGCCGAGACTCTCGCCATCTGCGTTCGCCAGGCTGCCCAGGCGATCCACGACTCCGGCGTTCGCGGCGAGGTGCTGGTTGCGGACAACGGGTCGGTCGACGGGTCGTTGGAGATTGCCGCGGCGGAGGGCGCGCGCGTGGTCAATGTGTCCACCCGAGGCTACGGCGCGGCGCTGATCGCGGGCATCGAAGCCGCGCGTGGCAAATACGTAATGATGGCCGACGCCGACGCCAGCTACCACTTCGAGCATCTGCCGCGCTTTCTGCCCAAACTGGACGAAGGCTACGACCTGGTGATGGGCAACCGCTTCGCCGGCGGGATCGAGCCCGGCGCCATGCCGCCGCTGCACAAGTATCTCGGCAACCCGGTGCTCTCCGCCGCGGGCCGTATCTTCTTCCGCATCCCGGTGCGCGACTTCCACTGCGGCCTGCGCGCCTTCCGTCGCGACGCGATCCTGCGGTTGAACCTACGCACGACGGGGATGGAGTTCGCGTCGGAGATGGTGGTGAAGGCGTCGCTCGCCGGCCTGCGCATGACCGAGGTGCCGACGACGCTCTCGCCCGACGGCCGCTCGCGCCCGCCCCACCTGCGCTCCTGGCGCGACGGCTGGCGGCATCTGCGCTTCCTGCTGCTCTACAGCCCGCGCTGGCTGTTCTTTTACCCCGGCCTCGCGGCGCTGGTAGTCGGCCTGATCGCGTCGGCGCTGCTGCTGCCCGGGCCGGTGACGCTTGGCCACTTCACCTTCGATGTGGACACATTGACCTACGCGCTGGGCCTGGTGCTGATCGGCGCGCACATCACGGTGTTCGCCGTGTCGGCCAAGGTGTTCGGGACGCAGGAGGGGTTTCTGCCACCCAACCCCGCGTTGGAGCGCCTCTTCAAATACATCACGCTGGAGACCGGCCTGCTGTTTGGCTGCCTGCTGCTACTGCTGGGCGCTGGAATCTTCGTCTACGCCATCTTCCTGTGGCACGCGGCGGGCTTCGGAAACCTGTCGCCCACGCGCATGCTGCGGCTCACGCTGCCATCGGCGGCACTCTTCATGCTGGGCGTGGAGGCAATCTTCGCCAGCTTCTTCCTGTCGCTGCTGGGCCTGAACCGGCGTTAAGCCTGCCGGTACGTTGGCTTTGCCGTTCCTTTGTTGACCGTTCCCGCAGAGAGCCAGCAGCGGGCCTTGCTTTTCCACGACGCAATCCCACACCGATCCTTTTGCCTTCTTGTTCAATTTTGAACAGACAGGCCGAGCGGCCAGGCATAGGCTACTTTTTTGGCCAAACCCACTCCGCAAACGAAAGGATTCCGCTATGGCACCGGACCCGCCAATCATGCAACCAGACCCCATGAAGACGATGCAGACCTGTTCCGGAGAAAGCTGCGACTGTGTGCCCGATGAGGTATGCGACGCCGTGTGGGACAGTCTCCGGCAGATTCCTGGAGGCGATGACCCGTATCAGGTACGCGACGCCCGCGCCGAATGGCTGGCTCCGCGCATGGCGACGGAAGGCTGGAGATTCTGCCATTGCTTTCCACTCTTGCGCACGGAGCAGCATGCGCGGATCTACGATCTGGTGCATACCAACCGGGCCAACCACCTGGCGCACAAGGCAGCGCGGGAGCGGGCGGCCTGACCTAACCACCATCGCTGCGCATCACTCCCAGGGCCCATTGGAGTCGAGCGCTGTTCTTGTGCCTGTGAGCAATTCTGCTCAGACGGGCCGGCCGAATCTCTCTATTCTGGTGGCGTCCCGCCAACCTCCGAAACGGAAAGGATTCAGCCATGGGAAAGGACCCGATGGAGACGATGCAGAGTTGTCTCGGTGACAGTTGCGGCAACGTTCCGGATGAGGTGTGCGACGCAGTATTCGATAGCCTCAAACAGATTTCAGGAATGCAGGAGCACGCCCAACGACGCGACGCCCTGGCCGAACTAATAGCTCCGCGCATGGCTGAAGAAGGGTGGCGATTCTGTCCGTGCTTTCCCCTGCAGCGGACCGAAGGGCATGCGCGGATCTACGATCTGGTGCATACCAACCGGGCCAACCACCTGGCGCACAAGGCAGTGCGGGAAAGCGCCGCCTGAGGTCCCCAAAGGTATCCCGAGGCATCAGCCCGGCGAAAGTGAAGCTGCCCCGCGCCTACCGCCAGGCCACCAGGCTTTCGGCCGCGTGGTCGAATTCGATGTACGGACTATCATCAGGAACGTCCAGCCAAACCTTCGCCGGGGCTCCGTTCACCGTAGCGCTCGTCACCGTGCCGAAGCGCCAGCGCACAATGACGTGTGCGGCCGAGTTGCCGGTAATCTTCAGCGAGCGGCCGGCGCGCACGATGGTGCGGCCTTCAAAGTCAGTGAGCTTCGCGTCACCTGAGCCAGCCCCGATCACCTCGTATACCCTGCGATCGTCCAGCGACTTCACCGTGGTGTTGCCGCTTTCCGACTGCGGCACCAGTGTCATCACGTCTTCGGGGATCTTCGGGATCACCGCGCCGGCGCGCACCCAGACCGGAATCACATCCACGGGCGCATCGGCGACAACCACCTTGCCGCCTGAGGTTGGCACGCCCGTCCAATAATTCACCCAATTGCCCGCGGGTAAATACACCGCCCGCTGGGTGCCCGCATCGACCACCGGCGCGACCAGAAAATCCGGCCCGAAGAGATACTCATCCCGGACTGAACGAGCCTGTGGGTCGCCCTGATAGTTGAGCACCAGCGCACGCATCAGCGGCATCCCCGTCTGCGCGGCCTCCTGCGCCGCCGCATAGCGATAGGGGAACAGACTCATATGCAGCACCGCATACTTGCGATAAATATCGAGCGCCTCATGCGCGCCCGGCGGGCCATTTGCGTCAAAGTCCCACGGGCCGATGTTCTTCGACGACATCACCTCCATGATCGGCGAGAAGGCCGCGTACTCCGTCCAGCGTTCCAGCAGGCGAGCGTTGGGCGTGTCCGGAGTTGCGAGATAACCGCCCAGATCAGCGGTCCACAGCGGCATACCGCTCAGTCCCGCGCCCAGCCCCGCGGTCACCACCGTGGGCAGACCGTTCAGAGGCGAGAAGCTGGCCTCGTTGTCTCCGCCCCACAGAAAGCCGATGCCATTCGCACCCACGGTGACGCTGCGCGCCAGCAGCACGCCGTTGCCCTTCAGGTCCTTCTGGATCAGCTCTTCCACGGCGTTGTTGTAGAGCACCGCATATTTGCCGCGCATCACGCGCGCATCGCTGCCGTCGGAGAACTTCACATCGCCGAAGAAGTTGCCTTCGCCGTCGTCGTCTTTGAAGCCGTCCGCGCCGGCTGCGATCGCCTGGCGGAGTTGGTCCTGCCACCACTGCTTGGCCTTTGGGTAGGTGAAGTCGATCAGCGAACCCATGCCCTTCCACCAGCGGCCCACATAGGGGCTGCCGTTGGGATTCTTCACAAACAGGTTCTGGTCCGCGGCGAATTGATAGTTCTCCGCCAGCGGTGCAATTTTGCCCGCGAACCCGGCCTCCTTCGGCGGATCGGACTTCACATTGATCCACGGCGTGTGCCACAACACCAGCTTGTACCCCTGGGCGTGGATGTACTTCACCATCGCGGCCGCATCGTCAAACTGCTTTGGGTTGAATTTGTAATCGTTATAGGTCGCTTCCCACGGCGAGTCGATCAGGATGACGCTGGCCGGCAGTCCCAGCTCGCGGTTGCGATCCACGTCCTCCTCGACCTGCTCCTGGTTCTGGTGGTAGTCGCGCGCCTTCCACGGCGCAAACGCCCAGTACGGCGGCAGGATTGAGCGGCCCGCCTGCGCGGTGAAGCGGTCGAGGATGGCGGGGAACTCCGGACCAGTGAAGAGCACGATACGCAGCTTGGCGGTGGCGGCGTCCACGACGATCTCGTTCTTGTCGGTCGCGTTCAGATCGAACGACGCCTCGCCGGTGGTGTCCAGCCAGAACCCGTAGCCGGTAGTGCTCAGGAAGAACGGAATGGGCTTGTAACTCGAGGTGCCTTTGACGCCTTCATTGTCGGTCGAGAGGTTCTTCACCACCGTGTGCGCATGGTCCAGCGTATCGAAGCGCTCGCCCAGACCGAAGTAGCTGGCCGCATCGCGCACGTAAAAGCGCCAGTAGCCCACCTCCCACGCGACGCTGGTAATCTCCACTACGCCCGGCGCAACCTGGCGCAGATGCACCTTGTCGGTGGTGACCGGATCGCCGTTAAAGTCGAAGTCGTGTACCAGCAGCTCCGCGCCCGGCCTGCCCGGAACGGTGAAGGCGACCGTATCCGCGTCGCGCCGCACCAGCCCGGCCACGAGGGCCTCGGGCGGGCGCACCACGCGGGTCGCGCCCGGCAGCCGCTCGCCCACATCCTGCGCCATTGCAGTTGCCGCCGCAAGCGCGAGGCCCAGCGCCGTAGTTGCCAAACGTCTCGCCAGCATCGAATTGCCTCCGCGTGCCTAAGGCCGTCTTCTCCCACAATAGCGGAAAGCTTGTCGTCAGCGGAAAGTTCGTCGTTGCGGCAGCACCTGGGCACGAGAGCCCTCGTAAAATGTGGATGTGACCGCTAGTGGCTACGTGACCGTGCGCAGCGAATCGCCTGAAGACACGGCGGCGATTCGTTCCGTAAACGAAGTGGCCTTTGGCCGTCGCGATGAGGCAGATCTGGTTGACGCACTGCGCGCCGAGAGGATGGTGTTACGTTCGTTTGTGGCCGAGCACGAGGGGCAAGTCGTGGGGCACATCCTTTTCAGCAGAATGTCGATCCAAACTGTCGATGGTCCTTTTCCGGCCGTGGCTTTGGCTCCCGTGGCTGTACTGCCGCAACATCAGCGGTCCGGCATTGGCGCGCGCCTCATACGACATGGCTTGCAGAAGCTGGCCAGCGATGGCGAGCGAGCCGTCCTCGTGCTCGGCCATCCCACGTATTACACCCGCTTCGGGTTTTCCGTGGAGAAGGCCCTCCATCTCTCCAACCCGTTCCCTGCGGAGTCTTATATGGCCCTCGAACTCGGCCCCGGCGCCCTCATCGGCATCAACGGCAGCGTCCAATACGCAAAAGCGTTTGGCATTTGAGCGCAGCCAGGGTAGCCCCCGGCTTGCACTCTTGCGCAGCGAAAAGGGTCCCTTAAGGGACCCTTTTCTTTCGTTCTCCTGTTCAAAGCATCGATGGTGCTCTTCGCCGCCGATCAGCTTACGAGGTCGCGCCGTGCTTCAGCGCCGCTTTGTAGCCGGCTTCGAAGGCCGAGCGGTATGCACCCACTGCGTCGTCGCCCTTGACCGGCGGATGCAGATACAGGTGCGAAGACTTGGCGTCGATCTTGCGCTTCGCCAGGGTGTCCAGCCGTGCTGCCAGGATGCCGTCCTTGAAGCCCTGTTGCGCCTGCTCCGTTCCCGGAGGCGGCGTGTTCCAGTCCTGGGTTGCGTTGTTTTGGGTTTGATTCCCTGCGGGGGAATTCTGGGCCAGCGTCATAAAAGGAACGCTGCTCATAATCGCCACTGCAATCAGTGGGGTTGCGATGCGGGTTAGCTTCTTCATGGTGTCCTCAAAAAGTGCTATAGGGGGCGATACGGGGCCCCGAGCCAAACGAAACTTACACCACCCTAGTCACATTTGGCAAGCCTGTATGTGATATAAGTCACTTTTTGTTACATAATTTCAATTTGTAACCTTTTTGGTGCATATCCTTATGCGCCATAAAAGGTCACATATTAGTCAAGCCGGAGCGCATCTCCTCGTTGAAGGAGGGCTTGATCGACTCCAGGGTATGCGCCAACTGCGCCTGGTAGGCCTCGCGGTGCTCCATCAGCCGGGCGGTCGGTGAGCCGTACCCCGCGTCCGCGGCCAACCGCAGCAACCCCTCTGCCATCAATGTTCCCGCCGTTGCGCGCAGCTCATCCAGCGTCGTGTCCAGATACTGGGCGTCGCGCGGGTCCAGCAGCCACACCGGCTCGCCCGCGCCCAGAATGCCGGAGAGCCAGTAGAGCTTGGCCGCGAGAAAGTCCTTGCGCTGCTGCTCGGAGGTGTCGTTGAAGACAAACTTCTTCTGCTTCGCGCTGTAGTACCGCGTGGTCAACGGCACCGGCTGGCGGTTGCCGCTCTTTACCAGCTCCAGTTGCCCCTGGTCCATGGTCTTGCGCACCGCGTTGTAGATGAAGCCTTCGGCGAAAGGCTGCTCCGGCGCGGGCACCACGTCGCGGAAGGTCACCGTCATGGACACCGCAACCTTCGCGTGCAGCACGCTTTCGCCGCCGTCTTCCAAGCGCACTTCACCGTGCACCAGCGAGGTGTCCGCGCCCGAGGTCGACTCGTGGAACGGCCAGCCGAAGCGGCCAAAGCTCAGCGGCAGTCCATGCAGCGTAACGTAGCAGTCCGGGCGCGGATTCTTCAGCCGCCTGGCGGATTCAGCCAGGTACGCCTTGACGCCCTCCATCAGGTCGGCGCGGCCAAACTCGAAGCCCTCGCTCAGTTCCAGAAGCTCCGTCTTCTTCGGGTCGGCGGCCAGCGCCAGCACGAACTTCGCCGTCGCGCCGCCGGAGTACTTCTCGCCCGCCTCGGTTGACACCACCGCCAGCCCGGCCGACTTGGCTGCGGCTTCCACCTGTATTGCCAGCACTTCGCTCATCATGCTCGAATCTTCCTCACCCTTCATTCATCTACTGTTGCTGTAGCCTCATCTATTCTACGTAAGTCGGCGGTTTTTGCTGACAACCAAAAGGTTAAGGGGCACCCATGAATCTCACCGGCAACACCATCCTCATCACCGGCGGCGGCTCGGGCATCGGACTCGCGCTGGCCGAGCAGTTTCACCAGCGCGGCAACCAGGTCATCATCGCCGGCCGGCGCAAGGCAAACCTCGACGCCGCCATTGCCGCGAACCCCGGCATGAAGTCCATCGTGCTGGATACGGCAGACGCTGCCGGCATCACCGCCGCTGTACCCAGGCTGATCGCGGAGTTCCCCGGACTGAACGCCGTGCTCAACAACGCCGGCATCATGCGCCCGGAGATGCTGACGCAAGGCGAGGTGCCCGATGCCGAAGCCATCGTTGCCACCAACCTGCTGGGCCCGATCCGGCTGAACGCCGCGCTGATTCCGCATCTGCTGAAGCAGTCGCGCGCGACCATCCTGAATGTATCGTCCGGGCTGGCGTTTGTCCCGCTGGCGTTTACGCCGACCTACTGCGCCACCAAGGCGGCGATCCACTCCTACACGCAGTCGCTGCGGTACCAGCTCAAGGACACCGCGATCAAAGTGATCGAGATCATTCCACCGTGGGTTGCAACCGAGTTGATGGGCGAGACGCCCACCGATCCGCGCGCCATGCCGTTGGACGCCTTCATCGCCGAAACCATGCAGATCCTCGCGACGGACGCCGATGAAAACTGCGTGCAGAATGTCCTGCGCCTGCGCAACGCCGCAGCCAACGGCCACGAGACCGAAGCCTTTTCCATGCTCAACAGCATGTTCGCGGAGACCGAGCACTAACGCAGCGCGCACAAAATGAACGGCCACCGGGTCTGGCGGAACAGAGCTGAGTGGCTTGTTTCTGCCATGGCTCTAGTACGCGACCAGCTTGACGCTGCCGAGCAGGCCGGAGGTCGCAGGCGCCGCCGGACCTCCGCGTCCGCCACCGCCTGTGCCGGCAGGGGCGGGCGGCGCACCTGCACCTGCGGCAGCACCAGCGCCTGCGGGAGGGGCCGTCGCCAAACCGGGCGCGGGTGTCGCAGCCGCAGCCGATGCTGCAGTCAGCGCACCACCGCCGAAGCCGCGGCCCGTAGCCAGCGCATCCACTTCGATCACCAAATCATTCGCGCCCTTCTTCAGCGCGCCGGTCACGTCCCAGCGATACGGCTGCCATGCGGCCGCGCCCAGCTCCTTGCCGTTGAGCGTCACCTTGGCGTAGTCGTGCACGTCGGCGATCTCAAGGTAAACGCGCTTGCCCTTGGGCGCGGCGTCTGCGGTGAAGTGCTTCTCGTAGGTGGCCGGCCCGGCAAAGCCGCTCGTGCCCAGATCCTCCCACGACTTCAGCTCCGTGGTCATCGGTTTGCCGTTCAGGGTCAGGCTCCAGTCGCCGGTCAGTTCTGCCAGCGTGGCGCCTGCGGCAAACGATGGCTCCGCAGCCGCAGCCTCCTTCGGCAGCGGGCCGACGACGATCACTTTTGCTTCGTACGGCGCGAGCACGAGAGGAATCTTCACTTCGCCGTTCGCAGCGGATGCGCCTGCAATGGGATGGATCACGCCGGTCGCGAGGTCCCAGCCTTGCGCAGCCCCGTGGCCGGCGATGGTGGCGACGCGCGACTCCGGCTTGTTGCTCTCGTTGAAGAAGAGGTACATATCGCCGTCGGTCCATTGGCGGTGGGTGTAGGTGAGGCGCGGGAAGTCCGCGTCCAGCTTGACGTCGGGCCTGGGCAGCGCGGCGAGCACAGCGGGCGTAATGTCACCCGAGGACTCAACCAGCGTGGCGAAGCTGAGGTCGGGCTTCTCCTTCGCATCCATGAAGGTCTTGTCGAGGATGAGCGAGGGCGTCTTGCCGACGAAGATGACCTTGCCGCCTTCTTTCGCGAACTCGCGCAGGCGGTCGAGGCCGGTCCGCGTAATCACCGTCATCGATGGCAACACGATGGCCTTGTAGGTTTGCCCGCTGAGGTTGGTGAAGCCGCCGTTTGCGAGCGTGGCGACCGAGCTCAACGACTGCTCGTCGAAGTAGTCCCAGTCCACCTGGTGCTCGAAGAGCTGCCAGCCGAGCTTGGTGGTGCTCTGGTCGGCCTCGGTTGCTGCGGTGCCGCCCATCCAAATGCTGTTGCCGGGATGGTAGAGGCCAACCTGCGCGGCCGGGTGTCCGATGGCCATCAGATAGCCGCCGCGATTGGCGTACCACGCAATCATCGCGGCCTCGGGCGGAGCCGGCGGTGGCGGCGCGCCCGGATTTGCATTGGGGCCCCCGCCCCCGCCGCGCAGCACGCTGATCTGCAGCGCGTTGACGCCGCGCACCAGTTGGAAGTCGAGCTGATACTTGCCATCGATGCCGGTGCCGCCGCCTTCTTCCGCCCACACCTTGGGCTTGCCGAAGAGATGCGCGTCCGAACTCGCCAGCTTGGGGAAGTTGTTGTTAATGTTCCATGTCCCGTCCGGCGTGTGCACGGCGCTGGGGATGAGCTGGCTGAGGTTGTCGATGCCGGGAACTTCGACGTAGCGCTCGTCGCGGAAGTAGTCGCCCTCGCTGCGTTCCAGCGCCAGCATAGTCTCCTCGTGATTCAGGTGGACCAGGTACTCGACGTTATGCGCCTTGGCCCAGTTGGCCTGCTCGCCGAAGAACGAGTTCTGGAAGATGCCGCTCCACACATCGTAGTAATCGGCGCGCGCCAGGTCGGCTTTGTCGATCGGCTTGCGGTCGAACCACGAGGGAAGGTACGGCGCCAGGTCGTAGCCCTTCTGCGCTTTGAAGTCTTCGAGCAGCCTGGGCGTCCACGGAATGCCGCTCGAGTAATCCGGCTCGTCGCCGAAGAAGCCGAGCACGATCTTGCCGAACTGGTCGCCCACCGCACCGTAGTAGGTCTCGTGCACGGTGTGCAGAAATGCGTCGGTCGCCTTGGGATCGAGGTAGTCGATGATGCTGTAGGTCGCGTCCTTGGCCCGCGTGCCGTCGGCGCGATTGAAGTTGCGCGTCGGCGAACTGAGGTAGACGTGGCGCAGAAACTGCACTTGCCAGCTATGGCGCGGCTCGTTGGGCGTGGTGCCTTCGTTGGGCGCCTGGTACTTCAATTGCAGGTCCGCGGGCACCGGGATCGGGATCACCTTCTCGATCGCGCCTTGCGCATCCGTCTCCGTCGCCCAGATCGCCAGCGTGTCCGGCGGGATGGGCATGGTCAGCGTCTGGCCCGGCTGCACGCGCACCGTAATGTCGGAGACGATGTCCTGCATGCCAAGCTGCGGATAGCGCTCCGTAATGTAGCCGCCGGCAAAGCCGCTGGGGTAGTCGCTCTCGTCCTGGATCCACATGCGCATGTTGCGTTTGGCCAGCTCGGCGACGGTGTACTTCACCTGGTCCATGTGGCCGGGCGAGAGATATGCCGGCTCGCCGTGGGCCATATCGCGGCGGCCGGGCGAGAGATTGATGATGAAAATCCCATTCGCAGCCATCCGGTCCAGATCGCGGCTGATGCGCTGCCGCACCTCCGCCGGGTCGGTTCCGTTCCAGCTTTGGAACGGCTGGATGGCGCCATACTCGCGCGGCGGGGACTTGAAGTTCGCCGCCACCTCGCGCGTCGACGGAAATGTGATTTGTTGCCAGGGTCTCTGGGCTGACTGCTGGGCTGGCTGCTGCGCGGGCCCCTTATCCTGCGCCAACAAGATCGGCGTTATCGACATCGGAACCAACAGCGAGACGAAGCAAAGCTTCTGGGCAAACTTCATGGCAACCACTCCTGGGAAAACACTGATTCTTCTTCGACAGGGAGTATACGTCCGCGCGCCTACGCAAGTCGCACGCATCGCGGCGTGCGAGCGGATTGTAGCGATTCACGCTGGCAAGGGCTAAGCCTGATCTCCATACCGCAAGATTATCACTTTGCCTTTGAATCCTACGCCGGCTTATTCCTCGTCCGAGGACGCGGATGTGCTGGTCCACGCGGCGGCGGTACTTAGTTCGGCTGCGCGCCGCCGGTTGGTGGCGGCCACGCCAACGGCCAGCGCGCCGAAACCAGTCCCCAGCAGGAATAAACTCCCCGGCTCCGGCGTCTCAGCCGGCGGATCGGCCATGAAGATCTGCGGCTGGCCGTCCGTCCAGGTGGCGCTACCGCTGGGATCCGGCAGGTAGGCGAGGTCGATAGCGAAGTAGCTGGAGGGCAGCGGATTCGAGCCCGTCACCTCGGCGACGGCCTGGGCTGCGAGCGCCTGGGCGGTTGCGTCGAACGCGTTGGCGCCGTTGTAGCTGGGGTCGGACGCGTTGATGTCGTCGGGGTCCATGATGCTCCAGATCGCGAAATTGATCTCGGAGTCGGTGCCTGCGGCAGTGCCGTACTGGTTGAAGAGCCACGCGTCCTCCAGCAGGCTGGCGCCGGACTCGCCGTCGTAGGTCGCGTTGGGATCGACGCTGGAGAGCTCCAGCGGATCGACCACCCAGGTCTCGCCGAAGGTGATCTCCCGGTTGAAGTTGAGGCAGGACAGAAAGACGTTGGCGGTCTGGTTCCCGCTGGCGTCGGTGACAGTGAAATTGTAGGGGTAGACGTCGACGCCGTCGGTGCTGCCGCCGCTGGTACTGGTGAGGGTAAGCGTGTCGGCGAAAACGGCGCGGGGAACAAGGCAGACAACCGAGAGGAGAAAAGCGGTGAGGCAGGATTTCAGGCGCAAGGGCGTAGGCTCCACGGGAGATTCGTGTCCCTATGATAGAGGCGACTGTCGCCGACTAAGCATTGATTCTTCTGCAACTTATGGGTGATCGCAGAGGCCGGGAGCCTACCAGCCCCTCACTATCTACCTTGCGCTGGGGGGTGATTCTTGAAGATCGCGATGAGGGCGACGGCGACTGCGCCGCCGACAATCGCCAGCGCCAGGGCCTCGTGCTTCCCACTCACAGGCGCCGCGTGGAGCTCGTCGATATCCTTGTAGGCGAAGGTCTGCACGGAAGCGGTGCGCCCATTCTTCACCGATAGGTCGACGGACCTATCCGAAAAGGAGACAATCTTGCCCCCCACAAATGTGAACAGGAGCCCCCCACCTGGCGCGGGACTGGCGATCCGGGCATAGACGCCTTTGCCGATTCCGAGCTGCGCGACAGTGTCGTGCACCGCCTGCACGCTCATGGATGGGAGAGGCCGCGGTAAAGCAGCCTGAAGGGTACATGGGAACAGGCAGAGAATTACAAGCGTGGAGGTGAGTTTGGTAAGCAGCAGACGAAACGACATGGCCCCGGTCCTCGTGCAACAGGAATGCGCGCACCATGCTACCCCCGCCTCCGGCGCTGCCATGTGCCCGCGGTCACGCTGCATCCATGCCTTCAGCCTGACCGCCGGAGGGCGGGGTCTCCCATACCCATTGCCTGCGCGTCTACGCTGCAACCTCGCCGTTATCTGCGCATCTAACACTAAGATAACTTCTAAGACTAGGCGTAGATTGGTACTGTTATGGCATTCAAGTGGGAAAAACTGACCGCTAAATCGCAGCAGGCGATCCAGGCCGCCGC
Source organism: Acidobacteriaceae bacterium (assembly GCA_049509035.1). Lineage (GTDB taxonomy): Bacteria > Acidobacteriota > Terriglobia > Terriglobales > Acidobacteriaceae > Edaphobacter. The sequence continues at coordinate 148,294 of JBELAH010000008.1, forward strand.
GTCCTCTGCCGCTGAGAACGGCAACCCGGAAGTCCTGCCCATGCATCTGCTTGCGGCGCTGCTGGAAGACCGCGAAGGGGTGGTGCTGCCGGTGCTGGAAGGCGCGGGCGTGCGCGTGCACGAACTGCTGCAGGGCGCGAACGCCGCGATCGCGAAGCTCCCCAAGGTCTCCGGCGGCGCGCAACCGGGCATGTCGAACGCTCTGACCAAAGTGCTCGACCGCGCCGGCAAAGAGGCTGAAAACTTCAAGGACGACTACGTATCCACCGAGCACCTGCTGCTCGCGCTGACCGAAGCAAAAGGTGATCCGACCCGCGACGCTCTGGCCGCCATGGGTGCGACCCACGACGCCGTGCTGAAGGCGCTGACCAGTGTGCGCGGAAACCAGCGCGTGACCGACCAGAACCCCGAGGCCAAGTTCCAGGCGCTGGAAAAATACGGCAAAGACCTGACCGACCTCGCGCGCAAGGGCAAGCTCGATCCCGTCATCGGCCGCGACGAGGAGATTCGCCGTGTGGTCCAGGTGCTTTCGCGGCGCACGAAGAACAATCCGGTCCTGATTGGCGAGCCCGGCGTTGGAAAAACAGCCATCGTCGAAGGTCTCGCCCGCCGCATCATCCACGGCGATGTGCCCGAAATCCTGAAGGACAAGCGCGTGGTCGCGCTCGACCTCGCCAGCATGATCGCCGGCGCCAAGTATCGCGGCGAGTTCGAAGACCGCCTCAAGGCCCTGTTGAAGGAGATTGAAGACTCCAACGGCGAGATCATTTTGTTCATCGATGAGTTACATACTCTGGTGGGCGCAGGCGCGGCCGAAGGAGCGATGGACGCGAGCAACATGTTGAAGCCGGCGCTGGCCCGCGGCGGCCTGCGGGCCATCGGCGCAACCACGCTGAACGAGTACCGCAAATATATAGAGAAGGACGCCGCGCTCGAGCGCCGCTTCCAGATCGTTTACGTGGGCGAGCCCAATATAGAGGACACCATCAACATTCTGCGCGGCCTGCGCGAGCGCTACGAGTCGCATCACAAGGTGCGCATCAAGGACTCCGCCATCGTCGCCGCGGCCACGCTTTCGCACCGCTACATCTCCGATCGCTTTCTGCCCGACAAGGCCATCGACCTGGTCGACGAAGCCGCCGCCGCGTTGGCCAACCAGATCGGCTCGGTGCCCACCGAAATCGACGACCTCGAACGCCAGGCCACGAATCTCGAAATCGAACAGGCCGCCCTGAAGCGCGAAAAGGACGAAGCCTCGCGCGAGCGTCTGGAGGCAGTGCAGAAAGAGCTGGCCGAGGTCCGCGAAAAAGCCAAGGGCCTGCGTGCGCGCTGGCAGCAGGAGCGCGGGGCAATCGGAAAGATCGCTGCGCTTAAAACACATCTTGAAACCTTGCGCTTTGAAGCCGAGGAGAACACCCGCAAAGGCAATCTGCAGCGCGCCGCCGAACTCCAGTACGGCGAAATCCCCAAGGCCGAAGCCGAGCTGCGCAAGCTCACCGAATCCGCCAACACCGACGGCAAAGCCGCGCACCGCATGTTGAAAGAAGAGGTCGACGAAGAAGATATCGCCAAGGTGGTCTCGCGCTGGACCGGGATCCCGGTCGCCAAGATGCTCGAAGGCGAAATGGCGAAGCTGGTCCAGATGGAGGACCGTCTGCGCCAGCGCGTTGTGGGTCAGGATGCAGCGCTTACTGTCGTCGCCAACGCGATTCGCCGCAGCCGCGCGGGCCTGAGCGATCCCAAAAAGCCCATCGGCAGCTTCATCTTCCTCGGTCCTACCGGCGTTGGCAAAACCGAAACCGCCCGCGCCCTCGCCGAATTTCTCTTCGACGACGAGGCCGCCATGGTCCGCATCGACATGTCCGAGTACATGGAGAAGCACGCCGTTGCGCGGCTGATCGGCGCGCCCCCCGGCTACGTCGGCTACGACGAAGGCGGCCAGTTGACCGAAGCCGTCCGCCGCCGCCCGTATGCTGTCATCCTCTTCGACGAGATCGAAAAGGCACACAGCGACGTCTTCAACGTTCTGCTGCAAGTGCTCGACGATGGCCGGCTGACCGACTCCAAGGGCCGCACCGTCGACTTCAAGAATACCGTCCTGATCATGACGTCGAACCTGGGAGCATCGCAGCTCGCCACCGCATGGGCCGAGGGCGAAGAGGGCTTCGCCGAGGCCAGCGAGCGCGTAATGGGCGTGCTCCGCGAGCACTTCCGCCCCGAATTCCTCAACCGCATCGACGACGTGGTGGTCTTCCACCCGCTTGGCGAAAAGCAGCTCGAACACATCATCGAACTCCGTCTCGTCGACCTCGAGAAGCTGCTGGCCGATCGCAAGATCACCATCGACCTGACGCCGGCCGCGCGCAAAGCCATCTTCAAGGCCGGCTACGACCGCGCGTACGGAGCCCGCCCGCTGAAACGCGCCATCCAGCGCCTGGTGCAGGACCCGCTGGCCACGAAAATCCTCAACGGCACCGTCCGTCACGGCGACCACGTCGTCGTCGACGCCACCAAGAGCGGCCTCACCTTCAACGTCGCCGAGCCCGCCCACGCCGCGCGCTGACCGCCTTCACCACGAAACCCGGGGCGGTCATCGCGGGGGTGGGACGCAAATCCATTGCGCCGAAAACTCCTTATGCGTTTCAACTTCCTCAGGCTGCTCGGCCTATAATTCCGGGCAGTTGGTTATACGACAGGAGGCGAAACGTGTTGCGTCGAATCAATTTCGTGTTGCTCATAGCCTTGTTTGCGGGAACCTGTGTGACGGTAGGGGCCGCGGCTCCGCAGATGACAACGGCATCTCCCAAATCTCCGAATGTTCTGGTCATCGGAGAACCGCAGGTCAAGCAACTGCTGCTGCTGATGGATACCAACAAGAACGGCAAGATCTCCAAGCAGGAATGGATGAACTACATGTCAGCCGAGTTCGACCGGCTGGACAAGGACCACAGCGGGGAATTGGATCCCAAGGAACTTACGCTGTCGTCATTGCAGGCTAGTCACCCCGTGAACCTTGGCAAGTAACCGCATTTTTGCGGCAGCCTTGGCGGCAAACGTTCTAGAATGCGCCAATGCCGCAAACTGCAATCCGCCGGGAGCCGCGCTGGCATGCGATGGTCGCATTGCTGGCGGTGGGAGGGCTGCGCGTGGCGCTTCCGCGCGAGTTGGCCATCGGCCCCGACTGGCTGTTTCTGGTCGTGGTCGGCGTACTGACAGCCGTCTATTGGCTGGCAGGGCATCTGGAGAAGCACAAGCTCGCCACGTTCCTCGGCTACTTCGTCATCGCAGTCGTCACAGCCGACATGACCTGGTCCCTCTGCTTGCTCGTCCACGCGCTGCCCACGCACCGGGAGACTCCACTGGCGCTGCTCATTTCCGCCGGCGAACTCTGGATCACCAACATTCTCGTCTTCGCGTCGTGGTACTGGCGGCTGGACGCCGGTGGCCCCTATGCCCGCGAACTACGCGGCGAGCACACCGACGGCGCCTTCCTGTTTCCGCAGATGACACTGAGTCAGGAGACCCAGGTCGCCATGGGCGAAGACCAGTGGAGTCCCGGCTTCATCGATTACCTGTTTCTGGCCTTCAACACCAGCACCGCGTTTTCGCCCACCGACAGCCCGGTGCTCAGCCGCTGGGCCAAGGTGCTGATGATGATCCAGTCGCTCATCTCGCTGGCCACCGTGGCGCTGCTGGCCGCGCGCGCCGTCAACATCCTGTAAGCTGCGGCGCGCCCTCCTGAACTCCCCTCGCAGCGGGACTCCATTGCCGCTCCGTCACTTGACGGCAGTTGGTGGGTTCACTAACATCGTGGGTCTATGAAGGGAAACAAGAAGGTCATCGCGGAATTGAATGCAGCTCTGCGCGACGAGCTGCTGGCCATCAACCAATACTTCCTGCACGCCGAAATGCTGGAGAACTGGAAGTATTCGCGCCTCGCCAAGTACATCAAGAAGCAATCGATCGACGAGATGCTTCACGCCGAGGGGCTGATCGAGCGCATTCTTTTTCTCGACGGCACCCCCAGCATGACCGAGCCAATGAAGCTCGAGATTGGCCTGCACGTCAAGCAGCAGTTGGAGCGCCAGTTGCAGTTGGAGCTCGATGCGGTGGTCGCCTACAACAAGTCCATCACGGTCTGCGGCGAGGAGGGCGACAACGCGTCGAGGAAGCTGTTTGAGAAGATGCTCCACGACGAGGAAGGCCATGTGGACTGGCTCGAAGCGCAGCTCCACCAGATCGAGGAGTTGGGCTACGAGCGGTACCTGTCGGAGCAGATCAAAGAACCGCCGGCGCCATAGCTCTCGTTCTGCCGGCCGCGAACCCATCGCGCCCCTTCGCACATCTCTCTCGATTTCTTTGACGCACGCCCGGCGGCGCGCTACACTCCGCATCAGCCGAAGGTCGGCCGCCATGTTCGTTCTGTTTCGCACCATCACCTACGCCACATTGTTCGTCGGATTCCTGCTCATCTATCTTCCCTCACGCGCGCTGCTGTGGTCAGGCATCGTCCGTCCCGCCGCGATGGGCGCCCCGCAGATTGCGGGGATGATCGTCGCCGCCGCCGGCTCACTGCTGGCGCTATGGTGCGTCATCACGTTCGTCCATATCGGCAAAGGCACACCTGCGCCCTTCGACCCGCCGCGCCGGCTGGTAGTCCGCGGGCCATATCGTTTTGTCCGCAATCCCATGTACCTCGGCGCCGCGCTCGCCCTGGCTGGCGCCGCACTCTTCTACCGGTCGCTATTCCTGCTGGGGTACGACTGCATCTTCCTGCTCGCCTTTGGTCTCTTCGTGCTGTTCTACGAGGAGCCCACGCTGCGCCGCACGTTCGGCGCGGACTACGAAGCCTACTGCTACCGCGTTGCTCGCTGGCTGCCGCGTCTTTAGCGCTTGTTAGGCCGCAGCAGTGCGCAGCGGCCGCGCGTCGCGCATCAATATCCACAGCAGCAGCAGCGCGCCGAAGTACATGTAACTCTGCAGCACATTCAGCACCGGGATGGCCGCCAGAAAGTTGAATGGCGACAAAAAGTCCGCAATCAGCACAAACGCCAGCGCCAGCTTGCCCGCGCTCCCGGCTCCTGCTCGATACACGCCAAACCAGAGCCACACGAAGATGGGCAGCATCACGCCGTAGTGGTGCTCCCATGCCATCGGCGTCGCAATCACGCTGACTACGCCGACAGTTGCGAGGTCGGCCATGCCGCCGGCCCGCTCGCGCCAGGGATACGCCAGCGCCAGCAGCACCAGAGCCGCCGTGGTCGCCAGCGTGACGTAGTAGATCCACGGCACGTAAGGCGGATAGATGTACGGATTGTAGGGCAGGTTTTCGCCGTTGAAGATGGCGCGGTTCAGCAGGCCGAACATGGACTGGTTGGCATAGTGCGGCTGCGCCTTGCGGCTCAGGCCCGCCAGCACGCCCAGGTAGTCCAGGTTGTTGCGCACGCCGAACACCGCCAGCGACGCGGCAACGCCAACCGCCAGCGTAGCGACGCCCGCAGCCAGCGCGTTCCAGCGCCGGCGCAGCGCCGCCCACAGCAGCAGCAGGCCGAACTGCGGCTTCACCATCGCCAGCAGCGCCATCGTCACGCCCGCCGGCCGCTCCTTGCGTTCGATCCAGAACAGCACCAGCAGCGCGAAGAGGAGGTCGAGAAAGATCTGCGCCTGGCCCAGCGCGAAGGCCAGCGTGATGGGCATAAAGAAGAACGCCGCCAGCGCGGTCGCCACCGCGGCACGCCAACTCAATCGCCCGCGCCCAACCAACCTCGTCGCAATCCGCACCTGCAAGCCCACCACCGCGCACACCGCAATCCACGACCCAATCATCAGGGCGCGGTAGACCGCGGGGTCGCTCATTCCCGCGCGTTTCATCCAGTAGAGCGGCAGGATCGACGTCAGCGGATAGATCAGCGTGTCGTAGAGCTTCGCCTGGTAGATCGGCAGGCTGGGATGCGTGAGAAAGGAGTTCACTGAGCCCAGCATCGGTCTCCACGAATCGGTGAACTGGCGAAAGTGCAGAAAGTCCATGTACCGGTCGCGCATCTCTTCCACGCCGGTGTGGAAGACAAAGTGCGCAATCAGCTTGAAGGTGGCGTTCGCCAGCAGAATGTTCAGCAGCACAAACAGCAGCAGCTTGCGGTCGCTCCTGCCCGGCGCTGCCTCCGCACCCATCCCTGTCTGCACTTGAGCCGTCAAGCCGTTCGCCTCCCGCATCCTTACGTTACGTCAGTTCCCAGCCAGCCGCACAATGCGCAGGTTGCGCACCTGCATGTGGTTCTTCGTGGTCCGGATCCCGAACCACCCTTTCGTATATGGCTGCGGATCGGTCATCTCGAAGATCTTCTCGCCATCGCGCCAGTACTGGATCAGCGAACCGTCCGCAATCAGCGTCACCGCCTGCCACCTGTTCGCGACAATCCCCATCTCCGGATGCTCGGCCACCGACAGATCGTTCTCCTTCAGCAGCGGCCGCTCCACTTGGTCGCCGATGTAGCGCCGAAACCGCGTGGTGGTATTGCCATTCCCGCCCAGCCCCACGTAGTACATATCCAGCGCGTTGTAGTCGGCAAACTTACCGCCGCGCGGATGCGCGAAGAAGTCCGCAGGCGCCTTCGGGTCGGTCGCCATCCAGAAGCTGTTCAGGTCGCTCACCCGGTCGTTCGTGCCGCCGGCCGAGATCACTGTTGCCTCATATTGGATCATCACCGGCCCAGCCAGCTCCTGCCGGAACCACACCGTAACGCCCGCCGGCACATTAATGTCGAGCACACCGTCCGCTGCCGCCACTGTTCCTTCGTCGCCCGTTCCCGCCGTCCCACCTGCGGCGGGCTCCATCTCCACCCGCCACGCGTCCAACCCATGCGTGAAGTCGTCCGCATACAGCACCTTCCCGGGATGAATCCGCTTATCCGGCACTGCCTGCACCGCCGCTTGAGACCACCCCGCCGGCGCCAACGCCACTAGAGCGACAGCACCAAGCGCCAACTCCAGTCCGAAGACCCGTCTCATTGTTCCCTCTGCGCGCTCATCCAGCCTGAGAATATCAGCCGGCATTCGGACACCGACCCACACCCCGCTCAAGCAACGTTGCGAGTCTTCGTGCTCCGCCGGATCCGAAGCTCCACGGCTACCCCCTCCTGCCGCTGCAGATGAGCAATCACGCCGAACAGGTTTTCGGCGCGGGGATTTCCGCTCGGTCCGAACATCCGCTGCAGGCTCGGAGACGAAATATTCGTCACCTTGGCCAGCTTGGGAAATCCAATGGTCGCATTGATGTAATTGCGCAGGATGGCCCGGCCGATCACAAAGTCGCCGTTGTAGATAAGCTCCAACCCTTCGCGCAGCAGACCCCGCCGAAACGCCGGATCACTCTGCGCCCGCTCTCGAATCGTCTCGCGAAAATCTCTCGTCAAAGCCATAGCATCCTCCTACTCTCGCCGTCGCTTGTAATCCTGCCAAACTGCTTTCGCGCGGACAATATCCTGTTGCTGGCGCCTCTTCGTGCCCCCGCCGACCAAAGTCACGAGCCGGTTGCTGTCTTTGCCAAAGTAGATTCGGTATCCTGGGCCGAAGTCGATCTTGTATTCGGAGATGCCTTCGCCCAATGCCTTCATTGCCGACGTATGCCCATCGGCGATCCGCTCCAGCGCAACCGTCACTTTGATGGCGGCCTGTCCATCCAGGGAGCCGAGCCACGCTCGAAACGGAGAGTAACCAGCTTCATCGACATATTCCCGGACAACTGCCATTTATCTAATAATACCATATACGTTATCAAAGTGAGAGATGCACGGACCATTCCTTGCTCCAGCCTTCCCCGTCCACTAAGCTAATCTCATGTACGAAGACTTCACCGTAACCGACCGCTGGACCGGCGAGCGGCTGCACTGCACCTGGCGCGGCACCCTGGTCGCCATCGCCACGCGCCACGCCGACGCCACCGACATCCGCTTCGACGTCTCCGGCAAGCCCGTCTGGATCGCCATGCCCAACCTCGCGTGGGTGGAGCAGAAGCGCCGCACCGGCAAGGTCATCACCGACTACCTCGCCGCGCAGACCGCCGGCCGCTATCTGAAGCAGGCCATCGAGTCCGGCTACGACAACGGCCGCGAGATGTACACCATGACCGTCGACGAGGTCCTGACCCACGCCGACGCCGTGGTCCACGAGGCTGGCAGCACCCTGAACCTGCCCTCGCTGCCCGTCATCAACGAGAACGTTGAGCCGGAAAAGGAACTCCAGATTGGACTCCCGGGCGAGCCGCGCATCCCCGGCATCGCGCCCCGCGCCAGCGACATCCCGTGAACTGAGAACTGAGAACTCGTTATGATCTCCCGCCGCCGATTCCTTCTCACCCTTCCGGCCGTAGCCGCACTCCCGCGCCTGGCAATTTCCCAGACCTTCAGCAATCCCCTGAAGAAGAAGCCGCCCGCCCCGCCGCCGCCCACCTTCGTCTACTTCGGCACCGACACCGCCAAGGGTGTTTCGAAGGGCATCTATCTCTCCCAGTTCGACGCCGCCGCCGGCCGGCTCACCGCGCCCATCCTCGCGGCGGGAACCCTGCGCCCGTCTTACCTCGCGCTCTCCCAGCCTGCTGACGGCCATCGCCGCCTCTACGCCGTCAACGCGGTCGCTGACGCGAGCGCCACCGTCACCAGCTACCTGATGGACACCGCCAGCGGGGCGCTCAAGGAAATCAATCGCGTCACCTCCGCCGGCGCCGGCCCCTGCTACGTCTCGCTCGACGCCACCGGCGAATCCGCCTTCGTCGCCAACTACGTCGGCTCGACCATTGCCACCTACCACGTTCTCCCGGACGGCGCGCTCAGCGAACCCGTCGAACGCATCGACTACAAGGACCCCAAATTCGGCCATCGCGGTCCGGTCGCCGCGCGCCAGGACGTCCCCCACCCGCACTCGGTCCACCTCTCGCCCGACAACCGCTTCCTCATCGTCAACGACCTCGGCTCCGACGCGCTCTCGGTCTTCCCCGTCGACGCCGCCAGCGCCCGCCTCGGCCCGCCCGCGCTCTTCTCCAACGATCGCCCCGGCTGCGGCCCGCGCCACATCGCCTTCCATCCCAACGGCGGCTGGGTCTACGTCATCAACGAGATCGACTCCACCCTCGACCACTTCATCTGGACCACCACCAGCTCGCCCACCGATCCCAAGGGCCTGCTCGTCTACACCGGCCAGCACGTCAAGACCATCGCCGCCAGCTTTCCCGCCGCCAAAAATACCGCCGCCGAGGTCGCCGTCTCGCCCGACGGCAACTACCTCTACGCCTCCAACCGCGGCGAGGACACGCTGGTCGTCTTCTCCATCGCCGCGCTGGATGGCAAGCTGACCCTGGTCCAGCGCATCGCGTGCGGCGGCAAAACCCCGCGCCACTTTACTCTCTCGCCCGACGGGCGCTGGATCCTGTGCGGCAATCAGGACTCCGCCACCGTCACCGTCTTCCGCCGCGACGGCGGCTCCGGCCGCCTCGGCGGCCCAGTCCAGACTCTCCCGCTGGACTCCGTCATGTTCACCATGTTCGCCTAGAGCGCTCGCCCCAAATTCCGGGTGTCCCATGATCGCCGAAGGACGAAGTCCGCAGGCTATCGTGGGGTTGTTCTCTGCTCGCCAAACTCAGCCGGACTGGATTATTCTCTACGACATCCCTGCTGCTTCTGAGGTATGCCCGAATGCTCACCCGCCGCACGCTTCTGCTTGCTGCCGCCGCATCTCTCGCCCTCCCTGGCCCACTCGCCCACGCCCAGGCCACCGCACCGCAACCCGCCGCCGCACCCGCCAAGCCGCTGGTCTTTGAAACCGCCAGCATCCGGCCCAGCAAGTCCACGCCGTTCTACACCTTCCGGTTCACCCCCGACGGGTTCACCGCGACGGGCGTTTCGTTGAAGGTCCTCATTCGGAACGCCTACAACGAATGGCACGATCAGCGCTGGTCTGGAGAGCCGGCGTGGCTGGACTCAACCGCCTACGCGATCGAGGCCAAGTTCGATCCCGCCGACTTCAAAGACCTCACCGACGATCAGCGCCGCGCCATGCTGCAAAACCTCCTCGCCGAGCGTTTCAAGTTCGTCCTTCACCACGAAACCCGTGAGCTTCCCGAGTACGCCTTGCTCGTCAACAAAGGCGGCCCAAAACTTCGCCTAGCTGACGCAGAGAAATATATGCGCGACAGCAACAACCAGTTGTACTGCCGCGCAGGCCTGTCCGGCTTCCGCCAATGCACCATGGCGGAGTTCGCAAGCGATGCCGGCATCGTCGGCATCGACCGCATCGTCGTCGACCGTACCGGCCTCACCGGCCGCTACGACTTCGAGCTCCACTACAGGCCGGCCGGCATGGCGGTTCCGGACGGAACCGAGGCTCCTCCCTCTATCTACGACGCTCTCCAGGAAGAACTCAACCTCCGCCTCCAACCCATCAAAGGCCCGGTAGATGTCCTCGTCATCGACCACGTCGAAAAGCCGTCGGAGAATTAGCCGCCGAAGCTCCTCTTGGGTGGGCTCGCGGGTACCCCACTCACCGCCACGAATCGTCATTCTGACTCGAAGAGTCAGAACCTCCGTCGTTGTCTCAAGCTCATAGCTGGATAGCTCCCAGCTTACAGCTCACGAATCAAGCCTTTCGCCGGGTGCCACATCCAAGCGTATCGTGGTGGCCGGAAGGGAATTCGCTCTCGTCCTTTCTTCTTAAAAGGGACCCCATCATGCACGCACACGCGCAATTGAAACTGGCTCTCCTCCTTGTGGCCCTTGCCGCACCCGGCGCCTTCGCCCAAACGCCGCAACCCTCCGCCCCGCTCCCGCTTCCGAAGTTCGACGTCATCTCCGTCAAGCCGGACAAAAACACTCCCGGCGGCGCCTACGGCCTGGTCACCACCGAGTTCACAGCCGACGGCTTCCGCGGCACCAATGTCCCCATCCACCTGCTGCTCCAGCAAGCCTACGGCCTCCACGAGGGCCAGATCGTCGACGAACCCGCATGGGCCAAGACCGAGGTCTTCGACATCGAGGCCAAGGTCGCCGCGCCCGACGTCGCCGCCTTCTCCCAGCTCCCCGCCGGCCAACGCCAGGCCATGTTCCAGCAAATCCTCGCCGAACGCTTCAACCTGGCCGCCCACCGCGACACCCGCGAGTTGCCCGTCTACGCCCTCTCCATCGCAAATCCGAAAACCGGCGGCAAGCTCAAAGAATCCCCACCCGATCCCGCGCACCCCGGCGCCGGCAGCGGAGGCCGCGTCGGCATGAGCACGGGCCGCATCGTGGCCCAGCACACCACTACCTCCGACCTCGCCTCCATGCTCTCTCGCCAGCTCGGCCGCACCGTCATCGACCGCACCGGCCTCACCGCCGCGTACGACTTCACGCTCCTGTGGTCGCCCGACAACGAAGCCGCCTCATCCCCAGGCTCCGCTTCCATGCCGTCGGATGCCCCACCTTCCATCTTCACCGCCGTCCAGGAACAACTTGGCCTCAAACTCGAATCCACCAAGGGCCCGGTCGACGTCATCGTCATCGACCACATCGAAAAACCCTCGGAAAATTAGCTCTGCGGCGTATCCTTGGGAATGATGAGGAACGGGTCCTTGAATTCGAAGCCGTCGTTAGCCGCACTCCTGCTGGGCGTTATCGCAGCCGCGTCCTGTGCTCAAACCGCACCAGCGCAATCCGCATCGGCCGCCGCAGCTTCCCTGCCCGCCTTCGCAACCGTCACCGTCAAGCCCGTCGATCCGAAAGGCGGCGGCATGGTCGGGTTTTACTGCTATCCCGGCGGCCGCGTCGTTCTGAGTTACGTGAGCATCAAGATGCTGCTCAACTATGCCTACGACGTGAAGGACTATCAGATCTCCGGCGAGCCTGACTGGGCCGATGCGGAGCGCTACGACATCGAGGCCGAACCGCCCGATTCCTCGCCCTCGCGCAACCTGGACGAGTCGCCGTTTGCCACTGCGCCCACCGCCGAGCAAAAACAGATGCTGCAATCGCTGTTGCGCGATCGCTTCGCTCTGAAGTTCCACATGGAGACCCGCCCGGGAGACGTCTACATTCTCAGCCGTGGCAGCGGCAAGCTCCAGCTCGACAAGCCCAAGGACCCGGACATGGACTGGCGCGGCAACGTCGTGAACAAGGGCGGCATCTTCGACGGCGAAGCCTTCGGCTACAACATCTCCATGGCCGACCTTGCTGCCCAGCTCAGCCACCTCCTGGGTCTTCCTGTGCTTGACCAGACCGGCCTGACCCGCAAGTACGACTTCCACCTCGAGCCCGATACCCCGGAGAATCGAGACAAGGAAGCTGCCGCCTTCGACGCCATGCATCGCCTCGGCCTCGACCTGAAGAAGGGCAAAGGCAGCATCGAAACCCTGGTCGTCGACCACATCGAAAAGCCGTCGGAGAATTAGCTGCGCAGCATTGGCGCGCCACCCGCAGACCCACGGCCCCGCGTCATCGTACTATTTTCCTATGCCCTCCACGCCGACCCTCAGTGTTGCCCTGCGCGGTGTCACCCTCGCCGCCGTCATCCTGTTCGCCGCCGCAGCCCTTCCAGCGCAGCCCGCACCCGCCGCCGCTACAGTCCCAATGCCCACCGGCGCCTTCAGCCTGCCACCCTCGGCCGACCCCGTCACCTACACTCCCACACTCACCTTCGACGTCACCTCCGTCCGCGAGACTGAGCGCGGCACCGGCCCGTTGAATATGGGCTTTGTCTTTCCGCCGCGCACGGGTCAACTCGAGGTCAGCACCATCACCCTCGCCACCCTCGCCCAGATCGCGTACGGCTCCGGCGCGACGTTCCAGGTGGCCGGCGGGCCGGACTGGCTGCGCGACCGCTACTTCCACGTGCAGGGCAAGTGCGACCACTCCGTCGACCAGGCGCTCGCCAAACTCACCGACGACCAGGCGCGGCTGGAGCGCCTGCACATGATCCAGGCCCTGCTCGCCGACCGCTTCCACCTGAAGGCGCACTGGGAGACGCGCACCGGCAGCGTCTACAACCTGGTCGTCGCGAAAAACGGCTTGAAGATGCAGCCCACCAAGCTGCCGCCGCCCGACGCCGACCGCCCCGACGGCTCCTCCAGCGCGCCCACCAGCGCCGCCACCGGCGTACATGCGTTCGGCAGCCGCCAGGGCGTCGAGATCGACGTCGTCCGCTTCAACGCGCGCGCCATCGGCCTGCTGATCAGTTCGCAACTGAACACCCCGATCATCGACAAGACCGGCCTCGCACAAAACAGCTTCTACGACTTCGCGCTCCAGTTCAGTCGCGATGAGTCGGGCACGCCCGACCCCGACGCCTATCCCTCGTTCTTCACCGCAATCGAAGAAGAGCTCGGCCTCAAACTCGAACCCGGCAAGGGCCCCGTCGACACCCTGGTCATCGACCACGCCGAAATGCCTTCGGAGAATTAACCACCCCACACCCGAGTCTCGCGCTAACGCTATGCCAGCCACAACCAGACGCCGAATCCCTTCCCGCGCAATCTCCTCACTGCTCGCGCTCGGAGCACTGGCACTCGCAATGTCGGCTCGCGGCCAATCCGCAGCCGCCCCATCGGCTCCCGCAGCCACTCCCCCCGCATTCGACGTCGTCTCCATCAAGCCCAGCAAACCCGGCGCTTCCGGCTCCAACTCCAACTTCTCCAACGAAACATATATCGCTTCCAACGTCACCCTAAAGGAGATCATTCAATACGACGCCTACGAGATTCCCGGCCCTCAGATTCTCGGTATCCCGCCGGCGCTTGAAAGGGTCACCTTCGACGTCCAGGCAAAGATCGATCCCGCAGTCTACGCACAGATGAAGGCGCAGGGTGGTGAGCAGCGCTACCTGCAGTTCCAGCAGATGGTTCAGCAGCTTCTCGCCGATCGCTTCAAACTCGCCGTCCACACCGAGACACGCGAACTTCCCATCTATGCCCTAACCATCGCGAAGAACGGTCCCAGGCTTCAGCCCGCCAAAGACCCCGATGGCGGAACCAGCTTCTCATCCGGAAGAGCAGGGCAACTGACGGCAAAGGGAACTACCGCCGATCAGCTCGCGCAAAAGTTGACCCGGTCAGTCTCCGGCGAGCTCGGCCGCATCGTCATCGACAAGACTGGCCTCACCGGCCGCTACGACCTCACGCTAAAGTGGACGCCTGACCTCGGCGCCCCCCCAACCCTCAACGGCGAGCCCGACACCTCCGCTCCCTCCATCTTCACCGCCATTCAGGAACAGCTCGGCCTCAAACTCGAACCCGCCAAAGGCCCCGTCCACGTCCTCGTCATTGACCACGCCGAAATGCCCACCGGCAACTAACGCATTATCCTGATTCCAGGCAACTGGCAACTCAAAATGTTCCTCCGCAAACTCACTATCGAACGCATCGACGCCGCGGGCGCGGCCCACCCCTGCCCCATCGCGCAGCTCGACAACTTCGCCATGCGCAACTTCACCAACGATGCCGTCTTCGACGACACCCTCCCCATCGCCGACGGCCTGCTCGAAGCCGGGCTGCGCGTCCCCCTCGACCGCCTGCGCACTGCCATGGAAGACTGGTTCCGCCGCAAATCCTACCTAGCCCCCACCGACCACCTCCGCATTACCGAACACAAGGCCAATCGCTAGCGCATTCACCCACTCTCCTCACGGGTGCGGGCAAACCACACTCGGGGAAAAGGGGTTTTAACCCCGGGCCTTTCCTCTATCCTTGTCGCATGCCGCTCCCTGCGCCTCAAGAGCTCCGAACGTACTTCATCACCGCCGTCACCGCCAATCGTCGAAGGCTATCCCGCGCCCCGCGCCGAAGCACCACGCGCAAAGCGCGTCCTCGGGCGAAGCTCAACCCGGAGGGAGCAGGGGCCTTCAGGCCCCTGAATAGAGCCGAAAAAGACAAGGGGTTTTAACCCCGGGCCTTTCCTTCGCCACAACGCACCGCCACGTGTAACGCACTCCATTCAGGCGCCCTCGCCGAAGCACCACGAGCAAAGCGCGTCCTCGAGCGAAGCTCGACCCGGAGGGAGCAGGGGCCTTCAGGCCCCTGAATCCAGTCGAAAAGAAACAGGGGCTTCAGCCCCGGGCTCCTATACTTAACCTCATGCAAGCCGAAACAAAACCCTTCGTGAACTCCCTCGACCTCGAGCGCCGCGCCGAGCACTACTTCCCCGGCGGCGTCAACTCCCCGGTCCGCGCATTCCGCGCCGTAGGTGGCCATCCGCCATTCGTCGTCCGCGCCGAAGGCGCCTATCTCTACGACGCCGACGGCAACCGCTACGTCGACCTCTTCGGTTCCTGGGGCCCCATGATCCTCGGCCACGCCTTTCCGCCCGTGGTCGAAGCCATTCGCGAAGCCGCCGGCCGTGGCGCCAGCTTCGGCGCATCCCACGCCGGCGAGGCCAACCTGGCGGAGTTGATCCGGCGCTGCTTCCCGTCGGTCCAGAAGATGCGCTTCGTCAGCTCCGGGACCGAGGCCTGCATGGCCGCCATCCGCCTGGCGCGCGGCTTCACCGGCCGCAACTTCATCCTCAAGTTCGAGGGCTGCTACCACGGCCACGCCGATCCGCTGCTGGTCAAGGCCGGCTCCGGCGTCGCGACACTCGGCATCCCGGGTTCGGCAGGCGTTCCGGCTGAGACTGCACAATTCACACTGGCCCTGCCTTACAACAATCTCGCCGCGGTGGAGGCTGCGTTCGCCGCTCGTCCCGATGCGATCGCCTGCATCATCGTTGAGCCGGTAGTCGGCAACGCCGGCACCATTCCGCCCGCCCCCGGATTCCTCGCCGGCCTGCGCCGCCTGTGCACCGAGTACGGCGCGCTGCTCATCGTCGACGAGGTCATGACCGGCTTTCGCCTCTCGCTCGGCGGCGCGCAGCAGCTCTACGGCATCACCCCTGACCTCACCACGCTCGGCAAGATCCTCGGCGGCGGACTTCCGTGCGGCGCCTTCGGCGGACGCGCCGATGTGATGGACTTCCTCGCGCCTCTCGGCCCCGTTTATCAGGCCGGCACTCTCAGCGGCAACCCGCTGGCCATGGCCGCCGGCATCGCCACCATCGCCCACCTCATCGAGCACGAGAACACCATCTATCCGCAGCTCGACCGCGTGACCAAGGCGATCGCAGACGGAGTAGCGGAACTGGCGCGCGCGGCCGATTCTGATTCTGACGTCCCGCTCACCACCAACCGCGTCGGCTCCATGTTCACCTGGTTCTTCACCGCCGGCCCGGTGACGGACTACGCCTCGGCGAGCGCGTCCGACACAACAGCCTTCGGCCGCTTCCACCGCAGCATGCTTGAGTCCGGCGTATGGCTTCCGCCCAGCCAGTTCGAAGCCGCGTTTGTGAGCGCCGCCCACGGACAAATGGAGGTCGACCGCATCCTCGCCGCTGCCCGCATTGCCCTCACCGCGTGAACATTGGCCGCACACGTGTGGCCAATGCGCACGCCGATTGCCAACACAAATCGCGCCGCGCTTCTATCTCTATGATTCCCGTAAAATTGCTCCACGTGAAGCAATTTTGAAATCGGCAATTGCTCCACGTGGAGCAATTCAGGACTTCGCCGCCCGCTCCAATTTCGCAATATCCAGCTTCTTCATTCCCATCATCGCCTGCATCGCTTTCGGATGCTGGATCAACTCGCCGATCTTCGCCGGCACAACTTGCCACGAAACGCCGAACTTGTCCTTCAGCCAGCCGCAAGCGACCTCCGTTCCGCCGGCGGTAAGTTTCGACCAGTAGTAGTCAACTTCGTCCTGCGAATCGCAGCGCACGACGAAAGATATCGCATCCGTAAATGTGTGTGCCGGGCCGCCATTTAATGCGGTGAATTTCAACCCGTCAAGTTCGAAAGAGACAGTCAGAACGCGACCTTTGGGCACCATGCGCGGGTCGTCGATACTGTTGTTGCGGAGCTCGGAAAGACGGCGGGAGTTTTTGAAGATGGAGAGGTAGAAGTCAACCGCCTCCTCTGCGTTCTTGTCGAACCAGAGAAACGGCGTGATGCGGGAATGATTTTCGAGAGCGCTCATTCGATTCTCCTAGGATAGGAATTATTGTGTGGGAACGATTGTTGTTACGACAACGGTGTCAATCTGTGAAGTGGGTTTGGTCGCGCGCGGAATTCTCTTTGGAGTCGCGATCGGGGTGGAAGAGCTGGGTGATGTAGCGGCGCAGGTGCTCGATGGATTCGCGAGCGATCTCAGGACCCTGAGTAGCCTTGGCGAAAATGAAGGAGCCCTGGAGGACGGTCTGGATGAAATAGCCGACGCTTTCGGCCGGCCACGGTGCGTCGGGAGTATAGAGGTCTTTGGCGGCCTGAACGTCTCGGGTGAGAGCATCGATATGAGATGCGAGCGCGTACTCGCAGGCGGCGCGGAGATGGGGGTGGGTCGCGTAGGTCTCCTGAACCAGGGTGCCGAGCAGGCAGGTATAGTCGGGCAACTCGCCGGTGAGGATGGCGGCGCGGAAGTCGAGGTAGCCGAGCAGGCGATCGACGGGATCCTGCGGCTGGTGGTAGGGTGCGGAGGCAAAGAAGGCCCCCGTCATGTGCTCCCAGTGGCGGACGGCCGCGAGGGCGAGGTCGTCCTTGGTTTTGAAGTGGTGGAAGAAACTGCCTTTGGTGACACCGGCTTCATGGCAAATGTCGTCGACCGTGGTGGCAGAGTAGCCTTTGGCGCGGATAATATGGAGGGCTGCGTTGAGCAGTTTGAGCCGCGATTCATGCGGGGTTTGTCGCGTGGCCAAGATTTCTTGTGGTGTATTCAAGGCTTAACCTGTCTCTATACCAACTAGATGGTATGGTGGCATACCATCTAGTATGTGTCAAGCGGAAAAAGTGTTAGGTTCGAGGTTCCGGGGTTCAGGGTGCGAGGTGCGGGGTGCCAAGTGCCGGGTGCGCGGGGCGAGGTTCGGGGTTCGGGGTTCGGGTGCGGGGTGTGCGAGGTGCTAGGTTCGGGCACGGTTCGAGGTGCGGGGTTCGAGGTTGGGAGGATCGGGATTCGAAGTTGGAAGTTCGAGGTTCGAGGTTCGGGCAAGGTTCGAGGTTGGGAGGTTTCGGAGTTCGAGGTTCCGGGGTTCAGGGTGCGAGGTGCGAGGTGCGGGGTGCCAAGTGCCAGGTGCGGAAGGCGAGGTTCGGGGTTCGGGTGCGGGGTGTGCGAGGGGCTAGGTCCGAGGTTCGGGCACGGTTCGAGGTGCGGGGTTCGAGGTTGGGAGGTTCGAGGTTTGGGGTTCAAGGTTCGGGGGGCGAGAGGTGCAGCGACGATGGCCGGATCGCTCACGGCTTGGGTTGCTGGCGAGTCGGTTTCACTATGAAGATGGTTCTTCCTGCTGGCTGCACTCCAATCCCGCACCATTTCACTGTTTTTATACCGTCACCCCGTACGCCGCCAGGTTGGGTAGTCAAATATCATCTATGCCGAAAGCGTGTTTGGGAAAAACGTAGTTTCTCAAAACCCCTGCCGGCTCAACTGGTCGATGCAACACTAGCTTGCAGTTTATCTGCCGGCGTTTGAAAGCCCAAGGTTTCTCGCGGGCGTTGATTGAGGCGCAGAGCTACCTTGTTGAGATGGGCTTG
>JBELAH010000009.1:0-142699 GCA_049509035.1 Acidobacteriaceae bacterium
TTCCGCACGACCGACGTCACGGGATCGGCCAAGCTGCCGGCGGGCACCGAGATGGTGATGCCGGGCGACAACGTGCAACTGGAGATCGAGCTGCATACTCCGGTGGCCATGGAGAAGGGCCTCAGGTTCGCCATCCGCGAGGGCGGCAGGACCGTCGGCGCAGGTACGATCAGCGAAATTATCAAGTAGTTCGGCTGGGTTGTTTCAAGACTAACGAGGGCTGCCGGCCCATTGAGATGTGAGCAGGAAATGACCGGCAGCCACTCCAAGCGATCTTTGAGTAGGAAGAAAAGAGACAGACCATGGCAGGACAGAGAATCAGAATCCGATTGAAGGCTTACGACTATCGCGTGCTGGATACGTCGACCGGCGAGATTGTCGACACCGCGAAGCGCACCGGCGCGCAGGTTGCGGGACCCATTCCGCTGCCGACCATGAAGAACAAGTATTGCGTGCTGCGTTCGCCCCACGTCGACAAGAAGTCACGCGAGGCATTCGAGATTCGCACCCACAAACGGCTGATCGATATCCTCGAGCCGACCCAGCAGACGGTGGATGCGTTGATGAAGCTGGACCTGCCCGCCGGCGTCGACGTTGAGATCAAGACGGTGCAGAAGTAAGCAGGTTTCAGAACTACCGGCAGTGCTGAGGCCTTTGGGCCCGGGCATGATGAGGAAAGGAAAAGACGATGGCAGTTACAGGAATTCTCGGCAAGAAGATCGGCATGACCCAACTCTTCGACGACCGCGGCGATGTTCACCCGGTGACGGTGTTGAAGGCGGGCCCGTGCGTGATCACGCAGTTGAAGACGCAGGCGAAGGATGGCTACGACGCCGCGCAGATCGGCTATGTCGATTTCATCAAGGCCTCGAAAGTCAACAAGGCGATGACCGGACACTTTGCCAAGTCGGATGTGCCGCCGGTCCGGGTGATTAAGGAAGTTCCGGTCGAGGTTGCGAAGGAAGGCGAGAACGGCGCAGTAAAGGCCGGCGATCGCGTGATGGTCGACATCTTTTCCGACGAGAAGTTTGTGGATGTGATCGGCACTTCGAAGGGCCGCGGGTTCGCGGGCGTGGTTCGGCGCCATCACTTTGGCGGCGGCCCCAAGGCGCACGGCCACATGTTCCAGGTGCAGGGTTCGATCGGCGCCTCGTCGTTTCCGTCGCGGGTATTTCCCGGACAGCGCATGCCCGGCCACATGGGCCACGCACAGATCACGGTGCGCAATCTGCGCATCCGCGGCATTGATCTGGAGGACAACCTGCTGATGGTTGAGGGCGCAGTGCCCGGTCCGCGCGATGGATACGTTTTGATTTCGAAGGCCAAGGCGCCGCCGCGTGAGCGTCGTGGATTTGCCGGAGCCGGAACGCTGGATCCGTTGAAGGCTTCAAAGAAGGCATCGCCGAAGAAGAAGTAGTTGTCAGCAACAAGCTGCGCGGGAGACGAACCGGGTAACGCAGCCTAACAAAGTCAGGGCACGCTGCAGCGATGGCGGGCATGAAGAGAGAAGAACGATGGCAAAGATCAACGTAGTCAATCTCGGCGGGAAGAAGGTCGGGGAGTTCGAACTCCTCGACGAAGTGTTCTCGGGTGAGATCAACGACGGGCTGCTGTGGGAGTCGGTGAAGCACTACCGCGCCGCGCTGCGCCAGGGCACCGCATCCACCAAGACCCGCGGATTGGTTTCCGGCGCCGGCCGCAAGCTGTGGAAGCAGAAGGGAACGGGGCGGGCGCGTATTGCGTCGATCCGGAGCCCGCTGTGGCGCTCGGGCGGCACGGTCCACGGGCCGAAGCCGCGCAGCTACGAGTACGCGTTCCCGCAGAAGAAGTTGATGGGCGCGCTGCGCTCGGCCATCGCGGCCAAGATCGCCGACGGCAAGCTTACGGTGGTCGATTCGTTCGACGTCGCCGGGCCGAAGACGAAGCTTTTCCGTGCCGCGCTGGACAAGCTGGATGCCGGCAAGACCACTTTGCTGGTGGAGACGAGCCGCAGGCTGGACGAGAAGCTTTATCTGGGATCGCGCAATCTCGAAGGAGTTGAACTGGTGCTCTCGTCCGAAGTGCACCCCTACGATTTGCTGCGCTACGAACACGCCGTAGTTTCGAAGGATGCGCTGGAAGCGCTGCAGGAAACGCTGAAGAAGTTTGTTTCGAAGCGCAGCAAGCATGCGCAGAAGGAGGTTGCGTAATGCCAACCCTCTACACCGTCATTCGCCGCCCGCTGATCACCGAAAAGGGCATGGGCGTGAAGGAAACGCAGAACACACTGGTCTTCGAGGTTGACATGAAGGCCACCAAAACCGAAGTCAAACAGGCGGTTGAGGCGCTCTTCAAGGTCAAGGTGACCGGCGTCCGCACGGCCACGGTGGAAGGAAAAGAACGACGCCGGGGCAAGTTCACCGGCTACCGCCCCGACTGGAAGAAGGCCTATGTCCGGCTGAAGGACGGCCAGAAGATGCCGGAGTACTTGAACAGCCTGTAAGAGCAGTTGTTAGTTGTTGGTTGTTAGTTGAAAACAGATGCGGCGATGAGCCGCGACGATGTGTGAAAGAGAACTAGCCGAAGGCTAAGAGCTAAAGGCTAGGAGCTAAATACAATGCCGATCAAATCATATCGACCGATTACCCCGTCCCTCCGCTTCCAGACGAAGCTGGTGAACGACGACCTGACGACGGACAAGCCGCATAAGCCGCTGCTGACCGTGAAACAGCGCACCGGCGGACGCAACTCGACCGGCCGCATGACCATCCGCCACCAGGGCGGAGGCCACAAGCAGAAGCTGCGTCTGATCGACTTCAAGCGCGACAAATACGGTATCCCCGGGACGGTCGCGACCATCGAGTACGATCCGAACCGCAGCTCGCGCATCGCGCTGGTGAACTATGCCGACGGCGAGAAGCGCTACATCATCCAGCCAATCGGCCTGAAGGTTGGGCAGAAGATCATGAGCGGGCCGGACGCCGATATTTTGGTGGGCAACGCGCTTCCACTGAAGAACATTCCCGCCGGCACGACGGTGCACAACATCGAGCTTCGTCCGGGGAAAGGCGCGCAGATGGCGCGTTCGGCCGGTGCCCAGGTTCAATTGGTGGCGAAGGAAGGCGACTACGCGCTGCTGAAGCTGCCATCGGGCGAGACGCGCAAGGTGCTGGTCGAGTGCATGGCGACGATCGGCCAGGTGGGCAACACCGACCACGAGAACGTTTCCATCGGCAAGGCTGGGCGCAACCGCTGGAAGGGCATCAATCCCTCCAATCGCGGCGTCTCAATGAACCCGGTCGACCACCCGCATGGCGGCGGCGAAGGCAAGACCTCCGGCGGACGTCACCCGGTGACTCCGTGGGGCCAGCCCACGCGGGGATACAAGACACGCAATAACAAGCGGACCGATGTATTTATCGTCAGCCGCCGCAGCAAGTAGTTCGCAAGCTAGAAACACCAAGTCTCGCACGCAAGAGATTCGTCGTAACCAGCACCGTAACCGGAAGTAAGGAAATTGGAGTAACACGATGGCACGTTCCGCAAAGAAAGGTCCGTTCATTGACACCCATCTTCAGTCGAAGATCACGGTGATGAACCAGACCAACGACAAAAAGGTTGTGCGCACCTGGTCGCGCCGCTCGACGATCTTTCCCGACATGGTCGGCCACACCATCGCCGTCCACAATGGCCGCAAGTTCATCCCGGTCTACGTGACCGAGAACATGGTCGGGCACAAACTGGGCGAGTTCGCGGCGACGCGCGTGTTCAAAGGCCACTCAGCGCGCGCGGCCGAGACCACGGCGAAGCCGAAGTAGTTCTGGAACAACCCGATTTTGGCAGGACGTACCAGTTCGATTGAAGGATCAAAAAAGTTATGGCAAAGATCGCAGCAGAAAAAGTTCGAGAGTTCCGCGCCGAGGCCAAGTTCCAGCGCACCAGCCCGCAGAAGGCGAAGCTCGTTCTCGACACCATCAAGGGCATGCGCGTGGAGCAGGCGCTGAACACCGTCCACTTCTCCACCAAGCGAATGGCACCGGTGATTGAAAAAGTATTGCGCTCGGCCATCCAGAACGCCACCTACGTCGCGCAGGAGCAGGGACTGGATGTGGATGTCGACAACCTTTACGTGCGCACGGCAGTGGCGAATGAGGGCCCGCGCATGAAGCGCATTCGCCCGGCGCCGATGGGGCGCGCGTTCCGTTACCAGCGCCGACTCGCGCACATCGTGGTCACCGTGGCGGAGAAGAAGTTTGGCGCCGGGTTGGCAACGGTTGTGGACGATGCTCCGGCAGGCAAGTCGAAGCCGGCCAAGACGGCCGCAAAGAAGGCGGCCAAGAAGACGGCAGCCAAGAAGGCTCCGGCCAAGAAGGCGCCGGCCAAGAAGGCGGCGAAGGAAGCTTAGGTTTGCAGCGAGGAGTGCCGGAGAAGTTCCGGTAAACTTGGAGTTTTTCGATCAAGCCCCGCCGGCTCAACCGGAAATGGGGAGAAGCAAAGGGAAGCTATGGGACAGAAGGTCCATCCGTATGGGTTTCGCCTCGGCGTCAACAAGCCGTGGAAATCTCGTTGGTTCGTCGAGCGCGGCTATGACAAGCTGCTGGTCGAAGACGTCAAGCTGAAGGCTGAGCTGCGCGAGAAGCTGAAAGCTGCCGGCGTGAGCTCGGTGGAAGTCGAGCGCCCCGGCAACAAGCTGCGGCTGATCATCCGCACCGCGCGTCCGGGCATCATCATCGGCCGCAAGGGCGCGGAGATCGACAAGCTGAAGGCCGACATCCAGAAGCGCACCTCGCGCGAAGTGTTTATCGACATCCTCGAGGTCAACAAGCCGGAGCTCGACGCGCAGTTGGTCTCCGAGAATATCGCACTGCAGTTGGAGAAGCGGGTCAGCTTCCGCCGCGCGATGCGCAAGTCGGTCGATTCGGCACTGCGGTTCGGCTGCAAGGGGATCAAGGTGCGCGTGTCGGGCCGCTTGAATGGCAACGAAATCGCACGCTCGGAGTGGTATTTGCAAGGGCGTCTGCCGTTGCACACGTTGCGCGCGGACATCGACTATGGATTCTCCGAGGCGCACACGACGTACGGCATCATCGGCGTCAAAACTTGGGTTTACCGCGGCGATATCTATGAGCAGAAGAAGCGCCGCGATCAGGAAACTACGACCGGGGTGTTCTAAAGGTTGTTGGTTAGGTTTTAGTGGATAGTTTGCTGGCAGATAGCCAGGAGTTAGAGGGTTTTCGTTATGTTGATGCCAAAGAAGGTAAAGTTTCGCAAGCAGCAGCGGGGGCGCATGTGCGGCAAGGCGTGGCGCGGGTCGGATCTCTCGTTCGGCGACTTCGGTCTGAAGGTGCAGGAGTGCGGCTACATCACCGACCGGCAGATTGAGGCCAGCCGTATCGCGATGACCCGCTTCATCAAGCGTGGCGGCAAGGTGTGGCTGCGCATTTTCCCGGACAAGCCGATCACCAAGAAACCCGCCGAAACCCGTATGGGCAAAGGCAAGGGAGCGCCGGACCATTGGGTTGCGGTGGTTCGTCCGGGCAAGATCCTGTTTGAGATGGAGGGGGTCTCGGCTGAACTGGCGAAGGAAGCGATGCGCCTGGCCGCCCACAAGCTGCCGCTGAAGACGGCATTTGTTCAGCGCCACGACGCCAAGGTGGCCGCGGCTGTCAAGTAGCTTCGGCAAACAACGCACGAGCAGAGAATTTGTAACGAAAGAAGAAGATTATGGAAATCGACAAGATCCGCAACCTTACCGATGACGAGCTCACCAGCCAGCAGACCAAGTCTGCCGAGCAGCTCTTCCGCCTGCGCTTCCAGAAGAGCCTGGGCAACAACGAAGGCATCAAGAAGCTGCGGGTGCTGAAGCTCGACATCGCCCGCATCAAGACCATCGCCCGGGAGCGCGCGCTGGCGGCAGACAAGGTCGCATCGCCTGCAGCCGCAGCCGCCGCGCCGGCCGCGAGCACACGCACCGCGCGCAAGAAAGCGAAGAAGGACTAACTATGGCAGACACAACCAAGACCACAACAGCCAATGCCGCCGCAGTTCCCGAGGCGCACGTCTCTCGCCGCAACGAGAAGGTCGGCATCGTCGTCTCCACCAAGATGCAGAAGACCATCGTGGTTGAGATTGAGATCCGCAAGGCGCATCCGAAGTACAAGCGCGTGATGAAGTCGAACAAGAAGTTCTACGCGCACGACGAGCTGAACTCGGCGCGGGTGGGCGACGTCGTCCGCATCCGCGAGGCGAGGCCGCTGTCGAAGCTGAAGCGCTGGTCGCTGGAGGAGATTGTCCGCCGCTCATCGCTCGCGCAGCTTGACGAGAAAGACCCCTTCGCGGAAATACAGTAGACGGCAGTAAGGATTCAGGAGAACGAACATGTCAGTACAGATGAGAACAATGCTCGACGTTGCCGACAACTCCGGCGCACGCAAGCTGCAGGTGATCCTGCCGCTGGGCGGCGGCCTGGGCAAGAAGGCCGGGCTGGGCGATGTGGTTACCGCAGCCGTCAAGGAAGCGTCGCCCGATGGAACGGTGAAAAAAGGCAAAGTGGTGAAGGCTGTTATTGTGCGTACGCGCAAGGAATACCGCCGGCGCGACGGCACCTATATCCGCTTCGACCAGAACGCCGCCGTAGTGATCAACGACGTCAACGAGCCGGTCGGCACGCGCGTTTTCGGGCCGGTGGCCCGCGAACTCCGCGAGAAGAAGTTTCTGAAGATTGTTTCGCTTGCGCCTGAAGTTATCTAGAGACAGTTTTCAGTTGCTAGTTGTTGGTTGTTAGTTGAAGACAAAAGCAGGACCGGTGAGAACCGAGGCTCCAGTGAAATGACTGGAAGCAAGCATCAAGGAGCTAGTTATGGCAGGGATCAAGATCAAGCGCAACGACACCGTCGAAGTGATCGCCGGCAAAGACAAGGGCAAGCGCGGCCGCGTGCTCCGCATCATGGCCGACAAGAATCGCCTGCTGGTGGAGCACGTAATGATGATCAAGAAGCACGTCAAGCCGAACCCGCAGCGGAACATCAAGGGCGGTATCGCGGAGCAGGAGTCCTCGATTCACCTGTCGAATGTGATGCTGGTGGATGGCGAGGGCAACAAGACCCGCGTCGCTACCAAGTTCGAAGACGGCAACAAGGTTCGAGTTTCGAAGGTGAGCGGGAACCCGATTCCCGAGAAGAAGAAGTAAAGAGGAATAAGCAAGAAGGTCTTGCTTTATCGATCAACAGGTTCACCCCACGAATCGGTATACGGGCTGGTGGCCCACTCCGGCGACCGTGGAGAAAGCGAAGTCCAATATGGCAGCACGATTCAAAGAGAAGTACCTGAGCGAGATTCGTCCGGCGATTGCCAAGGAACTGGGCATCACCAACGCAATGGCGATTCCACGGCTGGAGAAGATCATCATCAATATGGGCCTGGGCGAAGCCACGCAGAACGTCAAGATCATGGACCCGCTGGTAGCGGACCTGGGCTCCATCGCCGGGCAGAAGCCGGTGATCACCAAGGCGAAGAAGTCGATCGCCGCCTTCAAAGTGCGCGAAGGCATGCCGATCGGCGCGATGGTAACGCTGCGCGGCGAAAAGATGTACGAGTTTCTGGACCGGCTGATTACGATTGCGTTGCCCCGCGTGCGCGACTTTCGCGGGGTCTCGTCGAAGAGCTTTGACGGCCGCGGCAACTACACGCTGGGTCTGCGCGACCAGCTCATCTTCGCCGAGATCGACTACGCAAAGGTGGACAAGATAAAGGGCATGAACGTCACCATTGTGACCACCGCAGCCGACGACAACGGGGCCCGCGCGCTGCTGAAGGGCTTCGGTATGCCGTTCCGGGTTGGAGCGTAAAGAACATTGCCCGAGCCGCATGGGCGCAACAGAATTTGCAGTTTGTAACAGGATAGAGAGCAAACACTATGGCAACTACCGCAAAGCGTGTGAAAGACGCAAAGAAGCCGAAGTTCAAATCCCGCCAGCACAACCGCTGCCAGCTCTGCGGCCGTCCCCGCGCGTTTTTGCGCAAGTTCGGTGTCTGCCGTCTGTGCTTCCGCGGCCTCGCGCTGAAGGGCGAGATTCCGGGCGTGGTGAAGTCAAGCTGGTAAACGGACCGGTGCGGCAACCTGTATACTGATAAGGTTGTCGATACGGTCTCACCCTTCCAGAGACCTCATCCGCCAAGGGTGCTGAAGTCTGGAAGATGTTTCATTAGCAGGGCCGCACCCAGGTCCACCCAATTTGAAGCAACAACGTTCCCGCTGGTTCTCGCCGTGGAGATACACGCCGAGCGAACGGGGAATGAAGGAGAATGAATGAACCTTACCGATCCAGTAGCCGACTTTCTGACGCGTATCCGCAACTCCATCCGCGCGCGCCACCAGAAGCTCGACGTGCCCGCTTCCAAACTGAAGGCCGAGATTGCCCGCATTCTGAAGGAAGAGGGCTACATCGCCAACTACAAGCCGACCGAAGAGAACGGCATAAAGGTGCTGCGCGTTTATCTGAAGTACGGTCCCAACAATGAGGCCGTGATCCGCGATCTGCAGCGCGTCTCGCGTCCCGGATGCCGCGTGTACCTTGGCCGCGACGAGATTCGCCGCGTGCAGGGCGGGCTCGGCATCTCCATCATGACCACGCCGAAGGGCGTAATGACCGGACGCCAGGCACGCCGCGAAGGTGTCGGCGGTGAGATTCTTTGCGAAGTTTGGTAAGCACGCTGGGGCGCTAGCCCCGCACAACATTGAGGCACCCGGCTGCAGTGGAACGGTGACAGTAAATCTCACCGCGACTCGCAAGCCACAAGAAGGATTCCGAGAATGTCCCGTATCGGCAAAAAGCCAATTCCGCTGCCCGTCGGCGTTAAGTTCAAGGTTCAGGAAGACGGTAAGACCGTGCTGGTTGAAGGGCCGAAGGGCAAGGTGTCCGCCATGCTTCCGGGCGGCATTACCTTGGTGCAGAAGGACGGCATGCTGGTCACTGAGCGCCAGAACGACAAGCAGGCTCCCTTCCACGGACTCGCTCGCGCGCTGGTGTTCAACGCCGTAGCCGGGGTCACTACCGGCTGGGTCAAGGAACTCGACATCGTTGGCATAGGCTACCGCGCCGAGTTGAAGGGCAAGGGCACGGTGGTGTTTACGCTGGGCTTCTCGCACCCCATCGAGTTTCCTCTGCCTTCGGGGATTGAGGTTGCGATCGACCCCAAGCAGACACACCTCACCATCTCCGGCATCGATCGCCAGAAGGTGGGCCAGGTGGCCGCGGACATGCGTTCGCTGCGCAAGCCCGACCCGTACAAGAACAAGGGCGTCCGCTACAGCGGCGAAAGATTGAAGAAGAAGGTCGGCAAGACCGGCGCGAAGTAGGCCGCTGCGGCCATCCTGAGGAGCGAAAGCGACGAAGGATCTGACACTAAACCGAACGTCCCCAGCACTCTGGCGACGCCATTAGGAAGGAAGAAAGAACATGCTGAATCCCCGCGAACGTAACGTCATCCGCAAGCGTGTGCACACGCGCATCCGTGAGAAGATGTCCGGCACGGCCGAGCGTCCCCGCCTGAATGTATACCGCTCGCTGAACCACATTTACACCCAGCTCATCGACGACTTGAACGGTGTCACCCTGGTCTCGGCATCTTCGTTCGGCAAGAAGACCGATTCCGAAGGCAAGGCATATGGCGGGAACGTGGCTGCCGCCAAGCAGGTCGGCAAGCTGATCGCCGAACGCGCCCAGGAGAAGGGCATCAAGAAGGTGGTCTTCGATCGCGGCGGATATCTCTACCACGGCCGCGTGAAGGCGCTGGCCGACGCAGCCCGCGAGGCTGGGCTGGAATTCTAGATTCAGTTTTGGGCGACCTGGCGCAGGGAACTGCGGGGCAGCCGGAAAGATGGACAGCATATGGCAATGGCTAAGAAGAAGTTCGACGCGAACCGGCTCAACCTGAAGGATGAGGTCGTTTCGATCAATCGCGTCACGAAGGTGGTCAAGGGCGGCAAGAATATGTCGTTCGCGGCGTTGGTTGTCGTCGGCGATCCCGGCGAGGGCGTGGTCGGCTACGGCTCGGGCAAGGCCAAGGAGGTCCCGCAGGCGATTCGCAAGGGCATCGAAGCCGCCAAGAAGAACCTGTTCAAGATCAACCTGACCCAGACCACCATCCCGCACCAGGTGCTCGGCCGTTTCGGCGCCGGCTCGGTGATGCTGAAGCCCGCACCGGAAGGCACGGGCGTGATCGCCGGCAAGACGGTGCGCGCGGTGATGACCTCGGCCGGGGTGCAGAATGTGCTGACCAAGTCGCTCGGCTCAGCCAATCCGCACAACGTGATCAAGGCCACGTTCGACGCACTCATCCAGCTCCGCAACAAGGCCGAAGTCGCCGCGCTGCGCGGCAAGACCGTGGAGGAGATGTAATCATGGCCAACAAAGCTGCAATCGCCAAGATCAAACTGCAATACCATCGCTCGAAGATCTGTACGCCGGTCAAGCACAAGCTGGTCATCAAGGGGCTTGGCTTCACCCGTCTCAACCAGATTGTCGAGCGCGAAGACACGCCGTCGATCCGCGGCATGGTGGCCAAGGTGCCCCATCTCGTGCGCGTCGTCGAATAACATTTTCGGCAGCCAACAGGCTGCAACCCATGCGAGTCGGCCGTGAGCCGGCGTTATAGCGAGGAAACAAAATGGCAATCCGTAATCTCTCCAATCTACGCGCCCCCAAGAAGGCGAATGAAGGCAAGAAGCGTGTCGGCCGCGGTATGGGCTCGGGCATGGGCAAGACTTCCACCCGCGGCCACAAGGGTCAGGGTTCGCGCTCCGGCTCGTCGCTGATGCGCGGCTTCGAGGGCGGTCAGATGCCGCTGCACCGCCGCCTGCCCAAGCGCGGCTTCAACAACATCTTCCGCACCGAGTACACCATCCTTGGCCTGGACCGCGTTGCCGAGATTCTCACCACTGCTCCCGGCACCGAGTTCACGCTGGACACCATCGTCTCGCTCGGTCTGCTGCGCAAGAAGGGCGGGCTGATCAAGGTACTGAACAACGGCGAACTGGCCGGCCCGGTGACGATCCACGCGCATAAGTTCTCCAAGACTGCCCAGGAAGCCATTGAAAAGGCTGGGGGCAAGGCGATTCTGATCGGGTAACGACTTTGCCCGTGCATCGGTCCGGTCGTTTCGACTACGATAGAGATTCAGCTCAGTGAGGCGCAGCCTGCGACGGCCGGCTTCCGAGCAAGACCAGAGGTTTTGATGTTCGAGAAAATCGCCAACATCTTCCGCATTCCCGACCTGCGCAAGCGTGTGTTGTTCACGCTTGGCCTGCTGGCCGTGTATCGCCTGGGAGCGTTTATTCCGACGCCCGGCATCAACGCCGACGCGCTGGCGCAGTACTTCAACGCGAACTCCGGCTCTGCGCTGGGCTTGGCAGACTTGTTCACCGGCGGCAACCTGCGGAAGTTAACGGTTTTCGCGCTCGGCATTATGCCGTACATCACGGCCTCGATCATCTTCCAGCTACTCACCGTCATCTATGAGCCGCTGGCCAAGTTGCAGAAGGAAGGCGAGTTGGGCCGCCGCAAGATCACCCAGTGGACGCGGTACGTCACCGTTCTGCTGGGCGTCATCCAGTCCTTCGCCATCGGTCTGACGTTGACCAGTGCCGGTTCGAACATGGTCACCATTCCGCGCAGCGCTTTCCTCCCGTTGTGCGTCATTACGCTGACGGCCGGCACCGCCTTCATCATGTGGCTGGGCGAGCAGATTACGGAGCGCGGCATCGGGAACGGCATGTCGCTGCTCATCTTTACCGGCATCGTGGTCGGTCTGCCGCGCGGCATCATGAACCTCTATGAGAAGGCCAGGGATATGGCATGGGGACCTTTGACCCCAATCGCCGTTATTATCCTGGTCGTCGCAATGGCCGCCGTGGTGGCGTTCATCGTGTTCGTGGAACGCTCCGAGCGCCGCATTCCGGTGCAGTACGCCAAGCGCATCGTAGGGCGCAAGATGATGGGCGGCCAGTCTACCCATCTTCCGCTCCGGGTCAACTCCGGCGGTGTGATGCCGATCATCTTTGCCAGTTCCATTCTCTCGGCGCCGCTTCTGTTTGCCGGCATGACCGTCTTCGGAAGCAGGCTGCAGGACAACTCGTTTCTCGGGCCGATCTTCCGCAATATCGCTCCCGGCGAACCCTGGTACGTGATCCTGAACACCGCTGCGATTATCTTTTTTGCGTACTTCTATATCTCCATCGTCTTTCGCCCCGATGATATTGCCGACAACATGCGCAAGTACGGCGGGTTCATCCCCGGAATTCGCCCCGGCCGCCGAACGTCGGACTTCATCAACGACGTGCTGACGCGGATCACTTTGGTCGGCGCCATCTATCTGGTGATTGTGCAGCTTATCCCGACGATTCTGATCAGCGGCATCCACTTCAATCATCTGTGGCTGATCGGGCGCGCCTTTGACTCTCTGCCCACATGGATGACCAACGGGCTTGGAGTAAACTTCTACTTCGGGGGCACATCGCTGCTGATTGTCGTCGGCGTAGCTATGGACACGGTACAGCAGGTTGAATCGCAGCTCATTATGCGCCACTATGACGGCTTCTCTCCCAAGAGCGGCCGCATTCGCGGGCGACGAAGTTGGTAGGCACGATACGTTGAACTCAAATTCCGAAAAACATATGACGGCCCCGACAGACGCTTCCTTCCTGCCCGGGCCGGTTCTACTTTTGGGGGCGCCCGGTAGCGGTAAGGGCACCCAGGCACAATTGCTCGTCTCCAGCTTCGGCATTCCGCAGATTTCCACTGGCGACCTGCTCCGGCAGCATCGTCGGGACCACACCGAACTGGGAATGTTGGCCGATAACCTGATGCGGCAGGGACAACTGGTGCCGGACGACCTGGTGAACAAGATGGTTGCGGTTCGCCTTGCAGAGCCGGACACCGCGGCCGGATACATCCTGGATGGCTTTCCTAGAACGCTTGCCCAGGCCGAATGGCTGGATGCGTTTTCCGCAAAGAGCGGCTGCCTTCCGCCTACGGTCGCGATCGAACTGCGCGTGGACGAAGACCATTTGCTGCGCCGGATTACGGGACGCCGGACCTGCGCAAACTGCAATCGGATCTACAACATCTATTTCAGCCCGCCGCGCCAGGATGAGATCTGCGACGATGACGGGACCAAACTCGTCCAGCGTGCGGACGATACCGAAGAGGCGTTTCACAAGCGCATGCACGTGTATCATTCGCAGACGATGCCCGTGATCT
This sequence comes from Acidobacteriaceae bacterium, assembly GCA_049509035.1. GTDB lineage: Bacteria > Acidobacteriota > Terriglobia > Terriglobales > Acidobacteriaceae > Edaphobacter. Next base: position 13,239 of record JBELAH010000009.1, read on the forward strand.
CGCATTACGAGAGATCCTGCCGGTTCCGATCGGTCGCCGGAGAAGATACCGTCGAGGTCGTCGCGACAGCTATCCTTGCGGCGCTGCGCGAGTTGCGCGCCCAGTTCCCTCGCGGAGCCTGTTGACCATGGCAATCCTGATCAAGACCACTACGGAGATCGAGAAGATGCGCCGCTCCGGCCAGGCGCTGCACCAGGTGCACGAGGCGGTCCGCCCGCTGGTGGTTGCCGGCGCCTCTACCATGGATCTGGAGAAAGTCGCCGCGGCAAAGATGGATGAGCTCAAAGCCGTCTCCGCCTTCAAGGGCTACCACGGCTTTCCCGCGGTGCTCTGCACTTCGATCAACGGCGAGGTGGTGCACGGCATCCCATCGCCCAAACGCATCCTTGCCAATGGCGACATCGTCTCCGTCGATTGCGGCGTCATTGTCGACGGGTTTTACTCCGACTGCGCGGTTACCTACGCCATCGGAACGCCCTCGCCGGCCACGCGCAAACTGCTGGACGTTACCGAGGCGTCGCTGGAGAAGGCCATCGAGCAAGCCCAGGTTGGGGGTCGGCTAGGCGACATATCCGCCGTTGTCCAGGAGATGTGCGAGGCCGAGGGGTTTGGGGTAGTGCGCGAGTTTGTGGGCCACGGAATCGGCCGCTCCATGCACGAGGACCCGCAGGTGCCTAACTTCGGCGCACGAGGCAAGGGACCGCGCCTGAAGGCCGGCATGGTGCTGGCAATTGAGCCGATGATCAACGCCGGAGGCCCCGAGGTAAAGGTGCTGCCGGACGGCTGGACCACGGTGACCCTGGACGGCAGCTACAGCGCCCACTTCGAGCACACCGTGGCCATCACAAAAGACGGGCCGGTGGTGCTGACGCGGTAGAAATTGCCCCCTAATCTGGGGTATACTCAAAGATGCTGTGTGCGCAGGCGCACGGCGACAGGGCGTTTGGGACGCCTAAGGTCGTCCCCGCCGCTAAAAGGAGAGCGTTTGTCGAAGGAAGATGCGATAGAAGTGATGGCAGTTGTAGTTGAAACGCTGCCCAATGCGATGTTCAAGGTCGAGCTTGAAAACAAGCACCAGGCCTTGGCGCACGTCTCCGGACGGATGCGCAAGAACTTCATTCGTATTCTCCCCGGCGACCGCGTCGCGATTGAGCTCAGCCCGTACGACCTCAACCGCGGCCGCATCGTCTACCGCTACAAGTAGACGCCCGTAGCAAACTGATCCGCCGCGTCTCGCACAGGTTCAGACAGGTTTCCACCCAGATCGCCACGTTTTGGCTTCTAGGTTAGGGGCTTTTGTGGCCCCCAGGCAGGTCAGGGCTTTAGCCCCTGGGGCATGCCTTGCGACGTTTTCGGCAGTATCTCGTTCCGGCGAGTGCATCAGCCAAGAAGAGGGGATTCAAATGAAGGTTCGCGCCTCAGTCAAGAAGATCTGCGATAAATGCCAAGTCATTCATCGCCGCGGCGTCGTTCGCGTTATCTGCGAAAACGCCAAACACAAACAGCGTCAAGGCTAAGAGGTTTCGTCCCACCTCGAACCTCGAACCTAGTACCTCGAACCTGTTTCACCCGGCCCCGCCAGGCTAGTTAGCCCGAAGTCAAGGCTTGCGTTGAACCCGGCGGAACCTGCCGCAAACCGATCACCCCGCTCCCGTGGACATTAGCTCCACGAGCCCAAACGAAAAGGAATCCCATGGCACGTATTGCCGGAATCGATGTCCCTAATAACAAACAGGTGCGCATCGGACTCACGTACATCTTCGGCATCGGCGACTCGCGCGCGGCAAAGATCCTGGCCGCGGCCGACGTCGATCCCTATGCAAAGGTTGGCGCCCTCGATGAGGATGCGCTCAACCGCATCCGTCACGTAATCGAGGGCCAGGGCCAGATCGAAGGCGATCTGCGCAAGGACGTCTCGCTCAACATCAAGCGGTTGATTGAAATTCAGTCCTACCGTGGCCTTCGCCACCGCCGTTCGCTGCCGGTCCGCGGCCAGCGCACCCACACCAACGCCCGCACCCGCAAAGGTCCCCGCAAGGGCACGGTTGCCGCCAAGAAGAAAGCGACTAAATAAGCCATGGCGAAGACACAGAACAAGGCAGCCGGCGCCAAGACCGCAGGCAAGACCAAGAAGTTCAAGAAGCGTGAACGGAAGAACGTTCCATTCGGGCTCGTCTTTATTCAGGCGAGCTTCAACAACACCATCGTCACCATCACCGACCAGCAGGGCAACACGCTCAGCTGGAAGTCGTCCGGCTCACTTGGCTTCCGCGGCTCCCGCAAGGGCACCCCGTTTGCGGCACAGCAGGCCGCCGTCGGTGCCGCCAACGCAGCCCGCGACCACGGTCTCCGCTCGGTCGACGTGCGTGTCGCAGGCCCCGGCTCCGGCCGCGAGTCCGCGATCCGCGCGCTGGCATCCGCTGGGATCGAGGTCCGCAGCATTCGCGACGTCACGCCCATGCCGCACAACGGCTGCCGTCCGCCGAAGCGCCGCAGAGTATAAGTACGAGGGAACAGGGAATAGGGAACAGTCGCTGCGACGCTTCCCTGATCTCTGTTCCCTGAACCCTGAACTGGATCGGGACGAAGCGCACCGCGCGTAAACCGATCGTCACCTGAAGTAAAGGAGCAATACCAAATGGCACGATATACAGGACCCGTCTGCCGCCTCTGCCGCCGCGACGGAACCAAGCTCTTCCTCAAGGGAGCGAAATGTTTCTCTGACAAATGCCCGATTGAGAAGCGCAACTTCCCCCCCGGCCAGCATGGCCAGTCGCGCAAGGTGAAGAAGGTGGTGGGCTACGGCCTGCAGCTTCGCGAGAAGCAGAAGGCGAAGCGCATCTACTTCACCCTGGAGACGCAGTTCCGCGCGTACTACCAGAAGGCCGCCAACAAGACCGGCGTCACCGGCGAACTCCTCCTCCAGCAGTTGGAGACGCGCCTGGACAACGTCTGCTACCGCCTCGGTTTCGCCATGTCACGCCGCCAGGCCCGGCAGATCGTTCGCCACGGACACATCCAGGTGAACGGCCGCAAGGTCAACATTCCATCGTTCCAGTGCAAGGTCGGCGATGAGATCGCGATTCGCGAGGGTTCCAAGAAGCTCGTGGTCCTCGAAGAGTCGGGGAACTTCGCCAGCGGCCAGCGTTCTGTCCAGTGGCTCGACATCAACCGCGAAGGTCTGTCGGGCAAAGTGCTCGCCCTGCCCAAGCGCGAAGACGTCAACCTGCCGGTGAACGAGCAGCTCATCGTCGAGCTGTATTCGAAGTAGTCGCGAGATTTGTCATTCTGAGCGCAGCGAAGAATCCCCGCATTTCACTGCGCCGCGAATGCCAGTACCAAACAAAGTTCCAGGCCGTCGAACCTAGTACCTCGAACCTTGTTACAACTTAGCTGCAACCGAACCACCCGCCAGTCCGCAGAATGCATCGCGGCTAGGTCGGATAAAGGAGAACCACACATGCTTTGGAGAGGCTTTCAGAAACCCAAGCGTCTTGCCGTCGACACCGAAACGCTCACCGAAAAGTACGGAAAATTTTCCGCTCAGCCCTTTGAGCGCGGCTTCGGCACCACCATCGGCAATGCGCTCCGCCGCACGCTGCTCTCTTCGATCGAAGGCGCAGCCGTAACCGCCGTCCGCATCGAGGGCGTGCTGCACGAGTTCCAGTCCATCAGCGGAGTCGTCGAAGACGCCACCGACATCGTCCTCAACCTGAAGCAGATTCCTTTCAAACTCGCCGGCGAAGGCCCGAAGGCCATGTACCTCCGCGCGGATACGGCCGGGATTGTGACCTCCGGCATGATCGAGGCCGACGGCGACGTCGAGATCCTGGACAAGAACGTCTACATCTGCACGGTCAGCGAAGGCGGCAAGATCGATATGGAGATGCGACTGAAGCGCGGCCGCGGGTACATCTCCGCCGACAAGAACTTCGACGCTGACCTTGGCCTGGGCTTCATCCCGGTCGACAGCGTCCACTCGCCCGTCCGTAAGGTCAACTACCTGGTGGAAGCTGCCCGCCTGGGTCAGATCACCGACTACGACAAACTCACCCTGGAGATATGGACCAACGGCACGGTCTTCCCGGCGGACGCGCTCGGTCTCTCCGCCAAGCTGCTGAAGGACCACATGAGCATCTTCATTAACTTCGAGGAAGAGGTTGAGGCGGGTCACGAATCGGTCGATGGCCAGCCGTTGCGCAACGAAAACCTCAACCGGTCGGTCGAAGAGCTTGAGCTGTCCGTGCGCAGCTACAACTGCCTGAAGAACGCCAACATCGCCACCATCGGCGAACTCATCCAGAAGACTGAAGCCGAGATGCTGAAGACCAAGAACTTCGGCCGCAAGTCGCTGAACGAGATCAAGGAGATCCTGGCGCAGATGGGCTTGTCGCTCGGCATGAAGATCGACGAGCAGGGCAACCCGGTTCCCGGACCCACTTCGGTGCTGCCGGCGGCAACGCTCGCCGCCAGCTTCGGCAACTTCGACGACGATGAGGATGACGACGACGAGGACCTCGATGTTGCCAACGAGCCGGAGAGCTTCTAGCTCTTCTATCGATTCCTGCGGGCCGCATCCATCGGATGCGGCCCGTTCCATTTGGGGTCCACTCCCTCACGCATGTCCCTCCTTCGCCAACAGCCCAGTGGTGCACTGTGTTACACTGGGATTGCGCTTGATTGAGACGAGTGCGGGCATTGCAGGCAAGGACTTCGGGGAGATTCGAGGTCTCTGGCCAGAGACTGCGATTGCCTTTTCCACCGCAGAACTTGTGCGATTGGCTGCCGGCCGAACGGCCCCGCCCCGCAAGAAACGCGCTGGTTGCTCTGGCTGGAAGACACGTCAAAATGGACGTGTCTCGCCGTGCAGCAGCAGCTCATCGAACCCGATAGCCATGCTGACTATTCATTTTATGGTGCCAACGGCACCGCTGCATCTATTCGCGCTTCATTTACACAGATCGATTAAGGAAAATTTTGACTACCGCAATTCTTGAGCCTGAGGCTATTACTGCAATCCCTATGAACAACGCATCTTACGGCAACATCGCAACTTACGCGGACGCCGCACCGAGTTCCGAACCCCTTATAACCCACGTCGACTCGTCCGAGATCCAGACCGATCCGACGACCCACCTGCCCTTCCTGAAGAACGTCCACTTCAACGACTTCAATATCTCCGACGTGCTGAAGGGCCGTCTCAGCGCCGCCGGCTTTCAGATCCCCACCCCGGTTCAGGCGAAGGCGATTCCGCCTGCTCTGGAGGGTGCAGACATTCTCGCCACGGCCGCGACTGGAACCGGCAAAACGCTGAGCTTCCTGCTCCCCATGATCGAGCACATGGACCGCAACCCCATTCCCTCGGTCAAGGGCAAGCGCGGCCCCATCCGGGCGCTGATCCTGCTGCCGACGCGCGAACTCGCCATGCAGGTGCTGGAGGCCTACTACAAGTTGATGCCAACCGCGAAGAATGACGCCGTGCTGGTCTGCGGCGGCCTCTCGGAAGGCACCCAGCTCGACCAGCTCAGCCGTGGTCCGCGCCTTGTAGTAGCCACGCCGGGGCGCCTGGAAGACTACCTCCGCCGCCGCGCGGTCAACATCAACACGGTTGAAATGCTGGTTCTGGACGAAGTGGACCGCATGCTCGACATGGGCTTTCTGCCCTCGATCCGGAGGATCGTCGGCGCCTTGCCGCGCAACCGCCAGACCATGTGCTACTCGGCTACGCTGGACGCGAACGTGCGCGAGGTCGTTCGCGACTACGTGCGCAATCCAGTGCGCGTCGAGATCGGCCAGACTTCGCATCCGTGCGAGCAGGTCGAGCTGCGCGCCTGCACGGTGATGGCGGACCAGAAGCTCGGCCTGCTGGACCAGATGCTGCGCGAAGAGACCGGTACCTTTCTCGTCTTCTCGCGCACCAAGCACGGTGCGGACCGCATCTCCAAGAAGCTGGAGCGGCTGGGCCACGATGTTGACGTCATCCACGGCGACCGCTCGCAGTCGCAGCGCACGGCCGCGCTGAAGGGCTTTTCCACAGGCAAGCATCGCGTCCTGGTGGCAACCGACGTCGCTGCCCGCGGCATCGATGTGCAGGACATCGCGCACGTCGTGAATTACGACCTGCCCAACGGTTCTGACGATTTTGTCCACCGCATCGGACGGACCGGGCGCGCCGGCGCAACTGGCATAGCGACCACTTTTGTGATGCCCCAGGAGCGCGCCGATGCCCGCAAAATGGAGCGTGAGCTCAAGGTAAAGTTCGGCTGGAGCGAGGCCGATAAGAACCTTGAGAAAGAGGAGCGCAACAAGCCCCTCGACCTCTCCTCCGCCCCGGTTACCGACCTGCTCGCGCTCGAGACGCGGGCCTGGCGGTCTGGGGACGGGTCTGCGCAGGCCCCGGCAGCCCCATTCCGGTCCAATGGAAGCGGGTTCCGCAGCCGTTCCGGTGGCTCCGGCGGACGCAACTCCAGCGGGCGTGGTCCCGGTGGTCACGGCCGCTTCAATAGCAGCCGCCCCGGCGCCAGCCGTTCGGGTCCCGCTCGGCGCGGGCAATAGACCAGGTTATTCGCAAGCAAGCAGAATTCACGTTCAGCTCCGTCCCGCGCGCCAACCAGCCGCCGAATGGAGCTGTTCTGCCTCTGCTCGCGCTTGATTCCAATCAAACAGAGTGGTCGAGGGCGCGTTGATCTTGTGCGGGACGATTCATTCAAGGTTCGCGAAGAACCTGTAAACTTGAAGGAAATACGATGATTTCAGTCTCCAATGTCACAATGCGCTACGGTGCCAAGCTCCTGTTTGAGGACGTCTCGGTCACGTTTACCAGCGGGCGGCGATATGGCCTGACCGGGCCGAACGGCTCCGGTAAGTCCACCTTTATGAAGGTGTTGACCGGAGAGATTGACGCACAGAAGGGTGACGTGGTGCGCCCCAAGAAGATCGGCGTGCTCTCGCAGGACCAGTACGCGTTCGATGCATACAGGGTGATCGACACCGTCATTATGGGGAACAAGCCCCTCTGGGCGGCCCTGGAAGAGCGCGAGCGCATCTACGAGAAGCCGGAGATGACCGACGAGGACGGCAGCCGCCTGGGCGAGCTGGAGGGAATTGTCGGCGAAGAGGACGGCTACGAGGCTGAGGCCAACGCCGCCATCCTCCTGCAGGGACTGGATATTTCCGACGATCTCCACGAACGCAAGATGAGCGAGTTGCAAGGCGGGCAGAAGGTGCGCGTGCTGGTGGCGCAGGCGCTGTTCGGCGAACCCCAGGCCCTACTGCTGGACGAACCGACCAACTACCTGGATCTGGAATCGATCCTGTGGCTGCAGGACTTCCTGGTGCGCTACAACGGGACGCTGATTACCATCTCGCACGACCGCCATTTCCTTAACTCGGTCTGCACGCACATCGCCGACATCGACTACGAGACCATCATTCTCTACAATGGCGGCTACGACGACATGGTGGAGCAGAAAACCGCCATCCGCTCGCGCATCGAGAGCCAGAACGAGCAGCGGGAAAAGAAGATTGCGCAGCTCAACGACTTTATTGCGCGCTTCTCCGCGGGCACGCGGTCCAGCCAGGTGAACTCGCGCAAGAAGGAAGTCGAGCGGCTGGCGGTGACCGAGCTGGCGCGATCCAACATCCAGCGCCCCTACATTCGCTTCGAGCAGAAGCGGCCGTCGGGCCGGCACATCCTCGAGATCGAAGGGCTGTCAAAGGCGTATGAGCAAAAGGATGGCTCGCCGCTGCCAGTGATCGAAAACTTCTCGGCCTCCTGTCTGCGCGGCGACAAAATTGTCCTGATGGGGCGCAACGGGCAAGGGAAGACGACCATGCTGAAGGCGTTGCTGGCCAATGCTCCAGGTGTGGATGAGACGGATGTGTCGATCGACTCGGGGGTGGTGAAGTGGGGGCACGAGGCGCAGATCGGCTACTTCCCGCAGGATCTGAAGGCGTCGATCGAGCTGGGGATGACCGTAAACGACTGGCTGCACCAGTTCGACGAGGACGCGACCAAGGAGGACATCCGCGGGATTCTGGGGCAGATGCTGTTCAAAGGCGAAGAGGGCCTGAAGATGACTGATGCCCTCTCCGGCGGCGAGGCGGCGCGCCTGCTCTTCTGCAAACTGATGCTGCAGAAGCCCAATGTCCTCGTCCTCGACGAGCCCTCCAACCACCTGGACCTGGAGGCCATCAATGCGCTCAACCTGGCACTGCAGAAATACGAAGGCACGGTGCTCCTCGTCACCCACGATCTAGACCTGATCGACGAGGTTGGCACGCGCATCTGGCACTTCGAGGGAGGCCCGTCCGACTTCCGGATTGAAGACTTTAAAGGCCCCTACGCGGAATATCAACAGCAGATGGCGGCCGCAAAATGACCGGCCCAGAATGCGCATAATGCTATACTTCTCGCTATATACGCAACCTTGTGCAGAGGCGTGCAATCCAATCCACTAAAGACATGGCGGCCTGAGAGGCACGCCGTGGAGGCAACCTATCCCACCGATCGATAAACGTTCCGCCAAGTCCTTCATCCGTACCAACGAACGCATTCGCGCCCGCGAAATCCGCGTCATTGACGAGAACGGTGAGCAGCTAGGAATCATGCCTCCCTTTGAGGCCCTCAAAATGGCCCGCGAGCGGTCGCTCGACCTGGTGGAGATTTCGCCCAACGCTGTTCCGCCCGTCTGCCGCATTCAGGACTATGGAAAATATCTTTACGAGAAGGACAAGAGCGAACGCGCCGCGCGCAAGAAGCAGAAGGTGATCACCATCAAGGAAGTGAAGTTCTCGGTGACGGTGGACGAACACGACTACCAGACCAAGAAGAACATGGCGATCCGCTTCCTCGGCGACGGCGACAAGGTCAAGGCGTCCCTGCGCTTCAAAGGCCGCCAGATGGCCCACCGCGACCTCGGCTACAAGATCATCAATCGGCTCATTCTGGACATCGGTGACGCCGGCATTGTCGAGTTCATGCCGCGCATGGAAGGCACCACCCTGCACGCGATCCTGGCTCCGGCCCGGAAAACCGAAGCCGCGCCCAAGAAGCCCGCGACGCCAACCGGCGCAAAGCCGGCTGAGACTGCCGGCGTTCCACCTGCTGGCAACCCGGCGCCCGCGCAGGCCTGAGCCGGAGCCGCAGCGGTTCGAAACCCCACGAAAACAGCACGAAGGAATAGCCACGCATAGCTGTGGGAAATCTGCGTTCTTGGGGGTGCTTTGGATCAGTGCTTGATCAGCCACATTACCCAGCTCGCCGCGATGGTGCCGCCGACGAACAGAACAAAACAGAACGCTCCGAAGCGCACCATCATCTTTGGCTCCGCCCGCTGGGTGATGCCGAAGACGACGGAGGTGAACAGCGAAAACAGCAGCACGGCGCTGAAATGCGAGATGCTCACGAGTGTTTCCTCCCACTCGCCAGGGAATGCGCATCGACGGCAGCGACGATGTTCAACAGCCCGGCCACCACGATGAATTTCGTCCCGTAGTCCGCAATCGCCACCAGTACTGGCGCTTGCCCCCAGCCCAACAGGCGCCCCATCCCATAGAGGACACCTGACCCAAGGTCTCCCGCAAATCCAAGCATGTCAAGGGGTTCGCCCGTGTTTGGCGAGTAGATCTTGCCCTGCAAAGCAATTCCAATGGCGAACATGCCCACGATGGAAGCCATCAACAGGATCGCGCGAATCCACTTGCCCAGGAGCAGGTGCCCCGCCCCCGGAACCAGCCAACCAGCGATCAGTGCGATTGTGGGAGACACCCGGCTCGTCGATTCTTCGACCAACCCTTTGTCGCCAGCCACCAGAGGATAATTTACTTTCGTCGCCATTCACTCACCATCATACCAGCCTGCAAGGCTGCCTCGATTGCATGGACTAGATCCGCACCAGTTCCGTCTGCACGCGCCCGGTAACATTGGCCTGCCCAGGCCGGGTGATCATATTGACCTCGCTGCGCACACCGAATTCGCCGGGAAAGTAGATGCCTGGCTCTACGGAGAAGCAGGTGTTGGGCAGGATCAGGCGCACGTCATGCGTCTCCAGGTTGTCCAGGTTGGCTCCGCTGCCGTGGATCTCGCTGCCGATGTTGTGCCCGGTGCGGTGGGTGAACCAATCACCATAGCCGCGGGCGCGAATGACAGCGCGGGCGGCGTCGTCTGCCTCCCAACCGGCGATAGGTTTCCGTTCCGCGAATGCCGACTGCACCTTGGCAATGGCTGCGTCGCGAGCGGCGCGCACGGTGGCGAAGATGGTCTGCTCGCGCTGGGTGGGCTCGCGGTCAACCACGCCGGTCCAGGTGATGTCGTAGTAGCAGGCGCCGGGTCGATCGAGCTTGGCCCAGATGTCGATCAGGACAAAGTCGCCGCGGCGGATGGGGCGGGTGTTCTCGGCGGTTGGCTCGTAATGCGAGTCGGCGGAGTTGACCGCGCAACTGACATTCGGTCCATGCTCCCACGCCAGGCCTTCACGGCGCATGGCTTCGCTCAGCCACTGGACCATTGCGAACTCAGTGGTGCCATCACCTCGGACCCGCGCTCCCATTTCCTTCCAGCCTTCGGCGAGGATGCGGTCGAGCTCTTCCTGCGCAGCGTAGTGGGTGCGAATCTGCTCTTCGGTGAGCACGGCTTCAAACTGGCTGACCAGATCGGCGGAGCTGACGATGTCCTTGCCCATCCCACGAATCAGCTCCACCGTGCCGGCGTCGACCATGGAGACGTACATGATGGCATTGCGTGGGGAGTACTGCATGGCCAGCCGTCTTACGCCGGACAGCATGGCTTCCAACTGCGATTCGAGCTCCTGCCACGACGAGTACTCAGCCTTGGTTCCCGGCAGGGTATCCAGCCGGCCCGCCTCGATCCGATGCACCAGTTTGCGCGGCTCTCCCGCTGCCGGAACCAGGTAAAACCAGCGCCGCGTTACATGCATTCCGGGGTCGAGCCCCAGGATTCCGTATGCCAGCGGATCGCGATGGTGATGATCGTAGAAGAGCCAGCCGTCAAGGCCGGCGTCGCGCAAGGCAGTTTGAATCGTCGGGATGTCCATGGCGAGGATTCTATCGCTGCGGGAAGCAAGCGCGCCGCCTTTCCTCGATGCGATAGACTTAGGTGCAGGCAAGTCTTGTAAGTTCAGGAGCTGAAACCATGTCCGCGATTCCGGATCCGGTCGCCGGGGCGGTCCTCGCGCGGTCGAGGGGGTTTTCATCGGCGCAGTACGCAGCAGCTGCCAGCGTGCTTGCGGTGTTGGGGGTGGCGACGATCTGGCCGACAGTGCTTGGACTGTGGACTTTGTGGACGGTTGATGCACTGAAGTCAATCGGCATGGCGGTTCCGGTGGTGAGCCTGGTACTGATCCTGAGGGTGTGGAGACGGATTGGCTGGGAGGCGAAGGGGACGTGGTGGGGTTTGGCGCTGGTCCTGGCGACAGTGGCGGCGGTGCGGTTGCGCGATCAGGCAGACCTGGTGCTGGTGGTATCGCCGCAGTGGGCGGTTTACTTCCCGCCGCTATCGTTTGTGGCGTTCGCATATGCGTCCGGCGTGGTGCTACTGTTCGGAGGGACGCGACTCTACCGGTGTGCATTGTTTCCGATTGTGCTGGTGTGGTTCGTGAATCCGATCCCTCACATCTTTAATGTTGTTATTGATCTGCCACTGCAGCAGGCATCGGCGCATATAGCACGGGCGTTTGCGATGAGCCTGGGGTATCCGCTGACGCCGGACCGTCTTCGGTTGATGTTTACGCCCGATTTTGGCATGTTCATCGCTCCAGGCTGCAATGGTATTCGCGGTTCGGTGACGATGGGATTCATCGCGCTAATCGCCGGGTACGTGAACCGATTCCGGTGGTATGCGAATGCGGCGGTGGTGGCGGCAGCGATTCTGCTGGGGTACGTGTTCAACTTGCTGCGGCTGTGCATTCTGGTGCTGTACTACGTGGTTGCGATGCACTTTCACTCGCTGCAGGACAAGGCGGAGACGGCGGATTACGTGATCGGCGCCGTGCTGTTTTTGGTGGCGACGCTGCTGCTGTTTACGGCTATCCATCGATTGCGGAATGCAAATGCGGAGGCGGAGACTGCGGACGGCGAAAACATTGTCACGGATGCATCTGGCCTGACGAGAGCGTCATATGCACGGCTGGTCGTAATGCTGGCGCTGGTTGCGCTTGGCTGTACTGGTGTGGCGCGGGGGAGTAGGGCAGCGGCTTCGTCGACGGGCACGACGGCGGAGAAGTTTCCGGCGCGCATTGGCAACTATGCCCTCGAGCGAACGTGGGACGAGACGTTGACGACGGGACCGGTGGTGTACGCGTGGGCACAGTACGCGCCGGTGGGCGGTGGGATTCCAATCAGTGTGGGCGTGTCGCCGGTGCTGGGTGCACACGACACGCTGGTTTGCCACTCGGCGCGGGGTGAGGACCCGGTGTGGCAGGGGCAGTTGACGGTGCCGACGGCGAGCGATACTCCGGTGAGCTTCAGCGTGGCGTTCTTCAACGATGGTGCCACCATGTATGTGGAGGCGTCGACACTGTGCGATGCTGGCGGGTGCGGCGAATTTGCGACGGCGCGTACGCACTTCGGGTTTGTGTACAACCGTCCGGATACAAAGTCCTTGCTGAATCCAGGTGCGCGGCGGCCGATTCCAGTGCTGCTGCGAGTGGAGACGATTGATGAAACGCTGCCATCCGATTTGGCGCGCGAGCAGCTGACTGGGAGCTTAAGGGCGTTTCTTGGATCGGTAAAGCTTGACGATTTGACCCGCGCGTACTCCCGCTAGTTTCTGTGTGGAAGTCTGCCGCGGGGATCCAACGGCGGCCCCCCGAGGGGGTTCCGCACAGATGCGGGTTTGAAATGGGCGTACAGGGTACGCGCAAATCGTGCTCCCTCCATAAACTGCTGAGGGCAAGTAGAATCATATACTTGCTTGGGCGGAGGGTAATCTAGAGCGTACTTTAGAGCCGAAGCTCTCGAAGCTTGGTAATATTCTAAGGATTACCTGATGGCTTAGCGGGACATCGTCTGCTAAGTTGGCTGGGCGGAGCCATGTTTGAAATGGCAGACCACGTGGCGTTCGATTTTGGCATGCTCAACACCGTACTTGCCGGGGTTTGACTTTGCATTGTGATGGCCGGGTCTTCGCGGGCGAATCCTCTACTCCTTCGAGCATCGTGTTGGCTATCGCCGAGCGCAATTGGTATGTCGTTTACACCCTTCCACAACATGAAAAGTCGGTAGTGAAGCGCCTGGAACTGCGCGGCGTGGAATCGTTTCTGCCGGTTTATGAGAGCGTGCGGGTATGGAAGAACCGGCAGCGGATGAACATTGTTGTGCCGCTGTTCCCGAATTATGTGTTTGTGCACATCGGGCGGAGAGAGCGGGCGACCGTGCTGCAGACGAATGGCGTGCTGCAGATTGTGGGCAACAACCGGGAGCCGATTGCAGTTGCCGATTCAGAGATTGATCTGCTGCGGTCAGGGTTCCGCGGGCGGACTCTGCAACCGTATTGCGAACTCGTGCTGGGCGAGAGAGTGAGAATCAAGAATGGCGTGATGCACGGGGTCGAGGGGATTCTTGTGCGGAAAAACAAGAGCCTGCGCTTCGTGTTGACGCTGCAGTTGATCAACCAGCACGCCGCTGTTGAGGTGGACGCGCAGGACCTGGAGCCGATTGGACATTGAGCGGCTGATGGAGTTGGAAGAGAGATTTTGAGCAAGAACTGCTGAGCATGCGGAATCCTGAACAACGCACACACTCGATTCGGCCACTCTTGTGGGCTGTTTTGCTGATGCTGGCGCCACCCTTGGCGGCACAGACGACTGAGGCTGCGGCAGCACTGCCGGATGCGCCGACGCCGCAGAATCAACCGGCGCGACCGGCGGTGCGGGATGCCGCGAGCGGTCCGCGCGAGTCGGGGGACGTGACCGTAATGGGCACGCCGAAACGGATGTTTTTCGACGAGGCGGCAATCCTCACGAGCCCGAGGCGGTTTCGCGTTGGGGACCTTCGCTGGAGTTTGGCGCTGGCCGCGACTACGGGGTTGTTGATTGGCACAGATCCGCACTCGATGACGCTGTTGCACATCAACGCCACCGACCAGAACCGGGCAAGCAGGCTGACCGACGGCACCGTTGGACTTCTGGGAGCGCTGCCTGCTGGGATGTTTGTGTGGAGTTCGGCGGAGTACTCGCCGTTGGCGCGGGAGACGAGTCTGTTGACGGGCGAGTCGCTGGGCGACGCAATGATTCTCGACGAGACGGGCAAGATGATCTTTCGGCGCAATCGTCCGCTGGCCGGGAACGGTCAGGGCAGCTTTTTCAGTTCCAGCTTCAGCGATTCCTCGTTTCCGTCGAACCACGCCGCGGCGGCGTGGGCGATGGCGTCGGTGATTGGGGAGGAGTATCGGGGCTGGCTGCCGCGGACGGTGGCGTACACGCTGGCGGCGACCACGAGCGCGGGGCGGGTTGTGGCGGAAAAGCATTTCCCTTCGGACGTGCTGGTGGGCAGCGCGCTGGGCTGGCTGGTGGGCCATTATGTTTACCGGATGCATCATCATTATGACTTGACTCCGTATCTGGATCCTCCCGACTGGCGGGAGGACAGCGGGGTCGGGTCGGGTCCGAGCGGACCGAAGGCGCAGCCGACGGTGAAGGCGGCACAGGCGGCGGTTGCAGCGGCGGCAGGCACGCAGCCGGCGGTGGTTGCGGCTGCGCATACGAGTGCGCCGCCGGCAGCACAAACAGGAACAACACCAGCTGCGACGGCGGTCACGAATTCGCATGGTCCGCCGCTGGAGGACATTGGGGACATTGATCCTGACACGATTGGATCGCCGAATGTGCCGATGGACAGCTGGGTGTATCCGGCGCTGGAGCGGCTGGCCGCGATGGGATTCATTCCGTCGCAGAGCATCGCGATCCGGCCCTGGACACGGATTGAATGCGAGCGGCAGGTGTCTGAGGCATCAGGGATGTTGGCGGGAGACGGGCCGGATGAAGATAGCTTCAGCAAGAACGAGATGAACGAAGCAGAACGGCTTCTCGACGCCTTGAAGCGCGAGTTTGACGGCCGAGTGATGGCGAATGAGTCGCTTGCGCTGGAGGGCGTTTATGCGCGCTACGGCAACATCGCCGGGCCGGCGCTGGCGGATAGCTTCCACTTTGGGCAGACGTGGTGGAACGACTTTGGCCGACCGCTGGGAGAGGGTGGTAGCTCGCTGGCGGGGTTCTCAGGGTACGCGACTGAGGGACGGATGTTCGTGTATCTGCGGGAGGAGATGCAACAGGGGCCTGGAACGCATGCGTATTCGGCCAGCACGGAGCAGGTGATTGCGGATGTCGACAATAACCCGGTGCTGACCTCGAAGGCGATGCCAAGCTATGTGCGGTATCGGCCGATTGAGATGTACGCAGGCGTTGCCTTTGACGGCAACTCGCTCTCGTTCGGCAAGCAGGAACTCTACTGGGGACCAACCAACATGGGCCCGCTCATGTTTTCGAGCAATGCGGAGCCAACCTACAGTTTGCGATTTGTTGCGGACCGGCCGCATCCGCTGCCGTTCTTCCCGAACCTGGGGACGTATCGATTCGACATTGTGATGGGAAAGCTGTCGGGCCATGGTTACGAGGACGGCGCTGTCCCCGAGCTTTCGAGTCCGGCGCGGCCATGGTACAACGCGCAGAAGGCGGACTTCAATCTGGGGCAGAACCTGGAGTTGAGCTTTACGCGGTGGTCGATCTTGTGGGGCACGGGTCATCCCATGACGCTGCACAGCTTCCTGCGCAATCTGTACAACTTCAGTTCCGCGGATACCGTTGCGCTCACCGTGCAAGCCGCGCGAATCTATCCGGGCGCATACGACAGCGGATTTGATTTTCGCTATCGGCTGCCCTGGCTAAGCAAAGTGGTGACGCTGTACGCGGACGGATATGCGAACGACGATCCAAACCCGATTGATGCTCCGCGCAGGGCTATGTGGAATCCAGGCATCTATTTTGCGCGCTTGCCGTGGCTGCCGCATATGGATCTGCGGGTGGAGGCGGTGAGTTCCGAGCAGCTTGCCGCAGATCTGGGCGGCCACTTCTACTACTACAAGAACTATTATCACGATGAGAGTTTGAACAAGGGATTCCTGCTGGGCAACGCAATTGGCCGCGACAGCCGTGCCGAAGAAGGGCGCCTGGGCTGGTGGGTTTCGGCGCAGACGCGGGTGGAGGCGGGCTACCGGCAGAATAAGGGTGGGACGCAGTTCTTGCCGGGCGGGTCGACGATTACGGACGGGTTTGTAGACACGAGGGTGCAGTTGAGCCGGCAGTGGAGCGCGCAGCTATTCGGCCAGTATGAGCGCTTCCTGATTCCAAGCTATATGGCCGGGGCGCAGACAAATAAATCGGGATGGTTGGAGTTGATGTGGACACCGCAGATCGAGGGGAAAAGGTGAGATGCAGAGTGCGCACAGGCTACACTGTATCCGGTGCAAGGACGAGAGATGCTAGGGCGCGGAACTGGCGCGGCGCATTGCGGCACGACTACGCGTGCAGCAGCTCGGAAAGAGAACGACGATCAAAAGGGTAACGAATGAGTCATCGCGCAGGTCATCACATCGTGAGTTGCACTAGAGAGTCTTTGTGGAAACGCGTCGGTTTCGGGCTGACTGTTGCTTTGGTTTGCGCGATGGTTTGCGTGTCGTCCGCCGCGCAGAGTGGTTCAGGCGCCGGTGGAGAGCCGGGAGCCGGGAGTGACGCGGGTGCATCGGCTGCAGGGATTGATGTGACGACGACTGCTACTACTGACCAGAGTACGAGTGCGCCCTCAACGAGCACTTCGGGATTGCCAGATAACGACCAGGGCAACGGACAGGCGACGGACCAGGTGGTGATGTCCGCCGGCCAGATTATTTCCATACTGCGTCAGGAACCGGACATCCTGATGAACGAGAAGAACGCGATTGCGCAGAAGACCAACGTGGATCCGAGCACAATCAGCGACGATGCGGTGTTCAACCAGATCCAGCAGGACGCCACGCTGCGGGCACAAGTTACACAGCAGCTAAACAAGCTTGGTTACAGCACGAACACCAGCGCTCAGAGCGCCAGGCCGGCGGGAGCGACGAGTCCGCCCGAGACGCGTCGGCCAACGATGACGCGGCCGGTCCAGCCGATAGACCAGGATCTACCACAGGAGATACAGCGGCCCAGTCCCTATGGAGCTTTGCCGTCCGTGCACGACCTCTATACACAGATTCCGCCGGCGGGCGGAAAGCTGCAACGGTTCGGGAGCAATGCGTTTGTGCGGGGCACGGGGAACGCTAACGAGCTGCCCTTGGATTTGCCGGTTGGGCCAGACTACGTTCTCGGGCCGGGGGACAACATTATTGTGAACATGTGGGGTGGCCGGGCCGATCGCCTGAACGTGACGATCGACCGGCAGGGACAGATTGCGCTGCCGGAGTCGGGCACGATCACGGTGGACCAACTGACGATTGCCCAGGCGCAAGCCGCGATCCAAAAGGCGCTGAGCACGCAGTTCCAGGGCGAGCATGTCGAAATCTCGCTGGGACGGCTGCGGACGGTACGGATTTATGTGGTTGGGGATGTGCAAAAACCCGGAGCGTATGACGTGAGTTCCCTGTCGACTCCGTTGAGCGCGCTGTATGCCGCCGGCGGCCCAACCAGCCGCGGTTCATTGCGCATACTTAGGCAATATCGCGGCACACAACTGGTGCGCACTAGTGATCTGTACGATTTTCTACTGCGGGGAGTGCGGTCGGATGTGGACCGTTTGCTGCCGGGCGACACGATTATGGTGCCACCGGTAGGTCCGCAGGTGACGGTGGAAGGGATGGTAAATCGTCCAGCGATTTATGAATTGAATGGGGAAACAAGGCTGAACGATGTGCTGGATATGGCCGGGGGAGTGCTCGTTTGGGCCAATCTAAAGCAGATCAATGTGGCGAGGATCGATCCGCACGAACGGCGCACCATGATCAGCCTGGACCTGCCGGATAATGCGGAAGGCATCAAGCAGAAGCTGTCGGACTTTAAGGTGCAGAGCGGCGATGACGTGGTAATCTCGCAAATTCTGCCGTACAACCAGCAGGCCGTGTATCTAGAAGGCCACGTCTTTCGGCCAGGAAAATACGCGTACAAAGACGGAATGACAATCAACGACTTATTGCATTCCTATCAGGACGTGATGCCGGAACCGGCCGATCATGCGGAGTTGGTACGATTGCAGGCGCCCGACTTCAGGCCGGAGACGATCAGCCTGAGTCTGTCGGACGTGCTGGTTGGGAACAATCCGATTCCGCTGCGGCCGTTCGACCTGGTGCGGATTTACAGTCGATATGAGATCGATTCGCCGCGGGTGTCGATTGAGGGTGAGGTGCTTCGCCCCGGTGACTATCCGATGTCTCAAGGAATGACGGTGACCGGACTTTTAAGCATGGCCGGAGGGTTCAAGCGCAGCGCGTATCAGGACGATGCCGACGTGTCCAGCTATACGGTGGAGAACGGACAAAAGGTCCTGGTCAGCCACGAAACGGTTTTGTTGTCGAGGGCGCTTGAAGGCGACAAGAGCGCGGACGTGACACTGAAGCCCGGCGATGTGGTGAGCATTCGGCAACTAGCCGGCTGGCTGGATATTGGCTCGTCGGTGACAATTCAGGGCGAGGTTGAACATGCCGGCAGGTATGGGATTGAGCAAGGCGAACGGTTGAGTTCTGCGCTGAAGCGAGCGGGAGGGTTCCGTGAAGGGGCGTATCCCGCAGCGGCTATCCTAGAGCGGGTGCAGGTCCGCGAACTGGGCGAGCAGGCCCGGCAGGATATGATTCAGCGACTGGAGACGACGCCGATCAACATCAATGCGGGGGCGATGTCGGTGCAGGATCAATCCTCGTTGCAGCAGTCGCTGCAGCAGCAACGCTCGCAGGTGCTGACGGCGCTTCGCAATCACCCTGCAAGCGGACGGCAGGTGATCAACATTTCCACGGACATCAGCAAGTGGGAGAATACATCAGCGGATATTGAGCTTCGGGCGGGCGATAAGCTGGTTATTCCGAAGCGGCCGAGTTTTGTGTTGGTGAGCGGGCAGGTCTATAACCCGACGGCGATCAGCTATGTGCCGGGCAGAAGCGCGGGCTGGTACTTGCAGAAGGCCGGTGGAGTGACTCGGTCGGGTGACAAGAAGGAGATCTACATTCTGCGGGCGGACGGATCGGTGGTGGGACGCGGGAACAGCTGGGTCAGCGGAGATCTTCTGAATGCGCACCTGCGACCGGGTGACTCGATTATAGTTCCGGAGAAGGTGATCGGTGGCTCATTGCTTTGGAGGAACCTTATTGAAACGGCGCAGATTATGTCGGCGGCGACTCTACCTCTTGCCGTTGCCGGAGTTCTGTGATGGCCCGGAGGCCGGGAAGATGGCGCGAGACTCCTTTGCTGCATCGGAGAAAGTAGATTGAGTACGATGGACGAACGGCATCACGACGGCGCCAATGGTCTCAGCGGGCCGGATCCTGTTGCGCCCGTGGACTTGCTGGCGACAATATGGAAGCGACGCAGGTGGCTGGCCAAGATCACGGGGATCGGCGCGCTGTTGCTGGTCGGCATCACCTTTCTGATTCCAAATGACTACACGTCGACCGCCCAGTTGATGCCGCCCGATCAACAGGCACTATCGAGCACATCGATGCTGAACGCACTGGTTGGCTCTGGCCTGAACCTGCCCAGCGTGGGGAGCAGTTTGCTGACGCCGCGAACGCCGAGCGCAACATCGATCGGCATTCTGGGCAGCCGCACAGCGCAAGACGACATCATCGATCGCTTTGATCTACGAAAGGTTTATGGATGCAAGCTGTATACCGACACCCGCGACAAGCTGGCGAAGCGAACGTCGATTGCGGAGGACAAGAAAAGTGGGATCATCATTATCAGCGTGACCGACCACGATCGCTATCGCGCACGCGACATCGCACAGGCCTATGTAGAAGAGTTGGATAAACTGGTCAACAGCTTAAGCACGTCGTCGGCGCGAAGAGAACGAATTTTTCTCGAACAAAGGCTGAAGTCCATCAAGCAGGACCTGGATGCAAGTTCGCTCGAGTTGAGCCAATTCTCCAGCCGCAACGCGACGCTGGATCTGCAGAAGCAAGGCGAAGCGACAGTAGAGGCGGCAGGGAAATTGCAAGGCGAGTTGATTGCGGCTGAAAGCGAACTCTCCGGGCTGAAGGCCGAATATACAGACGACAATGTGCGGGTGCGGGAAGTCCAGGGACGCATCAACGAACTGCGCAGCCAGTTGCAGAAGATGAGCGGGATGGGAGAAGCCGAGACCGGGGCTGACCTGACAGCCGACCAACCATTTCCGTCAATCCGGAAGCTGCCGCTGCTGGGATTCCGGTATTACGATCTGTACCGGCAAGTTGCCATGCAGGAGAGTCTGTATGAGACTTTGAGCAAGCAATACGAGTTGGCCAAGGTCGAGGAAGCCAAAGAGATTCCGCCGATCAAAGTGCTCGATGTTGCGGATGTGCCGGAGAAAAAGTCGTCTCCTCACCGAATGATTCTTGTTTTCTTCGGGACGCTGGTGATTGCCATAGCAGGCAGCGTATGGGCAATTGTTAGTGAGTTGCGCGCAACTCGCAGTATGTCAGGCTCAGTACGGAGCATCGGGTCGACACTTATGGGCATGATGGACGGTCCGGAGATTGATGAGACCGACTAAGAATGTTGACTGCGCGAGGACAACTCACAAAGCGAGATGCCGGTCTGACAACTGCGCGTCGCCGTTTATCTTGCGTAGATACAGTGGTATACTGAGAACTCCGGATCAAAACTACTGCATCTGGCGCGCCGCAACCAAGTGGCCCACTACACATTCGCCCGGTCATGAGCAGCAAAAGAGATAGCACACAGTGGTCGGACTGGCTGAAGCAATGACGGGAACCCGCAAATACAGTTGTTGATTCGCACGGCGCAACACACGAAGGAGCGGGCATTCGCTATCCGTGATGATCTCGGGAGATGAGTAGGACGAGGCGGAGTTTGGAGTTCCAACTATCCTCAAACTGGGCAACATCGCTTGCCATTATCTGTTTCTGAAGTATTCGTGAATCTGGATTCAGTAATGACCATAAGAAACCTAGAGACGACACAGCCAACGCCGTTTGCATCGCTGAGGGTGGCCATTGTGCAGCATTGGTTTGTCGCGAATCGCGGCGGAGCCGAGCGGGTTGTGGATGCGCTGGCGGAATTATTCCCGCAGGCGGATATTGTCTCGCCGATCATCCGTCGCCAGGATTTGTCGCCAACGATCAAGGACCGGCGGCTGGTTACGTCGTTTCTGGAAAAGTTTCCGGCAGTGCATCGGTATCATCGCCACACATTGTTTCTGCAGCCCATGGCGATTGAACTGTTCGATATGAGCAAGTACGATCTGGTGCTCACGTCCGACGCCGGACCTGCGAAGGGAGTACTGACGCCGCCCGGTACGGTCCATATCTGCTATTGCCATACACCGATGCGGTACATATGGGATATGTATAACCAGTATTTGACGGAGATGTCGCCAGCGGTGCGCGTCTTCTTTAGTCTTGGCGCGCCACTGATGCGCATGTGGGATTTTACTGCGGCCGCCCGGGTGGACCATTTTGTGAGTAACTCTCAATTTGTCGCCGCGAGGATTCGCAAGTACTATCGGCGCGAAAGTACGCTGATCTATCCGCCCGTGGACGTTCAGCGGGCTTATTTGAGTAACAATCACCAGGACTATTATCTATCGGTGGGCAGGCTTGTCCCCTATAAACGATTCGATCTGGCGATTCAGGTGTGTACGCAGCTTGGCAGGCCTCTGCGAGTTATTGGCGATGGGCCTGAATATAAGAGCTTGCGCAGAATGGCCGGGCCGACCGTGACGTTTCTTGGCAACATAGCCGACCAGGAAGTGCGCGATAACTACGCTGAGTGCCGGGCTCTCATTTTTCCGTGCGAAGAGGATTTTGGAATTGTTCCAGTGGAAGCGAACGCCCACGGTCGCCCGGTGATTGCCTATGGTGTGGGCGGGGCATTAGAGACGATGCGGGGGCTCGGCGCAATGGGAGAAGGCGATGAAGATGCGCCTCCGACTGGGCTGTTTTTCAAGGAGCAGACGACAGCTTCCCTGATGCAGGCAATCCTGGATTTCGAATCACGATCGCAGGAATTCATTCCGGAGCGTTTGCGCGAGCACGCGATGACCTTTGACACTTCGGTGTTCAAGGAGCGATTCGTGAAGTTCACACTGCAAGCCCTGTCGGAGAATTCTGCAAGACGACTCGCGAGAGGTAATTCGGGTGACGTGTAAGCGGCGGCACGGTTTTGCCTCGAGGCAACGGACGATCCACCGATATATATTCAGATGAGTTCACAGACCGGATGGCGCTGGCGCTCTGGCCTGTGCGATATGGGAGTATCGCGGCAGCGACCGCGGAGAATTGCGAGGAAGCGGATTTGCATCTGGCATCAGAGCAGGGAGGAAGTTCGCGCGGACGGCTGACGGAGAACATCCTCTCGCTTTATATCCTACAGGGCCTCAACTACGTCGTCCCGATGGCGGTGCTGCCGTATCTGGTGCGCGTTCTTGGAATGGAGATGTACGGACTAGTCGCCTTCGCGCAGTCGTTTGCGCAGTACTTTACCCTATTCACCGACTACGGGTTCAACTTTTCGGCGACTCGCTCGATAGCGCGGCAGCGCGATGACAGCAAAGCAGTATCGAAAATTCTTTGTTCAGTCCTCCTCATCAAGCTTGCCCTGATGTTTGTGGGCGCCGTGATTCTGCTGGCGATTGTGGCCACGGTTCCGCGATTTCATCAAAGCAGTGGGTTCTTTATCGCGGCCTATCTAGCAGTCGCAGGAAATGTGTTATTTCCCACTTCCTATTTTCAGGGCATGGAGAAGATGCGATACATCTCTGTAGTTATCGGCTTAGCCCGGCTTCTTGGAGCTATTGCACTTTTTGTCTTCGTTCATCGGCCCGAAGATGCATTGCGGTCCCTGGTGATCCAGTCACTAGCGCTTGTCGTCGGCGGAATTGCAGGGCTGTGGGTTGCTGTTCAGAGATTCCACCTCGAATTCAATTGGCCTGGGTTTGCTCATCTTCGATCCACTCTTGTGGAAGGATGGCATCTATTTGTTTCGACGGCTGCCATCGGTCTCTACTCAAACACGAATCTTTTTCTGGTGGGACTGCTCGCGGGCAATCTTCAGGCCGGTTACTTTAGCGCAGCGGAGAAAGTGCTTCGCGCCATGCAGGGTCTTATCGTGCCTGTGAGCCAGGCAGTGTTTCCTCATATGAGCGCCCTGGCAGCGCGATCGCGATCATCGGCCCTTCGCTTTGCAGAGAGGACGCTGAAATGGATGGGCGCGATCACACTGACAACTTCGATTGCAGTATTGATACTGGCCCGACCGATTGCGGAGCTTTGTTTCGGGCAGGCTGGAGGCGGAAGCGTTCCAGTTATTCGCTGGATTGCGCCGCTGCCATTCTTGGTTGCGGTAAGCAACGTACTCGGCATACAGATTATGGTGACCTTTGGGCTAGATAAACAGTTCAGTAGAATTCTGATATTTGCGGGCCTGCTGAACATTTCGCTCGCAATCCCATTAATCCACTTGTTCGCAGCCAAGGGTGCCGGGGCTTCTGTACTCTGTACGGAGTGCTTTGTATCGTTTGTCATGATTCTGATCCTTCGTCTTAACAAGATTCGGCTATTCAGTCCGGAGAGGCAGCAAGCATGAAGGTGGATGTCCTTGTCGTCGGAGCCGGATTTGCAGGGAGCGTGATTGCCGAGCGATGTGCATCGGCCGGCACCAACGTGCTGGTCATCGACAAGCGCGAGCATATTGCGGGCAATGCCTTCGACGAACTCGACTGCCATGGCGTTTTGGTGCATCGTTATGGACCGCACATCTTTCATACCAACGCGCAGAATGTGTGGGAGTATCTCTCCAGGTTCACGGAATGGATTCCCTATGAGCACCGTGTGCTGGCCAAGACCGGAGGCGAACTTTATCCGATTCCGATCAACCAGACGACCGTGAACAGGCTCTACGGACTGTCGCTGGATGAAGCCGGCGTGGCTGAATTCTTTCAGCGGGTGCGCGAGCCTCGCAGCCCTCTGCGCACAAGCGAGGATGTTGTGTTGTCCTCGGTGGGCCGGGATTTGTGCGATACGTTTTTTCGCGGCTATACGCGTAAACAGTGGGGGCTAGATCTTTCCGAGCTCAGCGCGAGCGTGGCTGCGCGCATTCCGGTTCGCACAAATTCAGATGACCGTTACTTCAGCGACAGTTTCCAGAAGATGCCCGCCGAGGGATTCACGAAGATGTTCTCGCGAATGCTCCATCATCCAAGGATTAAGGTTGAACTCGGAGCTGATTTTCGTGAGCTACGCAAGCGGCTGACATGGGACCTGCTCTTCTACACTGGCCCTATCGATGAGTACTTCGAGTGTTGCTATGGCAGCCTTCCCTATCGTTCGCTGCGCTTTGAACATGAGCATCTAACGAGGATCGAGCGGTTCCAGCCTGTCGGGACCGTAAACTACCCGAACGACGAAAGTTTCACGCGGATAACGGAATTCAAACACCTGACCGGGCAAAGGCATTCCGGTACCTCGATTGTTCGCGAGTATGCCACAGACCAGGGTGATCCCTACTACCCCGTGCCTCGTACCGAGAACCAGGAACTCTACCAGAGGTATTCCACGCTAGCCTCGAGCGAACAGAACACCGTGTTTGTAGGAAGGCTGGCGCAATACCGCTACTACAACATGGATCAAGTAGTTGCTGCCGCACTGAAGACGGCCAAGAGTATTCTAGGCCTTAAGGATGACCTATAAAGCCTATGGCGAATATCAACGTGATCGTTCCGCCATTATGGATCGACAAGCCCACCGGGGGCATATGGTGCATCTTTGAGTATGTTTATGGATTGACCCGCCGCGGGCACCAGGTTTCAATTATTCCCATGCTACCTTCGCCGGAGCCGAAGTGGTTTCCCCGGCAGCCGGCACCTACTGTGAGACGCGCACGAGGCGAGCAAATACGGAGGGTGGGTCGGTCAGTGCGAGCACTTGCCGCGGCCTCGATGTTTTCCGGAAGCTTTCCGAAGACAGAGTTGAGGAGATGCATAGAAGAGCTGACCTTTGTTTATCCGCGGGCATTCAGCCATCCGACGCGGCTGGGTATCGCAGAAGCCTATGTGTCCACAATTGCTCCCAAGGCGGACATTCAAATTGCGACGTCGTTTGAGACGGTTCGTCCGACAGCGCTTCTTTCCGGAAAGAAGTTCTATTTTGGGCAGCATTTCGAACCATATTTTGCGAGTGAGTTTCCTGATTCTAGCTATGCCTCAGCAATTGCGCATCAAAGCTATCACCTGGGGTTCAACCTTATTGCCAATTCTTCATGGCTGAGGAACAAATTGCAGTCGGAGGTTTGCGGAGCGCGGGTAGACCTATGCCCCAATGCCATAGATCACACGGTGTTCTGCGGCGATCCGAAGCCGCCAGCAACTCTGGAGAAGTTGGTTGTCATAAGCTATGGAGGGCGGAGTGCCGAGTGGAAAGGCTTTCGAGAGATGGCGGAAGCAATTGGCCTGGTGCGTGCACGCAGTCCGCAAGTCTTGATTGATTGGAGAGTCTACGGCGACGCACTTCTTCCTCCGGGCAACCGGGTCGCGCCGTATACACATCTCGGATTCCTCCAGGCCCCCGAGTTGGCCAAGGCCTATCGTGGAGCTGATATTCTCCTCAGCGCATCGTGGTACGAGAGCTTTCCATTGTTTCCAATTGAAGCAATGGCTTGCGGCCTTCCGGTAATCTGCACCCAGCCGGGCACTGAGGAATATGCGATTGCGAGGGAGACCGCGGAAGTGGTTCAGCCCAGGTCGGTCTCCTCCATCGCGGAAGGTTTGGATAGGCTGGTTCACGATCCGGAGTACCGCCACCGGCTCGCTGTTGCGGGTAATCGGATCAGCAAGGAGTTCACCTGGGAAAGGTCTGCGGCGAAGTTGGAGAGCATATTGATGAGAGAGCAAACTGCCGACGATTCGTGCGGCGCTAGGTCGGAATGACGATTCAAGCAGCCCGTTGAGTTTCGCGGGGCCGAGTGAGTTGTAAATGCGCATGTTGCCGGGTGCCAGCTGTTTGATTGGATCGTCCATTTGCCAATGGCGGACATCTGGCGTTGGTCAGCGTTCAATAGCCCGCAAGGAACAGAAGCCGGGTTGACGGCGGCCCTTATAATGCCACTATGCGACAACCGCTGATCGATCGACCGTTCGCCCAGGTGCTGTGTTGAAGATTGCAAATTCCGTGTGCGGAATAGTAGTTACATTCTTTCCGGAGCAGGGCGCCCTGGAGAATCTAACTCAACTGCGCTCTCAGGTAGAGGGGTTAATCGTAGTTGACAATGCTTCGTCCGTTGACGGCATTAACTCTTTGCGTGCCGCAAGCCAGGCGCTCGAGTTCGAGCTAGTCGAAAATGGCGAGAACCTGGGCATCGCCGCCGCGATGAACATTGGGGTGCGCAGGGCGAAGGCGCTTGGTTACCGCTTCGTTGCGCTATTCGACCAGGATAGTACCGTCACACCCAGCTTCATCGACGCAATGGTGCGATCTTATCAATCGAATCCAAACCGCGAGAGAGTCGCCATTCTCGGCGCGACGTATGAGCACAGAGTTACCGGGGCGTCTCCCAAACCAGGGCTTCTGGCGAAAGATGGCGGGCCGATTGAGGTGATGACATCCGGCAGCTTTATGCCGATTGAGATATTCGATCGTTGCGGATATTTTCAAGAGGACCTGATTATCGACAGAGTTGACTATGAATACTGTTTTCGCGTGCGGGATTGCGGTTATAGGGTGATGATCTGTCCTGGCGCTAAGCTGATTCATTCTGCCGGGGCTCCCGCGGAGGTCGGACTACTGGGCAAGACGCTGATGGTATTCAGCAATCACAGCGCTGCACGGTGGTACTACATATCGAGGAACTCCGTCTTACTCGTGCGCAAGTATGGCGCGCGATATCCAAGATGGGCTACGGGAACCATTCTGTACATCCTCGTAAAAGCGCCACTTAAGATTGTCCTTGTGCGAGGAGATAAGTGGAAGAAGATTGGAAATGTTATCCGTGGAATAAGCGACGGAATACTCGGTAGGACGGGAAAGCGCGTTCCATTATGATGGGATTCCGAACATGCTGATCCGCCGTCAGATAGAGAGAGCAGCACCTACGGGAACTCGCTTACGTAAGTGCCTGGCTGGCAGAAGAAGAGTGCGAGGATGAAGCGGGCAGCCGCCTACATATTTACCTGCATATTCGTCTTGGCATTCATCGACGCCTCTCTGGCCCAACTCCAGGTATGGCTTTTCGATTGCGTTGTCGTGCCCGAATATTTTGCGAAAATAGGAGTCTTCGCGGCCATCGTCACACATTGGATGTTTGGCGCGAAGCAGCAAATGGACCGGAGAATTCTGTTTATATGGGTCCTCCTGGGATCGATCCTTGCCGTTTGTTTTATTGCTGTGCGGGCAGCGGGTTCGACCCTGTTCGCTGACCAAGTCAATAGTTTGTTTACCAACTACCTCTATTTGATGTGTCTTCCGATCTGCCTGCTCTGTTTGAAGCCTCTCGTACGGCTCAGTTTTGTGTTCCGGATACTGGCGTTTCTCATGGTTCCCTTGTGTGCGCTTGGGATTGCGCAGTATTTACTTTCCGACCCGCTGGTGGCGACTTCAACCAGCGATGGATCGTTCAGAGTCGTTTCATGGGCTTTTGAAGACAGAGTGAGGGCGTTCTCGCTTTTCGCTTCCGGTTTCAGCTTCTCGTGTTACCTGGCGCTGATGATGGGATACTGTGTGGCCTACGTCGCTGGGCGCGGATATAGTTCGCGGGTTCGACTGTTGGCACTTGCGGGATGCGGCGTGGTTGCATTGGCGACATATGCAAGTATTACCAGGTTAGGTTTTATGTTTGTCTTTATGGCAGCGCTGTTTGCCGCATGTTTATCGCGGTGGCGCAAGTTCAACCGCATAAGCTGGTTTGCCCTACCCCTGGTTGGGTTTATGGTTGCAGGGTCTACACTCCTTCTCGCGCCCCTGATTGCAAGTGGGGCAAACACGGATCTGGTCTCGGATTTGTCGCTTGTCGATCGCCTGCTGAATTGGAACATCGCATTAAACACATGGACAGGTGGAGGGCTGGTTACATTCTTGTTTGGAACGGGAATATCTCAGGGTTCCGCGAACGATACCTATGCGGTCGATAACACGTTCCTTAATTTCGCGGTGCAGGTTGGAGCGATTGGCCTTGTGGGATCGGTAGTGCTTATGTATGCCATGTGGATGTCGTTTCGGAGATCCGTCGGACGTCGACAGAGCCCTGCAGTGATCGCAGTGTGCGCATTCTGGGCAACGTGGATTCTTACGGGTATGATTGACTGGACGAATCCAACTTATGCGCTGATTGCTGCACCGCTGATGATCTCGGTGGAATACAGGGCGAGACCAGCCAGCAAGAGTGCTCCGAATCCGGGGTAAGAAGCTGGGTGGGATTCTTGTGATTGCGCGGTCAAGCAGGGGAAGATGGAGCGAGAGGCTGATACGGAAGCAAAGGAGTGAAATGGCGGAGCCGTTGAGGAACACGAAGAAGATCCCCAGGAGAATGTTGCTGGCCGCCTATCGGAACTTTATGAGGTTCTTTGGTTCCTTTGGGGACCGCATGTTTTTGGATCCAAAGGTGCCGTTATCGCAGATGGTGGGACATAAGAACTATCTGGAGTATTTGGCCAATATCGGGAACAAGCCCGGTATGAGGATCCTTGAAATTGGGAGCCGGGAAGTTACAGGGAAATCAGACGCGCGCCATCGTTTTAGGGAGGCTGAGTATGTTGGATTTGATGTTTATCCGGGGCCGAATGTGGATGTAGTGGGCGACGCGCATAAATTGTCAGAGTATTTCAAAGGACAGCTATTCGACGTTGTTTATTCGAGCGCGGTATTTGAGCACCTTGCCATGCCTTGGGTCGTGGCAACAGAGATTGCAAAGCTGTTGAAACCAGGCGGCATTCTGTTTATCGAAACACATTTGTCGCACGGGTCTCATGAGAGGCCATGGCATTTTTTCCAATTCAGCGACATGGCGTTGCGAGTGCTGTTTTCGCCCGCGCTGGGGTTCGAGTGCATCGAGGCGGGTGCGTCGAACCCGATTGTGGGCAGGTTTTCGTCGCTCGCGGATGATGATCTGAGGTTTCGGCCGGTGCAGGGACTCTACTGTCATAGCGAATATTTAGGGCGGAAGGTCAGGGACGTCGAAGCATTCAGTTGGAGCGCCCTAGACCTGGACGAAGTTGTAGGCGGCACAAAGTATCCGCCGCCGGCGAGCCCGAAGGCTTGAGATGAAAAATGATGGCGGCCAACGGCGCCGCACGTTCGACATATCTGTTGGCATTCCCGCTTATGGACGGAGTGGCGAACTAGGCGAGTTACTGGGGTCGATCTATCAGCAAACATTGCTGCCAGCTGAAGTGACGATATGCGAGGACGCTTCCTCGGAGCGTGAACGCATTCGGTCGATTGTGAGTAAGTGGCGAAAACAATTCGAGTCAGAGGGTTGTGCGGTCAACTACAAGGAAAATGCACGCAACCTCGGCTATGACGGAAATATAAGGAACGTGATCGGCGCATCGCGCAGCCAGTGGGTGATGCTGATCGGCAACGATGACTTATTGTTGAAGGACTGTATTGAGAGAGAGGAGGAGTTTTTCCGCGCAAACGCGCAGATCAAGTTAAGTTCTCGCACATTCGTGCGCTTTGAAAAGGATATTGAGAGGCCGATTGGGATAAGTCGGCTTTCAGCGCGGGATGAGATTTACAGCCTAGGGGCCAGCTCCCCAAGAATGATTTTCCGCTCGAGCGGGTTTGTGGGCGGCTTGGTTGTGAATCGGGAGTGGGCTCAAGGCATCGCAACGGATCGCTACGACGGGACGTTATACTACCAGGTTTATCTGGCGGCGATGGCCTTCTGCGAGGGCGGCATTGGATATATTGCTCATCCGACTGTCGGCGGCCGGTCGGGGAATCCGCCGCTGTTTGGTTCGGCGAAGTCAGAGAAGGGGGTTCATGTCCCGGGCTCGTTCACGCCGAAGGGACGCGCTAAGATGTGGGCATCTGTGCTGCAGATTACACGGGAGGTCGGTGAGAAGCACAATGTTGATTTGTATACGGGGACGAAGGGGGAACTTGAGGTACGGCAGTCATTTCATGTGTTCGAAATGATGGCGGGGCGCGACAGGAGCCAACTGAGAGAATTGCGCGAGGAGTTGAGGAATCTCGATTTGTTTAATCATCCAATTCCACGGGCGCTCTATCTGGTGGATTGGATGCTGGGATCGAGAGCGAAGATTTTCTACGCTCTGGTGAGGAAGCTGATGCAGTAAGCGAAGTCCCGCAATTCGAGACGGGTATGTGGGTTATACTGCTTTGGGTTTGAGGCTCTTGCGCAAGGATGAGTCTCGAGAAGGCGAAGGGGAGTATGAGAGCGCTTGTGATCGACCGGCCGGGGGAGGTGCGAGTCATCGACATGGAACGCCCCGCGGCCGGCCCGCTCGAAGCTACAATGCGAATTCGCCGCGTCGGCCTGTGTGGCACGGACCTCAGCACGTTTCTTGGCAAGAACCCCTTGGTCACTTACCCGCGAATTCCTGGCCATGAAGTGGCCGCCACCCTCGAACGGGTCCCGGCAAACGACCTCGGCCTCGCCGAGGGCACCGACGTAACCATGTCGCCCTATACAAGCTGTGGCAAATGCGCGGCTTGCCGCCAGGGGCGCTTCAACGCCTGCCGCTCGAACCAAACCCTTGGCGTGCAGCGCGATGGCGCTCTCATGGACCATCTCAGTATGCCTCTCGCGAAGCTCTACGCCGCGCCCTTGCCCATCGAGGAGTTGTGCCTGGTTGAGCCGCTCACCGTGGGCTGCCACGCGGTCGCGCGCGGCCGGGTTACGTCTGCCGATGTCGTGGCCATCTATGGTTGCGGAGGAGTCGGACTGGGGGCGGTCTCGGCCGCCGCATTTCGCGGTGCGTGCGTTATCGCCATCGATATCGATGATAAGAAACTGGCAATCGCCCAGGGTGCCGGCGCCCGACACCTGATCCATTCGAATCGTGACGACGTCCATGCCAGGCTGCAGGAGATCACCGGCGGTCACGGCCCCGACGTAGTTATCGAAGCCATCGGAAGGCCCGACACATTTCGCGCTGCCGTTGAGGAGGTCGCTTTTACCGGCCGCGTCGTCTACATCGGATACGCCAAGGATCAGGTCAGCTACGAGACCCGCCTGTTTGTGCAGAAAGAGCTCGACATTCTCGGCTCGCGCAATGCGCTCCCCCAGGACTTCAAGGAAGTGATCCGCATGTTCGAGCAGAAGCGATTCCCGACGGCCGCGGCGATCAGCGCCACGGTACCTCTGAAGGATGCTCCGGGGATTCTTCGCGCCTGGAGCGAGAATCCCGCAGCCTATACCAAGATTATGATTGCGCTCGATTGAACGCGCAGTTGCGCTGGAGGTTATATTGCAACTGGTTCCGACTCCCCTGAAGGATGTGGTGATCCTCGAACCGAAGGTCTTTGGCGATGAGAGAGGCTTTTTCCTTGAAGCCTACAACGAGGCGACCTTCAGGGAGTTGGGCTTGCCCACCCGGTTCGTGCAGGATAATCACTCCGGCTCAAGAAAAGGCGTTCTGCGCGGTCTTCACTACCAGTTGAAGCAGCCGCAGGGCAAACTGATCCGCGCGCTCCGCGGAGAGATCTTCGACGTGGCTGTCGACCTCCGCCAGGGCTCTGAACAGTTTGGCCAGTGGTTTGGCCTCGTTCTCAGCGCGGAGAACAGGCGCATGCTCTGGATCCCGCCTGGTTTCGGCCACGGATTCCTAGTACTGACCGACTTTGCCGAGGTCGCCTATAAGGCGACACAGTGCTATGCGCCCGCCTTCGAGCGTTCCATTCTCTGGAATGATCCCGCGATTGGCATCGAATGGCCCCTCGACGGTGAGCCGATCCTCTCCGAGAAGGACCGCGCCGGTGCGCTGCTCGCGGACGCAGAAACCTATGCTCCCTCCAGCAAGTTCTGAGCCAGCCGTTGCCCGTGCACTCCGATGTTCCACCCTTGAGGAATCAGATGAGGATCAGAAGGTTCGCTCAAAGCAATCTAGAATGACACAAGAGGGAACATGGAACGGCAAGTCTTACTGGTGACTGGCGGTGCGGGTTTTATCGGCTCCAATTTTGTGCTTGAAGCTGTGCGCCGCGGCCACAAGGTTGTCAATCTCGATGCGCTCACCTACGCGGGCAATATCGACAACCTAGCGTCGCTCAACGGCAATCCGGACCACACATTCGTCCACGGCTCCATCCTCGACAGCCCGTTGGTAGCCGGTCTGCTGGCCGGGCACCAACCCGGCGCAGTCGTTCATTTTGCCGCGGAAAGCCACGTAGACCGCTCCATCCTGGGCCCCGCGGCGTTCGTGGAGACCAACATCACCGGGACATTCACCCTGCTCGAAGCCGCTTTGCAACACTGGCGCTCACTGTCCGATTCCCGCCGCAGTTCGTTCCGCTTCCTGCACGTCTCCACGGACGAAGTTTACGGTTCGCTCGGGCCGGACGATGCTGCATTTCACGAAGAGACGCCTTACCGGCCCAATAGCCCCTACTCCGCGTCCAAGGCCGCCTCCGATCACCTGGTTCGCGCGTACTTCCACACGTATAGCCTGCCGGTGCTCACAACCAATTGTTCCAATAACTACGGCCCATATCAGTTTCCGGAGAAGCTGATTCCCTTGATGATTCACAACGCAATCAGTGGGAAACCCCTTCCGGTTTATGGGGACGGCCAGAATGTGCGCGACTGGCTCTACGTCACGGACCACTGCGACGCGATCCTGACTGTCCTCGAAAAGGGCAGGCTCGGCGAGACCTACAATGTCGGCGGATTGAACGAGCAGAAGAATCTGGAGGTCGTCAACGTCCTGTGCACCATCCTGGATCAACTTCATCCTGAGGGTGTGCCTCACAACCGCCTGATTACGTATGTGAAGGACCGTCCCGGCCACGATCGCCGCTATGCCATCGACTGCGCCAAGCTGCGGAACGAGCTTGGATGGTCGCCCAAAGAGTCGTTCGCCTCGGGCATTCGCAAGACCGTCCAATGGTATCTTGACAATGCCCAGTGGGTTGCCAAGATCGTCAGTGGCGAATATCGAGAGTGGATCAAAGGAAACTACGGCGCACGAACCTGACTGCGGCGAGCGGCCGCCAAGGCGCATGAGTTGGAGATTATCGAATGAAGGGCATCATCCTCGCAGGCGGGTCCGGAACTCGGCTTCATCCTGTCACTGAAGCTGTCTCGAAGCAGCTCCTTCCGGTCTATGACAAACCGATGATCTATTACCCGCTTTCCGCCCTCATGCTCGCGGGAATCAGGGACATTCTGGTCATCTCGACTCCTGCCGACACGCCTCGCTTTGAACTCCTCCTCGGGTCAGGGGCGCAGTTGGGCCTGTCCATTCGCTATGCAGTACAGCCCTCGCCGGGCGGTCTTGCCCAGGCATTCCTCATCGGCAAGGACTTTCTCGCAGGCCAGGGCTGTTGCCTGGTGTTGGGAGACAACCTCTTCTTCGGCCACGATTTCGCCAAGCTGTTGCGCTCCGCCTCCGAGCGGAAGCAGGGCGCGACCGTGTTTGCCTACGCGGTGCAGGACCCTCAGCGCTACGGTGTGGTCGAGTTCGATGAGCACCGCAAGGCGATCTCGCTCGAAGAAAAGCCCGCGAACCCCAAGTCGCGCTACGCGGTCACCGGAATCTATTTTTACGATAATCAGATCGTCGGCGTGGCCGAATCGATCAAGCCCTCGCCGCGGGGCGAGTTGGAAATCACCGATGTCAATCGCTGGTACCTCAATCAGGGCCAGTTGACTACCGAGCTGCTCGGCCGCGGTATGGCATGGCTCGACACCGGTACCCACGACTCCCTGCTGGAGGCGTCCCTCTTTATCCAGACCATCGAGAAACGCCAGGGCCTGAAGGTGGCCTGCCTCGAAGAAATCGCCTACCGCCAGGGCTATATTGACGCGGCCCAGCTTCAGGAGCTGGCAGCACGGTTGGCCAACAGTACCTATGGCGAATACCTGAAACGCATCATCGACGAAAAGGTGTATTGATGGCAGCGAGCACAGCGAACCACCGCATCCTCATTACCGGCGAGTGCGGGCAGGTGGGCGAGGCCCTGCGCATCACGCTCGCGCCGCTGGGCGAGATCTTCATTCCGACCATCGCTGAACTCGACCTCACCGACACCGAAGCAATTCGCAAGTGGATGCATCAGGTCCAGCCCCGCTGGGTGGTCAATGCGGCCGCCCATACCGCCGTGGACAAGGCGGAAAGCGAACCGGAACTCGCCTTCGCCATCAACGCGACCGCTCCCCGGATACTTGCCGAAGAGGCCAGGAACATTGGCGCGGTCGTGGTCCACTACTCCACCGACTACATCTTCGACGGCTCCAAGGCGACTCCCTGGGTGGAGTCTGATCCGCCTGGACCGCTGAACCAATATGGGCGAAGCAAGCTCGCCGGCGAGTTGGCCGTCAGTGCCAGCGGCGCGGCGTACTTCACCTTTCGCACCAGTTGGGTCTATGGCGCGACCGGGAATAACTTCGTTCGTACCATGCTGAAGCTTGCGCGCGAGCGTGAGCATCTCAGGATCGTCGCCGACCAGCGCGGTGGACCCACCTGGAGCTTCGAACTCGCACGCATGACGGCCGATGTCATCGGCCAGATGGAACGGCTCACGCAGCAGAAGGCCTGCTCCTTGAGCGAGGCAGCCCGTCCTCTCAGCGGCGTCTACCATGCCACCGGCTCCGGCGAGACTACGTGGTACGGCTTTGCCGCGCAGGCCATTGCCGAGCTGCAAAAACATGAGCCCGGCACAAAGCTGGCCTCGGTCGAACCCATCCCGACCTCCGAGTATCCAACGCCGGCCAGGCGGCCCATGAATTCCATGCTCGATTGCTCGAAGCTCGCGCGCGTCTTCGGCTGGCACATGCCGGATTGGCGCGACTCCCTCGCCCTCGTCGTCGCCGAGCTGACAAAGTAATCTACACGACGGAAGCCGGTCGCCTGCACCAGCCGCTTCCACCTGTGTAAACTGCTGTCGTGAGCGAGCCAACCCCGAACCCAAAGGTCGATGCCTACATTGCCAAGGCTGCGCCGTTTGCCCAGCCAGTGCTCGCGCATCTGCGCGGGCTCGTCCATAAGGCCTGCCCAGACGTAGCGGAAGAGATCAAATGGGGCCGGCCGTTCTTTCTCCACGGCGGCACCATCTTGTGCAATGTCTCGGCGTTCAAGGCCCATTGCAGCTTCGGCTTCTGGGGCGCGGAGATTGGCAAGGTCCTGCGCCAGGACGGCGTGCTGCAGGATGGCGGGATGGGATCTCTGGGCAAGATCACCAGCGTCAAGGACCTGCCGCCGGAGAAGAAGCTGCTCGGCTACATCCGGCAGGCGGCTGCGTTCATCGACAGCGGCCTGGGCGACAACCGCGTCGTGGTCGCCCGCCGCGTGGTCAAGGCGCCCAAGCCGCCGGTCGAGGTCCCGGCGGAGTTCACCGCCGCACTCCGACGCGACCGCAAGGCCGCCGCGGCATATGCGGCCTTCAGCCCAAGCTGCCAGCGCGAATACGCCCAATGGATCGCCGACGCCAAACGCCCCGAAACCCGCGACCGCCGCATCGCCCAGGCGGTCGAGTGGATCGCCGAAGGCAAGCAGCGCAACTGGAAGTATCAGGAGTGCTGACGGCCTCATTTATTTGAGGGTTTGGGACGCTTGGTCTTGAGGCGGCCGGGTGGGATGTAGTGGAAGCGGACGAGGTAGATATTCTCGCCTTTGCCGTGCTTGGCGACTTTCAGCAGATCAATCAGGCCGAGGAAGCCGGATGCGCGCGCAAGTTGCGGGGTGATGTCGGGAAAGCCGATCGGTTCGATAGAGTCGATCTCGATCTCGCCTTCTTCCATGCGGTACCGGTTGCCGACAATCACACGCGGGCGCATCCAGATTCGGACGCTGCACGTGATCTCTCCGCGACGAACCCCTTCACGAAGTCGCTTAGTGAAGACCATGCGGAGAGTTTAGCGCGAGCTTGGAGGGATTGAGGTTCGAGCGCGACTGGTTAACGCGGTAAAAGGATTGGCGTTACGGGCAAACCGCAGCCCTTCGACTCCACCTCTCGCGATAAGACCACGAGAGGTTCTGCCCAAGATGACAGGTTTTTGAATCAATAGGGGACGCTTACATCCCGCATGGTGAGGGAGTCAGTTGTAGATCATGGCATTGATCTTAGCGGTGAAAGCTGCATTCTGGCTGAGGCGGTGAGCGAAGTCGAGGAAGGTGAGGGCGCAGGGGGAGTAGCCGCCGGGGTCTTGCGGGCCGCCGGCCGGCGCGTCCGGTGGTGCGTAGCCCGTGAATTCGCCGGTGAGCGGGTCCATCTGCTGGCGGAAGAGCTTGACCAGGTCGGCGGGGCTGCCTTTTGCCTCCTTCGCGTGGCGCATGATGGCGGAGCACCACTGCAGCATGATGTGGGCGAGCTCAGCCTGCTTGCCGTAGTAGGTCATCCAGCGGGGGGCGCGGAGGGCGGTGAGGGCCTGGCTGGCCCCGCCCCAGGAGTTGCGCGGAATCGGCCGCACGAAAGTCGGTTCGTCGAGCGCTGAGGATGGGAACGGGTACGGCGCCCAGAAGGCCTGAGGGTTGTGGACCTGCCTGGTCCAGATGGCATCGAAGATGGCTTTGTCTTTGTGGGGGTCGAGGACGTGCTCGCCGAGGATGCGGATGTTGACGACGGAGCGGACCTTGACGAAGTTGCCCTGGGCGTCAAGATCGTAGAAGGCGCCGTCTTCGGGGCTGTAGAGTTTGGTGAGGATGAGCTGGCGGATGTGCTCGGCGTCGGCCAGCCAGCGGGCGTGGTCGTCGCGTTTGCCGAGGGCGTGGGCCATGGCGGCGAGGGCGATGCGGCCGCCGTAGACTGTGGCGGAGAGGTCCGGACAGAGCCGCGGCACGCCGGGGTCTGGAGGGCAGGTACGGGCGTCGGCACCGGGGCACTGGTTGCGGACGCCTTTCCAGCGGGGGGAGTTGTCCATGCCGGTGTCGTAGGTGCAGAAGCCCTCGACCAGGCCGGTCTTGCGGGTGTCGCGGTACTGGCGCAGCCAGGCATCCCAGCGCGAGCAGGACTTGTACGCAGTTTCCAGCAACTCCTGGTCCTTCGTGACCTGGAAGATGTCCCAGGCGGTGGCGGCGATGGGCACGACCATCTGGATCTGGCCGTAGCCGGCGCCGGTCCCGACCTTGTCCGCAAGCTTGATGGAGGCCGGGAGCTGGCCGTCTTCCTTCTGCTGCGCGAAGAAGGCCATGTGGTTGGCGCGGGCGGTTTCCAGTGGCGTGGGCGTACCCGCCGGCGTGGCAACGTACTTCTGGAGAGTGCCGTAGACCTGGCCCTCCTGTGGAGCGCACTCCAGCCAGATGCCCGCGTAGGTGCTGCCCTCCACCAGCACGGGATGGTCGTAGCGCGGCATCGAGCGGACGTTGCCGGCCAGGACCGAGAGCGCGGCGTCCCAGGTCGTCTGCCAGGCAGGGTCGGCGGTGGGGAAGTGAGGCCTGGGTGCGCCTGCCGTGGTCGGCGCTGGGTTCTGCTGCGCGTTGGCGATCAGCCCGATTCCAGCAAACGGTAAAGCGGTAGCGCCCGCGGCCAGCGCAGTCTGTTTCAGGAAGTCCCGGCGGAGCAAGCTTTTCTTCATGCGCACCAGTGTAAGGCTTCCGGGATTGACAAGGGGCAGCGGTGCGCCGAGAGGTCAAGCTGCCCAATCACCGGCGGGCACGGGATAGACTGGCAGGATGAAGCGTGCAAACTCCGCCGGCGATCCGGTGGACACGGTGGCGACACCGCGATCCGCAGGGCTGGCCGAACGCGAACTGGACACGGTCGACCTCCGGCGGCGCCTTATGGTGTGGTATCGCGCGCAGGCACGTGCGCTGCCTTGGCGCGGCGCGACCGATCCGTACCATATCTGGGTCTCGGAGATCATGCTGCAGCAGACGCGCGTCGCCGCTGTCGTCGAGCACTACAACGAGTTCGTGCACCGTTTCCCGACGCTGGTTTCGCTGGCGCTGGCGGCGGAGTCTGACGTACTGGCAGCCTGGTCCGGGCTGGGCTACTACCGTCGCGCGCGGATGCTGCACAAAGCCGCGCAGTTCATCATGCTGGAGCGGGAAGGCCGTCTGCCTGTGACCTCGGCGGAGCTGCGCACGCTGCCCGGGATCGGCGAGTACACGGCGGCGGCCATCGCCAGCATCGCCTTTGGCGAGGCCGTGGCCGTAGTGGACGGCAACGTCGAGCGCGTTATTCTCCGTCTCGCCGGCCGGCCCAACCAGGCGACCGCTTCTGACCGCGCATTCATCCGTGCCCAGGCTCAAGCCCTCATGCCGCCCGCACCTCAGGCTTCTTCCCCGCCCGATTCGGAATTTGTCTCCGAGCCGGCCTCCAGGCCGCGCGGGACCGGCGTATGGGACGCCAGCGAGCGCATTGCTCTCGCCGCCAGCGCGCACCCCACCGCTCCTGCCGGGGGGGACGGCACCTATCCGCATCTGGTCACCAATCCCGCCGGGGACCACAACCAGGCCTTGATGGAACTGGGCGCGACGATTTGCCTGCCGCGCGCCCCGCTGTGCCTCCAGTGCCCCGTGCATGCGCTGTGCCAAACCCGGGGCGAGCACGCGACGCCGGCGCGGACACCGCAACGCAGCCTGCCCGCAGCTTATTTGCTGGACCTGCGCAAGCGCGGCCCGGCGACTGAGGTGCTGCTCTCGCTGCGCTCGGCCAAAGCCTCCGTCATGCCCGCAATGTTCGAACTCCCCGCGCTGCCGCTGGATGCGGTCGAGGGTCAGGAACCCGTTTTGCGGGTTCGCCACGCCATCACCAACACCAACTACTACGTGCAGGTCTTTTCTTCGCAGCGGCGCGAACGCCCCCGGCCGGAGGCGCAGCCGTTGCGTCGCGCGGTTCCCAAGGGCTCGGGCGACCTGCACTGGGCCAACGTTGCGCGGCTTGCCGGCCTCCCGCTCACCGGGCTGACGCGCAAAATCCTGCAGCGTCTCCACGTGATGGATAACCCGCGCATCAATCTGCTGGAGCCATGATCCCGGCCAGTCCCTTAAAATAAGGGGCGCCCGGCTCCTTGCATGTCAGCGTCTCCAGAGTTTCCTTCTGACTTGCAATTTGCCGGGCGCTCCAACCGTCCTGCTGCTTATTGGATCACTAAGTGGTGAGCCAATCTCCGTTCCGCAGCAGATCGTGCAGGTCTGGCCCCGCTTGCTTTTCCTGGAGTGCCGCCTGCGCAGCTGCCAACCGCGCCGTCAGCAGACGGAACGGCGAGCAGGAGACATAGTTCAACCCGATCTTGTGGCAGAACTTGACCGACTCTGGATCGCCGCCATGTTCGCCGCAAATGCCCACCTTCAGATCGGGCCGGGTCTTGCGTCCCTTGATCGTTGCCATCTCCACCAGCACTCCCACACCTTTCTGGTCCAGCGTGGCGAAGGGGTCCTCTTTGAAGATGTTGTTCTTGATGTAGGCCGGGAGGAACTTGTTGATGTCGTCCCGGGATATGCCGAACGTAGTCTGGGTCAGATCGTTGGTGCCGAAGCTGAAGAATTCGGCCTCTTCGGCAATTTGGTCGGCGGTGATGGCTGCGCGCGGCAGCTCGATCATGGTGCCCACCATGTAGTTCACCGAGGTGCCCTTCTCTTTGAAGACCAGTTCGGCGATATGGCGGATGATAGTGGCCTGGTTCCGCATCTCCTCGATGCAGGTGATCAGCGGCACCATGATTTCGAGGTGTGGATCGCCGCCCTTGTTCTTGACCGCGACCGCGGCCTCGAAGATGGCGCGCGCCTGCATCTCGGTGATCTCGGGGAAGGCGATGCCGAGCCGGCAGCCGCGCAGGCCGAGCATGGGGTTGGTCTCGTGCAGCTCCTGGACCCGCGCCAGCAGCGGACGCAGTTCCTTCAGTTTGGGCGAGTGGGGCTTGGTGTCTTCCAGGCGCGTGATCTCCACCAGCAGTTCTTCGCGCTGGGGCAGGAACTCGTGCAGCGGCGGGTCGAGCAGGCGAATGGTGACCGGCAGCGATTCCATCGCCTTGAACAGGCCAACGAAGTCAGCTCGCTGCATGGGCAGCAGCTTCTTCAGCGCATCGCGGCGGTCCTTCTCGTTGTCGGAGAGGATCATCGCGCGCACGTGCTCGATGCGATCTTCCGCAAAGAACATGTGTTCGGTGCGGCACAGGCCGATGCCTTCGGCGCCGAACGCTCGTGCCTGTCTGGCGTCGCGCGGGATATCGGCGTTGGCGCGGATTTTCAGCTTGCGCAGCGGGTCCGCCCAGCTCATGAACTTCACCAGGTCTGAGTCGTCAGGCTGTACTGGCAGGGTCTTCAATCTGCCCAGAATCACGCGGCCGGTGGTCCCGTCCAGCGAGAGCCAGTCGCCCTGGCGCAGGGTGTGGCCCATGACGCGCAGTTCCTTGCGGGCCTCGTCCACCGTGCAATCGCCGGCGCCGGCCACGCAGCACTTGCCCATGCCGCGAGTGACAACCGCCGCGTGCGAGGTCATGCCGCCGCGCGAAGTCAGGATACCGGAGGCGACTTCCATGCCCGCGATATCTTCTGGCGTGGTTTCGCCGCGCACCAGGATCACGTCCTTGTAGACGCCGTCGCGGTGGAACTTCACCGCATCCTCGGCGCTGAAGACGATCTGGCCTACAGCCGCGCCGGGTGATGCCGGCAGGCCGATGGCGAGCACTTCAATCTTCTCGTCCTTTTCCACCAGGCGCGGAACCAGGAAGTCGTAAAGCTGGTTAGGCTCCACGCGCATCACGGCTTCTTCCTGGGTGATGAGGCCTTCGTCCACCATGTCGATGGCGATGCGTACCGCTGCCAGGCCGGTGCGCTTTCCATTGCGGGTCTGCAGCATGTACAGCTTGCCATCCTGAATGGTGAACTCGAAGTCCTGCAGGTCGCGATAGTGCTTCTCCAACTTCCACGTGATGGTGCGCAGTTGCTGGTACGCCTTGGGCATGGCCTTCTCGAGTTCGCTGATGTGCAGCGGAGTGCGGATGCCGGAAACCACGTCTTCGCCCTGCGCATTCATCAAGTACTCGCCGAAAAACACCTTCTCGCCAGTGGCAGGATTGCGCGTGAAACCGACGCCGGTGCCTGAGCTCTCGCCCATGTTGCCGAAGACCATGCACTGTACGTTGACCGCTGTGCCCAGCCAGTCGTCGATCTTGTTAATCCGGCGATAGGTCTTGGCGCGATCGCCGTTCCAGCTCCGGAACACCGCGTCGCGGGTCATTACCAGTTGCTCCAGCGGGTCCTGCGGGAAATCCTTGCCCGTCTCCTTCTTCACCAGCTTCTTGTACTCGACGACGATCTCTTTCAGCGCCTCGGCCTTCAGGTCATAGTCGAATTTGATGTGCTCCCGATGCTTGACGCCGTCGAAGATGTGTTCAAACTTCTTCTTGTTGATATTCAGAACGACGCTGCCGAACATCTGGATCAGGCGGCGATACGAGTCGTAGGCAAAACGCGGATCGCTGCTGCGCCGGGAAAGCCCTTCGACGGAGCGATCGTTCAGACCGAGATTCAGAATGGTGTCCATCATGCCGGGCATGGAGAACTTTGCGCCGGACCGGACCGAGACCAGCAGGGGGTTTTCCGCCGCGCCGAGCTTCTGTCCCTGCAGTTCCTCCAGGCGCGCGAGGGCGGCGTGCATCTCGATGTCAATCTCCCGGCTGAAGGTGCCGAGCATGTACTCGCGGCAAGCCTCGGTCTGGATGGTGAATCCAGGAGGCACTGGCAATCCGGCATTGGTCATCTCGGCCAGGCCGGCGCCTTTTCCGCCCAGCACGTCCTTCATGCGGCCGTTGCCCTCGGCATGGCCGCCGCCGAAGAAATACACGTACTTGGTTGGGGTGAACGTTGAACCTTGATTCTTATCTTGCGCCTTGGGCGCCACGCGCTGCGTCATCAGACCATTCCTCCGTAGGAAAGTAATCCGCGGAGGCGAATCCATGTCAGGGTGGCTGTACGCTCTTAGTCCATCAAATCAATAACTTGACTTCAACCGGCTGAGAGCATGCGGGTCATCCATAGTACGGAATGCGCCTCGCGACAATTCCTAATCGACTCTACAATCGGCTTCCGAGGGCTATGGTTGTCTGTGTTGGGCGTCACAGACGACCTTGACGACGACGTACGAAAATTCCCGACAGCGCGGAATATTTCAGCGACCAAGGTGGGAGGGGTGCCGAGTGTTGAATGGGGCACACAGTGGCGTCGCGAAATAAGCGTTAGAACCCTTTGCTGAAGGGTGTTCTGACCCGCCGGAGCAAGGGCTAAATCCTCAACCGCTATTTCATATCGAGGAATTGCTGCAGGTTATCGGCGGCGCTGGCAATCGATCTGGCCAGGCTCAGTTTCGCCACGTTGTGCGCAAAGATGCTGTTGATCTGGTCGAGTTCCGCGGAGGTCAGAGACTCCTGCGCCTGCACCACTTCCACATTATCGGTCACCCCCGCGTCGAAGCGCTGCCGCGTCAGATCCAGCGTCTCCTTGGTCACCTGCAGGTTCCGCTGCGCCAGCTTCACCTGGTTGGTGGCCGCCTGCAGATCGAGGTAGGCATTGCGCACATCGCTCTCCACCTGACCCTTCAGGTCTTCGAGTTCGGCCTGCCGCTGCGCGAGCACAGCCTCTGCCTGGCGGATGTCTCCTTCGGTCCGGCCTCCCTGCCAGATGGGAATATTCAGTGTGGCTGCGGCGCTGAATGTTGCGCTGGCCTGGGCCGGGTTGGTGCCGATGGCGCCGTAGTTGCCGTTCACAGTGAGCGAAGGTATCCGCTCGTCGCGGGCCGCGGTCAACGCGTGCTCGGCCGCGCGCACCTGTGCCTCCGCCGCCTTGATATCCGAGCGCCGTTCGAGTGCCTGATGAATTGCAGCGTCCAGATCGAGCTGAGGCGCGGCGGCGAACGGTACGTCGTCCGTCAGGTCATACTCCGCACCGGCTGGCAGCCCGGTCATGCGCGCCAGCGAGATCCTTTCCTTGGCCAACTCGGTTTCCAGCGAGATAACGCGCTGCTGTTGCGTAAGCTCTTCAACTTCGCTGCGATCGACGTCAATCTGCGGCGCGAGCCCCACCTGCCGCTCCTGCTGTGTCTGGTTGAAGAGAGCGGTCGCGGTGTCCAGTTGCGCATGCGCTGACTTGACTCTCTCGGTGGTTGCGAGAATCTGCAGATACGAGCCACACACCGCCAGCACCACCGCATCGCGCGCGTCCTGCGCGGAGAATTGAGCAGCTCGATAAAGCTCGCTAGACGAGCGGTAGTTGTTGATGGCGGTGAGATCGACGATCGACTGCGAGACACTGCCGCGCAGGTCGATGTTGTTGTAGGGGCCGATGAGGGTGGGAAAGGTGAACCCGGGGATGGGGATGTGGATGCGCAGGCCCTCAGCGGCAAGGTTGGTCTGCTGCAGGGTCTCGGCAAGATAGCCGCTCACGTTGGGGAGCAGCGCGCTTCGCGCAATCTGTGTTTGCCCCTGCGCCTGGCGGACCGCACGGTCCTGGCCCGCCGCGCCGAGGTTGTAACTGAGCCCCCGCTGGATTGCATCGCGCAACGAGAGCTTACCCGAGAAAGGCAGATTGGCTGCGCTCGAAGAGCTTCCCGTATACGGCCCCTGTACCTGCACGGACGGGTTGATCGTCGTCACGCTGTTGGTGGTTCCGGCGATCGGTGCTTCCACCGCAGTCACTGAGCCATTCTGGCCGCCGCGCCCGGAGAGCGGCAGCGGGGTCGCCAGCGTGTGCTGCGACTGGCCCGGCTGAGATGGAGCCTGGGCGGCGGCGTAGGCCGCTAGAAGAACCATGAGTGCGGCGCCGGCAACCGAGAGAATGGGGGAGACTTTAGGCTCTAAGCGATTCATAACAGAGTTCCTTTATGCCTAACTAAGTTGTTTGCGGAATCGCCAAATGCTGAGCGAGACCAGAACGATCGTGAACAAGAGCAAGCCGAGGAAGTTCGGCCAGACATCGAGAAATCCGCCCCCCTTGAGCATGGTTCCGCGGACGATGGCTGCGAAGTGGTGGACCGGATTGATGACAGTGAGGGGTTGGAGCCATTTGGGCATTGCTTCGACAGGATTGAGCGCTCCGGACAGGGAAGACAGCGGCGGATTGACGAAGAAGCTGGTCAGTTGCGCCTGTTGCGCCGACTTGCTGAAGGTGGCGATGACCGTGCCAATGCTGATGCCAGAGAGGATGCAAAGGCACCCGGCCACGAGTACCAGCGGGAGGCTGCCATGGAATGGAACTCCAAAGATGACCTTGATAACGGTGATGGCCGCGATCATCATCAGCGAGAGCAGCAGGAAGAGCGGAGTGATCTTGGCGATGATGATCTCAGTGGTGGTTGCGGGAGACATCAGCAGCTGTTCGATGGTGCCCGCTTCGCGTTCGCGCACCATGGCCGCGGATGACA
Organism: Acidobacteriaceae bacterium; assembly: GCA_049509035.1. GTDB lineage: Bacteria > Acidobacteriota > Terriglobia > Terriglobales > Acidobacteriaceae > Edaphobacter. Next base: position 57,904 of record JBELAH010000009.1, read on the forward strand.
CGATGGAGCTGTTGAGGATCAACAGCAGGCCGAGGACGCCGGTGACGATGAACCAGGAGTCAACCAGACCGGGATTGAAGATGAATGCGGGTTGGAGCTGCACCTGCCCGGTGCGGGCGAGGTCTGATTCGGGGTTTGGCTGCGCGCGCACGCGGATGCCCTGTTGTGCCAGCCCGGCGTTGTAGGTCTGGATCACGCCTTCTGCGTAGGCGCGGCTGATGTCGGCGGTGTTGGCATTGGTGGCGTTCAGCAGAAACTGCACAGTGGTGGGTCGTTCGCGAGCGAGATCGCGCGCGTAGTCGTACGGAACCACCACGCCGGCATCGGCGTCATTGCGACTGACCGCATCGCCAAGCTGGTCAACCGAGGAGTAGTAACCTGCGAGCTGAAAGCTCTTGCTTTCGGTCAGGGTCGAGATTAGTTCGCGGCTTTCCGGCGAACGGCTGTCATCGACCACAGCTAGCCGGACGTTGGATACGGACGCGCTAAGGGCAAAGCCGAACAGCGTCAGTTGCAGAACCGGAGGAAGGATGAGTACGATCTGAAGCCGGCGGTCGCGGCCAATCTGGTTGAACTCCTTCTTGATCAAAGAGCGAAGCCGATGGCTGAGCAGGCGATTGAGGAAAGGTGGGAGGTTCATGCTTTCACCTGCATCTTTCTCATCCCGCGCCAGGCAAGCGTGTAGAAGATTCCGCCGATAATGCCGATGAAGATGACCTTGTACCAGACCGCGGGCCAGCCGCCGCCTTGCAGCAGGGCATCGCGGACGATCTCGATGTAGTAGCGGCCCCAGACGAAGTTGGAGATCCAGCGCAGGCCGATGGGGATGTTCTGGATGGGGAACATCAGACCGGAGAGCAGGAAGACCAGCAGGAATCCGCCCAACGCCACAGCCTGCATGGCCGCAACCTGATTGGGGATGTTGACGCCGACCATGGTGCCGAAGCAGGCGACGCAGAAGGTATAGAGGATGGTGGCGACGATGACGGGCGTGGGGTCTCCGGCAAAGGCGAGGCCGAAGTAGGTGAACAGCAGTGTCGACATCACCAGGGCCTCGCCGAGCGCCACGGCCATGAACGCGAAAATCTTTCCCAGCAGGAATTCGTGCGCCGAAATGCTGGAGACGTAAACCTGGAGGATCGTCTTCTGCTCGCCTTCCTTCGCCATCGCTAGTCCGGCGAGCAGCGGCGGAAACATGGACAGCGCGAGCACGAAAACCCCGGGGCCGTAGAACTTCTTGGACGACAGGCCCGGGTTGAACCACAGGCGCATGGCAGCCCGGACGGGCGCCGCCTGCGCTGCGCTGGAGATCTGTTGGTTGTAGGCGGACGCGATCTCGGTCGCGTCTCCCGAGACCAGCTTGGCGGTGTTTGCGTCGGAGCCGTCGACCTGGAGCTGGACCGGAGAGTTGATGCCCCGGGCCAGATCGCGGCCGAAGTGCGGAGGAATGATGAGCACTGCACGCGCGGCGTTCGAGGCCAGCGCTTCTTCGGCGGATTTGTTGATCGGCCACGCAACCACGTGAAAAGTGATGGAGGCGCGGAAGGCGTCGATGAAGTTGTTGGAGGCGGAGGAGCCGTCGAAGTCCTGAACCGCGATGGGGAGCTCGCTGACGGTGAGCGAGAGACCGGCGCTGAGCAGCAGCAGCATCACGACGGGCAGGATGAGAGCGAGCGCCAGCGTGCGCCAGTCCCGGACTATCTGGGTCAGTTCCTTGCGCGACTGCGCGATAATTCGCCTCATAGGTCCTTCCTCTTACGATTCAATGGACACCTTGCCTTCGAGCCGCGCCTTCTCGACGATGGAAATGAAGACGTCTTCGAGCGAGAAGCGGTCTTCCCGGGCGCTGAGGACATGGAGGCCGTTCGCTTCGAGGCGCTGCATGGTCTGGCGGATGGCGAGATCGGGCGCTTCGTCCGTGATGAGGTGGAGGCGCTCGCCAAAGAGGGAGACGCGCCAGTTTTGATTGCCGGTTTTCAGCAGGTCTGCGGCTCGCTGGGGTTGGTCGACAATAAACTGAAGCAGGTGCCCGGACTGCTGGGCCTTGATGCCGGTGGGCGTACCTTCGGCGACCAGCTCGCCGGCGACCATCATGCCGAGTCGGTTGCACTGCTCGGCTTCTTCGAGATAGTGCGTGGTGACGAGGATGGCGGCGCCGCTGTCGGCGAGGCGGTTGATCATCGTCCAGAACGCGCGCCGAGCCAGCGGATCGACGCCGGAGGTGGGCTCGTCGAGGAAAAGTATGTCGGGTTCGTGCATGATCGCTGCGCCAAAGGCCACACGTTGCTTCCAGCCGCCAGGCAGGCTGCCGGTGATCTGGCTCTGTCTTCCCTCGAGCCCCGAAAAGGACAGCACCCAGCGGATCTTTTCCTCGCGTTCCTGCTGAGGCACGCCGTACACGCCTGCAAAAAAGTCCAGATTCTGGCGAATCGTCAGATCGTCGTATAACGAGAACTTCTGCGACATGTAGCCAATTCGCTCACGCACTGACTCCGACCTCAGATTGCCCCCCGCGCCGGCGAGCTCCATGGTGCCGCTGGTTGGTTCGAGCAGGCCGCAGAGCATGCGGATGGTGGTGGTCTTGCCCGCGCCGTTGGCTCCGAGCAGGCCATAGACTTCGCCGTTGCGAATCTGAAGGCTGACCTTGTGGACGGCGGTGAAATCGCCAAATTGCTTGGTGAGGCTGGTCGCGCCGATCGCGATTTGCCCGCGCAGGCTGGAGTGGTCGTGCTGCGTGGGGAATTCGGCGGTGGCAGCCCCTTGACCTAAAGCACGCAACTTCGCAACAAAGACGTTTTCGAGCGTTGGATCGTCGACGCGCATCTCGTCGAGCGCGATTCCCGCGCCTTCCAGTCCTTTGCGCACCGCCGGCTGCATTTCTTCGGGGTCGTGCACCAGCAGGTCAAGCCGGTCGCCGAACCTCTGCACGTCCAGAATGTCCAGATGCGATCCGGTGAGGTGCGAGAGAATCGTCCCTGTCTTGCGCAAGTCCGCCGTGCGCAGCTCAATGCGCTTCGCCCCCAGGCTCGCGCAAAGCTCTTTCGGTGTGCCCAGCTCAAGGAACCGGCCCTGGTGCATGAATGCGATGCGATGGCACCGCTCCGCCTCGTCCAGATACGGCGTCGCCACCAGGATAGTCAGGCCGTCCGCCGACAGATGGGCCAGCACGTCCCAGAACTCCCGGCGCGAAACCGGATCGACGCCGGTGGTTGGTTCATCCAGCAGCAACACCCGCGGCTGCGGCACCAGCGCGCAAATCAGCGACAGCTTCTGCCTCATGCCGCCGCTCAACTTCCCCGCCAGCCGGTCCCCGAACCGGTCCATATCGAACATGCGCAGATAGCGGTTCCCGCGGTCCACAATCTCCTGTGGTGGAATCCGGCGCAGGTCGCCGCAATAGCGGATGTTTTCCTTCACCGTCAAGTCGGGATACAAGCTGAACGTCTGCGTCAGGTATCCGGTCTGCGACCGCATCTCGCGCGCCGGCCGGCCAAAGATGTTGGCAGCGCCAGTCGTCGCTTCCATCACCCCTGCGAGAATCTGAAACGTTGAAGTCTTGCCCGCTCCATCCGGCCCAATCAAACCGAAGATTTCGCGCTCGTGGACCCCAAAGTCGATTCCGCGCACCGCTTCGAGCGCACCATATCGCTTGGTCAGGCCGCGAACCTCGATGGCCCGCGGCGCTGCGGCACTCTGCGGGGCGTCGCGCTCAATCTCCCGGCTTGGGTTCGCGCTGATCACTAGTGGCTGACCTTCGGCCACGTGTCGCCTTGTACCAGCACATCGCCATCGGCGGGCATGCCCGGCTTGGCAGACCCAAACCCTGCTTTCAACTGTAGTTTGATCCCCACCACCTGCTTGATCCGGTCGCTCTGGAAGTAGGTGTTTTCCGGCGTGAAGGTCGCCTCCGGATCGATCCTGGAGACGTACGCGTCGATCGGCGTGTGCGGGGCCGAGTCGATATAGACGTGTGCAGCCTGTCCCACCTTCACTTCGCCGATCTGGCCCTCGGGAACAAACCCGCGCAGATACACCTTGGTCAAATCCAGCAGTGTGATGATGGCCGTGCCCGCAGTCATCATCTCGCCCGGCTCGGCGGCGCGCGTCACCACCGTCCCGGCGAACGGCGCCCGGATCGTCAGGTCATTGCGATTGTCCTGAGCCTCCGCCAGTTGTGCCTGCGCCTGCTGCGTCTCAGCCGCCGCGCTGGCGACTTCAGCCTGCTGTTGCGTGATCTGATTGCGCATCATCGCGACCTGCGACTCGTGAATATCCGGATTGGACAAGGTCCCCTGCGCCGTTGTTAGCGCAGCCTGCGCCGCATCTACGCGGCGCTTCGCAGCCGCCACCGCCGCAGCCTGCTGATCGGCCGTGGATGCGGCTTGCAGCCCTTGTCGCTCCGACACCGCACCCGACTTTGCCAGCCGCGTATACGCGTCCTTGTCAAATGCGGCAATCGAATATGAGGCTTGCTGCTGAGTAAGGTCAGACTCGGCCGCGGCCAGTTCAGACTCGGCCTGCCTCACGCGTCCCTGCGTGTCCAGTTTGGATTGGCCTACCTGCAGGCGGTTCTGCATCAATTGCTGCTGCAGCACCGCAATCTGCTCGCGCGCGGCCGCACCCTTGGCTTCGGCAGCCGACAGCGCGGCCCGGGCCTGGTCCTCGCGCGCTCGTATCTGCGCATCGTCCAGGACCGCGATCACATCGCCGGCGTTGACCACATCGCCTTCGCGCACGCGCACCTCCAGGATGCGCCCGGTGGTCTTGGAGGCAATCGCTGAGTCGTCGCCTTCGATCCGGCCGCTGACGGCGACGATGCTGGCCGGCAAAGCTGGCGTGGCGAAGAAGACCCGCCAGATGATGAGGCCCACAATCACCAAGGCTGCGACTGCCGCAATCAGAATGATGCGCCGTCGCCGTCCCGCGGCAGATTTGGCGGCTTCAGTTGCGTCTGCGGTTGGGTTGCCTGGGGCGTCGGGCTGGGTCTTTGGCTCGGCCGGTTGCGGCGGGCTCAGTGGGGTGGATGTGCTCATTTGCTTAGCCTCAGTTTCGCTGCTGGTGTGGGTCTGTCTGGATTCGCCGCGGAGTTGCCGGAGCGAAAATTCTGTATATAGGCAAGGGAAAAGTCCGCAATGTGGTCGGCGATCCGATCCACCTGTTCCGGCGTCATCTTCAGCTCCGGCCACACGCCTGTCAGCAGCGGAAGCGAGAAGACATAGACCAGGATCTGCCCCATCACGCTGATCGCGCACAGCCGTGTCTTGTCATCGTTCGCGGGCAGGCCGATCATTCCCCCGATCAACCCCAGCATGCGCTCGAACAGCGGGCGGCCGACTTTGTTAATCAGTTGCCGCAGCGCGGCCGTAGGTTGTGCCAGCTCATGGACCAGGATGCGGAAATACCAGTCCGGCCGGTCTCGTCTGCAGATGCCGCGCAGTCGCACCCGAATCACGGACCGCAGGATGGCCTCCGGCGGCGCCATCTGGTCGAGGGCGTTCTGCATGGCCTCAAGTTCGGCCATGCGCATCGCCTGACGCACCACCTCGGTATAGAGCCCCAATTTGTCGCCGAAGTGGTAGTTCACCGCCGCGATGTTGGCTCCGGCAGCCACGCAAATCTCGCGAATCGTAGCCGCGCGATAGCCGCGGTCGGCGAAGATTCGTCCTGCCACGTCGAGCAGCTTCTCGCGCGTTGGGTCCGAGGTCGCCGGACGCCGCTTGCGCATCGCCGCCCTCATTCCGGGATGGATATGAGTCGTAATCATATTCAAACGCAAGTATAAAACAGATGTTTGAAACAGTAAATAGAATTATTGTCCGGAACCCTAATTCACTCAACCCCATGACAACCACGCGGCCGCGCACTACTATTGCGGACGAGGAACAAGCCCCATGACCCGCAACAACGAAAACTCAGGCCCCTGGATCACCAGACGCGATGTGTTGACACAGGCTGCGCTGGGCGCGGCGGCGTTGGCGATGTCGCCTTTGGCCGGGCGGGCGCAGGTGATGGTTGCGCAGGACAACCAGGTGCGATCGCGGGAGAGCTTCGACTTTGGCTGGAAGTTCCTGCAAAGCGATGCTCCCGGCGCGCAAATGCCGAACTTCGCCGACGCAACCTGGCGCGATGTCGATCTGCCCCACGACTGGAGCATCGAAGGCCCGTTTGGCGAGAACGAACCCAGCAGCGGCAATGGCGCGTATCTGCCCACGGGCATCGGCTGGTGCCGCAAGAGATTTCGCCTGCCCGCATCCGACCGAGGTCGCGTCGTGTTGCTCGAGTTCGACGGTGTCTATCAAAACAGCGAAGTCTGGATCAACGGCCAGTACCTCGGCCTGCGCCCGTACGGCTTTGTCCCGTTCGCCTATGAGCTGACGCCGTACCTGAAATTCGACGCAGAAAACGTCGTCGCGGTGAAGGTCGACAACTCGCGCCAAACCAACTGCCGCTGGTATTCCGGGTCGGGGATTTACCGGCACACTTGGCTGCTGAAGACGAATGCGCTTCGGGTGGCGTATTGGGGGACGTTCGTAACGACGCCGCAGGTGACGAAGGACTCAGCGGTTGTGGAGGTGAGGACGCGGGTAGTGAACGGCATGAAGGTCAAAGCCCAGTGCATACTGACCACCCTGATAGGCGGCGAAGGCGGAAAAATCGCTCATGGCGCGCCAGACGCCTCTCAGACGATAGAGGCGGGCGGCGAATACGAATTTGTTCAGCAGATTGCGATCGACAAGCCAAGTCTCTGGTCGCCGTCGGACCCCAAGCTTTATATGGTTTACAGCCAGGTACGGGAAGACTACTTGACCGCAGCGGCGCGTGAGGGTTACCAAGCCGCGACGGCACTTGACGCCCACACGACGCCGTTCGGCATCCGCGAGGCGATCTTCGATGCAAAGCGCGGCTTCCTCCTCAACGGCGAGCGCATCAAGCTCAACGGCGCATGCATTCATCAGGAAGCGGGCTGCGTCGGCTCGGCCGTCCCCGAAGCCATGTGGGAGCGGCGCCTCACGCTTCTTCGCGAGATGGGATGCAACGCCATCCGCACCAGCCACAATCCGTACGCAGCGGAGTTCCTCGACCTCTGCGACCGCATGGGCTTCCTGGTCATGAACGAGGCCTTCGATGAGTGGAAGTCCCCCAAGGGCCAGATGAAGAACGGCTACCACTTCTACTTCGACGAGTGGTACGAGCGCGACCTGACGAACTTCATCCATCGCGACCGCAATCATCCCTCGGTGGTGCTGTGGAGCGCGGGCAACGAGGTTCCCGACCAGAATGACCCGGAAGGCCCGGACACCCTGCGCAAGCTGTTGCGCGTCTTCCACACCGAGGACCCCACCCGCCCGGTTACGGTTGCCTGCGACCACATTGCCTCCGAGCCGACCGCGGTCCGGCCGGAGTTTCTCGCGCAGCTCGATGTCGTCGGCTACAACTACGTCGACCGCTGGCGCCAGCGCGCGCAGCTCTACTACAGCATCGACCACGATGCCTTCCCGCAGCGGCCCGTTATCGGCACCGAGAGCAGCGGCATGGGCGGTGTCCGCGGCGAGTATCGCGGTCTTTTGCCCGCGCCACCTCCTCCGCCGGGTGCGCCGCAAACTCCCGCGCGTCCGTTCTTCGGCGCTGGTGGCAGGGGCATCGACACCGAACAGTTATGGAAGTTCGTCGGCGCGTACGACTACGTCTCCGGCGACTTCATGTGGACCGGCATTGACTATCTGGGCGAGGCCCGCTGGCCGGCCAAAGCCGCATCTTCGGGAGTCATCGACACCTGCGGATTCAAGAAGGACGGCTTCTACTTCTACCAGAGCCAGTGGACCGCCAAGCCCATGCTGCACCTCTTTCCCCACTGGAACTGGAAGGGCAGGGAAGGCCAGTTCATTCCGGTCACCTGCTACACCAACTGCGATACGGTCGAGCTCTTCATCAACGGCAGGTCGGTCGGGGTGCGAGGCTACGAGTTTCCCCGTTACGGGATGCAGGACCGCTACGGCAACATCGCCCCCCGCGACCGCGCCTTGCGGACCACGGCCGATCTGCATCTCTCCTGGGATGTGCCCTACGAGCCGGGGACGCTCAAGGCCGTGGGCACGAAGGACGGTGCCGCCGTCGTCACCATGGAGGTTTCGACCACCGGCGAACCCGCCGCGATCCGGCTCTCGGCCGACCGCACCGAGATCATGGCAGACCGTCGCGATGTTGCGCACATTATGGTGGAGGTTCTCGACCAGCAAGGGCGCGTGGTCCCCATGGCGGAGAACGAGATCACCTTCGACGTCCAGGGCGAAGGGAAACTCATCGGCGTAGACAATGGCAACCCGCAAAGTCACGACAGCTACAAGGTGAATCACTGCAAGGCGTTCAATGGGCTCTGCCTCGCGGTTGTGCAATCGGCGGCGAAGTCTGGCAGCATCCGCATCGCCGCGTCCTCGCCGTCGCTGCAATCGGCTGCGCTCACCGTCACAACCAAGGCCTGATTTTCTGCGGACGGCAACGCGCGCTATTCGTGGAAGTGAAAAGCGACGCCGACGGTGATCACGCTCGGGTGCAGGTCTGCGATGGGGAATCCCATCCATGTCTGGTATTCGTAGTCGCCGCGCACGTTGATGGAGCGCCTGACCGGAATATCCACCCCGCCGCCCAGGATGTACATGTTGTAGGCGAGGTTGCCGCCGCCGTTGGGGAAGTTGTAAACGCCGCGCCCGTACAGGACCTTGGCGTAGGGGATAAACGGGCCGCGGGCCAGAAAAATGCGCGGGCCTATCTCATAGGTCGTCTCGTGGACGGTGGAATCCAGGGTGGACTGGCTATGGCGAAGGTCGAATTCGCCTCCCCAATGGTCTCTCTTGTCGAACGTCGCGTAAAAGGCGCCACCCAGCAGGTTAGTCGGGATGAAGTTGTAATCGGACTTGGCGAAGACGAATCCGCCGCCGAACTGCAGGTCGCCCACGCGGGTTGCAGTCGGCATGGATTGCGCTCGGGCCGGCAGCGGAGCGCACAAACCCGCCGCCATCCCCAGCATCGCGATCGCCATGCTGCACCGGCGCAGCCTCGCCGTGGGCTTCGGTGCACTTCCGTATCGATTTGGGCGATGAGGGAGGGTTCCTCCCCGGGGCAACCAGTCGTTCATCCCTCTCTCCTGTATGGCATAGACGATCCGTGCTTTACGGCGATTACCGGGCTGCGCCAGAGTACCACCGGAGGCGGCCTGGTTGCGCCCGGATGCGATTTCGCGACGAAAATCACGCCCCAGAGGCGTATCCTCAGGAAACGGCAGCAAGCGTCGCCCGTCCGCGCCTGCGCGAAAATAGTGCGGCAGATATCGGCTGCTGCGTAAACTCTTGCGCATGGTAACAGGTCTCATGTATCACTTGGCTGGTACTCTATGGGCTCTCGCTCCGCTCTGCTGATCGTTCCCGTTTTCGCGTTGCTCGGGTTCGGCGCCAACGCCGCAGCCCAGACGTGTATAGGATCGGCTTGCCAGGTGACCTGTCCGGGGAACGCGACCACCTCGGTCAGTGGCGTAGTCTATGCGCCCAATGGCACTGACCCTTTGCCGAACGTCACCGTCTACATCCCTACTACCGCGGTAGCTCCGTTCCCTGCCGGAGTCAGTTGCCCGGTGGTCGGCGCGCCGCCTTCAGGCAATCCGCTGGTGGGCACTGAGTCAAATGTTGACGGCAGCTTCAACATCATCGACGTGCCAGCTGGGGCGAACATTCCGTTGGTCATCCAGTCCGGCCGGTGGCGGCGGCAACTGGTTATTCCGGCAACGACGGCGTGCCAGAACACGGCGCTGCCGGCGAATTTTGCTGTGATGCCGCAGAACCAGAGCCAGGGAGACATACCGAAGATCGCCATCGCCACGGGTTCCGCCGATCCGGTGGAGTGCGTGCTGATGAAGATGGGCATGAGCCAGTCCGAGTTTACCGATTCGAGCGGCACTGGAAGGATCAACATCTTTGGCGGGGGCGGTGCGGCGGGATCCGGCCTGACCATTGACGCGGGCACTCCGACGCAGGCTTCGCTGATGGGGGTCCCGACCACCCTGAACTCATACGACCTGCTGATGCTTCCCTGCGAAGGCGGCGATTATGTGAAGCCGGCCCAGGAACTGGCGAACCTGGTCAATTTCGCAAACGCCGGCGGGCGCGTCTATACCAGCCACTATTCCTACTCGTGGATGTGGCAGAATCCGCCGTTTAATCTGGTGGCCAACTGGACGGGGGCTACCGTCACCGACCCCCCCAACGGAGACGCCGCGGTGAACACCAGCTTCGCCGCAGGACAGACGCTGAGCACATGGTTGCAGGAGGTTGGCGCCAGCTCGAGTCCGGGTCAGATGGCCCTGAGCACACTGAGAGAGGACCAAACCGGGGTGAATCTGCCGACGCAGACGTGGCTCACTCTGGACAATCCGAGCGTGGTGATGCAATTTGTATGGGATACGCCGATCGCGCCGGCCGGCCAGGTGATCAACCAGTGCGGCCGGGTCCTGTTCAACGAATACCATGTTGAGACTTCAAGCTTCGGGTCCTTCGCGAATGAGCTCAGTAGCTGTTCTCCGTCGGCTGGGATGTCTCCGCAGGAGAAGCTGCTGGAGTACATGCTGTTCGAGCTGACCAGCGAAGGCGGGGAGCCCACTTTGAACCCGACCTCCCAGAGCTTCGGGTCGGAGGCGATCGGATTCGCCAGTCCGCCGCAGACGTTTACCTGGACCAACAACTCGAGCTTCACCTACCAGATTTCAGGGGCGTCGACCACGGGAGATTTCAACATAGTGACCAACGGCTGCTCGGGCCCAGTGGCGGGAGGGGCGAGTTGCCAGATTGTGGTGGTGTTTACGCCGACCGCGCTGGGGACGCGGACCGGAACGCTGACCGTATCTTCATCGAGCAACCAACTGACCGCGCAACTGACCGGCACCGGCACGCCCGGCTACTCCTTCTCAACCAACTCGCTTGCCTTTGGCAGCCTCGATGTCGGCAACTCCGCCTCGCAGACGATCACTCTCACCAGCCTCGCTTCCGGTCCGCTTCCGATTCCGGCCTTCGTCACCACCGGCCAGTACTCCGTCAGCACCGCGGCCTGCGGCAGCACCATCGCTGCGGGCGCCACCTGCCCCGTCAAGGTGACCTTCCTGCCCACGTCCACCGGGTCCCAAACCGGCACGGTCGGTGTCAACTCCGCCAGCCTGCTCTACAACGGCCTCAGTGCGACTTTGAGCGGCAACGGCATCGACTTCACGATCACCCTCAGCCCCACCTCAGGGAACGTGGTTGCCGGCGACGGCACCAGCACCACCGCGACCCTCTCCCCGCTGGCTGGCTTCGCCGCGCCGGTCTCGCTCACATGCACGGTCGCCGGCGCGTCCGCATCCGCCTGCGGCTTGGCCACTAGCTCCGTAACCCCGGCGGCCGTCACCACTGTTGTCGTCAGCCTCACCACCACCTCGCAATATACGGTCATCGGCTATGGCGGCGTTGGCGGTCGGCGCTGCCTCTGGCTGGTCGCGGTCCTCAGCGGCTGGTTGCTGTGGCGAACGCGCCGCAAGTCCCGCATCGTCCTGCGTTCCGGGCTGGCGATCGCCTTCCTCGCCGCCATCGGTCTGTCCTTAGCCGGATGCTCGGGCAAGCTGCCCACCCAGAACTCCGCCTATACCGCACCCGGCAACTACACCATCACCGTGTCGGCGACCGATGGCTTCCTAGTTCACTCCGCCACATACACCCTGAACGTTCGCGCGAACTAGCCTCTGACAGAACATTTCATCGGCTACGATGGAGTCAGAGCGCGCCATATCTGCCGGCGCAACCCAGAGAATGGTCAAGACGCAAAACAAAAAGATCGTAATCACGGGCGCCGCAGGGCTCGTAGGGCAAAATCTCATTCCGCGCCTGGCGGCCGGGGGATTCACCGAAATCATCGGCATAGACAAGCATCCCAGGAACGTGGCCGTCCTCAGGCAATATCACCCAGAGATCACTGTCATTGAGAGAGATCTCGCCTCGTCCAACGGCGACGGAGATCCGTTGGTAGACGAGTTGCGCAACTGCGATGCGCTGGTCATCGCTCACGCGCAGATTGGCGGGCTCGACAAGAGTGATTTTGTGCGCAACAACGTCACCGCGACAGAAAGAGTTGTCGAAGCCGCGGTCCGAGCCAGGGTGCCCTATATCGTTAGCATCTCCTCCTCGGTCGTCAATTCGATGGCTATAGACGACTACACCGAGACCAAGAAGGCCCAGGAGGCGCTTATCGCCGGTTGCGGGATCAAGCAGGTCGTCCTCCGCCCTACGCTTATGTTTGGCTGGTTCGACCGTAAACATATCGGCTGGCTCGCGCGCTTTATGCAGCGCACGCCCATCTTTCCCGTTCCCGGCTCCGGCAGGTTTCTTCGCCAGCCTCTCTTCGCTGCCGATTTCTGCGACATCATTGTGTCCTCGATCCTCACCGAAAAGACCGGCGCCTACAATATCACCGGCCAGCAGCGGATCGACTATATCGACCTCATCCGCGCGGTCAAGCAAGCCACCGGAGCGCGAACCCGAATCCAGAAAATCCCCTACAGCCTCTTCTGGGCGCTATTGCGGGTGAACGCACTATTCGATGGCGATCCAGCCTTTACCGTTGGCCAACTGAAGGCACTCGTAACCCCTGATATCTTTGAAGTGATCGATTGGCCTGGGATCTTTGGTGTTGTTGCCACGCCGCTGCAGCAGGCGTTGGATACTACTTTCAGGGACCCCATCTACTCTGGTGTGACCCTGGATTTCTAGCCTTCGGGGTCAAGCGCTTGCAGGTCGCTTCGCAGCAAATGTAGTGAGGTGCGTTATTAGTCGTGTCGTAGTTATCGGATCGGGAGCCATGGGTCTTGCCGCCGCGTTTCACGCGGTCAAGGCAGGGCACACTGTCGAGGTTCTGGAAGCGGCTCCAGAACCCGGGGGCATGGCCGCACACTTCGATCTGGCGGGACTATCCATCGAACGTTTTTACCATTTCGTCTGTAAGAGCGATGCGGCGACCATGCAACTGATGGACGAACTCGGTATACGCGATCAATTGCGCTGGCGAACCACCTCCATGGGAATCTTTATCGGCGGGAAACTGCACGATTGGGGCACCCCGGTTGCGTTGCTGGAGTTGCGCGAGATTAGCCTCTTCTCGCGATTGAGATATGGACTGTTTGCCTTCGTTTCCGTGCGTCGCAATCGATGGGATGCCATCGAGACGGAATCGGCGCGTTCCTGGATTACGCGGTGGTGTGGCACGGAGGTCTACGATCGCCTTTGGAGTCCCTTGTTCGCGCTCAAGTTCTACCAATATGCCGACCGTATTTCTGCTGCATGGATATGGACCCGGATTAAGCGACTTGGTAGATCGCGTAAATCGATCATGCAGGAGGAGCTAGGCTACATCGAGGGCGGAAGCCAGACTCTCGTCAACGCGCTCTGCTCGGCTATTCTCCAGAGCGGCGGGCAAATTCATACGCGCCGGGCTGCCCAGAAAGTGCTGGTTCAGGGCGGCAGGGTGACTGGCGTCTCAACCGCAAATGGAGTTGTGCCGGCCGATGAGGTCATATGTACAGTTCCAACCCCGCTGGTTTCCGCAATGGTGCCGGATTTACCCGACGACTGGAAGGCCCGCTACGATTCAATCCTCAACACCGGCGTTTGCTGTCTCGTCTTCAAACTGAAGCGATCGATTAGCCCGCATTTCTGGGTCAACATAAGCGACCCTGACATCGCCATTCCCGGAATTGTCGAATTCTCTCGCCTTAGATCGGTGGGCAATCAGTCCGTGGTTTACGTGCCTTATTACATGCCGGCCGACAACGTCAAGTTCACCTGGACGGACAAGCAACTCCTGGATGAGGCATTCGCCTTCTTGCAAAGATTGCAACCGGAGCTCACGCCCGAAGACGTTATCGCCGCCCATGTGGCCCGCCTTCGCTATGCCCAACCGGTTTGCGAGCCAGGATTCGCAGCCAAAATACCTCCAATTCAGACCCCAATCGAGGGACTTCAGGTCGCCGACACCTGCTTTTACTATCCTGAAGATCGCGGAATTTCGGAGAGTGTTCGCTTTGGCCGCGAGATGGCGCAGCGTCTTCCTCCATCGCCCTTGCCCTCGTGAAAACTGAGAATGCAGGCTTGGGTCAGGAGACCGAGTTGCCCCCGCGGAACGCGGAATAAGGCCTCGTTCAGAGAAATGGTCGGGGCGATTGGATTCGAACCAACGACCCCCTGCTCCCGAAGCAGGTGCGCTACCAGACTGCGCTACGCCCCGATTATTGATGCACTTGGATGTCGGTGTGATGGGGTAATCCGCAAGCCATGGGAAGACTCGCTCAATCTCGAATGCCGACTCAAGCAGTTTAGCAGATTCCTCCCGCCATGCGTGCCGCCGTTGCCAACTCCTCCTTCTGCAGCCGGTTCCGCCCAACCCCACCTGCAATTGCCGCCGGGCGCCGACGCCCTATATAATAAACATCGATGAGTTCCGTAAATCAGCGCGTGAACTGTTGTTGTCCGGTCACCCTGGGCGACCTCTGTCGACCCTAGCGGTCTCATCCCTCCTGCCTGCAAATTTCCTTCTGATTCTTAGTGGTCGCGGCCTGCATCTCTTTCTTTTGGCGCGACGGAGACCTCAACCTCTATGACTACCCTGGCAACGGCGGAATCCGAGACGCACCAGATTCATCCCGCCCGGTTGAACCATCTCCAGGCGCTCGAGGCCGAGAGCATCTCCATCCTGCGCGAGGCCGTCGCCGAGTTCGCGCGCCCGGTCATGCTCTATTCCGTCGGCAAGGACTCGTCGGTCATGCTGCGCCTGGCGCAGAAGGCCTTCTTCCCCGGCAAGATCCCCTTTCCGCTCCTCCACGTCGATACCAGTTACAAATTCCCGGAGATGATCCGATTCCGCGACGAGTACACCCGCGAGATCGGCGCGGACCTGATCGTCCATCGCAACGAATCCGCCCTCGCTGCTGGCGCCAACCCTTACACCCTCGGCACGCAGAACTGCTGCGGCCTGCTCAAGACCCGCAGCCTGCTCGACGCTCTTGAAGAAGGTGGCTTCGACGCAGCCTTCGGCGGGGCCCGTCGCGACGAAGAAAAATCCCGAGCCAAGGAGCGCGTCTACTCCTTCCGCGATTCCGCCGGCCAGTGGGATCCGAAGAACCAGCGCCCTGAGCTCTGGAGCCTCTACAACTCGCGCCTGCGCAAGGGCGAGAGCATCCGCGTCTTTCCGCTTTCCAACTGGACCGAACTCGACATCTGGCTCTATCTCTACGCCGAGAAGATTCCCATCGTGCCCCTCTACTTCGCCAGGGAGCGCCCCATCGTTGTCCGTGGCGGCGCGCTCACCTTCGTTCATCAGGACTTCAAACTCTTCCCCGGCGAGAAGGTCGAGAACATCATGGTCCGCATGCGCTCCCTCGGCTGCGCGCCCTGCACCGGCGCCATCCGCAGCGAAGCGGATACGCTGCCCAAGATCATCGAGGAGCTCATCAGTTTCCGCCGCAGCGAGCGTGAGAACCGCGCCATCGATCACGACGAGGAAGGCTCCATGGAAGTTAAGAAGCGGGAGGGCTACTTCTAATGAGCACCCACACCGCCGCGCTTCCCGAGCACTACGTCGCCTCCCACGCCTTCCAGCAGTTTCTCGACGCCCACCTCGGCCAGGAGATGCTCCGCTTCACCACCGCAGGCTCAGTCGACGACGGCAAATCTACGCTCATCGGGCGCTTGCTGCACGACACCAAGAGTATCTACGAAGACCAGCTCGCCGCGGTGAAAAAGAGCCGCGTCAATCGTGCCGCCAACGGCTACGTTGACTTCTCCCTGCTCACCGACGGCCTTAGGGCCGAACGCGAGCAGGGCATCACCATCGACGTCGCCTATCGCTACTTCTCCACTTCAAAACGCAAGTTCATCATCGCGGACACTCCCGGCCACGAGCAGTACACGCGCAACATGGCCACCGGCGCATCCACCGCGGACGTGGCCATTGTCCTCATCGATGCCAGGGCCTACGCCAGGGCCGGAGGTCTGCTGCCGCAGTCGCGCCGCCACACCTACATCGCGTCGCTGCTGGGTATTCCACACGTGGTCGCTGCCGTCAACAAGATGGATCTGGTCGGCTACTCGCAGGCGAGCTTCGACGCCATTCGCCGCGACTTCCAGGCATTACGCGCACGGCTTGGACTGCCCGACGTCACCGTCATTCCCGTTAGCGCGCTCGAAGGCGAGAATGTGGTCAAGCCAACCACTGCGATGCCCTGGTACGAAGGCCCTACGCTGCTCGAATACCTTGAGACGGTGCCGCTCGCCTTGGCCGAAACCACCGGGCCCATGCGTTTCCCGGTACAGCTTGTCCTGCGCCCCGACGCCAACTTCCGCGGCTTTGCCGGCCAGGTTGCGCGCGGTACCCTCCGCGCAGGCGATCGAGTCATGGCGCTGCCTTCACGCCGCGAGACCACCGTGCGCCGCATCGTCACCTACGACGGCGACCTTCCCGCCGCCTCGCACCCGCAGAGCATCACCGTCGAACTCGCCGACGAAATCGACCTCAGCCGCGGCGAAATGCTCGTCGCCGCCAACGCCGCGCCGGACGTGCTTCCCGGCGTCAGCAATCACTTCCGCGCCATGGTCGTCTGGATGCACGAGCACCCACTAGTGCCAGGCCGCACCTACATTGCCAAGCACACTACGCGCTCCGTCCGAGCCACCGTGCGCGCCATTCGCTATCGCGTCGATGTCAACACCCTCGATCACCTCGCCTCCGACAGCATCGCGATGAATGAGATCGCCGAGGTCGAGTTCGAAACCAACCTGCCGCTCTTCTTCGACAGCTATCAAGACTGCCGCTGGACCGGATCGCTCATCCTCATCGATCCGCTCACCAACGCCACCGTCGGCGCTGTCATGATCTCGGGCGCGCTCGAAAATGTCTCTGAATCCTCCGCCGAATCTGAGACCGCCTCGCTCATCCTCCTCGCCGGCCAGCCGGATCGCGCCGCCCGCGTCCGCGATGCGCTGCTCGCCCGCGGCGACCGTGCCGCCCTTATTGACGATCCGCTCATCGCGGACTCCGCGGTTCCGTCCGTCATCCGCGCCCTCGAGTTGGCTGGCGTTATTGCCGTATCCGCACGCATTCTCCCGCAGGCCATGCTCGCGGAGATCGAAGCCTTCGCAGCCATTGTCCACGTCGAACTCAATCAGGACGAAGCCACCGTTATCCGCGCATTGGGGGACCGATGAGCGTAACCGAAACCGCTACAGATTACGAAATTCTCTCCGCCGAGGCGCTCGTCGGGCACGTTGTCCGCGTGTCCGCTGGCGCACCCATCTGCCTCACCTCGAGCTTTCAAACCGAAGACATGGTCGCACTCCACATGCTGCGTCGCCATCTTCCGCACGTGCCGGTCATCTTCCTCGAGACCGGGTACCACTTCAAGGAACTGCTCGCCTACCGCGACCGCATGGCCGCCGAGTGGGACCTGAATCTCATCAACGCGCTGCCCAAGACGACCCTCAAGGAGCACGAAGCGCAGCATGGACTCCTGTACATCGTTCAGCCTACCCAGTGCTGCGCCATTCGCAAGGTCGAGCCGCTCATGCGCCATCTCGAACCCTTTGACTGGTGGTTCACCGGCCTCCGTCGCGAGCAGTCGCCCACCCGCGCCAACCTGCGCAAGGTCGAAGACCACCGCACCCCGACCGGCAAGCAGATGAAAAAGGTCAGCGTTCTCGCCGACTGGACCATGGCCCAGGTCGATGCCTACGCCGAGGCCCACGGCATTCCCAAACTCGAACTCTACGCGCGCGGATACACCAGCATCGGTTGCGAGCCCTGCACCGCAATTCCCGAGGCCGGCGCCGATCCGCGCAGCGGCCGCTGGGGCGGCAAGAAGCTCGAGTGCGGCATCCACACCTTCTCCGAGAAGGTATAAACTTCCTCCATCTATGGTCGATCGCCGCCGCATCGTCCGCATGGGGAAACAACACTCTGCAAAGGTGTTCGTCACCCTCGTGCACATCGAGGGTTCGTCTTACCGCAGGCCCGGCGCGCATCTCCTCATCGCTGCTGACGGTGAATATGCGGGCACCATCAGCGGCGGCTGTCTTGAAGCCGAGGTGGTGCGCAAGGCTGCGTGGATGGTACGTGACGGTGCGGTCCTCGAACGCTATTCCACCCTCTTCGACGACACCGCCGAAGTCCCGTTCGGCCTCGGCTGCGGCGGCATCGTGGACCTGCTGCTCGAACCTGCCGACACTCCCGAATGCCGCGCGATCCTGGACGCAATGGAAGCCTCGCTCTCCGGCGCGGAGTCCCGCGTAGCAACCTGGCTGCCGCGGAGCAATAGGGCCCTCGCCCGAGCCATCTTCGCCGCCGATGGCAAGTTGACCTACGCCAGCGACTCGCTCTCATCCGCGGAACTCGCAACCATAAATGTTACAAGCTGGAATCCAGGCATCTCGCCTGGCGCATCACAGATCTATTGCGAGACGCTGTCGCCGCCGCAACGGTTGTTTGTGCTTGGTGCTGGCGACGACGCCAAGCCGGTTGTAACCATGGCCGCGCAACTCGGCTGGCGCATCACTGTTGCAGAGGGCCGCGCCCAGGTGACCCGCCCAGAGCGCTTTCCTGATGCCGAACACGTCATCACCACCGCATCGATCGCCGCCCTCGGCCTCACCAAAGCCGACGCAGTCGTCATCATGACTCACAGCTACGAACAGGACCGCGCGCTGCTGACCGGCTTGCTCGGCGCCGGCGAAGTGCCCGGCTACATCGGTCTGCTGGGCGCGTCGCACCGCAGCAGCCTGCTGCTCAGCGAAGCGGCCGCTGCGCTGGGTTCAAGCGTGGCCGCGTGCTGCGAAAAAGTCTGGGCGCCGGTTGGACTGGATATCGGCGGCGATGGCGCGGAAGCGATCGCACTGGCCGTGATTGCCGAGGTGCAGGCGTGGCGCGAAGGCAAGCTGGGCGCGTCGCGCCGTCTAACGCCGGAGTTTGTCGCGAAGCAGATTGAAAAGGGCGGAGCGTCGCGCTATATGCAGACGCAGTGCGCGCTGGACACGGCGAAATGATCGCTGCGATCGTGCTGGCCGCGGGCGCGTCGACGCGGCTTGGTGAACCGAAACAATTGGCGATGCTGGCGGGCGAGACGCTGCTGGAGCGTGCGGTGCGGGTGGCGCGGGAGGCGGGGTGTGAGCCGGTGGCGGTGGTGCTGGGCGCGGCGTATGTGGAGGTCCTTGCGGGTACGTTCGGCACGCTCGGAGACGCTGTGCCGGTGATCAACGACAGGTGGGTGGAAGGCATGGCGAGTTCAATCCGGCTCGGGGTGCGGACGCTCGGCTTGGTCGCGAAAGACGCGGAGGGTGTGCTGTTGATGACGTGCGACCAGCCTGCGGTGACAGTGGAGCACTTGAATCGAATCATGCGGAGGCAAGAGGTGAAGGCGTCCCGCTATGGGGAGCGCAACGGAGTGCCGGCGTACTTTCCGAAGAAGTATTTCAAAGAGCTGATGGCTCTGACGGGGGACGCGGGCGCGAAGGGTCTGCTGGCGCAGGCGCGCTCCGAGGACCTGGCGCATGGAGAACTCGATATCGACACCCCCGAAGATCTTGCGCGGGCACGCGAACTATTCGGCTAGTGCAAGAGACTGCGGAGGAACTCTTCCAGGAGGTTGGCGGCAACGGCGGCGCGGTATTTGGCGGTGGAACGGATGTCGTCGATGGGTTGTGCTTCGCCGGCGAGGGCGGCCCGGGCGGCGGCGATGGTGGCGGGCCACGTTGCAGGCGTGATGGGCTGGTTGAGGAGGGCGGCCTCGGCGGCGGTGCAGCGGATAGGGGTTTCGCGGAGCGAGGCGGCGCCGATGCGGACGTCGGTTATCCGGCGCGCTTCGCCTTCCGCCACCACCGCGAGGCATGCGAGGGCAACCTTGGAGATAGCCTGGGCGTTGCGGGTTCCGACCTTGCGGATGTAGGAGCGGTAGGCGGTGAAGCGGCGTTCGACGTGGATGCTGAAGAGAAGTTCGTCGGGCGCGAGGACCGACTTCTTGTAGCTGAGGTGGAACTCGCGGTAGGGAAGCGTCCGCGCGCCGCGGGCGGAGATGAGGGTGACGTGCGCGTCGTAAACGAGCAGCGCAGGGGGTGAGTCGGCTGCAGGGCTCGCGTTCACGATGTTTCCGCCTAGCGTTCCGCGGTTCTGGTTGGCGATGCTGCCGGTCCAGCTTGCGGCCTGGACGAGGAGAGGAAAGTCGCTCGCGATTACGGGATGCTTGCGAATGTCGGTGAAGGTGGTTCCGGAGCCGAGGGTGACGGTATCTGGGCTGACGTCGATAAAGCGGAGTTCCTTCAGGTGGCTGATGGAGAGGAGGTGCTTCTGCGGGAGACGGCCGGCGGCGAGGGCGACCATCAGTTCGGTGCCTCCCGCGATCGGGGTAAGGCTCGGATCGGAGGCGAGGACTTCCAGAGCCGCAGGCAGCGTGGGTGGAGCGATGAGCGAGTATTCGAGTGCGTTGGAGCGCATAGGGCCAGGTTCGAGGTACTAGGTTTGAGGTTCGAGGGGCGCGGGTTTGGCGGCTTGCTGGACAGCTTCGAAGATGCGCATGTAGCCGGTGCAGCGGCAGAGGTTTCCGGCCAGACCTTCCTGGATCTGGTCGAGGGTTGGGTGGGGGTACTTCTGCAGCAGGTGGTAAGTGGCGAGGATCATGCCGGGGGTGCAGATGCCGCACTGGGCTCCGCCGTGTTCCAGAAAACACTGCTGGATGGGATGGAGGGGAGCGGTGACTTCGGGGCTGAGGCCCTCGATGGTGGTGATCGTGGCGCCCTCGCACTGCAGGATGGGGACCAGGCAGGAGTTGACGAGTTCTCCATTCATCAGCACCGAGCAGGAGCCGCACTCGCCTTCGCCGCAGCCTTCCTTTGCGCCGGTTAGGCCGAGGTCCTCGCGCAGGACGTCGAGCAGGCGCTTCATAGGCGGTACGGTAATGGTGCGGGTTTCGTTGTTGACGGTAAGGGTGATGGTGTTCATTTTGACGATCATCGCCGGTCGGCCGAATCGATTGAATAGACCGTGACAGGCTCGTTGGTGAAGTCGGTACGCCTGGGCGGAGCGCTAAGTTTATCCGCGACAGACGGACTGAGTTGCCAGCTATAGGTGCCGGTGAAGGGGTAAGCCGCGCTGGGAGCAACTACCAGTTGCCCGTAGGCTTTTCCCTCTCCGCGGAGGGACATGTAGCTGTTGGCGTCAATGCGGCCTCTCAGCTTCTGGCTGGCTTCGGCGATGGTGTCTCTGCCAAGCATGATTCCATCGTGGGTCACGTAAGTGTGGCCGGGCTCGACGGAGTATTCGACGAGGCCGGCTACGCAAGGACCATTGGGTTTGACGAGCACCCTGATGGTCAAGGAGCCTTGTTGCCAGATGTGGGCGGGGCCGTCCACGGAGGATTCGTTGCCATAGCTGGCGCGGAGCTTTTCGCAGGTCTCGCCGGGTTTGATGTCGGGTATTCTCTGCGCTGCTGCTGTGCAGGCGATGAGGAAGATGGCGGCGATGGCGGGTATCTTCATACGGGAACCTCAGTACGGGTGTCGAGGTCGATGGTGGGATTGAGGTTTTCGGCACCGGAGTTGGAGGTGCGGGTCATGCGTTCGAAGATGTCTTCGGGGAGCAGGGGGATCTGGGTGAAGGAGATGCCGGTGGCGTGTTCGATGGCGTTGAGGATGGCGGGCGCGGGGCCGTCCATGGGCAGTTCGCCGATGCCTTTGGCGCCGCCGGGGCCGTGGATACTAGGCGTCTCTTCGAAGTAGACGTGGATGGGCGGCAGGTCGGCGCTGGTCGGCATTATGTAGTTGGTCATCTGGTTATTCCGCATCAGGCCGTCCTGGTACTCGCACTTCTCGTACAGCGCATAGCCGATGCCCTGGGCGACGCCGCCTTCGACCTGGCCCTTGGCGAGGACGGGGTGGATGACCTTGCCAACCTCCTGCAGCGCGTGGAAGTCGGTGACCTCGGCCATGTAGGTCAGGGTGTCGACGGCGACCTCGGCGACGTAAACGGCCCAGGCGTAGGTGGGGTAGGCGTCGCCGCGGTACTGGTCGTCGTCCCAGAAGATGTTGCCGGGCGCCTCGTAGCGGGCTTCGGCGATCAGCGAGCCGTGCTGCGCCAGATAGGCCTGGGCGGCGCGCCTGAAGTCGGCGGGGGTGTAGGTGGCCGGCACTTCGCAGGCGACGGAGTAGTCGAAGTCGGCTATCTGCTCCAAGTTCGCGAGATAGGGCGCGAGCGTGGCCAACATAGACTCCGACGCGCGTTCCACCAGTTTCCCAACAATCATTGCCGTGCGAGAAGCGACGGTGGGGCCCGAGTTGGGGACAATGCTGGTATCGGGCTGAGCGATCAGGACATCCTCGTAGGGGAGGCGGAGGGTTTGCGCGCAGACCTGCGAGAGGATGGTGTTGGTGCCTTGGCCGAACTCCGTTGAAGAGACGAGGATGTTGGGCCGGCCGTCAGCCGTGAGCTCGATTTTGACAACCGAGTTCAAGCGGCGCTCGCCGGAGCCGGTGAATCCGGAGCCGTGCATGAAGGCAGCGAAGCCGATTCCGCGCTTGACGGTGGATGTGGGGTTTGTCCGGTCGAACTCGGCGCGCCTGGCGTGGTAGTTGGATTTTCTGAGGGCCCGCGTGAGGAGACCTTGCATGTCCACCGGGTCGGAGAGATGCTGTCCCGTTGCTGTATGGTCGCCGGTTGCGAGGAAGTTGCGGCGACGAAGCTCTTCCGGCGCGATGCCGACCACACGGGCGATCTTGTCCATGTGGCGCTCCAGCGCGAAGAGAGATTGCGGCGCGCCGAAGCCGCGAAACGCTCCGTGGGGCGCGACATTGGTGGCCATGGCCTTCGCGCGGACCGTCAGATGCGGCCAGCGGTAGGGCCCGGGCGCGTGGATGGTGGCGCGGGACAGGACGACGGGAGACAGGGTAACGTAGGCGCCGCCGTCGATCACGACCTCGATCTCCCCCGCAAGCAGCTTGCCGTCTTTTGAGACGGCGGTTCGATGGCGGGTGCGGCTGGGGTGGCGCTTGGTGGTGGCGATCAGGTCTTCTGCGCGGTCGTAGCAGATTTTTACCGGGTGGCCGGACTTCATCGCGAGCAAAGCGGCGTGCGAGCCGATGACGGAGGGGAAGTCCTCCTTGCCGCCGAAGGCCCCGCCGGTCTCGGTCTGGATGACGCGGCACTTTTCGGCGGGCAGGTTAAAGACGAGTTCGAGCGCGTGCACAAGGTAATAGGGGCACTGCATGGAGCCGGAGACGCAGACGGATTCGAGCGAGCCGGCGGGCGACCGGAAGGCTTCGGCGATGACGCCGTTGTTCTCGATGTAAAGCTGCTCCTGAGCGCCGGTGCGGTACTCGCCTTCGACGACGAAGTCGGCGGCGGCGAAGGCGGCTTCGAGCGCAGCGTCGTGGGCCGCAGGATCGTCGCTGGAGCGCATCAGGAAGGTCTTGAAGGTGTTGGGGGCCGCGTTGTGCTTGGGATCAGTGGCGGGATCGTCGCGCCAGATGATTTTGGATTCGTCGCCGGCGGCACCTAATTCAGAATCTTCGATAGTGAAGACGCCGTGGAACTCCTCATAGGTGATGTGGACGGCTTCGACCGCGGCATGGAGGGCGGCTTTGTCCGGGTGTGCCAGCAACAAGATCGGCTCGGCGGGGTGGTTGATTCGCTCGGCCGCCAGACAGGCGTGGTCTTCGGTGAGGTGGACAATGGTGTTCTTGCCGGGGATGTCGGCAGCGGTGACGATGGTGAACTGGGACCAGTCGATCGCGGGGTCAAAGGTGATGGAGGTGATGCGGCCGCGTGCGATGGTGGAGCGGACTGTGGCTCCATACCACATGTCCGGGAGGGTGATGTCGTCGACGTACACGGCGCGGCCCGTAACTTTGGCGCGTCCCTCCTTGCGGATGGGCGATGTGCCGAGGATGGGGCCGGGTTCAGGCATGACGTTCAGGCGGTTCCGGGTATCCGGTAAGGATAAAACGATTGGGAGTGGATGGGAATAGGAATCGCCTCTTGTTCCCGGTTGCATTCAGGATTCAAGCTTACTTTTGGGCGGCGCGATGGCGGCGCCATTCTTCGGCGGTAATGGCCCAGACCTCGGCGGGGAGGCGGCCGGAGACGTAATCGCGCTCTTCAATGGCGACCAGGCGCATACCGTGCTTCTGTGAGATGCGGCGCGAGGCGGCGTTGGCGGCAGCCTTGGCGACGCGCATCTCGGAGAAGCCGAGGGTGTCGAACCAGAAGTCGGTGACGGCGGCAGCGGCCTCGGTCATCAGGCCCTGGCCCTGCCATGGCAGGCCGAGCCAGAAGCCGCGATTGTCGTCGGCGCGCTTCATCAGCGAGATGAAGCCGATGAGCTGGGCGGGGTTGGTGCGCAGGCGGAGCGACCAATGCCACTCTTCGCCGCGGGCGATGGCGGGAAGCGCGATATCGCGGTAGTAGGTCAGGGCCCCGTCAGGCGGATAGGGCCAGGGGACGCGCGCGGCGAGGAAGCGGACGACCTCCCAATGGGGGAAGATACGCTGGGTCTGCTCGGCGTCGGCAAGCGCGGCCGGGCGGAGAATCAGGCGCGGGGTTTCGAGTTGGGGGATCATGGGATGTCGAGCCGGTGAGATTGCATTCTAGCCGAGCAGGGGCGCGGGCGGCGGTGTTTTCGGATGAGATTTGGGGTTCAGTTTCGGGGATGGGAGTCGTAAAATAAAGACTCCGTTTTAGAGGAGATTCAATGTCGTTCCCAATCAGAGTGTGCGCGGTTTGCGAGGAAGAGTTCGAACTGAAGCCGGATAAGCCCGGGTTCGCCAACCGCTGTCCAAGGTGCAGCGAGCCTGAGTCCGATGAGCCGGTAAGCAAGGGCCATATGGACGCGGTCGAGTTGAAGAGCGCGCGCGAGGCGAACGCGGCCCGGCGCCAGGCGATCAAAGAGCTGCTGTATAGCGGCAAATAGTCGGCGGCGCGGGCCTGTGGTTCTCGGCGACGAGACCGTTCGGCGAGTTCAGGGCTAGTTGTGGGGCATCCATGCAGGGCGGGGTGCGGGCTACCACCTCTTCACCGCCGGGCTCCTCCTGGCAGCGGATTTCTTCGTGACAGTTTTGACGGCGCGCTTCTTCGCTGCCTTTTTCTTGAATGCCGCGGGCGCGGACTTCTTTGCGGGAGCTTTG
Organism: Acidobacteriaceae bacterium; assembly: GCA_049509035.1. GTDB lineage: Bacteria > Acidobacteriota > Terriglobia > Terriglobales > Acidobacteriaceae > Edaphobacter. The sequence continues at coordinate 83,124 of JBELAH010000009.1, forward strand.
GCGCCGGATGCGGATGCGGCGGCGAGCAGCGGGATAAGTGCGGTGCCGATGGGTGAGCCGAGGCCGCTGCAGGCATCCCAGCCGGGGCCGGCGGAGAAGGCGCCGTTGTTCCCGGAGGTGATGTCGTGGAAGGCGGATTTCGCCTTGGCGGCGTAGAGAATGGGCTGGAGGAAGCCGGCAGTTCCTTTGTTCTGCGCGTTGTTCAGGGCGATCAGGCCTGCCCACAGCGGGGCGACGGCGCTGGTGCCTCCGATGACGCTGGTCTGTCCATCGACGCGGACGGTATAGCCGGTTTCGGGATCGGCATCGCCGGCGACGTCGGGCACGCCGCGGCCGCCACCGGCGATGCTGGAGGCCGGGACATTGGAGTTGGCTTGCCATGAGGGCAGCGGGAAGACGTTGCTGACGCCGCCGCCGGTGGCGCCATCGTTGCTGGCGTTCTCGTTCCAGACGACCTCGGAGGTAATGGTTGAGCCGGAGCCGATGAGTTTGGTGCCTCCACAGGCCAGGACGTGCGGGCTGGAGGCGGGGAAGTCGACGTGGTTCTGGCCGTCGGTGACGCCGTCGGAGGAGCCGTCGTCGCCGGCCGCCACGGTGATGGTGATGCCCAGCGCGGCGGCGGATTGGCAGGCGTCGTCGAGTGCGGTCATGGACTGCTGGGTCCAGGTGGACTCAGCGCCGCCCCAACTGATGGAGACGACGCTGGGTTTGTTGGTGGAGTCGTGGACGGCGGTGGAGATGGCGTCGGTGAAACCCTGGTCGGTGTTGGGCGTGAAGTAGACGACGATGTTGGCGCCGGGCGCGACGGCGGCGGCGACTTCGATGTCAAGCATCACCTCGCCGTCGGCGCTGCTGGGGGTGGTGGGTGCGTTCTTGCCTTGGTCGACAGAGACGGCGGTTACGGTAGGCGCTGCCGTGCCGAGGGATTTGAAGTAGGCTGCGATGTCGGCGGGGCGAAAGCCTCCGCCGAGCTCGATGATGCCGATGGTCTGGCCGGCGGCGCCGGTGGTGGGAAACTGGTAGAGCTGACCGACTTGGATGGGTGTGTAGGAGGGGTCGGTAGGGGCGGGGTTGGAGCGGATGCGAAAGTGGGGCTTGGCCTGGGGGCGATTGTCGAGGCCGAGGACCGCGACCACGATCTTCGAAAGGCTGGCGGGCAGGTGAATGCCGCCCTGACGCACGCGGTAGGGTGCGCCATCGACAGTGGCATGTTTCAGCTCGACGCCGAAGGCTTTCTGCATGGCGGCGACGGAGCCGGTGAGAAGCACAGTGCGGCGCTCGGGTTTGGGCGTATCGCGCTCGACGGCGAGGCCGAACTCTTTGGCGAAGGCATGGATCTGCTTCAGATCGGCGGTGTCGGCGGCGTATTTTTGCCTGTATTCGGCGCGGGTGACGCGGTCTTTGCCCAGGCGTTTGGGGTCGAGCGGATGTTTGCGCCGAACGATGACGGAGACGGTGAGCTTACCGGTTGCGGCCTTTTGGGCGGGGATGTGGAAAGGCGCCTTTTCGCTGCCGGCGAGTAGTTGGCGTGGTTCAGCGGCGAAAGTCGAGGTCTTCTTGCCGGTTTTCTTTTGGGGAGCCATCGATTGCCTCGCAGTCGAGAAGTTGGTTCCAGATTGGGTGAAACGTCGAGCCGGTGGCGATGATAATACGCGTCCAGGTGAAGACGCGTCAGCGGCGATGTGCAAATCTCCCAAGCGGCAATCGATGGTTGGAGAGCGGACTTGGAGCGGTAGCAAAGTGCGGTAGACTGGCTCCACTTTTGGAAGGCAGACATGAGCGAGACGGGACGGGCGGAGGTAATCGACGCGCATCACCACCTATGGCGGTATACGCCTGCGGAGTATGGGTGGATCGACGAGCCGATGCAGGCGCTGCAGCGTGATTTTCTCCCCGGGGACCTGCGGGCGGCGATGGCGACGGCGGGCGTCGACGGGACGATTGCGGTGCAGGCGCGGCAGACCCTGGAGGAGACGCGCTGGCTGCTGGATCTGGCGGACGGCTGCGACGCGATTCGCGGCGTGGTGGGGTGGGCGCCGATTGCAGGTGAGGACTTTCCCGCGTGCATGGAGGAGTTCGACGGCCGCGCGAAGCTGAAGGGGCTACGCCACGTGATCCAGGGCGAGAGGGACGAGCACTACATTCTGCGCGAGGACTTCAACTCCGGCATCCGGACCATGGCGGGCAGCGGGCTGGTGTACGAGATTCTGATCTACGAGCGCCACCTGGCAGATACCATCTACTTTGTCGACGAGCATCCCGACCAGCCGTTTGTGCTGGACCACGTGGCCAAGCCGCTGATTGCGGCAGGGGTGCTGGAGCCGTGGGCCCAGCGCATGATGGAGTTGGGCCAGCGCGAAAACATCTGGTGCAAGCTCTCGGGGATGGTGACCGAGGCGAAGTGGGACGCCTGGACGCCGGAGACGCTGATGCCGTACCTGGACGTCGCGGTAGAAGCTTTCGGCCCCGAACGGCTCATGGCTGGGTCGGACTGGCCGGTCTGCCTGGTGGCGAGCGGCTACGCGCACTGGTGGAGTGTTCTGCGCGACTATTTCGCGCCGTTCAGCGAGGTGGAGCGAGCAAGGGTGTTCGGGGGGACGGCAAGCGAGGTCTATGGGCTGTAAGATTCGTCTCCGTCAAACCAACCTGGAGTATGCTGGGTGCGTCGATTCGGCTGACGCAGTTGTCGGCTGAATGGAGGGCCCATGTACGGATCGACTTTGGGTTGGCGGCTTCGATGGTTTGGTGTTCCGTTGTTCCTTTTCATCTGTGTGCTTGGGGTTGGGCAACAACCCGGGCCTGCCGCGGCCAGGGCGAATGTGGCCGGATTGGCCAATGAAGAATTGGCGGGTTTGCGTTCAGGCCAGTTGACGGTGTGGGAGTCCGGGAGCGGAGTGCTTCTGGGGTGGGCTACGATCCAGAATGCGCTGAAAGCCGATTTCCCGCAGTTGCAGGTCAACTTCCGGGTAGTGGACCCAAACGAGTTTATTGGAGAGCTGGCGGCCGCTAAGGAGAGTGGAACGCTACCGGATGTTGTGTTTGTGGACAACTGGCGCCAGGGCGCGCCGCTCGTTGCGCAGCAGAGAGTGGTGGAGATGATGGGCCACGCGAGATTTTGGGCCAACGGGTGGTGGTTTCAGATGAGCGCGGGAGCGCACCAGGCGGCGGCCCAGGCATTTCTGCGATGGTTGCAGGACTCGCCACACTGGCAGCCTCCACGGATGTCAACCGACGGGATGACTGATCTCGACAAACAGCAAGTTACGTCCGCTGCGCTTCTTGCCGTTGCGGGCATGGCCGGTGGGGGAGTTGTGGATCCGGCGATGGATCCGGTGATGGATCCGGACGCATTGAGGCTTTTCTCCTTGACCTGGGGCGGCGCCTGTGGGCGAATCTCCAGGATGTCCTTTCCTGTGACCCGGTTCCTGTTCGGAATCGGCAGGCTTGCCTATGCCGCGGTTGCGTCGGAGGCAATGTCCACCAGCGGAAGCGCGCCGTGCAGCGGGGTGATGTACACCTTTCTGGTATTGCGCAAGGGCAATCAAGGATGGAAGGTCTTGCTGCTGATGCCGCATTTTACTCTGGAGCAAGCAGTAGGTTTTGCTCATCAGTTCGATCAACTGCACCTTGCGACGGTCGAGGGTTACGCGCCCGATGCACCCGAACTCCTTGCGCCGTTCGACGGTGAGCAACAGACACGGGATCCGAAACAGGATGTTTCCTGGCGGCAGGTTGCGCCCCGGCCCGTGGCGTATGCCGTGGAATGGAGCTTCGGTATGCCCTCAGGTAGCCTGGCAAGCTATAGCTCTTCGACCATCTCGATTGTGCCTGCGATCAATTTCGGCGACATCGTGCGCATCCCCGAGCCATTTGGCATCGGGAGGCAGCCCCATCGTTGGCGCATATGGGCCATCGGCAAGGACGGCCAGGTAGCTCTGAGCGAGTGGCGAACGGTGCAGTTCACCAATTGAGGCTGCGCTTTGCGGACGGGCAATGAGGAGCAGCGGACGGGGTTTGGATTGTGAAAGGCTTGCTTCTAAAATGCTGCTATGGCGAAGAAACTGAAGACGCTGCGGTGTCCGACGTGCCGGACGATAGTGTTGGCGGGGAGCGAGGACTTTCCGTTCTGCTCGGACCGTTGCCGGCTGATCGACCTGGGCAAGTGGGCGTCGGGCGGGTACGTGATCAGTTCGCCGATTCATGATCCCGAGCTGCTGGACGAGTTGGAGGGGCTGCGGGATCGTGGGCGGTCGAGTTCGGGCCCGGGTTCTGGCTCTGGCTCTGAGGACGGAGAGTAGTGGCCGGGGCGATCGGCGTGAAGAAGACCGGCTGGGCGTGGGTGGTGGGAACCTGGTTCGGCGCGGGATTGCTGAAGCCCGGGTCGGGGACCTATGGGTCGGTGGCGGCCGCGCTGCTGTGGCTTGCAGCGTCGCACCTGTTCCATACGACGTGGGTGGCGCTGGCCGTGGGTACGGCGCTAGCCTCGCTGGCGGCGACGCTGGTGGGGATTCCGGCGGCGACGATTGTGGCGCACGAGTCGGGGCGCGAGGACCCCGGATTCGTCGTGGTCGACGAAGTCGCCGGCCAGTGGATCGCGCTCATCGCGGTGCGGCCGGATTGGCGGCACGCGGCGCTGGCACTGGTGCTGTTCCGGCTGTTCGATATCTGGAAGCCGTGGCCGATCCGGCGGTTGGAGCGGTTGCCGCAGGGCACGGGAATCATGTTGGACGATGTAGCGGCCGGTGCGCTGGCGCTGGTGTGCGGCCTCTTGCTGGCGCGGTGGGCCTAAGTCGCTTCGCACGCCGAGGATTCTGAAAAACCGCCTTTCGCTAAGGGCACAGATTCGTCCGTGCCCTTAACAGCCGAAGCATCAACTGGGCTTCAGCCCTGGGTCCCCATCTTCAGCGATGGGTTTGCGCTGGGGGGCGCAGCGGTCTAGGCTGGGGGTGACATGAGTCCTCTCTTGCATGGGTTGAAGGCGGATGGGCCGCGGTTGGCGACGCTGAGCCCGCCGGCGGCGATGCCGGATGGGGAAGTGGAACTGCGGGGCAGCGGTTTGCAAGGGCTGGGCGGGGCCGTGCTGCCTCAGGTGACGGTGGGCGATGTGCCGGTATACCTGGCGCTGAGCCGCCCGCGACGGGCGGTGATCCGGATTCCCGAGGGGGCGATCTCCGGCGACGTGGTGCTTCAGGTGGGCGATGGTGCCGGGCACACAGGCGCGAGCAACCCACTGGACCTCCGCGTGGCGGTGCCGATGGCCGAGGGCCTGCATCCGGTGGCGAATCCGGCGGTAGATGCGGATGGAAACGTGTACGCGACGGTGTCGGGCGCGCGCGGGCAGGCCGTGCCGGTATCGATCTACGCGATTGCGCGGGACTTCCAGGTGCGGCCGTTTGTGCGTGATCTGCTTAACGCGACCGGGCTGGCGTTCGGCGCGGATGGATATCTGTATGTAAGTTCGCGGGCAGAGGGAACGGTGTACCGAATCTCGCCGGCGGGGGCGATGTCGGCCTACGCGGAGGGGATGGGCGTTGCCACCGGCATCGCGTTCGACCGCGACGGCAACCTGTATGTGGGCGACCGGTCGGGAACTATCTTCAAGGTGGGGCCGGAAAAGGAGCCGGGCGTGGACCGCGGAATCTTTGTCTACGCGACCCTGGAACCGAGCATTGCCGCGTACCACCTGGCGTTCAACGACGAGGGCACGCTGTTTGTGACCGGGCCGACCACCTCCAGCAACCAGTCGGTGTACGCGATCGACCGCACTGGGCATACATCGGTCTACTACCAGGGGCTGGGCCGGGCGCAGGGTTTGGCGCTCGACGTGGCCGGGAACCTGTACGTAGCGGCGTCGCTGCGCGGGCAGCGCGGGATTGTGAAGATCACGCCGGCGCGCGAGGCTTCGCTGGCAGTTTCGGGGAACGACCTGGTGGGGCTCGCGTTTCTGGAGGATGGCTGCGCAGCGCTGGCGACCAAGGATGCTCTGTACCATGTGGCTTTGGATATTGAGGGGCGGACGCTGGTGTGAGCGTGTGGGGGCTGAGAATTAGAAGCAGATTCCCTTCGGGAATGACAAACCAAAGGACAAGCAACTGCGAACGCCATGATTGCTGAGATTATCGCTGCAGGGTCGGAGATGCTGACACCGTTCCGGCAGGACACCAACTCGCTGTACCTGACGGAACGGCTGAACGAGCTTGGGGTGCAGGTGGCGTTCAAGACCATCGTCGGCGACAACCTGGCGCACCTGACCGGCGCGGCGAAGGCGGCGATTGCGCGCGCGGACATCGTGGTTTTCTCGGGCGGGCTGGGGCCGACCGAGGACGACCTGACGCGCGAGGCGGTAGGTGCGGCGCTGGGTCTGCGGCTGCACCGGGACAACGACATCCTTGCCGCGATGTACAAGCGGTTCGCGGCGCGGCGCATGACGATGCCGCCGAACAACGCCAAGCAGGCCGATGTGCTGCAGGGCGCCGAGGTGATGGAGAACGCGAACGGCAGCGCGCCGGGACAGTATATCGACACGGTGGTGGGGCGGCACCGGAAGATCGTGATTCTGCTGCCCGGTCCTCCGAAGGAACTGAAGGGGATGTACGAGGCGCAGTGCCACCCTAGGCTTCTTGACACGCTGCCGGCCCGGCACATGGCGCGACGGCTCCTGCGCATGGCGCTGATTCCGGAGTCGCAGGTGGATGCGCGAACTGCGCCAATCTACAAACTGTACAAGGATGTCGAGACTACGATCCTGGCGGGGGCGGGCGAGATTCAACTGCACTTTGTGTGCGCGAAGGCGAGCGATGCGGAGGCACAGGCGCGTGTAGACGAGCTGGCTGAGCGGGTGGAACAGGAGATGGGCGAAGCGGTGTTTAGTTCGCACGGCGAAAGCCTGGAGGAGATGGTGCTGCTGATGCTGGGCCTCCGCCACATGACGCTGGCGGCGGCGGAGAGTTGCACCGGCGGCCTGCTGGCGGAGCGGCTGACGGCCGTGCCGGGTAGTTCGCGGTACTTCCTGGGCGGGGCAGTGGTGTACGCGGACCGGCTGAAGACGACATTTGCGGAGGTTCCTGACGAGATGATCCGGACCGACGGACCGGTCAGCGAGGCGGTAGCGCGGGCGATGGCGGAGGGGATTCAGCGGCGGACCGGCGCCAGCGTGGGCGTGGGGATTACCGGGATTGCCGGGCCGGGGCCGGGCGTGGGGCCGGATGAGGGCAAGCCGATCGGGCTGGTGTACGTGGCGATTTCGTTCGCCGGGGAGCGCAAAGCGAAGGTGACGGAACTGCATCTCGCAGGCGACCGCGAGCGGATTCGGCTGTGGGCGAGCCAGCATGCTCTGGAACTGCTGCGGCGGGACCTGCTGGAGCGGACGTAAGCGCGGTTGTTAGTTGCTGGTTGCTAGTAGAAGAGCAACGGCAACAACAAAAGCAGATTCCCTTAGGGAATGACAAACAAGAGCTTGGTAGACTTTAGGTTCGGAGCAAGAAGGCACGTGCGCCCACGATGAAAGTCTGGATTCTGTCAATCTCGATTGCGTACCTGCTGGGGTCGATTCCATTTGGGTATCTGCTGGTACGGATCTTCCGTAAGCAGGACATAAGGGAGCAAGGCAGCGGCAACATCGGCGCCACCAACGTGGCCCGTTCGGGGTCGAAGGGGCTGGGGCTGGCGACCCTGCTGCTCGATCTGGGCAAGGCCTATGCGGGAGTGATGATTGCAAAGCATTTGGCGCCCGGCCTGGTCGACATCGCAGTGGCCGCCGCGGTGGCAGCGGTGGTGGGACATGTGTTTCCGGTGTGGCTGGGATTTCGCGGCGGCAAGGGCGTCGCCAGTGCGCTGGGCGTGCTGCTGGCGCTGACGTGGCCGGCGGGAGTGGCGGTCTTTCTGGTGTTCGTGGTGGTGCTTGCGTTGACGCGGTACGTCTCGCTGGCGTCCATTGTGGGGTCGGTGGCGTTTCCGCTGTTCGGGTTGTACTTTGTGGCCTATCGCACGCCGATGGTGTTGTTTGGATTTGTATTCATTCCGCTGCTGGTGATCGTGAAGCACCATGAGAATATCCGGCGGCTGCTAAATGGGACGGAGAGCCGGTTCGGGTCTAAGCCGGGAGCGGCAACAGGGAAGGCGGGGGCATGAGTCGGATTGGCATACTGGGCGCGGGCGCGTGGGGAACGGCGCTGGCGATCTCGCTGGCGCGGCGCGGCGGGCACAAGATTACGCTGTGGTCCTACGATCCTGTGCTGGCAGAGCAGATGCACGAGACCGGCGAGAATGTGCTGTTCCTACCGGGCTACACCGTGCCGATGGACGTGCTGGTGACGTCAGATCTGCCGTTGACGATCTTCGAGGCGGACATTGTGCTGTGCGTGACCCCATCGGAGCACATGCGCGGCGTGTTTGGGCAGATCGCGCCACTGCTGACGCGCGACCAGATTGTAGTAAGCGCGACCAAGGGTTTGGAGGAGCCGAGCCTGCTGCGCATGTCGCAGGTGATTGCGTCGCTGACGAATAATCCGGTCGGCGTGCTGAGCGGGCCGTCGTTCGCGGCGGAGGTTGCGGCTGGGATTCCCACTGCCGTGGTGGCGGCGTCGGCGGTGCCGGGAGTGGCGTTGACCATCCAGAAAGAGTTCAGCTCGCCCACGCTGCGGCTGTACACCAACGACGATGTCGCTGGAGTGGAGCTGGGCGGCGCACTGAAGAACGTGATTGCGCTGGCGGCAGGCGTGGTACATGGGCTGGACCTGGGCTATAACGCGGGCGCGGCGCTGATTACGCGGGGGATCGCGGAGATTACGCGGCTGGCGGTGGCGTGCGGCGGAAGGCGACAGACACTGGCGGGATTGTCGGGGCTGGGGGACCTGGTGCTGACATGTACAGGATCGCTCTCGCGCAACCGGACAGTGGGGACGGAACTCGGCAAAGGCCGGGCGCTCAAGGATATTCTGGAGGATCTGCAGGGCAAGGTCGCGGAGGGGATTCGCAGCACCACGGCGGCGTTGGGGTTGGCCGCGCGTTATGGCGTGGAGATGCCGATCACGGAGCAAATGGACGCGATCCTGCACCGGGGAAAGAGCCCGAAAGAGGCAATCCGCGAGTTGATGGCGCGGCCGGGGCGGGACGAGTAAGCCGCGAAGCCGCAGGTGAGGCCAGGTTGCTAGACTAGAAGCAGTATGGCCTTTTCCCTCTTTGGCAAGCGCGCGCCCGATTCCGACACGACCGACGAAAAAAAGGACTTAGAGACACGCGCGGAATCTCCCGTGCCGCCCGAGAAGCGCGGCTTTTTCGACCGCATGCGGCAGGCGGTGACGCGGACCCGTGACTCGTTCTCGGAGTCGATTGGCGCCGTGCTGGCGCTGACGCGCGAGGTGGATGAGACATCGCTGGCGAAGCTGGAGACGGTGCTGCTGGCGGCGGACATTGGCGGGCCGACGGCGCGAACGATCATTGAGAACCTGAGGCAGCGCGGGCTGCGGCAGGGGATCGAGGGCGGTGAGGAGCTGAAACGGCTGCTGAAGGTAGAGCTGAAGCAGGTGCTCGACGGAGTGGCGACCAAGGATGTAACGCCCGCAGTTGCGCCCGAAGTGGTGATGATGGTGGGAGTAAACGGGACCGGCAAGACCACCACCACAGGCAAGCTGGCGGCGTTCTATCGCGGACAGGGCAGGACGGTGCTGCTGTGCGCGGCGGACACATTTCGCGCGGCGGCAATTGAGCAGCTTGAGGTGTGGGCGGCGCGCAGTGAGGTGCCGATCATCAAGACCAAGACCGGCGGCGATCCTTCGGCAGCGCTCTACGATGCGTGCACCGCTGCCAAGGCGCGCGGCACCGATGTGCTGATTGTGGATACGGCGGGGCGGCTGCATACCAAGACCGACCTGATGAAAGAGTTGGACAAGATGCGGCGCACGGCGGAGCGGCTGGTCCCAGGCGCGCCGCACCAGACGTTGCTGGTAATGGATGCAACCACCGGGCAGAACGGCCTGCAGCAGGCGCGGCTGTTTACCGAGGCAGCACGCGTGACGGGAATTGTGCTGACCAAGTTGGATGGGACCGCGAAGGGAGGGATCGTGCTGGCAATTGCGACCGAGCTTGGCCTACCGGTAAAGTATGTGGGCGTGGGCGAGAAGATGGAAGACATTCTGCCGTTCGACAGCGGTGCGTTTGTGGAGTCGATGGTCAGGTAGGTTCGAGGTACTAGGTTCGAGGTTCGAGGGTGAGAGAGAGCTCAACGGATACGCGTGAGGTTGACGTTGAGATCATGCGGCGGGCGCTAGAGTTGGCGCGGGCGTCGGTGGGGCTGGCGTCGCCGAATCCGCAGGTAGGGTGCGTGCTGGTGCGGGACGGAGTGGTGGTCGGCGAAGGCGCGCATTTTTATGATGAGTTCGATCACGCAGAGGTCGTTGCGCTGAAGCAGGCTGGAGAACGGGCGCGCGGGGCTACCGCATACGTCACGTTGGAGCCGTGCAGTCATCAGGGGCGAACCGGGCCCTGCACGACGGCGCTGATTGCGGCGGGAGTTCGGCGGGTGGTGACGGCTACGGTCGATCCGAATCCGCAGGTGAGCGGGCACGGGATAGCGCGGCTACGGGCTGCGGGAATTGACGTGGTTGTAGGCGTGCTGGAGCAAGAGGCGCGCGCGGTGAATGACGCCTTTGCGCGGTTCATCCGGGCGGGCAGGCCGCTGGTAACGCTGAAGGCGGGGTTGTCGGCGGATGGGATGCTGGCGCCGCAGCCGGACGCGCGAGCGAAGCGGCAGACCTATTGGCTGACCGGCGCGGAGGCGCGGGCCGAGGTGCAGCGAATGCGCCACGAAACGGATGCAGTGCTGACGGGCATTGGCACGGTGCTGGCGGACGATCCGGCGCTGACCGACCGGTCCGGGATATTGGGGCCGGGCGGGCGGACGCGACGACGTCCGCTGCTGCGCGTGGTACTGGATTCGCACTTGCGGACGCCGCTGGACTCGCAGTTGGTCCGGTCGGCGAGCAACGATATGCTGGTGCTGTGCAGCGTGGAGCCTGAGTCAAAGCGCGCCGCGGCACTGGAGGCCGCAGGCGTGCAGGTGGAGCGGGTCGCGGGGCGGGGCGGGCGACTCGATCTGGGCGTTGCGCTCGACTTGCTGGGCGAACGGAAAATCCTAAGCCTGCTGCTGGAGTGCGGGTCGGAGCTAAATGGGGCGTTTCTGGCGCAGGGGCTGGTGGACAAGGCGGTGCTGTTCTATTCGCAAACGGTGCTGGGCGAGGGCGCGGTGCGGTTTGCAGCGGGTGTCGGCTCATCGTTGCCGCTGGAGCAGGAGTTGAAGGGGCTCACGCGGACGATGTTTGGGGCGGACGCGCAAGTGAGCGGCTATCTCCGCGATCCGTGGGCTGCGGTTGCGCTAGGCTAGAAGCATGTTTACGGGAATCATTGAGGCGACCGGCGAGGTGATCTCGTTTGTACCGGGGGCGGGCGCGGCGCGGCTGACGATCGCTGCGCCGGGAGTTGCGGCGCAGTTACGCAAGGGCGACAGCGTGGGTGTGAGCGGGGTTTGCCTGACGGCTCTGGAGATGGGGCCAGGCTGGTTCGCGGCCGATCTGGCGGCGGAGACGATTGCGCGGACGACGCTCTCACGGCTGGCCGCGGGCTCGCAGGTGAACCTCGAGCTGCCGACTCCGTCCGGCGCGCCACTGGGCGGACACGTGGTGCAAGGGCACGTAGACGGAGTGGGCACGTTGGTGGCGCTCGATTCGGTGACCGCCGTGGCGGACAGCGACTGGGTGTTGCGGATGCGCCTGCCGGAGGCGCTGCTGCGGTACGTGGTGGAGAAGGGGTCGATCGCGGTGGAGGGGATCAGCCTGACGGTTGCGGGGATCGAGAGCGATGAGATCTGGATCGCAATTCTTCCGCATACGTATACGGCGACAAACCTGCATACGCTGACGCCGGGCATGGGCGTGAACATCGAGGTAGATGTGCTGGCAAAGTACGCCGAGAGCCGCGCGCTGGCGGAGGCTGGGAAGCGCGAGTTGACGGTGGAGTATCTGCTGGCGAACGGGTACTGAGCGCCGTTCCACGCAACCATCGCGCTTTAGCAGATGCGGGGGAGTTGCTCGCCGAACATGACGTCGAGCACCCGCGTGCCGCCGATCTCGGTCTTCATCAGGACCATGCCGGGATGGTCGGCGACAACCTCGCCGATGATGGCCGCGTCCTGGCCGAGCGGATGCGCGCGCATCTCGCGCAGGATGGCTTCCGCCATATCGGTGCGGACGACGGCGAGCAGCTTTCCTTCGTTGGCGACGTAGAGCGGGTCCAGACCGAGGACCTCGCAGGCGCCGCGCACGGATTCGCGCACGGGAATGGACTGCTCGCGCAGCAACATGCCGACGTTGGCGCGCTTGGCGATCTCGTTCAGCGTGGTGGCTGCGCCGCCGCGGGTGGGATCGCGCAGGCAATGGATAAAATCGGGCGTGGCGGAGGGAGTCGCAAGCATTGCGGCGACCAGCGAGTTGAGCGAGGCGCAGTCGCTTTCAATGGCGCCTTCGAACTCCAGACCCTCGCGCTGCGACATGATGGCCATGCCATGGTCTCCGATATAGCCGCTGAGCAGGATGGAATCGCCGGGCTGGGCGCGGTCGGCGGAGATGTTGACGCCGGGTGGAACGACGCCGATGCCGGTGGTGGTGATGAAAATCTGATCGCCCTTGCCGCGATCGACCACCTTGGTGTCGCCGGTAACGAATTGCACACCGGCTCCTGCTGCCGCAGTGCGCATGGATTCGACAACGCGACGCAGATCGTCGACGGGCAGACCCTCTTCGAGGATGAATGCGGCCGAGAGGTACATGGGCTGGGCGCCGCTCATGGCGAGGTCGTTGACGGTGCCATGCACGGCGAGGTGGCCGATGTTGCCGCCCGGGAAAAAGATGGGCGTGACCACGAAGGAGTCGGTGGTGAAGGCGAGGCGCGCTCCTGCGATGGTGAGCACAGCCTGATCGTCGAGCTTGTCGAGAATGGGATTGCGGAAGGCGGGCAGGAAGATCTTGTCGATGAGGTCGGCGGTGAGCTTGCCGCCGCTGCCATGGCCGAGCACGATCTGCTTATGCTCGAAGATGGGGATGGGGCAGGAGCCGAAGAGCGGAGAGACGGGCGCTTCCTGGGCCGGCTGCTGCTGGTTCGTCGTGTCGGGCGGGATAGCCATCGGCTTACGCTGTGCCTCCGTTGACCGGCGCAGCATGCACAACGGCGGGCGCTACCTGGTGCAACGCGTCGGCGCCTTGCGGTTTAAGGTGGCGGCCGTAGGCGTAGTACGCAGCGCACGCGCCTTCCGCAGAGACCATGGTTGCGCCGAGCGGATGCTGCGGATTGCAGAGCGTGCCGAAGGCCGGGCAATCGTGCGGCTTCTTGATGCCGCGCAGGATTTCGCCGCTGATGCATATCTCCGGCTCGAGCGTGACGATCTCGGCGACGTCGAAGAGCTTCTCCGCGTCGTGTGCGGCAAACTCCTCGCGCAGACGGTAGCCGCTGCGCGGAATGGTGCCGATGCCGCGCCACTTGCGGTCGCTCACCTCAAAGACCTTGCCGATCAGTTGCTGCGCCGGCAGATTGCCGGTCTGGTTGAGCACGCGCGAGTATTGGTTCTCGACGACCGCGCGTCCCTCCTCGAGCTGCTTGATGGTCATCAGCGTGGCTTCCAGGATGTCCAGCGGCTCGAAGCCCGCGACCACAATGGGCGCCTTGTAGCGCGCGCTGATAGGAATGTATTCGCTGTAGCCCATGACCGCGCAGACGTGGCCGGGACCAAGGAATCCCTGCACGCGGTTCTCCGGTGACGCCAGGATGGCTTCCAGCGCGGGCGGCACCAGCACATGCGAGACCAGCAGTGAGACGTTGGTCATCTTCTCCTCGCGTGCGCGCCAGGCAAGCATGGCGTTGGCCGGGGCAGTGGTCTCAAAGCCAATCGCGAAGAAGACGATCTGCTTGGAAGGGTTGGCTCGGGCGATCTTCAGGCAGTCCAGCGGCGAGTAGACGACGCGCACGTCACCGCCCGAAGACTTGATGGTGAAGAGGTCGCCGTCGGAGCCGGGCACGCGCAGCATATCGCCGAACGAGCAGAAGATCACATCCGGCCGGCGCGCGATGGCGTGTGCGCGGTCGATCATCTCCAGCGGCGTCACGCACACCGGGCAGCCCGGGCCGTGCACCAGTTCGACGCCTTCCGGCAGAAGCTGGTCTATGCCGTTCTTTACGATCGAGTGGGTCTGCCCGCCGCACACTTCCATCAGCACCCACGGGCGGGTCTGGATGCGGCGCATCTCGGCCACGATCTTGTTGGCAACGTCGCCGTCGCGATATTCGTCAAGGTATTTCATTGCCATTGCTCCCCTTGATCAATCTGCTCACCGTAGGATCGACCGGCGCTTCGCTCTCGTCGACTGCGGGCGTGTCCAACTCGTTCAGTTGGTCCAGCTCCTTCAGCGCCTGGTAGGTGCGCTCCGCCTCTGCTTCATCCACGCGGCTGATGGCGAAGCCGACGTGCACCAGGACATACTCGCCGGTCTGCGTCTCGGGCAGATACTCCAGGCAGGCCTCGCGGGTAATGCCGCCGAACTGCACCTTCGCCATGCGCAGTCCACCCTGGTCGTACGTTTCGACTACCTTGCCCGGAATTGCCAGACACATAGAATTTCCCCGCTCATTTCGCTTGCCCGAAAAGTTCGTTGGCGATGACCGCCTGCCCCAGCGAGATCCCACCGTCGTTCGCGGGAACCAGGGCGTGCTGAAACACGGCAAAGCCGCGATGCCGCAACTCTACTATCGTACGCTCCAGAAGGTAAAGGTTCTGGAAGGTGCCGCCGCTAAGGCAAACTCGGTCCAGCCCGTCGCGCATCCGGATGCGTTCGCACAGTTCGATTATGGCCGCGGCTAACGTATTGTGGAATATGGCTGAAACATCCCCTGCCGGGCGATTGGCAGAGGCGTTGTGAGCGATGGCGATGATGGTGGGCCGGAGATCGAGGATCATGGGATCCGAGCCGTCGATGGCGAAGTCATAGCGCTCAGCATCGAGGGTGTGCCGCCGGCCGCGCGCGCGCGCCGCTGCGGTCTCCAGTGCGATCGCGGCCTGCCCCTCGAAGGTCACCTCCGAGCCCAGGCCGAGTATCGCGGCAACGGCGTCGAAGAGGCGGCCGCAGGAGGAGGTATCGACCGTCTGGATGTGTTTGGCGAGCATGGTGTCGACCAACTCGATTTGCCTGCCGGTCACGCCGGGGAAGCCCAGAAGTTCGGCCGGCAGTTGCGGTCCGAGGGCGTCGCGCAGGTAACTGAGTGCCATGCGCCAGGGTTGACGCACGGCCGCGTCTCCGCCGGGCAGCGGAACGTAGCGCAGGTGGGCACGGCGGGTGAAGCCGGCGAAGTCGGCGACCAGAAACTCACCGCCCCAGATCTTGCCGTCGGTGCCGTAGCCGGTGCCGTCGAAGGCGACGCCGATGACCGGCCCACGCAGGTGGTTTTCCGCCATGCAACTGGCGATGTGTGCGTGATGATGCTGCACTCCGAGCTTTCGTTCGATGGGAGATGCGAGCGCCATACGGGTGCTCCAGTAGCCGGGATGCAGGTCGTAGGCGACGGCGCGCGGCGAAACGCGGAAGACGTGTTGCAGGCGGGCGAGTGTCTCCTCAAAGAACTGCATGGTCTCGAAGTTTTCCAGGTCGCCGATGTGCTGGCTGAGGATGGCGTAGCGGCCTTTGGTCAGGCAGAAGGTGTTTTTCAACTCGCCGCCGAAGGCTAGGACCTCGTCGAGCTCGATGCCAAGGTCGATGGTTTGGGGAACAAAGCCGCGCGATCGCCGCAACACGCGTTCGCGGCCCTCGAAAGTGCGCACGACCGAATCGTCCACGCGGGTCCAGATGTCGCGGTTGTGCAGAAGAAACCAGTCGGCGACACCGCTGAGCTGGCGCATGGCCTCGGCGTTTGAGGTGACGATGGGCTCTTCGCTCAGGTTGCCGCTGGTCATCACCAGTGCCGTGAACTCAGAGGGAACGTCGGGCGAATCGCTGAAGAGGAGATAGTGCAACGGGGTGTAAGGCAGCATGACGCCGAGGGTGTCGTTGCCGGGAGCTACCTCGGCGGAGACTGCTGCGCCTGGGAGCCGCGGCAGCACCACGATGGGACGGCGGACGGCGAGCAGCGCGGCCTCGTCGTCGGTCGAGAAAGAGCAGATTTGACCCACGGCAGCGAGATCGCGGGCCATCAGTGCGAAGGGCTTGTCGGAACGGCGCTTGCGGCGACGGAGTTCCACAACTGTCTTGTCGTTCGCCGCGTCGCAGGCCAGAAGAAAGCCGCCGAGTCCTTTGACCGCAACGATGTTGCCTGCGCGGAGCAGAGCGCGCGCCTTGCGGATCATGGCCAGCGAGTCGCGGTCCGCGAAGGCGCAATCGGCCGGGTCCGCGCCGCTCGGGACCAGCTCCAGCGACGGCCCGCAGACGGCGCAGGCGTTAGGCTGCGCATGAAAGCGGCGATCGGTTGGGTCGGCGTACTCTGCTGCGCAGGCGGCGCACATGGTGAAGCGCGCCATGGTGGTGGTGGGGCGATCGTAGGGAATGTCCTGAATGATGGTGTAGCGCGGGCCGCAGTGGGTGCAGTTGGTGAACGGGTAGCCGTAGCGGCGGTTGCGGGGATCGCCGAAGTCGCGCCAGCAGGCGTCGCAGGTGCCTGCGTCGGGCGAGATCAGTGAGAAGGCGCCGGGCTCCTCGTGGCTCTCGAGGATGGAAAAGCCGGCGCCGCCGCAAGCCGCGATGTCAGCGACTGCAATGGAAGCGATCGCGGAAAGCTGAGGCGGTTCCGCGCGCAGGGTCTCGAGGAACGTGGCAATCTCAGCTTCGCCGCCTTCGATCTCGATGGTGACGCCGGACGACGAATTGAACACGTAGCCGGCAAGCCCGAGCGAGTGGGCGAGCTTGTAGACGAACGGGCGAAACCCGACCCCCTGCACAATGCCGCGCACGTCGATGTGCTTGCGTCGAGCGGACGCAGTGGGAGTGGTGGCCATGCTGGCCCTTAGGATACCGGAATCTTGGTTGGCCTTGCCGACGGCTTTCTGTAAATGGCTGGGCCGGCGTACTCAAGACCGTGAGCGATGTTGTTCAGGCTCTCGGAGTGGCCGATAAAGAGGATTCCGTCATCCTCCAAGTGTTCTGAGAGGCGTTGCACCAGGCTCTGCTGCGTGGGCCTGTCGAAGTAGATCATGATGTTGCGGCAGAAGATCACCGAGCAGTGATACGCCTCCGGGAGCCTGCTAATCAGGTTCAGGTGTTCGAACTCGATCATGGAGCGGAGATCGCTTCTGAAGCGATAGCTGCCGGCGGATTCGTCCTGGCCTTTCAGCAGGTAGCGTTGCCGCAGCGCGGGCGGAATCTCGGCAACGCGCTCCGCCGCGTAGACTCCCCTTTGCGCCTTCTCGAGCATGCGGGTGGAGATGTCGGTGGCCTTAACGTGGACCTTGGCGGCTGCCTCACGTGGCGCTTCTTCGAGCAGCGACATGGCGATGGAGTATGCCTCCTCGCCGCTGGAGCAGGCCGCGCTCCAGATGTGAATGCGGGAACGCGTGCGCAGGGTGGGGAAGACGGTTTCGCGGAGGTAGTCAAAGTGTTTGGGCTCGCGAAAAAAACTGGTGTGATTGGTGGTCAGTTGATCCACCATGCCGGCCAGGGCTGCTCCGCTGCGGTCGGCTTTCACGTAGTCGTAGTAGTGCTGAAAGGAGTTGAGGCCAAGGTCGCGCAGCTTCTTGCTCAGGCGGGCTGCGACCAGGCCCTGCCTGCTGCCGCGGAGATCGAGGCCGAAGTGTTCGTACGCGAGCCGGCTGATCTGCTCGTACTCGCTGGCGTTCAGAACTGGGACGCAATCGACGGTTTCGGCGGGCGAGTTTGCCACTGGCCCTCCTTCTCTCCGCGCCGACGCGGACCTGCGGGGCACACAGCGCTTATCGGCGGTAACCGGGCAGACATGATCGTTAGTGCAGGAATGAATGCCGGCACATATCCTCTACCCTCCGACTAGCCTTGCGGTTGGGGACGTGAGGCCGCCTCACTGATTAGCTAACCCTCGTGTCCCGCTGGGCAAGTACAATCGGGACGGAGATAGGCAATGGCACAGCTAAGCAGGACGGGCGTTTCCCTGGAAGATGATCTGTTGAAGGAGTTTGACCGGCTGATTGCAAAGCGCGGATACGCGAACCGTTCCGAAGCGTTCCGGGACCTTATCCGCGAGGCGCTTCTGTCCGAGAGTGTCGAGTCGAACAAACCAGTAGTGGGCACCTTGACGCTGGTCTACGACCACCATGTTCCGAATCTCGCGCAGAAGCTGACTGAAGTTCAACATAGGGCCGGAACCATGGTGCTGGCTGCCACCCACGTCCACCTGGACCATCATTATTGCCTGGAAGTAATCATTATGAAGGGCCGGGGCAAGGAGATCCAGGCGGTTGCGGATGGGATGCTGGCCCTGCGCGGGGTTGAACTCGGAAAACTTGTGCTCACCACCTCCGGCAGCAGCCTGACCCAGGCTGCCCACTCGCACCCGCATTAGCATGTTTCTCGAAATCGTGTTACGGTGTAGGGGACGATGTTCCGGCCTGCAATGCCTCGTCTTGCGCGATTCGCATCCGTAGCCGATCACTGCTGGACGGGCTCGAGGTTGCGTGGCTGACTCCTGTGTGCGGCCTCAAGGAATCCGATGAACTCCCTCCTGCGGGCTGTATTCAACGACGAACCGGGCAGTACCAAAGCCAAGATTGTCGCAATCTATGCCATGCTGCTGGTGTTCAATCTGGGAGCATGGGCCTGGGCGCTGGTTGCGTTTCACCGGTATCCGGTGCTTCTCGGGACGGCGTTTCTTGCCTACAGCTTTGGCCTTCGCCATGCCGTCGACGCGGACCATATCGCGGCCATCGACAACGTTACTCGCAAACTGATGCAGGAGGGTAAGCGGCCGGTCTCTGTGGGCCTGATGTTCTCGCTCGGGCATTCCACCATCGTCATCGTGGGCTCCATTGCAATTGCAGCTACAGCGCTGGCGCTGCAGCATCGCATCGACGTAGTCCGCGACATTGGTGGGGTCATTGGCACGTTGGTGTCGAGCCTGTTTTTGTTCGCAATTGCGATCGTCAATTTGATCGTCCTTAGCTCCGTCTATCGCACCTTCATGCGCGTGCGGCGCGGAGGCGCCTACGTCGAAGAGGACTTCGACCTGCTGCTAGGCAATCGCGGCTTTCTCACCCGGCTGTTTCGCCCCATCTTCAAGATGATCCGGCGCAGTTGGCATATGTATCCGCTGGGCGTCCTGTTTGGCCTGGGGTTCGACACGGCCACCGAAATCGGATTGCTCGGCCTCTCCGCCGCCGAGGCCTCCAAGGGGTTGTCCTTGTGGTCGGTTCTGGTCTTCCCGATTCTGTTTGCCGCGGGCATGTCGCTGATCGACTCGACCGACAACATCCTGATGCTGGGCGCATACGGTTGGGCCTACGTGAAGCCGATCCGCAAGTTGTACTACAACATCACGATTACCGCGGTTTCGGTGGTCGTGGCCTTCGCGGTCGGCGGCATCGAGGCGCTGGGGCTGCTATCCGGACGGCTGCATCCGAAGGGCGCTTTCTGGGACCTGGTCAACACGCTCAATGGCAACTTCGGCTATTTGGGTTATGGAATTGTCGGTTTATTTGCCGCGAGTTGGATTGTCTCCATCGCCATCTACAAGTGGCGCCGCTTCGATTTTCTCGAACTCGAAGCGGAACAGCTCGAATCCTGATAGCTTGTTGCGATGAAGATTCTAGTCAGCCTGGCCGCCGCCATCGTTCTCTGCGCGCCTGCCGCCCATGCGCAAAACATGATTGTCGGGGCAGATGTTTCTTTCCTGCCCCAGATGGAAAGCAGGGGAGTGGTCTTCAAGGATGCGGGCGTGGCCGAACCCGGCTTGCAAATCCTGAAGAACCACGGATATACCTGGATCCGGCTGCGGGTGATGGTCAATCCCATATCGCTGCCAAACAACTTGGATTACACGATTGCAGCAGCCAAGGACGCGAAGGCGCGCGGCTTCAAGCTGCTGTTGGACTTCCACTATTCGGACGATTGGGCAGACCCTGGGCACCAGACGGTGCCGCGCGCGTGGGCAAAGATGTCGCACGCGGAACTGGTGCAGGCGACGTTCGCATACACCCGCGCTACGATTGCCGCGATGCACAAACAGCACGTGCTGCCCGACATGGTCCAAGTGGGCAACGAAGTCACGGCCGGCATGATGTGGCCGGATGGGCGCCTGCCGGCGCAGTGGCAGAACTTCGCAGACCTGCTGCTGGCCGGGATTCACGGGGTCGATAAGGGGCGTGGATGGGGCAAGCGGCCGGCGATTATGATCCACATCGATAAAGGGGGGAACCAGGCGGCGACCAAGTCGTTCCTCGACCACCTGGCGCAATATCATGTGCCGTACGACGTGTTGGGGCAGTCCTTCTATCCGTGGTGGCACGGCAGCCTGGACGATTTGAAGGGTAATCTGGCGTTTGTGTGGAACACCTATCACAAGAGCGTAGTGGTGGCAGAGACGGCATACGACTGGCGGACGGGCGAGGACTTCAAGGGCCAGCCGGCGCCGTTCCCGCAAACGCCGGAGGGGCAGCGCAACTTTCTGGCGGCGCTGGATCGCGTGGTTCGGGAGGCCCCAGGCGGCAAAGTGCGGGGCATCTTCTGGTGGGAGCCGATGGCCGGCGGCGGAATTGCCAAGCGCGACCTGTTCGACGACCAGCACCAGGCGCTGCCGGCAATTCATGTGTTCGATACGGCGTCGCAGGCAGACGCGCACTGACGCCGGCTGGCTTCTGCGTTCCGCTTGAGCCGATTGCGAAGGCGCAGCGTCAGATTCCCCCGAATCGGTCCTCGATATTCTGCACTGGACGTGTAGTTTATTATTGTTAAACAGTGCATGCGATGCACTATGAGGAGTCGTAACATCGCAAAGACACATCCATCTGCAGTATCCGATGAGCCGAAGGTTCGCGGGCGGCGGCGAAGCCTCGAGGCGGAGGCGGCCATACTGAAGGCCACCCTCTACCTGCTGGAGCGGCAGCCGCTTCGCAAGGTGACGGCCGACGCCATCGCGCGGCGCGCCGGCGTGAGCAAAGCGACGATCTACAAGTGGTGGCCCAATAAGAGCCTGGTGGCGCTCGACGCATACCTGGCCGGCATGACGGAGCAGGTTCCGACGCCGGATACTGGATCCGCGGAGTTGGACTTTACTCGGCAATTGAAGTCCTTGATGGCTTTCTACACCAGTTCCCTCGGACGTCTCTTTGGGCAGTTCATCGCGGAAGGACAGAGCGATCCGTCGTTTCTCGCACTGTTTCGCGAGCGTTTTCTCTATGCCAGGCGCGCTGCCGCGCGGGTAATGTGGCAACGCGGGGTCGACCGGGGCGAAATTCGCAACGAGATTGACGGCGAAATTGTCCTCGATATGATTTATGGGCCGATGATCTTTCGTCTCCTCGCAGGTCATGGCTCGCTTAACCCGCGGGAGTCAGAGGCTTTAGTCGAGGCCGTGTTCGGCGGTGTAAGACGCACGGGGAATGGTCGCGCTGCGAATTTGAAACGGATGGGCCCGGTCAGGAAGAGGTCATAAGAGGCGGATTGAATCTTACGGGAAAGCGGGAACGTCTAAATACTGAACCGGACGTTTAGCAACGCTCCCCAATGAATTTGTTGCAAGACCCACTGCTGCAAGCAATGCGAGTTCCGTTCGGCGAATGCTGAAATGGTCCTCGGCCAAGGGTGATTTGATGTGGATTGTCCGTCTCGCACTCCGGAGACCCTACACATTCGTAGTGTTGTCGCTGCTGCTGTTCTTCCTGGGTCCGGTGGTCATCCAGCGGACGCCGGTCGATATCTTTCCGAATATCGATATCCCGGTTGTGTCTGTGATCTGGAATTACCAGGGGTTTTCTCCGCAGCAACTAAGCGACCGGATTGTGGTGCAGTTCGAGCGCAGCCTGACCACGACCGTCAATGACATCGAACACACCGAGTCGCAGACGCTCAGCGGCGTCTCCGTGACCAAGGTCTACTTTCACCCAAACGTGAATATCTCGCAGGCGGTGGCGCAGATCACCGCGATCGCGCAAACGGCGCTGCGGCAGTATCCCCAGGGCACGACGCCTCCCCTGGTTATTCAATTCAGCGCGTCGAGCGTGCCGGTGCTGCAACTCGGGCTCTCGGGGAACGGCCTTACCGAGCAGCAACTGAACGATTATGGCACGAACTTCATTCGCACCCAGCTCGCCACGGTGCAGGGCGCCTCGATGCCTTACCCCTATGGCGGCAAACAACGGCAGGTGCAGGTGGACATCGACACCCAGAAGCTGCAGGCTCACGGATTGTCCGCGTCGGACGTGGTGAGCGCAGTGGGGGCGGAAAGCATCATCCTGCCCGCCGGCGATGTGAAGATGGGCCACGTCGACTACCAGGTGGAGACCAACAGCGCTCCAGACTCGATTGAGGCTCTCAACAACCTGCCGATCAAGACCGTGAATGGGGCCACCATCTACGTTCACGATATCGGCAATGTGCGCGACGGATTTCCTCCGCAAACGAACATTGTGCGCGTAGACGGACAGCGCGCTTCCCTGATGTCGATCCAGAAGACGGGCAATGCTTCGACGCTGGACATTATCTCGAATGTGCGCGCGCAGTTGCCGCTGATCAAGGCGCAACTTCCTCCGGCGCTCCAGATAAAACCGATCGCCGACCAATCCATTTTTGTGCGATCTGCTATCAGCGGCGTGGTGCGCGAGGCGGTGATCGCCGCCTGCCTCACCGCGATCATGATCCTGATCTTCCTTGGAAACTGGCGCTCCACGATCATCATCGCGGTTTCGATTCCCTTGTCTATCGTTTGCTCGCTGCTGGCGTTGTCGGCGCTGGGCGAAACCATCAACATCATGACCCTGGGCGGCCTTGCGCTGGCGGTGGGCATCCTGGTGGACGATGCCACGGTGACCATAGAAAACATCGAGCGCTATCTTGCCCAGGGCGGGGACGTCGAGCCGGCGATTTTGAACGGGGCCGCGCAGATTGCGGTCCCGGCCTTCGTCTCGACCCTCTCGATCTGCATCGTGTTTGTGCCCATGTTTTTCCTCGGCGGTGTCGCCAGGTATCTGTTTGTGCCGCTGGCGGAGGCGGTCGTGTTCGCCATGCTTGCCTCGTATTTTCTGTCGCGGACGCTGGTGCCTACGATGGCGAAGTACCTGCTGAAGGGTCACGAACACGACCGGGTAGAACAGGCGCGTGCGAGCCGCAATCCACTGGTCCGCTTTCAGATCGCCTTCGAGCATTCCTTTGAGAAGCTACGTAACCGGTATCACGGAGTGTTGAGGCTCTGCCTGGAACATCGCGGGACGTTCCTGGTGTCGATTGTGGCCTTCTGGATGGTATCGCTGGCAGTGCTGTATCCGTGGCTGGGGCAGGATTTCTTCCCTTCGGTCGATAGCGGCCAGTTCAAGCTGCACGTGCGCGCGCATACAGGCACGCGCATTGAAGATACGGCACGCTTGTGCGACCAGATCGAAGATGTGATTCGCGGGGAAATCCCCAAGTCGGAGCTGGGGACGATAATCGATAACATCGGCCTGCCCTACTCCGGGCTGAATCTTTCCTACTCGAACTCGGCACCCGTGGGCACCGGCGATGCGGACATCCTGGTCTCGCTGGCGGAGAAGCATCGGCCCACTGCAGAGTACACGCGTGCGCTGCGGGACCGGCTGACCCAGGACTTTCCCGGGACAGAGTTCTATTACCTGCCAACGGACATGGTGAGCCAGATCCTTAACTTCGGTTTGCCGGCGCAAATCGATGTGCAGGTGGCCGGCCTGAAGGTGGCTGAGAACCGCGCGCTGGCCGAGCAGTTGATGCAGCAGATCAGCCGCGTCCCGGGCACTACCGATCTCCGCATCCAGCAGCCGTTCGATCAGCCGAAGTGGACCGTCAATGTAGACCGGACCCGCGCGCAGGAGGTCGGTTACAGCCAGCGGGATGTGGCCCAGGACCTGCTCACCAGCTTGAGCGGCAGCTTCCAGACCTCGCCAACGTTTTTTCTCAATCCGGGGAATCATGTCAGCTACAACATCGCCGTGCAGACTCCGCAGTACGATGTGAAGAGCCTGCAGGAGCTGGAGAATTTTCCCATTGCGATCAACGGCTCCGCGCAGCAGCCGCAGATTCTCGGCAACCTGGCATCGATCGAGAGGGGCGCCGAGCCCGGACTAGTGAGCCACTACGACGCGCAACCGATCATCGACGTCTATGGCTCAGTCGAGGGCACCGATCTCGCCAGCGTGGCGCGCAAAGTGGAGCGGATTATCCGTGACAACCAGGCGCAGCTTCCGCGCGGTTCTCAGATATTTCTGCGCGGCCAGATTGAGACCATGCACACTTCATTTCAAGGTTTGATTTACGGACTGTTGTTCTCGATCGTGCTGGTCTACGCGCTGATTGTGGTGAACTTTCAAAGCTGGCTCGACCCGTTCATCATCATCGTTGCGCTGCCCGGTGCGCTGGCGGGAATTGTCTGGATGCTGTTCGTTACCGGGACCCATATCAGCGTACCCGCTCTGACCGGCTCGATCATGTGCATGGGCGTGGCAACCGCCAACTCCATCCTCGTAGTCAGCTTTGCGAAGGAGCAGATGGAGCATGGCCTGAGTGCGGCAGAGGCGGCGCTTAGTGCGGGATTTACCCGCTTCCGGCCCGTCATCATGACAGCGCTGGCGATGATCATCGGCATGGTGCCGATGGCGTTGGGACTGGGTGACGGTGGGGAACAGAATGCGCCGCTGGGCCGCGCCGTCATTGGCGGGCTGCTGTTGGCGACCTTTGGCACGCTCACGTTTGTGCCGGTCTTCTTCTCCTTGATGCACCGTAACGATCCGCCCCACCTGCAAGCCGAGCCGCGAAACATGCGTGAGGCCGATTATGAATAACCGGAAGCGGACGAGAGTAACCCAATCAGCGCCAAAGCCGCGCACGGAGAAACAGCCATGAACACCGGAGAGTCGGAATTCCCAGGAACGGGTCGAGATGGAAAAGGGGCGGGCGAGAAGGTTGGGAGCCATGGGGCCGCACCGGCGCCTGCGGAGGTCTCGCGTGGAGGGTTGCTGACGCTGGTTGTGGTCGCGCTGGTGCTGGCGGTGGTGGTCGCGGCCGTCGGCATCGTTAGCCGAATGCATGCTCGTGCGCAGCTGATCCACTACACCGATACAATGGCCGCGCCGCCGGTGTTTCTGGCACAGCCTGGGTTCGAGAAGAACGCAACTGAAATCGTATTGCCGGGCAACATGCAGGCCTTTACCATGGCGCCGATCTACGCCAGGACCACGGGCTACGTCAAAGCCTGGTACCGCGACATCGGTGCCCACGTGCACAAAGGGGAGCTGCTTGCGGAGATCGAAACTCCGGAACTCGACCAGCAGCTTGATCAGGCGAAGGCGGACCTGGCCACCGCGCAGAGCAACGCGGCGCTGGCCAAGGTAACCGCCGACCGGTATCAGGGCCTCATCGGTCAAAATGCAGTTTCGCAGCAGGACACGGATAACGCCGTCTCGCTGCTTGCGGCGCGCCAGACTGAGGTGGCGTCTGCACAGGCGAATGTGCGCAGGCTCGAAGAGTTGCAATCGTTTGAGCGGATTGAGGCGCCGTTCGATGGCGTGATCACCGCGCGCAACCTTGACATCGGCCAGTTGATCACCACGGCGGGAAGCACCACGACGCCAGGCGCGGGGACGGTCACGGGCAGCAAGGAAGTTTTCGACATCTCGGCGATTGGCACCTTGCGCGTCTTCATCAATGTTCCGCAAGTGTATGCGCCGGATGCGAAGAATGGAGTTTTGGCCACGTTGTCGCTGCCACAGTATCCCGGCCGGATGTTCCGCGGCAAGCTGGTGCGATCGTCGGATGCTGTGGACCCGGCAACGAGAACGCTGCTGGCCGAGGTGGATGTGGACAACCGGTCCGGTGAACTTCTGCCCGGAAGCTACACTGAGGTCCACCTGAGCGTATCGAGCGCTGTACCCGAGCAGATCGTGCCGGTCAGCGCGCTGATCTTTGAACCCGATGGACTGCATGTGGCTACGGTCGATTCCACACAGCACGTTCACATCGTGCGCGTGACTCCGGGACGCGATTCCGGCTCGGCCATGGAGATACTCGGCGGGCTTGCACCCGGGCAGCCCGTCGTCGCGAATCCGCCCGATTCCCTTACCGACGGCGAATTGGTGCGCGTGGTTACGCCGGGCAGCGATGAGCACCGTCATGCGCCGGAGGCCAATCCATGAAGGCCCATCGCCCACTTGGATTGATAGCGACGGCGGCAGCCCTGGTGCTGGGCGGATGCCTGGTCGGGCCGAACTACAAGGCGCCGGCGGTCCCGGCTCCGCCTGCCTACTCGGACAACGGCCACAATGGCGACTGGGCCTCCGCCAAGCCGGCCGACGCAGTCGATCGCGGCGCATGGTGGGCCGTCTACCAGGATCCGGAGTTGAATGATCTGGAGCAGCGCTGCGCCTCAGCGAATCAAAACATCGCGGCGGCGCTGCACGCGTATGAGCAGGCCCACGATCTGGTCCGCGTGAATCGAGCCGCGCTGTACCCGACCGTATCTATCGGGGGCTCGGCCAGCAGGAACCGCATATCGAGTACCACGCCGCTTAAGCCGGCGGGTGCTGCGCAGGACTATTGGGAGTTTCTGATTCCTCTGAGTATCTCCTGGGAGCCGGACCTATGGGGAGCAGTTCGCCGGCAGATTGAGTCAAGCGCGGCCAGCGCGCAGGCATCCGCGGCCGATCTTGCCGACACCCGTTTGAGTCTGCAGGGAATGCTGGCGGTGACCTTCCTGCAGTTGCGCGGGCTCGATCTGCAAACGCAGTTGCTGCGGTCGACGCTGGACACCTACACGCAGACGCTGCAACTCACGCAGGCCCTCCGCAAAGGCGGATTGGTCACGGAGATCGATGTTCAGGAGGCCCAGGCGCAACTCGAAGGGACGCGTGCGCAGTTGATCGACCTGGGCGAGCAGCGAGCGCAATACGAGCATGCGATTGCTGTGCTCGTCGGAGAGCCCGCGACTGATTTCCATATTGCCGAGCGGCCCCTCGCGGGCAATCCTCCCGCGTTGCCCACCGGCGTGCCGTCCGAACTGCTTCAGCGGAGGCCGGACATCGCAGCCGCGGAACGAAGGGTGGCGGCGGCCAACGCGCTGATCGGCGTTGCCAAGGCTGCCTACTATCCCAACATCACCCTGGGTGCCGGCGCCGGAGTGGAGAGCGACATGATAACTCAGCTCTTCAACTCGGGCAGCGCGCAATGGAATGCCGGCCCATCCGCCAGTGAAATCCTGTATGACGCGGGCCGGCGCAAGGCACAGGTCGACTATGCGGTGGCGCAGAGGGAGCAAGCCACTGCGCTCTATCGCGAGCAGGTGCTCTCAGCCTTTCGCGATGTTGAGGACCAGCTCTCGGCGCTGCGGGTGCTGGAGGAAGAAGCAACCGTGCAACAGCGCGCGGTGGATGCCGCCAAGCAAAGCACGGGCCTCTCCCTGCTTCGCTATAAGCGCGGGCTGGCAGCGTATCTGGAAGTCCTGACCAGCCAGACGGTCGAACTGAGCGATGAACGAGCAGCCGCCGCATTGGTGGCACGGCGCATCGTGGCGAGTGCTCAGCTGCAGATGGCGCTCGGCGGCGGATGGAGTGCGGCGCAACTTCCAGCCAACTAGCAATTCGCGCTCAACCGCGCAGGCTGGCCGGCTTGGGAGTGACCGCAGAGAGCCTTGCGAATACTGCATCCGGCAGCTTCAGTCCTGCGGCCGCTATGTTCTGCTCAACATGAGCGGCCGACGATGTGCCGGGAATCGGCAGAAGCACGGGAGACCGCCTCAGCAACCACGCCAGCGCCACCTGCAAAGGAGTTGCTCCCAACTCCTGGGCGGCGGAGTCGAGCGCGGCATTCGCCTCGCGGTTCTGTCCCAGCGGCGCCCACGGCATAAAGGCGATCCTGTTCGCCTCGCAATGGTCCAGCAGAAAATCCCACTCCCGGTCGGCAAAGCTATATCGGTTCTGCACCGAGACGATCGGCACAATCTTCCGCGCCCTCTCTACATGCTCCAGAGTCACGTTGGACAAGCCCACATGCCGAATCTTTCCCTGCTCGCGCAGCCGCGCCAAGGTTTCCATGGATGCGTCAAAGGAAACCGCGGGGTCCGGCACATGCAATTGATACACATCGATCCGGCCCAGTCTCAACCGCTTCAGGCTTCCCTCCACGGCTGCCCGCAGGTGCTGCGGAGAGGCATTGTGGGTCCACTGCCCCGGGCCCACGCGCTCCCATCCGCCCTTGGTCGCGATCACCAGGCCCGCCGGATACGGCGCCAGCGCCTCCGCGATCAGTTCTTCCGAGACATTCGGGCCATACGAATCCGCCGTGTCGATGAGGTTGACACCCAATTCGACTGCGCGCCGCAGCGTATCCAGGGCCGCGCCGCGATTCTCCGGCTCGCCCCAGATCCCCTTGCCGGTAATCCGCATCGCACCGTATCCCATGCGGTTCACGGTAAGGTCGCCCAGTTGAATGGTTCCTGCCGACGCGGCAGATACGGATTGAGTAAGGTCGCTCATGGCACAGATTCTCCTCCGACAGCATTGCAGATAAGGTTGGGCCGCGCAATTCAGGTGGCTGCGTTCACTGACTGAATCAGGCCGCGAATGTAGCCGTAGCAAAAGGCGAAGGATTGCAGGGAGTTGGGATCGGCCTCGGCCAGCGGCACATGATCGGGCATCAGCATGTAGGGATAGCCGATCTCCTTGTACACCTTGATCGCTTTCACAAAGTCGACATCGCCCTCGTCCGGAAACACCTCGACGAAGTCATCGCGATGGCCGCGAATATTGCGAAAGTGGACATTGAAGATCTTCTTGCGCGTGCCAAAGTAGCGGATCACGTCGAAGATCTCGACGCCCGGATTCTCCAGATCCTCCGAGATCGTTCCCTGGCAAAAGTTCAGGCCGTGGTAGACACTCTCCTGAATCGTGATAAACCGCTTCAGCCCGTCGATAGTGCCTAGCACGCGGTTCACTCCCTGATAGCCTTCAGGCGGAACGCCGGGGTCCTGCGGATGGCAGGCCATGCGAATCTTGTATTCGTTCGCCACCGGAATCACCCGGTCGAGAAAATACGTGATGCGTTCCCAGAAGGCGTCGGCGTCCACGCGGCCGGCCTTGGTGAGGGGTGGGTCGGGATGCATTTCAGAGAGCTTCCAGTAGTGGTTCATCGCATCGCCGCGGCCAGGGACACGACCAGTGCGCAGGACGCCGAGGATGCTCATGTTGTATTTGATGCTGGGAATCCCGGCTTGCGCGCAGTTGCGGATAAAGGTCTGCAGCGCCTCGATGTCGCGGTCGCGCTCGGGACTCTGGGCCAGCATGATGGCCGGATGTTTTTCCGTGTCGATGAAGCTGGACTCAAGGAACGGCGGCGCGGTGCAGTCGACGCTGATGCCGTACTTGGCGGCCATATCCATCATCGTCTTCAGTTCGTCTACGGTGGCAAACAAACGGTCGCCCGCGATCTGCGGATAGCCGCAAATATTCTTCACGCCGTAGCGGGCCAGGTATTTCAGATGGGTGTCATTCGTCGGTGCGGTCTGATCACCGAGCTTCATCAGGCCCTGGGTTGGTGGAGTATCTGCAGCGGTTGCTGTGGTTGCCTTTCCGCCGGCAATCAGCAATCCGGCCGCGCTGCCAGAAACGAACTGTCGCCTGTCCATGTCGGCCATCCTACCCCAGGGCCGAGGCTCCAGGCGAGTCAGGGTTGCTCGCTAAAGAGACGCTCGGCGGCTCTTCTTCGCCGGAATCAGCAGAGTGAGGGATTGCGGCACGACCTCGATCCTCACCGGCAAATTGCCAAGCAATTCACCATCGGCCTCCACGAACGAGCGCTCCTTCGCGCCGGCGAGATCGCTGCATTCGACTGCTGAGCAGTCCACCAACTCAATGGTGTTCGAGTACGTATGGCGCTGGAACCATACGGCCACCATGAATCGCAGATAGCGCAGGCGGCTGCGCGTCTTGAAGGCAATCACGTGCAGATTGTCGTTGCCCAGCGCCGCGCCGGGTGCAAGGTTGTGCACCAGGCCGCCAAAGTTGCTGATGCGCACGGCCAGAATCTGCGATGCCTCTTCGGAGCGCGGAGTGTCGCTTCCCGTCTCGAAAAAGGAGGCACGAAACATGGGAAACGTATGCGTGAGCGCGAGGCGCAGTGCTTGCAGCAGGTACAGCAGGTAGCCCAGCCGCTGCTTCAGCCGGCTGTCCAGCCGCGAAAAAAACACGCCGTCCACGCCAACTCCCGCTGCCACCACAAAGTACCGATCGCGCGACTTGCCCGCGCGGTCGCGATAGAAGACCCGCCCCACCGAAACCCGCGACGGTACCGCACCCAGCAGCATCTTCGCTGCCTTCACCGGCGATGCCGGAAGGCCCAGATCGGTGGCCAGAGCATTGGCCGTTCCCATCGGGATTACCCCCAGCGCCGCCGCTCCGCCCACCAGGCTTTGCATCACTTCGTGGGCGGTGCCATCGCCGCCGCACGCAATCACCGTATCGCATCCCTCGCGGACGGCCTCTTGCGCCTGAGCCCCCGCGCTCTCCGGCGATTCCGTTGCGATCACCTTCACCTCAATGCCGGCGCCCTGGAACACGGCCACCACATTCGCAATCAGTGCGGATCGCCGCTCCGGTCGCTGCCCGGAGGCCGGGTTGTAAATAAGCGCAACACGATGCATCGTACGGGATCCCCTGTCCGCCGCTCGCTGAGGCCTGCGGACGGTCCAATCGATATTCTTTCATGCTATTGCCTGCCAGGCATTTGCGATTGAAGCCACGTTCCGCGGCAGACCCAACTTTGATACCGGGGCCGCGCAGCCGGGTGGCGTATGATGGCGCACATTACGGGGGTGCTCGACTGTCTCGCATGGATGCGTGGCAGGAAACATCGGAGCTGACGCGATGATCTTCGAAGACCGCGAAGACGCCGGACGGAGACTGGCAAAGGAGTTGGGCGAGTTTGCCAATCGGAAGGACGTGCTGGTCCTCGGAATACCGCGCGGCGGCGTCACCGTTGCCTTCGAAATAGCACAAGCTCTGCAGCTACCGCTGGATGTGTTTCTCTCGCACAAGCTCGGCGTTCCCGGGCAGGAGGAACTCGCCTTTGGCGCAATTGCGGCCGGCGATGGACGATACCTGGAGCAGCGGGTGATCCGCGCGGAGGGCATCTCCCCGGAAACGATTGAGCGAGTCACCGTAGAGGTTAAGCGGATGCTGGACCAGCGTGCCGTGCTCTATCGAGGCGATCGCCCGCCGCTCCCGGTTGAGGAGCGGACAGTCGTTCTTGTGGACGACGGAATAGCCACGGGCGCAAGCATGTTCGCTGCCGCAAGCGCACTTCGCGAGATGAAGCCTGCGATGTTGATCGTAGCTGCCCCGGTGGCGCCCGCATCCACCTGCGCGTGGTTGCGCAATATGGTCGATCGGCTGGTTTGCCTGTACGAGCCGCAGGATTTCTACGCGGTCGGCCAGTTTTACCGGAACTTTTCGCAGGTGACCGACGACGAAGTCATCCACCTGTTGCGGCGGGCCGGGTGATCGATATACGCACCCGCCATTGGAAGCCGCGGCGAGGTGGTACTATCTTGGGCGCCGGAGTTACGCCATGTCGAGACGCCGATGTGCGTTGCTGTTTTTCGCCAGTGCAGTGCTGCTCATTCCGTCTGGCTGCGCGCGGTCGGGATCACCTGGCCAAACTGGCGTCCCCGCCCCGGTGCAACCTGCCCACGGCGATTCACAAGGAGAACATGCAATGTCCTTCACTCTGAAATCAACAGCATTTCCCAACGGCGGGGTGATCCCGAAGAAATACACCTGCGATGGCGCCGATCTCTCGCCCGCGCTTAGTTGGGAGGACGCTCCCGCCGGGACCCAATCCCTGGCTCTGATAGTGGATGATCCCGACGCGCCCATGGGCACATGGACGCACTGGCTCATCTGGAATATTCCTGCAAAAGCCACGCTGCTGCCCGAGGACACGCCCAAGATGAACCTGCTCGACAATGGCGCACGCCAGGGCGGAAACGACTTCAAGCGTATTGGCTATGGCGGGCCCTGTCCGCCTCCCGGCAAGCCGCACCGCTATTTCTTCAAGCTGTATGCGCTGGACGCAAGACTCGAAGTAAAGGCCGGCGCCGTCAGGAGCGAACTTGAGCCCGCTCTGAAGCCGCACGTCCTGTCGCAGACGCAGTGGATGGGCACCTACGGGCGCTGACGTCGGCGCTTGAAGAAGCGCCTTAAGCCCACAGGAATAGGCAGGCTGGCTTATCCTGTGTCTAGTCCTGTTCGTTGCCCCGCATTCCTGCCAAGAGAGTCCCCTGTGTCGACAGCCATCAGCCAGCGCCGCCTCAGCCAGATCGCGCCATTGATCCTCCAGTCGGAGATCCGCTCCATGTCGGTGGAGTGCGAGCGCATCGGCGGAGTCAATCTGGCGCAGGGTGTCTGCGATACGGAGCTTCCGACGCCCGCAGCACAGGGCGCGATCGACGCGATCAGCCACGGCCTGAACACCTACACCCGGCTCGATGGCATTGCTCCGCTGCGCCAAGCCATCGCCGCCAAGCTCGCCGCCTACAACGGCATCCAGGCCGATCCCGAAACCGAGATTCTTGTCACCGCAGGCGCCACTGGCGCGCTGTATACCGCTGCCCTCGCACTGCTCGATCCCGGCGATGAGGTCATTCTCTTCGAGCCCTTTTACGGATATCACTGGAGCACGATGCTCTCGCTGCGTGCCGTCCCCGTCGCCGTCACGCTCGACGCACCCGACTGGCGTCTCGACATCGCCCGCCTGCGCGCGGCCATTACCCCGCGCACCCGCGCCATCATCGTCAACACGCCGTCAAATCCATGCGGCAAGATCTTCTCGCTCGCCGAACTGCAGGCCATCGCCGATCTCGCCATCGAGCACGATCTCTTCGTCTTCACCGACGAAATCTACGAGTACTTCCGCTTCGACGGCCGGCGTCACGTCAGCCTGGCCACGCTGCCGGGCATGGCCGAACGCACTATCACCATCTCCGGCCTGTCCAAAACCTTCAGCATCACCGGCTGGCGCGTCGGCTACCTGACGGCCGCAAGCCAGTGGATTCCGACCATTGGTTACTTCCACGACCTCGTCTACATCTGCGCGCCCGGGCCCTTCCAATATGGATCAGTCGCCGGGCTCGTCGGCCTGCCCGATGCGTTTTACGATGACCTCGCGCGCGAGTACCAGAAGAAGCGCGACCAACTCTGTGCTGCCTTGACCGACGCCGGCCTTACGCCGTCCGTGCCCGAAGGAGCCTACTACGTGCTCGCCGATGCCAGCCGCATCCTTGGGCAAACGTCGGCAGAAAAGGCACGCACCCTGCTCGCTGCAACCGGAGTCGCCGCGGTTGCCGGCTCCGCCTTCTTCGTTTCCGGAGGCGGCGAGGATATGCTTCGTTTCTGCTTCGGCAAGCAGCCGGAGGCGCTGGATCGCGCCTGTGCCGCTCTGCGCAAACTTTAGTCTCACGCATCAAGAACACTGGAGGGCAATATGAAGAGCTTGGCGATTCAATTTCTGCTATCGATGTGTGCGCTGCCGGTCCTGGCGCAGGGTGCGCCTCCGCAAGGCGGCGCGGACCAGCCGTACACCATGGAGTACTACTACAAGACCCAGTGGGGCCATCAGCAGGAGTTCCTGCAGCTCTTCCTGAAGAACCACTACCCACT
Organism: Acidobacteriaceae bacterium; assembly: GCA_049509035.1. Classification (GTDB taxonomy): domain Bacteria; phylum Acidobacteriota; class Terriglobia; order Terriglobales; family Acidobacteriaceae; genus Edaphobacter. The sequence goes on from JBELAH010000009.1 coordinate 116,980, forward strand.
ACTGCAAAGAATTCGAGAGACTGGGCGCATCATCGCCCTCAAGATCGAGACGCCGGCGAACCACATGACCGAGGACGCTCGCTGGGACTACCGCGTCACCATCACCTACAAGAACTCGACCCTTGCCACTACCGCAAACCCTGAGGAAGACGCATTGATCCTCAAGCTCTACCCCGACCAGGATGCCTACAAGCGCGAGGAGCAGCGGCGTTTCGAGATATTGCTGGCGCACTGGGACTTGCCTGTGACCGACATCACTCCTGCAAAAAAGTGACGCCGAAAGCGCAGTTTACGCGCTCCGGGGAGGCTCTCGAGCCGAGTTGCGGCGAAAGCATGCGTCTTTCCGGAAATCGCCACGTCTAACGTGCTTGTAGGCGTATGCACGTTTTTAGCGTATGCTAACCGCCTAGGTCACATGTACTTAATTCATTTCCGGCGGATGGGCCATTCCAACGGACGGGACGTGGATATGAGTGCTAGCCGGCGGGATTTCCTGCAGAATGCCTTAATGAGCGGAGCGTTTGCTCCTTTACTGGGATCGGCTTCGGGAAGCCGCTTCTTTGAAGCCCTGATGCAAGCCCAGGCAAGGGGCAACCTTGGCCAGATCAAGGGTGGGAGCGTCGACCAGGCGCAAGGTGCGCATGACTCGGAGCAGTTCTGGAGCAGCTTTGGGAGCTCGCTGACTCCTGCCTCAGAGCAGGGCAACCGGACGCGCGGCCTGTTTTCCCACAAGAAGCCGGATGCGACCGCGGGCGCGCTCGATCGCCAGATCGACTTCTTCCATTACGACGCCACCAATAACAATTTGCGCTTTGCGACCAGCATCGAGCCCAAAGAACTGTTGGATTACCAGGGCGACATCCAAGCCAGCCTGGCTGTGAATGGATTCCGCATGTCAGCGGAAGACCGGGCCCAGTTCCAGCAGCTTCAGTCCGCCCAGTTGCGCATCGACGTCGTTCAGACCAAGTCGCTTTTGCAGGACATCATTGATCCCATGGCATGGACCTCGCTGGCATCCCTGTTCCCCGACAATTCCGGCAGTCTGCCGCCGCTGCAGAACCTCAGCTTCGACCCCGGCGCGGCCTCGCAAAAGATGAAGCAGGTGATTCTGCCGGGCGGCTCCGGACAGTGGGCGGTCAACCTCTCCATGGCTCACAAGGAGTCTGCCTTCGTCGGCATCTTGAAGACAGTCTCCAATAACATTGGCAAGTTCGCGCCTATCGTTGGTCTGCCGCAAATCGGCGTGGAGGCGTTGCAGGGATTCAGCCAGATGTACGGCGCGTTTGAGCAGAGGACGACGTTCCTGATCAACAGCTTCCCGCAACTGGCGTTCGCGACCCAGCAGGCGCGCACCGCCGCCGCAACCCAGCAGGGCGTGAACCTGGTTCCCGGCGATTACATCCTGGTGCCCCACGCCTATACGTCTCAACTGACGCCCAATCTCGACAAAGTAGAGTTGCGGCAGGGGTATCTGGTGGCGAAGGGATCGCCGACCAATACTTCCATCATGGATCTGGCGCTGGCGTTTAAGCCGGATATTACCTATCTGTCGGCAACATTCGGTATCAAGCCGATTATGCCGGCAACTGCCGGTCCCAATCCAACCACGACCTGACACGGAGACCGACCGTAGACCATTGCGGCTGATTTCCCACGAGGCGATGAGTCCATGAAGCGCTGTGTTCCTGTTCTTACTTTGCTGCTGTGTCTGCTTGGCCATGCGCCGGCCCAGACCAAGCGCGCCTTGATCATTGGCATCGATACCTACCAGCCTGCCGGCACTACCGCGGACCATCCCGCGGGCTGCGTCTATGGGCGATGCGAGCTTGGCACCTTCGAGAATCTCGAAGGCGCCGTGAATGACGCCCAGTCCATCGCCGACGTGCTCACCGGCCCAAAGTTCGGCTTCCCCGCGGATAACGTAGTCCTGCTTACCAATCCCAACCCGCGCAAGAGCCGCCCCGGGGTCACCATTCTTCCCGCCGACCAGACCACGCGGGACGGCATTCTGGCCGCAATGAAGAAGTATCTCGTCGATGTGCCGCAGCGCGGCGACACGGTTGTCTTTTACGACGCCAGCCACGGATCGCTGCGCGTGAATAGCGCCGGAGAAAAGCTTACCGTGCGCGACGAAAGCGGAAAGCTGGTCTACGTGGACAGCACCCTGGTCCCGTCGGATGCGTACAAGGGCGGCTACGATGTGCGTGATCGCGAGATGACCCGCATCTTCAACGCGGCCCTGGATAAAGGCATTCATCTCACGGTCATCTTCGACAGTTGCCACAGCGGCGGTTCGGCACGAGGCCTGGCCGTGGGCCGCCAGCGCTCCTTGCCCTACGACCCGCGGCCTGTGAATGACCCGCCCGATACGCTTTCGAACGGGCAACGGGTTCCTCCGCCCACGGAGCGTGCGGACAATCCCGCCCTGGTCTTCTCCGCGGTGCAGCAGGACCAGGAGGCGAACGAAGCCGATCCAACCGCGGACGTGCCCGAGTCGCACGGGGCCTTTACCGAGGCGTTGATCGAGACGCTGCAGGTGCTCCCGGCCGATGCTCCGGCGTCGCTTGTCTATCAGCGGGTCAAAGCCATGCTCGAGGGCAGCGGATTCCCCCAGCAGGAACCTGACCTGGATGCGAATGCCACGCGGCGGGCGCAGCCGCTGTTCGGTGGCGTCGCCAATACGGCCGACGCAGACAAGGTGCGGACCGCGGCCTTGAAGATCGACGACGATGGCAGCGTCTGGCTCGATATCGGGATGGTCTCCGGAATCGGTCCGGGGAGCGAGTTCACTGCTATTACGACCAAGGCCGGCGCGGCCCCGGTCAAGCTGCGGATCGACAAGGCGCTCGGAGTTGCGCGCTCCAGCGCCACCATTATCAGTCCCGCAGGAGCCAAGGTGCAGCTTGGAGATGTCTTCGAACTGACTCGCCTGATTCCCGGACAACTGAATGCTCTTCGATTCTTCATTGGGCCCGCAAACCTCTCCAGCGCCGACATTCTGGCAGCAGTCTCCCAGGTCAAGGCATCCGGCGTTGCCACCATCTCCGATCCTGCGGAAGAAGCCTACAGCGACGTGCTTAGCTGGAACGGCTCGGCGTGGACCTTACGGCACACCGACGGGCCCGCGCCGTCCACTCACTCCTTCTTCAGCTTCGAACGCAAGAAGAACAGCCCGGTAAATCTCGGCGCCACCTTCTCGGCCGAGGCATTGAAGTCGCACCTCACCCCCACGGCCAAACTCTGGGTCGATCTGCCCGCCTCGAAGGAATTGGCGAGCAGCTTGCAGCTTGGCGACGCCAACAGTGAGGCCCAGCCTGCAACTGCGCTCGCGGACGCCAGCTATGTGCTGGCGGGAACCATGGTCAAAGGCGACCCCGGCTACACCTGGTTCCACAAGAATGAGTTTGCGACCGTGCCCCATCCCTCGCCGGCGCCGGACCATAGCCCCGGCTGCTCCGCAACCTCACCCTATCCGGTGCGCAGCGATTGGGTTGCAGTCGCCGACAGCGCAGCCGCTCCGGCTGCTGCGGCGACGCTCAACACCTACTCCACGCGCCTGGCGAAGGTCCATGGGTGGCTGCAACTCGCGAACAATCCTGTGGCTGGAGCGTCCGAGTCAAGTTACTACAAGCTCGTGTTCGTGCCCATGACCACGACCAATCCGCTCGACCCCAGCAACCCGGTCCGCGAGAAAGACCATGTGCGCCTCGCGCTACAGTCGAATGCCGTAATCAAGGATCCGCGCTGGGTTTACATTCTGGACATCGATTGCCATGGCAAGGGAAGCCTGGTTTATCCGCAGAATTACTCCGAGAACCAGTATCCGGGCGAGGGCGACGCGGACAACCAGATCATTCTCCGCCACGCTCCCACCTTGGTGGTCGGCCCGCCCTTCGGCGTCGACACCATGATCCTGCTAAGCACGGCCCAACCGCTGCCGGATCCTTCGGTGCTCAACTTTGACGGGGTGGCGCGTGGAGCGACGCGTGGGGCCAAGTCGCCGCTGCAGGAACTGCTCTCCAGCGCCAGCGGCGGGTCTCGCGGACTTGGCGCCGAGGTGGAAGTTCCGACCAACTGGGGGATTCAAGTGCAGCCGTTGCGCAGCGTCCCCGCGGCCGCCGCCCACTGACCGGGTCCTGCGAATCCGCCTGCATCGCCGCGAGGTAAGGGCTCAGGCGAAGCAACCCAACGCGCTTACTCCCAATGGTGGTGGGCGTCGCCCCCCTGGCCAACGTCGATCACCAGCGTGCTGCTCTTGCAGGAGTGAAATGTCGAGAGCTGGTAGACGGGCTCCTTCTCGAGTTTGTACGGAGTGTCGTTGAGGCTGAACTGGAGCAAAAGCGGACCCTCGGCACTCTTGAAGCTGCTCACCCCATCCACCAGGGTGGTGGTTTGGTCCAGGCCGTTGGCCAGCAGCGTGTAAGAGTGCGACACGCTGTGCTTGTAGTTGTAAGTGATGCGCGTGTGCATCTCGCAGGGAGCCGCGGGGCCAGCCATGGCAACCTCCATGGGGCCGCTCTTGGCGGCAAAGTTGCCAAGATGCGCCGGCAGCGTGTCGCGGATCATCTCCGCCAGGTGTTGGGTGATCTTGCCGATAGGCTGCTTTTCAAAGTCGCTCGAAGAGGAGACCGACAAGCCCGACAAGCCGTATTGGCTGGACCGGTCGCTGACGGCGGACGCCACCATGGCCTGCCCTTTTTCCAGCCACGCGTTCTTCTCCTTGATCGTCTCAGAGACCGTCCAGGTGCTCTTGGTATCGCCCGTGTGCGCGTCCAGCAGCGAAAGCTCAACGGTTACGGTATAGCCGCCGCCTTTCTCGTTGACGGTGGGCTTCAGCGTCGACACCAGCAGCAGGTCGATCTCAGGACGGTCCTGCACATAGTCGGTAAGCCAACTGGTGTCGAGCGGCGTATAGACGCCGCCGGGGTTCAGCAGCGTAGGCGCAAACTGCTTGCCCCCCTGCAAGTCCTGATACATATACAGGGTCAGGTGCTGCACCACCACCTCGCCGAAGTCGTCGCCGCCGGCATCGTACGCCGGGGCAATGCCGACCGCAATTCGTTGCGCGGGTGCCGAAGCCGTGACTGCAAGAAAAGCTAGCCCAACTGCAAGTTCCCTGAGTTTCATTGCCCGCCTGTCTTCTTCGCCGCGGGGTGGGTCTTCGCCGCCGAGGTTGGTGTCGCTGGAGGAGCACTCGCGGGTTGCGCTTCCGAAGCAGTGTTCGAGTTCCCAACTACCGCCGAGATTACCTGCGGACCCGTCAGCGGACCGCCACCGCTCGATGAGTTGATGTGGATAGCCTCCACGTTCTTGGTCGAAACTACCGCTGCAGGCGCGTCATACCAGTTGGTGTCGCCCACCAGGGTCAGGTAGTCGTAGAGGATGGCCATGTTGTTCGGCAGCGAGCCCATATGCTCGCGCTGATACAGCGCAACGTACGCTTCGATCTCGTTCTTGATCTCTGTCTTGTCGCCGTTTTCGCCGATCAGGTGGAGCGCATGTTCGAGGTGCGGATCCGGATAGGCCCCGCGAGCGCCGTCATACTGGATCGCCTTCATGAAGTGGTCCTCGGCCTGCTGCCGGTCGTCGGGTGTACGGGCGGTCAGCGAGATGATTTTGCCCAGGTAGAGCTGCGCGCGCGGATCATTCGAACGCAGGTTGACTGCCTCTTCAAGATTGTCCCGCGCCATCGCAAACAGGTCGTAATCGATTGCGACGATGCCGTTATCGCGCTTCAGCGCTGCCATGATCAGCGAGAATTCGCCGCTGGAACCGGTCAGCCCGCCGGCTTTCAGCTTGGCCTCCCACTGCGGCTTGAAATCGCCGGAGAGCACGGTCTGAATATGCGCCGTACGCGCCTTCATGCGAGTCGCCTTTGCCATGAATCCCAGGCCGATGCGCGGATCGTGAGCGGCCTCCGCCTGCAGGCGGGCATATAGCCGTGGAGCCTCGCGCACATCGTACCCCTGCGAGAGCATGTAATGCAGCGATTCTTCATCCGCTTCGTTCTCGTAGATGTCGTCCCATTCGGTGACGGTATTGTGGTCGCGGAAGATAAGATTGCTGCCGACAATCCCGCCGGCCAGACCGGCTATGCCGCCTCCCAAAGCTCCGCTCAGTCCGCCGTAGATGCCGCCAAGACCCGCGGTGGCGAAGGTCACGGCCGCGCCCAGAACCGCACGCTTCTCCTTGGTCTCCTTGTCTTTCTCGGCGTTTAGCGCCGGCTCAAGAACGCTCATGCGCACAATCTGATACGCATGGTTCTTCTCGACATGGGCGATTTCGTGCCCCAGCACGTATGCAAGCTGCGCCTCGTTGTCCAGCATCGACACCATGCCGGTACTTACCAGGATGGTCCCGGTAGAGAGAGCTTCCGCCTTCGGAATCGGATCCAGCAGCAGCTTGAACGAGTAGAGGTTCGGAGAGTCCTTCGGCACCAGCCGCTGTCCGATATTGTTGATATAGCGCTGCAACATGGGGTTGTTGTAGAGTTGCCCGTAATGATCGCGGAAGGTGGCAAACTCCGGACCCGACATGTCATTGAAGCGAGCAGAGGAGTTGATGTTGTAGATGAAGTCCAGGTCCGCGCGGCGCTTCGCGTCCCACGCATTCTGGATCGCATCCTTGATCTCCGGCCGCTGCTCGATCTCAGCCATCTTCTTCTTGTCCGCGTCAGAGTACTCTGGCGCCTTCTCCGAACCGGCGGCGGGCGCCGGGGCGGCAGGCGTGTTAGGCTTCTGCTGAGCGAAGGCAAGGGCGCCTGTGAGCGCCAAAACACTGAACGTGCATGACAGCTTAGAGATGGTCCGCATGACAGACTCCCTTGAAAATAGGTTGTGACAACGGGGCCCGTGGGGAGGCCAATAGGATAGTTTCTTTCGCGGGTTGTGTCAAAGTAAAATGCACGGTCAGATGGGTCGTTTCTATTGCTCGGGGGTGCATGTTTATGGCAGTCCGCCGGATACTGGTGACGATGGTCGCAGCGGCATTGCTCTCCCTGGGCGGAGGGGCAAGCCAGCCCGCACGGACCAGCGATCCCTGGCTCGAACTGCCCCAGGCTGACGAGCGTGTGGAAGTCGACGGCTCGGCTGTGCTGGACCGGGCGCCAGGCTCCATCCAGCAGCTCGTCCTGCGGATTCCTGCCGGCGGCCCCAGGATCGACTACGGCTCCATCCATACCAAAGTCAATACCGAGTCCGCCGACGTCGCCATGAAGAGCACCAACGGCCTGGACGGCTTCGTCCTCAACATTGACCTCACCGGCGCCGGGGGCTTTCCCATGCTCCCAGGGCGCAATTCCGTCGAGCTCGAATACAAGGACGACTTCGGCCGCCAGAAGTACGCGAACTTCCTGCTCGACTTTGAAAACCTCTCCGCCACCCCCGGCGGCCGCGGATTCGAAACCATCCCCCCTGCCAAAACCGTCGAGAAGCGCGCCGGCCGCCTCTTTGCCGTCGTCATCGGGATCTCGCACTACGCCAAGGGTGGGGACCAGCAGATCAACGATCTCCAGTACGCGGACCGCGACGCCAAGTCCGTTCTGGACTTCCTCAAGTCCCCGGCCGGCGGCGGAGTGGCCGATCAGGACTCGCTGCTCCTGCTCAACCAGGACGCAACCACCGAATCCGTCCGCCACGCGCTCTTCACCTTCCTTACCAAGCCGGAGGAGCAGGACACCGTCATCATCTACATCGCCGGACACGGCGCACCCGACCCGCTCGACCCCCGCAACATATATTTCCTCACCGCCGACGCCAAGCCCGACGATATGGGCGGAACCGCCTTTCCCATGTGGCAGCTCCAGGATGTTTTCGAGCGCGTGCTCAAGGCCAAACGCGTAATCACCTTCGCCGACACCTGCCACAGCTACGGCTTCAGCGGTGCCCGTGCCGGCGCCGGCCAGAAGCGCGCCAACAACCTCGTCAACCAGTACTTGCAGCGCTATGCGTCCAAAGGCCAGCGCGCCGTCATCACCGCCAGCGACATCAGCGAGTCCTCCTTCGAAGACGCCAAGTGGGGCGACGGCCACGGCGTCTTTACCTACTTCCTCCTGCAGGGGCTCGCAGGCAAGGCCGACGCCAACCACGACGGTGTGGTCACCGCTGGCGAACTCTTCAACTACCTCAAGCAGCAGGTTCCGCAGGCCACCGGCGGCAAGCAGAATCCCCGCGCACTGGTGGGAATCTCCAGCGGCCTCACCGTCGCCACCCTCCCCCGCGCTCACGCCGCCCTGGAGGTGCCCCCAGCCCCCTCCCGAAACTAGGCCTGGGTGTCATTCTGACCAATGGCGGGACCACTCAGATTGACAGGCCTGACTTGCCCTGATTTGAGTCGGACAAGTCCAGACTTAAGCCCTTTAGAAGACATACTTTAGACTTAAGGCACCATACTACGGCTGAGGCTGTGGTGTAACGGGAACGGTCGTCGGAGCAACGGTTGGAGCGGTGGGATTGGAACTCGGCGCCGAAGGCGTCGGCTCGGGCGTAGCATCGGGCAGGTCTTCCGCCGGTTCGGGCAGCAGCGCGCTCTGGGGATAGGCCGCTTTGGTCGAGATCGTCCTCAGGATCGGCAGTTCGGCCTGCACCTGCGCCAGCAGCTTCCGGTTGTTCGCAACGTACTTCACCTTGGACAGGTCGGAGAAGTACTCGAGCAGGTCGCGCTTGATGCCAAATGGGATCGCCTGGGTAGGGTCGCTGGTCATCTGGTGCAGCAGGTCGGCGTAGGCGTAGTCCTCCAGCGAGTACGTGCCGGGCTTCACGTCGTCACCCGTATCCAGGTCCTTATTCGGCAGGCCGCCTGCATGGGTTGCCTGGGCAAGGGCCTGACGCATGGCATCGGCGGTGTGCATCAGCGCTTTCACGTAATCCTGCTCGGCTGGCGAAGTGGGGCCGACGATGGCGAGGTCGCTGAGCGGGCCAATCTTCGGCAGGATGACGATGAAGCCGGCGAGCACGTGGGTGCCGAAACCGGCATGCTTACGGTATTTGGCCCAATCGTCTTCGGCCGCCATCGCTGCAACCTGCCTGGTGAACTCGTCCAGCTCTGGGCTGGGAACGTCAGCCGGCATGCGTTTACGGTGCAGCAGTGCCTCGGCGTAGACAACCTTCGGAAGCAGCGTGCGGACCGCGTAGTGGTAGCCCTGGAGCGTGGGGCGGTGCTCGCCCAGCACCCTTGCAAGATCGAGGCCGTAGGTATCGTAAAAGGCGCGCGAGAGCAGAGGCACCGGGACGGCGAAGCCAACGTGGTTCAGATAGCCCAGCGGAGCGAGCCGGTGCTTGGTGACGTCGTTGACGTCGAAGGCAAGCTCGGTGCGGACGTGCTGGCGTTTTCCCTCGGCGTAGTTCACGTTGGGGCCATATTTGGCGGCGAGCTCGGGGAAATTGTTGGCCACGGCCAGGTCGACGGCCTCAGGATGGCCGATGGTGTCGCCGAAGTAGTGGGAGAGCGCGCCAATCGCGAACGCAACGTCGTTGGGTCCTTGAGCATCGCGAAAGAGAGCGCGGATGAAGTCGCCGCTGCGCACATAGTGGAGGAGGTTGGAGAAAAGCGGCGTGCCGAAAGGATAGTAGCCGAGGTCCTGGATTACGCAGCCGCCATAGGCGTAGGCGCGGGCTTCCCGCAGCTGGACAGGCGTCAGATTCGGGTAACGCTTCAGCAGCAGCGGCCGGATCGAGTCGGCCCAGGTCAGGTCGATCAGCTCTTCGTGGGTCAGCACGGAAAAGCCCCCTGCGGGTCGCGGGTAGGCGAGCACCAGCAGCAGGGCCAGAATCGTCGAGAAAGAAGACTTGCGCAGTGGTGCCACCGGGCCTCCCAATCAATTATCGGCGATTGGCCGGAGTTGTACGCGCTTCCTGTGGATTGCAACCCTCTGCGGCTTCGGATGCTTCGCTATTAGTGGTAGTTGCCGATCAGAACAAATGGAGCCCAGTAGTACGGAAAGGAGTAATCGGTTACGTGCGCAACGGAGGGCGATTCCCCTTTGGCTACCAGGCCGCGATCGGTAGCCGTGCCCGAGGAGCCAGCCGTTCCCCGCACAAAAGCAAGCTGCGCCTGCCGCAAAGCTTCCCCTTTGCCGTCGGCGGCATGCTTCACCCACTGATCGTAGAAGTCGCTTATCAGCCGGCTGGTACTAGCGTCGTTCACGTCCCACAGAGTCGCCAGCACCGCTTCCGCATCCTTCTGCTGGGCAACCATGCCCAGGCTGTCCATCTCAAGACCGTTCCTGGAGGTATAGTCCTTCCCCGTACTGCAGGCCGAGAGCGTCAGCAGCCGCGTGCCATGGAAGGCAACCTCGGAGTTTTCCATCTCGGACAGGTCCCAGGCGTACCCCTTTGTGTCTCCGGCCTTGTCCCCGCCGAGCATCAGGTACGGTTCCGAGCCGCTGCCTGTTTCCACCACGAAGTGGCTGGCAATATGCACTACGGAAAAGCTACTGCCGGCGCCGAGTTCGGCTTGCAACGCGGCCAGCGTGAACTTGTCATCAGGCAGCAACTTGCCCTCCATCGGGCCATGCGACTCCGGCACCGCCGGATCGTGCACCACGGAATCCAGCTCCGGCATCACGCCGGGCAGCGCCGGCAGTCCGCCGTAACTCCTGGAGAGGCCCATCGCCAGTACGCTCGGCGCGCTCCCATCCGCCAGTGGCGCATCCACCATGTGGCCGTAGCTTTCCGGCGTGAAGAGCACATTTTCGTAGCGCTCGACCAGGTAATGCCGGCCGTCATAAAGCGCGGCCATCGGCAGATACCGCAAGGCGTCATCCAGAGACCACAGCAGCGTGGGAACGCGGCCCGGCGCCTCAGCAGGTGCATCCAGGGCCTTCAGATCGTCCTCCAGCGGGGCCACGATCATGGCATACAACTGGGCCAACTGCGGCCTGGGATCGGCGTTGCGCATGCCCAGAATCTTCAGCGTTTCAAACGTCTTGCTGCGCAGTTCAGCCGGCGTGGCTGCTAACTCGACTTTCTTTCGCGAGTTTGCCGTGACCACGATTTCGTACGCATGGTCCCTGCCCAGCAGCAGCCGGATGCCGAGCACGTGCGGGCCCAGCTTTGCCAGCGTCTCCTGCAGATAACTCTGTGCGGAAGTGGTGTTGCCGGCAGCTCCACCTGCCTGCGCGGCATCGGACCTGAGATCTGGAGCTATTGCGGTATCAAAGAAGGCCTGCAGGTCTGCCGTGTCCTTCTCGATGTTTGCGTCCAATGCCTTCAGGCGAGCGTCCTGCTCGGGTGTCCGCGCCGCCTGCACCGCCAGGCCGACATATTCGACGTTGAGTTGGTCAAGCGGCATCGCCCTTTTTTCCAACTCCGCCATCTGGCCCAGCACCTTCTGTTGCAGCGCCGTAAACTTCAGTGGAACAGCCTTTGCCGCTGCATTCGGATCGGTACCGGGCACAATGTCTTTCAGCTCCTGCTCCTTCAGCAGGTCGAGAATCTCTTCGGCTTCCCCGAGCCGGCCCGACTCTACCAGAAGCTCCGCCAACATGCGGTACGTGGCCGACTTCGATTGCGCGAATCCAGCTTGCACTTCCTTTGCCATCCCCGAGATGTTCTTGCGAATCTGCTGGTAGTTGTTCACCGCATCCATGCCAAAGAAAATCGCCTCTTCGGGAAGATGCTGATCGCGCAACCCCATCATCAGCGAGGTTTCGATGCTGCCCTGTACCTCTGGATCGCCCACGGCCTTCGCCAGAGCCAACGCCCCCAACTCGCTTGCCAGCGCCTTCTCAAAATCCTTGCGCCCGGAGTAAGCCCACCCGATCGTCATCAGCGCCAGCGCTTCGCCGTGCTGGTCCTCCACCTCGCGCCAGATCGACAGCGCCTTACTGTCAAAATCCAGAGCTTTGTCAGGGTCTTTCAGGTCGGTATAATCCCTGCCCATGTTGTTCAAGGTCATCGCTTCGCCGCGCCGAATCCCTGTTTCGCGCCAGATTGGCAGTGCTTGCTCGTAATACTCCAGCGCCTTTTGCGGTTGCCCCATATCTTCGTACGCTCGGCCAATATCGTTGACTACCAGTCCCTCGCCGCTGCGGTTCCCTATTTCACGCCAGACTGGCAGTGCCTGGTTGTAGTAGTCGGTCGCCGTCTGCGATTGTCCCAGGTCGCGGTAGAGCCGGCCCATGTTGTCCAGTGTCAGCGCCTCGTCCTGCCGGTTGCCGATGGTGCGCGATAATGCCAGCGCCTGGTTATAAACCTCCAGGGAACGCTGTTTCTCCCCCAGGTCCGCGTACGCCCGGCCCATGCTGTTCAAAGTCATCGCCTCGCCGCCGTGCTCTGCCGTCTCCCGCCAGATTGCGAGCGCCTGGTTGAAGTACTTGAACGCCTCCGGTCCCTGGCCCATGCTGGAATACGTCTCCCCGATATTGTCCAGCGTATTCGCCTCGCCGTTGCGGCCGCCTGCCTCCTGCAGATTCGGCGGCAGCGCATCGTTCAGATCCTTCAGAGCTTTTAGCTGCGCCAGATCGCGCAGCTTGTCTTTCAAGCTGAGCATCTGGGTTTTGCCCTGCGCGTTGATGACGGCGTGCCAGATCGTCATCGCGTCGTTCAGGTCCCTCAGCGCATCTTCCCGCTCCCCCAGGTTGTTGTGGACCCTCCCTCTATAGGTCAGGGCGTTGGCTTCGGCCGGTCGAAGCCCCAGTGAGCGCCAAATCAGCAGCGACTGGTCGAGCAGGTCCAGCGCCTTGTTCTCGTCACCCAGGTCCGTATACACGCGGCCCATAATGTTCTCGACCATACCTTGCGCACCCTGGTTGCCCGCCTTCTGTTCAATGGGCAAAGCCTGGTTGAGGCAATCCAGCGACTTTTGCATCTTGCCCGCTTGCCGGTACAAGTAGCCAAGAGTTATCAGCTGCACGCCTTCATCGCTCGCACGGTTTGCTGCGCGTGCGTCCGCCAGTTTTTGTTCATACTGGGTGATCTGATCGTTTACCGGCGAATTCTGTGCATCAGCCGCGGTCACCGCCACCAGCCCCAAGCCCAGGCATGCAATCACTCGAACTCTCTGCGCCAGATTCATCTTTCTCTCTCCGATACATTGGGTTGGCGCCCGATTGGCAAGTCAGCCGTACACCTCCAGCGTGGCTGCGAACAAGTGGTATCCATCATTTGGCGGCCAGGTTTTCACGCAGGAAAGCCACAACCTTGGTTACCGAATCATTCGCCGCTTCGGGGTCCCACTTTATATGGACCCTCATTCCTTTGGCGAGGGGGTCGAAGTTGGTCTGGTCGGGCCCATTGAGGTTGAAGTCATGCGTGGCGCCGGGATACTCGACCGTGATCAATTGAAAGTTGTACTTCTCCGCAAGCAGGCTCTTGAGCTCCGGAACTGCTTTGTCCTCTTCATACGAGTCCTCGCTGCCATAAAAGAGAATCATCGGACCGCCGGTCAGCTTGCTGCCGCTCTTTTCGAAGTCCTTGGTGAAGTATTTGCACACCGGGTAGAACAAGGCGAATGCGACGAATCCCTTGTCATCTCCCATCCACTGTTTGACATTGGTTTCCATGGCCGTCCTCAAAGCGATGTTGCCGCCCAATGAAAAGCCCATGATGCCAATGCGGGCGGGATCGACCGCAGGCAGTTTTCGCAGCTCTTTTAGCGCCGCGAATGCCAGCGGCAGAAGAGCGTCGGGACTTGGCCGGTCCCGAACGCCCTTGTAAATCCCGGTCTTGAAGTCGACTTCGAATATTCCGATCCCGGCATTGAGCAGCGGTTGGCGATAAAGCTCGCCGCGCTGGTCGATCCCCAGGGTGCCATGCACCAAAACGACAGCGGGAACGGGGCTCGTAGCGTTTTCGGGAAGATAAAGTGTGCCCGACGCTCTCAAGGGATGGTGGGTATCGAGGGAGGAGAAGTCGATCTTCGTCCCTGCCGGGGATGCTCCAACTGGCATGACAAAAACAATCGCCAAACCCGCTGCAAGCAGTCCAATACGTTCGAGGTACTTCATCATTAGCCCCCTATTGGTTCGACAGCCTTTGCCACATTTGAAGAAAATGCCCACCACCGCCGACGCAGAAGTGCCTGTTGCCGAGGGGCGTGTCCGCGCAGGAAAGCGCAGGTCACACAGGAGATTGCGTGCTGGAAAGTGCTCTCGGTGTGCGGACTCTTGAGCGACAGATACCCGCACCATTGCGCAACTGGTGTTAATGGCGTCGAGCAGGGCGCGTCGACTCTACACAAAACCTTCGAATCGGTAGATTCGTAAAACCACGCGGGAAGAGCGGCAACGTACGCACTCATACGCGCTCCGTGAAGAAAACCGCCCCAAGTATAGTCTTCACGGGCGGCAATGCAATCAGAATTGTGCGCGCTTCCGCGCACTGTTCGGATAAGATCGGGGCGGTAGTCGTGAGGGGTAGAAGATGTCGATGACGAAGTTCTCGAGGTGTCAATCGCGGGCAATTTCATGCGTGGCGGTGTTGCTCGCCTGCGTGTCCGGACTGCTTGCGCAGGCTCCGCAGGTGACGCAGACGGGCCTGTCCGCAGTCGTAAGCGCCAACAGCCAGTTTGCGGTCGATCTATACCAGCAGATCAATGCAACTGCAGCGGCAGACAACATCTTCCTCTCGCCCTACAGCGTCTCCACCGCGCTGGCGATGGCCTATGCGGGCGGCCGGAATAATACACAGAAGCAGATGGCCGGAGTGCTGCACTTCAGCTTGCCCAATCAGAGCTTGCTGGATGGGTTCGCCACGCTGCTGGGGCAGACCAAAGCTGCCCCAGGCAAGGACTACCAACTGAACCTTGCCAACGCGTTGTGGGGAGAAAAGAGCGAGACCTTTGACCCGGCCTATACCGGCTTGATCGACAAGTATTACGGTGGCGGCTTCAATGTCGTTGATTTCATCAACGATGCAGATGGAAGCAGGCAGAAGATCAACCAGTCGGTCGCGGACAGCACGGGAGGCAAGATTCAGAACCTCTTGGGGCCGGGAGATGTCAGCAAACTTACGCGGCTGGTATTGACCAGCGCCATCTACTTTAAGGGCAACTGGGCATCGCCCTTCAAGACCAGCGAAACCCAGGATGCGCCGTTTACGCTGAGCAGTGGTAACAAAGTCACGGTTCCCCTTATGGAGCAGGTTCGCCATTTTCCGTTTGTGAAGCAGGACGGAATGACTGCGATCGAACTGCCCTACGCGGATAACGATCTTGCCATGATCGCCATTCTGCCCGACGGCGACATCAACAAACTGGCGGGAAGTCTGTCTCTCGCAATGATTCAACAACTCCAGAAAAACATGCAATCGGCGATGGTGGACGTGTATCTGCCGCGCTTCGAGTTCGAGATTCGGTACAACCTCGCACAGACCCTTTCGCAGATGGGCATGGTCGATGCATTCGACGCGAAAAAAGCGGATTTCTCCGGGATGGACGGCAAGACTGATCTCTACATCGGGCAGGTCATCCATCAGGCGATGATCGAGGTGAACGAAGAGGGCAGTGTAGCTGCCGCGGCAACGGCGACGACGATGTTTGCGGCCACCGCCATGCCAGGCCCTCCTGAAACGATCGAACTCTTCCGCGCAGACCGGCCGTTCCTCTTCATGATCGTGCACAACGCGACCGGCTCCATACTCTTCATGGGGCGGGTCGCGAATCCGTCCGGCGCATCGGCGGCCGCATCCAAGCCAAAGTGAAGTCGAGTCAACCTCTGGAGTGCTTGGGGAGCGAACTTGAATGCTGGCTATGGAAATCAAGCTGACCCATGATCGGAATCTGAATCCGACACGAAGACGTTGGAAGTACACTATAATCGTGGTTCAACCCGGCGCTCTCTCAAATCGAGTCGCGGGGAAGGTCGGAGAGTTGGCCGAGAGGCTGAAGGCGGCGGTTTGCTAAACCGTTGTAGGACCAAAAGTTCTACCGGGGGTTCGAATCCCCCACTCTCCGCCAGTACCTTTATAATCAGCAACTTACAGATTGGTGATACTGGAAGTGATACTGATTTGGTATACTTCCGGCCATGAATCGAACGGTCGGACTTACCAAGCGAGTACAGACAGACGGCGGGGCGCGGTACTGTCCCGTGGTGCAATCCGCGAATGGGCGCATCCGGCCTGATTGGGTTGTGGTCAACGGCAAAGAAGAGAAGCATCCTGAGGGCGCGTACTACCTCGATTGGTACGAGGGGAAGAAACGCATCCGGCTCTCTGTCGGCAGAGATGCCTCTGACGCCTTCGCCCGCAAGCAACGCAGAGAAGCCGAACTGAGGGCCATCGCTGAGGGCGCAACCGTCATCACCGATACAAAGGCGAACGGGGCCGATGGCGATAAGCATTCCCTTGCGGTCGCTGTAACGGCCTTCCTGCAAGAGACCAAGCTGACAAAGAAGCCGAAGACATACGCGGCCTATCAGAAGACGATGGCCTATTTCCAAGAGTCGTGTCACAAACTCTTTGTGGAGGATATCGAACGGGCGGACATGCTCAAGTTCGCAGCCTATCTGAAGGAAAAGAAACTCGCGCCTCGAACCTGTTGGAACAAGTTCAACAATACGATGTCATTCCTCAAAGCCAACGGCATTCGAGGGATCGTGAAAAAGAACGATTGGCCCAGCTTTGTAGAGGAAGAACCTGAGGTGTACGAGAAAGCAGACCTGACCGCGTTGTATTCGGTGTCCGATGCGGAGGAAGTGTTGTGGTGGGATTTCTTTCTCATGACGGGGCTGCGTGAGCAAGAGGTGATGTACACGACATGGCGTGACGTAGACCTCGCGCACAGCACCATAGCTGTGAGATGGAAGCCTGAGTATGGATGGACACCGAAGGCATACAAAGAGCGCACCGTGCCGGTACCGGCCAAGCTGATTGCGAAGCTCAAGGCACGCAAGGCCCTCGCAAAGAAAGACTGCCCTCTAGTGTTCCCCACGTCCGGCTGTAAGCCGAAGTTCGATTTCCTCGATTGTCTGAAGGCGTGCGCGAAGCGTGCCAAGCTCGACACAGACGAGTTCTACCTACACAAGTTCCGTGCGACGTTCGCAACGTGGTCTCTGTGGGCAGGTATAGACCTGCGTACCGTGCAAAGCTGGCTTGGACACTCAGACCTCGAATCCACGCTGAGATACCTCAAGCCGTCACGCAGCAAAGAGACGCGGGCCAGAGTAGACGCGATCTTCGCATAGACCGTACGCCGTACGCTTATTGTTTTGCGATCCACTCTGCTACTGTCTTCGGACAGAACCGCACGCAGGTTCCGATGCGAAACGATGGGATGCGGCCCGCCTTCGCCTGCTTATAGATCGTGATTTCGGATACGTTGAGAATGTCGGCAAGCTGCTCTGCGTTGAGAGCCTTTCCAAAATTCGCAATCGCGTCACGCACGCTCACGATGGGTGTTTCGATTGGTGCTAGTTGTGCATTCAAGTTGAACCATGTTCCCAGCGTCAGGGCAATCGCTCTACCTCGCTTGAGACTGCGAGGGAGTCACCCGGCTAGGATGCAGCTTTACTACCTGCGCATGGATCGGCGCGAAACCTAGCCTTCGGACTAGTACCAAGTTACTATATTTCGGGGTCGCGTGTCAACGATAAACCCAATAGCTACAGGGAGTTATGCAGTACGAGTATCTGATTAGTTTGAGCCTAGCGGATAAACGGGCGGTGCTTATCGACTACCCAACGTCCTCCGACCTTGCGGCCCGGAAAGATGCCGTGACACTTCGGACAAATTACGGTGCGGTCGAACGAGTCATAGGATCGTGCAGGCATTCCGTTTAGTTGGCATTGACTTCTCATGTGATCCTCCCTGAGTCCGAACCTACAACAATTCGGGAGATGAGAGCGGCCTTAGGTCAAGTTTTTGTTTGGGGTCGAACGCTGTCAAGCCTTCGTTATTTTCCCGTGACTCTGCGCAACGTCTCTTCCCTCACTAGGCGATGGAGGCAAGTGCCGAAGATTTGGAGGAAGGTTTAGATTCTCTGGCAGCAACGGGCGAAGGTTTGCGGGAAGTGCGAAGTCAGGTTGCGTCGGATGGTTCATAGCGTCACCTCGAACGCGGAGAGTAACATTTTCACGCGGGCGGCCTGCGCCCAACGACAGAGGGGAATCTAGTGAGTCAATCCGGTCGGCGGATATGGCGGCTGTCACTTCTCCTTCGGCAAAGAGTTGGTGAGTGCGGGAAACGCTTTGGTAAACTTCCGCGATGCTGATTCATACGAAATTCAGAGTGTTGGCCCTCATCTACCTGTTGGGCGCAGTAGCAATCACTGTGCGCGTACCCGTCCAACAAATCAGCACTGACCAACTGAAGGATGACGAACTGGGATACCGGGCCGCGACTCCGGCGGTCGTGCTCGCTCCGGACGAAATTGCTTACGACATATCCTCCCCGCCATGGACTAGAGCGTACGTCTGGGAGCTAGGCAACCAACCGGACGGCTCAGACTTGCGCCTACGGTGGCCGTTCTACCTCACAGAACAAACTGCGTGGTTGGGTGTCTGGGTGCTGGTCTATTGGCGTGTTGCCAAAGCTGGCGGTGTTCCAAGGATGCCACCTAACCTATGGATTGTCCCACTAGTCCTGTACATCTGCGTCGCGCTCTCGCGGCTGCTGTATGTGCCCTGCCTAGAGGTGACTTGGAGAGCTTATGGGGCACGCCCCGACCGGGTACGGGCTACTACGATTGCACTTTGGAATATCCGGGCGGAGCAAATTCGTTACGGGCTGGTCGTGTTTGAGGAGTTGGTATTGCTTGCGATTATCGCTGCTGTTTACGGGGTGATCTTCGCAGCGTGTCCGAACCTTTGGCAGAGGGTTTGGACGCGTCGCGGATCACTGTAGAGGCGCACGTAGAGCCTCTAAAACGAAACAGGGTACTACGAGGTCACCCGATGCACGGTGGCGCGTTCTACACGCTACAGTGCCCCGCTACAGAGGCGTTCTGACGGTTCTGGGGGTGACCGTAATGGGTCTAAAGGTGGGGATGCTGCGGGGCGTACGGCGTACGGTCAGGGCCTATCCAAAGGGGATGGATACACGCCTGAACGTTGTGCGAATATTGACGGATGAAAGCAACCGTGCTCGAACAAGCGACCAATATCATCAACCTCTTTGCCGAGTTACCTCCGCGTCAGAATGAGCCTATGGAGCAGGAATTTCGCAAGGCGGTTTGGAACCTATGTCAGGAACTTAGAGAACGGGAGTCAGGGTCGGAGGGGGGACAGTTTTTTCCGGGCCATTCGATAATGGGGTGACTTCTTCCCATCGGTCTAGACGAATGAACTTTGCCGAGAGTCCTGACGGCAAGAAGACCCGCACAGAGCCAATCTGATCCGGGTCGTCTAGGAGTTCTTTCTTTACATCGTATCGGTAGTGGATGTGCAGTGCGGACGGATCGTTCGCCAGTGCCACATTCGCAGTAAGGTCTTTGCTCATTTTCAATCCTTCTCTCCCCCGTATAAAAGGGGCTTGTGCGCAGGCAGTGATGAATCGTGGGAAAGGAGTTACCACGACGGCGCGACCGCCTGCGCTTTTCTGGGAGGTACGCGCCTACTTTGTTTGTGCGAGTGAATCCAGTTCGCCTTCCAAGCGGGCGATTTGCGCACGCGTGCTGTTGATCTGGTCTCGTAGCTCGGCAATACTTTTCTCGAAGGCTTCGGCGGATTCGACTTGCTCAGGTGCAAGCGTGTCTGTTACCGCCAGTCGAATCGCGTCATCACGGTCAAGGTATCTGAATGTTTGTGTCATTTTGATTTCTCCAATCAGAAGGCCGCGTGCGTTGGTGTCCGTGGTGCCCTATCCCCGTAGAGGCGGAACGTTCTCTTATACGTGTCCGCATCCATGCGTCTAATCTCAAAAGCAGAAAATAGACGCTTTTCACCCGTGCGTAAATCCCATCCCTCTTCCGGTTCATAATCACGCTTGGGCTGTGCGGGCGGGCGGTCGATGGTGAAGTTGACGTACGGCGTTCGTTCTGGCTCTGGCTCTGGTCTACGATCTAAAAGCGAGTATTCATCAAGCCGCTGGTAGACGAGTTGCAGTTGCCTTGCCGACACAATAGCGTCCATTCCGTGTCGCTTGAGGTACGAATGGATCGTTTCGAGATTCCGTTGCGTCGGATAGTATGTTGGATTCTCTTTTAGGAACTGCTTCACCGACGCGCTATTGAAGGCTTCCGCTTCGGCTGCGGACATGGATATTTCTCGGGTCTCCGGGTCATAAGGAAACTCATCGTCAATACCTTTCAAAATCTGTTGCTGCTTGAGTTGCGCAATCTTGCTGGCCGTCGTTTTCACCTCATTTGCCAGAGCGTCGATTTTCTGTTGCTCGACACGTTTCAACCGCTGCGCATACCTACGCGGTGTTTCCTCCAACTCCTCTCTGAGTTGCTGCCGTCCACAGTCTGAGTTTCGGCATACAGCATTTCCGTTCGTCAGTTCTCGCTGTCCTACCGTCTGCTCACAATTGCAGCGTACGCACCGTGCGCTGTATTTAGGCGCGGGCCTGCGCACAATCATCTGTTCGATACGTAGGCCGTTGATCTCTTGACCCTCAAAATTTTCTGTTCCATACATGCTTCTAGTAGTGCTCATCTCTATCCTCTCTCTTCCACACTCCGCCCGCATCATGGGCGGCCTTGATTGTTTGGCGAATCTGCGCGGCTACTTGTAAAAAAGCTCGAATGTCACCGACTGCGACCGGCCCGCTAAAGAACTCCGCCTGTAGCTCACGCGCTTTATCGCGGTCACTGAAGACGCAGGTTGCGCGACCTTCATTTATCTCCGTTCGGATATGCGTCTCATCTCCAAGTGCGTAACGGATTAGAGTCGCAGCGTGAATGTGTCTGCAAGCCCACTCCGTCATCGAACCATCCCCCGTAGATCGACCGGGAACAGTCGAATTGAATCGTCTGTGCCCAAGATGATGTCCTCAAGACTCACGCCGGTCGATGGAAGCAGGCCATAGGTGCGGGTGTCTCCACATCCGAGGTGTACGCAGTCGCCTTCAATCTTGGTCACGTTCTCCAACGTACGACACGTGGGACATAGCATTCGTCGGCGGTTCGTTCGTCGGCGGTTCATGCGACCCTCCCACGTTTGAAGCTGTGGAGGTATTTGTTTGGGCACAAGCCTCGCTCTTCGTACACGCGTCCGCATTTCGTGACGATGGATCGCTCCAATGCAGCCGGTACTTTGCCATTCTCGGCAAGCTTGAGCCACGCGTTTTGCAGGGCCGGGAAACCGCTCAATGCCTGCGAGGTCGCAATCTCAATGTCCAGCTTGTAATCGAAGGATGAGCGAGAGAGCGTGTGCTGCGGGGGCAGGTCTGGGTCGTACGTGATCGCGGTCAGAAGCGGCAATTCTGAAATGCGAACGTAAGCCGCAATAACGCGCTCCGTCAGAAAATAGAAATGTCGGTAGGTGTCTTGTCGTTTTTGCTCGCGTAGCTGCGCCTGACGTGAGCGGTGATTTGTATTCGACTGCATTGTCCTCCCTGCGTGGAATGTGTTGCTGCGTACTCGTACGGGCGTACGTCCGGCTGCCCAATCAGGCCGTGACAGAGTGCGGGCGGAGTGTGCCCTATCGTTATCTGTCAGGCTGATTGTGGGCAGGCGGTTCCCTAATCACGCGAGTCTGCCGTTTCCTTGGCTGGCGTCGTCTGACGCTCTACGGCTTGCGTGATTGGGATGAGGGCAACGAACTGCCCTTTCTACTATGTAGAGAGCGAGCAACATTCCGCGACGGGGAGAGTGCTCGGTTCCGCGCTGAATGGCTCATACAGCGTATGGGCCGAATCGCGGGTCGCTAGAATGGGATGGTACTTTCCCCCCATCCACCCGTGACGGATCGCTTCTAGGCCGCAAGCTGCCCATTCTTGCCCGTGCTCACATGAATCGGTGACAGGTTCCGGCCCTCTCCAACGCCTTCGCCTGACGTATCTGCGCAACAGACCTCGCACGCTGCGCACGCGCCCCCGCGACCTTGATCGCAAGTTTGGCTAGTTTGCCGTCGCGGGGATCGAAGGCTAATGCGCCCTCGCACTCGCCGTCCATCAAAACTTCCATCCCCGCACGCTCGCACGTGTTTCGAGCAAACCCCCACTTCAAAGGCGAGACGGCCTTTGCGCCGTGCTCACCAATGACCATCAAACCAAGTCGATTGCCGTACTCGTACAGATGTCCCTCGCGCCCTTTGATGATCGGCGTTCTGTCCTCGTCAAGAGTGGCCTTGAGCTTATGGGCCGCTGCGAACGCGTCCAAGGTAAGCCGGGCCGCCATTACGCAGCCCTCTTTTCCACGCGCCTTAGCTTGTTCTCAGAACGCAGCCGTGCCTGCTCCGCAGACCAAGCGTGCTTTGCCGCTGGTAGCCAGTCCGTAGACCTAAAGTGTCCGCACGCAAGTTGGGCGCGGTCGTTTTCAATCGCTCGAACGGTCTCCATACCTCCGCACTTTGAACAGAACAAGGCGCGGTAATTTCCTGCTGGGGGCGCGGGCACGTTGCTAACTTCCGGTTCCGCAGTCTCTACCGGCGCAAGCTCCTTCGCCCAAAAGTCAGGCTCAGGTGTGTCAGGTGCAGGTACAGCTTCGATGGCGGCAAGGCTGGGGCGCAGTGCCCGTTCTGGCTTGTGGTCTGCGTCGAATTGTTCCTTCTGGACACTGCGAAGTCGAAGCTGTTCAGTCTTCCACGCTCGCCCGCCCCAGTAGCCGAAATCCCAGAGCCTAGTTGAAACCTTCGCAGGCTGGTCAGGGGCCATTAGGGAATCTATCTCTTCCCACACTCGCAGCCAGACCGTTGACATGATCTGCTGTATGGTGATGGTCAGGTCAGAGAACACAAGGTCTCTGTTGGCGTTCACTACATCCCAAACGCCGTCGTATACGACCTTGCTATGCTCCGACTGGATACGGTGAAAAGCCTCAAGGCGTGCTGCCTGTCGCTTGATCCACGCTGTAGCCCATTTGAGAAAAGCTGCTGACGACGCGGGGCCACGGTACTCCCAGAGGTTCGCGTGCAAGCTGCTGAGCGATGCGTTTAGGTCGTACGTGGAAATGGCCGGGTACTGATCGCACGCGGCCCCACGCAGCATCTCTACATTGTCCCGGTATAGTGTTTCGATTCGGGGTCGCGCTACGAAGATTTGCGCGAAGTGTTTTGCGAATCCTTCTGGATCGTTCCGTACTAGTTCGATGCCTTTTTCTACTGCCTCTTCGGTCGGCGTCTTAGCTGCGTTACGAAATTTGAAAATGAAAGCGTCTAATGATTCGTTGAATTCCCTATAGTTCATCTGTCTCCTGCGGGTGCTGCCCGCCCTTACTTGGTGGTGCTGGTGCTGCGTGCTGCTTACTGTTGCCCGTCTGCTCTGGCTCACGGTTGATGCGTCCCATAAGCACGGTTGCGAACTTGTACAGGCTCTCCCCGCTGGCGAAGTCTCCGCTGGATTTGCGGTATCTCTGGGCTAGCTTGGTTATGCAGCGTCGCACTGTATCAGTGCCAAACTCCGTGATCCAAAGTGCCCACGTGCGAGCATCGGGGGCCTGCACACCGGGGAATAACAAACCCCATGACGATTGAAGCTCCTCTACGGTTCTATTCGCGTTCATTGCTTTCCTTTCGGCCCTAACTGATAGAGCTTGAGAGCTACGCCGCTCGTTTCGAGCGTCAGGGTTTTTGGCGTCCCACTCGCTGACAAGACACCTTCACTTTCGAGGTGCTTGATTGCCTTCAAGAGGTGATGTGTTTTCCCCGTAACTGCCTTCAACACGTCCGACTGCAACGCGGTCTGCCCCTCACGGCCTGCGAGGTAATCCGTGATCCGGCCCGCATACATAGTGGATTGCTTCTGCTCTAGGCTCTCTTTCTGGTCGGCGTCCCACTGCTCAAACAGTTGGCCGAGAGAGTACCCCTGCACAACGTTGCTGCCTGCACTCTCCACAACGTCTGCGCTGAGAACGGTCGCAGGGATTGCACGGCCAATGCGGGTCTCCGTGACAATCACCCGGCAATCGCGTTCATTCAAGATGACAAGGTTGGTATCGGGTTCCCCGCGTAGTGCGGTCGAACCAAGGATGCCGTCGAACGGGTCTTCACACCTAACCTTTTTCGAGTGGGCGAGACAGAGGACATGGACATGAGGAAAGGCCCGCGCAAGATCGTGCAGCAATCCAATGCCTTGCAGCGTCGGCATGTAGTCGCTTAGGTCAGGGAGTCTGAGCAGCTTCGCCAGATGGTCTATGACGACCAGCCGGGTATCTGGCATGGTCACGAGCGCGGTGCGTATGGCCTTGATAGATTCGTTCAAGTCGGAGGATACGCGCTCGACAATCTGAATCTTCGCATCCGACTTAGGATCGTAGCCAAGGGCACCTAGGCAGTTGTCCACATGTGAGAGCGGGTCTTCCAGACTGCACAGAAGTACCTCGCCTCGCTTCGTCTCGCGTCCGAGGAATGGCGTTCCCTTGGCGACTGCCACGGCGAGGTACCGAGACAGGCTCGACTTCCCGGCCTTGGGTTTTGCGCCCAAGACAGACAGGCCGCCTGCGGTGAGTAGGCCGTCTACGAGAAAGGGTGTTGGGGTTGCGGTACCGTCTTCTTGGAAGGTACTGAAGGGCGTTTTGAAGGTTAGTTGAAACGGGGCCTTATGGCCCTCTGGTTGGGTCTGAGTGTTCATTGTTCTCCTAGTTGCTGCTGGTACTGCTGGTGATACTGTCGGGCGAATTAGTACGTTGCCCGGCATTGCCGCCGCGTGTGCTTACACGTGAGCATGTGTTGCTGTCGCTTCTGGTCGCGTCTCATGGGAAATTTCCCCATCAGACACCCACCCCACCCACGCAAAGGGAAATGGGGAAATGGGAAACGAGATAGCTATATATATAAAAAGAAAGAAGTTCTCTCTCCTTCTCTCCTGTTAGCTTGTTCCATTTCCCTATTTCCCTATTTCCCCGCGTGAGGGGGTCTGTTTCCGATTTCCCCATTGCCCACGTGTGCAGGGGAGACGCTTGAACAGACACAAGCACCAACCTGTCTAAACACACGGGTGGGAAAGGATCGGAAACCGATAGCTATTCAGTTGTCAGGGTGCCTTTTCAGGCCGGAGTGGAGGACTTTCCAGTCAAACTCCATCACTAAAATCCTACCACAGAATCGTCCGACCGTCAACACCTAAATTGCTCTAGTAAAAGACTTTATCCTATGAACGCGTGCGCAATTACTGCCAGACATCACGCAGACCGAGAGGAGGCCGGGTTACCTGCCGTTCTACTCCCCGGCCCGCGACCAAATAAATCCGCCTGTCCCACGGGCGTAACACCCTCTCTAAGAGGTCGTCAGCCGACTCACGGCGCAATGGATTGTCCGCGTCCAACATGCTCTGCACAGACTTGATTGCCGCGATTCTCACCTGATACGGCCAGTCACCCGCGACGACGGCCAACCTCTTTCGCAGTCGCGCCTTCCACTCGTCTAGATCGTCGCTCATCGCGTCTCCTTCCATCCATATACCTATTGAGAGCCGGTCTCACTGGCAACATGACGGCGCGACGAATCGCGTTGGCTGTGCCTGTCCCGTACTCGCCCTCTACCCCACCTCTACCCGCACCTCAACCCCACCTTTGCTCGACCTTACCTCGACCTGTACCCCCAACCGCGCTGAGACTCAGGGGGATGAGTTTGGCAACTTGGCTTGGCCCACTTCGGCGGTTTGTTTTGGTCCACCCCCTGGGACGTTGATGTTGAGGGAGTTGGGTTCTGCTGGAGCGTAGCCCGGAGGGCGTAGCGGAAGCAGAA